>CAWGSV010000005.1:0-903812 GCA_963825365.1 uncultured Acidobacteriota bacterium | reverse complement strand
GAACGCCTCCGCCAATGAACGGAGCTGGTGGAACTCCGCCGCCGATTCCCAAAACTACTGGGGCCGGTGGAACTCCTCCGCCGATAAACGGGGCCGGTGGGAACGCCGCCGCCGATGCCCAGAACTACGGGAGCCGGAGGAACGCCACCACCAATTGCCCACATTGCCGGAACTGAAGCCGAGGAAGTCACGGATGTTGACGCCGCGACATTCCGGAGCCCCATGGCACCCGACAAAACGAGCAATACCAAAGCAACTACCGATAGACACTTATACATAAGCCCTCCGGACGGGAAACTAACCCGGGGGCATTATATGTATTTCTGTTCCGAAAAGGAACAGAAATGTTACATTTTGTCTATACGGTCAATCCCGTAGGACAATGTCCCGCCGGAGGGCTTAGATCCGTTACGGGGCAAATACCACTGCCACTGTCCATGAGTAATCTAGAAGTTGGGGCCGCCCCGGTCAACAGTACATCAGTACTACTAGGACGTGACTCTAAGACCTTGTCCTCTCAATGACATCGCCGAACCTGCACCCACACCCACTGCGCCCAGCGGTCTCCCCTGACTTCATGCCCTTTTCGACGAGTTGCACAAGCGCGATTGTTTCAGGTACCCTTTCCCTGCTTGACAGTCCTCCGAATCCATCCGTAACATGGAGCGCTTTATTTTTGCCGGTGTAGCTCAGGGGTAGAGCGAGGGTCTCATAATCCCTAGGTCGAGAGTTCGAGTCTCTCCGCCGGCACCATTAATTGCTTCATCGTATTGCTGAATAAGCGCCCCATATTTTTGTAATTCCGAGCGAAGCGAGGAATCTCTCTTTCTTTTCTTGCGCGCGAATCGAACAGAGATTCCTCGCTTCGCTCGGAATGACATAATAAGCGCCGCTTCCCGCAATGCGCAGAATTCGATTCGCACGTTTAAATCTCCATAGGGAGCGCACTTTGGCAAAAATCACCGGTGGCCGATTCATCGCGGAATTCTTGAACGCGCAGGGCGTGACCGCATTCTTTTTCGTTCCCACCATGCTCAGCCGCGCTCTGGCTGAAATGGACAACATGCCCATCAAGCGCGTCCTGACGCATGGCGAAAAAGCGGCCGCCTACATGGCCGACGGCTACGCGCGCGCTTCCGGGCGTCCCGGAATCTGCGCGGCACAGGCCGTGGGCGCCGCAAATCTCGCAGCGGGCCTGCGCGATGCCTACATGGGCCACAGCCCGGTGATTGCCTTGACGGGCGGCCGATGGGGCCACCAGAAACACAAAATCAATTATCAGGAAATGGATGATTTCCCGATTTTTTCGCAAGTGACCAAGGCCAATTTTCAGGCGGACAGCGTGGGCCGCATTCCTGATTTGCTGCGCCAGGCCTTTCGCGAAGCTACCTCCGGCACGCCCGCTCCCGTAAATGTTCTCTTCGCGGGAAAAGAGGGCGACATCGAGCACGACGAAGCCGATCTGAAACTGATAGTGGAAGAACGCTTCGCTCAGGTTCCGGCATACCGGCCCGCACCGGAAGCGGCCAGTGTGAAGGAAGCCGCGCGCCTATTGAAAAAGGCGCAGCGCCCGGTGATTGTCCTGGGCGGCGGCGCGCGCTTGTCCGGCGCGGACCCTGAAGTTTTGAAGCTGGCCAAAACGCTTTGCATTCCCGTGGCCACTTCCCTGAACGGCAAATCCCTCGTCCCGGAAAACAATCCGCTGTACATCGGCGTGCCAGGCACCTACTCGCGCTCCTGCACCAATAAAATCATGTCGCGCGCCGATCTGGTTCTCTACGTTGGCAGCCAGACAGCCGGAATGGTCACGCACTTCTGGAAAATGCCGCCGGCGGGCACCGCGGTTATTCAAATTGGGATCGAAGCCTCCGACCTGGGCAGGAATTATCCGAATGCAGTTTCCATCCTCGGCGACGCCAAAGTTGCCATGAAGGCGCTGAACGAGGCCGTGGGCGCTCCCGGCAAGGCCGCGCGCAATGTGAAATGGATCGAGCAAATCACTGCCGCAGTAAACGAATGGCGCGCCGAAGTAAAACCGCTGCGCGCTTCCGACGCCGTGCCCATGCGCCCCGAGCGCATCCTGAGGGAACTGGGAGACTGGCTGCCGCGCGACACCATCGTGTTGTCCGACACAGGCCACGCCGGAATGTGGTCCGCGCAACAGCTGTGGGTCAGCAAGCCCTGGGATTTCCTGCGCGCCGCGGGATCCCTAGGCTGGGCATTCCCCGCATCGCTTGGCGCGAAAGTGGCCATGCCCAAAAAGCCGGTAGTCTGCTTCACGGGCGACGGCGGCTTCTGGTATCACCTGCAGGAACTGGAAACCGCGGTGCGCTGCAACATCCCCACCGTAACGGTGGTCAACAACAACAACGCCCTGAACCAGGAAACCTTAATCTTCAAACAAGCCTACGGCGGAAAGCCCTCCAAAAAGCAGGGCGAAATGTGGCACTTCTCCGAAGTCAATTTTTCCAATATCGCCGAATCCATGGGCGCGCTAGGTATCCGCGTTACAAAGCCCGCCGAGCTGCGCTCCGCCCTGGACCAAGCCGTCTCCAGCGGCCGCCCCGCAGTAGTCGAAGTGATGAGCGACATCGAAGCCCTCGCGCCAACTCCATGGGAGGGGTAGGGGACCGGTTTAGGTTCCAAAGCATAAATCGTTTCCGGTTGTGGGAGCAATTTTAGGACAAGGTGTAATATTCTTCCGGTCTCCCAGCCTTGTAAACAGTCATCTTGTCTCCATCGAGTGCATACCAAACACTAACGTGGCTGAAGGCACATCCGGCCTCGGTCGAGAATCCATTCCAGGTCGCCAACTGGACGATCGGAGCACCCGGTACTTGTCGATGAATTTTTGTATAGCCGAGCGCAGCCGTGCGTTCCTTCAATTCATTAAGCCCAAGTTGCTCATCCATCAGAGGACATCCAAGCTGCTGGTCGGCGCGCAGGCCCCTTGTGTTGGAGCATCCCACGAGCTTCCTTATCGGTATGGCGCTTAATGGCATTACAATTCGCGCAGAGGATTTGGTACCGACCCGTATCATCTTTCAGCACGCGATAGTAGTAACTCATTCCGCCGCCGTATCCCCGACGTAGGTCAGAATTGCCATCGCTATGAACATGATCTATGTGAAGCGCTCTCGTATCGGAGAAGCCACACTGGACGCAGACGGCTCCATACTTTTCCAGAATCTTTTGCCGCAGCTTGCGCTGTTGCTTAGTGCTCGGGCTCTCAAAAATAGAATTGGATTTCTCCACGCCGGATCCCTAGTTCGATTCTAACATGCTCGAATGATGACAGGTTCTTCCGCCCCAGCAATCCGATATCATTCATCCTCAGATTCTACTGACTTGGTTTGTCCCTCGAGAAAAATCTCGATTCGATTTGTGGTCCACACCGCGACGCCGGTACCGAAGAAATCAGTGTCCTCGGTCCACACTGGGCATGCCAGCGCGAGTGCAGTGGCGAGTATCGGCCAATCGCTTTCGTCTCGGCCACGCAATCGCTGCCGGGCGTCATTTTCAAAGACGGCATACAGTTCAGGCGTGACCGGCTCAATTACATTTCGTAGGTATTCGACCGATGCTTCAACGTCAACATGAGATATGCCGCGTTTTTTCAAGAGCAAAGGCAAATACTTCTCGGCATCGTCGAAGACTACTTCAGGCGCGAAGAAACGAACACCCTGCGCTGCATATGTGTCCAAGAGTTGCCTAACACGGCGGCCCAGAACAGCGCGGATGAGGATGTTCGCATCGAGAACGATCATTTCATCGGGCTCCGCCCTTGCCGCGCCGGCGCAACTGCTTGAATTCGGCCACTAATTCTTCTTCGTCAACATCCGCAAGGGCTTTCGCGAGATGGTCCGCTGCTGCTTTCAATTCGGAAATGTCGGCTGTCTTCGGGCGCTTTCGGCGTGTGGGGACATAGACGCCGAGAGTTTCGCCGCGCCTGGTGACGGCCACCGGGGTGTCCGATTCCAGGAAACTGGCAATGCGTTCGCGGAATTCGCGCACGCCGACTTTGATGGTAGTCATGGCCTTTTACCTCCATCCAAGTGTACACATAGATGTACGCATTGGCAAGTGTGACAGGATTTTGACAACGCTCGGTTTGGGGCGGGGCTTCAGCGTGGGACATGCCCTCTCCGTCCCGAACATTACGGGGCGGAGACACCTCTACGAAACCGCTGTTGCTGGCGGTTTTGTAGAGGCCGCTCGTCTTTTGAGCGGGCAGCTTTTTCCGTGGCTTACTGTCGGCGGGAAGCCAAGTCGCGATCCTCAGCGACGCCCTGTTCGAGGTGGGTTATTTCATCGCAGAGGACGATCTTGCGTTCTTCAATCACGAACAGGGCGAATACGCGGATGGAAATTCTGCCGCCGGCGATTTTTTCGGCTTCGGCGCGGTGGATGCTGACTACGTTCGCGCCCTCCGCGATGAGATGCTCGAATGTGATCTTGACGTTTTTGACCGTGCGCTTGAGTTCGCGGACGTGAGCGACGAACCCCGGAAAATCTAGCGTGCGTCCGTCGGTCTTCTGCACGTAGAGTGGACTGAAGTAGCGGGCGATCACGCTTTCATCGAACGCGTCGGACGCGAACACTTCTTGAAACACTCGCTGGACCAGGGATTTGTTTATTTGTTCCTTGCCGGCACGCACTTCACTTTCCCTCTTGGTTGAATGAGTGCTCATCGTCAGATCATAATCCGAAAGTTGTCACTGCCAAAACGATCTTCGGAAAAATCCACCATTTTGTCATTCTGAGCGGAGCGAAGAATCTCTCCTTCTTTTCAATTGCCGAAACCGAAGAGAGATTCTTCGCTCAGAATGACAAAATAGGCCGCGTTTCCCGTCGCGTATTAGAACTGCGCGTGCTCGGCTGGGGTATACTTTCTGATCGCATCCTGATCGTGCGCAAAAGAAAATCAATTATCGGGAATTATTTTTTGGGAGAGGCATGTCGGAGACCTACGACGTCATCGTGGTGGGGGGCGGAAACGCGGCGCTGTGCGCGGCGCTCGAGGCGCGCGGCGGCGGGGCGCAGCGTGCTGCTCCTGGAGCGCTCCACCGAGCATATGCGCGGGGGAAACACGCGGCACACGCGCAACATTCGCTGCTCGCACGGCGAGGCTGACAATTTTTTTTCCGGGCCGTACTCGGAAGAAGAACACTTAAAGGATTTGATCGGCGTGACGGGCGGCCCGCAAAATCTCGATCTCGCCAAGATGGCCATCCGCGATTCGAGCACGCTGCCCGCGTGGATGAGCAAGCACGGAGTGCACTGGCAGCAGCCGCTGGCGGGCACGCTGCACTTGGGCCGCACCAATCGCTGGTTTCTGGGCGGCGGCAAGGCGCTGCTGAACACCTATTATCTGACCGCCAAGCGCATGGGAATTGCGGTGCGTTACAACGCGCTGGTGGAAGATCTAATCATTGAAAACGGAACGTTTGAAGCGGTGCGCCTGAAAAACGAAAACGGCGGAGAGCTCGTCCGCGCGCGCGCCGTGGTGATCGCAGCAGGCGGCTATGAAGCGAACATCGAATGGTTAAAAAAGCATTGGGGCGACGCGGCCGAAAATTTTATTATTCGCGGCACGCCGTATAACGATGGCACCATGCTGGCCGCGCTGATGAAGCATGGCGCAAAGTCCATCGGCGACCCAAAAGGTTTTCATGCCATTGCAGTGGATGCGCGCGCGCCGAAATTTGATGGCGGCATCGTCACGCGCCTCGACGTTGTCCCCTTCGGCATCGTGGTGAATCGCGACGCGCAGCGCTTCTACGATGAAGGCGAAGACATCTGGCCCAAGCGTTACGCCATTTGGGGAACGCTGATCGCCGGGCAGCCAGGGCAAATTGCCTACGGCGTGGTGGATGCAAAAGCGATTGACCGATTTCTTCCGCCCATGTTCAAACCGTATGAAGCCGACACGCTGGAAGCGCTTGCGCCGCAACTGGGACTCGATCCGCGCACGTTTGTGGAAACGGTCACAAAATTCAATCACGCGGTGGCAGGCAACACCGACCTGCGCATGGACAAGCTGGATGGCAATTGCACAACGGCCTCACTCCGCCAAAAAGCAACTGGGCTATGCCTATCGACAAGCCGCCGTTCTATGCGCTGCCGCTGCGCCCGGGAATCACCTTCACCTATATGGGCGTGGAGGTGGATGACCGCGCGCGCGTCGTCGAACAAAACGGAAAGCCGTTCCAGAATATTTTCGCCGCGGGAGAAATCATGTCCGGAAACATTCTCACCAAGGGTTATCTGGGCGGTTTCGGACTGACCATCGGCTCGGTGTTCGGCAGGCTGGCGGGCAGAGAGGCGGCGGCCAGTGCCCGGTCTTGATATTTTTGAGGAAGCAAACCGCCAGCTGATCATCTGCAACGCCTGCCGCTACTGCGAGGGATACTGCCCCGTTTTTCGCGCCATCGAAACGCGCCGCGATTTCAAGCAGGGCGACGTTTTCTATCTTTCCAATCTGTGCCACGATTGCCGCGCCTGCTACTACGCCTGCATGTTCACGCCGCCGCACGAATTCGCCATCAACATTCCGCAGATTCTGTCGCAGGCGCGCATGGAAACTTACCGCCGCTGGTGCTGGCCCGATTTTCTGGGCCGCGCATTTAAAAATCGCAGCATCACCGTTTCCCTGGCCACGGGCGTCGCTGCGCTAGTCGCGTTGCTCGCGCTGATTTTCATTCCATCGGAAAAATTGTTCAGCGTTCACCAGGGTCCCGGCGCATTCTACGAAGTTGTCCCGTATGCAGCCATGGTTGCGGGCGCGCTCATCTTATTTATTTACGGGATCGCCGTGTGGATCAACGGAGGCTCGCGCTTCTGGCGCGAAACCAGCACCGCGCTGAACGAAAAGGGAAGTTTCAAATCGTTAGCCGCGGCCATGGGAGCCGTGCTCGGCCTACTCTATTTGAAGGGGGGCGGCCCGGGATGCTTTTATCCCGACGAGCGGCCTTCTTCGGTTCGCCGCTTCTACCACGCGCTCACATTTTGGGGGCTCACCAGCGATTTTATTTCCACCACGCTGGCGTTCGTCTATCAGGATCTATTGCGTATCCTTCCGCCGTACGCGCTCACCAGCGCGCCTGTAATTTTCGGCGCTATCGGCGGCGTGGCGCTGCTACTCGGAACGTGTGGCCTGATTTATTTCAAATTGCGAAGCGATGCCGAGCCCGCGGACGCAGCCGCATCCGGCATGGACTACGTTTTCCTCGTCACGCTCGGCCTCACGGCGCTCACCGGCATGTTGACGCTCATCCTGCGCGAAACATCGGCCATGGGCAGCATTCTGGTGCTGCACCTGGCGAGCATCGCGGCGCTGTTCTTGTCCGCGCCGTACGGGAAATTTGTGCACGCCGTGTATCGAACGCTGGCCGTGATCCGCTACGAAGTCGAGCAAAGCCAGCCGCACCAGCACGTAGGGCATTGAGTAGCGCGGGCTTCAGCCTGCGGGGGTTAGTCCTCGCAAGGGGTAAAACCCGCAGGCTGAAGCCCGCGCTACCAAAACCCGCGCCACTCACCCCAGCTACCTTTTCCAATAATCCTTGAAACGAAATAATTGGCGCTTTCGTCTATTTCGTTATATAAAGCCCGGTACAGCTATATCGGGCTGACCCAAAAACACGGATTTCACACGGACTGCAACAGGAGGATGAACATGCGAGGAATCACACGCGCGATGATGTGGACCCTGCTGGCGGCGATTTGCTTGATTTCGCGACCCGCCACAGGCGCCCCGCAAAGCGCTGCGGGAGTAACAGTTGATAAGACCAGCATTGGCGGCGTCGTGCTGAACAGCACAGGCGGAAAGCCCGAGGCTGGTGTCTGGGTAATCGCCGAGACGAAATTGTCGGTGCCGTTTCGCAAGATTGTAGTCACGGACGATCAAGGGCGATTCCTGGTTCCTGACCTGCCGGAAGGAGCTTACACTCTATGGGTTCGCGGCTACGGGCTGAAGGATTCCGAGCCTGTCAAGGGAGAGCGCGGCGGCAAAGTAACACTTAAGGTTGCCAACGCCGCAACTCCGCAAGAAGCTGCGAAGATCTACCCTGCCAGCTATTGGACGTCGCTGATTCAGCCTCCTACGGGCAGCGATCTCCCCGCCAGGTACAAGACCACGGAGGAATGGCTTGGTGACCAGAGGAACGGCTGCAATCACTGCCATGAACTCGGCATGGTCGCCACGCGCCGCTATACCACGGTTGAGCAGTGGGACGCTGTCTTCTCTCGCGCTAAGGCCATGCATCAAGAACTCAATTTTCTCGGCAAAACTACCGTAGAGAAGGTCCTCGCCGATTGGGGTGCTCGCATCGCGGCGGGAGAAGTTCCTCCAGCTCCTCCCCGGCCCACCGGCATCGAGCGCAATGTCGTTATCTCCCAGTGGGATTGGGGAAATTCAATTTCGTTCATTCACGATCTAGTCTCAACTGACAAGCGCAATCCGTCCTTGTACCCGTATGGGAAAGTCTACGGCGGGGATCGAACCGGCGGAGGAATGTTGTGGACTTTGGACCCGGTGAAGAACACTGTCGAAGGGCTCCTGCTCGACCCACGAGACAAGGGCCATGGGTACTCCCTGACAAAGGACTACTACCACGGCGCGGAAGAAGAGCAAGCCTACACGGGCGAAGACAAGGAATGGATGGACAGTCCGCACAATCCCATGATGGATCAGAACGGCAGAGTCTGGATGACCGAGCAGATTCGGGCCGGCGGCGCGAAATTCTATCCAGCTTGGGCCAAGGATACGATCGCCCTGGACGCAGCGGATAACAACGATCCGGCTGCGAAGGATATCGCGTTCAATCTTATGTCCAAAAACGGTAACAATATGGAGCTCGGTTACTACGACACGAAAACCAAGAAATTTGTTACCGTCGACACCGCCTACAACACCCATCACCTCCAGTTCGATTGGCAAGACCGTATCTGGACTGACGGTGGCGGTTCCGCGATGGGTGAAATGGACACCAAAAAGCTGGATTTCAACAATATTCAGGGAACTGAGCAAGCTGCTCAGAAGACCTGGATGCGCATCGATATGGACACCAAGAAAATGGTTCCAGGAACCGGCTACGGCGTGGCTATCAGTCCTATCGATGGCACCGTTTGGGAAACATCTCCGCAAGCCCTTGCCCCGGCCAACAAGATTTACATGGTCGATCCGAAGACGGGCAAATTCACAGATTACCCGCTGCCTGCTCCGGGACGTTTCCCGCATGGCATTGACTTCAGCACGGACGGGAACGTTTGGGTTTCGCTCGGCAGCGGTCATATCGGCCGCCTGGACGTCAAGACCGGCCAATGGAAAATGTGGGAAAACCCCGGAGTAAAATTTAAGGGCACCGGCAGTGAAACCGGAACTACCGATTTCCCTTACTTCCTTTGGGTAGATCAATTCAACGCGTCGGGTCTCGGCAAGGACACCGTCATCGTCACTGGAACCGCTTCGGACGCAATGTTCATATTTGATCCGAAAACGGAAAAATTCCAGGTGTTCCGCGTTCCTTACCCGCTGCCGTTTTATTCTCGTGGTGTGGATGCTCGAATTGACGATCCCAACGCGGGTTGGAAGGGCCGCGGAATGTGGGCGACGTACAGCTCGTACATGCCCAAATTCACGGAAACCCATTCCGGCTCGGTTAACCATATTCAAATTCGCCCCAATCCATTGGCGAATTAGAATTAACAGTTAATGAAGTGATTTACTTCGGCGGAAGGATTCGGCCCGGCATAACAGGGCCGGGTTCTTCCGCCGAAGTTTTAATATGGACGGCAACAGGAGGAAGAACATGCGAGGAATTACACGCTCGATGATGTGCGGCTTGCTTGCGCTTATTTGTTTCATTTCGCGGCCCGCTGCGGGCGGCCCGCAGGGCGCTGCCGGGGTAACAGTCGATAAGACCAGCATCGGCGGCGTTGTGCTCAACAGCGACGGCGCAAAGCCGGAAGCGGGCGTATGGGTGATCGCGGAAACGAAGCTGACGGTACCGTACCGCAAGATTGTGGTCACCGACGATCAAGGACGCTTTCTGGTACCCGATTTGCCGGATGGAGCCTACGAGCTGTGGGTTCGCGGCTACGGCCTGAAGGATTCGGAGCCCGTGAAGGCGGCGCGCGGCGGCAAGGTGAAGCTTAAGGTTGCCAACGCAGCGGACTCCGCAAGAAGCGGCAAAGATTTATCCCGCCAGCTATTGGACATCGATGATTCATCCTCCCTCGCTGGAACAGCTCCCCAAGGGCTATGTCTCCCAGGAGCAGTGGCTCGCCGCACTGCGCGGCGGATGCAACCAGTGTCATCAACTTGGAATGGTGGCCACGCGCCGCTACACCGAAGCCTGACGATTGGGATGAAATTTTTCACCGCAATCAAGGCATGAATCAGGCTGCCGACCGGCTTGGCAGAGATCTGATTGAAAAGACTCTGGTCGATTGGGCCACGCGCATCAAGGCCGGCGAAGTGCCGCCGGCTCCGCCGCGTCCCACCGGCATGGAGCGCAACTTTGTCGTGTCACAGTGGGATTGGGGAACACCCGAATCCTTTCTTCCATGACGTGACGTCCACCGACAAGCGCAATCCCACGCTGTACGCGAACGGAAAAGTTTACGGCGCGGATCGCACCGGTGGCGGCAGTGTTGTGGGTTCTGGACCCGGTGAAGAACACGGTCGAAGAGCTTCACGTGCAGCCGCGAAACGGCAAAGGCTTCAGCGACAAGGTGGACTACTACCACGATCGCGAAACCGACGAAGCCTGGATGGCCAGCCCGCACAACCCCATGCTCGATGAACAGGGCCGCGTTTGGATGACGCGAGCCGGTTCGTCCGCCGGGCGTGGAAAATAATCCGAAGTGGTCGGCGAGCACCATCGCCATGGACACCGCATGATCCCGCCGCGCATGACATTGCCGCCAAGGCGCTGCTGGCGCGCAATCACGGAATGCAGCTCGGCTACTACGACACCGAAAACGAATAAGTTTGTGGGCGTCGACACTTCCTACAACACGCATCACCTGCAATTCGACTGGCAGGGGCGCATCTGGACCGATGGAGATGTGCTGGGCGAACTGGACACCACCAAAATCGACCCGAACAATCCGGAAGGCAACCGAAGCAGCCGCGGAACATGCCTGGATGCGCGTCGACATGGACACCAAGAAAGTCGTTCCGACCAATGGCTACGCGACAGCCGTGAGCCCCATCGACGGCACCGTGTGGCTCTCCGTTCCCGAAGTGAATGGACCGCAAAACAAGCTGTTCATGCTCGATCCCAAGACGGGAAAGTACAAGGATTTCCTGCTGCCTCTCCCGGGACGCCTCTCGCACGGCATTGATTTCAGCACGGACGGCACCGTGTGGTTCTCTGCCGGCAGCGGGCACCTGGGCCACCTCGATCCCAAGACCGGGAAATTCAAGTACTGGGATTTGCCGGGGCCGAAATTTACGGGCACTGGCATGGAAACCGGCAGCACCGAATATCCCTATTTCCTGTGGGTCGATCAATTCGACTACGTCTGGACTGGGCAAGGACACGGTGATCGTTACCGGAACCACTTCGGATTCCATGCTCATCTTCGATCCGAAAAAGGAAACGTTCTCCGTGTTCCGCATGGCCTATCCGATGCCGTTCTACACGCGCGGCCTCGATGGCCGAATCGACGATGCCAAGGCCGGCTGGAAGGGCCGCGGAATCTGGGCGACCTACAGTTCGTACCTGCCCAAATTCACGGAGACTCGTTTAGGCTCGGTCAATCACATTCAAATTCGCCCAAATCCATTGGCGAATTAACGGGTAATGAACTAAATCGCCGCGGCGAATGGATTCGGATGGCTTGCAATTCTCCGAGCCCTTCCGCCGCGGTTTTTATTTGAGGTCCGCGATTTTGCTTTTGCAATTTAACAATCTGAAATTTCAAATGAAGCCATCTCACAAATAATCTTTTAGGTCACGGCTTCACAGGCTGCGGTAAAACTCCCACTATGTCATTCCGAAGGGCGGGGTTTGCCCGAGGAATCTGCTGTTTCTTGCAAGCCGAGAAGAAAAGCAGATCCCTCGCTTCACTCGGGATGACACAAAATACTTTTTCCGCAGCTTGTTCAGCCGTGATGCTCGGTGCCCTGAAAATCAAGGGTTCTAGCCCCCAACAGCCCATCGACATGGCCATTCGACCTTTTATGAGATGGCGTCCACTGAAATTTCAAATTTCAGATTTGAAATTCTTGATTTCGGATGCATTATCCTTCCTGGGTGAATCAGCAATGACAATGCGGCAGGGGCGACGGGCGGCAATCCTTACCATCCTGATGGTTGCGCTATTTTCATTAGCGTCTGTGCTCGCCGCTCAAAACGATCAGGGCGCGGAAATATTCAAGGCGCGCCTTTCGCCAGTGCCCATTAATATCTCCATGATGTCCACCATCGCGGGAAGCGGCTCGCTCACCGCCACTTTGAAGGGCAAGCAGCTCACCGTTCAGGGATCGTTTGAAGGATTGCGCTCACCCGCCACCAGCGCGCAAATTCATCGCGGCCCAAAAGGCATTCGCGGCCCAGCCATCGCGGATTTAAATTTAACGGTGACCAAGGCGGAAAAGGGCGCGGTCAGCGGCACGCTTGACCTCTCGCCGGAACAAATTGCCGACCTGCGCGGCGGTCGCTTGTACGTGCAGATTCAATCCCAGGGCGCGCCCGATGGAAATTTGTGGGGCTGGCTATTGAAGTAATGTTTTGTTTCTTTTTTGTAGCGCCCGCTTTCAGGCGGGCATGTGCCGGCGCCGAAAATGCCCACCTGAAGGTGGGCGCTACACAATCTGAACCAGAAATTTTGCAGAGACAATTATCATGATCAAAATCAAACCAAATCAAAATCGGCTCGCAGCTTGTGCGGCGACAATCCTCGCATTGGCTTCGCTAGGAACCAAATTTTCTGCAGCGCAGCAGCCCGCGCGCACTGGCCCATTCACCGCGGAGCAGGCCAGCGCGGGGCGCAGCCTTTTACGTCTCTACTTGCGCGAGCTGCCACCAGCCGGACATGAAGGGCACCTTCGAAGCGCCTCCACTGGCCGGCGCCAATTTCATGAACACCTGGCGCAATCGCCCCACCAGCGACCTTTTCACGCGCATCAAGACTTCCATGCCAATCACTGATCCCGGCTCGCTCAACGACGAAGACGTCGCCAATCTGGTGGCCTTCATATTGCTGTCCAATGGCGCCACGCCCGGCACGCAAGCGCTGAAGCCGGACACCATCGTTCCAATTGGAGCAGTCACCACGGGCGCCGCGCCGCTTCCCGCAACCGCGCAGCAAGCTGCCACAGAAGGGGGCGCTCCCGCCGCGCCGCGCAATGCGGCCGTCGCTCTGGGCTTGACCGTCACGGGCGAAGTGAAAAATTACGCGCCGGTAACCGATGAAATGCTTCTGAAGCCCGATCCCAGCGACTGGCTCATCGTGCGCGGCAACTACCAGGGATGGAATCACAGCGCGCTCGCGCAAATCAACAAGGACAACGTCAAGGACCTGCGGCTGGTCTGGTCGTGGAACATGAACGACAGCGCCGCGGCCAACGAGCCCACGCCGCTGGTCCACAACGGAATCATTTATCTGGTCAACACCGACAACATCGTGCAGGCCCTCGACGGTCGCACCGGCGATCTGATCTGGGAAAATCACCTGCGCCCCGCGCGCATGCCCTCCGGCGGCACGGGCGCCATGCGCAACATGGCCATCTATCAGGACAAAGTTTTTGTGGCCACCACGGACGCGCATGTGTTCGCGCTCGATGCGCGCACCGGCAAAACTGTGTGGGACGTCGATCGTGGGAGACAGCGCCAAGGGATACGGAAGTTCCAGCGGCCCGATCATCATTCACGGCAAGGTAGTACAAGGCGAGAATGGCTGCGACCGCTACAAATCGAATGAGAAAGAACAGGGCTGCTTCATCAGCGCGTTCGATCCCGCCAACGGAAAATTGCTGTGGCGCTTCAACACCCTCGCGCGCTCGGGCGAGCCCGGCGGCGACACCTGGGGCGATCTGCCGAACATGCTGCGCGTCGGCGCGGAAACCTGGATCACCGGCAGCTACGATCCCGAGCTGAATCTGACGTACTGGGGCGTGGCGCAGGCCAAGCCCTGGATGCAGGTGAGCCGCGGCACAAAGGGCGACGGCGCTGTATTCCAGCTCCACGCTCGCGCTGCGGCCCGACGACCGGAAAACTGGCCTGGTATTTCCAGCACGTGCAGGGCGAAACGCTGGACATGGACGAAGTGTACGAGCGCGTGCTGGTCGATATCGGCGACCGCAAAACTTTGTTCACCATTGGCAAGGCCGGAATTCTCTGGAAGCTCGATCGCAAGACCGGCGAATTTATCGGCGCCAAGGAAACTTTATTTCAAAATATTTTCAACGTCGAATCAGAAAACCGGGAAGCTCACCTACCGCCCGACATTCTCGAACAGGAAATCGGCAAGTGGACTCCGGTCTGCCCCAGCACCGAGGGCGGGCACAACTGGCAGGCCATGAGCTACGATCCCGCAACCGAGCATCTGATCATTCCGCTCAGCCAAAGCTGCATGGAAATGTCCGGCCGCAAAGTGGAGTTCACCGACGGCTCGGGCGGCACGCAGGGCGACCGCCTGTTTTACGAAATGCCCGGCACGGACGGCAACGTCGGCCGCCTGGCCGCATTCGACGTAAAAACCATGAAGGAAATCTGGAACGTGCAGCAGCGCCCGTCGTTCCTCACCGCCGTGCTGTCCACCGCCGGCGGCGTGGCCTTCGTCGGCGACATCAACCGCGTCTTCCGCGCCATCGACGTCAACACCGGCAAGACGCTGTGGCAAACGCGCCTCGGCACCTCCGTGCAAGGTTTTCCAGTAACCTTCAGCATCGCCGGCAAACAATACGTAGCCGTAACCACTGGCCTGGGCGGCGGCAGCCCGCGCAACGTCCCACGCACAATTCTGCCGGACGTCCGCTACCCAAACAGCGGCGACGCGTTGTACGTATTCGCGCTGCCCGAAAAGTAGCACAGGCACTCTTGCCTGTGCGGTTTTCTCAATTTTCACGCATCCATCGCTCCATACATCGCAAAAACCGCACAGGCAAGAGTGCCTGTGCTACTAGAACCATTCGCGAATCGAGTTCTCCCGCGGCCTATGAAGCCAGCGCCACACAATTCTGAATCCATCCCATCGCATAAAAACGGAAAACACAATGTGAGCGATTCCAGTACAATACCCGGCTGCAAGAATCGGTTTGAATAACCCTGTAGCAACGAACAACGACTTTGGAGGAAAGATGGCGGAATCAGGGGCATCTACGCGCAAGCTGACCATGGCCGACATACATGCGGCGGCGGAGCGGCTGAAAAATTGGGGAAAATGGGGACGCGGACGATCGAAATTGGCACGCTCAATTACACGCGGCCGGAAGATATTGTCGCGGCGACGCGCCTGGTGCAAAAAGGAAAAGTGATTTCGCTGGCGCTGCCGTACGACCAATTCGGTCCGCAGGGCGGCAAAAGCGAAATATCCGGCCATGGGGCGCTTTAATCCCATTCACCTGATGCTGCGCACCGGCACGGACGCATATTCGGGCGTGCTCGACAGCCGCAAAATTCGCGGCTCGGACGATGTGATCATGATGCCCACGCAATGCGGCACGCAGTGGGACGGCCTGGGCCATATTTTTTACGGCAATCACATGTGGAATGGATACGACTGCCGCACGGTCACTTCGGCGGGCGCGCAGAAATGCGGCATCGAAAAAACCAAGGATCGCATGGTGGGGCGCGGCGTGCTGCTGGATATTCCACGCATGTTGGGAATGCAGTATTTGCCGGACGCATTCGCGATCACCAGCGAAATGCTGGACAAAGCGGAAAAACATTTTGGCGTCGAAGTGCGGCGCGGCGATTATTTGCTGGTGCGCACGGGGCAGATGGAAGCCATGCTCTCCGCGAAAACCTGGGACGGCTATTCGGGCGGCGACGCTCCGGGCCTTGCGTTTGACACGCTGGACTGGCTGCAAACAAAGCAAGTTGCGGCCATTGCCACCGACACCTGGGGCGCAGAAGTGCGCCCCAACGAAACGGACGAGGCCAACCAGCCCTGGCACTGGATTTCCATCCCCATCATGGGCCTCACCGTTGGCGAAATTTTCGATCTCAGCGAACTCGCAAAAGAATGCGCCGACGACAAGCGCTACGAATTTCTTTTCGTTGCTCCGGCATTGCCAGTGACCGGCGCAGTCGCTTCGCCCGTGAATCCGCTGGCGATCAAGTAAAACAAAGGCAAAGAATTAACACAGAGAACACAGAGTAAAAGCAGAGAAAAGCGGAGAAAGACCAAGAAAGAACGCCTCTGAAAATTCCGTGAAGATCAGTCACGGATTCTTTGCGTGACGCGGCGAATTTAGCATCGCTCCTGTCTCGGTGTGGTCTCGCTCGAAGTCCCGGAGGGACGGCACATCGTAGCCCACCACGTAAGTGGTGGGAACGACATGGTCCCAGCAAGCCCAAGCCCCGGAGGGGCGGCACACGTTTGAAGCTTGTGTCGCCCCTCCGGGGCTCTTATTCGCAGGGTGCTGCGGTCCCACCACTTACGTGGTGGGCTACGATGTGCCGTCCCTAACGGGACTGACGGAGGGAACAAAGGCAATTCGCAGTTTAGCCATAAAAGTGCCTTTGGTTGCGGCTCCGCCGCTCCGTGTTAAAGATTTTCGCAATCGACGTATGTAGAAATCTGTCTCCAGCACGTCCCCCCGCGCGCCGCATAACTCCTGTTAGCAACCAGACCGCGTTCGCAGTAATCTATTAAGTAGTACCCAGCTGTAGCCAGATTTGGACGGAAGCGGGGACATCATGAAAATTCGCAAAGGAATTTCATACCTAATCTTATTCGGATCTGTTTTATTGTTCGCGGGCATCCTGCTGGCGCAAAGCACTCCGGATCGCGCCCTGATTGTGAACGGAAAGTCCGCTGGCACGGTGGTGCAGATGGGCGGCCACGCGTATGTGGATGTCGAAACCGTGGCTCAGTTCACCAGCGGCTCCGTCACCCTTGAGCCCAATCGTGTCGTGCTCACTTTCCCGGCAGCGGGAACAACAGCGGCTCCCAGGGCCGAAGTCGTGCCACCTCCATCGGCACCGCCGCCGGGCTTGTCCAGAAATTTTGCCAGCCTGGCGATCGCGGAACTGGCAGAGATGCGTGAGTGGAGAGGGGCCGTGGGAACGATTCTCACGTACGGCGTCCCGGTCGTTGGAAGCTGGCCGCAGGACTATCACGATCGCGTCGAGTCAAACCTCATGCAAGTAGGAGTGGCCGTCTCAACCGCCTCCGACCAGGACGCCATGCAACTCCTGCAGAACGAATTTTCAAATCTGTCACGATGGGCCGACAGTGTCGTTACAACGCGCCAGTCCATGAATGCCACCAACACGATCCGTCCCGACGCCATGCAGAATGATACAGTCCTCGCAAAGATTTCCAACTGCACCCGATTCTTGAATTCCATGCTCGTCAGCGGATCTTTTGCCGACGATGCAAGCTGCCACTGAGGGTTGAGTAGCGCGGGCTTCAGCCTGCGGGTTTTAATCCTTGCAAGGACCAAAACCCGCAGGCTGAAGCCCGCGCTACGCAAGCCGCCCCCTAGTGAAAGTTCCCGGCGATGGAGTATATTCTGCGGGCACTTTATTTGCCCAGCGAGCCGACAGCATCAAATTTCAAATTGGAGAGGAAAACACGACATGACGGCAACATCGCCAAGCGCCGCTGAAGGCGCGGCTGGAGCAAAAGTCACACCGGTTTCGGACGCCGCGTGGAAGTGTCTGCAAGGCGCCTATGACTTGCAAGTGCACGTCGCGCCGGACGTGATCGAGCGGCGCATCGACGACCTGGACCTGGCAAAGGAATTCCTGGGGCGCGGGCTGAAAGGTTTTGTGCTCAAGTCGCATTATTTTCCGACGGCAGAGCGCGCCAAGGTCGTAACCAAAGCTGTGCCGGGAATTGCCGCTTACGGGGCCATCACGCTGAATCATTCGGTGGGAGGCCTGAATCCAGTGGCGCTGGAACTTGCCGGGCGTTCCGGCTGCAAAATTGTGTGGTTCCCGACCGTGGATGCAAACAATGAAACCGCCGGGCGCCTGGACGGGCCCAACGTGAAGTTGCCTTTCTGGGCGAAAATTCAACGCGAACTCGCGGCAACAGGAATCGCTCCTCCGCCGCTCACCGTGCTCGATGCGAATGGCAAAACTTCGGAAGTCACGCGCCGCTGCATCGAGATCATCGCCAATCACAACATGATTCTGGCCACGGGACATCTGGGGCGCGTGGAAATTTTTGAGCTGGTGAAAACGGCGCGCGAAATGGGAACGAAACGAGTGCTGGTCACGCACGCGGAATTCCCCTCGCAAAATCTGACCGCTGATGAACAGAAACAGCTGGCGGATATGGGCGCCTTCATCGAGCACTGCTTCACCACCATGCACACAGGAAAAGCTTCGTGGGACGGCGTGCTGGAGGCGATTCGCGTGGTGGGCCCGGAGCGCTGCGTGCTTTCCACGGACCTGGGCCAAACCATCAATCCGCCAGTGGCGGAGGGTTTCGCCATGTTCGCGCAGAAAATGTTGGATGGCGGATTCAGCGTCGAGCAAATTCGGCGAATGACGGTCACCAATCCCGTCGCGCTCGTCGAATAGGCTGAAGCAGATTTGTCCGCCAATCGCATTCCATAAACCACGGAGAGTTTTCTCATGAAGCCAAGAATTGTCCGCAACATCGAACGTCCGGATGCAGAGCTGGTCCGCAAACTCGGAGAGTTTGGCACTGCCACCGTGCATGAGGCCCAGGGGCGTACAGGTTTGATGCTGCCTTACATGCGGCCAATTTATCCGACGGCGCGCATCGGCAGCCCCGCCGTGACCGTGCTATGCCACCCCGGTGACAACCTCATGTTTCACGCCGCGATCGAAGTGTGCAAGCCGGGCGACGTTCTGGTGGTGGCCACCCATTCCGATTCCACCGATGGATTTTTCGGCGAATTGCTGGCCACTTCCTGCCGCGCGCATGGAATCACCGGGCTGGTGATCCATGCGGGAGTTCGAGACGTGGCGGACCTGACCGCCATGCAGTTTCCCGCATTTTCACGGGCAATTTCCGCGCAGGGAACCGTCAAGGAAACAGCGGGCTACGTGAATATCGACATCGTCTGCGCGGGAGCGCTGGTTCATCCTGGCGACGTAATTGTGGCCGATGTGGACGGCATCGTGGTGGTCCCGCGCCAGGACGCGGCAGAAGTTGTACGATCCTGCGAAGCGCGCCTGGCCAAGGAAGCCAAAAACCGCGAGCGATTGAAGGCCGGCGAACTGGGCCTGGACATGTACGGACTTCGCGAGAAACTCAAAAATTTGGGCGTGGAGTGGGTGTAGTAGAACAGGCTTCAGCCTGTTGGTTTTCTGCTGTTGCTCCAGAATTGCAATCGTGAAAATCAAAAGCAGACAGGCTGAAGCCTGTCCTACTGAAGCGACCTAAATTTTTTCAATTTTGCGGCAAGCTCAGCCGAGTCCGCAGCATCCTGAAACAATCGAATTGCCGCCACGCCCGCGGCGCCCGCCGAAATACACTCCGGTCCATTCAGCAAATTCACGCCGCCAATGGCCAACACCGGAATCTTTAGCGCAGAGCAGACTTCGCGCAGCGCTTCGATTCCCTGCGGCTGGCCGAAGGCCGCTTTGGACGGCGTTGCGTACACCGGCCCAAAAAAAATGTAATCCGCCCCGCCCTGCTCGGCCTCGCGAGCAGACTCCAGGGAATGGCAGGAAACTCCGATCAGAAAATCCGATCGCCGGGCGGAACGCCGCCACTCAACGACGCTTTCCAATGGCAAGGATTTCTCTCCCAGGTGAATTCCCCCGGCATTCGCAGCTACTGCAACATCCAGCCGGTCATTCACTAGTACGCGCGCCGCGCTGGCGCGCGATTCGGCCACGGCCAAGCGCACCAGTTCCAGCAGAGAGCGCGTATCCAGGTCCTTTTCTCGGATTTGAATCCAATTCGTTCCGGCCGCGGCAGCGCGCCGGATGGAATCTTGGAGCAAATCAAGGACAAGCGGAATGGTATCGCCGGGCTGGGGATCTGCTGGAGCGGATGCGGGTTTCACTGTGCGCCCATCCGTTACGTAGCACAGAATCGCCTTACGCTCGGCCGGCAACGGAGTCCGCCCCTCCTCGCAGCATGCGCGACGCAAGGAAAATATCCAGTGTCCCCAGCCCGGTTACGGCGCCTCGTACGGACGGGTGAAGCAGAAAGGGAATCAATGAGGGAAACTTGTCCAGGAAAAAATTGTGATCCCAATATCCCAGCCAGGGAACCATAACCAGCAATGTTCCAAGCAGGAAAATATCGAGGGTGAGCAACACGTGCAGGAAAGATTTCATTCCAGAGGAGTCTACCGCGCCTTAGCGAGAAGGGCAATTCGCTCGGATACATCGCGATAATCGATGTTCATTGCATACACCTGCGAAAAACTGTTGAATGCGGCGTGCGTGTCACCCGCCAATTCCTGGGCCACTCCCAGGTCGTAGCGCAACGCAAGAATTGATTCCTGATCCAGCCCGGGCGTCTTGAGGGCCCTTTCGTACCAGATTGCCGCTATGGCCGGCTGGCCCTTTTCCATGAACGCCAAGCCCAGCAGCGTACAGCACTGCATAGCATAGCGGAAAGCAGGCCCCTTATCGGCGGAGTTGGCGACCTTCTGGAATTCGCTGATGGATTCTTCCAGCAAGCCCATTTCGCGGTAGGCGATCCCCAAATTGTAGTGAGTTTCGAGGTCTTCGTCTTCCCTGGTTTCGCCAAGCTCGGAGCGAAATTCCTCAAAGAGGTCGCCCAGCGGGCCATCGAGACCCACGGGAGGCGCGGATTTCGCAACTCCATTGCCGGAAGGGGCATGTGCTGGTGGCCTGATTGCATTTTCAACAGGAGCCGGCGCGGAATTTTGCACGGAAGCAAATGCAGTCGTTTCCTTTATTCCCAGTGACGAAGCAAAGGAATCCAAATCCTGATTCAGGTCCTCGATCAGCGAGTCTGCCGCCGACGTTTGGTTTTCAACAACGCCAACAGGTTCCATGGACTGAAGTTCGAGCTCAAATGCCGGCGCCTCGCTGCCGGTTTCGGCATGCGGTTGCGCAGCTTGCGCTGGCATCAAAGCAGGTGCGGGGATATGCGTTTCCTTCTCAACCGGGGCTCGTTCCTGAACGGCTGATGCCGGCTCTTCCTGCATCACAGTTTCGAGTTGCTTTGACAATGCTGCCCACTCATCCGAAAGATCGACTTCGTGCACCGCCGATTCGGCTCCCGCTGGGACGGGCGCGGTTTTCATTTCCGCAGGGGCAGCTTCTGGCGCGGGCTCTTCAAGTGGCTCGTCGAGTTCCGCCTGGATAATGGGCACGGCAAATTCCGGCGCAGCGGGAGCCGGTGGGGATTGCCGACGTCGCGATTTCCCCTGCTTGGTTGGCAGGTGCGGGCGATGCAGTTTGCTGGAAACGACGCTTGAGCTCGCCAAATCGTTCCACGCCCGCGCGGTCACCCCGCTCCTCGGCAATTTCCGCAAGAAGTGTGGCTAGCTCCGCAATGCGGTTGCTATTTCCCGAGCCGACAGAAAGATCCAGCAGCCGCTCGAGTATGGGAGCATGGCGCGGAGCGCGTTTCAACACGGATTCCAGCAGATCGATTGCTTTTTGCGCCAGGCCATAACTGGAAAACAAATCGACGTCGGTCAATGCCTGCGTAACGTAACGCTGGGTTTCGTCTTCAAGCGCCGGATCGCTAGGCCCGGGAACAGGGATCGAAGTCTTAGCGGCCTCTTGCGTGGGAGCTAACTTTATGGCCGGCGCAATTTCGCCTGACAAGGGTTCCAGACCGGTTTTGGAGCGCAATTGCGCGTACCTGCGCCGGGTGCTTTCATCTTCGGGAGTTCGTTCAAGAAGTTTTTCGTAAGTTTCCAATGCCTTTGTGTCGTCTCCCGAAACTTCATACGCGTTTGCAAGTTGAGCGAGCGCATCCGGCAGGCGGAACGAATCGCTTGCCCGGCCGTAGAGGTCCACCAGCCATTCCAGCGTTTGGATTTGTCCCGGTTTGTTCTCCGAAAGCCGTGTGAGCGACTGCGCCATGGCTTCATGTTCGCCTGAATCAATCATGGTGTCTCGAATCAGGCCAAGCATTGACTGGGCACGATCGAAATCACCAGCATCCATCAAAGCGCCGGCGACGCTGTGCGCCGCGGCATATAATTTTGCATCGCGCGCATATACTTTTTCAGCCAGTTCTGCTGCCTTATTCGTATTGCCGCTTTCCAGATACAGGCTGAGTAGTTTCGAAGTGGTTTCCCCGCCATTCTCGCGATCCGGAAGCGCTTCCAGCAGCTGCCAGGCCTCCGCACCTTTACCCGCGGCGGACAAAGCCTTGACCTTCAACTGAAAGGTTGGCAGATGGGCCGGGTCCAATTGCAAAATTCGGTCGGCCACGCGATTGGCTTCGGCAAATTCGCCCTGCTCAAAAAGTCTTTGCGATGTGGCGTGGAATGTTTCGATGGCTTCATCTTTATGACCCGTTGAAAGCTGCAGTTCAGCCAGCCGTAATTGCACGCGCAGGTTATCGGGGTCCGCCTCCAGCAGCTTTCGCAGCAGCGTCACGGCTTGCGGCTGGCGGCCAGCTTTTAAATGTGTTTCCGCAAGTTGCAGGTACAGCGGACGCGCTTCGCTCATTACTCCCTGCTGCACGTAAAGTTCGGCCAACCGCTCCAGCGGGCGGTTTTCCTCGGGAGCAAGCTTGGCGACCTTTTTGTAGATTGCGATGGCTTTGGTGGTGAAACCGTCGTTCAGAAAAATTGTGGCCAGCCGTTCAAAATATTCCAGCGCCTGAAAGGTGTCCCCTTGCCGCACAAACAAATCTCCCAAAGTCATCAGGGTGACCTGATCCTTGGGTTCATTCTTTAGAATTTGCTGGTATTCCAGGATGGCTTGCGGCATCTTGCCCTGCTGCAAATACTTCTGCGCCGCGTTGAGGTGTTTGCTTTTGTTATACGCCATCTTCAGATGCTCTTTCCATCGTCCCGCTTAAAACGCATGAAGCCGGACAATGGTCGATTCGCAACCGCCCTCGTTCCGGCATTTTCGGGCCGGCACACCGCGGTGCAACGAACAAACCAACCCGTAGGGATCGCGAGAGAACGACCCTTGTTGGCTTAGATTTCACGCTAGCACGCGGCAAAATCCCAAGTCAACGCGGCGCATTGAAAAGCGTACCTGGCAGTAATGAGGGGGGATAGAAGAGCTCGTGACTGGTTATCCTTTCGGCCAGTAGCAGATCAGTTGGATTCGTATGAGGAAAGTGGCAAAGCCACTTGTGTTGCGCCCGCAGCCCAGCAAGAGGCCTCACGAACAGGGGCGAAGGAAAATCGATGATGGGGAGATGGGCCGTGAGCGCGCAGGGCGGCGAGGTGGTCAGGCGTGGCATAGCCCTTATGCCTCGCCAGCCCGTACTGAGGGTAGATTAGGTCCCATTCGAGCATCTGCCGGTCGCGTTCCACTTTGGCAATGATCGATGCGGCCGCAATCGAAATGGAAAGCGCGTCACCGTGAATCAGGGATTTTTGCTCGGTTAGCACGTCCAGCTGCATGGCGTCGAGCAGCAAATAGTCGGGCGAAATTTTCAATTGGCGCAGCGCATCGGCCATTGCCTGGCGGCTGGCCTGATAAATGTTCCAGGCATCGATGCGGCGCGCATCGACCTCCGCAATCGCCCACGCCAGGGCGTGTTCGCGAATTCGCATGGCCAGGGCTTCGCGACGCTCGGCGGATAATTTTTTGGAATCGTCCAGCCCCACGATGCGCCGCTTGGGATCCAGAATGACGGCAGCAGCGACCACCTGGCCAAAAAGAGAACCGCGGCCCACTTCGTCAATGCCGGCAATTCTTTGCCATCCGCACTTGCGGGCTTCGCGTTCGTATCGAGAGGAACATCGCCTGCTCATCGACGCGGATTTTAGCACGGGAAAAATTAAGCCGAGCGAACAGTTTGATGCCGGTTTTCGTGGCGCCGGTGTCCCGCCGGCGGTTTTCCGCTTTGACACGAACACCCAAATCGCCGGCGAGGCGCCGGCGCCACAAAAACCACCGGCCAAAAAGCAGAAAGCCCAGCGAGTGTCCCACTGGGCCTTCCCTAAAAGATTTTCGATTTGAAATTCTAGGACTTCTTTTCCTCGCTGGCCGGAGCTTCGGAAGACGGCACGCGCTCGTCGACACGCTGCAGGCGAGCCGCCTTGCCTTTTAGCCCGCGCAGGTAATACAGCTTTGCTCGGCGCACGCGGCCCTGGCGCAACACCTCGATGGAACTGATGGAAGGCGAGTTGGCCGGAAAAATTCGCTCGATGCCTACTCCGAAACTGACGCGCCTCACGGTGAAGCTTCCGCCGGTCGATTTCCCGCGCTTCTTGATGATCACGCCTTCGAACGGCTGGATGCGTTCCTTGTCGCCTTCGCCTTCCTTCAGGCGAACGTGCACGCGCACGGTGTCTCCCGGTCGCAACGCTGGCATGTCTTTCCGCACTTGTGCGGATTGAAACTTTTCAATGACGAGGTTCATGGCTAAGATTCCCTGCAGACCCACTCAGGCGGGGTCAGCTCTGCAAATGCAAACGCTGAGTATAGCGGAACTTCCGTATTTCCACCATAGCAAACTCAGGCTGGCTTAAATCGGCGGATGTTATTGTTTCTGCACCGCTTTGCGTTCCCATGCCACGACGGTCCAGTCCTTAGAATCCCAGTCGCCTGGAGTCAATGAGCCGATTGGCTGATAGTGGGATCTGAGGTATTCGCCAAGTTCGGGATTAAAATCCTTTCCAAATTCCTTGGCGCCATATTCAACAAATGTGCGGTTGGACCACAGAAGATAGTCGACCGGCTTTCGATCGATCTGCGCGATGGTCTCCGCCATCATTTTGCCTGGCGCCACGGCGCCGGGGATAAACAGGAAGACGCGAGTCGGGCAGATCGTGCCGGAAAGGAAGTACAAGCTGGTGTCTTCCGGGACGGACAGCACAGATTGGCCGATCGCCGCCTTCTCCTTCATGAATTGGATTGCGGTTTTGTAACCTTCCGCCATGTTTCTTGATACGCGAATGGTCCCTCGGTCGGTAGTCAGGGGAACGAAATCCCTCGCCGCTGTTTCCGCTGCTTGCGTGCGCAGGAAGACAGGCGCCAAACAGGCCAGGCACAAAACTGCCTGCCCCAGGAATGCAAATCGGCGCGAGCGGTTGGCGCGGGGGATCACCATGCAAAGAAGCAGCAGATACGAGAGAGCCACGGGGCCGTTGTAATAGATGGGATAGCCTTCCGGTTCCGTCTTCATCAAGACGCGAAAGGCAATCAGCCCGGAGAAAGTAAAAACAAGCGCGATCGCAAGGTTGCGTGAAGCGGGTTTCCACCAAAGAACGCACCAGGCAGCCAGGGCGGCGGCGATGACGTAAAGCACCATGTCTCGCGGAAAGAAAATAATGGAGGACACCAGCGTCAGGGAATGTTTCAAGGACAAAACGAAATAATCTTTTTGAGCGATGTACCAACCCAAGGCCAGAACAAGCAAGGCCTTGCCGAGCAGGGCGCGCCGGTCGAAACCCCTCCACCTAAGGAGGATGCACAAGGAGAGCAGCACGGCCGCAGCGGGAATTGCACGGTGAAACGCGTCCACGAATGCAGGCCCGGAAATTGTAAACCCTGTTCCCGCGAGCCACGCCTTCCCGTAAGTTTTCAGGAAATACGAAGTGGGCCAGCTCTGAATATTTTCCTGGGTAATGAATTCGGCGCCCGCGATGGATACCATCCAGCCAATAACAAGGCTACAAACAGCGATGCCCGGAAGAACCACCGCAATGTCTCTGGCCAGATTCTTCCAGGACCATCGCGAAAGGAAGCGCATGGCAATCAAGAGCGCCAGACAACCATACGAGGCCAGTCCAAATTCCGGCTTGAGCAGCAACGCAACTGCTGCCGCTGCAGCGGCAAAGAACAGCGTGAGCCGGCTTCCGGATAAGGCGGTGCCAACTACAAGCCACAGGAACAGGCAGCCGACGAAACATCCATACACGGCAGCGGATGAGTATGGCAACGGGAAGCAGAACACCGAAGGCTGAAAGGCCTCCAAGAGCAGCACCGCGCCCGCGGCCCAGCCCGCGAGGCCGTAGGAAAGCCGCAGCCCAATCAGGTAAAGAAATATCGCGGAGCCTAAGGCCGAGAGCGACCCGGCCCAGTACAGGACATTCAAACGCGCGCCGAACACACGAAACAAAAAACTGGTGAAGTACGGCGCGCCGGGCCCGAACGGGAACCACAGATCTCGATAAAGCTGTTTTCCTTCGGCCAGCATGGCCGGGACGTACAACTCATGGCCGGAATCGACGGTCAGATTTCCCCAGGCTCCCCAAGTCGTGTACAGTTTCACAGCCCACAGAACAACCAACATTACGAGGGCGAAAATCGTGCTGAAATTCCAGGGAGTGCCTGAATCCGCTGGTGGCTGGAAAGAGGCCGCGCGTTCGGGCCGCGGAAGATTCGATTCCCGCGACTGCGAAAGGGCAATCGCCTGTTCCTCTGAAATCGAATTTGCCATAATTTTCATGATAGCAAGGAGGCTTGCCGGTCAGGCTTTGAAACGGGGCAGGGGGTCATCAAGAGATAACCTTTTGCCGGCCGGGAAGGGCGCAACTCGTGTCTAAGCTAGAGTGGATGATCCTCGCGATTTGCCTGCTGCTCGTATCGCCCGCTACTTGCTGGGGTGAACTGGCATTCGCGCGGATTGAAGGAATGTTTTCGCGGTTCGCGCAACGGAAACGGCTCGCCGTGGTGACGCTCGGCTTGCTCGCCATCCTCGCGCGAGTGGCGATTTTGCCCTGGCAGGCTGTGCCGCAGCCCAAAGTTCACGACGAGTTCAGCTACTTGCTGGCCGGCGACACATTCGCTCACGGGCGGCTGGCCAATCCGCCGCATCCGCTCTCCATGTTTTTCGACACGTTCCACGTCATCCAGCATCCCAGCTACGCGTCGATGTATCCGCCGGCGCAAGGCATGGCGCTGGCTCTCGGAAAATTGCTGGGGCAGCCCTGGATTGGCGTGCTGCTCAGCGTTGCAGCCATGTGCATGGCGTTCACATGGATGCTGCAAGGGTGGGTGCCGCCGGAATGGGCGCTTCTCGGAGGCCTTCTGGTTTGGGCGCGCTTTGGCGTGTTCAGCTACTGGGTGAACAGCTACTGGGGCGGCGCGGTGGCCGCGACGGGTGCCGCGCTCGTCCTGGGAGCATTCGCACGGCTGCGCGAACGGGAAACTTTGGGTAACGCGGTCTTGCTGGGGATCGGGACTGCAATTCTGGCGATCAGCCGGCCGCTCGAAGGCGCAATTTTTTTCGCGCCAATCGGAGTCGCGCTGGTCTGGTGGGCATTCCGCTGTAAGCAGCCTGAGCGCCGGGCCGGAATTCAAAAAACAATTCTCGCTGCCAGTCGCCCTGATCCTGGCTTGCGCCGGCCTATTCGTGGGGTACTACAACAATCGTGTGACCGGCAATCCGCTGGTGTTCCCGCACTTCATCGAGCAGAAGATGATCACCACGGCGATTTTCCTGTGGCAGCATGACAAGCCGCCGATCCCCTACGCCAATCCGCAATTTGACGATTTCTATCACAACTTTATGCCCAGCTTATACCAGGCAAGCTGGCCCGCCGCCGTGGGGCAGTGGTGGTACAAGTCCCAGGATTTTTGGGAATTTTTCCTGGGACCGGCGCTTTCGATTCCATTTCTAGCGCTGCCCTGGCTCTTGAAGGAGCCTCGCAACCGATTGCTGCTAGCGCAGGCCGCGCTTTCCGCCTTCGGATTGTGGATCGTCGTCTACTATCACGCGCACTATGCCGCGCCGCTCATGGCCACTGTTTTTGTGCTGATGCTGCAGTGCATGCGCGTCCTGCGGCGTTTCCGCGTATTCGGCAGGCCTGTGGGCGTGGGGTTGACGCGGCTTGTTGTACTGTTCAGTTTGCTGATCGGACCGATTTATTTTGTGCAGGCAGTGATCGCCCAGCCCAGCGCTTTGTTCGAATGGTCGCATCGCCACAGCCTTTTAGCGCTCGTGTTGCCGGCGCTTGCTCTGGCAACCCTAAGATTGGCGTTTTCGTTCTTCTGGCGGCCTGCGGCGGCCCGCCCTGCGCGTTTAGGAGCAGGTCTTGAACTTCTGCTGGTCATTTTCATCGTCCTGCAGCTCTGCGAAATGCAAAGGAACCTGTACGCCGACGCTTTTCCCTATGTGGACGATGTGAACGAGCCGTTTCGAAAGCCAGTCGAGAAGCAACTTGCGGCGCTGCCCGGCGAGCACCTTGTTCTGGTGCGCTATTCGAAAGATCACAATTCCGGCGAGGAGTACGTATACAACGAGGCTGACATCGACCACGCCAAAACCGTCTGGGCGCGCGAAATTCCTGGAATGGACCTTGCTCCCCTGTTCAATTATTTTCGAAATCGCGATGTGTGGCTCTATGAACCGGACGAAGACGATCAGAGCGTGACTCGCTACGAGATCAAAGGCAAACCGGATCCTGCTCAGTGACGCCGCGGTTGCCCTCTGTACCACTAATCCAAAGATTATTTGCGCGGCGCAACGAATTTATTTCTGACTCCGAGCAGGAGCAAACCGAGCGCGAAACGCCACCAAATGCGTTGCGGCTCGCAAAGAATCTGAGGATTGATAGTTCAGAGATCGCTGAGGGCATGCAGAAAGCCGTCCAGCGGCTTTTCTCTTCTGTGTCTGCTGCGTGACTCTGTAACTCCATGGCAAATCTTTCTGTGGATTTCTACGATTCAAAAATGACTTGTGCGAGGGCGGTGTTGCCGTCATGCGTAATGGTGAGGGCGATGTTTTTTACTCCGAGGCTATCGGCGATGGCGCGCGTTGCGCCGGACAATTTCAGGGTGGGCTTGCCGCTGGGTTCGCGCACAACTTCGATATCGACCCAGCGCACGCCGCGCGCCCAGCCGGTTCCCAGTGCTTTCATTGTGGCTTCCTTGGCGGCGAAGCGGCCGGCGAAGCGCTCGGCGCGGTTGCGATGCCTTTCGCAGTAGGCGATCTCCGAGGGCGTAAATACTCGCTCTAGAAATGCGCGGCCGCGGCGGGCGATGGTCGCCGCGATTCGATCGACTTCGGTAATATCGACGCCCAATCCGACGATCATTTGCACTCTCCGGATTTCTCGCAAACTTCCGCGTGAGGCAGTCCACTGGCACTGTCCGCCGCGGCGGACTGCGGGGGCAGTCCTTGCAAGGACCAAATTCCACAGGCTGAAGCCTATGCCACTTAAGACCGCCCTCGCGAAACAATCTCCTAAAATTATACCGCGCCGGCCGGAGGCAGACAGAAGCCGATGCGTTACGTTAAAGTGGTGAGTAGGACACACGACACAAATGGCGCGAGCGATCAAAACTCGATCTTCAGGACGCGGCCCCTTGCCCCGGGGCGTCCGTGCGACACCTCGCACTGGCAGCCCCGCGTGGGCGATTCGCGGAGTGCGTGGCGTGCAGGTTGTTGAGTCACGCGCACTCGGAAAACTTGGCTGGCTCGCGCACGGATTCAGCACTCGCCCCGGCGGCGCGAGCCGAGTCCAGGAAAAACCGGCGCTCAATTTGGGCTTCACGGATTGGGACGATCGTGAACGCGTCACTGCGAACCGCAACAAATTCATATCGGCGATTGGCGCGCGCGAAATGCGGCTCGTCACGCTGCGCCAATTCCACTCGGACGTGATTCATGTTGCTGCCGCTCCGCAAGCCGATGCCGCCAATGCCGATGCGCTGATCACCAGCACCCCAGGCTTGTTGCTGGGAGTGCAGACTGCCGACTGCGTGCCAATTCTGCTGGCCGATACCAAGCGCCAAGTGGTGGCGGCGATTCACGCCGGCTGGCGTGGCACGCTGGCGCGTATCGCGGTGAAAACTCTGGGCCGCATGCGCATGGAATTCGGAACGCGGACGAGCGATGTGGTCGCCGCGCTCGGGCCTGCCATCGGTGGCGGTTGCTACGAAGTTGGTCCGGAAGTCGCACAGGCTTTCGCCACGCAATTTCCGCCCGCGGCGGACTGGTTTGACGGGCACTTTGAGCAATTGGCCCATGGTGAAGAGCCCCTCTGGCTGCCCTGGCTAACCATGATGCCGCCGGGCCACGTGCCTCCGCCTCCGCGCGTGCAGCTCGATCTGCGCGCGGCGAATCGCTGGCAATTGATCGACGCCGGCGTCCCGGAAAAGCAAATCGGCGTGAGTGACTTATGCACGGCGTGCCGCACGGATTTGCTGTTCAGCTATCGCCGCGAAGGCGCAACGACAGGCCGCATGATGGCAGTAATTGGGATTCGAGGAACGCGGAAGTAGGAAAGCAAGCTGACGCTGCTAAACGTGAATTTTTCACTGCAGGTAGACCTTAAACTTCAAGAATCACCAAACGAAATTTGCAAATGCGGTTTTTGTGGCGCCGGCGTCCCGCCGGCGGTTTTGCGCGATGACACGAGTACAAAGACCGCCGGCGGGACGCCGGCGCCACCACTTATTCCAATCGCATTGAGCTATTGAAAGTACACCTTCGCCCTAGGCCACAATCGCAAGGACTTCGCCCGCATTCACCGTTTGTCCTTCGCGCGCCAATTTTTCCACGACGCCTGATTTAGGCGAACGGATTTCGTTTTGCATCTTCATCGCTTCGATCACCAGCAAACCTTCGCCGGCACCCACCTGCTGCCCTTGGGCAACCAGCACGCGCACAATTTTCCCCGGCATGGGCGCGACGAGCTTCTGACGTCCTTCGAGTTCGATCCCCGCGCCATGCCCGCGCCGCCACGAGCGCGGATCGATGACTTCCACCTGATATTCGCGCCCATTTGCGCGCACTTGCAAACCGCTCGCGGCATCCTCGACAGTGATTTCGACGGATCGACCGCCGAGCAAAATGGAATACGCATTGCGCGAAAGCTGCACGGCGCATGCGTCCACCGGCCGGCCATCCACGGCGAATTTCACACGCGAAGAATCATTTGCCGGTGGAGTGAACTCCACGCTGCGCCGGGCGCCGTTGATTACAATTTCATATTTCATGGTTACATTTCGCCGTCATATGGAGTTGCGCAGTCATTCGCTTCGCTGCACCTGTTCGAAACGCGCCTGGCGTTTCCAGCGCGATTCGGTTTCCGTGGCGGCTGTGCTTCCAGTCGCGGTATCCGTTGCGCTCAGATGATGCAACAGCGCGGCGAGCGTCGCGGCATCTTCGGCAATCGCGTCGCGTTCTTGCGTATCTTTATGCGCCAGCAGGTGAGGAAGCCGTTCATCGAGCCAGCGAGTGTAGACTTCTCCGCTGCGAAATTGCGGGTCGCGCAGAATGCCCAGTAGAAGCCCAGAATTGGTCTTGATTCCCGTGACCGAGTGTTCTTCCAGAGCGCGGTCCAGGCGCGCAATGGCCTCGGCGCGATCCGCTCCCCAGGAAATCAACTTGCCAAGCATGGGATCGTATTCGGTGGAAACCGTAAAACCTTCGTACACGCCGTCATCGAGGCGTATTCCGGGGCCGGAGGGAGTGCGCCGCGAAATAATTTTTCCGGGCGAAGGGAAAAATTGATTGGCTGGATCTTCCGCATAGAGGCGGCATTCCACGGCATGGCCTGAAAGTTTTATGTCCTGCTGCGAAAACGGAAGTGGTTCTCCATGGGCGGCGCGGATCTGCAGCTTCACGAGATCCATGCCCGTAACCATTTCGGTAACCGGATGCTCCACCTGCAGGCGCGTATTCACTTCCAGAAAATAAAAATTGCGCTGGGCATCCACAAGAAATTCCACGGTGCCCGCGTTGGTGTAGCCGGCTTCCCTGGCGAGCCGCACGGCGGCTTCGCCCATGGCGCGCCGCAGCTCCGGCGTCATGATGGGAGAGGGAGATTCCTCGATCACTTTTTGATGCCGCCGCTGCACGGAGCATTCGCGCTCGCCGAGATACACGATGTGGCCATGCGCGTCCGCAAAAATTTGTATTTCAATGTGCCGCGGCCGCTCCACGTATTTTTCCAGATAAAGGCTGGCGTCGCCAAACGCGTTCAGCGCTTCGGAAGAGGCATCGCGCCAGGCGGCAGCCATCTCCGAATCCAGCGAAACCAGGCGCATCCCTTTGCCGCCCCCGCCCGACACTGCTTTCAGCAACACTGGAAAACCAAGCCCTTTCGCGATTTTTTCGGCCTCCTGCAAATTCTCGATTACATCCTTGGTTCCGGCAACCATTGGCACGCCGGCCCGGGCCGCCAATTGGCGCGCGGCTGTTTTCGATCCGAGGCGCTCCATGGCTTCGGGAGACGGGCCGATAAACGTAATGTTGTTCGCCGCGCAGGCCCTTGCGAGTTCTGGATTTTCGGCCAGAAATCCATATCCGGGATGCAATGCGTCGCACCCGGCGCGGCGCGCAACCTCCATCAGCTTGTCAATGCGGAGATAGCTTTCGCGCGATGGGGCGGGGCCTACCGGGTACGCTTCGTCAGCGAGGCGGACATGCAACGCAGCGCGATCCGCGTCGCTAAAAACTGCGGCGGAAGTGACGCCCATCTCGCGGCAAGCTCGCGCGATGCGCACCGCGATTTCACCGCGATTGGCAATGAGAATTTTGCGAAACATTATTTTCAAATGGACGACAACAAATCGGATTCTAACACATCAGGAAAACAGTGCGTTCGAGCTTAAGAAGGCTGCGGAATTCCGAGGTCACGACAGATTTTTCGGGCCAGAAAATCATTTACTTCCGCGTGGCGAGGAACGGTGGAAATCTTGCCGGTGGATGGATTGCAATAGACCGAATGCCGGCCACCTTCCCTTAGAAGGAGGCAGCCCTGCTCCAAAATATGGCGCACGAGTTGGCGCCGTTTCATCTCATGGCACTCAGACCTGAACTGTAATTAGTTCGCGCTTGGCGGATCTCGAGCGCTCCCGTGCACCCAGCTCACGGCTCGCCTCTACGACGAGCTGAATGGCCTCTTTGAGGTTACGGCGCGCTTCAGCAAGCGTACGGCCCTGCGTGTTCACGCCGGGAAGTTCCTCTACCGTGGCAACGTACCACTTTCCACGTTTTTCGATGACTGCGGTGAACTGTCGCTCCATATGGTTATCTAGAGTCTAACATAATAGGCCCCGGAGGAGAGGCTGCCGCCTTGTTGGCGGCTACCTGGACGTGGACATGTGGTGTGCAACACTCCATAATTCCCGCCGTGACGCCCACAGAGGGTGAGCCCAAAACCAAACCTCAACGCGAGCGGCTGCTCGGCGCATATCTTTTCGCTCTCTGCCTCTACCAAATTGGAATTTATTGCTGGCCTGGCGGGCCGCCTTTCATCCTTGATCCGCGCGCGGGAATTCCCGTCTTACTCATCAATCATTTTTCTTTCGACAACAAAGTGATCTATCCGGTGGAGTGGACCACGGCAACCTGGCTGGTGATCGCGGCAACAATGATTTTTTTCAAGGGAAGATTCCTGAAAGCCTATCTGATTGGCGAAATCGTTTTGGCCGCGCCTACGGCCTACTACATTTGCATACTTGCAATCCGGCATGGCGGAGATTTTGCCCCTGGATTCAAGGACCTGGTCTTGACCGTGTTGTTGTTCCTTGTTTTTTCGCTGCTCCCGGCTGGTCTGGCCGCATGGCGGATCTATTGCCGAAAGGCAAGCGCGCTCCTGAACGCAGCCGAAGTGCCTTTCACCGCGCACCCTTGAAAAGCCAATGTTGACATGAGGAATTGCTCGTATCTAGAATCACTAGACGTCTCACCGGAATTAGGCTATTTTTCGCTCTGCATCTGTCCCGAACAGGAGATCTCCATGAAGCGAATCGCCGCACTCTTTGTAATGGTCCTTCTTATTGCGCCCTCGGCAATGTGGGCCCAGGACAACGCGTCCGCAGCTCAACCCTCGGCGCAATAGCCAGGCGCCTCAGGGACGAAGGAAACGCGTCGCGATCTTCGATTTCGACTACGGCACTGTGAGGACCGGCACGGCGGCTTTGTTCGGCACGGATATCGACGTCGGAAAGGGAATTTCCGACTTGCTGGTGAAGAACCTGGTGACGGACGGGACCTATAGCGTGATCGAGCGCAAGCAGCTCGACAAAATTCTCGGCGAGCAGAATTTTTCAAACAGCAACCGCGCCGACCCGGCTTCGGCAGCGAGGATCGGCAAGATTCTGGGTCTCGACGCCATCATTGTGGGCAGCATCACCGAGTTTGGAAACGAAACCAAGAACAGGAATATTGGGGGCGCTGGGGGCGGGTTCGGCGGATTTGGAATCGGCGGAATTGGCCATAAGGAAACCAAGGCCAACGTGGTGCTCGATGCGCGCCTCGTGGATGTCGACACCGCGGAAATTTTGGGCGTGGCCGAAGGAAAAGGCGAATCCAAGCGCAGCAGCAATTCTCTTTTGGGCGGCGGCGGAAACTGGCACGGATTCGGCGGCGGCGCGGTTGACTTCGGCTCCAGCGACTTCCAGCAAACCATTATCGGCGAGGCCACCAAGGCCGCCGTCGATCAAATGACCGCAGGCGTAATCGCGGCATCGCCCAAGCTGCAAGTGCGCATCGTCAAGGTTGAGGGCGTGGTGGCGGCCGTGGACGGCGGGCAAATCGTACTTAATGTTGGCGCAAAAACCGGAATCAAGGTTGGCGACCACATGTCCGTGGAGCGCGTGACCAGCACGATTAAGGACCCCACAACGGGCGCGGTTCTTCGAAAGATGACCACCAAGCTGGGAGAACTGGAAGTTACCGACGTGGATGACGTGTCCGCAGTCTGCAAATCAGTTTCAGGCACAGGCTTCAAAATCGGCGACGTCGCCAGGACTGTAGTGCAGTAGGAATCCGGCAGACGCCATTTAGCGATTGACTGTCCGCAGTTTGCATGGACGCATCAGTAGCGCGGGCTTCAGCCTGCGGATTTTTGCCCTTGCAAGGCCCAAAACCCGCAGGCTGAAGCCCGCGCCACGCAAATCCCGCGCCGTTCAATCCATCAATATGCTGTCCATTTCTTTTCTATAGCGGAATATTTCCATGCTTCTTCTTGGGGTTCGAGTCGCGCTTGGTTTCGAGAGAACGCAGAGCGGTGATGAGTTTCGCGCGCGTTTGCGACGGTTCGATTACCGCGTCGATATAGCCGCGCTCAGCGGCGACGTAAGGATTTGCGAAGCGCTCGCGGAACTCGGCAATTTTTTCGCGGCGCAGGCGCTCGCGGTCGGCTTCGGGCGCGCGCTCGATTTCGCGCTTGTAGACAATGCTGGCCGCGCCCTCGGCTCCCATCACCGCGATTTCCGCGGTGGGCCAGGCAAAATTCGCGTCGGTGCGAATGTGTTTGCTGGACATCACGCAGTACGCACCGCCGTAGGCCTTGCGCGTAATCACCGTTAATTTGGGAACTGTCGCTTCGGCAAATGCATAGAGCAGCTTCGCGCCGTGCTTGATGATGCCATTCCATTCTTGTTGCGTGCCGGGCAAAAAGCCGGGCACATCTTCCAGTGTAATAAGCGGGATATTGAACGCGTCGCAAAAACGCACGAATCGCGCCGCCTTCACGGAGGCGTTGATATCCAGCACTCCGGCGAGCACTGCTGGCTGATTGGCAACCACTCCGACTGTCTGCCCACCAAGCCGTGCGAAGCCGATCACGATATTTTTTGCGAAATGCTCCTGAACCTCGAAGAAATAATTGTCGTCCGCGATACAGTGGATCACAGTCCTTAATGTCGTAAGGCTGCATGGGGTCGGCGGGGACCATGGTGTCGAGCGCGACGTCCGCCCGATCAATGGGATCAGCAGTGGAGCGGCGGGGCGCATCATCCAGATTGTTGAGCGGAAGAAAACTCAATAGCTCGCGAATCATGGCCAGGCATTCGGCGTCATCACGTGCGATGAAGTGGGCCACGCCGCTGGTGGCGTTGTGCGTCATCGCTCCGCCGAGGTCCTGTTTGGAAACATCTTCGTGCGTCACCGTCTTGATCACATCCGGCCCGGTGATGAACATGTACGAAGTATCGCGCGTCATGAAAATAAAATCGGTGATCGCGGGGGAATACACGGCGCCGCCGGCGCACGGCCCCATGATGGCGCTGATCTGCGGAACCACGCCGCTGGCCAGCGTGTTGCGCAGAAAAATATCGGCGTAACCCGCAAGCGATCGCACGCCTTCCTGAATGCGCGCGCCGCCCGAATCGTTCAACCCAATCACCGGCGCGCCATTGCGCATGGCCAGATCCATGATCTTGCAAATTTTCAGGGCGTTGGTTTCCGAGAGCGACCCACCGAACACAGTGAAATCCTGGGCAAAAACGTATGCCAGGCGCCCGGAGATGCGCCCGTAGCCGGTAATAAACCCGTCACCGGGCGGCCGCTGTTCCTGCATGCCAAAATCCTCCGAGCGGTGCACCACGAATTTGTCCAGCTCTTCAAACGAGCCTTCGTCCAGCAGCAGCGCCACGCGTTCGCGTGCCGTAAGTTTTCCGGCTTTGTGCTCGCGCTCGCGCCGTTCCGCGCCGCCTCCGGCTTCGGCTTCCGCGCTGCGGCGGCGAAGTTCCGAGATCGCGTCATTCGTTTTGCTGTCGTTGTTCATGGGAAAGGATCATTGCACGCAATCGTGCCGCGCGGCCTCGGAAACTTTCGCACAAGGCCGGAACGCCGCGCCACTAAATTTTAGCGGAATCGCCGGAACACACTTCGCTCGAATACTCGTCCACCGGCAGCGGAGGAAATTCCGCCTGTCCCACGCCCACAATGCGAACAGCGAGGTGCGTCGCCAGGTAGATGCATGCGAGAAGCGCCACGGTTCCAATGACGAGGTCCGCGGCGATTGCCAAGACACGCAAAGGGACTGCATCGATGGCGACAGCCAGGATGCTGCCTTGCACCAGGGCTAGCATGCAAGCAAGCGTCAACCCCGCGGCGCCCAGCACTGCCGTCAAGGAAGCAAAAATTCTCAAGCCCACGGGAAAACTCTCCAGGTGATTGTCATGTGAATCTCAGCGAAGGATGAATGAATACATTTCACCGCAATCTAATGCAGGCCGGACCAGTCGTCCGCCACCAGAATGGAATTGCTGGGATTTGATGGATCGTATTTCACGCTGGCGGGCTGGCCGGAAGCGATGCGCTCCAGGCACAGGCGTTCTTCAAGGCCGGTAACGTCCTGCGCGGTTTCGTAGGTGACGCCGGCGATGGAATAGCTGTAGCGGACCAGGCGGCGCAGGCCGTTTCCACTGGGTGCGGAAGGTGCGTCCTTGCGGCGAGAAAACATTGCCGGGGCGGCTTCCGGCAAGGCGTTTCCCTGCGATTCAACCAACTCGACCACAAGCCCTTCCACGATGCGCCCCACCTGATTGAGTTGCGTACGGCGGCGCCTCTCTTCGTCTTCCGGGCTTTCCGGCTTTCGAAAGGCCTGGCGCAAAACCGCAATGCCGACAACCACCGCCAGAGCCGCAGCTCCCGCAACTAACCGCCAATCGATTGCAATGTTTTTCAATTTCCTGACTTGCGCGCGGCAGCGGCGGCCGGAAACACGTCGCCCAACGTCTCGCGCGCTTTCTCCCAATCTTTCAGAAATCCTTCGAGTCCCCGATCGGTTAGCGGGTGCTTGAAGAGCATCTCGAAAACTTTGTACGGCATGGTTCCGATGTGCGCGCCCATGCGCGCAGCCGCCACCACGTGCAGCGGATGGCGCAGGCTGGCAGCCAGCACTTGCGTCGGATAGTTGTAAGCCTGGTAGATGTCCATGATTTCGCGCAGCAGCGTCAAGCCGTCGGAGGCAATGTCGTCGAGGCGGCCGAGAAACGGGCTGACGAAATACGCGCCGGCTTTGGCCACAATCAGGGCCTGCGGCGCGGAAAATACCAGGGTCATGTTGACGCGAATTTTTTCCTTGGACAGGATGCTCAGCGCGCGCACGCCGTCCGGAATCGTGGGAATCTTGACGATCACATTGGGATGCCAGGTGGCAATCTCGCGGGCTTCGCGCAGGATGTTGGCCGTATCGGTGGACACCACTTCGGCGCTTACTTCGCCGTTTTTCACAATCTCGCAGATTTCAATAATGTGATCGCGGAAGGGCCGTTTTTCCTTGGCCACCAGCGTGGGATTGGTGGTGATGCCATCGATCACGCCGAAGGACATGCCCTGCTTGATCTCTTCAATGTTTGCAGTGTCGAGAAAGAACTTCATGTTTGTTGCCTCCATTTCCAAGACCGCGACGAACGCGGTGGGGAGGACACCGCAAAGGTCAGACGGCGCGATTCACGGTTGGATTTCGCAATGTGCCGATTCCGGGAACCACGATTTCCACCACGTCGCCGGCCTTCATGGGGCCGACTCCCGCGGGCGTTCCCGTCGCAATCACGTCGCCCGGCAAAAGCGTCATGACCCGCGAAATCCATGGAATTATAACATCAATGGGAAAGATCATATCGGACAACGGGGCATATTGTTTCCTAACGCCATTCAATAAAGTTTCAATAGTGCCCTGGGCAACGTCAAACTCCGTTTCCATCACCGGGCCCAGCGGACAAAATGTGTCAAAGCTCTTGGCCCGCGTCCATTGCTTGTCAAAGGCCTGGTAGTCGCGCGCGCTGACGTCATTCAGCAGGGTGTAGCCTGCAACGTAAGGGCGGTAATCGGCGCCGTCGCGCAGCATGTGGCATGGGCGTGAAATGATCACTGCGAGTTCGCCCTCAAAATCGATGCGCTGCACTTCTGGCAACAGTTCGATTGCATCGTCCGGTGCGAGCAACGACGACGGCGGCTTCAGAAAAATCAACGGTTCCTTGGGCGGCTGGTTGTTGAATTCGGCGGCGTGCTCCACATAGTTCCTGCCGAGGCAAACAATCTTGCTGGGCGCCACGACCGGCGGCAAAAGTTTCACTTCCGCCAGCGGCCAGGAACGGTTCGTTTCCTCCCACTTTCCTACAATGTCTCCGGAAACCTGGCGAACGCTTTCGCCGGAAATTACTCCCTGCATGATTTCAGAAGTCGCACCAGAGGATGCTTTCTGTTTTGTTTGAAAACGGCAGAGTTTCATTGAGTCCTTTTCCTTCTTAGGAGATTTTTGAAATTAGTGCGCATTAGCTTTTTCCATAAGCGTAATTCTCAAATCTGTTCCGGCAAATCAGCAGGGCTCCGGAAAAAACGTCCCACTATTTTTGTCATTCCGAGCGAAGCGAGGAATCTCTCTTGTTTTGGGCCAATGAAAAGAAAGAGAGATTCCTCGCTTCGCTCGGAATGACAAAATACTATTCATTTTCCGCAGCCCTCTACGGAACATCCGCCACAACCGCCGAACTTCTGGGGCTTTCGTTGCCTGCGCGGTCCAGCGCGGAAACGCGATAGTAATATCGCCTGCCCGGCTGTACGGAAATATCACGAAACGTGGGGCTCGGCAATATTTCCGGGTTCAGGCGTTCGCCGGGCGCATCTTCCCGGTCACTGCGGTAAACGGAATATCCCGCGAGGTCGCCTTCAGAACTAATCGCCCATGACAGGTCGACGTAGGCGGCAACCTCCTGTGTTGAGGGAACGATTGCGATTTCAAGACCTGCGGGCGTGGCCGGCGGAAAAATGTCGCGCGGCGTTACAAGCACCGGCGCGGAATCGGCGGATTCAACGATTTCATTGCCGAATTGTGCTACGGTGCGAACGGTGTACAGGTAAGTCGTTCCGAACTCGAAATGTGCATCTTGAAATTCAGTGCTGGCCGAAGGCCCCACAAGGTCGAGAGGCGCTTTCAACTTGGCTTGCGAAATATTCTGCGGAGAATTTTCCTGGCTGGATTCCGTCTCGCCGCGGTACACACGATAGGCGCGTGAAGAAGCCCCCTGCGGCAGTGCGGCTTCCGCCCAGTTGACGATCAGCGCGGATTCCGTGACGCTCACGCGCACGTCGTGCGGTGTTTCCGGCGCTGCATAAATTTGCGCCGTAATCACGTTGGAATCGGCGGAAGCCTTCTCCTTCACCGCCCTGGTGCGAATCTTGTAAGCCACGGACGTTCCCGCCGGCCGCGCGAAATCCTCTGTTGTGAGCGGATCGCGAAACTCGATGCGATCTCCCTTCAAGTAGTGATCCACTTGCGCGGAGGGAATCGTGTACGCGAGGCGCCATGTCGTCTGTTTCACGACGATGCCTCCGGGCGGAAGCTCGCTGCGATAGATTTCAATCGTGGGATGTTCGGGAAGCGCCTCGCGGTCCATCGATCGCGACGGCAAAGTAAACGAGAGGGAGAAGGCGTTGCCGTACTGCCGCGCCGCGAGATCCGCGATTGCTGTGGGAACAACTGGATGGCGCGCCGTGGGATCACCCGGCGCCGCGCATCCCGCCGCCAGGGCGCACGCCAGAACGCAGCATGCCAGGGCCAATGGCGCTGCGGCGCGGATCATACCTGCTCCATCGGATTCACCATCGCGTCAGAGAATGTACCGGCTGAGGTCCTGATTCTTCACGATGTCGGCCAGTTGCTTGGTGACGTAGGCGCCGTCCACTTTCACATTTTTCTTCTTCATGTCCGGCGCGTCAAAGGAAATTTCATCCAGCACTTTTTCAAGGATGGTGTGCAGGCGGCGCGCGCCGATATTTTCGGTCTGCTCGTTCACCGTAACGGCGAATCGCGCAAGGGTGGCGATGGCATCTTCCGTAAAATTCAGCTTCAGGCCTTCCGTTTCCAGGAGCGCGATGTATTGCTTGATCAGCGCGTTCTTGGGCTCGGTCAGAATACGCACGAAATCGGCTTCGGTAAGCGCGGTGAGCTCCACGCGGATGGGCAGCCTGCCCTGCAACTCAGGGATCAGGTCGGAAGGCTTGCTGATGTGAAAGGCGCCCGCCGCAATAAACAAAATGTGGTCGGTGCGGATCATGCCGTAGCGCGTGTTCACCGTGGTCCCTTCGACGATCGGCAGAATGTCGCGCTGCACGCCTTCTCGGGAAACATCCGGGCCGTGGCCGGACTCGCGCCCGGCGATCTTGTCGATTTCATCGATGAAGATGATGCCCATCTGCTCGGCGCGCTCGACGGCCAGGCGCGTCACCTGATCCATATCCAGCAGTTTGTTTTCTTCTTCCTGAATGAGGTAATCGAACGCTTCGGCCACCGTCATTTTGCGGCGTTTTTTCTGCTGGCCGAAAATTCCAGACAGCATGTCCTTGACGTTGATATCCATTTCCTCGACGCCCTGGCTGGAAACAATTTCAAACGCGGGCGTGGAGCGCTCGCGCACTTCCACTTCCACCAGGCGCTGGTCAAGCTTGCCGTCCCGCAACTGCGCGCGCAGTTTTTCGCGCGTGCGGTCCATGGGATCGGGCCGCGGCGGTTCAATGCGAGGGACGGAAGAATTGCCCGGCTCGGCCGGTTGCGGCGGTGGAGAAGCGGGAAGCAGCAAATCGAGCACGCGCTCTTCGGCGGCGTGTTCTGCGCGCTCGGCCACTTCGTCCAGTTTTTCCTCGCGCACCATGTCGATGGCAGTTTCCACCAGATCGCGCACCATGGATTCCACATCGCGGCCGACGTAACCGACTTCCGTATATTTGGAGGCTTCCACCTTGATAAAAGGGCAGCCCGCCAGGCGCGCCAGACGTCGCGCGATTTCCGTTTTGCCCACCCCGGTCGGCCCAATCATCAAAATATTTTTGGGCAGCACATCTTCGGCCATTTCCGGCGTGAGTTTCTGGCGGCGCACGCGATTGCGCAGCGCCACGGCCACAGCGCGCTTTGCGGCGGCCTGCCCGACAATGTATTTGTCCAGCTCGATCACAATTTCACGCGGAGTAAGCTCGTCAAACGACGGCTCGGGCGCGGTCTCCGGTTCGTGCTGTTCCCCTGGAAGATAGATCACCATAATTTACGTTCCGCCTTCCAAAAACGTAGCGCCGGCGTCCCGCCGGCAATTTTTTTGTTGCCTATTCAAAAATGCAAAAACGCCGGCAAGATGCCGACGCTACAATTCCTCAAACGTGAAATTCGCATTCGTGAAAATACAAATGTCGCTGGCAATGCGCATGGCTTCCTGCGCGATGTCCTTGGCGGAGAGCTTTGTATGATTTGCCAGAGCCCGAGCCGCTGCCAGCGCGAACGGGCCTCCGGACCCGATCGCGCAAATGCCGTCGTCAGGTTCGATCACGTCGCCGTTCCCGGAAACAAGAAAAGTGAATTTGGGATCGGCCACAACCAGAAGCGCTTCGAGATGCCGTAAGGCGCGGTCCTTGCGCCAATCCTTGGCGAGCTCGACAGCTGACTTGGCAAGATTTCCCTGATGTTCCTGCAGCTTGCCCTCGAACCGCTCGAACAGCGAAAGCGCATCCGCCGTCGATCCGGCAAAACCCGCCAGAATTTTTTCGTTGTACAGCCGCCGCGTTTTGCGCGCCGTGTGCTTCATGACGTGCTCGCCCATGGTGACTTGCCCGTCCGCTGCGATCACCACTTTGTTGTCGCGGCGCACGCACAAAACTGTTGTGCCGTGTATCGGCGGAAATTGATTGCTCTTTGCCATGCGAGGATTATACCGCGACGGGCGGTCACGACCAACGCGGGGTTGAAAATTGGCCCATCGTTCATGGCTCATCCCGCTGCAACTCGTTGTGCAGGCGGCAGGAGAAGCGTATGATGCGCGGCAAGAGGTTCCAGACGAAATTTCCAGTTAGGTTCGCGCCTGGCATCGGATGGCAGCGCACGATCGCGCCCTCCGGACGCAGGTTTGGAGGGATTCTGTGAGAATTAAACTCATAACAATTTTCCTGGTTATCCTGGCGGTTTCCGTTCCGCTATTCGCGCACCACGGTGCCGCTGCCTACGACACCGACGAAAAAAATCACCGTGAAAGGAACAGTCACGGATTGGTTTTGGGCCAATCCTCACTGCTTCCTGAAGTTCGATGCCAAGGACGACAAAGGCAACGTGGTCCACTGGGCGACCGAGGCAAGCAATCCCTCTGACATGGTCAATCTTGGCTGGAGCAAGCAGTCATTCAAAGCCGGCGATGAGGTCACGGTCACGTTTATGCCCGTCAAGAACGGGCAGACGGTCGGCCGACTCGAGCAAGTGGCGCTCGCTGACGGCAAGATTCTCAAGGCTCGGGTCATCTTCTAACCGATCGATTCAACTCTGCGAGTTGCATCGATGTGAGATCCAAATGCTAAATGAAGGAAGGAACTTAGGAATGTTCAGGATCTGCCTGGGTGGGACAATGGCACTGGTTTCATCGTTGATGCTCTGCACACTTGTGTGCGCTCAAACTGCCCCGCGCCAACCGGCAGGAGCAGTGGAGAAACAAAGGCCAGCCCCAGCTCCACGCCATGACATTTCTGGGATTTGGGATCCCGGGAATGACGGAATCCAGCCCCTCGGTCCACGGGCTATGCCGGAAGACGGCAAGCCGGAACATCAGATCCCTTACACTCCTTTAGGGTTGCAGATGCTGAATGAACATAAGCCGAGCAACGGAGTTCGCAGTGTTCTTCCAGGCGAAACCAACGATCCGGTTGTCTACTGCGATCCCCAGGGAATTCCCCGCGAAGACCTCTATGAACTGAGAACGACTCAGATTCTACAAACGCCCCTCAAAATGGTGGTCTTATACGAATTTGGCAAGGTCTGGCGTGTAATCTGGACGGATGGGAGAGATCTCCCCAAGGATCCCGAGTCGAGATGGTATGGCTACTCGATTGGCAAGTGGGAAGATGACTACACGTTTGTGGTGCAGACCTCCGGAACGGATGAGAGAACCTGGGTCGACCGAGCCGGCAGGCCGCATAGCGAAGACCTGCGCGTGGAAGAGAAGTTTCACCGCGTCGATCACGACACTTTGGAACTCAGCGTGACGATTAACGACCCCAAGATGTATACCAAACCCTGGGTAGCTCTCGACAAGCTGCGTTTCAAATTAAAACCGCCCAATTTCGACGTCCGGGAGATGATTTGTTCCCCTTCGGAATTCGCGGAATACAATAAAATTATTGGCAATCCAGCCAGCGGGAAAGGCCCCCAGTAGCACACTCACTATACCGTTATGCTGCACGGTTTCTTAGTTGCGTCCACGAATTGCAAGGCTTGAGAAGCCGGCTCAGGCGCGGAACGCAGCTATTTTTTCCCGCCGCCTCGTTCGCCGCCCCTTTCACCACCCGCCGGGTGCGCATCGGTTCTGGCGTTGTGCTTGTCGCGGTAAATCTGGCGGCTCTCGCGATTCTGCTGATGCTCGATCTGGTTGTGCTCTCCGGCCGTCAGATGGCCGCCATTGGCCGCGCGATCGCTGCGTGCCTCGTTGTGGATGGCGGTTTCGTTGTGCTCGATGTGCGAAGTTTCACCCTGCGTGAGTTGCCCGGAATGAACTCCCTGATTGATGCGATTCTGCTGGCGATCCTGGCGCGCGTTCACGCCCATCCCTTCCGGATGAGCCGGAGTCCCGTGGTTCACCGACGCATAATTGCTGCGATCGACGCGGGCGTAATTCTGATGCGAGATCTGATCGTGTGTGCGCCCGACATGCTGCTCGCTGCATCGCGGCGCGTTCGTCGGCGTTTGGCCGTGGCGCGGATGCCGCCCTCGCCGTTAAAGCTGTAGTGATTGTTATTCTCGCGGCGTCGGATGAAGGTGCGATCCTCATACACGCCGTGGAAGCCGGCTCCCACGTGCCACGCCGCGGTGTTGTAAAGGAAGCGCTCCGCCTTCCCAGCGTCCGCCCCAGAAACCGACGCCACCGTAACCGAAGCCGTAATTAATTCCGCCGTAGAATCCGACGTGCGGTCCCCAATAGCCCGCATGCCAGCGGTAGAAGCCGCCCCCGAATCCCCAGTAGCCCGGCGTCCAAAGCAAACCCGGATGTGGAGGCGCAACCCACACTCCCGGAATCCAGTAGTAACCGCCGGCGCCGTAGCCCCAGTAACCGGGCGTCCAAAGATATCCTTCGGTGGGGCACGGCGGCTGCTCATATACCGGCAGCGCCGGCGGCGCCACTGTGATCGAAACACCGACGCCAACCTGCGCGTGCGACGCGGCGGGCAGGATCAGGAGCAAGGGCAAGAGCAGAAGACAATGGACCCTCAATAACATTCGCATGTTCGCATTCCTCCATTTACTGACTGCCTCTCACCACTCGAAAAGTGGCATGTCAGGGAGCGTGCTGATTATGGTGAGTATCATATAAATTCAGAGATTGCTGCAAAAAAAAGCAGATACGCCAGTATAAACGAGTTTTCATGGGCAATAACGATCCGCGCAGAGAGACGCGCTGTTTGTGTAACTATTGATCGCGCCCGGCATTTCCAGGAGCATCGCCGGCAATCCGCAAGGTATCCGGGCTTTTCCGAGTGAACCGTCATTCGCTCGGAATCAGCATTGGTAGTTACGGCCCACTTCTGAGGACCAGGTTGAGGGCGCCACGCGCGATTCCATGACTGAAATTTTTTTAGCCAGTTTTGGCGCAAGCTTCGGCCCTTAGCTCAAGATGAGTGCGCGACTCGGACCTCGGCGAGTTCTGAATGTCGAAACTACTTTTGACCCGCAAATGGATGGTACTGGTATTCCCAAATCTTCATTCGGTACTTGCGAACGCTATGCGGCTGGGTTACACGTAATGGGTTTGGAGCCCAAGAAGAATATCCTGGCCGGCATGGTTTTCGTTGTGGCGCCGCAAAAAAGCTCGAATCGGAGGAAGAATTGAAGCTGCGAATTCCACGGATTTTGAAAATCGCGTTCCTGCTTGCACCGCTCGCTGATATTTGCCGGCGTTGCCTCCGCGCAGCAGTGCCCCTAGAACGACGCCACTCCTCCCGACGAAACCCATCATGTATCCCATGGCTTCCGATCAATACACCGTCGCAGTACCAAATCAATGGCGGAGGCTGGACGAACGCCATGGTCTTCATCAGCTATTACGGCAAGACCAATGCCTCGCCCAAACGTGGCGATTCGCCTTACGTGACGCGGCACGACGTCCATGTCGTTTGTAAGCATTCCAGCGCAAGCCAACGCCTTGGTTCAGCTTCGCGTCACCAAGCTGGCTACGGGCCCTTTTCAGATTACCGATCACGTCACCGTGCGGCCCACCCCCATTTTGGCCGACGTTGAAACCCGCAATGACGGCACAGTGCAAATCTCCACTATCACCGGCGGCAAATTCAACGGAGAGCAGTTCATCCTGATGTGGAATCACGGCACGGACGGCGGCGGCGTGGAAGGATTGGCCTTCTACCTCAACCCGCCTTACACGCGCCCGGTGGGCGGCAATGTGAAGGTCGTCACCTCGTGGGCAGATCTTTCCGGCTTTGCCAAAGATCCGAATCTCCTTACCTACGACACCTTGGACTTCGAGTCTCCCACGCCCGTGCCGGTGGCGATCCAACTCGGAGGGGATGGCACGCTTGCGTATGAAGTGCCCGCCAACATCCTAAATGTTTTTTTCGGGACCAGCGCGTGGGTGCAGGGAAAACTTCGATTTAACAAGAACAAGGCGACTACGCATATCTACGGCCCGGGTGTGCTGGACGGAAGCCAGTTTAACTATCTGAATCGCGATTGCCTGAACTCAGACTAAGACTCCGACCGACGATGGCCTGTATTCCCTGAGTTCCTTGGATCAGAATGGAAACCTTACCAACTTTAACGTCGACGGGATCATTATCTCGGACCAGAATCACGCAGCGGATGACCCGTTTTTTTCCAGCACATTGAATAACGTGAAGACCCTCGGTTGGAATAGTAATAACGCCGCCCTCAGGCTCGAATGATTCGACCTCCGCGTCCAATGTGTTTATCCGCAGCAGTGACGATTCCATGATGATGTGGGGCTCGCCCGTCACGGTGACCAATGCAACGGTTTGGCAGGGCTACAACGGCGGCGTAATAAGCCTCGGCTGGTCAGACAACTCGGTGGGCGACCACAACCTGGTTGACGGACTGTGGGTTGTGAAGACGGACTGGCAAATGCCGACCGCTCAAAGTTGGGACGCCCTATCGCAACCCGGACCGCCGAATCCGCTGAATTCCCAGAACAATGCGGTGATCGCATCGCTGATGATTCCGTCCACCGTGTACGGCAAGAACAGCCCGCCGGTGTTCAGAAACATCTTCGTGGAAGATCCGCCGCAGGTGCTCTTTAGTCTGAAGATCGATCCGTCGGTCAACTGTCCAGTCGGTGTTTGCATGGCCTCGTTTTTGACGAATCCGGCGAATTCGAGCGTGGTGAATCTCAAGATTGAGAATTTGTATTCGCCGCAATCGATCGTTGAAAACTCGATCGGATTTGAGACGATTCCAGCGGGTTATATCGCCAATGCCACGCGATACGGTCAGCTACTTCCCGAAGGACTACACGTTGAAGGGAACAATGAATATTGAACTGACCAACGTATGGATAAAATTGCCAATTGGAATCGTCCTGCCGCTTACCAACAGTTTTGACGGCGAGTGGTTGGGCAAGATATCGACCAACGGCGCCGGAGTACAAGTGAAGTACGCCTTCGGACCACCGCTGTTCTGGTAACCGGCAATAAAGTGTTGGTCACAAACTCTTGTTCGTTTACCGAGCGATTGTTTGCTTCCCAACCGGAAATCCACAGTGGATACTACGGATGTGAACTCACCCACGGCTGCCGTCCTAGGTGAAATTGGGTTGCCTGCCTCGGTACGCGAATTGTCCTCGCGCCGCTGGGATGTGATTATCGTTGGAGCGGGTCATAACGGCCTTGCTTGCGCAGCATACCTTGCACGCTCGGGCAAGCGCGTGCTGGTTCTTGAAAGCCGCGCGCGAGTAGGCGGCGCTTGCACCATCGAGGAACCTTTTCCCGGCGTTCCAATGTCCCCATGCGCTTATCTCGCGGGACTGCTGCATCCCCTGGTTGTTTCCGAGTTGGACCTTCCCAAGCGCGGCTTTCAATGGACCCCTGCGGTCAACGGAATGTTTGTACCTTTCCTAGACGGCTCCAGTGTTCAACTCTGGGATAGCGATGAAAAATGCGAAGCTGAGATTCGCAATTTCGCCCCGGGAGATGTGCCCGGCTGGCGCGCGATGAACGATGTGCTCAAAAGATTGCGCGATGCCCTGCGCCCGGCAGGTGATGGCGATCTGTGGATCGGCGAGCCTCCAACACAGGAACAAATCGAGGCCCGGCTTGGAGCAGACAATGAAGCGAGGCATGTGCTCTTCGACTGGTCAATGTCCGAGTTCGTTGAATATTATTTGCGCGACGAACGCCTGCAGATCGCTTATCTCGGGCAAGGAGTGATTGGGACCAACGCCAGCCCATTCGACAGAGGAACCGCCAGCATACGCTTTCATCATTCTTCCGGCCGCCTGGGAGGAATGCCCGGTATGTGGGGCTACGTTAAGGGCGGCATGGGAATGATCTCATTCTACTTTTGCGATGCCGCGCGAGAAGCTGGAGCGATCGTCGCCACGGGAGTTCCGGTCACGCGCATTGTGCCTGGCGAAGGCGTGCTACTCGAGAGTGGCGAAACCATTGCCGCACCCGTAGTAATTTCCAATGCCGACCCGCGGCAAACACTGCGGCTCCTTGGCCCCTCGGCCGATCCCGCATGGCGGGAACGCGTCGAGCAGATTCCCATGGAGGGCTGCACCGTAAAGTTGAACGTGCTGCTGCACGAGCTGCCAAATTTCACGGCAAGGCCTGGTACGAACGAGCCCCACCACTACGGCCAAATCAACTTACCGCTTTCCAAGACGGAATGGAAAAGCGCGTTTGCCGCCGCGCGCCGCGGCGAATTGCCCGAGCATCTTTGGTGCGAGTTGTACTTCCAGAGTGTCCATGATCCGGCGGCCGCTATTTCCGGTCGACAGACCATGAGTGTATTTGCTCAGTACGTCCCATACGGTTTTGCGCGCGGCACGTGGGATGACCGGAGAGAGGAAGTCCGCCAGCTTGCGCTCAAATCTCTTGCGCGCTTCTGTTCCAATATCGACAGCGCCGTCATTGATTCGCAAGTGCTCGGTCCTCCGGATATCGAACGCAAAGGTCGGACTCACCGGCGGCCACATTTTTCAGGGCGAGTGCCTGCCTCCCTACATGTGGTCAAAGCGGCTTCCTTCTCGCACGCCCATGCCTGGCGTCTACTTGTGTGGGGCCTGCACGCATCCGGGTGGCAGCGTGATCGGCATGAATGGGCGCAATGCGGCGATGACTGTTCTTGACGATCTTGCGAAACTTCGCCGATAGAGGTCTTAATATATTTCGCGATGGAAATTTTGCGACGAGCTCAGGCTTTTACCTGTGCCACGGGCGTCGCCGGAATTTCCGGCTCTACCCCGCGCCAGCCGACCGACCTGCCTTGCACGGCGCCCATCATCGAGCGGAACAGCACGTAGTACATCATCTGGCGATAGTAGAAGCGCTGAATCAGCAGCGGCCACAGCAGCGACCAGTCTTCGTGGCGTTCGAGGGTGAATGCCACGATGCAGGTCAGGAAATCGATGAGCATGAATCCGATAAAGAAAACCAGCGAGCGCTGCACATCCGCCGCGGTATAGAACTGCGGCAGGTGCGTGAAGTGGATCAGCGAAGCGCCGTACAATAAAAGCGATCCGAGAAACAAAAGATCGATCACCGGAGAAAACAGCGGCAGGAGAAGCTGAAACAGAAACATGTTGGGCAGCGCGATCCATCCGAGAGTTCCGTACTTGGTGCGTCCCAATGTGTCGCGATGTTTCCAGAACGCCTGCAGCGTTCCAAACGTCCAGCGGAATCGCTGGCGAATCAGCATGGAGGCCGTTTCGGGAGCGTTCGTCCAGCCGATGGCTTCTTCCTCATAATTAATCTTCCAGCCAGAGCGCCGGATGGTGATGGTCAAGTCGGTATCTTCCGCCACGGTGTCCGCGCTGAAGCCGCCGGACTCGTTGATGGCTTCCGCGCGCCATGCGCTCAGCGCGCCGGGACGACGGGAATGCAATTAAGCAAATCGAAGGCGCGCTTTTCGAGATTCTGGCTGGTGACGTATTCCAGCGCCTGCCAGCGCGTGAGCCAGCTGATGCGGTTGCCCACCTTCACGTTTCCGGCAACGGCGCCCACTCTCGGATTCACGAAATGGCGCACCAGCTTGCTGATGGCATCCGGCTCAATCGCGGTATCGGCGTCGATGGTCACGAGGATGCCGCTGGAAGCTTCCGCCAGGCCGTGAGAAAGCGCGGAGGATTTTCCGTTGTTGGGCTGGTGGATGATTCTCACGGCGGGGTTGCGCCCAAATTGATCGTCCAGCAATTCGCCCGTGCCATCGTTCGATCCGTCGTCTATGACAATCACTTCCAGCTTGGGATAATCGGACTCCAGCACGGAGTTGACCGTGTAGACGATGACGTCTTCCTCGTTATACGCGGGAATCAGCACGCTCACCAGCGGTTGAAAATCCGGCTGATCGGGCGTCGAGGGCCGAAACTTCTCAACCACCGCAAGCAATCCCACGATGAGCGCGCGGCAGCTCACCAGGCCGATTCCCAACACAAAAATAAACGCCACGCTCAGCCGCGACCATTCGTACAGAGTAAAAATCAGCCCGTCGGCGTGCGCCACCAGGCGTTCGCGGAAAGTGAGCGGCGGCATCAGCTGCGCGCGCGTCTGCCCCACAAGCTCCGCGACCGGAACGATCTTGGAATCCCGCCGCGCGCAAGCCGTCGATGATTTGCGGCAAGGCCAGCACGGTTTGCGTGCGGTCTCCGCCGCCATCGTGCAGCAACACAATGTTGCCGCCATTGGAGCGCGCCTGCTCCAGCACGCGCTGAACGATGACCGAAGCGGGCGCAGGCGGAACTCCGCCGGGTTCGCCCCAATCGTGCGGATCGATTCGCGCGCCCACGATCAAATAGCCCATGGATTGCGCGATGGGCAGTTCCGCCACTTCATCCGCCGTTTCAGGCTGGTGGTCGATGCCGTACGGCGGGCGAAACAGCAGCGTCTTTCACGCCCAGCGTGCTGTTCAGCAGGCGCTCGGTGACATTCAACTCCACGTCAATCTGCGTGCGCGAAATTTCGTTCCAGCGCGGATGCGTATAGGTGTGATTGCCAATCTCGTGGCCTTCGGCATATTCGCGCTGGATAATCCCCAGCGCATCGTTGGCGCTGCTGCCGATCACAAAAAATGTGGCGGGAGCCTTTTTCTCTTTCAAAATATCCAAAATTTTTGGCGTGAATGTAGTGTCCGGGCCGTCGTCGAAACTCAGCGCCACTTTGTAGGGAGCCGCGCCCATCTGGAAGATGCGATAGGAAGACGGAAGCGATTCGTAATTGTCCTCCACAATGTTGCCGGCAGCAGCGTCAAATCGAATGCTGCGCTTGCCCTTTTGCGGCGTGTCCGCGAACTTCCAGATATCTCCGTCGCCCTCCAGGATCAGGTCGTACCCGGGAGGCATATCCTCAAGCTTGGCGCGATCCGCGTCGGTGGGGCGTGCGTCATCCCAGATGGACCAGACCGATGGGTCTTCCGAACCCAGCCGCCAGATGGCCGTGCCCTGCACGCCAACGCGCTCCGCGGCGCGCAGTTCGTTGTAAGCAGTCACGCCATCGAGCATCCACACACGATGGATAAAGTTATGCTCGTCCGAATAGGAATAATATGGGTTCAGAGAATCCGTATCGAATTGCACATTGGCTTCGGATTCGGTGGACGTGACGATGGCCTCCTGAAAGCTCTCGACCTTGGCCTGTTCATGCGCCTTCAGTCCCGCCTTGCTGGGCCAATCGTAGGCGTAGCTGGCGATTCCCATCACCAGCTTGCTGGGCGGCACCAGCTTGGTGATGGCCTCAATATTCTTCGTGAACCAATCCTGCGCCGCGATGGGGCCGGGCGCAGAGGTGCGCCAGTGCTGGTCGTAATTCATCAGGATCACGGCGTCGGCCGATTTTCCGATGCCCGCGTAGTCGTAGATCCAGTCCGCCGCCGGCAGCGCCACCATGAGTTTCAAATTTCGAGCCGTGCAGCTGCGTGGCCAGTTCGGAAATGAATTGGCTGAAATCTTTCTGGCTCTTGTCGGGAATTTCCTCGAAATCCACAACCAGCCCGACAAAGTGATTTTGTGTGAGATATTGGACCGCTTGTTGCGCCAGATGCCCGCGCGCCGTGGGGCTCTTGAGCATGGTGGCCATTTCGTCGGTGAGCCAGTTTGTGCCGTCGGAATTATTGAGCAGCGGCATGGTGGGAATTCTAATCGGCGGGTTTTGCTGCTGCAGAGTTTGTTCCCAGGCATCCAGTTTCGGATCGCTCTCGACATCCAGCCGGCCGACCGAGGTGATCGAGTGCAATCGCTCGGGAATCAGCAAGTCGATGTCCTTGAAATGCGCCTGCAGGGCAGCGAGTGACGTTGGGTCCCAACTCACGTAAAATGCAGCGCGTACGGGGTCGTACGCGGCGGGCATTTGGCCCAGCGCTTCCACTCGGCGCAAACGGCCTGTTCTTTTCAGCGTGATCTTGGTTTTTGTTTTTTCGCGCACCGGATGCAATGCCGTGCGGTTGGTGGGAAGCAGCGGCTCGGGCAAGCGGGGACTGACAAGAACGTTGATTAAAAACGTGATGGCCAGCAAAGTAAACAGCGCGCCGCAAATTTCCAGAATTCGGCTGGTGCGCCGCCAGCGGCGGCGCTGCGCGTCGTAGAATATGGGCTTGCGCGGCTTCATGACTTCATCTCAAGCGAACCATGTGTTGAAACGGCTTCGATGACCATTCAACCTACCAATCAACCTGTGCCACAGCAAAACGGCCGGGAAGGCACGATCATACCTGTAGCGCGCAATGGCGTCACGAATCTTTGCGTTTACGCGTTCCTAGCCATACTGGTGGCTCTGGGCTTGCGGCTGTTCTTCGTTTTGCGGTTTCCTGCATCGTCCGACGACAGTGAAATGTACATTCAATTTGCCCGCAATTGGGCCGACCATCATGTCTATGGGTTTTGGCTCAACGGTCAATTGATCCCGACGGACCTCCGAACACCGGGCTACCCGGCCTTCCTTGCCGGCGTGGCAATGTTAGTTGGACGCTCCATGCGCTCCATTCAGTTGTCTCAGGCCGCGCTTGACGTCCTCACATGCTTTTGGACGGCTGCGCTGGCAGCAGCGTTAGCGCCTTCCGGCGCGCGCCGCCGCGTGTGGATCACAGCGCTATGGCTGGCCGCAACTTGCCCGTTTGTGGCCAATTACACGGCCGTCGTGCTGACAGAAGTCCTAGTAACATTTCTGGCAACGGCGGCGCTATGCTGTTTTGCACTGGGCCTGCGGGAAGAAACTTCGCAACTGACATTTCGCGACGTGCAGCATCGCGCCACGCCCTTTGCCTTTGCCATGCTGGGAGCGTTCCTCACAGGCCTCGCAACCATGGTGCGCCCCGAAATGCCTTTGCTACTTGTAGTTGCCGTGCTGGTCTACTCGATGCGCGTGGGCAGGTCACTTGGCGCTCGCAAAACAATCTTCATGGCTGCGGCAATGGCTGGAGTGTTCCTCGTGCCGGTTTTGCCCTGGGCCGCGCGAAACCTGGTCACGCTGAAGAAAGTCCAGTTTGTCGCCCCGCGCTATGTCAATCTTCCCGGCGAATACGCTCCGGTGGGCTTCTATGCATGGACTTCCACTTGGCTGCAGCGCTACCGCGACGTGTATTTCACGGTCTGGAAAATCGGCGAAATGGATCAGCCGCTGAATGTAGACGAACTTCCCTCCGCTGCCTTCGATTCGCCGCAAGAAAAAGTGCGTATCGCGGATTTATTCTCGCAATATAACAACAACACCGACCTCGATATCTCTCCTGAAGTGGACAGTGAGTTCGCCGAGATCGCGCGCGAACGAACGCGCCGCCACCCTTTACGAACCTACTTGGTTGTCCCATTTCAACGCGCCCTGACCATCTGGTTCACGCCGCGAACCGAGCTTCTGCCCATCGATGGGAAATTCTGGCCAGTCCGCCAGCAATGGGCGGATTCCCACGCCGATGTTTTGCTCACCGGGTCGTTTGCGGTACTGGGCTATCTATACGTGGCGTTTGCGATTGTGGGAATCTGGCTGGCCCTGCGCACGCCCGCTGGAAGCGCTGCCAACGGCGCGCTCTTCGCTCCAAATCTGTGGGGAATTGCTCTTCTGCTTCTCTACTTTTTCGTCCGAACGGCATTTTTGACAACCGTGGAAGCGCCCGAGCCTCGTTACGTGGTCTCCTGCTATCCGGCGGTGCTGGCATTGATTGCATTGCTGAGCGTTGGCATCGGCAAGCACAATGAAATGACATAGGATTGCGGCGCAATGAAATTGTGTGGTGAAATGACTTCTTACCGGAGTGTCTGAGCGAGGTGATGCAATGAAGACAATAACAACAATGATAAGACGAAGCTCGATCTTGCAGGGCCTGATTGCCCTTCTGCTGCTGGCCTCTCTCGCGCCCATTTTGCGGGCGTGGGAGCGCGAACCACTGAGCGTATTTGCCGAGCGCCGCGCCAAACTGGTTGCCTCGGTCGATGCCCCGGTGGTGCTGTTCGGCTACACGGGACACGAAGAGGCCAATCCATCCTACGTCTTCATGCAGGAAGAAAATTTCTACTACCTCACGGGCCACATCGAAGAGGGCGCTGCTCTGCTGCTCATGCCCGAATCGTCCGCGCAGAAAGGCTGGAGCGGCCCGCGCGAAATTCTCTATCTTCCGCCGCGAGATATGGCCCAGGAAAAATGGAATGGCCCGCGCATCGGCCCGGACGATCCCGGCATCCTGGAAAAAACAGGCTTCGCGCGCGTGGAGACATTTTCAAAATTGCGCGACACGCTGGCCACGCTCGGAAAAACATATCCGGAAATTTACACCGAATTGCCCGGTGCCCATGACGATGGTTTTCCGCACGCCGCGAACTGGTCGAAATGGGTGAAGGATGCCGCGCCGCAATCCACACTGAAGGACGTTTCATCCGCCGTTGGTACGCTGCGCTCCATCAAATCGCCGGGCGAGATTGCCCTGATTCAGAAAGCCATCGATCCCTCCATCGACGCGCACCTGGAAGCCATGAAAATGATGCGCCCGGGCCTGTACGAATATCAGGTAGCGGCCAGGATGGTCGACATTCACGATTACGCGGGCTGCGAAACCGAAGCGTATGCGCCGATTGTCGGCACGGGCATCGATTCAACGGTGCTTCACTACAACAAACTCGATCGCCGAATCCAGGATAGCGACATTGTGCTGCTCGATGTGGGCGGCCAGTATTCCGGCTACGCCTCGGACATTACGCGCACCATTCCCGCCAACGGAAAATTCACCGCGCGGCAGCGCGAAATTTATGAAATTGTTCTGGGAGCGCAGAATGCAGCCCTGGAGGCCCTCAAGCCCGGCATGACGCTGGGCGGGCCGGCGTCCACCAGCCTTCAGAAAATTGCCAAGGACTACATCGATTCGCACGGCAAGGATTTGGATGGCAATTCGCTCGGCCGCTACTACATTCACGGCCTGAGCCACCATGTGGGTCTCGATGTGCACGATTCCAGCGGGCCCATCGAGAAATACGGAACTCGGCCTCTCGAGCCGGGCATGGTCATCACCATCGAGCCGGGAATTTATATTCCCGCCGAAAATTTAGGAGTGCGCATCGAGGATGACGTGCTCATCACGCCCACCGGCTACAAACTACTGACCGCGCGCCTGCCGCGCTCTCCCGACGAAATTGAAAAAATCATGGCCGCTGGAAAAGCCGCGCGCGAGAAACAAAAGCCGTAGCGAAATGATGCAGTAGGCTGGAAGATTTTTTCGGCCTAACCATGCTGTAAAAAAGTATTTTATTTTGTCATCCCGAGCAAAGCGAGGGATCTGCTTTTCTTTTCGGCTTCCAAGACGCAGCAGATTCCTCGGGCAAACTCCGCCCTTCGGAATGACATGGTGCTATTTTTCTGCGGCCTGTATACCCGTATTCATGTTCGAGCAAGGCGTGCCCGTTCCCTGATCTCCTCGACCACGGAAGTCTTGGCATCCGCGTAATTCTGTACAAGCTTCCAATTGTTTTGCAGCCAACTTTCTTCATGGCTTCAGCGTCTTGCTGCTCAAATTCCTTCTCTTCTCCGCCAAGGCCACCGTTTCCTTCACAACTTTGGCGATTCTATTCGCGCGGGCCTCGGGGCTCTGGTAATAAAAGATGCCGAACAAATGACCGCGCCGCCGCATGGGCGTCATGCACTGCCAGCCTTCCTTGGCAAGCCCGTTTTGGGCGAATGCGATTTGAAGCGCGGGAGGGAGTTCTTGCTCCGATTCCATGACGGCAAATAGACATTCCGCCATTCGCTCGGCGCGGCGCAATCGGGCCTCGGCGCTTTTGGGCTCAGCAATCCGATTGCAAATGTCATTCCGCCTCGAGTAACTGAGTGTGTCGAACCAACGCTGCAGAGAGCGGTCTTGCGATAGTGCGCGACGAAATTCCGTGGGCACGGCTATAACGCGCGCCGCGCTGTCCGGCTCAAGGCGAAATCGCGCGGACATTCCCGGCGCGGCCTTCGCCCCGCGTTGCATGGATTTGTTGACCAGCAGCCTGTGGCCGCCCTTGCCATCTGGAAAAAGCGATGTGCGAAACGCGAAACCGTTGATTTCGCCTTTCACCTTGAGCTGCCCTCGTTTTCCCCAAACTTTCCCGGCATCGAACGGAATGCGGACCATCACCCATTTCAGCGGGGAATCGATGCGCTGCAAAGTGGCCCGAAAAACTTTCGACGCCTGCTTCATCGTCGGCTTCCCGCTTGGCAAGTTCCGCTCCGGCTGGCTACTTTTCCTTCAATTTCAATTTGCCTTTATTTTCTTCCAGGAATTCGCGAATTTTCGGCCCTGCTTCCAGCAGCCTGTTCCACTGCTCGTAATACAATGTGACCGGAAACCTGCCCAGGCCGTACACGCTCACGCCGCCCTTCTCACCCACCTTGAAGGACAGCTCACCAGAATTCCGCACCCCGCTCTTTTCCAATTCCGCCAGGCGCGCCTTCAGTTCATCGTATGTCGGTTCCGCCATTTTTCCTCCTTCCACGAAATGCAAATTTGCTCAGATTGTACTCCACCAATAGTGCGATTCGCACGGGACACGTTTGTAGGGGCACGGCACTGCCGTGCCCCTACAAATTCAAACCTCAGGACAGAGCGAGTTTCTTCAGGGTCAAACTGAGTTACTCCCCGGAATCGCTGTGGAAGGCGCGCCGCACGGGATTGAGCTATAGTTTCTAGTCGAATTAATCGAACGCCCGACGAGCAATTCCAATCGCGGCGAAAGCCACGTGACCTGATGCGCGAATTTCTCGAACTCCTCCGCCGCAACCCCAACTACCGCAACATGTGGATGGGCCAGGTGGTCAGCGAAATCGGCGATAACTTCAACAATATCGCCGTGTTCGCGCTGGCCATGTCGCTGACGCATTCCGGCCTGGTGGTCATGGGCATCATGCTGTCGCGCGCCATTCCGATAATCACCATTGGCCCGCGGCAGGCGTCATGCTTGACCGCTTCGACCGCAAAAAAATTATGATCGCCAGCGATCTGACGCGCGCGTTCGTTGCGCTGGGATTCATCATGGCCGTACGCGAACAGCAGGTGTGGCTGTTGTACACCTTCAGCGCCCTGTTGATGATCGCCTCGCCGTTTTTCACTGCCGGGCGCTCCGCCATTCTGCCCACCATTGCCAATCAGGAGGAAATTCACACTGCAAACTCCCTGACGCAAACCACGCAGTGGACCACCCTGACGGTGGGAACATTTCTAGGCGCAACCATCATCGGCATCGGTTACGAATGGGCGTTTACGTTCAATGCCATTTCGTTCCTGTTTTCCGCGTGGGCCATCTTGAAATTGCAGCCGCCGCCCGGAAAGCAGTTCCGCGCCGAGCACCGCGATCTGACGGAAGCGGAAGTCATTCGCCCGTGGCATGAATATCGCGAAGGCCTGCGCTACATGCGCTCGGTGCCGCTGGTTCTGGCAATTGCGCTGCTCTCCGTGGGTTGGGCCACGGGCGGGGGCGCGGCGCAGATCCTCTTTACGTTGTTTGGCGAAGTGGTGTTCAACCGCGGAGCCGCGGGCATCGGCACAATTTGGGGATGCGCCGGACTCGGCCTTCTGTTCGGTGGCGCGCTGGCCAACTGGCTGGGCAGAAAACTGTCCTTTGAGAAATACAAACTGGTGATCCTCATCGACTATATCGTTCACGGCGGAACCTACGTTCTGTTCTGCCGCATGCAACGCTTCGATTTGGCGTTGGTATTTATTTTCATCTCCCGCGCCGCCATCGCCGTGAATTCGGTCCTGAACTATTCATACCTCCTGAAAACCGTTTCGGACCAATATCGAGGCCGCGTCTTTTCGACAATCGAAACGCTAACCTGGGCCATGATGATGCTTTCCATGATGGGAGCGGGCATCGCCTCAACGCACTACAGCCCGCGAACTCATCGGCACAGTAGCGGGCTTGCTCAGCTCAACCACCGCAATCTTCTGGGGATGGGCCAACTGGGCAGGCCGCCTGCCGCAGCCCGCAGCAATCGGCGTGGACATGAGCGAAGTGGAAATCCACGGCGACCCGGTGGGGTGATTCAAGAGCTGCATGGGCAAACTTGTCTAAGGTTGCTCGGCCATGATCAGAGATGCTCAGTTCTGGCTCAGCTTCCGATAAGAGGACGTTATCGGGGGTTGAGGGAATTCCCCATTGAATTGAAATCGGAGCAATAAGAGTGCATGAACGGTGTCTAATACTGATGTCGTGAGTACACTTATGAAGTGTTGCTGTTAATGCCTGCCGATGATGGTCAAAAAGAGAGGTCAAGAATGGCGATATCATCGAAATATTTGTTAGGCGTTACGACGATTGCCCTCTTATTAATTTCCTGCAGCACTGAAAAAATTCGACTGGAACCAATAGAGAGAGGCGGAGAATGGCTTTCATGGACACAGAGTGAAAGGAATAGGTACGTCATCGGGTTCCTCGACGGTTACCTGATGGCACGCCACACTGCGTGCGTGGCAGCGGATAGCCTTTTCGAGGTCGGCCAGCCCCACCGAATGGGAGATGCACAGCATCCCACTGAATTTCCCTCTGGGCGGTGCCTGGCAAGCGTGGATGAATATTCAAGATCCAAGTACATAAACTCGATGTTAGACTTGAGTGCTTACACAATTCCAATTACTGAATTCTACGGCACGCATCCTGAGTATAGGGGAATTGCCGTCCCATCTCTGATGGAGTTCTTGAGCGATAAGAAATCTAGAACTTCCGACCAGCTTTTCCAAATGGCTCAAACGGGAAAACTCCACGTAATTCGATAGCAGGCCAAGCCCTGAGAAACGGGATTGTCAGAAGCTGATCAATTCCCCAGTCCTGCTCTCACGTTGACCCGCGCTCTGCCCGGCGTCTATAATCGTAGTTCAATGAATTGGTTTTTGTAGATAAGAGCCGCCTGCCGCAGGACCCCGTAGGCATCAGGAGCAAATAGAATGCGAGCAACACAACTGCGCCCCGGAATGACCATTCGCCATGAAGGCGAACTGTATACAGTGCATAGCGTGGAGCACCGCACCCCCGGAAACAAGCGCGCCGCCATGGCCACCAAGATGCGCAATCTGCGCACCGGCTCCATCATCGACTACAGGTTCCGCGCGGAAGTGGATATCGAGCGCGCCATCTTCGACGAAATCGAGCACGAATATCTGTACCAGGATGGCGAAGGCTACCACTTCATGAACTCGGAATCGTACGAGCAGTTTCATGTCAGCGGGGACATATTGGGCGAAGCGGTGTATTACCTGATTCCCAATACCACGGTGAAGCTCGAGTTCTACGAGAACAAGGTCATCGGCGTGGTCATCCCGGACACCATGGACCTGATGGTGGTGGACACTGAGCCCACCGTGCAGAAAGCCACCGCCAGCGCCGTGATGAAGGCCGCAAAGCTGGAAACCGGACTGATGATTCAGGTGCCGCCATTCGTGAACACCGGCGACAAAGTTAAGGTGGACACTTCCGAAGCGCGCTACGTGCAGCGAGTTTGATGCTTGAGTAGGACAGGCTTCTGCCTGTGCTGGTTTTCTTCCTCGAGTTCAGCAAAATTCAAAAGCAGACAGGCTGAAGCCTGTCCTACTTCCCCGTAAATACACGGTCAAAAATCGCATCCACATAGCGCAGGTGGCGGCTCAGGTCGAATGTATTTTCCAGCGCGACCCGGTCCAGAAAAATCTTGATGCGCGCATCGCCCACCACGCGCTGCCGAAAATTCGTTTCCGTTTCCCACGCGGCCATGGCGTGCTCCTGCACCCACTTGTAGGCGTCTTCGCGAGGCGCGCCCGCTTCGATCAAATCCAGCATAAGCTGCCCGGAAAAAACCAGGCCGCCGGTAGCGTCCAGGTTGCGCTTCATGCGCTCGGGAAAGACGCGCATTCCGGAAACAATGTCGGTCATGCGCGTGAGCAAATAATCCGAGAGGATCGTGGAATCGGGCAGGATCACGCGCTCCACCGAGCTGTGCGAAATGTCGCGCTCGTGCCACAGCGCGATATTCTCAAACGCAGCGCCGGCATTGGCGCGCACCACGCGCGCCAGGCCGCAGACCTGTTCGCTGGACACCGGATTGCGCTTGTGCGGCATGGCCGAACTGCCGCGCTGCTCGCCGCCAAACGGCTCTTCGGCCTCGCGCACTTCGGTGCGCTGCAGGTGCCGGATTTCCAGCGCGATTTTTTCCAGCGTGGCCGTGAGAATCGCCAGCGACGAAAGATATTGCGCGTGCCGGTCGCGCTGAATCACCTGCGACGCCACCGGAGCCACGTCCAGACCAAGGCGCTTGCAGATGGACGCTTCCACGTCCGGCCCCAGGTGCGAGGCGTTGCCCACGGCGCCGGAAATTTTTCCCACGGCCATTTGCCGCGCGGCCTGCCCAAAGCGTTCCAGGTTGCGGCGATTTTCGGCAAACCAGTTTGCCACTTTCAGTCCAAATGTGATGGGCTCGGCGTGAATGCCGTGCGTGCGGCCGATTTGCGGCGTGTGCTTGAATTCATGCGCGCGGCGCTCCAGCACTTCGCCCAGGCGCACCAGGCCATGCTCGATCAGCCGGGACGCTTCGCGAATCTGCAGCGCCTGCGCCGTATCCACAATGTCATTGGAGGTCAAGCCGTAGTGCAGCCAGCGTGCCGCTTCGGGATCTCCAATGGTTTCGCCCACGGCCATGGTGAAAGCGATCACGTCGTGCTTCACCTTGGCTTCGATCTCAGCAATTTTTCGCACCACACCCGCATCGACGCGCGCCTTCTCGCGAATTTTCGCGGCTGCCGCGGCTGGCACCACGCCCGTTTCCGCCAGCGTTTCCGTGGCGGCCAGCTCCACTTCCAGCCAGCGGCGGAATCGCCCCTCTTCGCTCCAAATTCGTCCCATCTCTTCGCGCGTATATCGTGAAATCACAGGAATCTCCCGCAAGAATAATACCTGAATTTCATTTCCCATGCCGTGGCGGGGCCCAGTAGCACAGACTTCAGTCTGTGGGTTTTAGTCCGTGCCAGGATCAACCCCCACAGGCTGAAGCCTGTGCCACTTAAACCCGCTTCCATCTGAGTTAAACTATTGCGGATGCAAAATCGCAAAAGCCCTGTCGTTTTTCTAATCGCCGTGCTCGTGCTTCTGGTCCTTGCGTGGATCATCCGCACACAATTTCAATCGACAGTCACAAAATCGCCGGCTGCCAGCGAAGCGGCGCAGCCTCACGTTGGTCCACCGGACATTTATCCCGACCCGCAGCGCACTCCCGGCGCGGTCAATCCGGAAATCACGCAGGAAAATATTCGCGAGACGATTTGCAATCCGCAGGTGGAGCACCAAATCCATCCGCCCCGAAGAAAACTACACGCATCGCCTGAAAGTCGAACAGATTGGCGAGTACGGCTACTCCGATTCACGATTGAAAGATTACGAGGAAGATCATTTCATTCCGCTGGAGCTTGGCGGCAATCCAACGGACCCGAAAAATCTCTGGCCTGAACCCTATGAAACGTCCGTCCCGGATGGCGGCGCCCATGCCAAGGACAAAGTGGAAAATTATCTGCACGCCGAAGTCTGCTCGGGCAGCCTGACACTCGACCAGGCACGCCGCGAAATATCCGAAGATTGGTACCGCGTCTACCAGGCATCGGTCCCGCACTGAGCGCGTGGGGTGCAGTTGTAGCTCACCTCTCTTGCCCTGAGAGAATGCGAAGGGTTAGAGATGAGGATTTTCTGATGCAGCAGCAACTAACCCCGCCTCTGCCCCTTCGCATTCTCTCAGGGCAAGAGAGGCGGGCTACAATTTTGTCCAATTCGTCAAATCCATCGGCTCAGCAAGTAAATCCGGGAGCACCTTTGCAATGGCCAGCATGTGCGGCATCTGAAAATGCGCCTCCAAATCAGCGGGTTTTTTCCAAACTTCATAAAACAGAAAGCAGCCATGCTCGCCGGTTAATTCATGCAAATCATAGGTAACGCAGCCCGCTTCCGCGCGCGTGGGCTCCACCAAGCGCTGCAATTCCCCACGTAATTGCGATTCCTGCCCGGCCTTGGCTCGAAGGCGTGCAACCACGGTAAGTAATTCGCTCATGCCGGCTCCTGGAAATCGCAGTGAGATTTACAAATGCAGCGTGGGAATTGGCGAGGCTTGCCTTGCCACAATCAGCTCGCCGGCAAACGCGGCGGCGCCGGTGCGGCGGCCAAGCGCTTCCTCGGCGGAGATGCGCGCGACATCCGGATTATTGTTATTCTCAGAGAGATGCGCGAGAACCACGTAGCGGGCGTGCGCGTCGAAACCCTCGGCGTCGCAAAGAAATTCGCTGACCGTGTGATTGGACAAGTGTCCCGTGCGGCTCATCACGCGCTGCTTGATGTGCCACGGGTACGGCCCCACCTTCAGCATCTCCAGGTCGTGATTGGACTCAAGCATTAGGAAGTCGGAATCGCGCAAATGAACCTTTACCAGCTCGGGTATGTATCCGAGGTCAGTGACGATGGCCACCTTCGTGCCGTTTGAGCGAAACGTAAATCCCAAGGGGTCGATGGCATCGTGCGGAATGCAGAATGGAGAAACTTCAATGTCGCCCACGATGAAACGCTGCCCGGCGCGGATGTGCTCCACGCGGTCCAGGCGCTTGTGCGAAGTTTCGGGCAGGATGCGCATCACTTCGCCGTGCGTGGCTTCGTTGATATAAACCGTGGTGCGCCACTGTCCCAGCACCTGCGCCAGCGAGCCGATGTGATCGCTATGTTCGTGGGAGATGACGATGCCGTCGAGCCGATCGACGTCTCGGCCAACCGCGGCAAGGCGCCGCAGCGTTTCCTTCTTGCCCAGGCCCGCGTCCACCAGCAGCCGGGTGGTATCCGTCTCGAGCAACGTGCAGTTGCCCGAACTTCCCGACCCCAGAATCGTTACGCGCAGACTGATAAATTCCCCCGACGGGCAAACGCGTGTGCGCGCAGGCCCACGGAATAATGACAAACGGGAGCGCCCGCGTCAATGACGCATGCGTAGAACAGGCTTCAGCCTGTCAGCTCTTGTGCGTGGCGCCAGCAAAAACTAAAACCAGACAGGCTGAAGCCTGTCCTACAAAAACCTTACGCCAGCAAATCGCGCGTGGCCCGAAAACCGTTCAAGCTGCCCAGTACGGTGAGCGTGATGCGATCCGGATCGAAGAAATCGCGCGCGATTCTGTGCACTTCCTCGCGCGTCACGGCCTCGATCGACGCCAGCATTTCGTCCAGCGAAATAAACCGGTGCAGGTACATGGCCTGTCGCGCCAAATTGGACATTCGCGAGCTGGTCGATTCGAGCGAAAGCATCATCGAACCCTTCAGATGATCTTTAGCGCGGCGCAATTCCTCGTCGCTTACTCCCTCACCGCGCACCCCGCGAAATTCCTCGCACACCGAGCGAATTAATTTCGCCGCGGATTCCCGCGAAGTTCCCGCATACACGGAAAGCACACCCGAATCGGTGTAGGGAGAAAGATCGCTCTCGATTGCGTAGGCCAACCCCTGCCGCTCGCGAATATTCTGAAACAGCCGCGAGGACATTCCTCCGCCAAGAATGACATTCAACAACGACGCCGCATAGCGCCGCTCGTGCGCCAGCGGATACGATGGCACGCCCAGCAGAATGTGAACCTGCTCCAGTTCTTTCTTATCGCGCTGCTCGACGCAAGCATGCGTATCGGGCGGCTCGGGCTTCACGGGCGTCGCGGAGCGCGTCGCGCCCTCGAATTCGCGCGCCACCAGATCCACAAGGTGCGCGTGTTCCAGATTTCCCGCCGCCGTGATCACCAGGCGATTCGGCGCGTACCACTCCTCGAAACATTCGGTCACCGCGGCCTTTGAAAATTGAGACACGGTTTCCGGATTGCCGAGGATGGGCATTCCCAGCGGATGCCCGCGCCAGAAATTTTGCGTAAATAATTCGTGAATCAAATATTCCGGGTTGTCCTCTTCCATCTTGATTTCTTCGAGGACAACCTGTTTTTCCTTGGTGATGTCTTCGGTGTCAAATCGCGGGCGCAAAACCAGATCGGAGAGTACGTCAACGGCCACGGGGAGATGTTCGTCGAGCACTTTTGCGTTGAAGCAGGTCATCTCCTTGCCGGTGAATGCGTCCAGCATTCCGCCGACGGAGTCCATGGACTGCGCGATTTGCTCCGCGGTCCGTTTGCGCGTGCCCTTGAAAAGCATGTGCTCGATGAAATGAGCGATGCCGTTGCGTCCGGAGATTTCCGCGCGCGATCCCGTTCCAAGCCAAAACCCCACGGAAACCGAACGCACATGTGGCATCTTCTCGGTCACGATCACCAAGCCGTTGGGCAATTCCGCTTGCTGAATATCTCGCACTGGCTGATTCATGAACCTATTGTGACACACGTGCGCCCGCCAACGCGACTTGGCGTTAAAGGGGTGCTGACAAATCGGGCAATTTTGTCATTCCGAGCGAAGCGAGGAATCTGCTTTTCTTCGCGGCTTCCAAGAAACAGCAGATTCCTCGGGCAAATCCCGCCCTTCGGAATGACATGGTGTTGGTTTTTCCATTTTTGCGCAGCTTGTCATGGCTGGCTTGCGGCCTCTCGCAAGGCTGCATGTTAAGATAAGTAAACGATTCTAGGGAGACTGCGCGTGTCGGTTGAATTGCTGGGAAAATCGGCGGAGGAGTTGCGCGAATATGCCGCATCGCTTGGCGAGCGGCCATTTCGCGCCGCTCAGCTCTACCACGCCATGCATGCCGAGCGGCGATTTCGATTTTGCCGCCATGACAAACATTCCAGCGGCCCTTCGCGAGCGCCTGGCTCGCGAAGCGCGCATCAGCCCGCCTCGCATTGCGCGCCGCTTTCCTTCCGTGGATGGATCGATCCGCTATCTCTTCTCAATCGGCGTTGAAAATGAAAAGCCCGCGCAGATCGAAGCCGTCTTCATGCCGCGCGACGGCCGCCAGACAATTTGCATTTCAACGCAGGCCGGCTGCGCAGTCGATTGCCATTTTTGCCTCACCGCGCAGCTTGGGTTGATCCGCAATCTCACCGCAGGAGAAATTGTGGGGCAAGTGCTCGTCGCGCTGGAAGAAAATCGCGCCCAGCTCGCCCCGCAGACCAACGTGGTGCTGATGGGCCAGGGCGAGCCATTGCTCAACTATGACGCGACCATGGCAGCCGTGCGCATTCTGCTCGATCCCAAGGGAGTGGGCCTTGGCCCGCGCCACATTACGCTTTCAACCAGTGGCATCGTTCCAGGCATTGAGCGACTTGGCCAGGAAAAGGTGAGGCCCAGCCTGGCTATTTCGCTGAACGCATCGAGCGACGAGCAGCGCAACTCCCTCATGCCCATCAATCGCAAATATCCGCTGGAAGTGTTGTTCGAGGCCTGCCGGAAATATCCGCTGCGCCCGCGAGAGTATTTCACCTTTGAATATGTGCTGCTGGGCGGAGTAAACGATACGCCCGAGGATGCTCGCCGCGTGGTGCGCCTGGTGGCGAATCTGCGCGCCAAAGTAAATCTGATCCCCTGGAATCCCGGAAATTTGCCGTATCGCGCGCCCGCTGCGGAAAGTATCGAGGAGTTTCAGCGCATACTTGTGGAGAAGGGCGTGCCAACCTTCGTTCGCTATTCGCGCGGGCAGGATGTCTTCGCCGCCTGCGGCCAACTGGCCCTCATGGAGACACCCAGCCCATTCGTTTCGCTGCAGTAGCGCAGCTTTTCAAAGTTCCAACAAAGTGAAATATTTATTGAGGCGGAAAGGGTGCAGCGCTGCCTGCTGCTTTGGCCGTGGAAACAACCGGCAGTTTCCCCGCCGATTCCACCACTTGTTGTGCAAGGTAGTTCGTGACCTTGGCATTGTTTCGTGCAGTCGCCAGGTACGCAGCGCGCAGCAACTGTTCCTTGCGGTTGCGAAGGTTGTCGCGAATGGATTGCTGCACCGCAGGATCGTTCATGTCCCGCTGTCCGGGCGCTTCCCTGGTCACCAGCTTCAGTAAGCGGTAGGAATCCCGCAGCACGATCACCCCGCTCACTTGCCCCGGCTTGAGCGACATCACAGCCTTCTTGAGCGCAGGGTCGCTCTGTGACAGCGAGGATTCCGGCACGTAGCCGAGGTCGCCGCCCGATCCAGCCGACGCCGGATCTTCCGAGTAATCCATGGCCACTTGCGCGAAATCCGCGCCGCTGGCGAGTTGCTGCTCCAGTGCTGCGGCCTTGCGCTTGGCCTCGGCATCCGTGGTGGCGTCGTCATTCTTGCGATTGCGCAGTCCCGGATCCTTGTGCGGAGTAATCACGATCTGCGCGATGCGGTATTGCGCTTCCTTCACGTTAAATTGCGCGCGGTTCTGATTGTAAAAATCCTGAACATCCTGATCGGTGATGGTAATTTTGGCCACCACTTCGTGATTGATGACCTTTTGAATGGAAAGCTGCTGGCGGATGTCGTTCTTCAAATCGTCCACCGTGTAACCGCGCACCTTGAGCTGGCGCTGAAATTCTTCCTCGGTGTAGGGGCTTTTGAATTCGGTGAACTTGTCCTCGACCTCGCCATCGGCGGCTTGCAAGCCCATAGTCTTGGCCTTCTCCAGCAAAATGTGATTGTTGATCAGTTCATCGAGGACATTGAGTCTGAGCGAAAGCGCCTCGTCCTGCGAGGGCTGCGGCGCATCGGGATTCAATTGCGATTGGTAATACTTGTCCACTTCCGTGCGAGTGATGGACGTGCCGTCCACCATTCCCCACACGCCCTCATCCGGCTGTGACGCCTTCTTGCATCCAGACACCACCGCCAGGGCCGCGGCCAGTAAAACCCATCCCTGCCCACGTATCCTCACGCTATCTCCTATTCCGGGTGTTATGCCGGGTGCGAGTTCCGCTTTTACGTTGAGCACTCGCCGCAGCGGGCCTGGAGCCCGCCGGAATGATCTTACGATGCGGAAATACGCCAGCTAGGCTGCTTTGGTTACGCGGCCGGAGCGAATGCAGGAAGTGCAGACACGAATTTGCTTGCGCGCGCCATTCACCAGTGCGTGAACACGTTGCAGATTCGGATTCCAACGGCGGCGGCGGGTGTTGTTCGCGTGACTGATTACGTTCCCGAACGACGGACCCTTGCCGCAAATCTTGCATGTCATAGCCATAACAACTCCTCACCCATTCATACAAAGTTAAACAAAGCGAGCAGTTTAGCAGAGTTTTGCAGGTTTCGCACTCGATTTGATTGGCTGGGAAGTGACTCAGTTTGAATTACCACAAGACGAAGGCTGCCCGCCCGAAAAGCGGGCGGCCTCTACAAAACCATCCGTCCCTGGCTATGACAGTTTCGTAGCGGCCTCTCCGTCCCATGCTCTTTGGGACGGAGAGGGCACGTTCTACCGCAAAGTGAATCACTGCCGTATGAGCAATGCGCACTATTCCAAGTAAATTGTCCCGCGCGCCCGATCGTAGGACAGGCTGCGAAACCCAAGCGCACGCACGCCCAATAGCCCGTCGAATACGGGATCGGTGCTGCCGGGGACGAGGTAAGCCGTGTCCTTGCTGAAATGCCTCCCGCCCAGACGGATGTCAGGCGCGGAAAATTCTTGTATGCGCATTTTCTGGTCCGCAAGGCTGGCGCCCGATTGAGATGCGTTACGCAACGGCAGCCATCCCACGTCCCCAAAATTGCCGCCAAGCAGCACCACGAACTCTGAGCCGGTATCCACCAGCATACGCACTGGCTTGCCTGCAATGCTCACGTTCGCCACAGCAATGCCGGTACGCTCATCGAAGTGTACCGGGACGCCTTGGTGCGAGATGTCTCCGAATTCGATCTCCCTCTTGTCATAGTCCAGCCGAAAATTAGACTTCGATAGCACATCCATTCCAATAATCCCGGCGATGGAAATGCCCATATCGCTTTCCATCTGCGAAAGGTCTTTCACCAGCACGGGAAGGCAGGATGCGCGTATGGGACCCAGATCGATCTCGGGTATAGTAGTCGCTTGCGTGGATACCTGCGTGCCAAGCGCCACGGTGGACGAAGGAATAGTCCTCAATCCAAGCTCTATCGCCACCTTTAGGTTGATGACGCTTGGAGAAGCCCCCGTGTCCAGGACAAAATTGAGGCGCTCCGGAGCCCCACCAATTTGGCCCTCGGCAACCACCAGGAAATTGCGGTAGATTTTCAATTGTGTGCGCTGCTGCCCCGAATCACCCGAGTCGCCAGGGTTTACCGCGCAGGTTGCTGCGCGCGCGCATCCAGACCACACCAGGAGTCCAGCCTGAAGCATCAGCCCTGCAAAGGTCCGTTTGGCTTTCATTTTTGCCGCACCCCCCGGTAGCGGTGCAGCTCAGACTAGGTTCCCGGCAAGGCATCACAAGGGTTTGCCGATGGATTTCGAGGTGGATTGTCTGTGGCCAGCTAACTCACTGTGGGAAGAAGAGTTGTTTTGACGAGGTCAGATGAATTTACGACCCGACTTAAAACTTTTTACTGACACAGTCGCCGTCCAATACGCAGAGGTGATCATGGGTGTGACCGAGCAAGGCCAATCTGCCATACGCTTCGCACCTTATGAATTGGATTTGAAAACCGGGGTGCTGCGGAAGGATGGAATTCGAGTTCGCTGCCAGGAGCAGCCTCTTCAGGTGCTTGCTGCCCTGGCGGAACGGCCGGGCGAGCTGGTGACCCGGGAGGAATTGCGCCAGCGCGTTTGGCCGAAGGATACCTTCGTCGATTTCGACCACGCGCTGAACACAGCAATCAAGAAAATACGCGCGGCGTTGAATGATGACGCTGACGCACCTCGCTATATCGAGACAGTTCCGAGGCGAGGCTATCGGTTTTCTGGCCACCGTAGAACCGCAGCCCGCATCGCAGCCTGCACCTGCGCAGCCTGTTCCAGCGCAGCCGCCCAGGCAAAACATCATCTATTGCGATCAATAGCTGGCATTGCGGTCGCCGTCCTCGTAATTCTTGCGTTTACGTGGAAGCTTGCGCCCTGGCACGGCGAAACATACACATCTCCGGAATTCCAGCGGCTGACTTTTAATCTGCCGGAACTCGGCAATGCCCGATTCACCCCCGACGGTGCCTCCGTGGTGTACTCCGCGGGATGGCGTCCCCACAAGGGGAATATCTATACGCAGCGCCTGGGCGCTTCCGGATCTCAGCGGCTGGACACCAACGACTCTAAGCTGTTGGCCGTTTCGCGCCAGGCTGAACTTGCGGTCCTGGCGGAAAGCTCCAAATCCCTGCAGGGAGTTCCAGAGGAGGATAACCCGGGACGCTGGCGCGTGTTCCGCTGGAAGGAGGAGCCCCGCGCGAACTCCTGCCCCAGATTGAAGATGCGGATTGGTCGCCCGGCGGGCAGTTTGCCGTCGTGAAACGAATTGGAGAGAAGAGCCGCCTGGAATTTCCCCCGGGCAAAGTGCTCTACGAAAGCACCGGCTGGATTGCAACTCCGCGTTTTTCCCCGAGCGGCGATTCCATCGCATTCCTGGATCATCCGGTCACTCCGGATGATCGAGGCTCGGTTGCCATCGTCGATTTGAACGGCAACAAGAAAACGCTTTCCGGGTTCTAGGAAAGCCTGCGAGGCATGGCCTGGAGTCCTCGCGGGGATGAGGTGTGGTTTTCGGCGGCGCGCTCGGGCGTGTCCCGGGCCCTGTACGCCGTCACTTTGAATGGACAGGAACGGCGAGTCTTAAGCGTGGCCGGAGGGCTGTCCCTGCGGGACATTTCGCGCGAAGGGCGGGTCCTCGTTTCTCGCGATAATGAGAGGCTCGGAATATTGTTCCTGGGGGCCGGCGAAAAGGAACCTCGGGAGTTATCCTGGAAAGACTGGTCCATGGTCACGGGCATCACTTCAGACGGCAAGCAAATCCTGTTCGGCGAGGAGGGAGAAAATTCCGGGCTGTCGTATCAAGTTGGCTTGCGGCCGACGGACGGGTCAGCCCCGGTTATCCTTGGGTCGGGTGCCGCGCAATCGCTTTCACCTGACGGCAAATGGGCCCTTTCCATCATGCCCCCGCCCAACGACCAAATTATATTGTTGCCGACCGGCGCCGGAAACCCAAAAAATCTGGAACGTGGATCTGTTGAGCGCTATGCGCACGACGGAGGAGGCTGGTTTCCCGACGCCAGGCAGATTCTATTCGTGGGTTCTGAAGCAGGTCACGGAAGGCGCTGCTACGTGCAGAGCGTCGATGGAGGCAAGCCTCGCGCATTTACTCCTGAGGGAATGGCGCGATGCAGTGTTTCCCCCAGCGGACGTATCTTGGCCGTGGCCGACGACTCGCAAGCATTCCTCTACCCAACATCTTCCAGCTCAGAGCCGGATAAAAAGTACAAATTCGAACAGGGAGAAGTGCCGGCCGGCTGGACTGCCGATGGCAAATTTCTCTACCTGATTCAAAACCGGCAGACACCCCCGACCATCACACGCTTTGAAATCGAATCGGGGCGTCGATCGTTCTGGAAACAGCTTCCTATGCCGCCGTCCGTGCCGCTAATGGAACAGGATCTGTGCGTTCAGTGCATCAGAAGCGAAGGCTTGGTCATCACCCCGGACGGACAATCCTATGCCTATACATACAGCAATCATTCTTCCGACCTGTATATCGTGGCAGGCCTGAAATGATCTACTGAATAGTAATTGAGGGCTTCACTCAGTTTTGCGGACCTGTGCGCGATCGGAACCTTGTCAGCGGCAAAAGGCCAAACGCACCCAGAATGCCTTCTTGAATGCGGTCGCTGAATTCATTCAGCCTGGCAACAAAATCGCCGGTAACTCCAACGTCCGTTCGCAGAGGTCGCTTTCCTGGTGCAGTTTCGATCAATCTCAAAACCGCGTCGGCAACCTCTTGCGGATCTCTGCGCTTGCCTAGGTTGGCCATCAGCGTTTTGGAAATCTCGCTGCCCGTGCCGTAACTTTCTTCTCTCTGCTCGTCGGCGGCTTTGCCTGCATTCTGGCCAATGGCTGTGGCGTAGGCGCCCGGCTGCACCAGCACGCTGTCGATTCCCTGGCCGGCTAATTCGTAGTGGTAGCATTCCACCAGCGATTCGAGGGCGGCCTTGGTTGCGCCGTACATGCCCAGGCCGGGAAGCACAATGCGCCCAGCCTGGCTGCTGATGTGAACCAGCAGACCGCTGCCTTGTTTCCGCATGTGCGGCAGCACGGCCCGGTTCATCCTTTGAACGGCGAACACGTTGGTCTCAAAAATTCGCCGCGTCTGCTCCAGGGTCACGGCTTCCGACAATCCGCGAATGGTCAGCCCCGCATTGTTCACAAGCACATCAATGCGCCCGGCGATTTGCATCACCTCAGCCACGGCGTTGTCCACGGAAGCGTCATCATTCACGTCCAGTTCTATGGGGCTCAGCGGCAGCGATTCCTTGGCCGCGAGCTGCTGCACTTCGCCGGCTTTGGAAGCGTTGCGGCCTTTGGTGTCCCTTATTCCCGCAAACACGCGGCATTTTTTTCGTGCAAGCGTTTCAGCCGTCACTCGGCCAAAACCTGAGCTGCATCCTGTGATCAAAACTACTTTTTCGCTGGCCACATTTGTCTCCTGGGTGAAAAATGCTGCGGAACAAGGCAAATAATTTTTGTCATTCTGAGCGGAGCGAAGAATCTCTCCTTCTTTTCGCGCGCCCAAAACCAGGAGAGATTCTTCGCTCCGCTCAGAATGACAAAAAGTTTTAGGGGTTTTTCCACCGCCCCTATCGAGTGTTCGTAAGAACCGCGATTTGCGAGGCTTGTGTAGCGCCCGCCTTTCTTTTCAGGCGGGCATTCGTCTGTCACGCCAACCTGCCCGCCTGAAAAGAAAGGCGGGCGCTACATGAACCAAATCCTAGTTCTCACGCACACTCAATGGCTCAAATAATTTTTTTATCGGCGGTCCTTGCCTCCTGCCTAATGCAGCGGCTTCAACTCCGGCTGTTCGCCATCCGGCAGCGGGTAGCGATCCACATTCAGCATAAAGGAAACGAAATGGTAGTAGCCGATCACGCCAATCAGATCGACCACGGTGTGCTCGCCAAACTTGTCGACCGCGGCGTGGAACGTGGAATCGCTCACCTGGTGAGTATTCAGCAATTCCGTGGTGAAGTTGTAGACGATTTCCTCGTCGGGCTGCATGGATCCGGGGCGTTTTCCAGCAGCCACGGCGTCGATCAGCGCGGGGCTTAGCCCCGCCTGCGTGGCGTTTTTACGGTGGGCGGACCATTCGTATTGCACATTCAGGGCGCGAGCCGTAATCAGGATGGCAAACTCATTCAGCTTGGCCGGCACGGTGGTGCGAAATCGAACGTAGCTTCCCAAATTTTGCGCCAGATCGCCCATTTCAGGGCTGCGTAACAAAACGTTGAACGGCCCGTTCATTGTCCCGCGCTGGCCGGACAGCAGGTGCTCCACCAGGGTCTTCTGTTGCGCATTCAATTCAGCGTAGGTGAGCGGTTTGAAGCGGTCGCCCCGCAGATGAAGATCGGGAGTAATCGGAGTTTGCGCGGCGGTAATGCCGGCAAAAGCCAGGATGCCAACCAGGAGAAGTCGAAGGCGCATGTGCTGTCCTCTTTCCATATTTTATTTTTTATTTCCACTCAGGCGCTAAGCGGATTTTCGCGCTGCCCATTTTCGCCCAAAGCATACATGACACTCGGATGATCTCGGAAACGCATTCTTATTCCAAATCGCCAAGGAATATTGGCCCGCAGAAAAAGTCGATTCGGAGCGGGTTCAAGTAGCACAGGCACTCTTGCCTGTGCGGTTTCTCCTAAATTCGAGAAAAGCGCACAGGCAGGAGTGCCTGTGCTACACAACTTTTTCCGCTGCCTGCGAAGGCCGAGCTAGGGCGAAGCCGGCAACCCGCTCTTGCGCGACATCCACGCATGGCGCAACTCGCCCACCAGAAATAGCGATCCGGTGATAAAGATAACGTCATCGGGCGCGGCGAGTTCGAGGGCGCGCGCCAGAGCCTTCTGCGGATCAGGAATAACTTCCGCGTGCCGCGCATGATGCGCCGTCATTTCCGCGAGCACCGCGGCGGAAATGGCGCGAGACTGCGCGGGCGCCGTGAGAATCACGGCGGAAGCGCGGGGAAAAAGCAGGCCGGCAATTTCGTCGACGGCTTTGTCGCGCATGGCTCCATAAATCAGAATAATATTTCGATCCGTCAGGAATTGTTCCCAGAAGACCACAATTTCGCGCGCGCCGGCGGGATTGTGCGTGCCGTCGACATAAATTTCGGGACGCTCGCTGAGGCGCTCCAGGCGGCCGGGCCACTCCGCGGCGGCAAATCCGCGCGCGATAGCATCATCGTCGATGGGCGCGCCGCGCTCGGCAAGCATTCGCGCGGCGGCGAGCGCGGTGAGCGCGTTGCGAATCTGGAAACCGCCCGGGCAGCGCGCAAAGCGATGGGAATGCGCGCGCCGGAATCGTAGGAAATCGCGGTAAACGAAAAGCAGCCGTCGTGCGCGGTCACATCTTCCAGGTGAAATGCATTTTCGATTTCCACAAGAAACGCCGCTTGTTCCGCGCGCGCCGCCGGATCACCACGCGCGCGATCAGATGTTCCGCGGCGCTGACCACGCGCGCGCCCGGCTTGATGATGCCGGCCTTTTCCCCGGCGATTTCCTCGATGGAATGGCCCAGATAATTTTCGTGATCGAAATCAATCTGCGTGATCACCGCGACTTCCGGCAGCAGAATGTTGGTGGCGTCCAGGCGCCCGCCCATGCCGATTTCGCAGACGGCGAACTCCACGCCTGCCTTCGGCGAAATACACGAACGCAATGGCCGTGACGCACTCGAAAAATGTGGGATGCGCGGCGAGCGTGCCCGGCGGCCAGCAATTCCTCGATCGCTTCGTGCACGCGCGTGAATGTCGCGGCAAAATCCGCGTCGGATATTTCCTTGCCGTCCACGCGAATGCGTTCGTTGATGCGCTCCAGGTGCGGCGAAGTGTACAGGCCCGTGCGCAGTCCCGCGGCGCGCAGAATCGATTCGAGCATGGCCGACGTGGAGCCTTTTCCGTTTGTGCCGGCGACGTGCACGGATTGAAACTGCGCGCTGCGGCTGGCCCAGGTGTTCGCAAAGCACGGTGATATTTTTCAGATCGAATTTCATCGCGCTGGCCTGCTGCGGCGAGGCCAGTTCGCGTCCCAGAGTGAGACAGGTAGTGGACCGATTCTTCGTAAGTCATGCGGCTTACGCCAGGAAAAAATCGAGCGCGGAGGAGATGTAGGTCTTCAGGTCCTTGCGATGAACCACGGCATCCAGAAATCCGTGCTCCAGCAAGAAATTCCGAAGTCTGAAATCCCTTGGGAAGTTTCTGGCGCATGGTCTGCTCGATCACGCGCGGCCCGGCGAAGCCGATCAGCGCGCCCGGCTCGGCAATATTGATATCGCCCAGCATGGCGTAGCTCGCGGTGACGCCGCCGGTGGTGGGGTCGGTGAGAACGGAAATGAACGGCAGGCGCGACTTCGTCCAGGCGCGCGAGCGCGGCGGAAACTTTGGCCAGCTGCATCAGGCTGATCGTGCCCTCCATCATGCGCGCGCCGCCGGAGCAGGAAACAATCACCAGCGGCAGCTTCTTGGCGATGGCCATTTCCATCGGCGCGCGTCACTTTCTCGCCCACCACCGCGCCCATCGAGCCGCCGATAAACGCGAACTCCATCGAGCAGCAAATTACCGGGCGTCCGCCGAGCAAACCTTCCGCCGTGATGATGGCGTCGGCCTTGCCCAGTTTGCGGCGCGCTTCTTTCAGGCGCGTGGCGTAAGGCCGAGTGTCCGTAAATTGCAGCGGATCGCTCGACGCGAGCGCGGCGTCGTGCTCGACCCAGCGCGAATCGAGCAGCAGCTCCAGGCGCTGCGTGGCGTTCAAGCGGAAATGATGCTGGCACTTCGGGCAGACGCGCCAGTTGGCTTCCAGATCTTTCTTCCACACGGTGGTGCGGCAGTTTTCGCACTTGGTCCACAGCCCTTCGGTCTTCACGCGGCGCTCGTCGGGCGGCGTGGGCTGTTCGATCCGTTTTTTTTCCCGCTTAAACCAAGCCATGCTGGTTGAGTCCTAATCCGTAATTTCGATTGCGTCGAGTAGCACAGGCACTCTTGCCTGTGCGCTTTTCTATACTTGTAGCGCCTCTTCTATGCGATCAATCGCGAGAACCGCACAGGCAAGAGTGCCTGTGCTACTTGAACCCGCCTTACTTCACTTCCGCGGGAGTGGATGTCGCCGGGCCCTCGCCCACAATTTCCAAAACCGCGTCTTCATCCTTGGCGCCGTCGTAGTGAACCTGCTTGCCAAAATGTTTTACAAAACTGCCCGGAGGCACCGGCACAGTGCTGTCGGGATCGAACTTGGTGCCCGTTCCCACCCACCACGTCCCGGAAATCACGGTGATGAACCGGTCATTTGGATGGAAATGCGGATGGCTCATGTGATGGGCGTGCCATTTCACCAGTTCCACATACAGGCCCGGCATTTCCGGATTGCCCGCCAAAAGCGCCGTGCTTTGGCCCCGCGCCATGTCGTCCACCCATTTAATCTGATCCGGCAACTGCAACTTGATCGCGGCAGGATTCAAATCGGTAGCTCGCGCAGACCCCAATGACACCAGTGCAACTGCGCCCGTGACTGCGATCAGCAAGTAGCGGCTTAATTTCTGGTAAATGGACATCACTGCCTCCTATTGACTGCTTCCACCCGATGCTATCCACGGTACTTTACGCCCGAGGACCTTCACATGCAAACAGGTTGGACCTGTGGTTGTCCAAACACACGTGAGTCAAACCGCCCATAGGCCATAGGCATTCCTGCCTATCCGCGGCTGCAAACAGGTGCGATAAGCCTTTATTTTGCACCGCCAGAAAGGCACGAGCAAGAAAGCCTCGCGCGAACTGGCGTGGCATGAGGATTGCAATATTCCCTGCACCATGCCAAATCCAGAATCCGGACAGTGCGCTGAATCCAGAAAATGGTTCACCCGTTTTTCCTTGCGCAGCATGACCGCTCTGCATGTCTCTTCCAACTCAGCCATGCAACTCACGGATCGCGAACGCTGCGCAATCGCATCGTCCATCCAGCAGTTTCAGTTGGGAGAAGGTTCCAGAGGCCAACGCCTGCTGGAGCGTGGCCAAAAGTTCGGCCGGTTGGCGAACGATCCACTATTCGCATGCACACTGGAAATTTTCATCCGGGAAGAGCAACAGCATAGCCGCTACCTTGCTGCGTTCATGCAATCTCAATCGATTCCCCTCGCGAATCGGCATTGGGTGGACTCGGTGTTCAGAAAATTGCGAGGGCTGGCGGGCCTGGAGCTATCGCTTACAGTCCTGGTGACCGCGGAAATCATCGCGGTGCCGTACTATCGAGCGTTGCGCGCAGCGACTGGTTCCCCCATTCTGAAAATGATTTGCACCAGAATCCTGGAAGATGAAGCCAGTCATTTAAAATTTCAAGCTTCGATGCTCTCGCGCGTGGCCGGCGGGCGGCTGGGAGTGATCCGGCGTGCGCTCGGCCAGCTACACAGGCTTTTCCTGCTGGGCACGATTTTCGTGGTTTGGATCGAGCATCGTCGGGTATTCGAGGCTGCGGGCCACACGTTTCGGCGATTCAAGAACGAATCGCTGATTGAATTTAGCTCTTGGAACAAATTGCGCCATGATTCGAAAAAATCAGCCGTAGTGCGCGATGAACCCAGGATGAATACATTCAGGCGCGCCGAGCCGGAGGCCTGAACGAGTCGCTAGGCATATTGAGATAGCGATGGTCATTGAGCCTCATGACGCAAGACGTGTAGATCAGCGATGTGATGTATGGTAAAATAACTGGCGTGATGGGCTGCATCCCGAATTTAAGGAGCGGCACCGGAGGCAAATATGAGCGTAGTTCCTTCTGCAGGCAACGGTAAGATTACCGTGCCGAGCATCCTCGAACGCAAGTCTGAAATTTCCAAACAGAATTCTTCACAGTCTAAAATTACCTGTCTTACGGCTTACGACTATCCAACGGCGCGTCTTCTCGATGAAGCGGGCGTGGACGTTTTGCTGGTCGGCGATTCGGTGGCCATGGCAGAGCTGGGATATGACAGCACGCTGCCCGTCACCATGGAAGAGATGCTGCACCACACGCGAGCAGTGCGCCGCGGCACGCGTCGCGCCTTGCTGGTGGCGGACATGCCCTATGGCAGCTACCACGACGATCCGGCGCAGGCTGTTCGCAACGCCGTGCGTTTTGTGAAGGAAGCGGGCGCCGAGGCCATCAAAGTCGAAGGCGGCGAACGCCGCATGGAAATGATTGCGCGCCTGGTGGACGCCGAAATTCCGGTGATGGGGCATATCGGCCTGACGCCGCAATCGGTGAACGCTTTCGGCGGATTCCGCGTGCAGGGCAAGACCGCCGAAGCGGGCGATCAGATTTTGCGCGACGCGCGCGCCGTGGAAGCCGCGGGCGCGTTTTCCATCGTGCTGGAATCGATTCCCCGGGAGCTCGCGGCGCGCATCACGCGCGAACTGCGCATCCCCACCATTGGCATTGGCGCGGGGCCCGATTGCGACGGCCAAATCCTGGTGATCCACGACCTGCTGGGCATGACCTTCGGTCACCAACCGAAATTCGTGCGCCGCTATGCGGACGTGGGAGAAATCATCTCGCGCGCCGCTGCGGAATATTGCCGCGACGTGCAACAGGGATCGTTTCCTTCGGACGAAGAGTCCTATCACACGCCGGCCGAAAAAGTCGGCACGGTTTCCGTGCGGCAAAAATAAACACGCAATCCCAAATCAATCATGGATTAGAATCCGCTGCGGAGGAAATCAATGGTTACGCCTGAACTTTTGCGTTTCATGTTCCAATATAACCAGTGGGCCGATCGACGCCTGCTGGACGCCTGCGCCTCGCTCTCCAACGAGCAGTTCACGCGCAACCTCGGCTCCAGCTTCAGTTCCGTGCGCGACACGGTTGCCCACCTGTACGGCGCCGAATACGTGTGGAACGAGCGCTTCCAGGGACGCTCTCCTTCCGCTTTGGTTTCCGGTGCGGGGTTTCCCGATCTGGCCTCCATCCGCGCCAAGCTGGAGGAAATGGATGCCTACTATCTCGACTACGTCACAAAGCTCACGCAGCAGGATTTGGACCGTGTTATCCGCTACAAGAGTTTTGCGGGCGATGAATTCTCGAATCCGCTGTGGCAGAGCCTGCACCAACTTACGAACCACGCCAGCTACCATCGCGGACAGGTGGTCACCCTACTGCGGCAGCTCGGAGTGAAAGCGGTCTCCACGGATCTGATCATGTACTATCGCGAGCAAGCGGCCGCCGCGCGGGCATGATTTGAGTAGCACAGGCTTCAGCCTGTGGGTTTTCCTTCCTGCAAGGACCAAACCCCACAGGCTGAAGCCTGTGCTACCAAAACCTTTCCGAATTACACAAACACTTTGGAAATAATTCACACCATCGAATGGATGAAACTCGCGGCGCGCCAGGCCAAAGCCGAAGGGCGCTCCGCCGGCTTCGTGCCCACCATGGGCGCGCTGCATGAGGGCCACATGGCGCTGGTGCGCGCAGCGCTCTCGGAATGCCGGCCGGTAATCGCCTCCATCTTCGTGAATCCCACGCAGTTTGGCCCTAGCGAGGATTTCCAGAAATATCCACGCAACTTTGAAGCGGACAGCAAGAAGCTCGAAGACGCAGGCGTCGATTATTTATTTGCGCCAGAGCCCGCGGAAATTTATCCGCCGGGATTCCGCACCTGGGTAAATGTGGAAGGCCTCTCGGAGCGCCTGGAGGGGCGCGTGCGCCCGGGGCATTTTCGTGGAGTCACGACCGTAGTTCTGAAGCTGCTGGAAATCGTGCAGCCGCAAAAAGCGTTTTTCGGACGCAAGGACGCGCAGCAGGCGCGGATCATCCGGCAGATGGCGCGCGATCTTCATCTCGATTCGGAAATTGTGGTCTGCCCGATTGTGAGGGAGCCGGACGGGCTGGCGATGTCTTCGCGCAACGCTTACCTCAATCCCGCGGAGCGCCGCGCCGCCACAATTCTGTTCCGCGCGCTGGACGCCGCGCGCGCTTCCATCGCAAGCGGCGAGCGCGACGCGCTTCGCCTGATGGCCGCCATGCGCGAAATGCTTCGAACGGAAAAGCTTGCTGAACCCGATTACGTGGAACTGGTCGATGCGGAAACGCTGGAGCAGGTTACGCGGCTGCGCGGCGATTGCCTGGCATTGATGGCCGTGCGAATCGGCCCGGTCCGCCTGATCGACAATCTTCTGATCGAAGAGCAGCTGGATGGAAAATTTCTTGCCACACTGTAGGCTGGCGAAAAATTAGTCATTTTGTCATTCCGAGCGAAGCGAGGAATCTCTCTTCGGTTTGGACTGATGAAAAGAAGGAGAGATTCCTCGCTTCGCTCGGAATGACAAAATGTTTGGGGAATTTTTTCGCAACCTGTAAAGCCCGCGCCACAAAACCCTCAATTATTTATGAATGCATTTTCCCAACAAAATTACATCCGGTTATTTGTCAGGAGCAGCCGCAGGCTTCTCAGGCGCGTATTTAATCAACTTGCCGCCGTCCGACTCGTAAACCTGCGCGCCGATCGCGCCGGCAATCTTGAAACCTTTGCTTTCCAGCAAATCCGCCGCGATGCCCGCGCGATGCGCATGGTTAGATACCAGGATGAGCGGCTTGTCCTTGGGAATTTCAGCAAGGTGTTTTCCGAGATCGTCCGCCTGAATATTGAGATACACGGGGAACCCGCCATTCATGGCAATTTCCGTGGGACGCCGCACATCGATCAGCAGCACGCGCCCGGGCGTGGCCAGCAGCGCATCAAATTCCGCGCGCGTTAGAATTTTTGCCTTGGAAGGTTGTTCAGCCGCCGGTTGTTGAGCGAAACTCACGGCCGAAGCGAGCAGAACCAGAAGAACTAACTTTCTCATAAAATTGTTTTCCCCTTTGATCCAACAAATAATAATCGCCTTTCGTTATTCTCGCACCTCCCGGCCGCCTTGCAAACAAGAGTCCCCTTTTGCGGCAGCGCGTGCGCAGCCGCGATCCCCCAATGGGATTGCTACCGAATGAAGATTTCAAATTTAAGATCACAAATTGTAAATCGTATCCGCCAGCACCGCCCGTCAACCCTGTCAGAAAATTATTCACACCAATTGCAGTTTGCCGGGGTCCATGGCTCGCATTTGCGGGCGGTCCAGCACTTGGCGCACTTTGCCCGTCAGATTTGCTCGCGTGAAGGGCTTCTGAATAAAGTTGAGGGCGGCCTGCGAAACCTGGTGGTACAGAACAATGTCATCCGTATAACCGGACATGAAGAGCACATTTGCCTCCGGCCTGACGCCCATGAGTTGCTCAGCGAGGATCCGTCCGCTCACACCCGGAAGCACTACATCCGTAATGATCAATTGGATTGGACCCGCATGCTCCCTCGCGACTTGCATGGCTTGTGTCGCATCTCCCGCGCTCAGAACGTTGTATCCGTCAATCTCCAGAAATCGGCTGCACGACATAACGCAGGTCGATGGAATCTTCCACCAGCAAAATGGTTTCGGATCCGCGGGTGGCGCTGGGCAGAGGAGCGCAGATTGCAGGGATTTCTTCTTTTACTCGCGGCAGCAAAATCTCAAATGTTGTTCCCATTCCCAGCTGACTCTGCACCGAGATTTGACCATCGCTTTGAGAGACAATACCGTGGACCGTGGCTAATCCTAGTCCAGTTCCCATGCCAATTCCCTTAGTGGAAAAAAACGGCTCAAAGATGTGCGACAGCGTTTCCTTATCCATCCCGGTGCCGGTGTCGATCACCCGCAATGCAACGTAATGCCCCGGCCTTTGGTGCGGATTGCCTCTGCTCCGCCGTTTCTTGCAACTGCCAAATTGCGAGGTTTCGATCGTGAGTTTTCCACCGCCCGGCATGGCATCGCGAGAATTCACGGCCAGATTCAGAATAACCTGCACGATTTGATTTGGATCGGCTTTCACCCGCCCCAAATCATCTTGAAGATTCATCGTCAGTTGGATGTTTTCACCGATCAGCCGGCTCACCATTTTGTCCGTTTCCGTCACCACGCCGTTCAGGTCAAGCACCCTGGGCTCCAGAACCTGCTGCCGGGTAAAGGCCAGAAGCTGCCTGGTAAGGGCAGCGCCGCGATCTGCCGCTTTGCCAATCTCGGTGAGCCCGGCGCGCGTGGATTCGTCGCAGCCTGCTTCATTTGATAAAATTTCACTTTGCCCGATGATGACTCCCAAGCAGATTGTTGAAGTCGTGCGCCACCCCTCCCGCCAGCCGGCCCATGGCGTCCATTTTCTGCGCCTGGCGAATCTGCTGTTCCGTCTTTCTGCGTTCTGATTCATCGATGAAGTAGGCATGGATTTCGACCAGATCTTCACTCGCGCTCGAACACTCCGATCACCCTGGCAACCAGCGCAGCGTGGTGCCGTCCATGCGACGGAGTTCTTCTTCTCAGCCCACCATTGTTTTCTGCTCTTTTAAACATTGAAGAAATGTTTCGTACGCCTGCGGGCTGGATACAGTGACTTCAGACCGGCTTCCTTGGCTTCCTCGACAGTAATAAATCCGAACATTCGCACGAACGAAGAATTGCAGGCCAGAAACTTTCCATCCGCCGTGGAAATATAATCGCCGGCCACGTCCTGCTCAAAAATCGCGCGATACCTCTCTTCGCTCTCGCGCAGGGCGGTCTCCGCCCGCTTGCGCTCGGTAATGTCGCGGATGACGCATTGAATGACTCTTTCTCGATTTACGCGGTAGATGCTGCCAACCAGCTCCGCGTTGATCGAATTGCCGCTCTTCGTTTGCAGGGGCAGGTCTTCATAACGAACTGTGTGGCTTTTTGTTGCAGTTCTTGAAAAGCCGATTGCAGGGTTTCGTTATTTTTGAACGGGCCGGTATCCCAGAGTTTCTTTCCCAGGAATTCTTCGTGAGAGTATCCCAGCATTTCGATCAGGAAACGGTTCACGTCTCGAACCTGACCGGTGCTGGCGTCCAGAAGCAGGATGGCGTCCTTGGCCGTTTCAAACATTCGGCGGAAACGCACTTCGGATGTGCGCAACGCTTCCACTTTCGCGTGGCTTTCGCGAATCACGCGTATAGACCAACAGACCCATCTGCGGTCTGCACGGGAGTGAGAGAAATTTCGGCCTGGAATTCCGTTCCATCCTTGCGAAGGCCGTACAAATCTAGTCCCGCTTTGGCCACCGAGGATTTCGGATTGTCCATCAAACCCGTCCTGTATTTCCGGTGTCTATCCCGGAACCTTGCGGGAACGAGAAGCTCGGACGGCTGATTGACTAGCTCGGCTCCGGCCGTACCCGAAGAGCTTTTCCGTCTGCGAATTTACCAGAATGATCTCGTCCCTCACGATTAACGATCACAGATTCCGTCAGGCGCGGATTCAATCAGAGCGGGGAATGCTGCGACGCTCAGAGCCGGGCTGGTGTCAGGCACAACGCCTTCTTTCCGTAGATGCGAGTAGGGCTCAGTCTCTACAGGCCGAAGGGGGAAATGCCGTAGGGTGAAGATCGTAGCGGCCTGTTTTTAGAGTACATTCCCATTTCCTTGCGGTCAAAGGGAATGGTTTTGCATGTGTCATCATGAATCCGAGTGCCAGACTGATTGCTAGGGAGGCCTCTGGTTTAAGAATCTCGTCCGGTACCTAGTTTGAAGTCGTCCGTCAATATTAAATTGTGGACCAATCGTGGCTACCCGCTCAAAGAAGCCTCTTCCGTCGGCCTTTCTCCGCGCCCTCTGTGTTCTCTTTGGTAAAGATTTTCTTCCTGGAGCCGAGTGGCCGCGTTTCGCCAGGCACAGACTCCCCAAACGCGCAGCGGCAAGTACCCCATCATCCTGCTAGAATAAAGATTCGTATTGGCTGGAAACACGACTTCGATCCCAGGGACAAAGCCGAATGTTTGAGAATCTGACAGACAAGCTGCAGCGAGTTTTCAAGAACCTGCGCGGGCAGGGAAAACTCACGCAGGAACACGTGGACGAAGCGCTCGCGGGAATCCGCGAAGCGCTGCTCGAAGGCGACGTCAACGTCGGCGTGGCCGACGAACTGCTCGCGCACATTCGCGAGAAGGCGCTGGGCTCGGAAGTCCTGCTGCAACTTTCGCCCGACCAGCAAGTCATCAAGATTGTGCGCGACGAACTCGCGCTGCTGCTGGGCAAGCACGCCAAGCCGCTGTTCTCCTCGCGCCCGCCGTCGGTCTGGCTGATCGTCGGCCTGCAAGGTTCGGGCAAAACCACCACCACCGGCAAGCTGGCGAAGTGGCTCGCCGCGCACGGCCACCGGCCGCATCGTGGTTTCCACCGACGTCTACCGTCCCGCGGCGCGCGAACAGCTGGCGCAAGTGGCCAAGGCGATCAACGTGCCGTGCTGGCCCGGCACGGGCACCGACAAGCCGCTGGAAATTGTGCGCGGCGCGATTCGCGAAGCAAAACTTTCCGCGCACGACGTGATCCTGGTGGACACCGCCGGCCGCCTGCACATTGACGACACGCTGATGGACGAACTGGGCGCGCTGAAGAAGGAGCTTACGCCGGCGGAAATTCTGTTCGTCGCCGACGCCATGATCGGGCAGGACGCGGTGCGCTCGGCGGGCGAATTTCACAAGAGGCTGGGCCTGACCGGCGTCGTGCTGACCAAGCTCGACGGCGACGCGCGCGGCGGCGCGGCGCTTTCCATCGGCAAGGTGACCGGCGCGCCGGTAAAGTTCGTGGGCACGGGCGAAAAATACGACGCGCTGGACGCGTTTTATCCGGAGCGCATCGTCTCGCGCGTGCTGGGCATGGGCGACGTGCTCTCGCTGATCGAGCGCGCCGAGCAGACCGTCGACGCCAAGCAGGCCGCCGAACTCGAGCGCAAGCTGCGCCGCAGCGAATTCACGCTCGAGGATTTCCGCGACCAGTTGCGCCAGATCCGCAAGATGGGACCGCTCGAGCAGGTGCTGGGCATGCTGCCGAAGATTGGGCCGCTGGCCAATATTCCGAAGGACGTGCAGGTGGACGAATCGCGCCTGAAGCGCATCGAGGCCATCATCAATTCCATGACCACCTCCGAGCGCAACGATCACGGCCTGATCGACGGCAAGCGGCGCAAGCGCATCGCGCGCGGCAGCGGCACCTCCGTGCAGGAAGTGAATCAGGTCCTCAAGCAATACCTGCAGATGCGCCAGATGATGAAGCAGTACGGCGCGCTGGCCGCGCAGGGCCGCCTCAAGGGCCTCGGCAAACTTACCGGCGTGTCGTAGCCCTGGTAGCACAGGCATCTTGCCTGTGCGGGTTTCGCGATCTCCATTGCATCGAGCAATTCACGCTCGCGACTTACAAACCGCACAGGCAAAGTGCCTGTGCCACTGAACCCCAGACAAACCTGTTCCCAGGCCGCATCTCTATAGTAGGGCAGCCGGGGGGATTAAGCGCGCGGGGTATCGCAAACAGGGGGAACCAGCTATAATCCTTGGCCAGGAGGAAGTGAATCGTGCTGGCAATCCGTTTGGCTAGGATTGGCAAGAAGAAACAACCGTTTTACCGCATTGTGGTGCTCGACAAGCGCAAGCCCCGCAATGGCAGGACCGTGGAAGTTGTGGGAACCTACGACCCGCTGAAGAAGCCGGCTGAGATTCAAGCTGGATGCCGAGCGCATCAAGTACTGGCTGCGGTCGGTGCGCAGCCCAGCGACACTGTTCGCAGCTTTCTGACGGCCCAAAAGATCGCCTGAGCCACGCTTGCGAATCGCGGTAGCTCGGGAAAGGTTCCGCTGGCCCTCGGAAACTGTACAAGTGAGAGTTCAAGCTGAACCCGCGAATGTCGACTGGTGGAGGGCCCCATGAAAGAACTTGTTGAAGCGATTGCGAAAGCTCTGGTGGATCATCCCGAAAAGTGCAGGTCAAATCCGTCGACGGTGAGCAAGTCACCGTGCTGGAATTGCGTGTGCATCCCGAAGATCTGGGCAAAGTGATTGGCCGGCAGGGACGCACGGCGAAATCGATGCGCACGATCCTGGGCGCTGCGGGGATGAAGACTTCGAAAGCGCCTGACGCTGGAAATCCTCGAATAGAGTGGCCGCAGAAGCGTTCACCGGCGTAACGCTGGCCAGAATTCTGCGCCCGCGCGGACTGCGCGGCGAAGTGGCCGCCGAAATCCTGACCGATTTTCCCGAACGTTTGCCCAAACTGCGCGAAGTGTGGCTCGCCGATGGGCGCAGCGCGCCCCGGCGCATTCGCGTGGAGCGCTGCTGGCTTTCGACCGAGCCGCGGCGGCCAGGCCATTTTTCATTTCGCGGGCATCGACAGCGTGGAAGCAGCGGAACCCCTGCGCGGCCTGGAAGTGCAGGTGCCGCTCGAGCAGCGCGCGAAGCTCGATGCCGGGAATTACTACGTCGGCGATCTGGTCGGATGCGAAGTGTGGGAAGCGGGCGCATCCGCGGCGCTGGGCGCGGTGCGCGATGTGGAATTTCCCGGCGGCGTTCCTTTGCTTGTCGGTGGAGACCGAGCGACGGAGAAGTGCTCGTGCCGCTGGCTGCGGAGTTTTGCGTTCGCATCGACGTGCAAGGCCAAACGCATTGACGTCGCGCTTCCGGAAGGCTTGCGGGATTTGAATCGCGGCTGACTTGCTGCCAGACCCTGCTGCTGTGATACACTGTCCCTGCCATGCAGTTTGATATCGTCACCATTTTCCCTGATTTTTTCACCGGCCCGCTCGATTACGGAATCGTGCGGCGCGCGCGCGAAGCTCGCCTGATGGACGTGCGCGTGCACGACTTGCGCGACGTTCACGCACGATCGCCATCGCACCGTGGACGACCGCCCGTTCGGCGGCGGCGAAGGCATGGTGCTGAAACCGGAGCCGCTGTTCGAGGCCGTCGAATCGCTGCTTGACTCAGTAGGGGCACGGCATGCCGTGCCCCTACAAGCGAAGCACCGCAAATGGCCACGCCGCGCGCGGCAATCGTTCTGCTCTCCGCATCCGGAAAATTATTTCGCCAGGAAACGGCGCGCCGATTGGCGCAGCTCGATCGAATCATCCTGCTCTGCGGCCGCTATGAAGGCGTGGACGAGCGAGTGGCCGAACACCTGGCCACCGACGAACTCTCCATCGGCGATTTCGTGCTCTCCGGCGGCGAATTGGGCGCCGCACTCATCCTGGATGCCGTGACGCGCCTGATCCCCGGCGCGCTCGGCAACGAAGATTCCTCCGTCAACGAATCGTTCAGCGCCGTCGAGGGCGCGAATATCGAGGCAAGATTTTCCGCCGACCTTGTCACGGACCACGAGCCACGAGTCACGAATCACCTTCTCTCGACTTCCCGCACTACACGCGCCCCGCGGAATTTCGCGGCTGGAGCGTCCCGGAAGTTTTGATGGGCGGCAATCACGAAGAAATCCGCCGCTGGCGGCTGCAGAAAGCCCTGGAAAAAACGCGGCGAAATCGTCCGGATTTACTGGGCGAACCTGCCAACCAGGGATAGCGAAACTTTATGCCAAAATTTCAGTCCGCAAAATGTATCATTCAGGACCTCAGGGACATCAAACCTGCTTCGAGGCGGCTGTGACAGGGCATCGAAACCGCAAGCGGCACGAAAGGAAACGAGAAAGCTAAATCTTTTCTGCGAATGGACACATTGCGCTGAATGTCGACCATCGACCCCACCTACCCTCCCCTCGACGCAATACAGGAAGATGCACGCCCAATTTCGCAAGCAACCGAAAATGTAGAAATCGATACGCCGCGGATGCTCTTTTCCGCTGCCCTGGCGGCTTCCCTGCTGCTGTGGGTGGCCATGTACAACGGCTATCCTACTGTCTTCTCGGATACCGGCGGCTACCTCTTGACGGGAGTTTTTCAAATAGCGCTGGCGCCGTATCGCGCTCCCGGCTATGCCTTTTTCACGAGCATCACCAGCATGGGCGCCAGCCCATGGTTCACCATCGCAGCGCAGGCAATCCTGGTGGTTTACGTCTTGTACGAAACTTGCGGTTACCTGATTGGCGGCGAACGAAAATTCCTGGACCGCTGCCTGCTGATCGGCGTTCTTGCCTTGGCGGCGCTTACGAGTCTTCCGTGGCTGGTTTCGCTTCTGATGCCCGACCTTTTTGCAGGAATCTTATTTCTCTCCGCGTTCCTCTTGATTTTCTCCGGCGAGCTACCTCTGGCGCGACGAATCCTGCTGGCTCTAATCGTAACAATCTCCATCGCCGCTCACTCCTCCCTGTTCCCCATTGCTGCTTTGTACTTTGCGGCGGTGGCCATCATGGCGCTTGCCGGCGGGCAAATGGTCGGGCTTCCCTCCGCGCGGTCCGTGATGCCCTGGCTGCTCGTTCCGATTGTGGCCGCGGCGCTCTGGACCTCGGCAATGAACTACAGGATGGGACTTGGCTTTAAACTTTCACCGTCGCGAAATGCTTTTCTGTTGGGCAGATTGTTTGCCGATGGCCTGGCGGGAGATTTTCTTCGTGAAAATTGTCCCAAGGAACATTTTATTTCCTGCCAGTATCTCTCCCATCTGCCTCGAACGGAGGAGGAGTTTCTTTTCCAGCACCCGTTGTTCAGCGAACTTAAAACCAACGAAGATGAGATGGACGCCATCGTGCGCGGAACAATTGCCGCTTATCCTAGGAGATTTCTGGTCAGCAGCGCTCGGCAGGCATTCCTTCAACTTGGCGCCCTGCGTACCGGGGACGAGATCCGCACCTATGGCGCGCGCGAGTGGAACGACAGCGTGATGCAGTTGGTGTACCCCCGCGACCTGCTGACATTTCGACGCGACAGGCAAATCCGTGGCCGTCTGCTCAAGCTGGCGGATGCCATTGCCCCCGTTCACACCGTCGTATTCTGGATCAGCGTGCCGCCCTGCCTGCTGTTTGCCTGGACCGGCCGTTTCCCCAGGATTAACTATTTTCTGGCCTCGGCAATTGTCTTTCTGGTGATCAACGCAGCGGTGTGCGGCGCGCTGGCAGGTGTATTCGATCGTTATCAAAGTAGAGTGGCCTGGCTGATGCCATTTTGCCTTTTCGTTTATTTGTCTGGCCTGGCCGTGGAGCGTCGGAGCCGCAACCAAAGGCAACTCCCATGGTTAATGCAAATTGACTTGGATCCCTCCCCCAATCCCGTTAGGGACGAAACTTTGTAGCCCACCGTGAAACGGTGGGGGGACATGTCGCGACTCTCTTAAGCCCCGGAGGGGCGACACAGTCTCCAACGTGTGCCGCCCCTCCGGGGCTTGGGCTTGTCGGGACCGCGCAGATCCCACCGTTTCACGGTGGGCTACGATGTTTCGTCCCTAACGGGACTGGCAATGCAAACATCAACAAATCGGAGTTTAGAAAATGGAAGATCGCTTTGATTGCGGCTTTGTCGCGCTTTGTTGAATGATTTTGTTTTTCTTGTTGCAGAAATCTATGCGGTAACACCTGCCAGGTGGCCTTCTCTGAGTTCCGTAATTCGCGCGTCCAAGAATTGATTGGACGGCCACGCGCCGGACACACGCACATCGAGATAGTTGCTGGAAAGCGCGCGCGTCCATGGCCCTGCAGAATCCTTGCCGCTGCGATTCAGCGTGAGAGCCCGCATGGTGCACCCCGTTTGCGCCGCTTGAAAGGCGGCTTTCTTTTTTTCGCCCAGCACCCGCAATTCGCGCGCGCGCCGGGAGATCACCTGTTCCAGCACTTGGTCGCGCACGTTCGCCGCAGCTGTTCCGGGGCGCGAGGAAAACGAAAAAATGTGCAGATAGGTGAGCGGCAGCCGCTCGATGAGCGAAAGCGTTGCCTGATGATCCGCCTCGGTCTCGCCGGGGAATCCGGCGATCACATCCGCGCCAATGGCCGCGTCGGGAAGACACTCGCGCACAAGCTCCGCGCGCCGTGCATAGTGTTCCGCGCGATACCAGCGATGCATTGCGGCGAGAATGCGGTCAGAGCCGGATTGCATGGGCATATGAAAATGCCGCGCCATGCGTTCGCTCGCCGCAAAAATGGCGATCAAATCCTGCGTTACGTCCATGGGCTCGACGGAACTGACCCGCAGCCGCTCGACAGGCGTTTCATCCAGAATGCGACGCAACAGTTCTCCCAGCTCGGTGCGCGGCGCAAGATCGCGGCCGTAATTTCCCAGATCGATTCCGCTGAGCACCACTTCGCGCGCGCCGCCTTGGCACAGTTTGCGGATTTCTTCGATCACACTTTCTGGAGCAAGGCTGCGGCTGCGCCCGCGCACTTGCGGGATCACGCAGTAGGAGCAGCGCTTGTCGCAGCCGTCCTGAATTTTCAGCACCGGCCGCGTGTGTCCGGCCTCGCCGCCTTCCACGGGCGCCACCAGCAAGCGCGCGCTGCTCCAATATGTCGCCCGTCAAAATATTTGCAGGACCACGAGGGAGCAAGAACGCGTCGCCTGCGATTGTCGAAAGCGGGACAAATGCCTGGTGCGTGGATAGGGATGAAACATGCGCCGCTTCTTGCCTGATTTCCATTTTCATTTCTTGAATGAGGCGCGGAATTTCCGGTTTGTGCGAATTGCCCACAACCCAGGAAACTCCCTCCAGCGCGGCAAGTTCCTGGGGGGCGCGCTGCGCGTAGCAGCCCGTTACGATCACTCGCGCCGCCGGATTCTCCTTGCGAATAGCGCGAATGGATTGGCGCGCCTGCAAGTCCGCCGCAGCCGTCACGGTGCAGGTATTGACCACCACCACGTCCGCGGAATTGGCATCGGCGGAAGCTGCGTAGCCGCGCTCCAGCAGTTGCCGCTCGATGGCCGCGGCATCTGCCTGCGTCGCCCTGCACCCGAATTGTTCGATAAAAAAAGTCGCCATTTGCATTCTGGGTTCGTTAGTTTTGCGGCGCAGCACGCGATTTACGGGCTGCAAAGAAACATGCCACATTTTGTCATTCCGAGCGAAGCGAGGAATCTCTCTGTGTTTCGACTTCATGAAAAGAAAGAGTGATTCCTCGCTTCGCTCGGAATGACAAAATAAATTCCTTTTCTGCATCCTGCGAAGCCTATGCTAAATCACCGTCCACAACCTTGCGGCACAGATTATAGCAGGTGAAGAATTCGCAAATGGGCCGAACCATGCGCGGCGAGGTGCATGCCATCCTTTACCCGTTGCTAGTCACCAATTATTAACCCCAGGGTTGTTCACATTCTCCTGATCGGGTATCTTCATCTGCTAGCGGACTCCCTATGGTCGATATTCACTGTCACATTCTTCCCGGCATGGACGACGGCGCGGACACCATGGAAACGTCCGTGAAAATGGCGGAGATGGCCATCGAGGATGGAATTACGCACGTGGTCGGGACGCCGCACGCAAACTCACACTTCAAATTTGATCCTGAAATCATCCGCCAGCGCCGTGACGAGCTGCAGGCCGCCATGGGCGATCGCCTGAAGCTGGCAACGGGATGCGATTTTCATTTAAGCTTCGATAACCTGCAGGACCTGGAAAAAAATCCGCAAAAATATACCATTAACCAGAAAAACTACCTGCTGGTGGAATTCGCGGACTTCTCCATTCCGCCGTCCATGGACGACACCATGCACCGCCTGCATCTCATGGGATTGTCGCCCATCATCACGCACCCTGAGCGCAACGCCATGCTGCGCACCAAGCCCGAGCGAATGTACCGCTGGCTGCACCAGGGCAGCTACGTGCAGATCACCGCGCAGTCCATTACCGGGCGATTCGGAAGCGCCGCGCAGAAACGCGCCGAGCAATGGCTGGATGAAGAGCGTGTGCACTTCGTTGCCAGCGACGCGCACAATGTCAACGGGCGCCCGCTGCAGCTTCGTGCTGCATTTGACGCCGTCGCCGAGCGCCGCGGCGAGGAAATCGCAAACGCCCTGTTTCGAGACAATCCTCTCGCCGTATTCGAGGGCCGCAGCCTGCCCTACGAGCCCGAACCGGCCGACCCCAACGCCAAGCCATTCAAATACCACAAACGCAAACGCTTCATATTTTTTTGAGGGTTTCAGTAGGACAGGCTTCAGCCTGTCTGCTTTTGATCTTGCGCGCCGTTCCATTAAAACCAGACAGGCTGAAGCCTGTCCTACTCCGGCATCTCCCGCGCGGCGAGTTCTGGATGCCGCTCCAATAACCACCCCGCAATCGCGTGGTCGAGCTCAGGAAGGTATCCCGTAAAGAAGTGATCCCCGCCTTCAATGATGGCCACTTGTGTCTGTTGGCGTACCTGCGGCGGAAACTGCTCGACCATTGCGCGCAGCAGATTCGGCGGGCCGAAGCGATCGAGTTCGCCTGTGAGTAAAAGCTTGGGCTTATCGCAGCTATCAAGGTAGGAAAAGCTGCGGCTGCCGAAATTGCCCACCGGAAGCCCAAGTCCGATAAGCTCTTTCACGCGCGGATCGCCGCACCCGGCGCGCAAGCCGACCCAGGACCCAAAACTAAAGCCCGCGACCAGCAGCGGCACATCGGGAAATTCCCCCGCCAGAAAATCAATCGTGGCCAAAACATCACTGCTCTCTCCGACACCTTCGTCATGCTTTCCTTCGCTATGGCCCACTCCGCGAAAATTGAAGCGCACGACGGGCAGCCCAAACCCGTGGATAGTTTTTGCGGTTTGGTAGACCACTTTGTTGTGCATCGTTCCGCCAAATAATGGATGAGGGTGACAGACAACCGCGGCCAGTGGCGGCGCGATCGCTGCTCCTTCGGTGGACCACAAGATTGCTTCGATGCGGCCGGCAGGGCCGGAAATCATCACGGTTCGATGAGGTTGCTGGGGCATGCGAGATCCATGTAACCACAAAGCCGCGCCGCGCGACAAATCGTGTTTGGACTTCGGAGCAGGGAAGATGTTTTTAGTGGCGCCGTGTGTTTCCCGTTGCGATTTTTATTGCACGATGCTAGGGTGTGCTGACCTTGGAACGCCCTCTTCCGGGGGAGTCATGCCAGAATCGACAGAACGCCGGGCATCGCGGCGATTTACGATGACGCTTCCGTTAACGGTTCGCTCTGCTGAACCGGGCGGCGGCGAACGGCAAGGACAAACGCGGGATGTCAGTTTCCGCGGCCTGTATTTTTTGATTGAAGAAGATTTTGCCCCTGGTTCTCCCATCGAATTTATTTTGACCTTGCCTCGGGAAATCACCCTGGCCGGCGACGTGCACATTCGCTGCTTCGCGGAAATCGTTCGAGTCGAGCCGCATGACGGCAAGAAGGGCGTAGCCGCGCGGATCGACCGCTACGAGTTCCTGCCTACCGCCGCCTGATTTTTTGAAATTTCCGCGATTGAATTCCGCTCCCTCCTATTTGACTTTCCAGGGCCGCAAGTAAAGTCCCGCACCCCCAGCAGGCTTTTTTCCGCTTTCACGCCTGTTTCGCAGTAGAATTGTCCTTGAAGAATGCGACAAGGAGGAACAATGGAACCCTACGACGTAAAAGTGGCGCTCGATGAACTCAAGGAAGACGCGCTGGTGCCACACCCGGTGCGCCTGCGCGACATGATCCTGAGAACTCCCCTTGGCGTCAGCGAGGCGCTCGAATTGAACCGCGAATTTCAGAGCTACCTTACTCAATATGGCGAGACCCAAAAATTGGCGCTGGAAATACTGGAAAAGCTTGCGTCAAGCGAGGGCCGGAAAGCCCAGAAAGCTTAATCTGCCGGTATGCATTCCGCGCTGAATTTCACCGCGTGGAGCAGTTCCGCGGTTGCCAACGCCCAGCGCGCCAGGCGCGCCTGAAACCATGCCACGAGAAACCATTCTCATCGATGCCGATGACACGCTTTGGGAGAACAATGTCTACTTCGAGCAGACCATCTCGGAGTTTCTGACGCTGCTCGAGCCCTTTGGCTATCCGCGCGAATACGCTCGCCACATTTTGAACGAAACCGAGCGGCGCAACATCCGGCAGCACGGCTACGGCGCGCGCAGCTTCGGGCGATCCCTCGAAGAGACGTACATGAAACTTGCAGGGCACCAAGCCCTGGAGTCGACGGTGGAAAATATCCGTCACCGCGTCGAAGAACTGGAACGGACTCCACCGAACGTGTTGGAGGGCGTTATTGAGACGCTGGACTATCTTGCCGCGCGGCATCGCTTGATCCTATTCACAAAGGGCGAGGCGGCCGAGCAGGCGGCCAAAGTGGAACGGTCGGGAGTACAGATTCATTTCGACGCCATCGAGATCGTTCCCGAAAAAGATGTGGCTACCTACCGCGAATTGGTGAACCGCCACCACGTCGTGAAATCGCGCGGGTGGATGGTTGGCAACAGTCCCCGCAGCGATATCAACCCCGCGCTTGAGGCCGGCCTGAATGCCGTGTTTATTCCTCATCACGCCACCTGGGCGCTGGAGCACGAAGAAGTGCGCAGCGGTGCCGGGCGCTTGCTGATCCTGACCAGTTTCCGCGACATGCGCGAACATTTTTGATTCGCGATTCCCGCCAAAACGATTGGCTTGCCGTTCGCCGCACGATTTGCCACGATAGGGGCCTAGAAGACCGTCCGGCATCGTGTAACGATTGTCGCATGCCGGAGAATGTGAGCGCATATGGCAACGCCTTCTACCTCGGATGGGAAATCCGGCGGATTTCCACTATGGGCGAAAATCGTGCTGGGCCTGGTTGTGTTGTTGGTATTGGCCGTGCTGGCCGTGCCTTACTTCCTGGATGTTAATCGCTATCGCGACACCATTGCCGCCGCGATTCAGAAACAGACCGGGCGGAATGTTTCGGTGGGCGCGATACACGCGCGGCTTTTCCCCGGCGCTGGCGTGACGGTCGCGGAGTTGCATGTTGGCAATCCAGTAGGCTTTCCCAATGGCGATCTGGTGGGAGCGGACGAAATTCGAGTCAACGTGGCGCTGGCTCCCTTGCTGCACGGAACCATCCATGTCAATTCCGTGGACCTGGTGCGCCCAAAGTTGACGCTGCTCACGGACAGCAGCGGGAAAAATAACTTTACGTTTGAGCCCGCGGAGCCCGCATCGTCTCCAGCTGCTCCCCCAAAATCCGGTGAATCTTCGTCCAGCATGACTTTGGATCAAATCGACGCGATCAACCTGACCGGCGCGGAAATCATCGTGGGTGACGTGATAAAAGGCGCCGCCGCGCCCCTGGCGGATACCAAGGGCATCAACATTACGCTGCATAATTTTGCCGTGAGCCCCATGCGCATGCATGACTGGCAGGCGGAGTCCAACCTGGCGAACGTTACCCTGGCCCTGAGCAGCTGGAAGTCTCCAATCGTATTTCAATCCGGCAAATTTACATTGCTGGACGGAAAGCTCGATGCGCAATTCGTCGCGGATTTAGCAACGGCAGCCGATATCAAGGGAACCGTGAACGTTCCTGATTTCGAGCACCCTCAGGTAAATTTTGAAATGAGTTCCTCGCAACTCGACGTCGACAAATTGATCGATGTGGCGGGCGGAGCGCCGAGCGCGGCGCCTGCCCCCAGCGCGCCGAGCAGCCCCGCGTCTGTCCCAAGTGCGCCGGGCAAATCCGGCCCCACACCTGCAAAGTCTGTGGCGAAACCGCCGGCTTCAGCCGGACCGGGCGAACTGATCGCCAAGGGACACATCAACATCGAAAAAATCACCACTAAGCCGTACACTGTTGGCCCCGCCAACATCGAAATGCGCGTTTACACCGATCGCGCCGAGCTGTGGCCCATTTCCATCGGCATGTACGGAGGCACCCTGCAACTTTCCTCGCGCGTGGATCGCATCACCGATCCTGCGCGCTTCACCGCCAATGTGCAGATGCGCAATCTGGATGTGGCAAAAGTTCTCGACGTCACTCCCTCGGCGCGCGGAAAAATGGGAGGCACCGGAGAACTCGATCTGCAGCTTCTCGGCAGCCTGAGCGACGCATGGAAGAAAACGATTTCCGGCACGGGGAAATTTGCCGTTCGCAATGGTCACTTGCCCGGCGTGAATCTGGCGGGCGCCGCGGAGTCTGTTTTGAAAATGGCGGGCGTGGGCGGAGACACGCCGTTTAGCGTACTGGAAGGAGACATCAACATCGCGGACCAGCGCGTTACGAGCAAACAGATTCATCTGGATTCCGCCGCGGGCGTTGTGGATCTGCATGGCAGCCTGGGGCTCGACGAAACGCTCGATTACCAGGGCACGGTCGCTGTGAATCCCGTTGCGGCGCTTGGCAAAGTGGGCGGCGTTGTGGGCGGGCTGATGGGCAACCGCGTGGGGAAAATTACCGTGCCGTTCGCGCTGGCTGGAACAATCGAGAATCCGAAAGTGCGCCCAGGCAAGGGCGTGCCAACGAACACGGCGGGTGCCGCTCCTTCGGGCGCGACGCCGGCCACGCCGCGCCACGCCGCAGCAGGCGGTGGATACGCTGAAGAATTTGTTCAAGAAGAAGTGATCGTGAAACAGTCTGAACAGCGTGCGGAGAAAGTTTTCCGCCTAATTGTCATTCCGAGCGAAGCGAGGAATCTCTCCGTGGTTTAACTCGCAGAAATGAAAGAGAGATTCCTCGCTTCACTCGGAATGACAAAATAATTGTGTCTTCAGCGGCTTAGATACCCCGTCCTATGCCGCCAGCGCAAGCCTGTAAAAACTGAGCGCCGCATCTCCCTGCTCGACGACGCGCGCAAGTTCCAAGTCTCCTACTCGCTGCGGCGAGTTTGCGCTTCTTCAAATGCTCCACGATCACGCAGTCCTTCCGGGCGCCACCAGAGGCGAATCCCCCAGAGCTTCCAGCGTGCTCTCGTATTCGATATCAGCAGCGTAGGGCGGATCGAGAAAAATAAATTGCGCGTGAATGTGGCGCGCCTCCAGGCGCTTGATGGCGCGCAAGACATTCATGCCGAGAATTTCGGCCTGCGCGCCAATCCCGAGCGATTCCAGATTGCGGCGAATCAGGGCCGCCGCCGGCGCATGCTGCTCGACAAAAATCGCGAGGCGCGCTCCCCGGCTCAGCGCCTCGATGCCCACCGCTCCCGTGCCCGCGTACAGATCCACGAACGTGGCGCCATCCACCGTCGGCCCCAAAATATTGAAAAGCGTCTCCCGCAGGCGATCGCTCGTCGGCCGCAGCGCCTGTCCCTTCAAGCTGCGCAGCGTCCGGCTGCGGTATTTGCCGGCGATTACGCGCATGCGGGAAACCTTTGAAACCACGGATGCACACGGATAGACACGGATGAAGAGCGAACACGGAAAGTTCGAGACGTCGCGGCTATCACAGCACTTGATTGCATTCCTATGGCTCAACTCAAATTGCGAACGATCGTTTTCATTTGATAAACTTTTTCTCTTTCTTTATCAGTGTTCATCCGTGTGCATCCGTGGTTCCAACGCCTTTACCCAACCGACGCGAGCTGATACCGGCGCTGCCACTCCACCGGAAGCTGCGCGAGCAGGCGGCGGCGCGCGGGCTCGGCTTCCGGGAGGTTCGACCAGCGCAAGCGCTTCGCGGCGCGCGAGTTCCAGCAATTCAAAATCGCGAAGCGGATTGGCGATGTGGAAGCCCAGTTCGCCGTGCTGGCGCGTGCCGAAAAATTCGCCGGGGCCGCGCAATTTCAAATCCGTTTCGGCGATCTCGAAACCGTTGGTGGTGCGCACCATGGTTTCCAGGCGCACGCGCGCGTCGTCTCCCGGAGTTTTCGGCGCGATCAGGATGCAGGTGCCCTTTTCGCCGCCGCGGCCGATGCGTCCGCGAAGCTGGTGAAGCTGCGAGAGACCGAATCGCTCGGCGTGCTCGATCACCATCACGGTGGCGTTCGGCACATCCACGCCGACTTCAATCACCGTGGTCGTCACCAGCATGATCGATTTCGCGGCGGCGAAATCGCTCCATGACGTCTTCTTTTTCCTCGCTCTTCATGCGGCCGTGCAGCAGGCCGACTTGCCGGTTCGGGAAAACCGTGCTTGCGCAGCCGTCTCGTATTCCACGATGGCCGCTTTCAGCGAGCGCTGCGATTCCGCGGATTTCGATTGCTCGATCACCGGATAGACGACGTAGGCCTGCCGCCCGGCCTGCAATTTCGCGCCGCAGAAATTCCCACACGCCCGGCAAATGCGCGTCCGAAGACCAGCGCGTTTCGATCGGCACGCGGCCCGGCGGCATCTGGTCGATCACGGAAATGTCCAGATCGCCGTAAAGCGTGAGCGAAAGCGTGCGCGGAATCGGCGTGGCCGTCATCACCAGCACGTCGGGCGCGGACGCCTTTGTCCATCAGCTCCTTGCGCTGCAGGACGCCGAAGCGGTGCTGCTCGTCCACGATCACCAGGCCCAGCGCGCAGAATTCACACCTGCGGCTCCAGCAGCGCGTGCGTTCCCACGACGAGTTGCGCTGCGCCGGAGCGCACGCGTTCCAGCGCCGCTTTTTTCTCCGCCGCTTTCATTCCGCTGATCAGCAGTTCCACGCGATAGCCGGCGCGCGCGAATATTTTTTGCGCGGCCAGATAATGCTGCACGGCCAGAATTTCCGTCGGCGCCATCAGGGCGACCTGGTAGCCGTTTTCGATCACGATGGTCGCGGCTTCCAGCGCCACGATCGTCTTGCCGCTGCCGACGTCGCCCTGCAGCAGGCGATTCATCGGCACGCGGCGTTCCAGGTCGGCGGCGATTTCCGCCGAGCGCGCGTTTCTGCGCGTCGGTGGGCTTGAAGGGCAGCACGCGCTTGAGCGCTTCGCGAATGGCCGGCTCGCGCACGCGAAAGGCAATGCCCGGCTGCTGCTGCGCCGTCTTCTTGCGCATGGCCACGCTCAACTGGTAAAAGAAAAATTCCTCGAAAATCAGGCGCTGGTGCGCCGGCGAGCGAAACGAATTCAGCGCCTCGACCGATTCCGTCTGCGGGCGGAAAATGCACGAAGTGGATGGCGTCGCGCCGCGAGGGAAATTTGTATCGCGCCAGAATTTCCGCGGGCAGCGGATCGGGCAGCGCGCCGGCAAATTTTTCGCAGCGCCAGATAAATGATGCGCCGCATCATGCGCGAGCTGATGCCGCCGATCGCTTCGTAAATCGGAACGATGCGGCCGACTTCGGTGGAGTCCGCGTCTCCTGCGCCGAGCAGTTCGTATTCCGGATTGATCATCTCGATCCGGCCGGGCCGCATGCGGGTCCAGCTCGGCCTTGCCGTGAAGAACGATTCGCTGGCCGGGCTTGAAGTTTTGCTCGAGATAATTGCCCGTGAAAAAATTTGCAGGGCAGCGAGTCCGGTGTCGTCGCGCACCAGCAGGTGATACATGCCGCCGCGCGCGCGCGAATATCGCACCAGGCTGCCGCTGGAAACTTCCGCCTGCATGGTGTAGATCTGCCCCGGCGCGATCTCGCGAATTTTCGCGAAGTGGATGCGGTCTTCGTAGCGGAAGGGCAGGTAACCGAGAAGGTCTTCAAACGTGCGAAGCCCGCGCTTGGCGAGCAATTCCGCGCGGTGCGGTCCCACGCCTTTCAGGTACATCAGTTCGGTTGTAGGCGTCACGGACATTTCCTGTTTATATCATCGCATGGCTGTAAGTAGCACAGGCTTCTGCCTGTGGCTTTTGAATCTATATGAGCCATGCAAAACCCACAGGCTGAAGCCTGTGCTACTGAAGCCCTTCCAATCTGAAAAACAGCAGCGCTTCGATGCTTGCAATCGCCCGCGGCATGGGAAAAGATGGATTGCTTTGCGCATGCGCCACGGGAGGCGTGTTTGCCGCTAGAGCGGCTCGACGCGAAACGACGCGAAAGTTCTCCTGATCTGGATTCTCGCGGGCCTTCTCGGCGCGGGCGTGGCCTACAAGTATTTTTTCCAGGCTTTTCCCGAAGCTTCCGTCGAATTCAAAGTTCCTCGCGCGGACGCCCTCGAACAGCGCCAAACAATTTGCCGCGGCGCAGGGCGCGCAGCTCGACGGGTACGATTCCAGCATCGTTTTTGACGTGGACGACACGGCGAAGACCTACCTCGAACGCGAAGTAGGCCTCGCAGCAAGCCAACCAGATGATGACGAACGATGTCCACATCTGGTACTGGCAGACGCGTTTCTTCCGTCCGCTGCAAAAAGAAGAATTCGACGTGCGCGTCGATCCCGCCGGGGGCATCGTCGGGTACGCGCACGTGCTCGAGGAAGCCGCGCCCGGCGCGCGCCTGGAACGCGCCGCGGCGCAAGCCGTCGCCGAATCCTTTCTGCGCGACACGCTGCACACCGATCTCTCCCTCTACGATTTTCGCGAGGAGGAAGCGAATTTCACCGAGCGTCCCAATCGCCGCGACTGGAGCTTTTCCTGGGAGCGGCGCGGATTTCGCGCCAAGGACGCGCCGTACCGCCTGAACGTGACGCTGGCCGGAGACCGCGTCAGCGGCTATGACGAATTTCTGAAAGTTCCCGAAGCCTGGAAGCTCGATTACGAACGCCTGCGATCCTCGAATAATCTGTTCGAATTTATCGCGCTGATTCCCTACGCGTTTCTGCTCGGCGGATGTCTTTACGTGATCATTTCGCTGGGGCGCCGGGATTGCTCGAGTGGCGCAGCGGCCTCGCGCTGGGCACATTTCTCACCGTGCTGTATTTCGTCATGACCATGAATCAGTGGCCGCTGGACCGCGCCGGATACGACACGAACACGCCCTACTCCAGTTTTTTCCTGAGCCAGGTGGGACAGGCCGCGCTCATCAGCGTCGTCAGCGCGCTGCTGGTGGTGATTGCCATGGTGCCGGGGGAACCGCTGTACCGCGTCTCGCAGCCCGACAAAATCAGGCTGGACGTTGGATTCCGCCTGCCGGGAATTCGCACCAAGGAATTTTTTCGCGCCAACGTCATCGGCATTTGCCTGGCCGCCGCGCACATCGGCTACATCACGGTCTTCTACATCATCAGCAGAAAACTGGGCGCGTGGGCGCCGCAGGACCTGAATTACGAAAACGTGGTCAGCACTTACGCTGCCCTGGGTCTACCCGCTGGCGATCGGCATCTATGCCGCCACCAGCGAGGAATTTCTTTTTCGCCTGTTCGCGATTCCGTATTTGCTGCGCACTACGAAGTCGAAATTCCTGGCCGTCGTGCTGCCCGCGTTCGCCTGGGGATTTCTGCACAGCAATTATCCGCAGGAGCCGGCCTACATTCGCGGCATCGAAGTCGGCCTGATCGGCATCGTCGCGGGACTGGTGATGCTGCGCTGGGGAATCTGGGCGACGCTCACCTGGCACTACACGGTGGACGCGTTTCTGATCAGCACTTCGCTGCTGCGTTCGCACGGCGCGTATCTGCGCGTTTCCGGAGCGATCGTGGGCGGCGCCGCGTTGATCCCGCTGGCGCATCGCCGCAATTTCCTACATTTCGCGCGGAGGATTTGCAGCCGATCCGCATCCTTGCTGAATCAGCGCCCGGCCCCTTGGCGGGCCGCATCCGATGGACGCTCGGATCCAGAGGCCGAGCAGGCAGCCGCCGGAAATATGCCGCCGCAACCGCCGCGCCGAGAATGTCGTCGAGCTACGCCGCGATGTCCTCGCGCGCGCTGGCGATGCTGATTGCCTGCGGCGTGCTGGGCGCTGCGCTGCTCGTCGGCGTGAAGCGCGAAGCGATCGGCGATTTCGTGCGCTTCCAGATCGACGCGAAGGAAGCCACGCGGCGCGCGCGATCAAGTGCTTGCGCGAAGATCAACGTCGATCCCGCCACCTACCAGCACGCCGCGACAATCACCTATACGTTCGACGGCTACACCAACGAATATTTGCGCCGCACCATCGGCATCGCCGCCGCCAACCGCATTTATCGCGATCAGGTTCCCTCCGCCTTCTGGACGGTTCGCTATTTCCGCGATTCGCAAAACGAAGAATACATGGTCGTCCTGCGGCCGGATGGTTCGCTGCATTCCGTTGCATCACACGCTCGACGAAAAAGCGCCGGGCGCGAATCTGTCCAAGGAAGAGGCGCTGGCGCGCGCGGAAGCCTATTTGCGCGATCAGAAAAAGCTCGACCTTGCGGACTGGAATCTGGTCGAAACACATACCGACAAGAAGCCCGCGAGGACCGATCACGTTCTTCGAGTGGGAACAAAAAGCCGCGCTCGATGCCGCGCATCGGGCGCAGCAGGGCGCGCACATTCGCATGCAGCTGCAAGTGCAGGGCGATGAAGTTTCCGGCTATCGCATCTTCATCAAGATTCCCGAAGCCTGGCGCGACGCGGAAAGCCGCACGACCCCGGCGCAGCTTGTGCAGATCGTTCGGCAGGGCCGTCGGCATCTGCCGTGCGTTCTGATCGCCGTGCTGGTGATCTTTCTTGCGCAGCCTGAAACAGTCCGGAAATTGCGCGCGTTCCGTGGCGCCGGCTCGGGCAAGTGGTCGATCTGGATGTTGCTGGCCGGCGATCGTGATTTTTGTGAATCGCGTGCCGCAGCTTCTGCTGAATTACACGACGGCCTGGCCGCTGACGACGTATCTACGCCATTCTTGTTCATCTCGCTGATTTTCATTACCGCGCTGTATCTGGCGGGCGCGGTTCTGCTGCTGGGTCTTTCGCTGGTTTTTTCTGGAGCGCGCGTTTGGCCCCGGACGCATTCCCGTCGTGGCGCGGAATGCAGCGCCGCGTATTACCGCGATGCGTTCTGCGTGGCGCTTTTTGGCGCGGCGGCGGTGATGGGACTGGATCGCCTGCCGGCGCTATTTTCGCGCTGGCCGCTGCTGCGCCACACGCTGGGCGCGGCGTGCCGGACGGCCTGGATGTGCTCAACCCCGCGGCGGGAGCGATTGCTTCGGCCATTGTCGTCAGCTTTCTTGATGGCGGGGCTGGTTGGGCTGGCGGCGGCCTGATTGCCGTCTATGTTCGCCCCATGTGGATGCGCGCCGCGCTCTGTGATTCTGTACGCCGCGCTGATGGCCACCAATGTGGCGACGCCGGGCGCATTTCTTGCGAGACGCCGCATTCCACCTGGTGGCGATTGCCGCGCTCTGGTTCGGAGTCACGCGAATCGTGCGATTCAACGTGATGGGATATTTCCTGCTGGCCGCGATGATTGCGCTGGTTCCCGGCGCCGATCGAACTGCTCGAGCAGCCCAATCCGTATTTGCACGCCAATGGCTACGCCGTCGTTGCGTTCGCGCTCGCGCTGCTCGCCTGGCCGCTGATCCGTGTGGCGGCGCGGCGCCGCGCATCAGTAGCACAGGCACTTCAGCCTGTGCGCTTTTCAGGTTTAAGCGCAACATTTGACATCGCGAAAACCGCACAGCAGAGTGCCGTGCTACGAGATTCTCGCTGCGGCTACTTTTTTCGCGCGAACAGCCTCGCTGAGAAAATAGAGTCCCACTCCCGCCGCGATCGATGCCGATTCCGATCACCAGTTCATTCGTCGATCCAACAAGCTCCGCTGCGATTGCGCACGACGGCCGCAATCATCAACGCCAGCGGCGGCATGCCAATCGCGATGGCTCCCGCAATTCCTCCGGGAACGCGAAACGGGCGCGCAAGTTCCGGCTCGCGAATTCGCAGCGCCACCAGCGCCCAGAATTCCAGCAGGATGCTCAGGCCCGTCAGCAGCACATCCAGAATCAGGCTTTTCTCGAATCCCAGCGGAAAGCAGATGGCCCACAAGAATCGCGCACGCGAGAATGGCAACCCACGGCGCGCCGGTGCGCGCATCGCGTCGCGCGAAAACTCGCGGCAGGTAGCCGTCCTCGGCCATCACCAGCGGCAGTCGCGTGAACGAAAGCATCAACGCGCTGAACGATCCGATCGCTCCGATCACTCCGGCGAGCGCGATGGCGACCGCCAGCGTTTCGCCGCCGATGATTTGCGCGACGTCCACCCAGCCGCCCGTCGTCCAGCTATTCGGATCGATTCCCGTGCGGGCGACCGCGCGCCACCGGCAGCAAATAGCTGACAACCACCAGCATCACCGCGCCAAACATGGCGCGCGAATAGGTGCGCTGCGGCGCTTCCACTTCGCCGGCAATCGTCGAGAGATTGTCCCAGCCCATGTAATTCCACATGGCGATCAGCACGCCGCCCAGCAGATCGACGTGGCGCAGCGGAACGGCGCAGCCGGCGTCGCCGGTCCTGCCGCTTCCAAGCGCGAGAATGATCAGCGCGACGAACGGCGCAAGCAGCGCGACGTTGAGCCACACGGAACCTTCGCCGACCGAGTGCACTCCCAAAATATTCCACGCCGTGCAGAGCGCGATCATCGCAAATCCCAGAATCAAGTCCGCGATGTCCCGCGACGAGCCCCGGCAGGAACCGGCCGATGTAGGCGATGCAAAGATTCGGGTACAGCGCCATTTCAAATATGCTGCCCGCCAGCGTCAGCCACGTTTCCTGAAATCCCCAGAAGCGGCCCATGCCGCGGCGCACCCAGATGTAGAAGCCGCCCTCTTCGGGAATCGCGGTGGCCAGTTCGCTGACCATCATGGCGGTGGGCAGGCTCCAGAGCAGCGGCGTAATCACCAGAATCAGCAGCGTAGCGCGCGTAGCCGGTCTTTTGGACGATGTCTTCGAGGCCGTAGGGGCCGCCGGCGACCATGAAGTAGGTCGCCGCGATCATGGGCACCACGGAAATTTTCGCGGCGCGTTTGCATGCCGCCGTTGTTCGTAGTGTCTTTCGCGAGTTGTCATCGGTATGCCAGTCTAGCACAGGCTTCAGTCTGTGCGCATCTTGAATCCCTGCGCGTGACTTATATCAGCACAGGCTGAAGTCTGTGCTACGAAACCGTTGATCCGACGCGGCGGTAGTCTAATATATTTGTAATGAATCAGGTTAGGGGATTCTGCAGTGGCGCCGCTTGGCTGCGGTCCGAACAGTGCTCACCTTTGTGCTTCCTCAGCGTCTAATTCGAGTGGAAGTGCATCGCAAGTGTAGTAGGTCCGGTTGATCTCGAGCGAGTACGGCACGATGGCTGCCGACGGAATGACAATCGCTTGGTCTGGAAGCGGCTCCGGCTGATCCCGGGGAAGGCTCGTCGTCCATGGGCGTCACGGGACGCAGCTCTGGATCCGTCCGATGAACGCGCCTTGATCGAACGCGCGCAGGGCGGCGACCGTGAAGCGTTTGAAGAGCTCGTGCATCGCTACGACCGCGATGTTCTGCGAATTGCCCTCAATATTCTGCACAAGACCGGAAGACGCCCGCGACGTTTATCAGGAAGCATTCCTGAAAATTTACAAAAATCTGCCGCGATTCCGCTTCGAGTGCAGTTTTTATACCTGGATGTATCGCGTCGTCACCAACGTCTGCCTCGATCATCTGCGCCGCCGGAGCAGCCGCCCGGAAGATCAAGCGCCCGAGTATGCGTCGAACCGCAATGGCGATGCGCTTCGCCGGCGATTTCTTTGACCGGCAGCAGGATCAGAGCGCGTCATCCGATCCGGAGCGGCGAATGAAGGGACTGGAAATCGGCCAGCGAATTTCCACGGCGCTCGAAGCCTGCTGACGCCGCGCGAGCGCATGGTGTTTGAGATGAAGCACTATCAAGGACTGAAATTGCGCGACATCGGAGACGCCCTGGGCACCACCGAAGAAACCGTGAAAAATTCACTATTTCGCGCGACGCGCAAATTGCGCGCGCAACTGGAAGGATTGCTGTGAGCGACAGGCAACAGGATTCGCAACACGATACGCGCAACCCATGCCGCAAGCCGGTCTGCGATTCGCTGCGAAGACATCGAATCGCTGGCCATGCTTTACGCCTGCGATGAACTCGATGCCGCGACGCTCGCGTCGCTTGACGCGCATCTCGCGCAGTGCCCGGCCTGCGCCGCGATCGTTTCGCGCGAGCAGCGCCTGCAACAGGCAATCGTGTCGCTCGAGCAGCCGGCCGATTCGCTGGACCGCTCCGGCCTGCTGCTGGCGCAATGCCGCAGCGAACTTGCGGAATCGCTGGACGACAGGCAAAGCCGCTGACACGCATTCCGCGTGGCCGCAAATTTTTTCGCCCGTCCTCATGGTGGGGCGCGCTGCGCCACACGCTGATCTATCATCCGGCAATGAGCATGACGGTGCTGGTGGTGGCAGGATTTCTGGCGGGCGTTGCGGGGCAGAGATTGCCGGTCGTTCCCATGCCGGCGATTGCCACGCGCCCTGCAGTGACGGTTTCCACAACGGCGTCGACTGATCCACCGCGCCACTTCATCCGCCCCGCCCAAAGTCACCGACCAGCAATTGCGCAGCGCCGACAAGCGCTCACATCGCCTGGGTAACTCCGTCCGGCTCGCAAACGCCCACCGTGCAGGTCCAGCTGATGTCGCCCACGCCGATGAATATCGTTGGCGCGCCCGGAGATGCGGACGTGCAGCGAGCGCTCACTTTTGTTCTGGAAAACGGCCAGCGATTCGATCCGGACGTGCGCCTGGATTCGCTGGACGTGCTGCGTACGAACGCCGCCGATCCTGACGTGCGCCGCACGCTTTGCGCGGTCGCCCAGCTGGATCGCAATCCGGGCGTGCGCATCAAGGCGCTGGAAGCGCTTCAGGGATTTGAGCAGGATCCCGCGGTTCGCGGCACGCTTCTCGATTCGCTGCAAAGCGACGCCAATTCCAGCGTGCGCGTTGCGGCCATCAATCTTCTCTATGCCGCAATGCAATCCGAAAGCGCATCGGGAGCGCCCGGCGCGTCCGATCCGCAAACGCTTGACGTTTTGCGAGACCGCTTGCGCAACGATCCCAGCCCCATCGTTCGCCGGCAAAGCGCCGCAGCCCTGCGCGAATTCGCCGCTCAGTAGCACAGGCACTCTTGCCTGTGTGGTTTTCTGAAAATTAAGCGCATCCACAAGGTCATCAATCGCAAAAACCGCACAGACAAGAGTGTCTGTGCTACTCACCGTGCTTCGACGGCCACGTTCTTGAGTGCATGAACCACGGCGTCCTTGGCGACAACCTCGTTCCGGCTGTGCTCCGTGATGCTGTCGTAAAGCAATTGCGCCGGCTCCGGATTTAATTCCTTGCCATATTCAGCAGTGATTTCGCCGGCCATTTGCTGGAGAATTCTGGTCGACTCTGCATTCAAATCGGCGCCCGCAATTTCCATCTGCTTTCCCATGTATCTCTCGGCAATTTCCCCGGCCACCTTGTCGGCGGTCTCGTAGTAAGCCTCCGAAATCCGGCGATGGCCATCTTCATGTTCGATCACGTGCTGGCTTATGCCCGGCGGCGTCCAGATGGTGATATTGAGTTGCAAAGTTATTTTAATGCGATTGATTGTGACAGTGGCGTGCGTGGAGTCTATCTGGCGAGTCTCTCCTCCCACGTTTGCATTCGAGAGAAAGTTGGAATCGCATTCCGCGCCTTCCCCGGCATTGAGAGACGGCATGTCGGCGGGCGGGGATGCCGGATCAAACGTGCGATTGCTGAAATGAACAGCCTCTTTGTCGATTACCGGCCCGCCAGTTTCGTTTGGCTGCTTACGCGGGGAGGCGTCCCGCCATCGCAGCCAGCCGAGAACCAGCGCTCCCAGCAAAACGAAAAGCACAAGGATTCGGCGCAAGGGGGAAGCAGCCTCCACACCCTATTTTCCGGGCGTCGCGGCATCGTAACCATGAATTTGTGAAGTGGCATGGCGCGAACGATACTCTCATCGCGCCGCATCGCTATTGTCCCAACGACTGCCAAATTAACTTACTTTCCAGCGGCCTTTGCCGCCTTGGAAGCTTTGCTGCCCGCCATGCTCCCGGAAATCTCATGAGCCTCTTGCGAATACTGGTAAGCTTTGGCGGCGTATTCCATGGCCTGCCTCGAAAGCTCGTGTCCGGTCTGGTGTTCTTCCTGGTTGTGATGCGTCGCGGCGATGCGGTGAGCGTGCGCGGCCAGATCGTGATACTCGGCGGCTCTTTGGTGCCAGTCGTTTCGGCCTACTCTGCTATGGTTACCACGATTGCCTCGGTTGCGCATGATTTGCTCCTTTGTAATTTCAAGCCGAATTGTACCATGCTGACAGAAGTTGCTCTGTGATGCCGGACACCGCACTTCATAAACCGGAGCACTGGAAATCGCCGCCAAGCGATGATGCGCACCATAACGGGTTTCGATTGGACTCCCAGGTCAGGTCCGCCTATCCTGATCCAGGATCAAAAATCCTCTGCTCGGACAATGGCTGCGACGTGGGGTAAAATTCTCAGCGCTTGCCGTCGAAAAGCCCGTCTGTTTTCTGAACTCGTCCGCGATCGCACGAGTCAGATATTGGACGCCACGCCAAACGGCGGCGTTCTGGAAAGGAAAGGGAGCAGCTCAAATGGCGAAGGCGAAAGAATTTACCGTAACGATTGAAGACAAACCGGGCGCCCTTGGCAAATGCTTCCTTGCATTGGCGGAGCGCGGAGTGAACATCCTGGCTTTTCAATCCTATGTCGAAGGACCCGAGAGTCTGGTGCGAATTTTGGTGGACAATCCGGCCAGCGCCATAGCCGTTCTCGGCGGCCTGCACATGATTTTTGAGGAGACGGATGTTGCCATTATCAGGGTGGCGCACCGCCCGGGCGAGTTGGGCCGCGTAGCCACACGGCTGGGCGAAAATAAAATCAATATCGATTACTCCTATTGCGGGCTGGAGCCGGGATCGACGCGCGCGCTGATGGTTTTCGGAGTCGACAACTTGTCCAAGGCTTCCGCCGCGCTGGATGAATTATCCGCCGAAGAAAAATAACCGGGCGCGCAATTGTGTGGAATCGCGAAGAGACCTCATTACAAAACCGCCGCGCGCGGCCTATTCCCGCTCGATCACCACGTTTGAGGAAGGCGCTTCGAGGCGCATCATGCGGTGGCTCGCGTCCACGTAAAGCATGATTTCCAGATCCGGTGAACTGACGCGCAGGGCTTCGTATTTGCCGGTTCCAGCTTGCTGCGGGCCAAGCGATTCCACCGAAATGCTTCCAGGAACCATGTCCTGTGGAATCAGAACGGGGAAAGTCTGCTTGCCGCCAGTCTTCCAGTCGTACATGCGAGCGAGCACCCCGAACTGGTAGTAGAGATTGTTGTCGAGCACAGCCACCAGCGGCGATGTGAACGTAAAATCCTTTCGCAGAGGAGAAGGCGCGCCCAAGTCGACCGTGCATTTTGCAACGCTATTCGCAAAATCCACTGAGCCGGTGGCCTTTTTCTGAGCTTCGGCGGACCAGTCGTAGCGAATTGGCGTGCCATCGGCGGAAAGCTTGATCTGGCCGGTGGCCTTGATGTCGGGGCCGCCGGGCGCATGCGCGCTCATCGTGCTGCGCACAATCCAAGTTTCTCCGGACATGGAAATTTCAAACGTTTCGTTGCCAACTTGCCGCCCGTTTACGGTGATGCGGAATTTACCTTTGTCAGGCGAAAGCACGCTTGGCGCGTTGGCAGGCGTTGCAGCAGCAGCCAAGGGCCGCGGAGAACGCTGAAGCAGCAGGAAGGCCGGCCATTCCAGTTGCCAGCAATGCCGTCAGCACAATTGCAAAGAATAGTTTTCGATTTTTCCGAATCAATGCTCATGTCTAGCTCATATCCACTTTCATTTTCAAGCTCAATAAATCTTGGAAACAGCGATTCATGCTCGCATCATTCCGAACGGTCGAAAATTCCCAAGCCCAGAATTTGCTCGACCACGCGCATGGGCTCCCCGCCGCTTTCCACTCGATAATCCGCCTGCTGGTAGTAGGGCAGGCGCTCCTCGTAGAGTTTACGAAAACTTGCCTCATCGCGGAAGAGCGGCCGGTCACCCATCAGTACACATCGCTGCAGCAGGTCTTCCATCGCGCAATCCAGCCAGATGACCGCGGCCCCGGAACCGCGCTGCGGCGCGCCAAATTCACGGATGCAGCGCGGCATTGCGCGGCTGCGCAAACGTGCCGCCGCCAAGCGCCAGAACCAGGCGCGTATTCGCGCTCCGACGCCGATCCCAAAACTCGCGCAAGGCATTCGTGTTCGATATCGCGAAAGACCGCTTCGCCTTTTTGCTCAAAAATTTGGGAAATGGACAATCCCGGTTCGCGTTCAATTTCCGCGTCGAGATCGACGAAATGCCAGGCGAGTTGCGCGGCCAGCAGACGGCCAACGGTGCTCTTGCCCGAGCCCATGAAACCGGTCAGGCAGACCATGCGGCATTCCGGGACAGGCCCCGGCAGCGGGCTTGTTTGATGGGGATGAATCCTGCAAGCGATTCCGAGTGCGTTAGTCACGCTTCAGAATCTTGATTGTACCACTAAAGGAAGAGAGCTCGACCTTGGCGTGCCCGTCGTTCATGGTGCCAACGAGGCTCTGGCCCCATTTGGACGCGGGACGCGGGCTGCCGTGTGTATCCGGCTTGAACGAAGCCTGATTGACCACGTTGCCCTTGAGCGAGGTGGCGTTCAGATCGAAGGAATCGTTCGAGGAAAAGTGGACTTCGATCGTGCCGCTGAAATTCTTCATGATGTAAATGCCGCGGCTCAGAAAACTGCCGTCAAACATAGATGTTTCCGGAAGAAGTCTGCACGCGCACGCTGTCCAGCGTGGGCTGAATCATCTGCACATTGCCGCTGATGGAGTTGGCTTCCAGCTTTCCGGAGCAGCGCGTGCAGACCAGCGAGCCGTCGATCGTCTTGACCACCATGTAGCCGTCCACGTCGGAAAGCTGCAGGTTCGCGCCGACCGTATCAAACGTCATGTCGCCGTGCACGCTGTCGACGGTCACGTTGCCGGAATCGGTGCGCACGCTCAGTTCGCTCTCGACCGGAACGGTGATTTCGAAATCCGTCTTGCAGGTCGTCCGCGGAGACGTCATCTTCATTCATGCGCGCGTCGCGACTTCCACGCGATTTCCGGCCTGTTCGGTTTCCACGGCTGTCTTTCCGCTGGCGTTCGTCCAGGCCACCTGCACTTCATTCTTGGTCCAGGCCTTCACCTGAATCCGCCCGCTGGAATTTCGCACCGTGATCTTGGGCTTGCTCTGCACGGCGAAATGTTTCTCGATGCGGTCGGCATGCGCGGGAGCGGCGGCCGAGAACAAATCCCGCCATAACGGCGCCCAAGGCGCCTACACGTACTGTTACGCGTTGCAAGTTGCGTTCACTGCAATCCTCCCGTCATGCTGCGGTTCATGGCCGTGGCCAGCAGTTCCGCCTTCTGCTGATAGGCGCCGTACAGATATTCCCGCGCCATCTCGATTGTCAGGTTGTTCGCGTACGCTCTTTTCACACATTGCGATAAAGTTGTCAACAATGTCGCAGGTTCCGGCGGATGGAATCGGTCACTGCGGTGTCCTGCCTCTGCAGACCGGGAACTGAATCGCTTCCCGACGGTCAGCACTTCTTCCTTGAAAACGCTGTCCGCGGAGGGAACGGACGAGGCTTCCTGCTCCGGCGCCAATTGCGGATTGCACCGCCGGCTGCGCGGAATTGCCGATAAGTAGCCGATCGGTGCCGCCGCGACCAGAATCAGGCGCCAGAAACGCTCCGGCCAGCGGCGGGACGCTGAAACGCGGTCCACCAGCCGGGATTCGCGGGACTTGCGCTTGGCGCAGGCGCTTCGGAATCGTGAATCAATCCCTCCGCTTCCAGCTGGTTGCGCAGGGAAACCCACACGCGCTCGGGAGGAGCGATATCCCTCGGCGCCCAGTTCCAGCGCCACGCCGTGGATCGCGTCGAAATCCGCCGACAGGGCGCGGCATGCCTCGCACTCTTCCATGTGAGCGAGCGCCGGCTTGGGCAGCGGACCGGCGTCCTGCTGTTCTAAGAATTTGTTCAAATTGTTTGCACTGCATGTTCGTTCGTCCTTCTTTCACTTTCGATTCTTCGAATTCTGTCACTGCGTCTCGCTACGTCATGATCCGCCCGCCGGTTTCCGACTTGGCGGCCTGGCGTTCCTGCCGCGCCTGGTCCCGCAATGTTTCCTGCAACAGCTCCCGCAACCGCATTCGGGCCTTGTGCAATTGCGATTTGGAATTTCCGATCGAGCAATTCATCAGCCCGGCAATCTCGTTGTGCTCAAATCCCTGAATGTCGTGGAGCACGAACACCTGCTTGATAACCGGGCGGCAACTGCTCGATGGCCCGCTCCAAGTGCACCCGATCGATCGAACCGGTCAGCAACAAGTCCGGCGCGCCAATTTCTCTTCGCGGCCCGCTGGATTCATCGTCCGGATCGTTCGTTTCCTCCAGCGAAGTCTCCGGCAGCGTTTTCTTGCGCAACTTCATCAAGACGACATTCACCGCCAGCCGATGCAGCCAGGTGGAAAACGCGGATTCTCCGCGAAACGTTGCGATCTTGCGAAACAGCTGCAAGAAAGCGTCCTGGGTCAAGATCCTCCGCCTCGGCCGTGATTTCCGACCATGCGCAGACACAACGCATACACCCGCCGGCTATGAAGCCGATAGATGCGTTCAAACGCACCAGCGTCGCCCTGTTGGGCGAGGCGAATGGCCTCTGCCTCAGTCATTTCGCTGGTTTCTGTTCGTCTCGTGCGGGTCACCGTACCCGTCGGGACGCATCCGAGTTGTGGGATGCGACCCTTGCTCCTTGAGTTGCACGCGTCTTATGGATGACTGTGCTGGATTAGGTTACCGGTTTCAATGCTTCCGGACAGTTGGCCGGTCATCAATCTGGAGCAAACTTCCATCGCGCGGAACTCTATTTTACTATCGAAAGATTGCGTCTCGTCCAGGGCTTGCCGCAAGAAGGGCCGGGACCTGCTTGACGAGCTTCTGCCGGAATGCTTCCAGTTCCTCGGCGGGCAGCGCGCAGAAAAACGACTTCAGAACGACAGTTGTCTCCCCCATGCACGTATTCAGGTCGTATCCAAGCACTTCCAGCTCGCGCCAGGCACGCTGCCGGGAACGCGACATCGCCTCGGAAACATCCCGGACGATGACTGCGTCCGGTTTCCTTCTGCAAGTTCCTCGATGATTTCGCCGAGGGCACTCAAGCTTGTGGAAGAAGCGCGTCCGTTCCCGGAAAAGCACCTTGGCCAGCAAGCTATTCATGAGCGAAATTCTCTGCGCGGTTGTCCCGCGAAAATTCGATGGCGATAGAGGGCGTTACATTCGGCAGAGTTCCAAAATGGGAGCCGTGATCCTCTGATCGTGCCGAATCACCAGCCGAAGCCCGAATCGCCAGGCGGTCGAACAGCTCCGAAAACGATGGCGGCCCTGTCCTGGGCGACGGCGAACTGTCCCCCGCTCGCAAAGGGACAGGGCTTCATCCAGGGTAACGCTCAAAATGACGTTGGAAGATTCGAGTTCGGTGCGGGTGGCGTCGAATAGCTGGTCCATTTCGTTGGGAATCCAGGCAAACCAATCCTCACGGACCGTGCGTGAGCGTTGGCTTGCGCGTTTGGCGCGCGGTTCTCCCAAGAGCCTACCCCCACGTGAGAGTGCGAAGTATACCATGATTCGCGCAAGCTACTGGGCTTCCTTGCCAGTGGCGATAGCCAGCCGCTATACTTCGCTCGCATTGGCGCACTTTTCGCAGGAGAGATCCCCTGTTACCTTTTGAGCCAGCACGACCAGTATCTCCAGCGCCAGAAAAAGCTTGCCGAGATCGAAGCGCGCGGGCACGAGGCCTATCCGCACAAGTTTGACTGGACGGCCACCCCGGCGGAACTGGTCGAAAAGTACGCGTCGGCCGACGCAGCCACGCTCGAAGCCGCCAAGCCCCCCGTCCGAGTGGCCGGCCGCATTCTGACGCTTCGCCTGCACGGCAAGGCCGGCTTTGCGCACATTTCCGGTTCGGGCCAGCGGCTGCAAATTTACGTAAAGCTGGACATTGTGGGCGCCAAGTCCTATCGAACTATTCCAATTGCTCGATCTTGGGCGATTTGATCGGCGTCGCAGGGCACCTGTTCCGCACCAAGACCGGCGAACTCACCGTCTGGGTCACGGAGCTGACGCTGCTCAGCAAGGCCCTGCTGCCCTTGCCGGAAAAATGGCATGGCCTCTCCGACGTGGAGATCCGCTACCGGCAGCGCTATCTGGATCTGATTTCCAATGAACGCGCGCGGGGAATTTTCCTGCGGCGCGCGCAAATCGTTCGCGAACTGCGACGGTTTTTCGATGCGCGTGGTTACATCGAAGTCGAAACGCCGATGATGCAGCCCATCGCGGGTGGAGCGGCCGCGCGGCCGTTTATCACGCATCACAACACGCTCGACCTGGATCTGTACCTGCGCATCGCGCCGGAGCTGTACCTGAAGCGCCTGGTCGTCGGCGGCCTGGACCGCGTTTACGAAATCAACCGCAATTTCCGCAACGAAGGCATCTCCACCTCGCACAATCCCGAATTCACGATGCTCGAATTTTATCAGGCCTACAGCGATTACCACGACCTGATGACGTTGACCGAGGAACTTTTCGCGCATCTGGCCACGGAAGTGACCGGCTCCACGTTCGTGAAATATGGCGAGCACGAAATCGATTTCGCAAAGTTTCAGCGCCTTTCCATGCGCGAAGCCGTCTGCCGCTATTGGCCCGCGGGCGCCGCTGCCGCCGCCGACGGTCGCGGAACTTGCCGCGCCCGGAGGGCCGCGCGCGGCTGCGCGAGCGCTACAACGCCTGGGCGCAATCCAGCGGCCGCGAGCCGCTGCTGGGCCTCGCCAGCATGAAGGACGGCGAAATCACCGGGCTGCTGTTTGAAACCGTGGCCGAATCGCAATTGATTCAGCCGACGATTCTGTACGATTTTCCGACCGACATTTCGCCGCTCTCGAAATGCCGCAAGGACGATCCGTCGCTCGTCGAGCGATTCGAAATCTACGTCGCGGGCATGGAACTTGGCAACGCCTTCTCCGAGCTGAACGATCCCGTCGAGCAGGAGCGCCGCTTCCGCGAGCAGGTCGAAAGCGGCGGCGAGGAAGTGCCGCGCGAAGTGGACATGGATTATGTTCGCGCGCTGGCGCACGGCATGCCGCCCGCCGCGGGCGAAGGCATTGGCATCGACCGGCTCACCATGCTGTTCACCGATTCCCACTCCATCCGCGAAGTCATCCTGTTTCCCCTGCTGCGGCCGGAAGCCGGCGAGCGACCGCTGCGGCAGCAAGCGCACCGATTCCCCGAACAGGATCCAGGCGAAAAGAAATGAGATTTGCCTGGCTGGTCGCGCGGCGCTATCTGCGGTCGCCCTACAAGCCCGCCGTGCTGCGCCTGGTGACGCTGTTTTCCGTGATCGGAATCGCCGCCGGCGTGGCCACGCTGGTGATTGCGCTGGCCATGAACACCGGATTTCGCCGCACGATTCAGGACCGCCTGCTGGGCGTCTCCGCGCACGTGAACCTGACGCGCCCCGGCGCGGAAGGCATCGAGGACTATCGCGCGCTCGCCGAAAAGCTGAGCCACGTCGACGGCGTGCGCAGCGTCGCGCCCGCGATTTATCTGACGGTGCTGCTTTCCGGCGGCGGCCACGCGCGCGGCGTGGTCATCAAGGGAATCGATCCGGAACTCGAGCGCCGCACCGATGAAGCCCTGCGCCGCATCGTTTCCGGCGCAGCCGATTTCACGCCGGACGCCGACGGATTCGATTCCATCGTCGTCGGCCACCTGATGGCGGAGGAACTCAACATCCACACCGGCGATTACGTCACGCTCACCAGCCCCGAAGGCCGGCTCACTCCCTACGGAATGGTGCCGCGCTCGCGCCGCTTTCGCGTCGCCGGCGTATTCGATTCCGGCTTCTACGATTACGACGCCAACTGGGTGTTCGCCACGCTGCCGGCGACGCAAAATCTGGCCGGCGTCGGCGACGTGGTCAGCGTCCTGGAATTTCGCGTGCAGGATGTGGACCGCGCCGCGGACGCCGCGCGCGCGATTGGCGCGGCCGCCGGCCCGGGCTTCACGACCACCACCTGGGAGGACGAAAATCGCGCCCTGTTCCGCGCGCTGCGTCTGGAAAAACTGGTCACCGCGCTGTTCATCGGCCTGATCACGTTCGTCGCCGGCCTGAATATTCTGGTGGTGCTGGCCATGACGCGTCACCGATCGCGCCAACGACATCGCCGTGCTGATGTCGCTCGGCGCCTACCGCCCGCAAGTCCGCAACATTTTCATGCTGCAAGGACTGACGGTAGGAGTGATCGGCACCGTCTCCGGACTCGATCGCCGGTTACACGATCTCCTGGGCCGCCGGCACCTATCACCTGATCCCGCTCGACCCGCAAGTCTATTCCGTGCCCTACGTTCCGTTTCAAGCCAACGCCCTCGACGGCGTGTGGATCGCCGCCGCCGCGCTCGCCATCAGCGTCGTCGCCACGCTGATTCCCGCGCGCGCCGCTTCGCGCATTCTGCCGGTCGATATTCTGCGGTACGAGTAGAAGGTGACTCGCGGCCAAGATGTCGCGCTCTCTCAATTGACTCCGGATGCGGGAATCTCTACGTAACGATACGATTCTGCGAGTTGTCGGCTGGTCTTGGTACATCGCGTTTGCCTGAATTCTGGCTAAAGGCTGCAGTCCAGTCTGCCGTGCATCCGCGGAAGAAATCGCTGAAAATAATCGCTTTCCGCGCTCGAAACGCGGGGAGCAAGTCTTCAGCTGATCGGCGAGGATGACGCTCGGCGGCGTACCGGCCACCAGGACTTCAAGGATAGTCTTGATTTGCGTCGTCATGGGGCAGCAGATCATCAGGCTTGGCTTGTTGTTGAAGCCGCTGGACTGTTTGCATGTCGAGACGCCGGACGATGGCCCGCCTGCTCATGGCCGGCTTGCGGCGTGAAGTTCAGCCACACGATGTCTCCGGCCTCGGGCACATAACGCGGCATTACCAGACCTCTTTGCCCATGGGCACGCCGAAATCAACGGGTGTCGGCTGATTCTTCGAGGTGATGCCCTGCAGCAGCCTGCTCAAGTCGTATTTTTTCCCGCGGACGGGTTCGATCACGATGCGTCCCGCCTCCTCGCGCATTTCCACGGGTTCGTCCAGTCGCAGGCTGGCGGCCTGAAGCAGGGATGCCGGGATTCGCACGGCCGCACTGTTGCCCCATTTTTTTACGGTCGCTCTCACGTGATCCTCCCGGTAGATGCCGGTAGATACTATTGACCATTTGGCACCATTGTGAGCGTCAACAATGAGCACCAAGAAACAGTAAAATGCCGCTGTGTGCTGAAGGTCAGGATCGACGTATAATCCGGCTCAACTTCAGCGGCTAAAGCCGGTTTTGTGAATCGATCTCTTGCGGCCGGGCTGAAGCCTGGCCCTCCGCTGATACAGGGCCTCCGAGGGGAATGGAACGGGCCGCGGCCCCGACGAATCAAACAGAGATATCCACCAGTCGTCGCGGCATGGGGAAAATCAAGAGCGTACGAAAAATACGAGTTGGGGCGCGCAGCGAAGGAGAGCCGATGACCGAAATAACCAGGCGCGGATTTGTGAAGGGCGCGGCGCTTGCGCCGCTGGCACTGACTCCGTTTCGTTCCATGGCGCAGCAGTGCGGCGCCGGGCGACCGTTTTGATTTTGTGTTTGCGGGCGCGGGGCATAACAGCCTGATCTGCGCGGCGTATATGGCCAAGGGCGGCTACAAGGTGCTGGTGCTCGAGGGGCGGCCGACGATCGGCGGCGGGACGAAGACGGCGGAAGTCTGCATGCCGGGATTCAAGGAGGATTTGTGCTCCAGCGTGCACGCGGGGATTCGCCAATAATCCGCTGATTCGCAACAATGAGCTGAAGCTGCGCGACTACGGTTACGGCGAATACATCGATCCGGATCCGGTCATGCACATTCCGTTCATCGGACGGCGCGTCCATCACGGTTTGGCGCGATCTGGACCGTACCTGCGAAAGCATTGCGCGCTTCTCCAAGAAAGATGCGGAAACATTTCGGCGCATGGTGGCGGAATTCAAAGCGTATACCGCGGCGACGGCTGCCAGCCGAGGCGCGTCTGCCGAAAGCGCCCGCTCCCAAAATTCCCAAGGCGAAGTCTGGCAGCGCCGAATGGCGATCTCGGGCTACGACCTGGTCTGCGAATTGTACGAAAGCGACTACATGCGCCGCGCCAACCTGGTGTGCGGCCATTTCGGCTCGGTCCCGGGCGGAGATCCCGAACACCGGCGGGCAGGCATTTTCGCTGGTGACGCAGCATCTCAGCGGGCGTGTGATTCCCAAGGGCGGTTCGGGCACGCTGAGCGTGGCTCTCGGCCGCTTCATCGAGGCTCACGACGGCGTAGTGATTACCAATAAGCCCGTGGCGCAGCTGATGATTGAAAATAACAAGTGTGTGGGCGTGACCTGCGTGGACGGCAGCAATTTCCGCGCGGAAAAATCGGTGGTCTCGACGATCCATATTAAGAATTTAGTAAACATGGCGCCGCGCGAGCTGTGGGGCGAGGAATTTCTGGAAGGCGTGGAATTGTTTCAGCCCGAACACGCCATGCTCAGCCTGCACTACGCGACGAATGAAGCGCCGAAATATCCCCTGCCGAGCGGCGGCACGATTTCCACGTGCGAAGCCGCAATTGCTCCGCAAGAAGCTCGAGTACTACCTGGAAATGTACACACTTGAGGCCCGAGGCGAAATCAATTTGGACAACCCGCCGGGGCTGCAGATTGTGTCCCCCAGCGTGGCCGATCCCAGCCGCGCGCCGGCAGGGTGCCATACCCTGAAAATCGAGAGCAACTTGCCCTATGCGCTGAAGGAAGGCCCCAAGCACTGGGACAACATCAAGGACCAGGTTGCCGAGGCGTTGCTCAATCGTTTGCGGGAAGTTGCACCGAACCTCACGCCGGATAAATTCCTGGGCAAATTTATCGAGAGTCCGCTGGATATCGAGCGCATGAACCCATCGATGTGGCGCGGCGGCGCGCACGGCGGCGCAATGATTCCATCGCAAACCGGAAACATGCGCCCTGTGCCGGGCTGGGCCAATTACCGTATGCCCATCGCCGGACTCTATCAAACCGGATCCTCCACGGCCCCCGGCGGCTCAGTCTCCGGCGTGCCAGGCCGCAATGCCGCCGCTGTGATTCTTAAGGACAATGGAACAAGCCTGGAAGAAGTCGTAGCAAAGAAGCCCGGCAAGTCGTCGTAGGTTCGGGGAGATTGATCACTCGCTGAACCAAAGCAGCAACGCGGCCTAGTTCCTGTGGCGGCCGCCTTCACATGCTGACGAAAAAGTGATGTTTGTCATCCCGAGCAAAGCGAGAGATCTGCTTTTCTACTGGGCTTCCAAGAAACATCAGATTCCTCGGGCAAACCCCGCCCTTCGGAATGACATAGTGCGAGTTTTTCCGCAGCCTGCTCAGCCACCCGCGTGCATGAAGGCCGGACCCACAGCCAATCCTTTTCTATTGAATAAGTAGGAGAAAAATATTCGATGTTTCTTCTGGCAATTTGGCGACTTGGTTGCACTAATATAACGCGTACGCTTTGCCAGCAAGCGATGCAGGATCAAGTGCCGCAAAAAGTCATCGGCTGCGCTTGGCAAATGGTGCCGCCTCAATAGCTTAGGAATATGAACAGCGAGCATCAAAATGGGCCAATATTTGCACAGGTATGCACAGGGCGAGAAAGAGAAATCGTTTGTCCCGCTGACCGAGAGGCTGCACAATAGTCGATCGGGAATTGGTCGAAGTACCGTAAAGTGGCATCTAACTTAGTTGGGAAGCGCAGTGCGATTTCAATGGATCTTATGACCCATTTGAAATGGTCCCACAAGGAATTTTGATCGAAATATGCAGGCAGACCCGACATCTTCGATGAGCACTCCGGCAAGCAGCGCAGCCCTGGTGGGCGCGCTCATCGAAACGCGAAACTTGTGCAAGAGTTACGGTAAGGGCGCGGCCGAAATCAGCGTGCTTTCCGGCCTTAACGTGAGCGTTGAACCAGGAAAGTTAATTGCGGTGATCGGCCCATCGGGCGCGGGAAAAAGTACTTTTCTGCATCTGCTGGCCGCGCTAGACACGCCAACAAGCGGTACAGTATACTTCGAGGGGAAAGCGATAGATTCGTTTCGGGAAAGCGAGCTTGCGAATTATCGCAACCGCTCCATCGGTTTTGTTTGGCAGAGGCATCACCTCCTGGCTGACTTTACGGCAGCCGAAAATGTGGCGATGCCGCTGCTTATGCGCGGCGCAAGGCACGGTGAGGCGCTCGAAACCTCCGAACGCTGGCTCAGGGAAGTCGGCCTGGGTGCTCGATTAAATCAGCGGGCGGGGGAGTTGTCCGGAGGGGAACAGCAGCGTGTGGCAATTGCCCGCGCGCTTGTGCAGCAGCCGGCTCTTTTGCTGGCTGATGAACCCACCGGAGACCTGGACGAGCGAAACGCAATGGCAGTTTTTGAGCTGATGCAGCGGTTGCATCGTGAGCACCGGCTCACCTCAATCTTGGCGACGCACAACACGGTTTTGGCGGGGCGCGCAGATCTCGTGCTGCAACTTGAGCACGGGAAGCTCCAGCCGGTTGAGACGTAAACCAAAGCCCAGGTCCTTGCACTGAGGGAGAAACGAGTTGACCCGTGTTTGAACGCTACACAGAGAAGGCACGACGCGTCATATTCTTCGCGCGCTACGAAGCCAGCCAGTACGGCTCTCCGTACATCGAGACCGAGCATTTGCTGCTCGGCCTCATGCGTGAAGACAAGGCGCTGGCAAACCGTTTCCTGCGCTCCCACGGCTCCATCGAGTCGATCCGCAAAGAGATCGAACAGCGCATCACCATCCGCGAGCGCATCTCCACGTCCGTGGAAGTGCCGCTTAGCCAGGAATCCAAACGCATCCTGAATTTCGCCACGGAAGAAGCCGAGCGGCTTGGGCACCGCCACGTGGGCACCGAGCATCTGCTCCTGGGAATCCTGCGCGAAGAGAAGTGCTTTGGCGCGGAAATTCTGATGGAGCGCGGGCTGCGCCTTACCGCTCTGCGCGAGGAGCTGGCCCGCAGCGCCGGCGAAAAGACACCCGCCGCGCGCCCCAAGGAAACCTCCCTGCTGGCGGAGTTCAGCCGCGACCTGACGCAAGCCGCGCTGGAAGGCCAGCTGGATCCGCTGGTTGGCCGCGAACGCGAACTTGAGCGCGTCATCCAGATTCTCTGCCGCCGCACAAAAAACAATCCCGTGCTGATCGGCGAACCGGGCGTCGGCAAGACAGCCATCGTCGAAGGCCTGGCGCAGCGCATTTCCGATAGCGATGTGCCGCCATTCCTCGCGGACAAACGCATTTTGTCGCTGGACCTCTCCTTGATCGTGGCCGGCACGAAATACCGCGGCCAATTCGAAGAGCGCCTCAAGACCATCATGAAGGAATTGATGGAGAGCCAGAACTCCATCGTGTTCATCGACGAGTTGCATACGCTGGTTGGCGCAGGGTCGGCGGAAGGCTCGCTGGACGCCGCCAATATTTTGAAGCCCGCGCTTTCCCGCGGAGAAATTCAATGCATCGGCGCAACCACGCCGGGCGAATACCGCAAATCAGTTGAAAAAGACCGCTCCCTGGAACGTCGTTTCCAGGCCGTGAAAGTTGGCGCGCCGTCCGAGGACGAAGCGATTTTGGTTCTGGAAGGCGTGCGCGAACGCTACGAGAAATTTCACGCCGTCAGCTATACAGACGAAGCCGTTCGCTACGCCGTCTATCTCTCCAGCCGTTACATTCCGGACCGTTTCCTGCCGGACAAGGCTATCGACTTGATCGACGAAGCCGGAGCGCGCGTTAAATTGCGCCAGGCGGCCTTGCCCGAGGAAGTGGCCGAAGTTCAAAAGCGCGTGAAGTTCATCACACACCGCATGGAAACGGCCATCGCCAATCATGAATTCGAGAAGGCCCGTTTCTATTCCGAGGAAGAGCGCAAGGAAAAGGAAAATTTGCGCGTGGTGCGAGAACGGCTGAAGCTGGACGACACCAATACCGGCATTGTCACACGCGAGGATATTGAAGACGTGGTGGCGCGCTGGACCGGGATCAACGTCACTTCCATCAAGGAAGACGAGCAGCAGAAATTGCTGCGCATCGAAGTGGAACTGCACAAGCGCGTCATCAGCCAGGACAAGTCCATTACCGCCCTGGCACGCGCCATTCGACGCAGCCGCGCCGGCCTGAAAGCGCCGGGGCGTCCCGTCGGATGCTTCCTCTTTCTTGGTCCGACCGGCGTCGGGAAAACGGAAGTCGCGCGGCGACTCGCGGAATTCATGTTCGGCAGCGAGAAAGCCCTGATTCGCTTCGATATGTCCGAGTACATGGAGAAGCATTCCGTTTCCAAATTGATCGGAGCGCCTCCAGGGTACGTGGGATACGAAGAGGGCGGGCAACTGACCGAGCGAGTGCGGCGCACGCCTTATTCCGTAATTCTTCTGGATGAAATCGAAAAAGCTCATCCGGACGTGTACAATATCCTGCTCCAAGTATTCGAAGATGGGCAATTGACCGACGGGCTTGGAAATACGGTCGATTTCCGCAACACTATTTTGATCATGACCTCGAATCTTGGCGCACGGCACCTGCAGAAGCGGTCCACCATGGGATTCCAGTCGGCCGCGGAAGAAGGAAATGCCAAGAGCATGGACGAGCTTGTGTTGAGTGAAGTGAAGAGGGTATTCAATCCGGAATTCCTGAATCGTCTGGATGAAATTATTCTCTTCAATCCGTTGGGTGACGAAGAACTGCTGCGCATCATCGATTTGTTGGTCGGGCAGACCAACGATACTTTGATCCACCGTCAAGTGCAGATCGTGCTGACGCCGGAAGCTCGCCAGTGGATTCTCGAGAAAACCTGCGGGGATCGCAACTATGGAGCCCGGCCGCTGCGGCGGGCACTGCAAAAGTACGTCGAAGATCCGCTGTCGGAAGCGCTGATACAGGGGGGCCTGCAGCGACCGACAACGTTGGAAGTCTACGTTACAAATGACGGGCTTGGATTCCGACCGGTGGTTGAAGCAACCCCGGTATCCCACTAGCGAATCCTACGCGCGCAGGCCGGACTCACACTCTTGAGTCCGGTTGGGGGGAGCGTACAATTTTGTTTCGGGGGAAGCGGCCTTGAGTATTTCCATGGCCGCAGGCAAATATTCGTGTTTTGTCACGACGCTGCGCGCAAGCATGCTTTGCCTGCTTGCCGCTGTGGTTGTGTGTCCATTGCCCAGCGCTATCGCGGGATCGCCCGCCGGGCAGGCGGCGCAACGAGCACCCGCTCCCGCAACGCCCGCAGGAACGCCCACCATCGAACGCATTGAATTCCAAGGCAATCGAAGAATCCGCAGCGAAACGCTTCGCGCGCGCATTTTTTCCCGCCCCGGCGATGCGGTCAATGAAGATGCCTTGCGGCGCGATTTCCACGCCCTGTGGAACACCCAATACTTCGAGGATATTCGCCTCGAAATAGAAGACAGCGCGGACAAACCCAACCAGAAGATTATCGTTTACTATTTGACCGAACGTCCCATTGTCCGCCGCATTCAGTACAAGGGAAATAAATCGGTATCCGAATCGGACATTCTGGATCGATTCAAGGACCGCAAAGTGGGGCTCTCGATTGAGAGCCAATTCGATCCCACGCGCATCAAGAAAGCGGAAGTCGTACTCAAAGAATTGCTGGCAGAGCATGGCCGCCAGTACGCCACGGTTAAGCCCACCTTCGAACGGCTCCCAGGCACCAACGCAGTAACGCTCACCTTCAATATCAATGAAGGCCCCAAGGTCAAGGTCGGCAAAATTATCATCACCGGAAACACGGCATTTTCCGCCAACAAGATTATTCGCACCATGCGCAATTCCAAGCCATATGGCATTCCTCTCGGACCTGTGCCGCCGTATTTTATTCCGGTCCTATCCAAGACCTTCGATCGGCCCAAGCTGGACGAGGACATGGAAATCGGGATTCGCGGGATCTATCAGGACAATGGATATTTCAAAGTACTGGTGAAGGATCCCATCATTCAGAACATTACGGTCAAGGAAGGATTGCTGCCTAAATCCGTTCCACTGGTTGGTGTCCACCAGGGCCGCGAAACCAACATCACCATCCCCATCGAAGAGGGCGAGCGCTACCACATGGGCACCCTCCACGTGCGCAATGCCAACCCCGATGAAGGACTGTTCTTCAAGACCGCCTTTCTGGAAGGCGCCTTTCCCATGAAAAAAGGCGATATCTTCAGCGTGGCCAAGGTACGCAAAGCCATCGAGGACTACACCAAGCTGTACGGAAATTACGGATTCATCGATTTCACCGCGGTGCCGGACACGGATGTGCATGACGATACCAAGACGGTCGATCTGACATTCTCCTTCGACCAGCAAAAACAATTCTTCGTGCGGCGCATCGATTTCTCCGGGAATACCGGCACGCGCGACAAGGTTATCCGCCGCGAACTGCTGCTCAACGAAGGGGACATGTTCCGCAATAACTTGTGGGAGCTGAGCCTGCTGCGCCTGAATCAGCTGGATTACTTCGAAGCTGTGAAGCCGGAAAACGCCGAAATCAAGCGCAACGTCAAACAAGGCACCGTGGATATTCTTCTGAAGCTCAAGGAGAAGGGCAAGCAGTCCATCAGCTTGACGGGCGGCGTCAGCGGTTTCGCCGGCTCCTACATTGGCTTGACCTATCAAACCAACAACTTCCTGGGGCTTGGCGAAACGCTGACCCTGAGCACGAATATCGGTACGCTGCAACGCAGCGCAAACTTTGGTTTCACCGAGCCCTATTTGTTTGACCGCCCGATCAGCACTGGATTTACGGTCTTTGTCAGCCGATACAATTTCGATCAGGCCAAGCAAACTTCCCTGGCGCTGGGTTATCAAGTGCAACTCAACCCCAACACCGAGCAAAATTACATTCAGAACAGCGCCGGCTTCACTCTGTTTGCAAGTTACCCGCTGAAAAAACTCGGTTTCACCCGGCTGGGTTTAACGTATGGATATACCGACACGAGTATCACCGGATTAAGCACTGCATCCACGGCTCTATTCAACGTCTTGCAATTTCAGCAGCTCGCGGGGCCATCCTCGCTTTCGGGTATTCACGAAAGCAAGGTTACTCCGACCTTGAGCTATAACACCGTGAATAATCCGGTGAACCCCACGAGCGGCAAGAGCATTTTTGCTTCCTCTTCTTTTGAAGGCGGCCCTCTTGGCGGCAACGTGAATACAGTTTCGGAAATTGTCGAGGCAAAGTATTTTCGCCCCAACTATCACCGCCGCAACGTAATCGCACTGCGCGTCCTAGGGGCATTCGAAACAGGTTACAGCGGCAAGGTAATCCCTCCATTCAGCAGATTTTATCTGGGAGGTGAGGACACCTTGCGCGGGTTTGACGCCCGCACGGTTTCGCCGATTGTGTTCGTGCCCACGCTCACCAACACAACGATTTCTTATTCCAATCCGCATATCCTGGATGGAAATGGAAATCCCACAAGCGGCGTTGTGAATGTTCCCACGCTGAGTTATCAAACATCGTTTCCCGGCGGGGATACGCAGTTGGTTGTGAATGCCGAGTATCGCATTCCGCTTTTCCCGCACGTGGCCCTTTCGATTTTCGGAGATGCAGGCGCGACGGGAGCTGTGCGCAAGGACCAACTTCAGCTCAATGATTCGGATTACTCGACGCTCGTTCAGCAGTTTCCAGGCACAAACATCAGCCGCACACTGCAATTTCAGCCCGGTTCGAATTTCAAGCCGCGCACTTCGGCGGGCCTGGAACTGGTCGTGCAGCTGCCTATAGTTCAGGCGCCTTTCCGGCTGTATTGGGCATACAACTTTAATCGCATGTCGGAAGTGATCACGGCTCCGCTAACGCAATTCCCGGGGCCCGTTTCGTCGGTCACCACTACTTGCATCCAAACGACCAGCGATCCCACTCAGTGCCCGTGGAACATCTACAAGGCGCAGGCGCCATTCGCGGATGTGTGGAACTCGCAGGTAGCGCCGCAGATCATAAACTTGTTCAATAACCCGCAGCGCACAAATTTCTTTGATCCAATACGCACTTTCCGGTTCACGGTGAGCCGGACGTTTTAATTGAGGATTTTGCCAGGCGGAATTTAATATGCGTGATTTGAAACTCGAAAGTCCCGACAAGCGCCGTGCATCGACACTTGTGTTACCAGGGCGAATGTTGAGAAATTTTGGAGGACTGGCATGAGGCGGTGGAAGCTTTCTACAATACTCACTCTTGCGGCGGCACTGGGAGCGCTGGGCTGCGGACACAGCGCTTCCTCCACCGTGGCCATCACGGTTTCGCCCACGGTTGCCAGCGTGATCACCAATAGAACTCAGCTTTTCAGCGGCCTGGTGACCGGCAACACCAATACGGCGATCACCTGGAGCTTGACCTGCGAAACCATCAGTAACATTCTGGCGACCAACTGCGGCACCATCGACGCGACCGGCCTCTACACCGCGCCTGTCACTATCCCCACGGTAACCACCAGCGGCTCCACCACACCCACGGTTGCCCCTGTAGTTACGATCACGGGCACAGCGCAAGCCGATACTTCCAAATTCTCCACCGCAACACTTACTATCGTTACGGGAATCAGTATCACGCTTAATCCCACCGCAGCCACTGTTGGCACGGGTGAAACTTTTCTTTATACGGCAACCGTAAGCAATCCCGGGTGCAATCTCACCTCCACCCCCACCTGCCAGAATGTCACCTGGTCACTCTCCACCACGCTTACGGGAATCGGCATAATCGGTTCCACTACAGGTGTGTACACCGCTCCCACAACGGTTCCCTCGCCGAGCACTGTCATCATTACAGCCACCTCGGTGGCGGATACTTCTGTCACGGCAACTGCCACGGTGAGCGTGGTGACGGCGTCGCAACCCACGGTTACTTCGGTGAGTCCTAATACATCGGCGCTGGGCAGCCTTTTCCAGGATGTGTACATTACTGGAACCAATTTCATTTCCACGGAAAACGTCTATATCAATAACTCACAGCTGTCCCCCACCAACGTTACCAATATATCCAGCTCGGTGATCCGGGCTCGCATTCCGGACTTCATTCTTGCCGCGCCTCCACAGCCACCGGCGGGAGTGCCTTCAGGCACGCTGTTGATCGGCGTTTCCGAACAAGCCGGAGCGGTTCAAACCTGCGTCAATGAATCGCAATGTGAAATTTCCTTGCTGGCAGTCCGTCCCGGCGTTGTGGGGCCAACACCCACAAGTATTCCGCAAGGCACGGCTGGCGTCCTCTCTTTCGGCGTGGATGGAGGATTCTTTGGCACAGGGAGCAGTCCGGCGGCGCCGGCAGTCAACGCAACATACAACGGGCAACTCCGGGGAATACAGCTTCCGGCCAGCCAGAGCATCGGCAGCACGCGCCAATTGTCTATCTCCATCGGCGGCGGATCGAACTCCAGCGATTTCACCGTGCCCGGCTTGTATCCCGTGGCCATAAAGAGCAACTCGGACCCCACAAAATTTGCGGTCGCAAATCTTGCGGTTCAGCCGACATACGCGCCGCCTATTTCCGCTACGCGAATCGCGGTCGGCTCAGTTGCAGCATCTTCGGCGCCGATCGACGTTGCCATCAATATCGCGACCGGCATGGCCGTGGTGGCAAATAAGGGATCGAACGATGTTAGCTTGATCGATCTGAGCGCAGCTACTCCAACATTCATCGCCAACCTATGTACTGGCGCGGTCGGCACTGCTTCTACATCCTGCCCGGTTTCCGGGCCATCCAGCGTTGCCGTGGACTCGGTTCGAAATGTCGCATTGGTTGTAAACTCCACAGCGAAAACGATTGCCGTGGTAGACCTGAACGCGCGTGCGATTGCCAGTGTCCTTGTTATACCGCCCGGGGCCTCGGGGGTTACAGACACACCAGGGGCAATAGGCATCAACCCGGTCACAGGCCGCGGACTGGTGGCCATGCAACAGAGGAATTATGGCATTTTGGTTGATTTGACGGGCACTACGCAGAGTCTTCAGGGTACCCCATGCGTTCCCGGTACCCCGTGCATTGCAGGCATTGTTTCCATCAGCACCGGTTCGAACACTCGCGTTGCTATTGAGCCGCACCTCAATTGGGCTTTGGCTACTCCCGGCACTCTTGGTTCCCTGGGAATCGTGGATTTGAGCCAACAGTCGCAAAACGTTGTCAGCGCAATCTCCCGGACCAACAATGGAACCGCCAATATCGTTACGGTTTCTGTAGTCGCCAACGCTTCGGCACCGCCTCTTTCGGTGCAGGTAGGCGATGCCGTGCTAATTCAGGGTATTCAATTTCCAACAGGAACGGATCCGACGATTGCAGCGCAGGCCTCTTCGTTTAACGGATTCTACACGGTGTCAGCCGTCGGGCCGGCTTCCAATCAATTCAGCTATACGCAGACGCAGGCCGCAACCCTGCCCAATGTGGCCACCCAGCAGCTCCCGCAGGTTTCCACGGGAACTGTCAACTACGCGCAGCCAGTGGCAAACGTGGGGATACCGATAACCGTGCAGGGGATTGGAATCAACCCGGAGACGCAGCAGGCGGTGCTGGTCGATCCCACTTCCAATGGCGTGGTTTCTTTCTTCAGTTTGATCGACCAGTCCATCTCCTCGCTGGCGCTCATAAATAACAACGCCGCCGATTCCGGGACGATTGCCGCGGCCTATAATCCACTGACAAATACTGTTTATGCCGTCAATTCTTTCGCCAATACCCTTTCAGTAATTGATCCCACGACTCCGCGGCGGTTGAACGACTCTTCGCCCTACAGCACTCTGCCTGGCCCGGTTGCCATCGCAATCGATCCCGGCTCGAACACCGCTGTGATCGCCAATAAAACTGACAACAGTGTCAGCGTCCTGAATTTGGGGGCGATTCAGCCGTTCTCGATTACGGAAAGCAGCCCGAAGACAATCGTTACAACTTCGACTCTTGGCACCGCCCCAAGCCCGGCTCCTCAACAGCTGACCGTTATCGGCAAGGGCCTTACCTGCTCGGGAGGTACGACGAACTTGAATATTCGGCTGGACGGCATTGCTCTGCCCACATCTTGCACTGGAACCGGCGACCGCGAACTGACCGCCACCGTGCCGTTCAACCTGCTGACTTCGGCGCGCCGCTTCGCGCTTGATGTTGCGAATTCCAGCGGCAAGGCTACAAATGCTGAAGGGTTAACCGTCGAGCAAAGCGTGGATGTGAGCAGCCCCGCGTGCCCGCAGCCGCTGCCCTCGGGCGTCTCAATCGACCCAACCCAAAACATCGCAGCGGTTACCCTATTCGGCTGCAATTCCGTAGCGCTGGTGAACATGGCCACAGGCACCGGTAACACCGTGGTTGTGGGATCTAATCCGATTGGCGTAGCCGTGCTTCCGCGCTTGCATTTAGCCGTGGTTGCCAATAACGCGGGAACTGCATCGATTGTTGATGAATTGCAGCAAACCGTGACGCAGACCGTGGCCACTGGTTCGGGATCCATTGGCGCTGCGGCCGACGATGCCTCTGGTGAGGTTGCCATCGCCAACAGCGTGGCCAATACCGTAACGGTTGTGGACGCCGTCACCGGGGGCACCAGCAGCATTTCCACGGGACAGCGGCCTATCGCAGTGGGCTTCAACTACGTCAACCATCAAGTAGCCGCGGCGGCATCCGGCGGCAACAGTGTGGGAATTTCCGATGGCAGTGCGGGCAGCCAGAATCAGACCTTCAGCGTTAATGGTCCGACTTCCGTGATTTACGATCCTGTGCCTACCGATTGCGGATCGAACAGCAACGGTACGACCACCAACACCACCGGATGCTTTATCGCGGCATCAAGCCTGGGCAATTCCGTGAGCGTGATCGATCCAGTCAACTCCGTTCAGATCACCTTCCGAGTAGGAATTAATCCGACCTCGATTGCCTACAATTATCGTACCAGCACTCTGGCCACCACCAATACCTCGAGCCGAACGATTTCGGTGGTCGATTTCCTTGGCCAGAAGATACGTTCGGTATTGTCTCTGCCGCCCACGGCTGTGACGAATACCAACCTCCAGCTCAGCCTGGCATTTGCTGGAGCCTTGCAGTACGCATTGGATATACATCCATTTACGAATATCGCCGTCATTGCGGATACGGCGAACGGGCATGTATTATTTGTGCCTCTGCCTCAATAGAATGGTGGCGGCCAACTCGGCAAGCGTCCGAGTGCATCGCAATGGGTACTTGAGAAGTTCTAGTATTGCCGCGGGCTGCGTCGGAGCGATGCCAGCAATTCCGATTGACGCCCGCGAATTCGGACCGCTATAATCCGCGATTTGTGATTTTCTAGAAGGAAGAGAAGGAGTGAGGATGATCGTCAATTCACGTACGTTAGGTAGTTTGGCCGCGCTGGCCATATTGTGTTTCGCTCCGGTTCGCGGAATCCGCGCGCAGGGCGCCGCAACCGCCGCGGCGGCCCCCACCAAGATCGCCGTCATCAATATTCGCAACGCAATTGTTGCCACGGCGGAAGGCAAACAGGCACAAGCGCAATTGCAATCGCAATTCGCTCCGAAACAAAACGAACTGCAGAATATGCAAAAGCAGATGGAAGATCTTCAGCGGCGCATGTCCGAAGGGGCACGCACGCTGAGCGACGACGAAAAGGCAAAAATGCAGCGTGAGGGCGAATTGTTGTCGCGGCGCCTGCAGCGCGGCAACGACGATCTGAACGAGGAATTGAACGCCGCGCAAGGCGAAATCGTCGACGGCATCGGCCGCAAGATGCTCGAGGTTCTGGACCGCTACTCCCGCGAGAACGGATTTGTTGCCGTGCTGGACACCTCCGCGCAGGGCAGCCCGGTGGTCTACGCATCGTCACAGGCCGACGTCACGCAAGAGATAGTGCGGCTCTACGACCAGGCCTACCCAGTCAAAGCGGGCGCGGCGGCGCCTGCAGCTTCGAAACCGGCAGCTCCCGCTCCAGCCAAGAAGACCACTCCTTAATCAGGAGTCTGCCTGGCTCAAAGTGCCCATTCTTCTCATGGCGGGCGCTTGACGAATTTGAAATGAATGGGGCCCCGACCTTCATCCGCCTTGGCGGAAAGGGCGGGGCTTTTTATTTCACTCCGCTCGCGACTCAACCCACCAAATTGAAAAGGAATGCATAGCGACTCGCCGCACGGCGCTTGCCCTGGTCCGGAATCCTCTGCCTTGGCCTACTCTAGTGATATCATCCAGCCACAAAGACAAATCGACAGAACGATCGCGAAAGATTTGCCTGCCTGACCGCACAACTTGGGAGGACTTAAATGACGAAGACGAAACAGAGGGCAATTCTGCTGGCTGCCGCGACTACCATCATTGCAGTGTTCATCACGGCGAGAGCTCAAGATAATGGCGATCTCTCGCAAGCCCCAATCTCGCCGAAAGTCAAAGTCGATCAGGATGCCACCGTTCACTCGGGCCCCCGGACAATTCCTTTTGCTCGTTATGTGAGCCGTGAGTCCAGAGATGCCTACATGGCGCTCATTGACTCCGATTTAAATACCGGACAGCCGAGCGATCCCAAGGAATACGCGGCATGGTCAACCAAACATGTGCAGGCGCTCTTCGCGCGGGAGAAGGCCACGGCCTTGAAGCTTTATCCCGTGGATGAGCAAGAGAGTAAAGTGGGCGGCGTCCCCGCCACGATCTACACGCCCAGAAATATTCCTGAAAAAAATCGCGACAAGATCATGATGGAGTTCGAGGTGGACTCCTCGGCAGTTGCCGTCGCGAACCTCGCCGGGATTAAAGTAATCGCGCTTCACTACGGCATGAATCCATCGTCTGAACCGCATCGTGAGCTGATCGCGGCCTATAGCGAACTTTTGAAAACTTACAAGCCTCGCAACATCGGCATGTTTGGTATTTCCGGCGGCTGCTCGCTGCTGCAAACTACATTGCTCCTGTTGCCCGAGCAGAAAATTGCTTTTCCAGCGGCGGTCGGTTTGCTGAGCTGCGCGGCGGCAGGCGATGCGGGCGATACCTGGTACTTGGAAGACGGCCTCGATGCCATTCAGTCCACCTATCTTTTTCCAGCCAGGCCTCCCCGGCGTCCCGTCGATCTTTCCACGCCTCGCAAACCGGGAGACACGCCGAGAACGCCTCTCGACGGCAATATCCCAAAGGGCTACCCGCCGGCATACCTCTTGGCGGGAACACGTGACATGTCGTTGAGCGAAATCGTCCTCCTGCATCGCAAGCTGAGGAATGCCGGCGTTGAGGCAGACCTCAACGTCTTCGAGGGCATGTGGCACGGATTCGACGACGATACGGAAACTCCGGAAGCCAGGGAAGCGCTTACGGACTTGGCGCGATTCCTGAGCGCGCGCATGGGCAGGCGGTAAAGTCTGCGGAAACCGCAGTTAATTTTGTCAGTCCGAGGGGAGCACAACTGCTCATTTGGCCCGCAACGAGCGAGAAACGTTGGCTGTGGGCGGATTGTCAGAATGAACCCGTCCCCGCCGCTTGCTTTTTCTCGGCATTAGATCCCGCAGCATGGCATCTCGCAGCAAGGCATTTGCGCGCGTCTGGTATCCGCTGCCCTGCCGGCGCAGCCATGCAATGATGTCGGCGTCCAGGCGAAGAGTCAGTTGCTGTTTCACGGGCCGATAGAAGGGATTGCGGACCGCGTTCTTCCAGAACTTCTCTGTCAATTCCGGGATGTCGGACATGTCGATGTCCTTGTCAGGCCGCGAAGAAAGCTTATCCAGGCGGCGTTTACGTTCTGCCGCCAGTCGGCTATCCAAGAGACTCGTCCTTATGATTTTGGTCATAACGTGTGCGTTCCTTTCGAGTTGCTTTTCGAGCCGAAATAATGCGAATGATTTCGTCCTGGTGTTCATCGCGAACCGTGTGAGCGACAAGCAACAGAACGATGCCCGCAGCGAGGCCGAGGGTTTGCCAGCGAAGTTCGCCGCCCTCCAGGCGGTCCTGCTCGACCAGCGCGTAGGGGTCCGCAAAAACAAACACGGCATCCTCGAATCTCACGCCATGTTTCCGCGCGTTCGATTTGGCCTTGGCATCGTCCCATTCGAACCGGACCATGAACTTTTAGTATAACTCCATAAATGTAGCTACGCAAGAGTAGGGCATAGGGCTCACCGAAACGATAGAGAGCAATCCTGAATTCAATTGAGAGCCAATCCGCTGACGCGGCTACTTCTGGGGGTTCTTGGCCGCGCCGGCCCTTGCAGGTTTACTCCCATTCGAGTCAGAACGAAGCCGTATATCCCTATCGTACTTTTTCATATCTTCGTTAATGCAGTAGTATTCCTGCAATTCCCATTTGGATTTCAGCGTATAAATGTGGGGCTTGCCCACCCACAACTCGGTGTACGCTTTGGGATCGTCAATGGTCACGCTGATGGAAAGAGTATCGTGATCCACTCGCTTATATTCTTCCGTTAAGCGCATTCCATCGCTGTGCGGATCGCCATAATAATCGAGCCAGGGAACATCATTGAAACCGGACGATTCGACCACAAATGTGTCGCCTTTCCATTTCCCGGCAGAGTACCCGTTCCATGTGAGCTGCGGGGGATCCTTGGGAAGTTCGCGTCCGTCGGTCCAGATTTCACGCCAATCATGATGCTTTTCGAATATCTGCAGCATTCGGTCGGGAAGCATGAAAATTTCAAAAGGATGCGGAGAACCCAGTATTTTAGGGACTCCGTCAGGATCGCATCTTAGGATTGGATCGTTCTCTTTTCCGGCAACATCCCTGGGCCCGAGCGACGGAAACGACGAATCGAATCTCTTCTGCCCCCATGGCGTAAATGGTGGATGAGCATTTGGATCGACAAGTTGCGCGCCTCCAGCAGCGCCCGATGCGGGCATCCACAATCCGTCCAGGTCGTGCGGAGAAAAAGGAGCGGCAGGGTTTGAAGTTGACGGCTGCTCCAGTGAGGCGCCGGGTGTTTGCGCCAGGACGGGGCGGCAAATGGATGCGGCAAACAGCATCACACCGAATTTCATCAATGTCTTCTTCATGGCCACGCTCCTATTGTGCTGCCCCTCTGGCTTCCAATTCCTGGCCGCCGGGCAGCGTGACCTTTTGCAATGTGATCATCTTGGCGCCTGACTTCGCGGGGTGTCCAACGAACGTAACTTGATCACCGGCTTTTAGCGTCTCCCTTGTCCATCCTTGCCTGACCAGCATGGCGGGATCGGGGGCCTCGCAACTCCAATGAACAACTTTTCCATTGTTATCCTTGGAGTCAAAATAGATTTGCACGTGGGGATTAACGAAGCGGAATTCCGTGATCGTCCCCTGCAGCGTTGTCATGGCTTTGGTGTCCCACTCGGCGCCACCGTGATGTGCAAACGCGAATCCGCCCCACAGGAAAAAGGCCATTGAGAGGAAAGCGCGAGTCCAAGGAGAGCAAATCCTGCTGCGATTCTTCAACAAACCTTTGCTTCCGATTCGAGCTGTATCGCCGGACTGGATTTTCAGTTTGCCATCCATCGCTCATTCCTCACTTTCCAAATGCAATCGCGAACACTGCAGGTGATTTTTCAGGTCGACCTCTCGATTTTTCCATCTCGTATTGCCGATAGGCCCACTGTTTGTTCGAAGTATGCGGAGGATATCACAGGGTTCCGTGAAGAGCGCCAAATTGTCGCGGTCAGTAAAGTGCGAACGGCTGGCCGGGTTTTGGGCTGGGTCGGGCCTTGCAATTGACTTTGGGTGCCCCATCCTTGCTCCTTTTGCAAGGGTGGGGTCTTACGGTCCCTTCTAGTTCCGCGACCCCACTGTTGTTGAATCTAAACCCCCACCCTTTGAAACCCGCAAAGGGTGGGACACCCGCACCCGCAAGAGCCAAACTACTTCATCGGCGTTGACGTACATGAATGGTATTGTCCAGTCGTGCGAGGTCATCATGAGAAAAACGCGAAAGGGCTGTCCACGCACCTGGTCGCGTCCTCGGGGCCCGCGCCGGGAGAATTGCGATATACTCACGCGCATGTTAAACACAGATTTGATCCGGCTTTGGGAAGAACACACCCGACACGAATTCGCGACCCGCGATACCGAAGCGACCCTGGCCACCATGGTGGAAGACGCCTACGTAAACCATGTGCCGGTGATGACCGGCGCCTTCGGGAAAAGCGCCCTGCGTGATTTTTACTCGCGAGATTTTATCCCTGCCATGCCGCCAGATACGACGCTCATTCCCGTTTCACGCACCGTTGGTGAGGATCAGCTCGTGGACGAAATGATTTTCTCGTTCACGCACACGCAGGAAATTCCCTGGATGCTGCCGGGCGTCGCCCCCACCAATCGCAAGGTGGAAATTCCGCTAGTGGCTATCGTGCGATTTCGCGGGGACAAGCTCGTCCACGAGCACATCTATTGGGATCAGGCCTCGGTATTGAAGCAGATTGGGCTGCTACCCGATACTTCGCTTCCGGTTTACGGGGCCGAAACCGCGCGCAAAGTGCTCGATCCGAAATTCGCTTTTCGGCGGAATCCTTAGCCGGCCCGCAACTTCATAAATGTAACTACACAAGTGTGATGGGGTGCCCCATCCTTGCGCCTTTTGCAAGGGTGGGGTTTTTCGGCCCCTTCTAGTTCCGCAATCCCGGTTGCCGTTGAATCTAAACCCGCACCCTTTGAAGCCCACAAAGGGTGCGGCACCCGCAAGAGCCAAACCAGTTCGTCGGCGTTGACGTACAGCAGTGGTATCATCCAGCCGTGCGCGTTCGTCGGGAGAAAAAGCGCAAAGAGATTGGCCACCCGCCCGAATTGCCCTTGTTCTCTTCGCCAGTCCCGTTAGGGACGACAGAATGTAGCCCACCGTGAAACGGTGGGGACGCGTGGCCCAAGAAGCCTAAGCCCCGTAGGGGCGGCACACGTTGAAGCGTGTGCCGCCCCTACGGGGCTTGAAAGAATCGTGGCGTATCCCCCACCGTTTCACGGTGGGCTACGATGTGCCGTCCCTCCGGGACTTCGAGCGAGCTCATACCGAGAATGAAGCAACACTGAAATCGTTGCGCCACGCGCGGGATGTTGATTTAATAAAGAAGCGATACGCGGAGGCGTTGAAACTGGAGTTCGATCATGAAAAAACGAAAACCAATTAAGTTTGAGGAAGGTTCCGGCAACATCTTTGCCGATTTAGGGTTGCAGGATGCCGGCGAGCTTTATACACGCGCGCAAATTGGCGTTCACGTTTTCAAAATTGTGAGGGACAGGAAACTGAAACAGCGCGAAATCGCGGGGGTTCTGGGGATTGCGCAGCCCGACGTATCGCATCTGATGAACGGCCATTTCAGCCGCTTCACTACCGACAAGCTTCTCGATTTTTTGAAGCGGCTGGACCAGAAAGTGAAGATCGAAGTGAGCCGCCATCACAAGGGCGAGCCTTACCAGCAAGTCACATTCGCTTCGTAAGCGCGGAAGAAATCAAAACCCCGACATTTTTGAAATCGAAAGGGCTGGCCACAACAGTTGCGTGGGTGCCCCATCCTTGCGCCTTTTGCAAGGGTGGGGTTCTTCGGCCCCTTCTAGTTCCACAATCCCGGTTGTTGTTGAATCTAAACCCGCACCCTTTGAAACCCACAAAGGGTGCGGCACCCGAAAGAGCCAAACCAGTTCCTCAGCGTTGACGTATTGGAGTGGTATCATCCAATTGAAGATTGCCCACCCGTCCAATTAGTTTTTGCTTTATAAGGAGCAATAGGCATGGATATTTGCCCAAGATGTGGTCAAGCATCGGACGGCTCTCCGTGCAAGTCATGTATCGCTCGCGAGGTTCATGTTGAAAAGATCCTTGGACCCTGCCTTCTTGTGGCAGCTGCGGGAATCGCTGGAATGTCTTTTGCCCTTTCTCGTTATCCGCCGATGGATGTGAGTTGGCTGGCTGTTTACGCTTGGCCAGCCATCGTTTTGCTTCCGGTTCCCATCGGATTTGTGTTTGTGAATTGGGGGCGACTCCCGCGGTACGCTGGTCTCTTCCGGTTAGCTGTGTTTTTGATTACAGCGGCCTTTGCGATGCTCGGACCGTACTACTTCCTAAATGGATTCATGGACGGCAATCCTCCAGTTGAGGCCCAAGCGATCGTCTCCCGGAAGTCCCGGACTTGTTGCGACATTGAGTTAACTCTTTCGAGGAACGGCAAGAAAATTGTACAGGTGTCTGCAGTCAACCCCGAAACATTCTACGACTTGCAACTAGACGGAGCCGCGTCCGTCGCGGTTCATCCTGGAGCATTCTCACTACCTTGGTTCAGTAGTGTTGGCCGGTGGGACAAGACGCATTGACCTGGCTCCAGTTTCCGCACGCGTCAGAGTTGCGATGGCTGGAGGTCTTTCCGCCCTGTGTTACTTGCTTTTGAAGGTACGGGTGACTATACTAGGTCAGCCTAAGCCGGTCGAAGCACTCAGTGGGCGAGAGCCCACTTTTTTGTTGGGCGGACACCGGAATGTAAATTGCCCGCTCCGGGTGTCTTTGGAACGGGGCGTGGGGGCAACGGGAAGCGGGAAATGGATCAGGAACGCATCCGCGAGGCGGCCGAGCGTGTGGCGCGGTCTGTGGGCATGGAAGTGGTGGACGTGGAGTGGAAAGTTGGCAGGGAACGCTTCCTGCGCGTCTACATCGATAAGCCGGAAGGCATCAGCCACAAGGACTGCGAAACGGTCAGCAACCAGTTGAGCGTAATCCTCGATGTGGAGGATTTGGTTCCGGGGCCGCCCTATGTTTTGGAGGTAAGTTCTCCGGGGCTGGACCGCAAGCTCACCAAACCTGCTGAATTCCAGCGGTTTGCCGGGCGGCTGGCAAGAATTACCATGAACGAACCGGTGGAGAATCAGAAATTTTTCGAAGGCCGCCTGGCGGGTGTCGCCGACGGCAAGGTCCAGATCGAATTGAAAGGCCGGGTGATTGCTTTGCCGATGGAAGGTATTCGCAAAGCGAACCTGGTTGTCGAATTTTGAGATGAGGGACAGATGGCCAATCTGCTGTACCAGACAATTGAGCAGATCAGCCGGGAAAAGCATATTGAACCGGAGGTGATTGTCGCGGCGATTGAAGACGCGATGATCGTCGCCGCGCGCAAGTTTTACAAGACCGAAGAAGATCTTCGCGCCAAGTTCAATCCAGATTCCGGGCAGGTCGAAGTGTATGCCGTGCGCCCGGTGGTCGAGGAAGTCAGCGACCCGAAAAAAGAATTCACGCTGGCGGAAGCCAGACGTATCGACCCCAACGCCGAAATTGGCGGCGAGGTGCTGATTGCCAAGCCCACCGACGTGCTGGGCCGCATCGCCGCGCAAACCGCAAAACAAGTGATCATGCAGAAGGTGCGCGAGGCCGAGCGCGACACCATCTACAACGAATATAACGGCCGCGTCGGCGAGCTTGTGAATTGCGTCGTGAAGCGCACCGAAGGTCCGGATGTGGTTGTCGACCTGGGACGCGCCGAAGCGCGCATGCCCAAGCGGGAACAGTCTCGCCTGGAAACCTACAACATTGGCGACCGCCTGCGCGTAGTGATTCGCGCGGTGGATCGCTCCGCGAAGGGACCGCAGGTAATCGTATCCCGCGCCGATCCCATTTTAGTTCAGCGCCTTTTCGAGATGGAAGTTCCGGAAATTTACGACGGCACCGTGCAGATCAGGGCGGCCGCGCGCGAAGCCGGCGAGCGCACCAAGATCGCCGTGCAGAGCCGCGACAAGGACGTCGATCCGGTAGGCGCGTGCGTGGGCATGAAGGGCATGCGCGTGCAATCCATCATCCGCGAATTGCGCGGAGAAAAAATCGACATCATTCCCTATTCGGAAGACACCGTGCTGTTTGCGCAAAAGGCGCTGTCTCCCGCCAAGGTGACGCGCGTTCAAATTATCGATCCGGAAACGCGGCACCTGGAAGTGATCGTCGAAGACACCCAGCTTTCGCTGGCCATCGGCAAGAAGGGCCAGAACGTTCGACTGGCCAGCAAGCTGATCGGCTGGAACGTGGACATCAAGAGCGAGGAAGAAAAGCGCCAGGAGATCGAAGCGCAAATGACCGCGCTGACGGCTCCTGGAACTCCACTTTCCGAGCTGCAGGGCGTCGGTCCGAAAACCATTGAACGAATCGAATCTCACGGCGTTAGCACCATCGAAAAGCTTGCCGACATGACGCCCGAGCAGCTCACCGAAATTCCGGGCATCGGCGAAAAAATGGTCGAAAAGATTCAGCTGTCCGTTGCCGCATATTTTCAGTCGCTTGAAAATCAGCCGCAGGAAAGCGAATCGCTGGAAACTTTGGCCGAAGAAGAAACAACCGCGCAGGACGGCGAGGAACAGGCAGCCGCCGGCGAAGAAACAGCAGAGGCCGCCGATGTTGCGGCGGAAGAAATCGATGCTCCCACGGAAGCGGAAGAAATTGCCGCTGCCGCGGAAGCGAGTGGCCAGGCCGGCAATGCGGAGCCGGATGGATCGACCGAAAATTCGGACGAGCACGGAAACAAGTAGCCGCCCCGGAGGGCAATGACAGATTCGAATCAAATCCGTATCAACGAACTGGCTCGCGAGCTCGAGGTTAAGGCAAAGGCCATCATCGACTATTTGCCCGAAGCCGGAGTAACCGAGAAAAAGACGCATTCCAGTTCCATCGAAGTAGAGGCCGCTGTAAAAGTGCGCGAGCACTTTCGCGCCATGGCCGAAGCGGAAGTACAGGCCGAACAAAAGGCCGTAGCGGATAAAGCGGCGAAGGATGCGGCTGCCAGAGCGGCTCGCATGAAGCCTGCCGCCGTTGCTCCTCCTCCACCTCCACCCGCGATTGTTGCGCCCGCAGTTCCCGTTGTACCCGAGCCCAGCCGCCCTGCGCCGCCTCCTGCCAGTGCGGTGGTAGAGGCAAAGCCCGTAGTGGTAGCTCCGCCACCAGTCGTATCAAAGCCGGTGGTCGCTCCGCCCGTCGAGGCTCCCAAAGTTTCTCCTGCGCCAACACCAGTTGCTACCAAGCCTGCGGTGCGTCCTCCCGTTCAACCGGTGCGTTCGTCGGTTCCGCAAGCGGCCAAGCTCGGTCCCGCAGGTGCAAAACCGCCACATTCGCCAGCGCACGGAGCTCCGCGCCATGCAACTTCCGCGGCTCCAGGCACGGGGAAACCTATTGCAGCGCGGCCAGCCGTGCCCTCCAAGCCGGCGCCTCCCAAACCAAATTGGAATCCTTTGCCTCCCGGTGCGCGCGTCAATCCGCCAGCAGTGCCAAGGCCTGTGCCCGGTGCAAGGCCAGGTGGGCCTCCCTCAAGATTCCCGGCGCGTCCGGGACAAGTCCGTCCAGGCCAGCCTCCGGCCGGACGACCCGGCCAGCCATCGCATGAGCGCCCTGGAGCTCCGCGTCCCGGTGGCCGCTCAGGAACGCTTTTGCCGCCGGACAAGACTCCGCCCAAGGCGGAGCCCGGCAAGCCGATTTACGAACGTAAGCCTGCAGCCCGCGCGCGCCCCACGATGGAGAAGCGCTTTGAAGAGGGCGAGCGCAAGCTGCACCCGGTGCGCGCCCGCATGGGCGTGGGCGAGCAGCGCCGCAGCGCGCAGATTGAGCGCGCTCCCGCGCCGCCGCCGCGCGAGCCGCGTCAAATTACAATTACCGAGGGAGTCACGGTTCGTGACTTGGCGGAAAAACTGGATGTGCGCGCCAAGGACGTTCTGAAAATCCTGCTGGATCGCGGAATTTTTGCCAGCATCAACCAGGCGCTCGACACGCCCACGGCCACCAGCCTTGCGGAAGCATTCAACGGCATCGTCAACGTCATTACCTTCGAGGAAGATGTTGTTCGCGAAGTTGCTCTCGAAGAAAAGCCCGAAAATCTTGTGCCGCGGCCGCCTGTGGTCACCGTAATGGGCCACGTCGATCACGGAAAAACCAGTTTGCTGGACGCCATCCGCGAGACGGAAGTCGCCGCGGGAGAGGCCGGCGGAATCACACAGCACATCGGCGCTTCGGTGGTTCACATCGACGGACGTAAAGTGGTGTTTATCGACACGCCGGGCCACGAAGCCTTCACGCGCATGCGCGCGCGCGGCGCAAAGGTCACGGACATCGTAGTGCTGGTGGTCGCGGCCGATGACGGCGTGATGCCGCAAACGCAGGAAGCCATAGACCACGCCAAGGCAGCGGGCGTGCCCATCGTTGTGGCCATCAACAAGATCGACAAACCGGGCGCGGAGCCGGAGCGCGTGAAGCGCCAGCTTTCCGAGCGCGGCCTGATGCCCGAAGAATGGGGCGGAGACACCGTGATGGTGGAAGTCTCCGCGAAACAGAAAAAGAATTTGAGCAAGCTGCTGGAAATGCTCTTGCTCGTCGCGGACTTGCGGGAATTGAAGGCCAATCCGAAATCTCCCGGCGCGGGCACCGTGCTTGAATCTCGAGTGGACAGGGGACGCGGTCCCGTGGCCACCGTTCTGGTGCAGACCGGGACGCTGAATGCCGGAGACGTTTTCATCTGCGGCGCGGTTTACGGCAAGGTTCGCGCCATGTTTGACGATCATGGCCGCCCCGTGAAAAGTGCAGGGCCATCCACGCCGGTCGAAGTGCTCGGCTTGCAAGGCGCCCCGGAAGCCGGCGACCAGTTTCAGGTTGCGGACGAAGCGCGCGCGCGGCACATCGTGGAATTCCGCCAGGGAAAATTGCGCGAAGCAAGCCTGGCGCGGTCCGCGGGAGCACGCATCACGCTGGATCAGTTGCACGAACAACTCCGTGTTGGAGAGGTCAAGGAGCTTCCGCTGATCATCAAGGCGGACGTGCAGGGCTCGGTGGAAGTGCTCAGCGAAATGCTGCCGAAACTTTCCGATGACCGCGTGAAGCTGAAGATCATTCACGCCAGCATCGGCGCGGTGACCGAAAACGACGTGCTGCTTGCATCCGCTTCCGGCGCGATTGTGGTGGCGTTCAACGTTCGCCCCGATCGCAAAGCCGCCGATCTGGCGCAGCGCGAAGGCGTTGAGATCCGGCCGCACTCAATTATTTACGAAGTGTCCGACGAAATCCGCAAGGCCATGACGGGATTGCTGGAGCCCGTCTTCAAGGAAACGCATCTGGGCCGCGCCGAAGTGCGCGACACGTTCCGCGTAAAGGGCGTGGGAATGATCGCGGGCTGCTATGTTGTGGACGGCGTTCTCAAACGCGACAACGAAGTCCGCGTGTTGCGCGACGGCGCCGTGGTCTACACAGGAAAAATCACTTCACTGCGCCGCTTCAAGGACGACGTGAACGAAGTGCGCACCGGGTTTGAATGCGGCGCGACCGTTTCCAATTTTGCCGATCTCAAGGTCGGGGATGTCCTCGAATGCTTCCACATGCAGAAAATTTTGCTGGCGGAAGCCACGGCCTGATAGGGTTTTACTGGCTGCGGAAAGAGTACTTTTTTGTCATCCCGAGCGAAGCGAGGGATCCGCTTTTCTTCTGGGTTACCAAGAAAAAGCAGATTCTTCGGGCAAAGGCCGCCCTTCGGAATGACATGGTGCGAGTTTTTTCGCAGCTTGTTAAGCAAGTGCTCGCTGAAATTTGAAGTCGTGTTCGGCTCCCTTACCGGAGCCTGCGTTCCACGCGTTCGCAGGGATGAAGATGCCGATCGGTCTGCTCACCCTGGAAATTTATATCCCCGAGGCGCACTCGCTCAAAGACAAGCGGCAGGTGCTCCGCAGCTTGAAGGACAGGCTGCGGGGGAAATTCAATGTGGCCGTGGCGGAACTGGAAGGGCAGGATTCCTGGCAGCGCTCGGTGGTTGGCGTCGTGAGCCTCGCCAATAACGCCGGATTTCTCGAACAAACCTTGCGCACGGTGCTGGCGGATTCCGAAAGCCACCTGGGCCGCGATCTGGTCGGCCACGAACTGGAAGTTCTGTAGCGGAATTATTCATTGCATAGCGATGGCAATTTTTTATTTTTATATCTGGTGAGACGAAAATGACGGTTGCGGGAATTCGGCATAAACGTGTAGCGGAAGAAATTCTCCACGAGTTGAGCATCATGGTGGCGGGCGAATTGAAGGACCCGCGCATCGAAGGGTTGGTCACGGTCACCGAGGTTCGTGTGACGCCGGACATGAAGCACGCGCGCGTTTTTGTCAGCGTGATGGGCAGCGAAGCCGAGCAGAAGAGCACCATCCGCGGGCTTTTTGCGGCGGTCGGCTACATCCGCCACCAGCTTACCGAACGAATCCAGCTGCGCCGCGCGCCTGAAATTCATTTCACGCTCGATCATTCCGAGGAATACGGACAGCGCATCGAAGACCTCTTGAAGCAGGCAAAGAATCCGCCCCGTGAGTAGGACAGGCTTCAGCCTGTCTTCTTTTGACTCTCGCTGGTATCACAGAAATCAAGACCAGACAGGCTGAAGCCTGTCCTACACGAAACATGCAAAAAAAACCGCAACCCGCGCCGCTGGACGGCGCTCTGGTCGTCGATAAGCCGCGCGGTAAGACCTCGCACGATGTGGTCGATGCCGTGCGCCGCATCGTGGGCTTTCATCAGATCGGCCATCTCGGCACGCTCGATCCGCTGGCTACCGGCGTCCTGGTCATGCTCCTCGGGCGCGCCACGCGCCTGGCCCGTTTTTATGTGGGCCGCCGCAAGCGATACAACTCCACCTTCCGATTCGGCTTTGCCACGGACACGTATGACGCCGATGGCGCGCCCGCCGGCCCGGACACTGCTCCGCAACTCGATGGCGCTGGAAATCGAACGGCTCGCCTCCGCGAGCGTGGGCCGCTTTGCGCAGATGCCGCCGCCCTATTCCGCCAAGAAGATTCACGGCCGCCCGGCGCATAAGCTGGCGCGCGAGAATAAACCTGTCGAATTAAAAGCGGTGGAGATCGAAGTCTACGATTTTCACGTCAACGAAGTTTCCGGGTCGCTGGCCAAAGTTTCCATCGAGTGCGCATCCGGCACCTACGTCCGTTCGCTCGCGCACGATATGGGCGCAGCCATGGGCTGCGGCGCGCACCTCGCTGAAATCACTCGCACCGCGGTCGGTGAATTTACCCTGGACCAGGCCGCCAGCCTGGATGACCTGGAACGCGCCGCCAAGGAAGGAAACCTCGCGCGATACGTGATTCCTCTGGAGCGGCTGCTGCCGGAGCTTCCCAGCGTGACGATCCCGCCGCCGCTCGAACAGCGCGTGCGCCACGGCTCAAAATTCAACATACAGATCGCGCAAATCCAGCCGGGCCGCGCCAGCGCCGCGCAAGGCGCCACCTCGGAACTGAACTCCGGCGAATGGAAGCCCGCGCGCCTGCGCGTCTTCAGCCACGAGGAGCGCCTCATCGCAATTGCTGAAGCCGTCGTCCCTCGCACCTACCAGCCTGTGGTGGTCCTTGACGCGGAAGCCTGAAGGATTCGCCCGCAGGCGACTTGGGAAGGTTGGCCGAACTACTTTTCCGTATCTAAATATTCATCTGGGACGTCGTCTTCCGGGACCTCGCGGGTCCTGATTCCGCCTCGATCGGCATCGGGAGCGTTTTCGGCGCCTTCCACGGCTTCGGCCTCGAATGCGTTCCCTTCTTCGAGCAATTCGTCCACGCTCTCCGAATCCGCACCGGCAATGTTAGACAAGCCCTGCAAGTCGCCTGATTGCCCGCCCGAGTTCGCTCCCAGTCCGCGGGATTCGAAGGCGATTGTTCCCGCGCTCTGACTCTTTCCTCGCGCCTTGCGTTTTTTTGGCGCCGCTTTCTTCTTGCGCGCAATTTTCCTGGGCGCCGGTTTTTTCCTCAAGACTTTCTTGGGTTTGGCCTTCTTATTTTTAGATCTTTTTTTGGGTGTCATATTCGCAGTCTATCACTCGTCTGGCTTTTCAGTATCGCCAACATTTTGGGCGAATGGAGCGCCACACGTCACCCACAATTCCCCGGGGGTTGGCGCTCCAAGTTCGCATGGGCTCAGGTATCAAAAAATCTGCGTAATCCGATCACGCCTTCTTGGAATTGTTTTTCGGGCGTTATCAGGCTGAGTACCAGAAAACCTTCGCGCGAAAAATTGAAAAAATGGCCGGGGTGGACCAGCACAGAGTTGCGTTCGAGGAGAGCGACGGTGAGGTCGTCGTCCGTTGCGGTGACCGGGACGCGCAGGATGGCGTACCAGCCGCCTTCATGATCGAGGCGCGTGAGTGATTTCGATTCGCGCAACATTTCATCCAGGGCGGACAGATTTGCGGAAATTCGCCGCTGCAATTGCGCCTGCATGTCGTTGACGAAGCGAGAGGAACGTTGGCAAGGCAAGTTGCACCGGCGTGCTCGGTGAAAGAAAAGTATCGGCGATGATTTCGAGGCGGTCGACGGCCGTTTGTACGATGGCGTCCGGGCCGCTCACCACAGTCCAGGCAAGTTTCATTTGCGGGAGCAGGGAAATTTTGGAAAGGCCGCTGAGCGTGAATGTGAGCGCCGTATTCTGAAATGCGAAAGTATGTCCCGGCGCGGCGCCGCTTGCAGTAATCGAGGAACACTTCGTCGGCCACGATGGCCATTTCGCGCGCGGCGCAAATTTCGGCCAGTTCGGCGGCTTCGCGAGGTTTGACGAATGATCCTGTGGGATTGTTGGGATGCACGATCAGCACGGCGCGCGAACGCGGCGTGAGCGCGGCGCGCAATGAATTGAAATCAATCTGCCAGCCGTGATCGTAAAGCAGCGGGTAGGGAACCAGGCGAATGTCAGCCAGATCGGCCAGGAATTCAAAGAGAGGATAGCTGGGCGCGGGAACCAGAATTTCGTCGCCCGTTTCGCACAGCAAGCGGAATATGTGCGTGTATGCTTCGCTGGTTCCCGAGGCCAGCAGAATGCGTTCCGGATCGACGCTCGCAGCAGATGGCGGAGCGGAAAATCCAGCGCGGCCGGCATAATATTCCGCCACCGCTTCGCGCGCTTCCAGCAAACCCTTGCTCTCGGGGCGATAGTTAAGCGCGCGCGGATCGCAAGCGCCGCGAGAATTTCGCGCTCCGGATAGGCAAGCCCGCACTCGGTGGGATTCGACGCGGTCAAATCCAATAATTGCTTGCCGCTTTTGCGGTGCTCTTCGAGAGCGCGCGTCAAACGGTTCGTCTCCAGCAGCCAATTTGTGCGCGCTGCAAACATGTGGGTAAAGGATGAGCACTGAATTTATACCATAATGAAACACTGCTCCCTCGGGCTCACATAGGCTTCCCAAAATGCATTGCAGGCTTTGAACATCGCAGGCCCGCCGTTTGCGCGACGCAGCGGTCTATTCGAATCGAATGAGGACAATTTCGGGGTTGGAGCCCAGGCGCATGGGAGGACCCCAGGTGCCTACGCCGCAGGAAGTGTACACCTGAAGGTCGCCAAAACGATGCAATCCGTAGGCGTATATTCCAAAGATGCGCGAAACAATTTTCGTGAAGGGAAAGAATTGCCCGCGGTGCGTGTGTCCGGAAACTTGAAAGGAAATGCCAGCCTCCGCGGCAATGGGCAGGGCGTTTGGCTCGTGAATGAGCAGAATGCTGGCCACGTTGGGGTCCAGTTCGGCCTTCTGCAGGATGGATTGAAATCTGTCTATACTCCGCGAATCAAGATAATGAACTCCGGCGATTTGCAATCCATCGACAACGATCTTTTCATTTTCGATGATGCGGATTCCGCATTGTCTGACGGCATCGAAAAATGTGTCAGGACCGAAGAACTGCTCGTGATTGCCTGCGATGAAATAAGAACCCAAGGGAGCGGAAAATTCAGCCCACGGCTTGGCCAGCCGATCGAAGTCCACGATTGTTCCGTCAAACATGTCGCCGGGGATAAATAAAATGTCGGGTTGCAATTGCGAAAGTTTGCGGACGATGCGCCGGAGGAAGCCGTCGTTGCGGACGTGCCCGAGGTGCAGATCGCTGATGAGGGCGGCAGTGCGTCCGCGCCATGCGGCGGGGAGATTGGGCAACCTGACGGTGACGCGCACGACGCGGGTCCACGCCGCATTCACGATGGCTGAAATTCCAGCGAGGAGGCCCAGGCCGAGAAACACAAAAGCAAGCGTCCGCTTTTCCAGGTGCACTCCAAACAGCAGCGGCACGCCGTACGCGATCCAGCACGCGCACGCGGCCATGAAGAAGAAATTTACAAAGCCCAGCCACACGGAAGCCACGATGTAGAAAGCTCTCATGGCGATATTGAAGTAGAGGCGCGACAGGATGGAGGCCACCACGAAAGCAATGGATAAAAGAGCCAGGGCAACGCGCAGTTCGAGGGTGCGCGAAGAATTCGCGGTGCCCACGAAAAACATCCATGTCAAATAGAGATAGAAGTGCACCGCAAACAAAATCGACTGCACGATTGAAACGAATCTGAAGATTCGCGCACGCACGCTAGGGAGTCCTCATCGGTCAGAATCCGTAAGAATTATTCGCATGGTCGGCGGGAGTTAGTGCGTGACCGGCTCATCCTTTTCAACTTTGCCGTCGCGAACGTGAATGATGCGGTTGGCCCGCCGGGCGATGTCGTTCTCGTGCGTGACCACAAGAATGGTGTTGCCTTCGCCATGCAGACGCGCGAACAGCGCCATGATTTCATCGCCGGTCTTGGAGTCCAGATTTCCAGTGGGCTCGTCGGCCAGCACGATGGAAGGCGAATTCACAAGGGCGCGCGCAACCGCCACGCGCTGTCGCTGCCCGCCGGAAAGTTCATTGGGCTTGTGCAGCATGCGCTCGCCGAGGTCGACTGCCAGCAGCGCGCGTTTCGGCGTGCGCCAGGCGTTCTTCCGAAGGCGTGCCGTTGTAAATCATGGGCAGCTCCACATTGTGCAAGGCCGTGGCGCGCGGCAACAGATTGAATGTCTGAAACACAAATCCGATTTCCTTGTTGCGGATGTAGGCAAGCTCGTCGTCGTCCAGTTCGCTCACGAGTCGCCCAGCCAGCCAATATTTTCCGGAAGTGGGAGTATCCAGGCAGCCGATCAGATTCATGAGCGTGGATTTCCCTGATCCCGATGGCCCCATGATGGCTACGTACTCGCCGCGGAGAATGGTGAGATCCACGCCGCGCAGGGCGTGCAGCTTTTCCGCCGCCCATTTCGTAGGTCTTCCAGAGATCTTCCGCCAGGATGGCGACTCCCTGATCGACAAGGTCCTGACGAAAGGAATCGCTGTGAGACGGCTCGCTCGGACATTCCTCAGTTCCTCGATCCTGCGCGAATATTCATTTAATTTTCGTCCGCCGCTTTGGGCGTGGAGTTGTCCACTTTGACGCGCGCGTCAGGTTTGAGCGTGCGCAGAGTCTTGTAGCTTCCGGTGATGATTTGATCGCCTTCTTGCAGGCCGTTCAAGACTTCAATGTCAGTGACGCCGGTGATTCCGGTTGCCACGGGCACAAATTGCGCGCGTTTATTGCGGACCACAAAGACGCCTTGAATGGCCGGGTTCTTATCGAGCGACGAAGTGGAGCGGGTGCCGTCAGTGGCTGCATCCGGCGGCAGGGCGCTCCGCCGCCAGAGTGACGGAATCCTGGCCGTTTTCTTTTGCGGCTTCGTCCAGATCTTTTTTGGTGCGTTCCGCTAGCGCTTGAATGGGGATGGTCATTACATTTTTCTTTTGCGCCGTATTGATCTTGGCTGTCGAGGAGAGGCCAGGACGCAGCCCACCCGGCGGATTTTGCAGTGTCACCACAACCTTGAAATCTTTCGCTTCCTGATTGCCCGTGGTGGATTGCGTGGAAGCCAGGCCCGAACTGCGCAATACAGCCTGTGTCCCGACTTCGGTCACTTTTCCCTTGAAGAATTTTCCGGGAATCGCGTCTATGGTAACTTCCGCGTCTTCCCCCAGCTTCACGCTCACTATGTCGGTTTCATCCACCATGACTTCCGAGGTCACCACGGACATATCGGAAATGGTCATGAGATAACTTCCGGTGGCATTTTGGATGCCCGGCACCACATTTTCGCCAACACGTACGGCAATATACGTTACCACTCCATCGATTGGCGCGGTGTAGGTGGTCTTTTTGCAGGATGTCGCTCAGGCGGTCCAGCATGGCTTGATTCTGTGTTAGTCCGGAACGTGCCTGGCTGAGTTGCGCGCGAGCTTGCTCCGCGCGGGCCTGCGCGGATGCCAATGCGGCCACGGCGCTATCGTATGCGGCCTTGCGAGTATCGTAGTCCTGCTTGGGGATCAGGCCGCCCTTGAACAGGAGCTGCCCGCGTTCCCAATCGAGTTTCGCGTGTTCCAGGTCCGCCGCGCGGGACTTGATGTCCGCTTGAGAAGATACATCGTTGGCCTCGGCGGAGGTTACTCCGGCTTCAGCGGAGGAGATGCCGGCGCGCTGCGCATTGACGTCAGCCGCGGGCTGCACGCTTTCCAGGCGCAGCAGCACGTCTCCTTTCTTGACGTGATCGCCTTCCTTCACGGCAATGTCCGTGATCTTGCCAATGCCCTCCCCAAGAACATTCGTGTAGGTAAGCGGCTTAACTTCGCCGGAGGCCGTAACCACGGAATTCAAATCCTGACGCACTGCGGCGGCTGTCTGAACGGTGACTACGCCCTTGTTGATCTGCCAAACGGCAATCCATGTTGCGCCAGCTAATACAGCCGCGACGCCCGCGCCAATCCCGATTTTTTGCCAGGTCTTCATGTGATTGCGGCTATGGTCCTGTGTTCCGGGTAACTTCCTCCGCTGGACCTTCTTAAATCTTACGTAGAGAAGCCTTCAAAAGTTTCTCTTTGTGACCGTTAATCGTGCTTGGTTCTCAAGGATTGCGTGCAGGGCCGCAATATTGGCGGCCGGGGAGGTAAGCAGACCATGACCCGCCCGACACTGAATTTTACAGTCAATTGAGCGTGGAGGAAAGGAATTTGCCTTGATCTTGTCATCAATCGAGTTCAACAGCGCATTTGTCTCAATTCTAATGGGAATCGCAGGAAGTGTATCTACGGTCGAAGCTTCCATTTCAATCGCATGGCGGATGCAGGAGCAGGGGAAACATTGCAAATATGAGGCAACCCGGCAGCTTTTCTTTAGTTCTTAGTATGCATCGACCATCGCTCGGCTGGAGAAGTGCGCGGGGAAGACCCGCCGGGCGTGAAATGATTCGAGAAGAATCCATTGATTGACGGTTGCAAACCCTAGGGATAGAATTCAGCTTCCGAATCAGGGACGAGGTACGCATATGAACCGCTTGGGACGTATGTCATTGATCCTGTTGATAGGCGGAGCGTTGCTCCTTCCTTTCAGCGTGTATTCCTACGCCCAGGACAAAGGTCAGGACGCCGCTGCACCCGACAAACAGCAGAATTCAGGAAAAAAGAAGCAGGATGACAACAAGGGCAAGAAAAACTTGAGGAAGCTCGAAAAAGAGCTTGCCACTCCTTACAAGAAATGGCTGGATGAGGAAGTCCCTTACATCATCACCAATGAAGAGCGTTCCGCGTTCTTGCAATTGCAAACCAATGAAGAGCGCGAGCAGTTTATTGAGGGATTCTGGCAGAGGCGCGACCCCACGCCGGATACCGTCGAAAACGAATTCAAGGAAGAGCACTACCGCAGGATAGCCTACGCCAACGAGCGGTTCTCTTCAGGCATACCAGGATGGAGAACGGATCGCGGCCGGATGTATATCATGTGGGGCCCGCCCGACAGCATCGAGTCCCATTCCGCCGGAAGTACCTACGACCGTCCCATGTCGGAAGGCGGCGGACAAACAACGGTCTACGGATTCGACGATTGGAACTACCACTATATGGAAGGGATTGGACAAAACATCACCATCGAGTTTGTGGATCCCACCGGCACAGGCGAATATCACATCACCAATAACCCCGGCGAAAAAGACGCCATGGCAGAAGTTCCCGGAGGCGGGCCAAGCTTGCTGGAATCGATGGGAATGTCCACGCAAGCGCAGCGCTTCACGCGAACCGATGGTTCCACCGCGCCGTTGGGGCCTGCGGGAACGAACAATCTCGATAGCAATGAAGAATTCACGCGGCTTGAGCAATTCGTGAAAGTGCAAGCTCCGCCTCCTGTAAAATTCAAGGATCTTGAAGAAGTGGTCAGCTCGCGTATTCTTCGCAACCAGATTTCCTTCGACTACCGCTTCGATTTCATGCGCATCACCGGCGACACGATTCTTGTGCCCGTGACCGTGCAAATTCAAAACAAGCAAATGACATTTCGCGATCGCGATGGCGTGCAATCCGCCTCGCTCAATTTGTTTGGACGAATCAGCTCCATGACCGGGCGGGTGATCCAAACGTTTGAGGACGTGATCCAGCGCGACTTTCCAGACTCCTTGCTGGAGCCTTCACTGAAAGGATTTTCCATTTATCAGAAGGCCGTGCCTTTGCGTCCCGGACTGTACAAGCTCGATTTGGTGATCAAAGACGTAAACAGCGGGAACGTGGGCGTGGTGAATACGCGCCTGGCGGTTTCTCCCATCCCAGACGACAAGCTGGAAGCCAGTTCACTGATTCTTGCCGACCAAATGGAACCAGTCTCATCCAAGGATGTGGGCGTCGGGCAATTTGTGCTGGGCTCGACCAAGGTTCGGCCAAAGCTGGACTCGGAATTCCATGCGGATCAGGCAATGGACATCTACCTTCAGTTTTATAATTTGAAGGTTGACGACAAGACGCACAAGAACAACGTTTCCCTGGACTTCAAGGTGACTCAGGGAACCCAATTGGTGTCCCACGAAGTCAAGACGGGCGATCAGATCCAGCAGAATGGCGAGCAGATTACCGTTGAACAAGTGATCCCGCCAAAGACTTTGCCCCCGGGGAAATATAAACTGGAAATTCAAGCAACTGATCTGGTGGCTAACCAGTCAGTTACGCGTACCGCGGAGTTCTCCGTTACCCCTCCCGCTGTGGTTGAGAAAGTGGCAGCGAGCGGAGCAACAGGAAGGTAACCAGTCCCCATGAAGTTGATCTATAGAACCTCGGGCTGGGTCATGGTTGCAGTGCTGCTCTTGGCCGCTTCGTCGGCAGCCAAGCCGGGGTATGGGACGATTTCGGGCGTAGTTCTGGATCCCTCCGGAACGCCGCAGATGGGCGCAAGCATCTGGCTGATTTCCGAAGATGGCGGCAGCATCATCGCTCAATTCCTTTCCAATCAGCATGGGGCATTTGTTTCGAATCACCTCAAGCCCGGTAATTACGATGTGCGCGTTTCCGTGGCGGGATTCCTGCCGACCATGGACAGGCATGTCGCGGTCATGTCCAATCTGACCACCCTTCTGCGCGTGCAAGTCGAAACTGTTTTTTCTTCACTGGATACTTTGCGCCGCAAGTCGGATGCACCCGCCGAGCAGGACGATTGGAAGTGGGTGCTGCGTTCCTCGACAGCCACGCGCACTATTCTGCAGTGGGACGACACCGGCAATCAGATCGTTTCCGCTACGATTGGCGGGGATCTGCCCAGCGCTCAGCGTCCCCGCGCCTTGGTCGAGGTAACCAACGGCATGGTTCGCCCTGGATCCGCCTCTAATTTCCCGAGCGCTCCGGCCACCGCCTTTTCCTACGATCAGCAGATTGGCAAGCTGGGGCATGTGTTGGTTGCTGGACAGATGAGTTATGACAGACAAGCGTCGGGTTCGTTTGCCAGCGTTTGGCTGCCTTCGGGGAATGGCCAAGACGGTCCGGAAACTATTTTCATTTGGCGTCAATCCATGTTTGGCCCCGAGGGGATGGAGTTTCAAGGCCTGCGACTCGATCACACCCAGCATCTTGCGCTGAGCGACCGTTTGCAATTGGCCGCGGGAGCGGAGTATATCCGCGCCGGCATCGTTGGCTCGACTTCTTCGCTGCGCCCACACATGCAGCTGGATGCCCAGCTCGCTCCCAGCTTGACGGCCTCCTTTCTGGTGGCCGCAAATCCTCCTTCGGAACAGTGGGGACGTACAGGCGCGCTGAAATCGGCAATCGACGAACTTGATAGCCTCCCGCCGGTTCTATTTCACAATGGCAGCCCGGTTTTGGAGGCTGGTTGGCATCAGGAAGTTTCCTTGAAACGAAAGTTGAGCAGCCAGTCAACCTTTGAGGTTGCCGCGTTCCACGATTCGGATAGGAATCAGGCCATCTTCGGCATGGGCGCTACAGCAAGCCCTGAGTTCGTCCAGGACGCATTTTCGAGCGCGTTCCTCTATGATGGCGGCAATTCCAGTTCCTGGGCCACCCGGGCGGCTTATCGCCAAAAGCTTTCGAACGATTGGGATATTGCCGCGATCTATGCCTGGGCCGGCGCTCTTACCCCGGGAAGCGCGCTGAATACCGCATCGCCCGACCTGCGTGACAGCTTCAAGACCAGCAACCATCACAGCGTGGCGGCCCGCATTTCCGGCAAGATTCCGCAATCTGGAACGCAGGTTTCGGCTAGCTACAAGTGGATCTCCGGTTCAGCGCTGTCCCGCATGGACCAGTTTGGCGAGGCGGCCTATCAGGTGGATCCTAATCTGCACGTTTCAATTCGCCAGCCTCTGCCTGGGTTAAATGGCCGCTGGGAAGCCCTGGCGGATTTCAGCAATCTTTTGGCGCAGGGCTACGTGACGGTGAATGCGCAGGATTCGCGCATGACTCTGGCGCCGATTTTGCGATCGTTCCGGGGTGGGGTGAGCTTCCAGTTTTAGATCGGCAGGGCCTATTAAAAACAAGAGTGCACCTTCCATAAAATGGACGGTGCAGCCTTCCATCAACCGTCCCCCGATGGAACTGCTTGTATTCTATTTATTTTCATATGGTTATTAGTTTCAGATAACCTATATAATTTGGAAGCACGGTTGCACGCTTTTCGTTCTGTCGGCACTTTTTGGGGATAACCGGTGAGCGCTCCGTTTAACGACAGCCTTCGCGTTCGGTTGGGCGCGGCGGTTCTTGCCTTGGCAACACTCGCGGCGATCGTCTTCGGCATCATCAATTTCCAGCAACGCTCCATGTTCACGGCGCCCGATGATGGCGTTTCGTGGATTGAAAGCCCATCCGGAGTGGTTGCCTGGCATGTAGCACCCAATACTCCCGCCGCCAATGCCGGGCTTCGAACTGGTGATCGCGTTATCGCCATCAATGATGCGCCGATCCATGGCTCCATCGATGTCACCAAACGCTTGTGGCGCGTCGGACTGTGGTCGCTGGCCCACTACCAGATTGTGCGGGGCGGCAAACAGTTTGAAGTGCAGTTGGTCATCCAGCCGGCCGCTCGGCCCGCCTCCATTGAAAATTACTTGAGCTTTGTGGGCATCCTCTACCTCTTTATCGGCTTGTTTATTTTTGCCCGGCGCTGGAACGCAACGCGCGCCGTGCATTTTTACATTTTTTGCCTGGCGTCATTCGTTCTGTACTCTTTTCAATACACAGGCAAGCTCACTCCTTTCGACTGGGAAATATATTGGTCCGCGATTGTGGCCCGCCTGCTGCAGCCCGCTTTGCTCTTGCATTTTGCGCTGGTGTTTCCGGAACGCCGCCCTGTTTCCAAGGGCCACGGTGCAATTCTGGGCGCAATTTACGGAGTGCCTGCGATTCTCCTGCTGGTGCGAATTCTGGTTGGAGTTCGCGAATTGGGTTTCATGCCGTCTATCGACGCGCGAAATACTCTGGACCGTCTGGACCTGGCCTGCCTGGGGATTTATTTCCTGCTGGCGGCCTTGGTTTTCGTAACCAGCTACCGGCGCGCATCGTCGGGAATTCTTCGCCAGCAGTTGAAGTGGGTCACTGGTGGAGCGCTGGCTGGCATCGTTCCATTTCTGCTGCTTTACATCGTGCCCTTCTTCCTGGGAGTGGTGCCCCGGCCGTGGATGAATTTTTCAGCGATTTCCCTGGCGCTCATCCCGCTGAGTTTTGGATACGCCATCATCCGTTACCGGCTGATGGATGTGGACATCATCTTCAAGCGCGGCCTGGCTTATACGGCTGCCAGCGGCGGCGTAGTGGCGGTTTACATCGCCATTGTGGCACTGATCGGAGCGCTGTTTCACACCGCATGGCCTTCCGGAACGATGGGCGGAGTGATTGCCATTGTTGTGGCGGCATTTTTATTTCAGCCCTTTCGCGACTGGATTCAAATGCGCCTGGACCGCTTTTTTTACAGGGATCGCCTGGACTATCGCCGCACGCTGATTGAATTTGGCCGCACGCTTACCTCCGAGGTGCGCCTCGATCCCATGCTGGCGTCGGTGATGGATCGAATATCACAAGCCTTGCTCGTGGACCGGCTTGCAGTTTTCATTGAGGACGAGAGCCGCCCCGGCACGCTTCGAATCGCGCGCTCCATGGGCGTGCGCTACTCAGGCGCGCTGGATCTGAGCTTTATCGACGCGGTGACCAGACCGTTTGCGCAGGGCATTCTCTTTTACGAATCGGCGCGCGCCGCCCGGGAGTCTTCCCCTTCCGTTAGGCAGACGCTCGACCAGCTGGATTTGAACTACTTCATTCCGTGCCAGGTTCGCGATCACACCATCGCGGTGCTGGGCCTGGGGAAAACGGTGGACGGAGATTTCCTGTCGAGCGAGGACGTCGAGCTGCTTCATACCATTGCAGGATACCTGGCCATCGCGCTTGATAATGCGCAACTATATAGCTCGCTGGAACAAAAAGCCGGGCAAATCGAGCGGCTGAAGGATTTTTCGGAAAATATTGTGGAATCGCTGAATGTCGGCGTGCTGGCCGTGGATTTCGGCGGAGCGGTGGAATCCTGGAACACGCAACTTGAGGGATTGATTGGAGTGCGGCGCGAGGAAGCAGTGGGCCGCAGACTCGAGGACGTGCTTCCTGCCGACTTGCTGGCGGAAATTACGGCGCGCGCGGGCGACGATCGCGTCTCCAGCCTCTACAAATTTCCCATGCAGAACCGCGACGGCCGGAACCTGCTGGTCAACGTTTCCATTGCCCCGCTGGTTGGAAAATCGGGAGACCGCATCGGCCGGCTGATCCTTTTCGATGACGTTACCCAGCGCATGCAATTTGAGGAACAGGTTTTCCAGAACGAAAAACTGACCTCGCTCGGCTTGCTCGCCGCGGGCGTTGCTCATGAGGTCAATACGCCGCTCGCGGTGATCTCAAATTACATTCAAATCCTGGCCAAGCAGCTTCCCAGCGGCGATCCGCGCCACCAGCTGATCGAGAAAGTGGTCAAGCAGACTTTTCGCGCCAGCGAAATCGTCAACAATTTGCTGAATTTTTCCCGCACCGGCGCGGCCGAATTTACGGAAGTGAATTTGAACGCCGTGGTGGAAGAAGTGCTGACGCTTGTTGCGCATCCCTTCCGCGCGGCGCAAGTGCAGGTGACCAGGAATCTCCAGCTGGAATTGCCGTCGGTGCTGGGCTCCAACAATAAACTGCAGCAGGTTTTTCTGAATCTTTTCCTGAATGCGCGCGATGCCATGCCGGCCGGCGGCATGGTGGAGATTCGCACGGCGGCGCACAACGGCTCCGTTGAGGTTGAGATCATCGATACCGGCGGCGGCATTCCGCAGGAAAATCTGAATCGAATTTTCGATCCCTTTTTCACCACCAAGGCACTGGGGCGGGGCACCGGCCTGGGACTTTCAGTGAGCTACGGAATCGTCAAGGAGCATGCCGGAAAAGTGGACGTGCGCTCCACGCCCGGTAAGGGCACGTCCTTCCGGCTGGAATTTCCTGTGGCGCGGAAAGCTGTTCATGTCTAAGGGCTCCATTCTGGTTGTTGACGACGAAGCGGAAATCCGCGAGGGCCTGGAACTTCTTTTGAATACGGAAGGCTACTCGGCAGCGAGCGCCGAAACGGGCGAAGCGGCTCTGGCGATGATCGATGAGAGGCCCTTCGATCTTGTACTACTGGACGTCAGCCTGCCCGACCGCAACGGGCTCGATCTGCTGCGCGAAATTCGCCGGCGCGATCCCAATCTCTCCGTGGTCCTGATCACCGCTTACGGTTCCATCGACATGGCGCGAGCCGCATTCAAGAGCGGCGCGCAGGACTACATCACCAAGCCGTGGTCCAACGATGAGTTGCTTGTGCAAGTGGCGCAAGCCGTGGAAGGTCGTCGCCTGCGCGAGGAAAACGTCCAACTCAAGCGCGCGCTGAAGCAGCGTTACAATTTCCCAAACATTATCGGCAAGAGTGAAAAAATGCTGGCCGTGCTTGACCTCGTCGCGCAGGTGGCCCCGTCGCGCTCCACGGTGCTGATTCACGGGGAGAGCGGCACCGGCAAGGAACTGATCGCCAAGGCCATTCATTCGGCCTCGACGCGCGCGGACAAGGCTTTCGTGCCCATCAACACCGGGTCGATTCCCGTGGACTTGCTCGAATCGCAGCTCTTTGGGCACGTGAAGGGCGCGTTTACCAGCGCAGTGGCCTCCAAGAAAGGTCTCTTTGAAGTCGCCGATCAGGGCACGATTTTTTTCGATGAAATTTCCACCATCGGACCGGAGACGCAGGCAAAGCTGCTGCGCGTGATTCAAGAGCGCGAATTCATGCGCCTGGGCGGGACGGAAACGATCAAAGTCGATGTGCGCATCATCGCCGCCTGCAACGTGCAATTGCTCAATCTGGTGCGCGAAGGCCGTTTCCGCGAAGACCTCTATCATCGCCTGAACGTGATCGCAGTTCCGCTGCCGCCGCTTCGCGAACGCAAGCAAGACGTTCCTCTCTTGCTGGACCATTTCCTGGACATATTTGCCAAGGAAAATAAATGCCCTTTGGCGCGCTTCACTCCGGCGGCGCTGCGCTTGCTCGTGGATTACGACTGGCCGGGAAATGTGCGCGAACTGGAAAACGTTGTGGAGCGGGCGGTGGTTCTTTCTTCGCATGAATTGCTGGACGTGGATCTATTGCCTGAAAGCGTGAGCACCAAGGAGCTGATTGGCGGCGTGCGGTTGCAACTTTCAGAATTCATGCCCCCGCTGCCGGGCGAACATGGAGCGCGCACGGGCGCGGACAGCTCCAAAGCTTCCTTGTTTCAAATCATGGATGAGATTGAGCGACACGTGATCTGCGACATGCTGGAACGCACCGAATGGAATCAGACGGAAGCGGCCGAAAATTTTCAGATTCCGTTGTCCACACTGAATCAGAAGATCAAGAGGCTTGGCATCGATGTGCGCCGCCGGGGGATCGCCCGTGCGGGGGCTGCTGAGTCTTCTGCCACCGCCACCGGGAAATAGATTGGTTCTATAGTAGCACAGGCTTCAGCCTGTGGAGTTTGAATTCTTGCAACTCGCAAAAACTCCACAGGCTGAAGCCCGTGCTACTAAAACCCCCGCATTAGCTATTGCGATTGTCGCGGACTACTGCATCCTTCAAGTCCACGCCATCCATCTTTACGTCGGTCAAATCGATTTCGCGAAAACTGGCAAGCGCCAGGTCCGAGCCGGAAAAATCCGCACCGCGCAGTATTGCCTGCCGCAGCACCGTCCCCCGCAAAATCGTCTTGTGCAATTTCGCCGAGCGCAAATCTCCACGGAAGAGTTCCGTGCCGCTTAAATCGGCCTCGCTCAGGTCCGCGCCTTCGAGCTTCGTTTCCGTAAAATCGCAATTGCGCAAGTCGGCCTTTCGCAAATCCGCTTTGCTCAAATCCGCAAAGCTGAGTTTGCTGCCGCGCAGGTCGGCCTTCTGAAGGTTGCATCCAACCATATTTGCGCCGGTCAGATCGCGCTTCTTCAAGTCCGCGCCGGAAAGATTCGCGCCGGAAAGATTGGCGCGCTCTCCGCCGGGATGCCCTTTATGAAATTTCTCGTGCGCTTCCAGAATGTCCTTGAGCTTCTTGCCTTTGTGTCGAATGGTGTCCGCCTTCCCTGGCCAGGTGCGCTGCCGGGCTCCGAAGCCCGTGCCCCCAAGCTATCACTGCAAATGGATAAGTGTGAGCATTCATTCTACAGAAATCGGCGAGCCGCGCAAACCTGTGATAACTTGGGCGTGTGACCACACTGGTTGAAAAGCTTAAGTTGCGCGCGCGCGCCAACCCACAACGGATCGTGCTCGCGGAAGGGCGAAGACGCACGCGTCGTTTCCGCTGCTGCGGCGATCGCGCGGGAAGGCTTTGCGAAGATCACCCTGCTTGGGAGAAAACAAATCATCAGCTCGCTTGCCTCGGATTTGCACGTGAAGTTGGGCGATGTCTCGATTGTGGATCCCGCGTTGAGCGATCGCGCGGAGGCCTTCGCGCAGATTTATTACGAGCGCAGGCGATCGCGAGGCGTTTCGCTGGACGAAGCCAGAGCCATCGCGCGGCAACCCTTGTACTTCGCGGCGCTGAGTGTGGCCGCCGGGGATGCGGACGGGACCGTGGGCGGCGCGGCAAACACCACGGCCGAAACCGTGCGGGCGGCGCTGCACTCGATCGGCCTTGCCCCGGATGCCAGGCTTGTTTCCAGTTTCTTCCTGATGATTATTGCGGAGCTCATGGGATTACAGTTGGGACCTGGCGGAGCACTGCTGTTTGCCGATTGCGCCGTGGTGCCAGACCCTAATCCTGAGGAGCTTGCGGAAATCGCGCGCGGCGCCGCGGAAAATGCGCGCGCTATTTTTGATGCCGAGCCGCGCGTGGCGCTGCTTTCCTTTTCCACCAAAGGCTCCGCAAGCCATGCGCGGGTTGAAAAAGTGAGGGAAGCGCTGCGCATTCTGAAAGCGCGCGAGCCGGACCTTGCGGCGGATGGAGAACTGCAGGTCGACGCAGCGCTGGTTGCAAGTGTGGCTGGCGTAAAGGCTCTCGGGTCGCCCGTCGCGGGTCGCGCAAATGTGCTGGTTTTTCCGGACCTCGATTCCGGGAACATCGCCTACAAACTGGTCGAGAGGCTGGGCGGCGCGCAGGCCATAGGCCCAATTTTGCAGGGTCTGGACCGCCCCGCGAACGACCTCTCACGCGGCTGCTCCGCGGAAGACATCGCCAGCGTAGTGGCCCTGACGGCGCTGCAAGCCATTGCGCGCGAGCAAAAATTCTTGGAACCACGGATGCACAGGGATCAACACGGATAAAACCAATAGAAACAATAAGGATAGAGATTTATGTTTGTGGAATGCCGATCATGGTAACTCAACACCAAAATCGCAGCTTTTCTTTCTCCCCGTTGCCCTTGGTTTTATCCGTGTTGATCTGTGTGTATCCGTGGTTCCATTCTCCGCCGGCGTTCGCGCAAGATGCGAGCGATCAGGAAGTTGCAGTGAATTTGGCCGAGGGACGTGTGGTGATTTGCGCGACCAAAGGTGCAATCATTTTGGCGGCGATGGATTCGCACAGCGAGGCAGGTTCGCTGGCCCCAGCCATAACCATGCTCTCGGCGGTTCGAATGGGCGTAATGCTCGGTGCGGTCGAGTGGGTACGGCCCGATTCCACGCAGCCGCCCATACGGCTGGATGAGGAACTTCGCAGGTTGGTGTCCGCCGCGACGAGAACCCCCGGCCGTGCATTGGATTCCGCCGCAGCCGACGACATCGAGATCATCGGCATCTCCGTGCTGGAGCGCGTTCGCCAGGTGGCCGCACTGCTGCACCACAAAGTCAATTTGGCCGAAAATGAACCGCTAATTCGAATCGTCCTGGTGGGCACCGTGCAGGATTACGGGCCGGAAGTGTGGACCATCGACTATCGCATCGAGCAGGACGATCTTGGCAAGGATATTTGGCGGACGCGCGTTCTGCGCCCCGCTTACAACCAACTCTATCCTCCTGAAAAAGGAAAACCAAAAACGTTCATGGAGATTCGATATCCGCCTGAGAACCGCGCCACTGGCGAACCTGAACTTCTGGACTTGATGCAAAAGAATGATTCGCGTCTGGCGAAATTCCGCGCGGTAAATGAATTGCAGGCGAAATCCATGACGCTCGCCGTGGAAGGACAAAGCCAGAAAAGCGAAACGGCCATCCTGGTTGATTTTCTGAAGGCTGCGCTACCGGCGATCACTCCGCCGGAAACAAAACTCACCATGGCCATGGTGGACTATGATGCCGGGTTCAAGTGGATCCTGGCGCCACTCAAAGCGCCCGCTCCGCCGCCCGGAGAAGCGCCCAAGGATAAGACACCGGAAGAACCCGATAAGCCTACGCTCCTGCACAAGCCCGGAAGCTGATCGCCGTATTGTAGCTCGCCTCTTTAGACGCGAGGATTTTCCGCTAATTGCGCAGAAAACCCGCGTCTGAAGACGCGGGCTACAATAAATCCTGAACCTGCAGCGGTATCGAGGATTCATCCAGGTATAAATGCGCCCTAATTTGTTCCTTTGTTATCGGCAGGCTTTTCCGTTGTAGGTGAGTCTCCCGCAGGCGCGTCCGCTAGAGGAGTGAAATCAGTCCACCGGATGATGATGCGGATAGGCACGTGGTTGCCGCCGGAATCGAAAGTTTCATCCGAGCGCGAGTATGAGGGGAACCACAAAGTTTTGCCCACTTGCTGGCGGTACGTTTCGAACACAGTGAATGGGACGTCGGAAGCGCTGACATCGCCGGTCTCGGTGACCCACTTGCCCATGGTTTTTACGATTACCAAATCTTGCTCATCGACCCAAATCACGCCGGAAAAATAGGCGTGGGCACGTTCCAGGGCGCGCGGTTTTATCGTGAAATAGTAAACGCTCAGGTCGTCCAGCGGCTGCTTCCCGCCATAGCTAATTTCGTATTTCGGAAGCATCGCCGTTGTCAGCGGAAACATTGGCGTTGCAGCGACAAGGTCCGAATCCCCCCGCTGCAGATCCAGATAGTGAAGCGTCGAGGGCTGCCTGCTCACCGGCTTCTCAAACATTTTTCCGTCAGGAGTAATTTTCAGCTGCGTGACGATCTCCAGCTGGCCGGCGGCTTTGTTATCGGGGCCAATCTCCTGGATGCGGACATCCCTCTGAAACGTGTAGCCCCTCATGGCGCGAACCATTTCGTCTTCTTTTGACGCAAAGCGGCGAATGATTTCGTCGGGCGGCAGCGTGGGCGGCTCGGGTTTGCTGGTTCGAGGAGGCGTTGGGAATTTGCTGGACTCGGGCGGCTGCATCGGCCCGGCACCTTGCGCGCGCAGCGAAACGGGCGCGCACGCCAGAACCAGGGCGAGGGCGCAGCATGCCGTCAAGATGTTCGACCTTAGAATCATGGAATGAGCTTCCATTTGTTGGATGCATTCTCCAGGGATTGTGCTTCCCGCGGCCAGCAATAGTGTATCGCGATGGCTTCCAGTAGCACAGGCTTCAGCCTGTGGGTTTTACTTGTGCGCGAATTCAAAATCCACAGGCTGAAGCCTGTGCTACTGGAGGGCATCGGCCGAATGTTGTTCGATGAAGGGTGCTTGGCCCGCAGTTTCCGTCCCGTTGCCGCTGTAGCTTTGCTACAATCGCGCGGCTGCAAAAATAAGTTTGTGCGTGAAGTGACGCCGTGGAAAAGCAGGCCAAACGATTTTACGTGTCCGGCAGAGTGCAGGGAGTGGGTTTCCGCTTTTTCGTTAAGCGAACGGCAGTGGGCCTGGGTGTCAGCGGATACGTGAGAAATTTGTCCGATGGGCGCGTGGAAGTTTATTCCATTGGAAATTCGGAACAGATGAAGTCTTTGCGAGACGCGCTGCGTCGAGGCCCACTCATGTCGGCCGTGCATCGATTGGACGAGCACGACGCTGATATTTTGCAAAACTATGCAAATGTGTTTTCAATTGAACGTGATGAATGAAATCATGTGGATGCGGGCGATTTGAGCGATGCAGCTCTTCTTAACTGGCAGTTCATTTGGAAAGGCGGAGCAAGCGGAATGAATCATCTGAAGGAACTGATTCGAGAGGTTCCCGATTATCCCAAGCCGGGAATCCTTTTCTACGATCTGACGACGCTGCTGAAAAATCCCACGGCGTTCCACAGCCTTGTCGACGAGCTTTGCGAACACTATGAGGGCAAAACGTGGACGTCGTCGTGGGCATCGAAGCGCGCGGATTTATTTTGGCGCCGGCGCTGGCCTACCGCCTGAACGCAGGTTTTGTTCCCGTGCGCAAACCCAAGAAGCTGCCGGGGAAAACCACTTCCGTCACCTACCAGCTCGAATACGGCACGGACACGCTGGAAATTCACGACGACGCCATCAAGCCCGGCCAGCGCGTGCTGATCAGCGACGATTTGCTGGCCACCGGCGGCACTGCCGCGGCCACCGTCGAACTGGTGCGCAAACTGGGCGGCGAAGTGGTTGGCGCATCGTTTGCCGTCGAACTGACGTTTCTGAATGGCCGCACGAGATTGCCGGGAATCGACGTGTTCTCGATGATTCAGTACGACAAGTAGAAACGAAAAAGCTCTTCAGCCACAGATGCACACTGATGAACACAGCTAAAAGCTGATAAAACCAAAACTGATGAAATTAAAACTGAAAGTCATTTTGAGAGGAGTAGAGGCAAGAGCAAAGCATCCCCATTGGATATTTAGCTTATCCTTATATTCTTTCTTTGTTTTTATTAGTGGTTATCTGTTTCTATCTGTGTTCATCTGTGGATAGTTTTCGTGCGCTGCCGCGCTGGCGCACAACCTCGAAGAGCACGACTCCCGCGGCGACGGAAACATTCAGCGCGCGCACCGGGCCGGTCGTCGGAATCGAAACCAGAAAATCGCAGCGCTCGCGGACCAGTGCGTGCAGTCCTTTGCCTTCGCCGCCCAGAACGATGCCAACGGAACTTTGAAATCCACTTCGGTGTGCAGCTGTTTGGCGCGCTCGTCGAGTCCCACCAGCCAGTAGCCCGCTTCTTTCATTTCTTCCATGGCGCGAGAAAGATTTTTGACGCGCGCGACCGGCAGGTGCGCCAGCGCTCCTGCGGATGCGCGCGCCACGGTATCCGTAAGTCCGGCGGCGCGGCGTTCGGGAATGACGACGCCCTGCGCGCCGGCTGCCAGCGAAGTGCGCACGATGGCGCCAAGATTTTGCGGGTCTTCGACGCCGTCGAGCAGAACCAGCAAGCCCGGTGCGCTTCCTTCCGGGCGCGGTTTCAAGCAAATCCTCGAAACTCGCCACCGGCGAGGCAGCCACGAACGCGACCACGCCCTGATGTTCGCGCGTGCCGGCGGCGCGATCGAGCTGGATGCGCTCCTCAAAGCGCACCGGCACGTCCATCTTCCGCGCCAGGCGCACCAGTTCTTCGATGCGATTGCCGTGCGTGCCCTTGGCAACCATCAGGGAATCGAGCGGACGGTTTGCTTCGAGCGCTTCGCGTACGGCGTGGATTCCGGTAAGACGATCCATATCGAGATGTGACTCCTTCCAACAGTTAATTGCGACGGAAACATCTGAATCTTTGAGTACCAAGAAGATTGCGCCAGCGTGAGTTCTGGACTCGCGGCACAGAATTCCTGGGCGATGATTAGTGCTGCGCGTGCTCAGCGATCCAGCGTGACGATGGCCTGCGCGGCAATGGCTTCGCCGCGGCCAATGGCGTCGACGCCTTCGTTGGTCTTGGCTTTCAGATTGATCGTCGACGGAGCGATTCCCAGTGACTTTGCCAGCGCCTCCCGCATGGCCGGAAAATGCGGACCGAGTTTCGGTTTCTCGGTGATGACCATGGCGTCGATGTGCACGATGCGAAATTGGTGTTCGGCGAGCAGATCGCGGACGTGCTCCAGAAATCGCAGGCTTGCGGCATCTTTCCACTTCGGATCGGTGTCCGGAAAATGCGTGCCGATGTCGCCCAGTCCCGCGGCGCCCAGCAGCGCGTCGCACATCGCGTGCGCCAGCGCGTCGCCGTCGGAGTGGCCGACCGGCCCTTTGGGAAATGGAAGTTCGATGCCGCCGAGAATCAGCTTTGCGGCCTTCGGCGAGGCGATGCAGATCGTATCCGATTCCTGCGCGAGTCATCGACCCGCGCGCTCCTGGCGCAGATAAAATTCAGCCAGTTCCATGTCGCCCGGGCGAGTAATCTTCAGGTTGCGCTCCGATCCGACCACGACGTGGACGTCGCGGCCCAGGCGCTCGACCAGTCCCGCTTCGTCCGAGGCTGAGACTCCGTCCTGGCGCGCGTTGGCAAATGCTTCGAGCAGCAGCGAAGCGCGAAACACCTGCGGAGTCTGCGCCAGGACAACGCGTTCGCGCGGAATCGTCGCCGTAATCAGCGCCACGTCGGTCGGCAGGCTGGCGCGCTTCACTTCCTTCACCGTGTCCATGGCCGGAATTCCCAGGATGGCCGCGTCACAGGCATCCGCCTCCGCGATCACGCGTTCGATCTGGCTGAGCGTCACCAGCGGCCGAACCGCGTCGTGCACCAGAATCAAGTCGGTTTCGGAAGACACTTCCGCGAGCGCATTGGCAACGGAATCCTGGCGCGAATCGCCGCCGCGAACCACGTGAACCGGGCGGCCAAGATTATGCCCGAGACACTGGCCGCCAGGGAATCCACTTCTTCGGCCCGGGTGGCAATGATGAAATCGGTGATCGCGGGGCAAGCCGCCAGGCGCCGCAGCGTGAAGAGCAGTACGGGCACGCCGTCCAGCGAGAGAAACTGTTTGGGCGTCTCCGCGCCCATTCGGGTGCCGAGTCCGGCCGCGGGCAAAATGGCGGTTACACGATTCATTATGGCCTCGGTAGTTGAGCCAAAAAGCTTACACCAATTGGCAGCACATATAAACAGGGGTATGCGAGGACAATGATTGCGGTAAGCGAAGGTCCAAAGGGGGCAACCGTCGCATCACAAAAAGAGAATCAGTCGAGAGATTTCTTTGATTTGACGAGAGGTGCGGCACACGATATCCTGCCTGTTCGCTGATATGTGTTTTACCGGCTAAGGCTGTCCCAGGGAGTAAATCTTTAGATATTATTTACATTAAGGAGATCTACTAGCCACCATGAAAAAATATAAACTCGAATATATTTGGCTTGACGGTAGAAAACCTGTACCTGAATTGCGCGGAAAAACTACCATGAAATCGTTCGAAAATCCGCCTACCCTTGGTGACCTGCCTTATTGGGGTTTTGACGGCAGTTCCACCATGCAGGCCGAAGGCAAGAGCTCTGACTGCGTGTTGAAACCCGTGGCTTTTTATCCTGACGCAAGCCGCAAGGACGCTTATATCGTCCTGAGCGAAGTCTTGCATGCGGATCGCACACCCCATCCGACCAACGCGCGCGCCACCATTGAGAACGACCCTGACCTGTGGATTGGCTTCGAGCAGGAGTATTTCCTGTACAAGGATGGGCGTCCTTTGGGCTTCCCAGCCGATGGCTACCCCGGTCCCCAGGGCCCTTACTATTGCGGCGTGGGCTACAAATACATGGGCAGCGTCGCTCGCCAGATCGTGGAAGAGCACTTGGAACTTTGCCTTCACGCCGGCATCAATCACGAAGGCATCAACGCGGAAGTTGCAAAGGGCCAGTGGGAATTCCAGATCTTCGCCAAAGGCTCAGCCAAAGCGGCCGATGATACCTGGACCGCGCGCTATTTGATGATGCGCCTGTGCGAAAAATACGAGGTGGACTTTGAGATTCGTTGTAAGCCCATCCGTGGCGACTGGAATGGTTCCGGCATGCACACCAACTTCTCGACGAAGTACATGCGCGAAGTAGGCGGCAAGGCATATTTCGAATCGCTCATGAAGGCCTTCGAGGCAAACATCGCCGCGCATATCGAAGTGTACGGACCGGATAACCATCTGCGCTTGACGGGCCTGCACGAAACGCAGGCTATCGACAAGTTCAGCTACGGCTTGTCCGATCGCGGCGCTTCCATCCGCATGCCCATTCACTTCATCAAGGACGGCTACAAGGGCTACTTGGAGGATCGCCGCCCCAACTCCGAAGGCGATCCCTACCAGATCGTTTCACGCATCTCTGAAGACGATCAACAGCGTGCCGAAACCTTAATTGGTTCGCATACGTTCATGACGAACACAAAACGCCCCGGCTTGCCGGGGCGTTTTTTTTGTAGCGCGGGCTTCAGCCTGCGGGTTTTAGCCCTCGCAGGGAGCAACCCCCGCAGGCTGAAGCCCGCGCTACTCAAACCTCGTTCGAAATTGGCGTGATAAACTTCACAAGCCTTGGACGCACCTACAAGATCACTTACAAATGTCGCTGAGCGCACCGTGCGCCACGTCAACCGGCGTTTGTTGCCGTATCTCGTGCTTCTGTACGTGGTGGCTTATCTGGACCGCGTGAACATTGGTTCCGCGGGGCTTCAGATGACGCGCGAGCTGGGATTTTCAAACGCGGTGTTCGGCCTGGGCGGCGGCATTTTTTATCTTGGCTACATGTTGCTGGAAATTCCCGGCGGCGTGCTGGCCGAGGTGTGGAGCGCGCGCAAGTGGATTGCGCGAATTCTGCTGACCTGGGGTTTTCTGGCGTCCGCCACGGGCCTGATTCATTCCACAAGGGAATTCTACTGGCTGCGTTTTTTGCTGGGGCTGGCCGAGGCCGGATTCCTCCCCGCGATTCTGGTGTACATCAGCCACTGGTATCGGCCGGAGGATCGCGGCAAAGCCATGGCCATTTTCATGGCCTCCAATCCTGCGGCGCAAGTGATTGGCGGGCCGCTGTCCGCACTCTTTTTGAAAATTCATTGGCTGGGATACAACGGTTGGCGCTGGCTGCTGCTCCTGGAAGGTATTCCCGCGATCATCCTGGGATTCATGACGCTGTCCTATCTCACCGAGCGCCCGGAAGAGGCGCGCTGGTTGCGAGAGGATGAGCGCGAGTGGCTGGTGGGTGAACTGGAGCGCGAACGCCAAGCCCGCGTCTCGCACGTTCCGGCCTGGCATGCTCTCGGCAATCCGCGCGTGCTGCTGCTGAGCTTCGCTCTTTTCTTTGGGCTCACGGCCACCTACGGCGTCAGCCTGTGGATGCCCAAGATTGTCGAAAAACTTTCTTCCTTCGGCGTGTCCACTGTCAGCCTGATCGCGGCCATCCCGTACCTCGTGGCGCTGCCAGTGATGTGGCTGGCGGGCTGGAGTTCGGACCGCACCGGCGAGCGGCGCTGGCACGCGGCAATCCCGCGCATCGTCGCGGGCGCGGCGCTGGCCGCGTGCATCTACACCTCCGACCACGTTTGGATCAGCGTGGTCGCACTGTCAGTCGCCGCCGCCGGATTTTACAGCGCGCACGCCGGCTTCTGGCCCATTCCCAACATGTTGCTGGGTCGCGCAGCTGCCGCGACCAGCATCGGCCTGATCAACACGTTCGGCAGCCTGGGCGGCTTCGTGGGCCCCTACGCCATCGGATATTTGCGGGACAAAACAGGAGGCTTCGGCGCGAGCTTGCTGTTTCTTTCGGTGTGCTCAGTCGTCTCGGGCATGCTGGTGCTGTGCGTGCGGCTTGCGGACGAGAAGAAGTTGGCGCCCGAACTATCGAAGGCGGAACGATGATGGTCCGCCCAGAAAAGGGGTGGCGAAGTTGCCACAATTGCGTTCCTATAATCTTCCATATTTATGGCAAATATGAGAAAATGCAAATATGAAATCGGAAGCCATCAGGACTACCGTGGATATTCCCGCCAGCCTCTATCGCAGGTTGAAAGAACAAGCTGCGGCACAGGGGCGTTCGGTTCGAGAACTTATTCTGGCGGGAGTCAAAACCACGCTATTGCAGGGGAAGCGTCCGCGAACCAAAAGGGTGCGTTTCCCTTTAATCGCTTCCAAAGGTCCCAAAGTTGAGCTGACCAACGAACAAATCTATGAACGTATTGAATTTCCTTGATGCCAATGTTTGGCTGGCTTTGCTCTGGAGCCGCCATGCCCACTCGGAGCGAGCGCGAGAATGGTTTGACCGATCAGGCGAAGAGCAATTTTTCTTCTGCCGATTCACACAGCTAACCGTGCTTCGCCTTCTCACTACCGAAACGATCATGGGTACGGATGTTCGAAACATGTCCCAAGCGTGGGATTTGTGGGACGCAATATGGGATGATCCCAGGATCGCATTTTTGCCGGAGCCGGAAGTTCTCGAAACGGAGTTGCGCGCCCATACTCGATTATCCAGCAAGTCCCCGAAGGTCTGGGCGGATGCCTATCTGCTTTCCTTCGCAATTGTCGCCGGATTGAAATTGGTCACATTCGACCGCGCTATTCAATCTCGCAGGGCCGATATCCTTATTCTCTGAAAATCCTATCCCCGTATCGCTGGTCCGCTGGGCGACGGTGGCAAATGTTCTCGGATACTGAACCCACTCGTGTGATGCGCCATCATTTGTGCTGCGAGATACAGGATTCTATCGGCGGCGGCCTGTGGATGAATTCCGCGCGAATGGATGTTGGAGATGAGATTGCGGTTGGCGTCGGTGTGCGTGCCGCATGGGCGGTATGCTAAATAGGTGGATAAGCTTTCGGCGGTTGCAAGGCCCGGGCGCTCGCCGATCAGCAGCACGGCCACTGTTGGCGCTAGCAATTCGCCGATCTCATTCAAGATGCCGACTCGGCAGTGCCGAATCACGAATGGATCGCCAATTGTCCAGCCGCGCGCCCGTGCTCCTTCGTCCAGCAGGGGCAGCAGGGAGGGAACCTGCGCGGCGACTGCCGTCACTGAGAGGCCGTCGCCGATGGCGATTTGAATATCGCATTCGCGCGAACAGCGCATGGCCAATTCTTGCCGTGATGCTTCGTTCAAGCGGCGTCCCAAGTCCGGCTGCAGAAGATATTCTTGCTTGGAGCGGGCCTCGGTGCTGACCTCGAACAAATTCCATTGCTTGATGAACGCTGCGTCAAAGACGGCTTGCAAATCCAACTCCGCGCGGACAGAGTCGCGCGCGGCGGCGTGGGCTTCACGCAGTTCCAATTGCGTGGAGGTGCGGTATGCGGCCCCTGCTCGGCCAGAAAAAATGCGCGCCGGAGTGCGTTCCCGAATTTTGCGCAAGGCATCGGGGAAATCGGCGGCGAGGATGTCATGTGCGTCGCGCGGCATTAGATTATTTCTCCCATGGAAACTTGCAAACCCTGCATCAGTTCGCGTCGCGCAGACGTATCTAGCAGCGCGGGTTCCGCGTCGCGAAAAATACCTTTCGTTTGCAGCCAGCTCAAAAATTCAGGAGCTGGACGCAAATTAAAAAGTTTTCTTGCGGCCAGAGCATCGTGGTAGCTAGTGGATTGATAATTGAGCATCACATCATCCGAACAGGGAACGCCCATGAAATAATTGCAGCCTGCGGCAGTGAGAAGCACCAAAAGATTGTCCGCTGAATTTTGATCGGCCGCCGCGTGATTGGTGTAGCAGACATCGCAGCCCATGGGGAGACCCAGCAGCTTGCCCATGAAATGATCTTCCAGGCCGGCGCGAATGATTTGCCGCTCGTCGTAAAGATATTCCGGGCCGATGAAGCCTACAACGCTGTTCACGAGAAATGGATGGAACACGCGAGCCACGCCGTAGGCGCGCGCTTCCAGCGTCAGTTGATCGACGCCGTGGTGCGCCTCCGCAGATAACGCGCTGCCCTGGCCGGTCTCGAAGTACATCACGTCCACTCCCTTCCAGGGAACGTCGCGCTGCGCATGATGCTCGAGGACCTTCTCGCGCCCTTCGCGCAGCATTTGCAGCGTGACGCCGAAACTGCGATTGGCCGCTTCCGTTCCGGCGATGGACTGAAAGAGAAGGTCCACCGGCGCACCGTGCTTCATGGCCTCCAATTGCGTGGTGATATGCGCGAGGCAGCAGGATTGAGTGGGCACAACATAAGCGTCGATCAGCCGGCCGAGCGCGTGAAGAATCGCGCCAACCGTTTCCACCGAATCCGAAGCCGGATTTACTCCAATCACCGCGTCACCACATCCAAAGAGCAGCCCCTCAAACGCGGCCAGCAAAATCCCGCCAATATCATCCACAGGATGATTGGGCTGTGTGCGGATCCCCAACACACCGCGCTCGCCCATGGTGTTTCTGCATTGCGTCACATTCCTGATTTTGGCGGCGGCCAGAATCAGGTCTTTGTTGCTCATGATTTTGGCAACGGCTGCTGCGATTTCGGGAACGATGGCCCACTGCAGCTGCTTCAATTGCACTTCGCTGGTCGTGTCGTCGAGAATAAATTCGCGAAATTCGCCAACGGTCTTGCTTTGGATTTGTTGAAAGCCCTTCACGTCGTGCGATTCCAGGAGCATGCGGCTGACTTCATCTAGAGAAGGGTCGATCAGAGGCTGGCTGACGATTTCTGCGAGGGTGAGATCGGCGAGTTTGCGCTTGGCGGCAACACGTTCGCGCTCTGAGCGCGCGGCAATTCCCGCCAATTGATCGCCGGATTTCTCCTCGTTGGCCTTAGCCAACAAGTCGCGCAGGTCGCGAAAGTCAAATTGTTCGGGCATGAATTTCCCACGAGCGAACAGTGCTATGCGCGCTAAATCAAATCCAGCGCGGCTTTGACCCGCTCAGGAGTCAGCGGCGCCTGGCGCACGCGCGCGCCGGTTGCATCGAAAATTGCGTTGGCGATGGCTGCGGCGGTGGCGCGGCTGGATGGTTCTCCTGCGCCACTGGATGGAAGCTCGGGGTGGTTGATCAGAACGACATCGACGTGATCGGGAACGTCCGATGCGCGCGCGACGGGATAGGTGATCCAATCCACGCTGGTCACATTGCTTCGGTCGAAGGTCACTTCTTCCTTGAGGCTGCGGCCCAGCGATTGGATCAGGTTGGCTTCGATGGTGGTGCGAAGCGCTTCGGGATTGATGATCAAGCCGCAATCATGGGCGCAGACGAAGCGCGTCACGCGGACTGCGCCAGTCTTGCGATTCACTTCCACTTCGGCCACGGTCCCGACATACGTGCCGTTGCGCGTGCTGAGGCCGACGCCGCGGCCCGTGGCGATATCTCCGGACGGTGAACTTTTCTTTGGCGATGGGCGCGTGTCCCATCCGGCTTTTTGTGCTGCGGCGGTCAAGACGGCTTTCGGCGCGCGGCTCATCGAGATGCTTGAGCCGGAACTCGATTGGATCGACGCCTGCCGCAGCGGCGATTTCGTCCATGAACGATTCCACCGCGAACGATGTGGCCGGGCCTTCCGGGTCGCGCAAATGCGTGGTGCGCAGCGGCGATGCGCTGTCATAAAACGCGGGAATGACGTGCGCCATGGCCTGAACATTTTGAAATGCGTATGGCGGCGATTCGATGCCCCATTGCGCGAATTCATCGACGCCGGACGTATTGGGAATTCCAGTGAGTTGGGCGCCCAGATAATTTCCCGCGTCGGTCGGGGCGGAAATGCGTCTCGCCGCCGGAAAACGCGCGCGAAGTGAATTGCATTGCGGTGACTTCGCCTTGCGCGTCGAGCGCCGCGGCCAGATCGCAAAGAACCGCGGGACCTTTTGTGCCCCACGCCGTCATGTCTTCGCGCATCCATTGCACGCGCACAGGTTTTCCGACGGCTTGCGAAAGCAGCACGGCATCGGCAGCGGTGTCTTCAAAGCCCGGGCGCCCGTACGAGCCGGCGTCTTCCATCCAAACCACGCGCACCGTATCGAGGGAACGCGCAACATCTCCGCGAAGCCCTTCTGCAAATCGTTGGGCTTCTGGCCGCCGGACCAGACCGTAGTAATGCCGTCAGTGTGCACGTCAGCCACGGCGCAGCCCGGACCCATGGTGGCGTGCGACTGAAAAGGAAATTCGTAGCTTGCGTCGATTTTTTTTGCCCCGCTGGAAATCGCCGTGGCGGCATCTCCGCGCTTGAGGGTTTCCTTGCTGGCCTTTGGCGGAGCGGAGCGCATGTAGTGTGTACAAATCTTTTTGCACGGGAAACGCCTGCCTGGGTTCCGTCCAGGTGACTTTGAGAGCCCTGGCGGCTTGGATGGCGGCCCATTCATTTTCCGCCACCACGCCGACAAAATTTCCCTTCACAACTGTTTTTACGAATCCGGGGATGGACTTCGCGGAAGTTTCATCCACGCTCACAAACGTTGCACCCACTCCCGATGGACGGATCACGCGCCCGTGCAGCATTCCTGGAACGCGCACGTCGCCGACATACTTGAATTGGCCGAGAATTTTTGGCGGCAGATCGATGCGCGGCACGGGCTTTCCGACAATCGTGTACGTCGAGGGGTCCTTGGGCTTGCCCATGCCTTCCACGTTCAGAGAAAATCCGTCGCCGGAAACTTTTAAGGTATCGTTCAGCACTCCAGCGCCGGCCAGTTCCGCGTAAGAAACGCTTCTTCGACGCGGCGCCCTTCACTCGCACCACGCCGTCTTTCACTTCAAGCTCATCGGCCGGAACGCCGAGCCGCCGCGATGCCGATTGCACAAGCAAATAGCGCGCGTTCGCTGCGGCGTTGCGCAGAGGTTTCGCTCCCAGCATGATGGACGTGCTGCCGCCCACGCCGCCCTGATTGGTGGTCGAAGCCGTGTCGGCCATCACCAGACGGACGCGATCGAACGGAACGTCCAGTTCTTCGGCCACAATTTGGGCGTAAGCCGTGCTTACTCCCATTCCGATTTCCGGCTTGCCCGTGAACACCTGAACGATTCCGTCTTTGCCAATGCGCAGCCACGAATCCAGGCGATTGGGAGAAGGCGCGGCAATGCTTTCCGGTACCGCCGCGGCCAGAACGCGCGGAAGGACTGCGGACTCTGCCAGGCTGAACCCGATGAGCAGGCCTCCGGCGTCTTTCACAAAATCTCTTCGCGTGACTTTGCTATTGGGAGCCATGATTTTATGCGCTCCTCTTCGCGGAATGCGATGCCGTGCGAACAGCGGCGAAGATGCCCACGTGGCTTCCGCAACGGCACACCAAACTTTCAAAAGCGTCGCGCATTTCGGCGTCGCTGGGAGAGGGGTTCTTGTCCAGCAGCGCTTTGCTGGTCATCACCCAGCCGTTCAGGCAGTAGCCGCACTGAAACGTTTGTTCGGCGATGAAGGCCGCTTGCACAGGATGGGGTTTTCCCCCGATTTCCAGGCCCTCCAGCGTGAGGATTTCTTTTCCAACCGCATTGGCCACGGTCAACTGGCAGGAGCGCACCGCGCGATTATCCACAAGTACAGTGCAAGCGCCGCATTGCCCGACGCCGCATCCGAAGCGCGGATTGTTCAATTCCAGATTGTCGCGAAGGACATACAGAAGCGGGCATTTCGGGTCCACATCCACCGTGTGCATGCGGCCATTCACTTTCAAAGAGGCAGCGCTCATAAGCACCTCACACCGCCAGATTATACATCGCGATCGCGTGGCGGCATAAAAGCAGAAGTAAAAATTCCTGGCTGACTGGGTAGCAGAGTGGCCTTGGAAGTTTTTCCCGGACCAGGATAAAGCAGAAAATGCGTTGGAATAATTTGCATTCCCCAAAAGGATGCCAGGCAGGTTTGCACGATTCACCAATCATTAGTAGACATCTCATAAATCGTCGAGCGGCGGATTGTTCTGTTGGAATACTTGCAAATCCATCGCGCCAACGGCTAGTCACCGGCGGCGCCTTCAGCGCCTGAAACGATCAACTGCATAAAATGTTGAGATATCCGTTTTGTGCGGATTCTCGGTCCTGCACGGTAAGGGTGTTTAAGAGATGACTTCCAGTCACTAATCACTGGTTTTTGGTGCCCGAAAGAGGACTCGAACCTCCACTCCCTTGCGAGAACTAGCTCCTGAAGCTAGCGCGTCTGCCAATTCCGCCATTCGGGCACATCGGTATGCATTGCGAGGCAAATTGATTGTGCCCGCTCACGGTAGCGTTTGTCAACGCAGCCTCCGTCGGGGGCATAGTTTCATTCCGGGAGTTGCTAAGATCGTCTGGAACTGACGATAGACAGGCTATAGTGATTTTCGTCACAAACAATGATTAACTTTAAAGTAAGTTAAGTATTGACAGCGAAGCCTCACGCATCATAGCCTATGGGCCATTTTACTTGAGACGGATTCGGCTAAGTCTATTGGTTGACACACCTTCATTTCACGAACAACGCCAGGGCGCACGAGTAGTGATGCGGGTTCCCGTTGAAGTTCGCGGCACGGCGGACGATGGGAACGCGCTGGACGAATCGACTTATACCGGGGGTGTCGGCGTTGGCGGCGCGATGATCTGGATGTCTCGAAAGCTGCAAGTTGGGGCAGAAGTGGAGGTTACCAACCGCTTTTCACAGCGCACCGCCAAGTTTCGTGTAGTGTGGGTGAATGACCCGAAGACCAGCGAACTTTGGGAAACAGGGGTCGAATCGCTCCAGCTGTTGGATGATTTCTGGGGAGTGCGTTTTCCGCCAAAGGCTAGTCACCAATAGATAACACCCGCCATTTCATTTTTCAGATCGATGTTATAATTTGCTCAAGTTTATGCTGTTGCAGAACGGGACAAATGGTCGTTGAAATTCCGCCCAGTCCCGTTCCTTCAGGGAGGCAACCTTGGCAGCAAATCGCTTGCTAGTACTGCAATTGCTTATGATTTCCTGGGGTGTCATCACGGTGGCCCTGGTGGCGCTAATCGTGTACCGGGGAACGCTTTCGTCCAGAGAAGACGATCAGATCTTCATAGACGCCGCTGAGCAGCATCATTACCAGGAGCAGCTTGTGATCATCGCGCGGATGTCGCGCCTGACCAAGCCAATCATCACCCTCTCCGTTGTGTCCGGAGTGCTATTGCTGGCCAGCGCGGGAGTGTGGATCTATTCTGGTTTCATGAGCTTCTAGCGCTTGTCGGCGGGCTGAGCCGAACTGTTGGACGTGGCGGGCTCGGGGATGGAAGAGTCCACGATCGAGGAGTGGTTTAAGGTAATCACCCAGCGGTCTGCCTGCTTGGCCAGGAACAGTGTGGTGTGGCCGCGGAATTGCACCACGTTTCCGTTGGCCTGCGCAGCATACACGAATTGAAAAGTGGCCCACGCGGAATTCCCATTCACTTTGATTAGCGTATTTGTGCGGTCCATGCGCATGCTGGTGACCTGAGCCCGCTGCTCCTGGTAAGCTTTCAGGAAATTGTCCCAGCCAACGACGGGCGGTTCCCAACCGCCACTAACCACCACAACATCATCGGCATAGTATTTATGCAGGGATTCCATATTGCCGATTTGCCAATACCCTAGGGCTTCGCCGATGGTGCGATCGATGGCCTGCGAATCCGGTCCGCGCATTGCAGATTTCATTTCTTCCGTTGGATCGCTGGGCTGTGCGTTCTTGTTCTTGTCTTTCTTTTGCGCTCCCGCCGGAACGGCGGCGGCAAGCAAAGCGAGCGCCAGTATCATCCAGATTCGGAAGCCTCTATCGTATTTCACCTCGACTTGTTTCATGTCTGCTCCTCGCCGCTGAAGATAGCACGAGTCCATTTGCCATAGGCGGGAATCGGCCCACAGTGTGCTTTGGATGTGCATGTGTCCCGGAAGCAGGAATGCTTCACTTGAATCGCGTTTTTCGCACCACATCGAGGCCGAAAGTACCGTTCTCATCGCGCAGGGCAACCACGGAAAATTCACGGTTAATCGTGTATTCGATTTGAATCACCTGATACTGCGTGGTGGTGACGTCCGTGATGTAGGTTATCACCAGGCCCCGGGTAACCTGCTGCTCGATGGTGACGCTGGCAATCGAGTTTTGCTGTGTGTTGAGCGTGGCGACCGATGGCCCCACGCTGAAATGGCTGATCCCGAAAAGACGCTGGATGCGCCCCCCCAGCTGGCTGGAAATCGCCTCGGAGAGCAGAGTTGAGGCGCCAGCTCCCGCATTTTGCCCTGTGGCCGTTCGCGCCGCGCTTTCTTCGCCGGTTTGGCCCAGCGCGAGCAACTCGATGATATCGCTCGATGGCAGCGGCGGATCGGAGCGGTAGGCCAGAGTGAGCCGGCTGGCGGGACCGGTGAAATCGAGAGTGACTTCATACTGGCGAATGGTGGTTGTGGCCTCCACGTTCATCACAGGATCGAGGCGGAAGGGATTGGCGAAATTGATGTCCCCGCGCGCGATGTTGTACTGGTTGCCGCGAAAATTCATTTCCCCGCTCAGCAAATGAATATGGCCGAGCAAAATGGGATGCTCCCAGGTGCCGCGCAAGCGCAGGTTGGCATCGGTTTGCAGGCGTGCGCCGGCCCACTCCATTCGCGAATCGGGGCTGGATTCCGCCAGGACATCAAACTGCAAATTTTGCAGAAACGTGGAATCCGTGCTCGGGCCGCCGGCAGGCTGCTTTGCTGAAACCATAAAGGACCCCAGGTCGAAGCCTTCCTCCATGAGCAGGCGGTCCACAACGATGCGTCCGGAAAGTGTTGCCGTTTGAGAGTTTCCGGTGAGGCGCAGGGTTCCGCCGACCAGCCAGCTCATCCCCAGTGGATAACGAATTCGAACTTGATCGGAGCGCACGTTGAGGACATAGTTCAGCGGCCCTCCGCCATAAGCCACCGTGCCGCCGATGGCCAGGCGCCCGCCGCCGCTTTGCGCGACGACGTTATCGAACACCATTCGATTCACGTCAAAATTAAAATCTCCGGCAACATTGCTCAGCCCGGCCGGAAAATCGCCATAGCGAAGGGAAGCGCCCTCCAGATGGACCTTGCCGTTCAAACGCGGCGTGTCCACCGTCCCGGCAACCGAGGCATTGATTTGCGCGCGGCCCGAGGCTTCCAGTTGCGGGTATAGACCCGAGAGGAGTTGCAGGCTGACCGCACCGTCCATGCGCAAATTGAGGGCTTGATCTCCAGCGAAACGCGCCGACCCCGCCAAATGGAAGTCCGTATCGGTCCCGCGGAGATTGGCCTGCTCGATGCGAATTTCATCCCGGCGATAAGTCAGGCGTACGGGGCCGACATTTTCCAGTTTCACATTCTTAAAGTCCAGCGTCAGGCGAGAGAGATTCGTCTCCACGGCAATTGTTTCAGGGCGTGCTCCAAAACCAGCTATGTCAAATTGTCCGTCCACCAAACTGTACCCGTCCAACCCGGAAAGATGCAGGGCAGACACAAGAAAAGGGTTGAAATCGATTCGTTCGGCCGTGACTTGCGCGGTCACCGGATAGTCGCCGCTGAGGCCCAGGTCTATCTTTCCGGCGAGGCGTCCGGAAGTCATCGCCGAGTCAATCGTTGCGTGCAGATTGCGCCCATCCGAATCGACTTTGCCGTCGAAGCTTCCCACCACATCATCGCCCAGTTTTAAGTCGACCAAGCGCAGAGTGGCGTGAATTTCAGGTGCACGCAGCGGCCCTTCGCCGTGGGCCTGCAAATTGAGGCGGCCTCCCACGGGCATGCGCGCCGTTTGGATCTTGTCGATGGACTCCAGAGGAATAGCTGCTCCCGTGAAGTCAAAAGAAACCCGGCCTGTATCCGTGTGATAGTCCAGGTTGCCTGTGACAAGCCCTGTAGGGGCGCCCGGCGCGAGCGCCGCCAGGCGAACCTCGGCGTTGGCAATTCGCACTTCGCCTGTATGCATGGATAATTGTCCGCGCGCCCTTTCGAATCGCCAGCTTCCCGCTGTTGCGTCCGACAAATCAAACAGGCCTGAGAACTCGGGCTGCGCGCGGGTTCCTTTCAAGTGAAATTGCCCGGTCAGCATCCCGCGCGCTGCATACGATGTTCCCAACATTTTTTGCAGATCGTCTGTATCGGCTCCCACCAGGTTGAGGTCGAACGTCCACGTGTTTTCCGGATTAAAGCCCCAGTTGTCGAGATCGAGCGCCAGCTCCAGATCGGCGGAAGAGCGTCCCCGGCGCGATCGAGTGCGCTCAAGTCGCAGTTCGTCTGGCGAATAGGTAACCTCTCCTTCCACATCGTCCCAATACAACGAACCGTAGTTCGCTTCAGTTCCCTTGAAGCGTCCCGCGAAAGTGGGGCCGCCAAGGGGGCCCGTCAACCGCCCATCCCAATGAAAATGTCCGCCAATCACTTCTGGCTCCGCGTCCGGCCCGCGAAGGCGATTGATAAAATCGTCCCACAACTTCAGATCATCGGTATCCACGGATACGTCAACCGAGGTGTCGACCATGCTCAGTGCGCCGCGAAATTGAATGCGGCTGGTGGGAGTCGTAATTTCGCCGGGCGAAAGTTGGAACTGGTCGTGGTCCATGTCGTAGTGGAACTCGAAATGCGCGGCGGTGGGAATTTGCCCCGGCGCGGGAGTGGCCGGCGGAGTCCATACCGAAGTGCCGCGCGAATCGACGTGCTTGAAATCGGCGACCCACGTAGTGGTCGCATCCGCATCCATTCGGCTGGCCCAATGCAGCGGAATGATGGGCAGGCTGGGATTGTCTTCCGTGGCCAGCGCCTGCCGCAGGTCCAGCCCGCGTACTTTCGATTCCGCACGGAATTCCAACTTGGGAAGATTTATGGTGAGGTGGCTGCTGATGTTTCCGCCGATAGCCAGTGCTTCCAAATCGGGAAAATCCATGGTGCGATTGTCCGCGCGGTAGCTGCCGTGAAGGGAAATATTTCCGGGATGAAACCACTGGTATTTCATGGTGATCTTGTCAGCCGTATAACGTCCGCTGAAATTCATCTTGTCGCCGGCATATGATCCCTCGCCGGCCACCTCGATATGTCCTCCCGGCGCATCTCGCATGCGAATGATTGTCCAGAAATCTTCGAGGCGAAGCTGGCTCCTGTAGCGGAATGTCCAGGAGGGCTGAGCAAAGTTTGCCAGGCTTGCCTCCGCGTCAATCTCGCTGCCGGCCGTCTTCCATTGCAATTGCGTTACGGAAAACGAATTTTGTCTCAGGCTGAATCGTGCGGAAAAAGTCGACTTAAACGGTAGGTTTCGCAGCGCGGCGATTTCGAATTGTTGCCAGCCGGCTTGTCCCAGGTAAACGGGTTGCCCGCCCTCATCGGCGTACTTCATGGAAAACTCGAAATTTCCGCCTTTGGCTTCCAGTGGAATGCGCTGGTCATTCCATAATATTTCGCCGTTTTCCAGTTGCAATTGGGCGATTTTCAAATCGAGCAGGCCGCGCACGTCCGGCGTGCCGGCGCCCGAGGAAATCTTCGGTCCAGGAATATTCGTGGAACCGTCTTTTTCGACTTGAACATGCACTGAGAAACCCGACATATCCACATTTCCCAGGGAAATCTTCCTGCCCCAGAAAGATTCGATGCGGATATCGAACTGCAAAGAGTCGGCGTGAAAAAGTGGGGGACTGCCGGCCGGCTCACGGCCATGCAGGGTCAATCCATCAAAACGCGCTGTGAGCAACCGCCAGCCAAAATGAAAATTGCCCAGCTCCACGCGCGCGCCGGTGGCTTTCTCAAGCTGCTCCACGATTGTACGTCGAGCCCACTGATCCGCGATCCCGTTGGCAATCACATAGGCGACGGCCAAAACCACGAGAATCGCCAGGACGCCGAAGAGACCCAGCCCGTGTTTCAGCCCGAATTTTCGTTTTATATCGCTCATGATTGCATGCGTTGTTGCGTGTCCCGGCGGCGCGCTACGGTTGGCCACCGGAGGCATCAATTTCAATCTTCAACCGCGATTTGGTATCGTCCAGCCACTTCACCGTCAGGTCGCTGATTCCGCGCTGGATGAGAAGCTCGCGAATTTGCTCTTCAACCGATGCCAAGGAGGGAGCAGGCTGGTTTTTTTTTGCCAGCTCCGGCAGCAATTCCTGCTTGTAATACTTGTCGATATCCGCGGGTTCCACCTGCACGGACGGACGGAACTTATAGTCGACATAGCGTTCGTCGAAGATCTGCCGGCTTAGCATTTGCCGCACTTGCGCGACGGAAATGCCCAGCTCGTTCAGGCGAGCCACATATTTTTCAGGACTCGCAAACTGCCCCGCAATGCGCGCCAGTTCGCGGTCCAGCTCGGACTGCGCGGGTTGCGGGAAATGCGCCGTTGAGGCTTCTGTCTCAACCACCCATTGTTCGATCAATTCATCGATCAGCTTGCTGTCACTCTCGGCATGCCCCTCGATCAACTGCTGGAACGCGCCGAGTTCGCGCACCTGGCTTTGCAAAATAATATCTTCTTCGATGTGCGCCACGATGCGGTCCACCACTCGAGCCGACTGAGGCTGCGCGGAGGCTGCAATGGAATGCGGCGCGCCGGCCGCGGCCAGAAGCATGGCGAAAATGAAAATCGAGTGGCGCATCAGAACGTCGCCCCCAAGTTTACGAAAAATTGGAACGAAGGGAGCCTGGTAAGGTTTGTAAGGCAGGCCGCCGTCATGGTCGGTGGGCACGTCCCGCTCTGATTCAAGTATTTCGCCGGGTTTAATTGGTAGCCGAGATCCAGCGCCACGGGTCCGATTGGGGTGCCGTAGCGAAACTCAAATCCCACCGTGTGCGAAAAATAGTTCATATTGTTCGTGCAGTTCGTCAAACACGTACTCGGATTGCTTGGATCGAACGTGGGCGCCGGCGGCGCGGTACGAAGCGAGATTTGCCGAATGCTGGAAAACACATTCCCGGCATCGTAAAAAATGGCGCCGCCCAGCCGATCTCCGATGAGAGGCAAGATGCATCGGAAAACGCAAATCCTGGTTAAAGATCAGCTCCGCTTGTCCGCCAACCGGAAAACCCGTGACAGGATCGCGAGGTCCCGCCTGGTTGAGGCCAAATCCGCGCAAGGACGTGCCGCCTCCGGCGAAGAAGCGTTCGGGCAGAGGAATGTCGGTCGATAGGGAGTGGCCGTAGACGGTTTGAATTCCGAATCGAGTGGATCGCGCAAAGACCAGCCGGCGGCCGATGGGATGGTAAGTCGAATTCTGCAAGTACACGCGGATGAAATTCGCGGACGAACCTATGGCTTTGGCCGCCAGGCTTACGTCCACATTTTCAAAATCCCCGCGGCTGGGGTCGGAGGGGCTGTTGCGGCGGTCCCGCAGCCAGTTCACGTCGAATTCGGAAACTTCCGTATCCTGCACGAACAACGGGAGCTGCTCCGGTTTAAGTCCAATCTTCAAGTTGGTGGCGACCACATGGCGGAAGACATAGCGATAGAGAATCGTGCTTGTGGGAGAGAATCTCTCGGCGAGACCCACGGATGCTTCCGCGCGCCGGGAATCGAACGTTTGTATGTCCCGCGCCGTTTCGTAAAAAGTGGAAAGCTGCAAGCTGAAACTGGGAGAGCCGAAATAATTTGGCGCAATGTACGTAAGCAGCGCGCGGCCCTGTATCGTGCTGGCCCGAGCTTTGAAGGAAAGCGAGTCCGCGCGCCCCGTCAGGTTTGCCTTGGTAAGTTCGAGGGTTCCGCGAGGGGCGAAGCTGAGTGTTGTGGCGTTGCACCTGGTGCCGAACTTGCCAGCCGCTGCGCCTCAAAACCGAGCCCGTATGCAATCGTGTAACGCTTGGCTTCGTCTACCATCACGACAATAGTCTTTTTTTCGTCCTCGCCGGCGGGATTTTGCGGCACGATCGAGACGCGGCTAAAAATTCCCAGGTTGTAGAGCTTTCGCTGCGTCTCGACGGCCGCACCTTCATTCAGAGGTTCGCCCGGGCTTGATGCTCACCTCACGCGAGATGACGCCGGGTCGCGTGTGTTCGTATCCGCTGAGCAGCACACTCGCGACCAGAACTTGCCGCCCTTCCGTGATGTGATACGTCAGGCGGACCGTTGGACCGGCATTCGGTCCCGCCGCAGGAATCTTCTCGACGTCGGCGGTAAATCGAGCCTCCGAAAATCCCTGGTCGTAGTAGGTAGCCAGAATGTTGTCACGATCCGTGGAGATGTTGAAGTCAGAAAAAGGCTGCCCCTTTGAAGATCCAACGACCCCAAGGAGTTCATCCTGGCTGAGTTGCACATTGCCTTGAATCGCCAAACTCGCCACGCGCGTTTGCTGTCCCTCCTGAATGACAAATTTCACCGACAGGTCGCCATGATGCCCTTTGTAATCGTCTACGAGTTGGCTTTGCACTTCGGCATCTTGAAAACCGTTTGCCGTATACAGAGTGCGAATCGAAGCGGCATCGTCTTGCAGCAACTCGGTCGAATACCTTCCCGGCGAGGCGTACGCGGCGGGCTGAATTTTTACGCGGCCCCGAAGAAGATCCGGGCCAAAATATTTATTGCCGGAAAATTCCACATTGACCAGCCGGTGGCGGTCTCCACGATTCACTTGATAGGTGACCACGCTGGCGGAGCGGCCTGTCTGCTTACCCGATTCCTCCGCGGGAGCCTCCGACACGGTGTAGTTCACTTGCGTGTCAAAATATCCGGCGTCCTCAAACCAACTGCGCAAGGAACGGCGCCCTTCTTGAAGCAGGTCTTCGTCCACCGCGCCTTCCGCGTAGATGGGAACCAGCCTGCGCAAAGTGCTCGACGGAACCTTTGCGCCTTGCACGGTCACGCGCACTTCCAGGCCCGCGTACATTGTGAAATCGATCGGCACTCGGTTGGACTGCGCATCGTACGCCCCGCGGTGCATTGTCACTCGCGCGCCCAGAAAATTTTTCCCCGCGATCCATTTTCGCGCCCGGTCGGCCACGCGATTCAGGCGGTCGGAAGTTACCTGAGCGCCTTCTTTGAGCTTGAGCCGCCGCCGAAGTTCTTCGTTGGAATATTGGGTCTGATTTTGAATGGTGATGGAGCCGATCCGTGCGCGAGGCCCTGACGTTACGTGCACCATTATGTCCATCTGGAGAGTTTCAGGATGCGGCGTTGCCACATAATCCAGCTTGGATTGGTATTGTCCGTCATCTTCCATGGTTTGCCGAAGCCGCGCCAGAGCTTCCTTCATGTCACTTTCGCGGTACGGTTCTCCGACGTTCAGCCGCAGTGCGGAAAGGGCCAGCCCCTCTCCCGGCGGCTCGTGCAATCCATCGATTTGGACCCGGTTAATGTATAAATTTTGAAGAACCACGAAATCCAGTCGAACTCCCCCTGGGACATCGGCCAATTCTGCCCGCAAATTCGCAAAACGCCCCGACCGGAATAGCTCCCGCAAACTGGCGCTTTCCTGTTCGATGGAAAAGGGTTGGCCCGGCTGAAGCGTCAGCTTAGGAGGATTTTCTTCCAGCACGGCGCCGGATTCGGTGACCACGCGCACTGCCACTACGCGCGGCGGCTCACCGGAAAAACCGTCCTGCGCGGCGAGCGGGCTCGCGCAGAGGAAGCAGAACGCCGCCAGCCATGCGGCGCACCGTACAAAGGGACGTTGAACGATCGGCATCACTCTTCACAACAGAGCTAGGTTAGCATAGCTGGGGCCTCATTCCCGGCGCGAATTCAGTCTGGCGCGTGAAATAACGCCATTCGATTTCCATGCGCGCCGCCAGTGCTATGATGGAAAGTTGGACAGGCTTCAGCCTGTCTGGGTTTGATTTTTTTCCGCGCTGCTGGAAGTCAAAAGAAGACAGGCTGAAGCCTGTCCTACCTAAACGATCGGGGAATCTGCTCGGCTGCATGGACGCAAAATCCTACGAACGGTATTCAAGGCAAATTCTCTTCGGCGAAATCGGCGAGGCTGGTCAGGAGCGTCTGCTGCAATCCTCGGCCGTAATGGTGGGATGCGGAGCGCTGGGGACGGCGTTGGCTAATTTGCTGGTGCGCGCGGGCGTTGGCAAGCTGCGCATCGTGGACCGCGATTTTGTCGAGCCCTCCAATTTGCAGCGGCAAACATTGTTCGAGGAGTCCGACGCGCGGGACGCACTGCCCAAGGCCGTTGCCGCCGAGCGCCGCCTGCGCGCCATCAATTCGGGAGTCACGGTTGAGGGCATCGTCGCCGATCTAAGCCCGAAAAATGCCGAGGAATTGCTGAGCGGCTTCCCGCTCATTCTCGATGGGACGGATAATTTCGAGACGCGCTTTCTTCTGAACGACGTGGCCATCCATTTGAACGTTCCGTGGATTTACGCGGCTGTGGTGGCCAGCTACGGCGTAACGCTTACCGTGCGCCCCGGCCAAACGGCCTGCCTCGCCTGCGCGCTTGAATCCGAAAGCGGGAACGGTTCGCAAACGGCCGGCACGGAGGACACCTGCGACACCATCGGGGTGCTGGGCGCGGCTGCCGGAGTGATTGCTTCGATTGAAGCCGCGGAAGCCATTAAACTGCTCAGCGGAAAATCCGAAGCGGTGGGCGGACGGCTCAGTTCCTTCGATGTCTGGTCTGGAAAATTTCAGTCCGTGCGCGTGGCGCGCAATCCGGATTGCCGCGCCTGCGCGCGTCGCGATTTCCGCTACCTCGAGGGCGAAGCGCAACCGCACTTGACCATGTGCGGGCGCGACTCCGTGCAAATTCACGAACGCCGCCGCCAACTCGATCTCTCCGCGCTCGGGCAAACGCATCGCGCCCACCGTCGCCGAGGTGCGCGAGAACGGTTTTCTTTTGCGCTTCCGCGTCCCGCCCTACGAAATGACCGTCTTCGCCGACGGCCGCGCCATCATCAAAGGCACGCGCGACACCAGCGTGGCGCGCTCTCTCTACGCCCGCTACATCGGGGTTTAGTAGCACAGGCTTCAGCCTGTGGAAGTTAATCCTTGCAAGGACTAAAACCCACAGGCTGAAGCGTGTGCTACTTGGCGGCCTCTCCGCACTATTCCGCGCGCCTCAAATCTCGCAAACATCATTCTTGGAATGCAGTCGCGTCAGCCCGCGGCCCATTGCGTTCAGCCGCTCTTCGCCAAGCGCCTTTTCAATGCGCGGAAACACTTCGTTTTCTTCCAGCCGCACATGATCGTGCAGAAGTTTTCCCAGGCGCGCGATTTCTTCGGCTTCGATGGGAGTTTTCGCCGCAAGCCGCTGCTCGAAATCCAGCACGGCCGCGCGAATCTCGGCATGATCGGCGAGCAGACGCATGACGTCAGCATCACCGTCCAGCCGCGTATGCCGCGCATATGCGGGCAACAAGACTTCTTCCTCCTCGCGAAAATGCACGTGCCCCGATTTGTGCCAGAAGCGCACAAATTTCTCGGCCTGATTCTTTACGGCAGCGGCGCGTTTTTCCGCAGGACCTTCCGCCGCGCGCCGCATCCCCAGCGCCTGAATCAGCGCGAAATGGTGGTGCTGGCTAAGCGGGTGCAAACTTGGATGACGTTTCATTGTTCCGTCGTTTTTTTCGTAAAACCGATGGAATAGACTTCCACGGTTCCTCCTCGGTTTTCTGAAAGAGGGATAATTGATCGCGGTTGGGTTCCAGCTCTGCAGCGACTTCCTCTTCGCTTTGAATGCGGCCGTCGCCGCGAATGTGCGCCACTTGAAATCCGCGTTCGAGCAGCACGCGGCCTCACCAGCAACCGACGGTGGCATCCGGCCGGGTTTTCCTCGGCGCAAAGCATGGCCACGTTATATTCGCGGATTCCGCGCTCCAGCCGCTTCAGCCCTTCCTGAAAGAGGCTGGTGGCCGCAACGCGGTCGTATAGCACGTGCCCTTCCGCATCGTAGAATTCATCTCCCTCGGGGCGTCCGCCGAGTTCCCGTCCGAGATATAAGTAGCGAAAGCCGGCGTTCTGCAAGGCAGGCTTCAGCAGGTCCTGGTCGAACTGCGTGGCGTACTTGGAGTACGGCTGGGAGCGTTCATCCACAACCACCTGGATGCCATGTGCCCTGAGCAAGCCTAGAAAATGCTCCACCGTGTGGTTGGAATGTCCAATGGTGAGGACGCGAGGTTTGGCGTTGTTTTCCATATGCGGCGGCGCAGCTCGTGCAACCCAGTTTATCACAGGGATGATGTTCCCAAATTTTCAGTGGAGAGAGGGGCTTACCCGCTGGTGCGGCCGATGGGTTGGCGCAGAGCGGCGCGGTCCAGGTTTTCGCGCAGGTTCATCAAAGTGAGGAAGGTATTCAGGATGCGCGCCTTCATTTCATCGGCCAGGTGCAGGCCACTGGTGGACGCGCGAGCCAGTATTTCGCCGTTCTCGGCAATGAATTGGATGATCTCCATTTGCCGCGCGTGCGGAGTCTTACCGTAAACGGTTTCGCGGCGCATTTGCGCGCAATCGTTTTCGACCTTCAACGTGAAATGCAGCACACATAGGCCGACTTCATGAAGCGCTACCGGCACCTGTCCCTTGCAACCTTTTTCGCCGCACGCAACAACTACAGTAGCCATGGCTGGAGACGTACCTCAAGGCCTTAATTGTAAACGCCCAGCAAGCTAAAAATCCACTTACTCCATGGGACATGCGCCGAATCAGGTAGCTGCCCTTCCGGCCACTCGCCCGGGCGTTTCTGCAGCGTGCCCAATGTGCGGATGGGGCTGGCGGGTTACAATAGCCGTCGTATCGCAGCCGCTTGCAGCTGAACCGCGCACCCGGGCTTGCAGCCCGGCAGGCCTGCTTTAACTCGTCACTTCAGGTCAGGAGACTCAGCCGCATCATGGAAAACACAATCGAAAGCGCCAACGATATCCGCTGGGACCTCGGCATTCTGTATTCCGATATTGCCGACCCGCGGCTGGATTCCGATCTGCGCGAGCTCACCGATATGGCCCGGAAATTCTCCCTCTCCTACAAAGGCAAGCTTGCCGAGCAGCTGGGCGCGGCGATCAGGGATTATTCGGAAATTGAAATGCTCAGCGGCAAAATTCAGGCATATCTCTCTTTGCGTGAGAGCACGGACCTGACCAACGCGGTGATCAAGGCCAAGCACGCCGCTTTTCAACGCGAATTGAGCGCGGTCCAGGGAGAGCATCTTACCTTTTTTGAATTGGAACTTGTCCAGCTCAGCGACGAAACGCTCAAGAAATTTTACGAGAGCGATCCGGTGGTCTCCAAGCATCGCCCCTGGATCGAGCACATTCGCACATTCAAGCGCCATTTTTTGAGTGAGCCGGTGGAGTCCGCCCTCGTGAAGCGCTCGCCATTCGACTCCAGTTCCTGGAGCGATTTTTTTGACGAAGTGGAAGCCGATCTCGGTTTTGAATTTCACGGCGCCACAAAAAACCTCACTGAGATGATGCACGTGATAACGGAATCGAAAGATTCCGACGAGCGCGCGGCGGCGCTGCAATGCGTGAATAACTGCCTGGCAGGTCCGTTCGCGAAATTTTCCGCCCAAACGCTTTACATGGTTGCCGGCCTGAAAGCAGTGGAGGACAAGGAACGCGGATACGCCCACCCCATGGACTTGCGCAACAAAGCCAACCGAATTCCGGATTCCGTTGTACAGGTTCTGCACAACGCCGTGACCCACCTGGGTGGTTCCCTGACGCGCCGCTATTACAAATTGAAAGCGCGCCACTTGGGCCTTGCCACCATGCGCTGGAGCGATCGCAACGCGCCCATGCCGTTTGCCGATACCACCAGAATCCCCTTCGATGAGGCCGCCGGAATCGTAAAAGGTTCGTACGAAAGTTTCAGCCCAACATTGACAGAGCTTGTGAAAACTTTCTTTACGGATCGGCGCATTGACGTGCCCGTACTGAAAGAAAAACGCGGTGGCGCCTTTAATTCCTCGCACGTTCTGCCGGGCGGAAAGGCTGTTTCCTTCACGCTGATGAATTATCTGGGTTCCAACCACGACGTGATGACGCTGGCGCATGAACTAGGCCACGGCGTGCACGGCATCCTTGCGGGAGAAGCGCAAGGCGCGCTGATGTTCCACGCTCCCATCGCCTACTGCGAAACGGCATCCGTATTCGGCGAAATGACCACTTTTACTTTTCTGAAGGAGCGCCTGATTCGCTCGGGAGACAAGAATTCTCTGCTGGCGCTGATCATGTCCAAAATCGACAGCACCATCAACACCGTGGTCCGCCAGATCGGCTTCTCCAACTTCGAGCGCCGCCTGCACGGCATGGATGAGTCCTACACTACGTGGACAGAACCGAAAAAGCGCTCGGTCGAGGAGTTGGACGCCATCTGGCTGAAGACGGCGCAGGAACTGTACGGCCAGCCAGGCGATATCTTCACCTACGAAAACTCCGAGCACCTGTGGGCCTACATCCCGCACTTTCACAGCCCGTTTTACGTTTATGGCTACGCCTTCGGCGAACTCCTGACGCAAAGCCTCTATGCGCAGCGCCAGCGCCTGGGAGCGAAATTCGAGCCGCTGTACCTGGACCTGCTTCGTTCCGGCTCCACCAAGGACGTGGTGGAACTGCTCGCGCCATTTGACCTTGATGCGCGCAACGAGGCTTTCTGGAACGATGGCATCTCCGTCAGCCTGGGCGCCTTGATCGAGGAAGCGGAGCAGCTATCCCGCGCCATGGGTGTGATCTAAGCGCGGTCCACACGAGGGCGGTACATCGATTTCTCCTGCGGTTCCTATTGTTCCGATTCGCCAGACCCTATGCTAAACTGTCGGGGCAATAAGCAGGGATTCGTCCCCCAACTTATTTCCCAAGAGGCGATTACCATGTCCGGGCATTCTAAGTGGGCAACAATTAAGCATAAGAAGGCGGCTACTGACGCCAAGCGCGGCCGCGCCTTCACCAAAGTGATTCGCGAAATTACCATTGCCGCGCGTGTGGGCGGCGGCGATCCGAACTCCAATCCGCGCCTGCGCACCGCAATCCTGGCTGCCAAAAATGAAAACATGCCCAGCGACAATATCGAACGCGCTCTGGCCCGCGGCACCGGAACGCTGGAAGGCGAGCAATACGAAGAGGTGACATTCGAGGGCTACGGCCCAGGCGGCGTGGGCATGATCATTGAAGTGGTCTCCACGAATCGCAATCGCGTGGTCAGCGAACTTCGCCACATGATGAATAAGAACGGCGGCAACATGGCCGAAAATGGCGCCGTGGGCTGGATGTTCAGCCGCAAGGGCGACATTGTGGTTTCCAAGGAAAAGGCCGACGAAGACAAGATGCTTTCCCTCGTTCTGGATGCCGGCGCCGAGGATTTGCGCGACGAAGGCGAATCCTGGGAAGTGCTCACTCCTCCCGAAAGCTTCGAAGCCGTTCGCGAAGCGCTGATCAAGGCCGGTATCACTCCGGACTCCGCCGAGGTTGGCTGGGTACCGCAAAATTACGTGAAGCTCACAGGCGCTCAAGCGGCTCAGATGCTGCGGCTGATCGAGGCCCTCGAAGAGCATGACGACGTGCAGAAGGTTTCCGCCAACTTCGACATCGACGAGAAAGAAATGCAAGCCGTAATGGCCGCGCAGTAGGTTTTCAGTAGCACAGGCTTCAGCCTGTGGATTTTCGTACTTGCAAGGCCTAAACCCCGCAGGCTGCCCCTCAGAACTGCTCGGGGTAAAAAGCCCGCGCTACATCCCCCCAAAAAATTGTGGCCTGTCGCGGCCCCCCGCCGTACACTCATTGCCGTGCCTCTCACATCCCAGACCACTGGCGATTTATTCCGCGTGCTTGGTGTCGATCCGGCCGCTGCCGGCGCCACCGGATACGGAATAATTGAAAGCGACGGACGCCGCTGCCGTATGTTGCGCTTCGGAGCGCTGCGCGCCACGCGCAAAGGACCCGATCATTTCCCTGAGAGGCTTCGCGATATTCACGCGATGCTTATCGCCTTGATCGAGGAATTTCAGCCTCACGGCGTGGCGGTCGAATCGGTCTTCACCGCGCTCAATATAAAAACGGCGCTGAGGCTTGCCGAAGTTCGCGGCGTGGTCCTGTTGGCCGCGGCGCAGCAAGGCATTCCCGTGTGCAGCTACTCGCCGCGCGAAATAAAAGCTTCCGTAGCGGGCTATGGAAATGCGGCCAAGGAACAAATGCAGTTGATGGTGCGCGCGCTGCTGGGCATGAGCGAAACGCCAGAGCCTGCGGACGCCGCCGACGCGCTTGCCGTAGCGCTGTGCCACGTGCAGGCTGAGCGCTTTCGAGTCCGGCTCAACGCCGGAACCGAACGCCCTGTTGCAATTCCGGATTGCGCGCCCACCCTTCGCGGCGCACGAAGCCGCGGCGCTGCTTCGCGCATCTCATAACTACAATGACTCGAAACCGTATTCCCTGGCGATTGCTGTGCCTTCTTGTGGGCGTGTGGATTTTTGTTCCTGCCCTTCGCGCGATTCCACTCGGTGCGACCATCACCTATCGACGTGTTTTCAAGGGCAGCACTCCTGAATTTATTGAAATAAAAATCAGCGACCAGGGTGCATGCACGTTCGATATCCGGCAGTTGGACGACGATGCCGATCCCCAAGTGTTTGAAGTCGGCCCCGGCGTGCGGAAAAAAATCCAGGGCCTGTCCGGTGAGCTGAACAATTTTGCAATCGGCAATCTCGATATCCAGAAAAAAATTGCCAATCTTGGCCAAAAGACTTTCCGGTACGAGAATGGCGCGGAAGTCCACGAAACTTCCTTCAATTTCACGGTCAATTCATCGGCCGCGCAGCTGCAGCAAATCTTCGAAGGGCTGGCCCGGCAGCAACAAGACCTTGTTTTGCTGCAGCGTCAGGCCAAGTATGACCGCCTGGGAGTGAACGACGCGCTCAGGCAATTCGAGATGGACATGGACCACCGCCTTCTGCCCGAGCCGGAACACTTCCTGCCAATCCTCGATCAGGTTGCCGCGGATTCCCATTTCCTGGAAATCGCCCGAACGCGCGCCCGGGCGCTCGCGGAGCGCATCCGAAACCCGGGCGACCATTGAAGTTTGGTGTGAGTGGCACAGGCTGCGCTGCCTGCATAGTCTGCGGAAACACGCCAAAAACTTTTGTCATTCCGAGCGAAGCGAGGAATCTCTCTTTCTTTTCCGCAGGCCAAACCGTGGAGAGATTCCTCGCTTCGCTCGGAATGACAAAATAAGACACCTTTTCCGCCGACTGTAATTCTGCCGCCTCTATCCTGTAAATCGTATTAATCCGTATTTACATACCACAACAATACGTGTATAAATGTATCTTCTGGAGGTCTTCGTGCGCCAACGATGAATTGCTCAACTCCACGCGATGCCGCGCGCTCGCTGGGAATCAGCTATCCCACGCTCAAGCAGTGGATCTACAAGAAGAAATTGCGCAGCATTCGCACCGCCGGAGGACATCACCGCATTCCCGCGTCGGAAATCGAGCGATTCCTGCCGCGCAGCGAAGAGAAGGACGTTTTGGCCGGGCGGCGCAATTTCCGGCGCATCAGCGGACGCAATCAATTGGTTGGCCGGATCGTGGAAGTGCGCTACAGCGGGCTGCTGGCGCAGGTAAAACTTTCGATCGGCGGCCAGCGCATCTCTTCGATCATCACGGCGGATGCGGCGCGCGAAATGCGCCTCGAAAAAGGGCAGACCGCCGCGGCGCTCATCAAGTCCACCGAAGTCATGATCGTGCGTGTGTAAGTCCGGAGACGCCGAGATGAAACGCAGCCACAGAATATTTGCAATCGCCGCGCTTGCCGGATTCGTATCGCTCGCGCCGTTTCATGCCGCTCAAGCAGCCGGAACGCGGAGCCCTTGCCACAGTCGGCGGCAAAGCCCTGCGGCACGATCACTGTGGCAGCGGCTTCCGACCTGACCTATGCGATGAATGAAATCGCCGCGAATTTCGAGAAGGCCACCGGATGCACGGTTCGCGCTGAGCATGGGCTCGTCCGGAAATTTCCTCACGCAGATTGAAAATGGCGCGCCATTCGACGTCTTTTTCTCCGCCGACATCGCATATCCGAAAAAACTGGAAGCGGAAGGCCTGGCCGCGCCGGGCAGCACCTATCTCTACGCCATCGGGAAAATCGTGTTGTGGATCAGAAAAGATTCCCGCCTGGACGTCGGCAAAGGTTTTGCGGCGTTGCGCGATCCGGCCGTCCGCAAAATTGCCATCGCCAATCCGCAGCATGCGCCCTACGGCCGCGCCGCGGAAGAGGCGCTGCGAGACTGCGGGCATCTATGACGCCGTCAAGGACCGGCTGGTGCTTGGCGAAAATATTTCGCAGGCTGCGCAGTTTGTGCGAATCCGGAAACGCGGACGCTGGAATTGTGGCGCTTTCACTGGCGTTGTCACCGGCGATGAAAGACGAAGGCCGCTCCTGGAATATTCCTGAGAATTTGTACGCGCCCATCGAGCAGGGTGCGGTGGTCGTGCTCGCTTCAAAGAATCTGCAAGGCGCGCGGCAATTTCTGGATTACGTCAAGACTCCCGCAACGGCCGCGCTGCTCGATCGATACGGATTTTCGTTGCCGCGCAAAATGCCATCCGGGGGAAAGCCTTGAACTGGGAGGCCATTGCGCTTTCCTTGAAGCTGGCGGTTTGCGTGGCGGCAATTCTTCTTGTCGCGGGAATGCCCATCGCCTATTGGGTGACGTTACTCGCGCTGGCGCTGGAAATTCGTGGTGGAAGCAATTGTCGCGCTGCCGATTGTTTTGCCGCCCACGGTGCTTGGCTACTACATTCTTGTTGGGCTTGGTCCGCGACATTTTGCCGGCAGGGTTTGGCAGTCCTGGTTCGGGCACACGCTTCCGTTCACGTTCGGCGGGCTGCTGGTGGCATCCGTGCTCTACAGCTTGCCGTTCGCGGTGCAGCCATTCTCGGCGGGGTTTGAAGCCGTGGATCGCCAGTTGATTGAAGCTTCGTGGACGCTTGGGGCCTCGCGGCTTGCCACATTTTTTCGCGTGATCCTGCCGCTTTCCGCGGCCGGAGCGGTCACCGGAATTGTGCTGAGCTTCGCGCACACCATCGGAGAATTTGGCGTGGTGCTGATGGTGGGCGGAAACATTCCCGGAGTGACGCGCACGGTTTCCATCGACATTTACGATCAGGTGCAGGCCGGCAAATTACGATGCGGCAAATCGCACGGCCATGGTTCTGTTGCTGTTTTCTTTTTTGGTGCTGGCGCTGATTTACGGAACGAATCGCCGGGCAATCGGGCTGTGGCGGCGGTCGTAAGTAGCACAGGCTTCAGCCTGTGGGGGTCAGGCCTGGCAATGACTAAAAGCCACAGGCTGAAGCCTGTGCTACGAAAAACGAATCATGTCACTCGAAGTCGCGATTGAAAAAAATGCCGCCGGTTTCCAGCTGGCCGTCGAATTTTCGGCGGACGGCGCGCCGCTAGGCTTGCTTGGGCCATCCGGTTCGGGCAAGACCATGACGCTGCGCGCCATCGCCGGCCTGGAGACGCCGGATCGCGGGCGCATCGTGCTTAACGGTCGCGTGCTCTTCGATTCCGAGCAGGGCATCAATGTGCCGTGCGAGCGAACGGCGCATCGGTTTGCTTTTTCAAAATTACGCGCTGTTTCCGCATCTGACTGTGGCGGAAAATATCGCGTTCGGATTGCGTCGCTTGCCGAATGCGGAAAGAAACCGCCGCGTCGCGGCAGCAACTGGCCGCCGCGCATCTGGATGACTTCGCGGAACGTTTTCCGTCCACGCTTTCCGGCGGAGAGCAGCAGCGCGTAGCGCTGGCGCGCGCGCTGGCCATCGAGCCGGCGGCATTGCTGCTGGACGAACCATTCTCCGCGCTGGACACCTATTTGCGCGGCGCTCTCGAACGCCAGCTGCGCGAAACGCTGGCCGGCTACCGCGGATCGACCCTGTTCGTGAGCCACAATCTGGAAGAGGCCTACCGCGTTTGCGAAAATCTGGTTGTGCTTGCGGGCGGAAAGGTGGCGGCGCAAGGTCCGAAGGAAGAAATTTTTCGGCATCCTCCGACCATCGAAGTGGCGCGCGTCACCGGATGCAAGAATTATTCGCGCGCGCGGCGTTTGGCGGATGGGCGAGTGGAAGCGGTCGATTGGGGCTGCACGCTTCGCGTGGCCCAAGAGTTCACGAAGACCGCCGAACACGTAGCGATTCGCGCGCATCACGTTCGCGTGCACCCGCCGCGCAATTCCACTCAGGAAAATTCCGAGAACATGTTTCCCTGCTGGCTTGCCGCGATGACCGAAACACCCTTTCGCGTCACGCTCGATTTGCGCATCGGCGGTCCGCCGGCGAATTCCGCCGATTTTCATTTGCAGGCGGAAGTCTTCAAGCAGGAGTGGGAATCGTTCCGGAATCTGCCACAGCCGTGGGCGATGGAGCTTGCCGCGGATCGTGTGTTTCTCTTGCCGGATTAAGTAGGACAGGCTTCAGCCTGTCTGGTTTTCCGCGTGAAATGAAAAATCAAAAGCGGACAGGCTGAAGCCTGTCCTACTGGAAATCTAATTCAACGGCTGCGTGGAAGGCGTGCAGCCCGCTGACACTCCGTTACAGGTATCCCGCAAAAACAATCCAGTGGCTGACGAAGTAATTGTGCCCAGATTGCTGGCCGCCGACTCGAAGGTGATGTAGCGGCCCGTGGCGTCAATCGTCGCCGAAAGGGTCGCTGCGTTCGCTTGCACACCGCCTGTCGAGACTGAAACAAGTTGCGTGGAAGGTGTGCAGCCGGACGCGCCTGCGCAAGTGTCTCGGAGGAACGCGAGCGTGAGGCCATTCGTGCCGCTCGCTACCAAATTCGTCGCGGACGAAAGAAATACCACATAACGTCCATCCACCGTGTTGCTTGGTGTGCTATCCGCATTTATGGCAGGAGCCACACTGTCCGCGTTGCCCGGGGTTCCGTTGGTTGCGGCAGAGACGAGTATTTTGGAGGGTGTGCAACCCGACGAAACTCCCAGGCAGGTATCGCTCACAAAAACATTCTGCGTTGTTCCCGCAGTTTCCGTAGTGCCGTCGGGAGAGGCCAGCACAAAGACGCTGTAGCGTTGGTTGGCACTCATCAACGGCAAGGAGAGTGCGCCCCCCGGCACGCTATCGCCGCTCGGCGAACCCGGGGTATACACAGAAAATGGCTCGTTATTGGAAGCTGCAACTCCCGGCGTAGTTACCGCAACCTGGTCAGTTCCAGTCGTGGTGATATTGGTCGCAGGAATAAATGAAGCCACTCCGCCAGCGCCAATAAAAATGGTTGCGGGGAGGGGATTGCCATTCCACTGCGCGGCCGAGCATGGCGACAAATTGTTTCCATTGATCGTCAGCGCCACGGGAGGTCCGGTGAGCGGCTCGAGGGCCGCACTGGTTGGCGAAATGGAATTGATCACCGGCGTCGGGAGAATCAAACCGGTCGGCGCCGTCACCAAAAATGGCTGTGACTTTGAATTCGTCCCCGGTGTGCCGCCAGAGACGGTAATAGCCACACCTTGCGGGTTTGTGGCCATGAAAGCTGTGTCGGCCGCTGTTATGGCTGCGGTGAGCTGCGTTGCGCTCACGAATGTTGTTGGGCGCGGCGAGCCATTCCAGTTGACGACCAGGCCGTTGGCAAAACCGGCGCCGGTCACGGTCAATATCAGGCCGGACAAACTGCAGTAAGGCGTATTGTTCGCCGAGGTCGTTGAAGCCGAGAGCGCAGTGACGGTCGGAAGGGAAATTGGGAAAGATACCGCGTTGGATGTGTTTGTGCTTGCCGCGGGGCTGGCCACGGCGATCTGCGCCGTCCCCACTGCTGCGATATCCACCGCTGGCACGGTGGCAGTCAGTTGAGCTGGATTCAGCTGCGTTGGGCCCACATACGTGGTTGCCAATTGCGTTGTGCCAAGACCGTTGGTCCACTGCACTACGGAACAAGGAAGGATGTTCGCGCCGGTGACGATCAATGTGGCGCCCGCCGCTCCAGCAGTTGCGGATGCCGGGGATATGTTCGCGATTGTTGGCACCGCTAGCGTTCCAGGCGAAACCGTAAAGGGCAAAGTATTGGATAAAATCGAGCCACTAGATACGCCAATGGTCACCGCTCCCGCGGAAATAATATCCGAGGCAGGAATGATTGCCGTGAGTTGCGTGGAATTCACAAAGGTTGTGGCCAGGGCCGAAGGTGTCTGTGGCGTGGGATACCAGTCGACCACCGAGCTGCTCACGAAATTAGTGCCATTCACCGTGATTGTCACCGGCGAAACACTGCACGACGGCGTCGTGGAAGACGAAAAAGATGTGACCGTGGGCGCCACGATTGTGAATGGGATGTTTCCAGAAGCGCCACCGCCAGGCCCAAGGGTGAGCACCTTGACCTGAGCGGTTCCCACCGCGAGGAAATCCGCAGCTGGGACTGAGGCGGTCAACTGCGTTGCACTGACATAAGTGGTCACGAGCGGCGTAGTCACATTGCTGGGGCTGACCCACTTCACCACGGAACATGGCAGAATATTTGTACCCGTCACGGTCAATGAAAGAGAGGGGCTGCCCGCGGCAGCGGAAGTTTGCGATAGCGAAGCAAGCGCGGGAGTGGCAAGAGCGCTCGTCGGAGTGGAAAGCGTGAACGGCATTGAAGAAGACGCACCAATCGAATTTGTTACCGTCACGGAAGCCGGGCCAGGGAATGCTGTAACTGTTGCCGGAATGGATGCAGTTAGCTGGGTCGCGCTTGCGAAGGACGTCGGTTGTGCCACGCCGTTCCAATTCACCGTGGAGTCGCTTGTGAAGTTTGTGCCGTTCACCGTCAGCGTAAAACCCTGTGGGCTGCAATAAGGGGTCGAAGCAGCCGAAGTTGTGGACGCCGACAACGTAGTGATTGCCGGAGACGTTCCAGGCGGCGCACCAATCGTGAACAATATTACGTTTGACACTTCGGTAGTCGTGGTGTTGTTGATGTTGGTTCCAGACGAAGCCGAACCCGGAATCTGGATGGCGATCTGCACAGTCCCAGGCTTAACGAGCAGTGAAGCGGGAACCGGAGCTGTCACTTGGGAGCTGCTGACGAGAGTGGTATTCAGAGCAGTCCCATTCCACAGGATGATCGCTCCCGTGGTGAAGCCCGCTCCATTGGCCGTCAGCGTAAAACTCTGACCTCCCGCTGTCCACGAACCCGGACTCACGAAACCCAGGACGGAGGACGATGTCTGGATGGAAAGATTGGTATTGTACTGAGAGCAGGCGGACGCCAATCCGCAAGCCACCAGCGCAAAGATTAGCAACTTACGCGAACACATCCGAACACGCTCCTCGCGAGCCATCCTGCCGCGATTCCGGGCAGGCAATAACACGTTGAAATCCATTCTGAAGCCGGGTCTGAAGCCGGGACCAGATGCTGAAGAAGTCAGCGATGAATCAGTTGTCAGCAGGCTACGCGCTCCGGGTTCTCCATCGAAGGAGTGACCCTTCCGCGAAAATTTGGCACCTGCGCCCTGAAACGGGAAAACCCCCACAAAACCGGCCTGTTTCTGATACCACTGGAGCACGCCCAAGTCAACCGCAACCAGCCCCAACCTACGCTCTCCTACAGCTTACCGCAGCGCTGGTGAGATGCACAGGGCACGCAGGCACGTTGCCCGGCTCGCCCTCTACTTCTAGTCCGAATTTTTCACGAGCGCCCCTTAGATCCGCGTTTCTTTCTTTAAATAATTTACAGTCTGCTTGCGCCGCAGTTGTAGGGGCACGGCATTGCCGTGCCCCTACGGCGTGTACATGAACCAGCGGCTTCTCCAATCGTTGTGCGTCAAAGCTAAAGTGCGCGCTAGTCAGGCTTTTGCTCGCGGCCAAGTGTGGCGAGCGCGGCGCTGGCAAGATTGTGGGCGCGTTCGCCGCACGCGGATTCTCCCCAGGGAGCTGCAGCGGCGGCGCGGAACCTGGCGGCAGCTTCTTCCTTGTGGCCGAGCTTTTGATCGATATCGCCGGCCAGCAGCAGGAAAATGCAATTTCTAGGATACGGTTCCAGCAGCGGGGCGGCAGCCTGCGCGGCGCGCGCATAATCGAAATCGTAGTTACGCAGGCTCTTGGCCATATTGAAGCGCGCTTCCATCCGGGTCAGTTCGCCCTTGGTGGACGCGATTTCCAGCTGGCGCAAACCATCGCGTTTGTCTCCCCCCGGAATGCCCATGAAAAATCGCAGGACTTTGGCCATACCCGAAAGAGTATCAACATAATAGTTGTAAAGCCCCAGGCCCAGGTAGGCATCGGCCATGTTGGGATCGAGCTCCAGGCAGCGCTGCAGGTGCTTGCGAGCCTCGACGCCCGCGTGTGCTACCGGCATTTTCTCGAAGCGCAATCCCAAGAGTCGCGCGCGAGAGGCATAGCCCAATCCCGCGTATAACTCCATTTCGGCAGTGTCGGATTTGGCGATGGCGGCCTCTGCCAGGCGCGTTACTTTGTCGGCTAGCGCCAGTTCTGCGTTGTCGTCGGCGTCGGCCGGACGCGTGTGGCTCCAGGCATCAATGGTGTTGTACTTTCTCTCCGACCACTTGCAATAGATATTCCACCACAGAACGTCGGCTTCAATCAGATAGCCCAGAGGATGCTCGGGCCGCTCGGCTTCCAGCTTGCGTGCGAGCGCCACGGCCTCTTGCGGCTTGCCCTGGTACATCAGATCGATGGCCTGTGTGGCCTCCGGGGGAATATTAAGTTCGGACGCTCGAGCCGACTTCGGAGAAAGCGTTACGAACGCCGTAACGGCGACGCAGAACGAGAGGAAGCTTTGGCTGCTCATCCGGCTATTTGGAATATTTTTTCTCGGCCACATATTTTGCACTGAACAGGTACGCCCCGCCCACATACATTGCGAAACATTCTAGCGCAAAGACGGGGAAAGCCAGGTATCCCAGAGCAGGCATCTGGAAAAGTTTCCACTGCTGCCCGCCTGGCAGGATGTTCGGAAATGTGTATATCCAGCCGGCGCGCGCCCAGAAATTCCAAAATTCCCACAGCCAGCCGCATACCCAGCCAGCCGCAAGAAACGTATACAGCCGCCCGCGATGTCCTCGCGCAAAATCTCCCTCGAAAGAAGGCAAATGCAGGCGGTAGTTAATTGGATCCAGGAGAAATAGGAAGCCCAGCCACACCAGGCCGAATAAATAGGAAGCCGTGTGCGCGGGGACTAGCAGCGGGACAACCAGCATTGCGGCGCCGATCAGCATGATTGCCGTTTCCGTTGCGCGGCCGATGCGCAGCGGGCGTGACTCTTCTTTGAACCACCCGAAGGACTCGATCAGCGAGGCGGTCATGAAAATTCCCGGAGTGATGGTCGCGAATGCCCAGCCGTAGCCGATCCAGCGCTCGATATGCCCTTGCGGCAACCCGAAGTATGCCCAATTTGCCAGGCGCAAGTTGTAAGCTTCGAAAATCAGCCACAATGGAATGGAGAGAACCGCCATTTTCAGCAAGCCGCGCGGCTCTTCGCGCAGCCGTGAATGGCCCGTCATTGCGAAAACCGCTGCATCGGCTATCAAAATATACGACGTCCATGCCACAGGGCTGAAATAGGTGGCCGCCGGTTCGATTCCGTGGAACATCAAAAATTCCGCGCAAAGTAACGCTGCGAGGCCAAGCCATCCGTGCGCGGGGAACGGCCTGCGGCGCGCGCGAAAAAATTCCACGATCAGAATTGTCAGCGTGGCGGCGGTCAGCATGATTCCAAGCTTCAGCATTTGCTTCGCTTGCTCCGCTATGATTCTGCATCATTTTGCCATTGGTTTCCGAAAAAGCGTCGTTCCATTCGTTTTTTTTCAGTATGCCAGACCTGTGATGACGAGGCTTTTGGGAACATTGATTTTCAGTGGGGAATTAATTCAATGAAAATTTCTGATCCTGTACCGGGGCCAATCTGCGCGGAATTTCGTCTCCGGAGCGGTTTGAGCGCAAATTATTCACCATGGAACTAAACCCATTCGCGACTCTCGCCGAAGTCAATGATGGGGCAGGCGTGCAGGCGATTTATGTTTCAAAGTGAAACGTGCCCGCGCTGTTTGCCTGTGTTCATTGCAAGTTTTTTGATGCGAGAGATCAAGACGTGGCATGGTAGCAGCGGCTGAATATTTCGCTGACTGGTAACCATAGCGGACAAAAATTGGCAGGAGGATTCAGACCGTGCCCCAGGAAAGTGCGGGCCATGACCACAATTGAGAAAAGCAAGCTTCCGGTCGATTCGACGTTGCTGACCGAAGTTTCCGCATTTCCCGCTGTCGCGGTGAAGGCACTGCAGGCGATTTCCAGGGAACGTGGCCAACTGAACGAGTTGAGTGAGTTGATTGCCACGGATGCGGCAATTTCCGGCGGGATTCTTCGAATGGCCAACTCAGCTCTCTTCAATGTTCGCATAGAAGTACGCAGTGTATTGCAGGCCATTCACATGCTCGGGCTGGAACGCGTTAAAGGCGTGGTGGTGACCATTGCCATGAAAACGTATCTCGATGGGACGCTGGAAGTCCCCGCGCTGCGTGCTTGCTGGCGGCACAGCCTGGCTTGCGCGGTCATCTCTGAGGAATTCGCGAAGGTTGGAATGATGGAAGGAGACGTCGCATACACCGCTGGGCTCATGCACGATGTGGGGCGTCTGGCACTCATAGCGAGCTACCCAAAGGAGTATGCCAACTTTCTTGCGGGCGCAGAAAATGAAACAGGTGACACTTTGGGACGCGAGCGCGCGCTATTCGGAGTCGATCATTGCCAGGCAGGAGGCCTTCTGGTCACTCGCTGGAACCTTCCCAAAATGTTCCTGGAAGTCACTTCGCGGCATCATGAATCACCAACCGCGGGAGAGCACTCCATTCTCTCAACCGTGCGCCGCGGTTGCTTGATGGCGGATACGCTGGGATTCAGCGTCGCCCCATCCAGCCAAACCCGGACCTACGAAGAAATCCTGCAGGAACTTCCCGAGCTCGAACGCAGCCGGCTTCCTCACGAATCTTCGCAATTCATTGAACACATCGCCAGCAAGATCAATTCGATCGAATCCGCTTAAAATCCTTCTCTGCTGGACGCTCATTTCCGAAATGCACGGGAGCGCTTCTGTGGACACCAATTCAGCCATCGTGATACGGTTCCGTCCATGAAACGCATTGCCTTGATACTCCCGTTTGCCTTGTGGGCGATTCCCTTGTTTGCGGCTTCCTCCGGAGAGGCCGTCTATCAGAGCCGCTGCGCCGTTTGCCACGAACAGGTGAACGAGCGCATCCCTCCTCGCGAGACTTTGCAGAAAATGCCGGCGGCGCGAATTCTTCGAGCGCTCGATGCAGGCGCCATGATGGCCGTGGCATTCACGATCAGCAGGGAAGACCGCATGGCCGTGGCCTCTTACTTGGGAACGAGTGAGCCCGTAGCCGGGCCGCCTGCCGCGGCGTTCTGCTCGGACCGCAAGGTGAAATTAGCCGCCACGCCAAAAACTTCATGGAACGGGTGGAGCCCCGGCGATAGCAATTCGAGGTTTCAATCAGATGCCGCGGCCGGACTGAGCACTGCTCAGGTGCGCGGGCTGAAATTGAAATGGGCATTTGCCTTCGATGGAGACGCGGCGGCATTTGCGCCGCCAACGGTAATCGATGGCCAGGTATTCGTCGGGAGCGCCGGCGGATTAGTGCATGCCATGAGCGCTGAGTCGGGATGCCTGCAGTGGGTGTTTCAAGCCAATGGTCCGGTGCGCTCCTCCATTCGCGCGGTGCCGCTGGGCAATCAACACGCGTTGCTTTTCGGAGACATGACCGGCTGGTTCTACGCGGTTGCGGCGGAAACCGGCAAGCTGATTTGGAAAGTGCAAATGGATACACACGATTCCACACGGCTCAGCGGCGGCCCTGCCGTGCACGCAGGTACCGTCTATGTGCCGGTGGCTTCGTGGGAGGAAACGCGCTCCGCGGACGCCAATTATCCCTGCTGTACGTTCCGCGGCAGCGTGGTGGCGCTGCGCATTCGTGACGGCAAGCAACTGTGGAAGACATGGATGACCGATGCTCCGACCGAGCGAGGTACGAATTCACGCGGCATAAAAATGTTCGGACCTTCCGGAGTGGGGATTTGGTCCTCGCCAACCATAGACGCAAAGCGCGGCCTGCTGTACGTGGGCACTGGAGACAATTATTCGGAGCCCGCCACGGACATGAGCGACGCGGTGATTGCGCTCGATTTGGCGACGGGGCACATAGCGTGGTCCCGCCAACTCACCGCCAAGGACGTATTCAATGGGCATTGCGCGGAAGATCCCAAGAACTGCGGGCCGGATTTTGATTTCGGCTCCTCGCCGATCCTGACTCGCGCTCCGAATGGCCGCGAACTGTTGCTGGCCGGGCAGAAGTCGGGAATCGTGTGGGCGCTCGATCCGGCAAATAAAGGCGACATCGTTTGGCAAGCGCGCGTGGGCAAGGGCGGCACCAACGGTGGTGTGCAATGGGGCATGGCCTCGGACGGGCTGCACGTTTTCGCGGCGGTGTCTGACCTCAAGCGCATGCGCCAAACCGATCCCACCGATCCGCGCCGCAACATTGTAGATACAGCTGTGGGTGGCGGCCTCACGGCACTGCGCGTTGCAGACGGCAGCCAGGATTGGCATATTGAAGCGAAGCCCTGCCCGGAAGGGGCTCCCTCGGGCTGCAGCCCTTCTCAGCCTGGCGCGGTGTCGGAAATTCCCGGCGTGGTGTTTGCCACCTCCACCGATGGACACATTCGCGCGCACTCCGCCGAAGATGGCGAAATGCTGTGGGATTTCAACACCATGCGCGAGTTCGAAACAGTGAACGGCGTGAAGGGCCACGGCGGCTCGATCGACGGCCCGGGAGCAGTCGTGGCAAGCGGCATGGTCTTTATCACCTCCGGCTATCCGCGCAACGGCGGCGTTCCCGGAAACGTGCTGCTGGCGTTTGCCCCGGAGTAGCACAGGCACTCTTGCCTGTGCGGTTTTCCAGGCTGCACATAATCTACCGGTTTAGCTGCGATCGCGAAACCCGCACAGGCAAGAGTGCCTGTGCTACTAAAACCCTGCATGATCGATTTTTTTCGCGAACTGTTTGGCCCTCTTCTCGCATCTGATATGCTTTGCCCGCTTCGCACCAACCATGTCCACAATGCTGCCGGAAGAACAACTCGAACGAGGGCTCGGTCTGACCGAGGCCGTCGCGCTGAACATGAACGCGATGGTCGGGATCGGGCCGTTCATTGTGATTCCTCTCGTGATTCAGTCCATGGGCGGGCCGCAATGTTTGCTGGCGTGGGTGGCGGGGGCTGTGCTTTCGCTTCTGGATGGGTTGGTGTGGGCGGAGCTTGGAGCGGCCATGCCGCGCGCCGGCGGCACGTATGCGTTTTTGCGCGAAATTTATGGAGTGGGGCGCGGCGGGCGGCTGATGTCGTTTCTTTATATTTGGCAGACGCTGATTCAGGCGCCGCTGGTGGTGGCTTCCGGCGCGATTGGATTTTCGCAATACCTGACCTATCTGGTTCCGCTCGGGCCGTATCAGCAGAAAGCGATTTCTGCTGGGCTTGTGGTTTTATTGATTGTGCTTTTGTACCGCAGGATTTCGGCGGTGGGAATGATCTCGAAATTTTTGTGGATTGGCGTTGTGGGCACGATGCTGTGGATGATTTGGGGCGGGGCCACGCATTTCTCAGCGAAGATGGCGTTTGATTTTCCTCCTGGCGCGTGGAACTGGTCGTGGCTATTTTTCGCGGGGCTTGGCTCTGCGTCCGTCAATACGGTTTACACCTATCTCGGCTACTACCACATCTGCAATCTGGGCGCGGAGATTCGCGACCCGCAGCGCAACATTCCGCGCACCATTTTAATATCGATCGCGGGGATCGCCGTGCTTTATCTCGCGATGCAGACCAGCATTCTGGGCGTGGTGCCGTGGCGCGAGGCGCAAAATTCGCAATACCTGGTGAGCACATTCATCGAGAGGCTGTACGGTACGCGTGCCGCCGCCTTTGCCACCATCATGATTTTGTGGATTGCCTTCGCTTCGCTCTTCACTACGCTGCTCAGCTATTCGCGCGTGCCATTTGCGGCGGCCGAGGACGGCAATTTTTTTGCGATTTTTGCGCGCGTGCATCCCAAAAAACATTTTCCGCACGTGTCGCTGCTGTTTCTGGGTGCGGCCTCGCTGGCGTTCAGCGTGTTGTTCCGGCTTTCCAGCGTGATCAAGGCCATCATCGCCGTGCGCTTAATCATCCAGTTCATCAGCCAGGGCGTGGGCCTTATGATTTTGCACCGGCGCTGGCCTCCCGAGCGGCTTCCATTTAAGATGTGGCTCTATCCCTTGCCGGTGGTGCTTGCGTTATTGGGCTGGGTGGCGTTGTTTATTTCAACCACCTGGGAATTTGCACTTGGGGGCCTGGGCGTGATTGCATTGGGGATTGTGACGTATATGATTCAGGCGCGATACCGGCGCATCTGGCCGTTTGCCGCAGCCGCGGAGGCGCAACAATGAAGCGCACCAAAAAAAATAGCAATTGCTTTCGCTGATGGCTGCGCTTTTCGCGTTGTCTTTTGCGCTGACGCGAGTTTCCGCGCAGCAGGAAGCTCCCGCGGTGGGCCGCGGCCAGAGCGTCGCGGACACGCTGGAATCGATTCAAAAAGCGCGCGTGGTTACCAGGGTGCTCTTCACAGTAGCCCATCCCGATGACGAGGCCTCCACGCTGCTCACCTATTTGCCGCACGCGCTGGGCACGGACACCACGCTCTTGACTCTGAACCGCGGCGAGGGCGGGCAGAACGCCATCGGCCCGGAGCAGGGCGCGCAACTGGGCATTCTGCGCAGCTACGAGCTTTCCGGGGCAATGAACGTCGAAGGGCCGCATCTCTATTTCACGCGCGTCATCGATTTCGGATTTTCAAAGACGCTCGACGAAACGCTGGAAAAATGGCAAGGGGCGGAGCTGGAAGACATGGTGCGCATGATCCGCATGTTGCGCCCGCAAGTTGTGATCAACGGCTGGGGAGGCCAGAAAACCGGCCACGGGAATCATCAGGCCTCCGGCTACCAGACTCCCAAAGCCGTCGAGGCTGCCGCCGATCCCACCAAGTATCCCGATCAAATCGCCGAAGGGCTGAAACCCTGGCGCGTCGAAACGATTATGAATCCCGTGCGCGCCACCGCTCCGGATGAAAAAGTAGACTACGCCGGTTCGTGGCTGGTGCCCGCCGATGAAGTCTCGCCGATTTGGGGACTCACTTACCGCGAAATTTCGGTGGAAGGCTATCTGCATCATCGTTCGCAGGGAGTGACACCGTTCCTCAATTCGCCATTCGTTCGGCGTCCGTATGGGTTGAAGCGCGCGGATGGCTCCGCGCCTTCGGCGGCGGATTTTTCGCAGCCGCTCACCTCGCTGGCACGCGTGATTCCCGTGCCTTCCGAGGATTCCCTGAAGGCCGCGGACCACGATCTGGACGAGGCACGGCTGGCAGCGGAAAAACTGGACTGGGGCGCCACCGCGCGATCGATTGCCGAGGCGGGCAAACAGATTACCTCGCTGGAAGACCAAGTGAAGCGTTCGGCAGATCCGTCAGCCGCGGAAGCAATGTGGGAACTTGAGCAGGTGCGCGGACGAATCAATCACGCATTCGCTGACGCCGCGGCAATCAAGATTGTTTCCAACTCAGACCGCAGCGAACTTGTCGCCGGGGAAAGTTTTAGCGTGCGCGCCGAAGTCGCTCACCGCAAGGATGTTTCGGCCGCATTTTCAAAAGTGGAGCTTACGCTGCCCTCCGGGTGGAACATCACCAAGCAAGAGGAAAAAGATGGATCCACAAATTTCAGCGTGGCCGTTCCCGCCGGGGCAAAAACGCCGCGCGCGCCCGGTGATTTTCTCTACCCATTTCCACCGCCGATGATGAACGCGCGCACGCGTGTCGAGGCCAACGGTTACACGTTCGATTTTGTCGCGCCCGTGACGAGCTTGCACGCCACCAGCGTCAGCGTCTTGAGTTATCCGCTGCGCGTCGTTCCGCCTGTCGGAATCACTCCCGAGCCCGAGCAATACGTGGTTGTCGAGTCGCGCCAGCCCAAGCAATTCGATGTATTCGCGCGCGTGCATTCCTTTGCGCAGACGCCTTCGAAAGTAACCGTGGGAGTTGAAGTTCCGTCCGGCTGGAAAGCGCCGGCGGCGGAGACGGTGGAATTTTCCGGCGCGGGAGATCGCCTGGTTCATCTGACGGTCATGCCGCCGGCAAAAGTTATGGCGGGCAATTATGTACTGAAGACCTACGCAAAGCGTGGCGAAGAAACGTTCGAAACTTCACTCGAGCCGCTGCCTTCGCTGCCAACGTATTTGTGGAGCGCGCCCGCGACGGTGCCCGTGCACGTATTCTCCATTGTTGCGCCGGATCATTTGCACGTGGGCTACATTTCCGCAGATAACGACACTGCTATCCCGGATTCGCTGCGCCGCCTGGGCGTAGATGTTGAAATGCTGGACTCCAATGCGCTGGCCTTTGGGGATCTTGCCCGCTTCGATTCCATCGTGGTGGGCATGCGCGCGTATGAGCTGCGCTCCGACGTGGTTGCCTCGAATTCGCGCCTGCTCGATTACGCCGCCGATGGCGGCACGCTGGTGGTGCTGGACCAGCGCCCGGCGGTTTGGGATCCGCTCAAGCCCGCTCCGTACCCGGCGACGATGGGCCCGGGCCCGCGCGTGACGGATGAAAACGCGGCCATCACCTTCACCGATCCCGCAAGCCCATTACTGAATTTTCCGAACAAGATCCAAGCCCACGATTTCGACGGCTGGGTGCAGGAGCGCGGCCTGTACTTCTGGGAAAAGTGGGATGACAAGTATCACACTGTCCTCTCCATGCACGATCCCGGCGAAAAGGACTTGCTGGGCAGCCTGCTATGGACCCGCACCGGCAAGGGTACTTACATTTACACAGGCCTTTCCTTCTCGCGACAGTTGCCCGAAGGCAACGCTGGTGCGTTCCGACTGTTTGTGAATCTGCTCAGCCAATCAAAGGCCAAATCGAAATAAATATATCTCCTGAACCAGGTGTCAACAGCGGGCTGTTTTGAATTTTCGCGCCGCCCTCATCCGTCCTGATTCAGAGTTTGGTTGACAACTGTACGCCAGTGGAGTACATTATAATTTGTACTCTAAGGGCGTACCTTCGACCAAATGGAATTCATCGAAGCTCCCGCGTTCACAAAGTACATTTACGATTATTTGGCCGACGATGAATACCGCCGGCTGCAAAACCTGCTCGCGAACAATCCTGAACTAGGCGGCGTGATGCCGGGGACAGGCGGATTCCGCAAACTTCGCTGGGCTGATTCCGAACGTGGCAAGGGACGTAGGGGCGGCTTGCGGATTATTTACTACTATTTTCATGCAGACCGGCAAATATGGTTGATGACTCTCTACGGTAAGGACGAGTTTTCGGACCTTTCTCCAAAGTTGAAGAAAGCCCTCAAAGGCGCCATTGAAAATGAATTGTTGGCGCGACAAGTCGCGCGGTTAGCCAAGGGTCAAAAAACGCACAGGAGCAAGCAATGAGCAAAAGAAATATTTCCAAAGATCTCATCGACGGGGTTGCCGCAATGAAGAACAATCGCGAGGGCAAACTCACACTCCGCAATTACAAAGTTGATCCCTCACCGATTCCTTCCGTGAACGCAAAATTGATTCGGGACACAAGAAAAAAACTTCGCTTTTCGCGTGCAGTTTTCGCCCGGAAGCTGCGGATCAACGAAAGAACCCTTGAAAAGTGGGAGCAGGGCCGCGCCAAGCCCAATCCTCAGGCTGCTGCCCTCGTCCTGCTCGTGCGGCGCTATCCGGATACTCTACAACGGCTTGAACAACTGGCAGTGGAATAAAACGCGTAGCACCAAATACCATTTGGCGAATGCCTAAGAGGGTGTTGCCTTTCAAAGGTCACACCCCGCCACATTCCTTTGACAACTTGCAGCGGATAGCTGAGACTGAGAGTTTCCCCTTCCAGAAAGTGTATTCCCGTGTTCGCTTGGCCACCCGGCTTCCATGCGACTTGAAATGGAGTGTGTCGAGGCGTGCCTGATCTCATCCGAGATTGCAAGGGACGATCCCGGCATGGGCGAACCTAAAATGGGAATCACGAGGCTTCGCGGTGTCGATGAACGGCTTGCCCGTCCGAATTCTATTGGTAGGCGAAGTGATGGATGCATGCAGGCTTCGCGAATTGCTTGACGCGGAAGATTCCAGCCATTTCCACATCGCGCACGTGGCGGACCTCGATCTGGCCGCAGAGCGTCTCACGGGCGATCCCGCGGACGTACTTCTGCTTGATCTGGGTTTCAGACAAGTGCAGGGACGCGCCTACGTGCAGGCAGCGCGAGCCATGGCCCCGGACACGCCGATGGTGGTGTTGGCAGAGACGGAAGACGAACTTCTGGCAGTGGAGACGCTGCGACAGGGCGCACAGGATTTTCTGGCCAAGGAGCGCCTGGACCGCCCCTCGCTGGTGCGGGCGCTGCGCTATTCAATCGAGCGCCACCGGTTGCAAAAGAGCCTGCAAGACCTTTCCCTGACCGACGACTTGACTGGTCTGCATAACCGACGTGGTTTCATGGCCCTGGCCGAGCAGCACCTGCGAGTGATCCAGCGTAAAGGGGCGGCATTGCTGGTCTACCTGGATTTGGACGAATTGAAAACGACCAACGATACCTATGGCCATCTGGAAGGCAATCGCGCACTGATCGTGACCGCCAATATTCTGCGAGCATGCTTTCGGCAGTCGGACATTCTTGCGCGCCTGGGTGGCGATGAATTCTGTGTGCTGATGACGGATGCGGGGCAGGATTCCGCCCAGCAAGTTCGAAAACGCCTGCAGCAACGAGCGGATTTCGTCAATGGACTCTCCACCTGGCAATTCGAAGTTTCGCTGAGTGTGGGGACCGCCGATGTGCCGGTGGTCCACCAGCCTTCACTGGAGCAACTGCTGCGAATTGCCGATGCACGTATGTATGAAGAAAAGCGCGACAAGAAAATGCGCCGTTCTGAATCACTGGCTCTTAGAAAATCATCGGTCGCTTAAAACCCTCTGACGAACTAATACAGTTTTCCAACCTTCGCTCAAGCTACTTCCCAGTCTTGCCGATAGAAAGCCAGCGGAGTGTTCGCGGTGTAGTGTGTTGCCACGAGCATTGTTCCCCACTCCAAAACTGAGTTTCCAGGGACGGGGGCGGGAATGCAGTTCCTGAAAGGCTTGAAAGTCCGGGGTGATTTTACGGCGCAAGGTTGTATCGACGGGCAGCGATTCAGCGCTGCAGCCGGTCAATGGCATTGTGTGACCCGAGCGCGCTCCCGCGCACTCTTATCCTCGGCGCAGGGTAGCTTCACCAAATTTCTGCTTGCCTGTCTCGACTTCCTCGGTATTCCGTAACGAATTGCGCGGGGATCTTTTCATGAGCCAAGCCGCAGCGAACTCCTTACTGACAAAATTTTGGAATATGTCCGCACCGCTGCACGCTCTGCTTATCGTGAACTCCGCGGCGGATGCCGAGATGAACCTGCGCGAGTTGAATCATGCCGGGTTTATTTGCCAGCCTCAAATCATCGCCACACGCGGGGAATTTCTGGAGCACCTCGGGCGCTTTCCGTTTGACGTCGTGCTTGCCGATTACCAGCTTCCGGGCTGGACCGGCATGGAGGCATTCTTTGCAATGCGCGCAGCCGGACGCGACGTTCCATTTATCCTGGTCACGGAAACTCTGGGCGAGGAAGTGGCTGTGGAATGCATCAAGCAGGGCGTCACGGATTACGTCTTGAAGGATCACCTGGCGCGACTTCCCGTGGTGGTGGCGCGAGCCCTGGAGGAGAGAGCCCTGCGCGACGCCCGCAGCCTGATGACTCAGGCGCTGCAGCAGAGCGAAGACAATTCATTATTTTTATTTGCCCAAAATCCGCTTCCCATGTGGGTTTTCGAAATCGATACGCTGCAATTTCTTCAGGTGAACGATGCCGCCCTTCGCCACTACGGGTACGAGCAAACGGAGTTCCTTGAAATGAACGCAGGCGGCCTGCACCCGGCAGAGGAAATTCCACGTTTGATGGGATGCATTTCGGGATGCCACGCCGACGGCAGCAACTTCCCGGCGAATGGCGCCACCGTAAGAAAGATGGCTCGTTAATCGATGTGGAAATCTTCCTGCACAAAATGGAATATTCCGGACATGTAGCCGCGCTGGTAGTGGCCCTGGACATCACCGAACGCAAGAGGGCGGAAGAAGAAAAACGCAAATTTTTTACCTTGGTGGAAAACAGCAGAGATTTCATTGCCGTGGCCGACTTGAATGACAACGTGGAATATGTCAATCCCGCGGGCCGGGCATTGCTGGGCATTCCGAGTGCGGAATCCGTAAAAGGCACGCATTCCGTCGACTACGTGGTTGCCGCGGATCTGCCACTTGTGTATGACACGATCCTGCCGGCTCTTCTCAATCACGGTCACTGGCAAGGGGAATTGCGATTCCGCCACGGTCAAACCGGAAAGCCTCTCCCAATGGACTTTGTGGGATTTCAGGTGAAAGATGAAAAAACGGGTGAGCCACGCTTTGTCGCCACCGTGTCACGAGATGTTACCGAGCGGCGTGCTCTCGAGCGTCAGTTGCAGCACGCGCAAAAATTTGAGGCTTTCGGCCAGCTGGCCGGCGGGATTGCCCACGATTTCAACAATGTGATTGGCGCCATTCTGGGCTGGTCGGAACTGGGGGAGGAGCAGGCCGCATCTGGCAATGCGCTGCTGCAGAGCTATTTCAAGAAAATTCATTTTCAATGCGACCGCGTAACAGCGCTGATCCAGCAGTTGCTGGCCTTTGCGCGGCGGCAGATTCTGGAGCCAAGAACCCTCAACCTAAATCAATCCGTGCACGAGGTGATGAGCCTGCTGGATAAGGTGATTGGCAAGGACATCGAAATCAAAAAAAATCTGACGCAGGATTTGCTGGCCGTGAGAGCCGATCCCACCCAAATCGAGCAAATGCTGGTAAATCTTTGCATCAATGGCCGGGACGCAATGCCCAAGGGCGGGCGCGTCACGATCGAGACGCGCAATGCCGTCTTCTCCGACGAGGATTGCCGCCGGGCCGTTGGAGTTCAGCCGGGACGATTCGCTGAACTGAGGGTAATTGACACAGGCATAGGCATGGACGCTGCGACACGTGAAAGAATTTTCGAGCCATTCTTTACCACCAAGGGAACGGGAAAGGGCACTGGGCTGGGGCTTGCCACCGTCTACGGGATTGTGAAACAACACAATGGATTCATTTTGGTGGAAAGCGAGCCAGGCCATGGGAGCACATTCCGAATCTGTCTTCCGGTCGATGAAACTCCCTCGGTAAGGGAGATTCGTCCACTTCTGTTCGATGATTTGCCTGTCCGAGGGGGAAGCGAAACGATTCTGCTGGCCGACGATCACGAGGGTATTTGCGAGATGGCCCAATCTGCCCTGGCGGGAAAAGGATACCAGGTCATGGTCGCGCACGATGGGGAAGAAGCCATTCAAATCTTTACGGCGCATCGAGACACGATTTCACTTATCTTGCTGGATGTGATCATGCCCCGCAAAAACGGCCCTGAAGTATTTGCGGCCATCAAGGCGCAAGAGCCCGGCGTAGCGGTGATTTTCGCGACGGGATATAGCAATGAAACCGCCGTGCTGGCCGATCTAGTTGAGCGAGGGGTGGCGATTCTTAGAAAACCCTATAGTCCGTCCGCACTTTGCCGCCGCGTCCGTGAAGTGTTGGATGCCGCCGCCGCAGCGCCTTCGCACAGGGGGAAACTACCGCCCAAGTTGGCTTAATTTTCCCTCATATTTTGTTGTTGACACGATTGGCGGTGTATGCTATTTGATGACGCACAGTTGTTAGATAAGTTTCTTGGCGGAGAAAACACTCGGACAATTTAGGGCAATCATCGAATTTAGCTTATTGAGTTTACCCAGCAACACCCCACCCCGGGAGGCGATAACCGATCTGGTTGTTGCCTCCCTAATTTTTTCTTTCCTGGTTCAATCTGACACGAATCCGCAATCTTTCGATTCAATAAAGAAGCCTCAACGAGGTGGACTGGTGGCAATTCACATGGAGGAATGAGCCGCGTCCCGGCTTGTGTTCCGTTAATTCAACCAATTTTCTTTGTGTCCGGACCGCGCGGGGACCAGTCTTCGGGCGGGAAGCTTACCCGCCAAAAACCCGGATTGGCTGTTGAAAATTCGACGGCGGCGTTAAATTTCTTTGGGCCGACCGACGTGACCAGTTTTACAGAACAGTCGATCTTCTCGGACGTTCTGTAGTTTTGTAAGCTGACAGCCTGGCCCTGATCCAGCGAGACACTTGTTTCCACAAGAGCGCCATGCGCATTAACAACGATGGTGTAAGTCTCTTCACGGAAGGGAGTCTTATTGGCAAGCGTTCCTTCGACGGTCACTCGCACTCGAAGAAACAGCCTCTGGCTTCGTCTTCTGCTTGTGGTAGTTTCCATGGATTCGTGCCTCAAACGATTGCAATGTCGCCCGTTCCGCCATCATTGATATCTTAGAGGAGGCTGCATTCATTCCGAAGAACTCTCGCCGCGGCTTGTGCGTTGAAAGCAACCTGTTTGCTGAGATTCAGTTCCGTGCGTGGGCGGAGTCGATTAGCGCGAGGCGATTACTGCTAGGTCCTTGCCTGACTTTGTTGCAGGTTGTAAAACGGTGCCAGGCTGCTTGTCGCGTGCTTTCCCCGTGCGTTTTTCTGCATACAAGAGGCGGTCGGCGCGCTCAAGAAACTGCTCCATGGTTTCACCCTGCTCGTATCCCACCCACCCCGCCGAAAAGCAGATTGGAATTTTCACGCCGCCGCATTCGGTCTCCATGGGGCGCAGCCTGCTGACAAGGGCCTGGACGTGATTGACGGTGCAGGTGGGGAGCAGGACCATGAACTCATCTCCCCCCATACGCGCGGCGGTATCCGATTTTCGTATGGCGGATTCCAGGCGCCTGGCGAAGTGTTTCAAGACTTGATCTCCCGCGAGGTGGCCGTGTGTATCATTTACTTGCTTGAATTTGTCGAGGTCGAAAGTAATCACCGTAAAGGAATGGCCGTCGCGTTCGGATCGCGCGGCCTCCGCCGCCAGACGCTCTTCCGCAATTCGCCGATTGGGAAGGCCGGTCAGGGGATCGATCTGCGCCTGCCGCTGCAATTGCTCTGCGCGCACTTGCAGTATGCGCATTTCTTCGATCTGGCCGGAAAAATTCCGGCGAAGCCTCTTTAAGGTAACCTGCTGGTAAATCGTGTAAGCGTTGAACAGCAGGACCAATCCGATTAATCCGCGCACGGCCCGATCCAGGCTGGCATCAAAGAAGGGGTCGTCCACACGGACGAGGCCCGGAAAGCTCATTGTGAATACGGCGAATGTGAGCAGCAGCATGACCACCACTGCCATGCCCCATAGCCACCAGTCGCGGCGCTCCAGCCTCAGCAGCTCATCCTGCAAGGCGGAAAGGCGCGACGCCAAGGTGGGATCGAGCTGGCACGAGTTTTCCGTCGCTGAGAGGGTGTTCATTTCCGGTCGCATGTTAGGGGCAAATGGGCCAGCCACTTAATCATCATAAATGCTGGAGAAGGTGCGGATCGAACAATATGGGGGCGGCGTACCCGAATATCTACTGTACTGGGGGACAGTTCCCAGTCAGACATTCATACACTTAAATGAACTAATCGAGTAATGGAGAGGGGTTCATGCAGGCCATTGTTTCTACTATTTCAGCGGCCATTGCCCATTTCCGATTGCTTGATACGTAGATAAAAGATATGTGGATGAAACGCCAGCAGGCCATCCGGGAGTGAAGGCTAGCCGCCCTTTTTCAGCTCGGCCAGAACCAGTTTGGCAACTTCCCTCAGAGTCTCAAACACGCCCTGGCCGGTAATGGCCACTCCCTCTAGCACAGGCTCGCCCTTCACTTGAAGATGCTTGGTAAGTTCTTCAATGGAAAGGACGCCGGGAAGATCGCGCTTATTCAGCTGCAAGACGTAGGGAATTGTAGTGAAATCCAGCTTATGTTCGTTGAGGTGCTCGCGCAGATTTTCAAGCGTTTCAAGGTTGGCGTCGAGCCGCTCTTCCTGCGAGTCCGCCACGAAGACCACGCCGTCAGCGCCTTTCAAGATCAGCTTGCGGCTAGCCTCGTAGAAGACCTGGCCGGGTACGGTATAGAGGTGAATTCGCGTTTTGAACCCGCGCACCGTGCCTAAATCGATCGGCAGGAAATCGAAAAATAGGGTGCGGTCGGTTTCCGTCGCCAGGGAAATCATCTTGCCCCTTTGCGCGGTTCCGGTGTGGTCATAGATCCACTGAAGATTGGCCGTCTTACCGCCCAGACCTGGACCGTAATAGACCAACTTGCAGTTAATTTCGCGAGCAGGAAAATTAATAAAGGGCACGTTTGTCCGGATTGACCGGGCCTTATTTTATAGCACACGCGCGGAGTCAGGCCAAACTTCAAACGCTGGCGTGTTGCTCGCCAGACAGCAGAAGAGCGCGCCGGGAGATCGATCCTCGGCCTGTGTCCACTCCGGGTCAGTATTGCAGGAAGGCCCGAAGAGTGAGAATATCCAGGCCAGATCGGATGACAAATGGGTAATTCTACGTGATACGGTAATCTGTCCAAGAAAATGTGATAGGGGGAAAAGATGAGGGTCAGTCTCCTATACGCCGCCGCATTTCAACTGCTGGTTTTCCCAGGATTGGCTTGGGCTCAAAATGAGCAACCGACCGAACCCCCCGCGGTATTGACCTTCGCCGGGAGTATCTCCCTCGGGAAGGTCGACGGGCGGTTGGATCACATGAGCGCTGATCTGAAAGGCCAGCGCCTGTTTTCGGCCGCATTCGATAATCACACTTTGGAGGTAATAGATCTCAAGGCCAACAAAGTAGTGAAGGAGATTGAATTCAATGAGCCGCAGAATTCGTCCTATTTCCCTTCCGTCAACCGTCTGTTTGTTTCCTCCAGCGGCGACGGGACGGTGAAGATTTTTGACGCCACTACCTTCGCGCTTGTTAACACGGTGCAACTATCCTCGGACGCCGACAATATGCGTTTCGATGCGCGCCGCAATCACGTGCTTGTTGACTATGGTGGAGAGAAATTCCTCTACGGCAAAGTCCAGGGCCGGGAAGGGGAGAAGGATGGGGCGGTGGCAGTTCTGGACCTGGACGGCAAGAACGTCGCCCATATCCCGACTGGTGGGCACCCTGAGGCGCTGCAACTTGAAAAGACCGGACACCGGATCTTTATCAATTCTCCGGACAACCACTATATCGTTGTCGCCGATCTTGACACCAATAAGGTGCTGGCTCACTGGAGTAACCCGAAGTGTGAGAATTATCCTATGGCGCTCGACGAAGCTCACCATCGAGTATTTGTTTTCTGCCGCGGCGCCAGCGTCGTGTCTGTAGTAGATACCGAGACCGGCAAGCAGGTAACGTCCATCCCAGTCACGCCGCTATCTTCCTCGGACGACATGTTCTTCGATCCCACCAAGAACCGGCTCTATATCCTTTCCAGGATCCTGATCGACCAGAATGTTCGTGTTGAGGGTCCCGGCATCGTTGACGTGATCCACGAGCAGGATCCTAACCACTACGAGAAGATCGCCACCTACACGACGGGCTTCGGCGCGCAGACGGGACTTTTCGTGCCCGAGTGGCAAAAGCTGTTCGTGGGCGTGCGCCGCCAGCCGACCGGGCAAAGCGCTGAAATCCTCATCTACGACGCGAAGTAGATTTGATTCAACGACGCTTGCGTCGGCATTCAAAGTGGACGGAATCAACTCGGATCAAGCCGCATTTGAGATCCGAGCAAAAAGAAAAACTGCTCCAGGGCCAGTCGAGCGGATGATCGAGCAGTTTTCTTTTCAACGGATTCATATTCATGTGACCTGCCCCCCAACTCCGCACAAAAGTGTTTATGAATGGGGAAAATTGGGACTATACTCTTGCTCGCAAATCTGCATAGGGGAGAAAAGCGCAAATGAAAAGTTTTATCGTTGGTGTGATTATTGGAGCGGCGCTGCTCGCGGGCGGACTTTATTACTATTTTGTTTCGGGGATGGCTCCCGCGGCAGTGGCGGATGCGCCGATGATGATGGAGAAGAAGATCGCCAACAAATCCCTGGACGCGCACATCGAAAAAGCCAATGTTCCGGCGCCTCCCATCCAACCCAGCGATGACAACTATGTTGCCGGCGCGAAACTGTATAAGGACAATTGCGCGGTGTGCCACGGCTTGCCCAACCAGCCGCCTCCGGCTATTGCCGACAATTTTTATCCGCGCGCCACGCTCATGTTCAAGGGCAAGGGCGTGTCGGACGATCCGGCGCAGGAGAGTTACTGGAAGATTGAAAATGGCATTCGTTTGTCGGGCATGCCGACTTTCAAAAACACATTGAATGAAACGCAAATCTGGCAAGTCGCGCTTTTTGTTGCCGGCACCGATAAACTTCCGGACTCGGCCAAGAATGCGCTGGTTCCCGAGCCTCCTCCAGCAGCAGCCGCGCCGGCGGCCGTGCCTTCGGGCGCCGCCAAAAAGAAGTAGATGGCAATCACCAACGGGGGGAAGTAAATCAATCGGGCTTCCCCTTTGGGGTTGCAGTTGCGTTGACGATGGGCAAGGCGTCTGTTAGACTCGCGAAAATGCCAAGGACCGGGAAGCAGACAAAACGAGCAAAGCATGCGGCCGGGGCCGCGTCAAGAAGCCGTAAGGTATTGAAAAATAAGGAAGATAGTAAAACAGCGGCGCATGCGGAAGCGGTCCGTCAGATGGTCGATCCTCAATTCGAACAACAATTGAAAATTTACGAGCAGGCCGTTCAGCATTTCCATCAGCAGAAATTTGCGAAAGCCAAGGAATTGCTGGAAAAGGTCGATGCCGGTCCGAGCAAAGAACTTGGCGGACCGCGCGCAGAGTTCATCTGCGCATTACCGAGCAGCGCATGGCCAAGCAGGCCGCGCCTTCCGCTGCGCACGCCGGAAGAACATTATCAGGCTGGCGTGGCCATGATGAATCTGGGGCGCTGGGACGAAGCGCGCGATCATCTGCTGCGCGCGCGCAAGCTGGCGCCCAAGGCCGATTTCGTTTTCTACGCCATGGCGGCGCTCGATTGCCTGACCGGCGAAGCCGAATCCGCGATGGAAAATTTAAAGACCGCGATTCAGTTGCGTCCGGAAAATCGCTACCACGCGCGCAACGATGAAGATTTTGCGTTCCTGCAGGAAGATCCCCGCTTTACAGAACTGCTCTACCCCGAGCGCGAAGCATCCGGCGGCTGACATCACGCTGTGCCGCGCATTCCGCAATCATGGCGATGCGATCCCGAATGAAAAACAGAACGCGACAAGCGATCGTGACATCCCGGTGCGATCGCGTGTGGTCGCCATCGGCGGCGGCACCGGCCTTTCCATGCTGCTGCGCGGACTGAAGCATTATGTTGCGCGGCGCCGCCAGGAAGCGGACCGCCATCCGATCAGCGATCTCGCCGCGATCGTCACGGTCACCGATGACGGCGGAAGTTCGGGCCGCCTGCGGCGCGAATACCGCGTGCTGCCGCCCGGCGATATTCGCAACTGCATGGTGGCGCTCTCGCAGGACGAAGCGCTGCTGGGCCGTTTGTTTCAGTATCGTTTTCATGCGGGCCGCGGATTGCGCGGACACAGTTTCGGAAATCTGTTTCTGACCGCGCTGAGCCATGTGACGGGCGATTTTGCCGAGGCCGTTCGCGTGAGCGGAGAAGTTCTGGCCATTCGGGGACGAATTTTTCCCACCACGCTGGAGAATGTTTCGCTCGAAGCGGTGATGACGGACGGAAAAATTGTTTCCGGGCGAAACGCGCATTGCAAAGAGCGGAAAAAAAATTCGCCGACTGCGTCTGCGTCCGCGCCACGTGCATCCTCTTCCGGAAGTGCTGGAAGCCATCGCGCAGGCCGATCTTGATTCTGATTGGTCCCGGCTCGCTTTACACCAGCATCCTGCCGAATCTGCTGGTTTCCGGCGTCGCCGAGGCGATTGAGTCATCCTCCGCCACGCGAGTTTACATTGCCAATCTGATGACGCAGCCGGGAGAAACCGAAGGATATTCGCTCGCCGATCACGTGCGCGTGATTTACCGAGCATACGCGGCGCAAGCTGATTCGACTGGGTGGTGGCGAGCAACCAGCCCGTTTCCCCGGAAGTGGCGCGCCGCTACAGCCGCGCGCGGCGCCGAGCCGGTGCGCGTGGATATCGCGAGAACTGCAACGCATGGGCGTGCGCTGCCTGCTCGATAATTTGCTGGAGGAGCATGGCGTCGTGCGGCACGACGCCGCGCGCCTGGCGCAGCTTCTGATCGAGGAATTTGTCGAGCGCAAACCGTCCCGCAGCTGAACCCGCACGATCTCGATTCAAACTCGCTTCGATTCCTTTCCTTGCGCCCCGTAGTGTTGGTTCGTATACTGGCCGTGGCTGGTTCTCGTCGCCGATTTTCTGGTGAAACGCGGTGTCGACGCGTGGGCTCGCCTGCGCCGGATGCACGATAGCGATCGTCATGGTGTCTGAGGAGTGTTCGCCATGGCCACGCTGGCTTCGCAAAACGAATTCAACGTCTATGAATCCGCCGAAGCCCGCTTTGAAGCCGCCGCTCGAAAGCTCGGCCTGGAAGAAGGTCTGTACCGCTTCCTGAAATATCCGAACAAGGAAATCACCGTCTACATTCCGGTGATGCTGGACAACGGCCACCTCGAAGTGTTCATCGGCTACCGCGTGCATCATTCCATCGTGCGCGGACCGGGCAAGGGCGGCATTCGGTTCGCTCCGAACGTGACGCTCGATGAAGTTCGCGCGCTGGCCAGCTGGATGACCTGGAAATGCGCGGTGGTCAACATTCCCTTCGGCGGCGCGAAGGGCGGCGTCATTTGCGATCCCGACCAAACTTTCGAGCGGCGAACTGGAGCGCATCACGCGGCGCTACACGGCGGAGCTGATCGAATGGTTTGGCCCGGAGCGCGATGTTCCCGCGCCGGATCTGGGCACCAACGAGCAGACCATGGCCTGGATCATGGACACCTATTCGATGCACGTGCGGCACACGACCACGGCGGTCGTCACCGGCAAGCCCATCGATCTGGGCGGATCGCGCGGCCGCCACGAAGCCACCGGACGCGGCGTGCTGATCAACTGCGACCGCGCGCTCGCCAAATTCCGCATGCATGCGCGTGAACACGCGCGTCATCGTTCAGGGATTCGGCAACGTCGGTTCGATGGCGGCGAAGCTTCTGCATGAGGCCGGCTACAAGATCGTCGGCGTCGCGGACATTCATGGCGCGCTGTACAACGAAAACGGTTTCGACATTCCCAAATTGCTGGATTGGGTCTACGTGCAGCACAAGCCGCTGCCGGATTTTCCCGGCGGCGGCGCGAAAATGACCGCGAGCGAAATTCTTTTCCAGCCGGCCGAAATCGTCATTCCCGCGGCCGTGGAAAATCAGATTACTTCCGAAAATGCGCATCGACTGCAGACGCGCATCCTGTGCGAAGGCGCGAACGGCCCCTGCACGGCGCTGGCGGACGAGATCGTGGACCGCAAAGGCATCTTCGTCATTCCGGACATTCTGGCCAATGCCGGCGGCGTGACGGTCAGCTATTTCGAGTGGGTGCAGGACCGCCAGGGATATTTCTGGAGCGAGAGGGAAGTGAACGAACGGCTGAAGGACGTGATCGAGCACAGTTTCGAGGAAGTGGTGCGCTACGCGGAAACTCACAAGGTCAATAACCGCGTCGCCGCCTATATGCTGGCGATCGACCGGGTCGCATTCGCGCTGAAGGAGCGCGGAATTTATGCCTGATCGGGGTAATATGCTCGCGCGTCCAGTGTCCGAATGTTCTTGACGTGCGGATATGTGCAGCGAACGTTGCCGAAATAGAGAGGATGCAGCCAGCCGACCCTGACCGATGCTTGCGGATTCCATTTCTCCCGGCGCGATGAAGTCCGAAGACGAACACCGTCGCGAAATCTGCACGGCCGGCCGCTGGATTCATGGTCGCGCATTTGTGGCCTCGACCGACGGAAATATTTCCGTTCGCCTGGATTCGCGCCGCGTTCTTACCTCTCCCACCGGCATGAGCAAGGGCATGATGTCTCCCGACGATCTGGTGATCACCGACCTGCAAGGGCCGGAAACTTGCCGGACGCCGCGAAGCTTCCTCGGAACTGGCGATGCATCTGCTTGATTTACAATCGCCGGCCCGATGTCCACGCGGTGTGCCACGCGCATCCGCCGATCGCCACCGCGCACGCCGCTGCGGGAATTCCGCTCAATAAGGCGCTGCTGAGCGAACTTGTGATCTCGCTGGGATGCATTCCCGTGGCGCGCTACGGCACGCCCGGCACGCCGGAACTTTCCGACGCGCTGGAGCCGCTGGTGCAGAATTACGACGCGATCCTGCTGGCCAATCACGGCGTCGTGACCTGCGGCGCCGATTTGCTGACCGCATTTTTCCGCATGGAAACGGTCGAGCATTTCGCGCAGGTTTCCCTGGTCACCGAGCTGCTTGGCAAACAAGTCTTGCTTTCTGGCCGCGATGTGGAAAAATTGCTCGCGGCGCGCGCCCGCTACGGCACCACGACGGCAGCCACGGTGATTCCCGGCTGTCCGGTCACGAGCGATGACGCGGCGGAGAGCGAACGGCGAGCCGGAACGCATTTCGGTAACGCGCGAAGAGCTGGAAGCGTTGATCGAAGAAGCGGTGCGCAAAGATCGCGCGCTGCGGTAATACGCGCGAAGGCGCGATTGAATTTCAGGCCATCGAGTATTTGCAGACGGAGCGCCGGCCGGCAATTTCTCGACGGCTGGCCATGGAGGATGAAGCATGGGCGAAGCACTCGGCATGATCGAGACCCGCGGACTGGTCGCGATGATTGAGGCCTCGGACGCGATGGTCAAGGCGGCCAAGGTCACGCTGGTTGGCTGGGAAAAAATCGGCTCGGGCTACGTCACCGCGATGGTGCGCGGCGATGTGGCCGCGGTGAAAGCCGCGACCGATGCCGGAGCCGCCGCGGCGCGGCGCGTCGGCGAATTGATCGCCGTGCACGTCATCCCGCGGCCGCACCAGTCGCTCGAAGACGTGCTTCCCATCGGGAAGACGGCTGTCGCCGCCGGACACTAGGCGCTGATCGCTCCGCGCGTTCGTCGGGCGCGGCGCATGGCGCATGTCCTGGCAGCGATGTCGTCAGCTGCGCGTCTTGATCGCAGTTTGTCGCACGCTTTTCTCTGCTATCGATCTTTTCTGGGAATGGCATTACGGAGATTTCGATTTGAGATTGATGCTGACACCATGATTCTTGCCCGCATTGTCGGCACCGTAGTTTCGACGCGCAAAGATGCGCGCCTGGAAGGCAAGAAACTCCTCGTCGTGAAACCCATTTCCCCGCGAAGGCGCCGACGAATCCGGCTATCTGATCGCCGTGGACACGGTGGATTCCGGATTCCGCGAAACCGTGCTGGTCGTTACCGGCAGCTCCGCGCGCACTGGCCGCCGAATGCAAGGACCGTCCCGTGGACGCCGCCATCGTCGGCATCGTGGATGAAGTGAAGCTCGACGCGCTGCACGAAGCCGAACTCGCCGCCGCGCGGAAAAAATAGCATGCTGCTCGGACGCGTCATCGGCAACGTCGTCTGCACGATGAAGAATCCTGCCCTGCTCGGGCAGAAGCTTCTCATCGTTCAGCCGCTCGACCGCAACGGCCGCGACAAGGGCCGCCCGATCGTCGCGCTCGATTCCGTGGGCGCCGGCGCGGGCGAAACGATCTACTGGTGCCGCGGCAAAGAAGCCAGCTTCCCGTTCTCCCCTCCCGATTCGCCCACCGAAGCCACGATCGTGGGCATCGTGGACTCCGTGAATATTCCGGCCAACTAGATTTCGTTTTGCTTCTATCTGTCCAACGCTGATCGCAAATTTTGCCCTTCCAAGTTTTGGCATTCGCCTCTACACTTCGTCCCATGCTGATTGGCCGCATCATCGGCGACGTAGTCGCCACGCAGAAAGTGCCCTCGCACGAGGGGCGCAAGATTCTCGTCGTCCAGCCGCTCAATCTGGACGGCACGGATCGCGGCGATCCCGTGCTCGCGCTCGATGCCGTGGACGCGGGCATCGGCGAACGCGTGTTGCTCACCACGGAAGGTTTTTCCGCGATGACCGCCGTCGGCCGTCCCAACTCTCCCATCGATGCCGCCGTCATCGGCGTCATTGACTCTGTCAATCTGCACGCCGAGTGACGCGCGGAACGAATCAACGAGTAGACACTGCTAACCACTTATAAGATTCCAAATTAAATTGGGAAAACTCGTCGGGCACGGAGCTGCCTGACGTTGCGTTGACACTCCGCAGCGCGCCGCCATAATCGCGGGCGGATGGATACCAGATGATTGCACAGCTTCGCGGCACGCTCGGCGACAAACGGCCCAACCAGGTTCTGGTGGATGTGGGCGGCGTCGGCTACCTGGTGCACATTCCGCTTTCCACGTTCTATGCGCTGGGCGATCTGCATTCCAATGTCACGCTGCTGATTCACACGCAGGTGCGCGAAGACGCGATTTCGCTCTACGGCTTTCTGAGTTCGCGCGAAAAGCATTTGTTTGAGCTGCTGATCTCCGCTTCGGGCGTGGGGCCGGTGCTGGCGCTGAAAATTCTTTCCGGCATGAGCGTGGACGATCTGGTGCCGGCGGTTCGCTCGGGAGATCTGGTGCGCCTGACGCGCATTCCCGGCGTCGGCCGCAAGACGGCCGAGCGCATGGTCGTCGAGCTGCGCGACAAGCTGGCCGCCATGGAAACTCCCGAGGATGCGCGCAAGCCCGTTGCAACGACGGGCACTGCCGCCGACGTCGTGTCCGCGCTGCTCAATCTTGGCTACGAGCAGCGCGCTGCGGAGCAGGCCGTCGAGCGCGCGGGAAAGAGCGGCGCGGCTGAAACCTTTGAGGCGCTGCTGCGCGCCGCGCTGCAGCAGTTGAGTGCGCCCGCGCAAAAGGGCGCGCGGGCCGCGCGATGATATTGAGGTGATCTTTTAGCTGTGAAATGCAGCGCCAGGCCTGCAGGTTGAATTTTGCACTCGCGCGGATGCCCGCCTGAAGGCGGGCGCTACAAGATGAAACGATTTTGGAACTGGGTGCACGAGGCCAATTAGCATGAGTTCCGGAACGAAAGCGAACCGAATCCGCAGTTGCCTGAACCCCGCATCGTTACCGGCGCGGCGCTCGATGAAGACGCGCGCATCGACGCGAGCGTTCGCCCGAAGCGTTTCGCCGACTACATCGGCCAGACGCGCGTGAAGGAAAATATCGAAATCGCCATCCAGGCGGCGCGCAGCCGCGGCGAAGCGCTCGATCACGTGCTGCTCTACGGCCCGCCGGGACTCGGCAAGACGACGCTCGCGCAGATCATCGCCAGCGAACTGGGCGTCGTCATCAAGACCAGTTCCGGGCCGCTGCTCGAGCGCAAGGGCGACCTCACCGCGATCCTCACGTCGCTCGAGCAGCGCGAAGTATTTTTTCTCGACGAAATTCATCGCCTGGTTCCCGCCATCGAGGAAGTCCTGTATCCCGCGATGGAGGACTACCGCATCGATCTGGTGATCGGGCAGGGCGCGGGCGCGCGAATTCATCCGTTCATTCTGAATCGCTTCACGCTGATCGGCGCGACCACGCGCGCGGGCCTGGTGACCGCGCCGCTGCGGTCGCGCTTCGGCATCGTTCATCGCCTGGAGTTTTACACGCCGGAAGATCTGGTCATCATCGTGCGCCGCTCCGCATCCATTCTGGACATTGCCATGGATGACGATGGCGCGTTTGAGATTGCGCGCCGCAGCCGCGGCACGCCGCGCGTCGCCAACCGCCTGCTGCGCCGCGCGCGCGATTTCGCGCAGGTGCGCGCGCAAGGGCCACATCACGCTCGCCGTCGCAAAAGAGGCGCTGCAAATGCTGGGCGTCGATGAACACGGCCTGGACGAAGTCGACCGCAACCTCATGCTCACGATCCTGCAGAAATATTCCGGCGGGCCCGTGGGACTCAGCACGATCGCGGCTTCGATCAGCGAAGAAGAAGACGCCATCGAGGAAATCTACGAACCCTACCTGATGCAGCTCGGCCTGCTCGACCGCACGCAGCGCGGCCGCGTTGCCACCGCCCTCGCCTATAAACATTTCGGCCTCGAACCGCCGCGCCGCCAGCCTGGCTTGTTTTGAAGATTAGCCACAGATGAACACAGATCAACCCAGATAAAAGCAGATCAAAATGAATTCAGGGACTAAGACGACTAAAGCGGAACTAGTCGATCAAGTGCCACTCGTCACGCGTTAAATTTCATCTCGCCTGAAGGTCTTTCACTTATTTCGTTTTTATCAGGTTTTATCAGTCTTGATCTGTGTTCAGCTGTGGACAAATGGATGTGAAGTTCACGAAGCGGCAGGAAATCAATATCGACTCATGAAGGGGTTCTTCTTTTTTCTCTGCTCGGCCTCTTCTTTTTCCGATTTTTCGTACTCCGCGATTTCTTCCTCGGTCATGACGTATTCCTCGCGCTTGGCGAACATGCTGGTGTTCGCGATGCAAGAGCGCATGTCGGATTCATGGCCCTTGCGTCCTTCCTTGAGCTTGCGCTCGGACAGCACTGGCATCGTGCCGCACGCGGCGAATCGGGATCGGCAAGCGCGGCCGTTTCCATCAGCAGATCGCTCACCTTTTCGAGAAAATCATGGAATTGGAATGGCTTCAGAACGTAGGGCAGTCGTTCGCGTCTCGAATACGGGAAGCGCTCCCTGGCTGCCGACTCCGGCACCAGGAATAGAACGCGCGCGCGGACCTTGCCTTCCTCGACTGCGGGTGACAGTGCTAATTCCCGGAGCGTCAAGTAGACCGGGCTCTGCATGCCCATCATGGCGATATTCACGATCACCAGCGACCATTCGCCGGTGGACAAGCTCTGCAAGGGCGTGATTGAGGACCGGCACGATGCGCACTTGCCAGCCTTCCGAGTCCAGCACCTGGCGCAAGGCCGACTGGTTTGCCTCATCGTCCTCAATAATCAGAATGCCGATCCTTGGACGCTTTGTTCTCCATAATGACTTACCGAGTATAGTCCCCCATCCGGCGCGGGCCGTCCGCCGTCAAGCGTATCGCGGTCGCAAGCGTCACCTGTCCTGTTGCCAGTGGAAAGGTGTCGCTTTCGTGCGTCTATGGCGAATAAATAGCGAAAAATAACTATTGACAAAGCGAACAAAAAGCGAAATACTACCGCCGTGCTTCGCGAGACGGGTGATGGCGACTGCAACCACGATTCCTACGGCCTCCAGAAACCTTCCTTTTCAAAGGAAGGCTCCGCGCGGCCGCAGGATCGATCCCACACCCACCTTATTCCCCGACGTCCCGACCCATCGGGACAGCGGGCCGGGTGCCCTGCTACCACCAGGGTCCGTGCCCGAACGCGTCGGCATAGCCCGTCTCGCCTCCTCCTCTCCACTCGCTGACGCCAAGCGCGGCACGGAATATTTTCTTCTGCCGGTGCAATCGATTCTGAACCACTGCGAATCCAACTCGTGTGCCCTTTTCCTGGACCGTGAATCCCTATCGCGGCTGCGAATTCGGCTGCCAGTATTGCTACGCGCGATACACGCACGAATACATGGAACTGGACACGCAGGATTTTGAAACGAAAGATCTACGTCAAGCAGGACGCCGGGCCACTGGCCGCACGCGACCTGGGCATGGAAAAAGTTCAGGGCGAGCACATTGCCATCGGAACCGCCACCGATCCGTACCAGCCGGCCGAGCGCGAATTCGGCGCCACGCGCGCGATTCTGGAACAGATGGCCGCGCGCAAGGGGCTGAGCATTTCGATCACCACGAAATCGGACCAGGTGCTGCGCGATGTGGATCTGTTGCGGCGCATCGCGGAACACTCCAGCGTGTCCGTGAACTTGAGCATCACCACGCTGCGCACGCGGCTGGCGCGGATGCTGGAGCCGCGCGCGCCGCGTCCCGATTTGCGCATGCGCGCTGTGCAGGAATTGCGCCGCGCGGGCATCGCGGCCGGCGTGTTCGCCATGCCGGTTCTGCCCGGCATCACCGATCGTGAAGAAGATCTGGACGCGCTGGCGCGCGCGGCGCGCGATGCCGGCGCGCAGTGGTTTGCCGCCAGCGTGCTGTTTCTCATGCCGTCCGCGCAGAAAACAATTTCTGCCGTTTCTGGACGCAAAAGTTTCCGAAGCTGGCGCGGCGCTACCGCGAATGGTTTTCCACGCGAGGCCTATGCGCCGGAATCCTATCGCCAGGAAATTTCCACGCAGAGTGCGCGCGCTGCGCAGCGAAATACGGATTGGGAGTGCGTCCTCTCGATCCAGGGCGGCCAGCCGAACCCAATCCGCAACTGAGTCTTGGCCTGCAAGTTGCCATGAACGGTGAATCGAGGAGTGAATAGTGTGGCCTACGGCAGGATGATGCGCGGCTCTTCCTTGGCAACGCCCGCCTCGCGCGGAAACTGCGAGCGCAGGAATTCGATGAAGGCGCGCGTGCGCGGCCGTCCATTGGAGCGCAGGCGACCGAAGCGCACGAAGAACACCAGGAGATGAAAAATTTCCGTGTCCTTCAAGGCGGGGAATTCCGGATGTTCCGCCGCATGTTTCTTTTCCTCCTCAAAGAATTTTGCGATGGCTGCGTAGAGTCCCGCGGCTACCGGGATCTCCGGCGGCTTTTCGTAGTAAATTCCGGAGATGAGTGTGCGGCAGGTTTCCGCCATGGCACTGCACCGCTGCAAAAACGTCCGCGTCGGCGAGGGAGCGTTGCTCCGCGGCGAATCAGGCCACTGTGTATCCAAGGCCTGAAAGTATTTCCTGCCGCGTAGTGAATCAGATCGGCGGGAACGATACTTCCGGGAAAGGGACTTCACTTTCGGCAAGCGGCTTCGGATGGGTTTGCTCCCAGCGATGCGCCGCGATCAAATAGGCGCAATCGCTCGGGCAGTCGATGCTCACTTCGCGCTCCGTTCCGCAGTCGATCGCGCAGATTTTTTCGCCTTTGGCGGGGCAATATCGCTCGGCGCGCCGCTTTTCGCAAATTGGACAGATTTGTTTGTCGGTCACTCGTGGTTGCTCCGCGAAACCTTCGCGGCGCGCTCCTGTGATTTGTAAATTGTGGTGATTTTCAAAAGGCAATGTCAGGTAGCGACTTCAAGAAATTCCAGCCGGTTTCCCCAGGGATCTTCGGCATAAAATCGGCGCGTGCCGGGAAGGTTGCTGTCGTCGATCACAGGCACGCCATGTTCTTCCAGCGATTTACGCAATTCGTCCAGCTTGAACACCGAGAAAGCCGGATGTGCTTTCCTGGCCGGCTGAAAATTCCGCTCCACGCCTATATGCAACTGCTGCGATCCGCATTCGAACCAGCACCCACCGCGAGCCTTTAAAACAGGCGGCTTTTCGATTTCTTTCAAACCCAGCAGCGAGCCGTAGAAATCTCTTGCCGCGGATTCACAACCCTCGGGCGCGGCAATCTGAATGTGATCGATGCGCGCAATGCGGGAATTCACGCCAAGAAGAATAGCACGGCCCGCCGGCGTGACATTGTCTCTGCGCCGCCTGGAGTCCGCAAAATTAAGCCGCGCAAACACACGTACGCCCGCCGGGCAGCGGCGCCCCGTAGAGGGCGCAGCTGCCCAGGGCGGGCGCTGGATTACTTAAGCGATTCCGGATCGGAGAGATTCTTGGGTGACTTCTTTTCAAGCAAGGCAACCAGCTTCTGTCCGGAGGGAGGCACGGGCACTGCACCATTGCGGACAATATCCGTTGCCGTAACATTTTTTCCGTAGAGTTTCAAATTGGCGTCGTTGTCCGGACGCAGGGTTGAGCCCTCAAGCGAAATACCCGCGAACAGCCCTCGAGCCCTGGAATAGGAGAGAATTTCCGCTCGCAGTGTGGCATCCGTATTCGCGGAAGCGTCGCGGCCCTTCGGCCCGGCAGCGGCGGACATATCCGCACCGAGTTTCACTTTACTGCTCAGAATCGCCGTGGCGCCGCGCGGGTTCATGATCAGCAGAACGAAATCAGTGGCCTGACCGCCCAGTTGAAAACCGAGGCTTCCGCCTTCCAGCGCCGCCATCGAGGGCGCGCCCCACGGGCCGGTGAAATGCTCGCCACTGCGGCAGACCATCGCGCCACGACCATAGCTTCCCCCAACAATGAAGGCTGCTTTGAGTACGGAAGGAAAAACCATGACGCATTCCGCCTTATCGAGCAAATCCTGCGGGATATCGTCCGGAATATTCATAATTTCTTCCATCACCATTCCGGAGTTTTCCAGGCGGTCCGTTTCCTTATCGTTATCCGGCCGCGCTGCCAGCATGGGAGCGGCTGCAAGAGCGAAAAGCATCCCGAACGTAAATAACTTCTTCTCATGAGATTATTCCTCCTAGAGTTGAAACTGAACAATGGCCTGGCTGGATGCCACAGATATCATATGACCTCCCGCATTTTCGCGCAACGCACGCACAACATTGTCCCGAATCACTAAAGAATTTGAAAACTGAGCACAAAGTCTGCGAATCCACATTCATTCCAGTTCCGGCAACGGTGTGGACTATAATCAACTTTTCCGGCGCAAACCTCCAAGGGAGCAGCTCGATGGCCTTAAAACGAAAACGATACGCACTTCTGGTTGGATGCGTTGTTTTCGGCCTGGTTGTCTGCGTTGCGGTGGCTGGCGCGGCTTCGCAATCGCGGCCCTCAAAATCAGTGAACTCCCATGTTGTGGCCAGGGATGTGAAACCAGCGGTGCGCGCGGACGTCGAACGCTTTCGGCTGCGCGCCGAGGCGGCGTTGTCCGCTGCAGGACCGGACAAGGGCGCGTGGGGAGTGCTGGTAACGGACGCAGCGACCGGGGAAGTCCTGTATGCGCGCAACGCCGATGGTTATTTCATGCCGGCTTCCAACGCAAAACTATTTACCACGGCGTTTGCGCTGGCCACGCTTGGCCCGAACTTTCATGCGCGAACCACAGTTGCGTCCAGCGGCGAGGTGGATGCAAACGGCGTGCTGAACGGCGATCTCGTTCTGGTCGGCCGAGGCGACGCAAATCTCTCCAACCGGAAATTTCCATATGGCAAGAAAGAGGAACGAGAAGGACCGCCGGAAAAAGTATTGGCCGATTTCGCCGACGCGGTTGCGGCGCGCGGCGTGAAGGAAGTCACCGGAGATGTGATCGCCGACGACAGCATGTTTGACCACGAAAAGTTTCCCAGCGGCTGGCTGGTCGACGATATTTTGTGGTCGTACGGAGCTGCCGTTTCCGCCATCGCCGTCAACGACAATATTTTCACGCTGGATGTGCGGCCCGGCGTAAATGTGGGAGACCTTGCGCGGTACGACGATGGACTCGCCGGCGGATTTTTACACCGTTGAGAATTCGGTGCTCACCGCGACGCGAGGCAGCGAGGAAAAATTGGCAGTGGCGCGCGATCCCGGCTCGCGCATCATGCACCTGAGCGGCACGATGCCGCTGGACGCGCCGGTTCGGCATCTCAATATCGGCGTGGAAGAGCCCGCGGAATTTGCGGCCAGTCTTCTCGTGCGTCTCCTGGAAGCGCGCGGAGTGAAGGTCGATGGACATGCGCGCGCACGCGCATACCGCGGATGCCGCGATCAGCGCCGCCGCGCCGCAAACAATGCTCGCCGAACACACTTCCGTCGCGCTCTCGGATGAAATTCGCCTGACGAATAAGAACAGCGAGAATCTTCACGCGGAACTTCTCTTGCTGCTGGCCGCGCATGAAAAATCGGGCGCTCGAAATTACGAAGACGCTGTGAAGGATGAATCCGATTTTTTCAGGACCGCGGGCATCGCCGACGGCGACGTTGTGCTCAGCGATGGCTCGGGACTTTCGCGCAAGGACCTGGTCACGCCGCGCGCGGTTGTGCAATTGCTGCGCTATGCCGCGGCGCAGCCCTGGGGCGAACTGTACCGCTCCACGCTGCCCATGGCCGGCGAAGACGGCACGCTTTCAGATCGCATGAAAAATACGCCCGCGGCCGCACGCATTTTTGCAAAAACGGGAACCATCGGGCACGGGAACGCGCTCTCGGGCTATGCAACAACAGTCCATGGCGAGCGGCTCTTGTTTTCGATTCTCGGAAACAACAACAATCTGCACGCGCAAGACGCGAACAAGACCATCGATGCGATTTGCGTTGCGATGGTCGAGGAGTTGGGGCGCGAGATGATGAGAACAGAGTGAAGTACGGCGGAGCTTGAGAAGTGCACGGGGCTATATCGCGGTGTGCGCTCAGTGACGATGTATTGGGATTAGCGAGACTCCAGGCGGAAACAAACGTCTCGACTGGAGAAGTGGTTCTAAGGAAACTAGTCTCAGGCACAGCCACTCCTGGCTGTGCGGTTTTTGCAACTGATCCGTACCCTCAAACTCGGCTGAAAATGAACTGCAACTATGACTGAGAAAACAAAAATCATCACCGTGTTTGGAAGTTCGCGTCCCGAGGATGGGCACGCGGATTATGCCGAAGCTTTGGAGTTGGGGCGCGCGCCTGGCGCAGGCGGGATTTGCCGTTTGCACCGGCGGCTACGGCGGAGTGATGGAAGCGGTGTCGCGAGGCGCGCGCGAATCCGGCGGGCGCGTGCTCGCGGTGACGTCCAGTTTTTTCAAGTCGCGCGTCAATCGCTGGGTGGAAGAGGAAACGCGCATGGACACGTGGCAGGAGCGCCTGTTTGAACTGGTGCGCCTCGGCGACGGCTACGTCGCGTGCAAGGGCGGAACGGGCACGCTGGTGGAGCTTGCCGTCGTTTGGGAAATGCTCAACAAGAAAGCGCATGGAGCATCGTCCGTTTGTCGTGCTCGGCGATTTCTGGCAGCCGATTGTGGATCGCGTGCGCGAAGTCGAGCGCGGGCACGCATCGCGGTGGGGCGAGTCGAGCGATCCGCTCGTGCACCAGGCGCCCACGCCCGCCGAGGCCGCGCAGTTTCTTGGCCGAGCGGCTTGCGAACGGCGCGCTCGCTTGGAAAGGGAGACCTAAGAAAACGTGTCGCGCACCGCTGAAGACATTCTCGAATTTGACCGGCTGCGCGAATCTGCTGCGCCGCCAGACGACCTGCGCGCCCGGACGCCGCGCCGTTGACGCGCTTGCGTTTTCGCACCGACCGCGCCGCGCTCGACGCCGCGTTTGCGCTGATCGCGGAAGCCATTGCCTACCGGCGCGACGGCAGCGAAATGGGCTTCGGTTCGCTGGCCGATCCGGAGCGATGGCTTGCGGAACTCGAATCGCCTGTCGCCGTGCTCACGCCGCCCATGCTGCTTGATGCGGTGACGCTTGCGGACACGGCGGCCATGCTGCGCGAAGCTTTTCGCGAAAGTGGCCGCGGCGACTCCGGTCCCACGGCCGGAAAATTTCCGCTTCTCTCCGCGCGGGCTGCCGCCGTTGCGGATCTGCGCCCGCTGGCCGTGGCGATTCGCCGCGCCGTGCTGCCGAACGGCGAAATCAGCGACGATGCTTCGCCCGGAACTGAGACGCATTCGCGCGCAGCATGGGGCGCACGCGCGAGACGATTCAGAAAACGCTGCGAGCGCATGCTGCGCGCGCGCGGCGGCGACGCCGGCGAAGACTACGTCACGCTGCGCAACGATCGCTTCGTCATTCCGGTGCGCGCGGCCGAACGGCGGCAGGTGCAGGGCGTCGTGCACGCCGCCAGCGCCACGGGCCAAACGGTTTTCGTCGAGCCGTTTGAAACCATCGAGCTCAACAACAGGCTCGTGCAGCTCGCCGAGGATGAAGCCGCGGAAATCACGCGCATCCTCGCTGAGTTGACCGAACGGCTTGCGCGGCAAATCTCGGGCCGCTGCGTTTTGCCGTCGAGACGATTGCGGAACTCGATTCGGTATTCGCGCGCGCGCGTTTCGCGCGCGAATTCGATTGCACGCTGCCGCAATTTACCAGTGAGCAGCCCTCGCGGATCGCCTTCACTCGAACTGAAAGACGCGCGGCATCCCGTGCTTGCCGACACGCTGCGCGCGCATGGCCGCAGCGTTGTGCCCATGACGCTCGCGCTGGGCGGCTCCGGAAACGGTGCTCGTCATCAGCGGCCCAAACACCGGCGGCAAAACCGTCGCGCTCAAAACGGTGGGCCTCGCCGTGCTCTCCGCGCAGTCCGGCATTCCCGTCGCCGCGGAGATCGCGCGCCTGCCGATGGTCGATCGCGTTCTCGTGGACATCGGCGACGAACAATCCATTGCCGCCGATCTCTCCACATTTTCCGCGCACATGCTCAACGTGCGCGCCATGCTCGAAGCCGCCACGCCGCACTCGCTCGTGCTGGTGGATGAACTGGGCACCGGCACGGCCCCGGAAGAAGGCGCGGCGCTGGCCGTCGCGCTGCTCGATGAATTTCGCGAGCGCGGCTGCCTGACGCTGGCCACCACGCACCACGACCGCCTGAAAACGTACGCCTCGACCACGCCGGGCGTGCTCAACGCCGCCGTCGAATTCGACGAAATAAATCTGCGGCCCACCTATCGCCTGATGGTCGGCGTGCCCGGCGGATCGAGCGGCATCGACATCGCGCGGCGCCTGGGCCTGCCCGCGCACGTGATCGATCGCGCGCGCGCGCAACTTTCGCCCGAAGCGCACGAGGCCGCCGGGCTGATCGCCTACCTGCACCGCAGCCGCGATGAACTCGAAACGCTGAAGCGCGAAGCCACGCGCGCCGCGCAGGAACTCGCCGAAGAAAAAAAGCAATTGCAGACCGAGTGGACCGACCGGCAGCGAACGCGCCTGAAGGAACTCGAACAGCAATTCGCGCAGACCATCGAAAAACACGAAAAGGAAGTCGCGCGCGCCATCGAAGCCGTGAAGGAACGCGAACTGCGCGCGCAACTCGAAAAGCAAACGCACACGCAAACTCGTGAAAGCGCGCGGCGATGCGCGCGAAGAAGCCGACGCCGCGACCGTCGCGCATCTGTCCGATTCGCAGGCCGACCTGGGCATCGCCGCGGCGCAATCCGCGAAGCCCGTCGCGCAGAGCGATCTTGTTCCCGGCGTTCGCGTGCGCGTGCGCGGCCTGCCCACTCCGGTAACGCTGCGCCGCCGCGACGAAACGAGCGCCGAAGTCGAAGCCGGGCCGCTGCGAATGAAGGTCGCGCTCGCCGACATCACGGCCATCGTCGGCGAGGAAGCGTCCGGCGAAGCGCGTCCTGCCGCGGGGCGTCACCGTGCGCACGCAGCCTTCCGCGGAACCCGCCGGCGAGGAAATCAACCTCATCGGCTGCACCGTCGAGGAAGCCACGCGCCGCGTGGACAAATTTCTCGATCAGGCCGCGCTCGCCGGCTCCTCGCAAGTCCGCATGATTCACGGCCACGGCACAGGCGCGCTGCGCCGCGGCCTCGCCGAATTTCTGAAGACGCATCCCGCTCGTCGAAGCGATTCGCTTTGAAGCGGAAGATCGCGGCGGCAAGGCGATCACCATGGTTGAATTGAAAGAATAGGTCTGGAGTTGCCCTCGCAGCCGGTGATGGTTGAGTTTTGACCAGACTGTCCCTCGGGAACACGCACCATGCCGCGGGAAATCCCTCCGCTCTCGAAAATCCGACTGAAGCGTTGCTTGCGGTTGGGGTCAGATGTACGTTATCGCTTGGCCGAACTTCAAGAATGAAAGTCCCGTTTACAGTATCTAATCAAGGAGGTCCGCATGGCTATCATCACGGAAATCGCGCCGAATGTGTATCGCATCTCGATCTACGCTGAATTTGCCCACATGCAGTTCAACCATTTCCTCATCAACGATGATGAACCGATGCTGTTCCACACCGGGCTGCGCAGAATGCACGCGGAAATTCGCGAAGCGGTCTCCAAAGTCATCAATCTTTCGGATCTGCGCCATATCAGCTTCAGCCACTTTGAGTCCGACGAGTGCGGCTCGCTCAACGAATGGCTGGCCGCGGCGCCCAAGGCAGACGTGATTTGCGGCCAGGTCGGCTGCCATGGTGTGCGTGAACGATTTCACCGGCAGGGAATCGCGCGCCCTTCCTGACGGCGAGACCTTCACAACCGGGAAGTACCGATTCCGCTACGTGCGCACTCCGCATTTGCCGCACGGCTGGGATGCCGGCGTGCTCTTCGAGGAAACGCAGAAGACGCTGCTGTGTTCGGACCTGTTCCATCAGCTCGGCGCCGTCGAACCGATCACCACGAGCGATATCGTGGGGCGCTCGCGCGAGGCCATGAAAGTGTATGAAGCGGGCATCCTTGCGGAATACGTTCCTTACTCGCCGCTCACGGCGAAAAATCTCAAGAAGCTGGCTGAGCTGAAACCGAAAACGCTGGCTGTGATGCACGGTTCCAGTTTCACGGGAGATTGTGCCCAGGCACTCGATGACCTTGATGTGATGTTGCGCGAAATCCTGGGCCAACAGGAATAAAGCAGGCTGACGCGCAGCGGCGCGTGAAGCGCAACAAAATGGTTGCGTGTTATATTTCTTCGGGTTAATATGCAACTCGGAGGTTGCATAAAAATGAACGACAAAATCGAGAAGCGCATAGAGCTTAAGGCGCCGGTTTCGCGGGTGTGGCGGGCGATTACGGATCACCGCGAATTCGGCGAATGGTTTCGCGTGAAACTGGATGGCCCGTTCGCGGCTGGGCAGGTTTCCACCGGGCACATCACCTATCCCGGATATGAGCACGTCAAATGGAATGCAGTGGTGCAGAAAATCGAGCCGGAGAGACTATTCTCTTTCACCTGGCACCCTTACGGCATCGACCCCAAAGTTGATTATTCAAAGGAAACTCCCACTCTCGTCGAATTCAGGCTGGAGAAAACCGCCACCGGTACGTTGCTAGTGGTCACCGAGAGCGGCTTCGACAAAATCCCCATCGGCCGCCGTGACGAAGCGTTCCTCAAGAATGACGGTGGTTGGACCGCGCAGATGAAGAATATTGAGAGCTATGTTGCCCAGAAGCCATAGCCGCGGAGGTGCAAGGCGGCGGGCTTATGCGCCGGTCTTCGCCGCGCTGGGTGACAACGCCCGCTTGCGCATCGTCTCCCGCCTTTGCGATGGCGGGCCAATGTCTATTGCCAGCCTCACCGCAGGTTCGCGCGTTACGCGTCAAGCGGTCAGCAAGCACCTGCGTGTACTGGAAGAGGCGCGATTGGTGCGCAGCAGACGGCGCGGGCGTGAAAGAATCTGGCAACTGGAAGAGGGGGGATTACAGGAAGCGCGCACATTTCTTGAGACTGTTTCGCGGCAATGGGACGACGCACTGGCAAGGCTCCGCGCGTTCGTCGAGGAGTGAATCAACAGCAGAGCTTCAGAAGGGGGGCATTTGACTAGGCAATGCCCCCCGAGAAGGTTCCGGTGAATCGGGATCACCCGTCTATCCGGCGGCGCGAGCGGCTGGCTGGTAGGCATCGGCAATCGCCTTCGTATCTGAATACTGGCGATAGACCGCGACCTTCCCATTGCGAACTGTGAAGGACATCACCCACTCGAGTTCGGCGGTCTTATTGGTAGCTTTCACCCTCGCGCGCTCCGTGCCAACCACCAGCACGCGGTCGCCGTCGGCTATGAATTCGCGAGGTTGAAAATCCAGCGTTTCCCATTCGGCGCTCAGTTTCTGGAAGAAATTTGCGACTCCGTCACGCCCTCGATACGTTCCTGCGAGCGGCGTTCCTGAGTCGGGGATGTGCCATTCGACATCCTCCGCCATCAAATCCAGCAAACCTGGAATGTCACCGCGGCTGAACGCGGCGAATCCATTTTTTACTGCTTGCAAGCTCTCTTCGGTGCTCATTAAAGACTCCTCCTATTGCGATTTTGTGACCTGACACGGGGAAGGCAGCTGTTATACGCCCGAAGTCCTGCCGAGCGAAGAAAATTATTTTTGGCCGCCTACCCCCTCAGTTGCTACGAATTTTGACCCCTGCCACGCGCCACTTCAAAAACGGAGATTGCCCGCCCGCGGCAACCATGCATCTCCCGCGCTTTCCCTCTTGCCACACGTGTACAATATGAATTCCAGCGTTCCAATTGTATTTCCGATGGCTGAAGCGGGTTCATTTGCGGATCGCGTGAAGCAGCAGGCGGACATTGTCCGCGTGGTGGGGGAATACGTCCGCCTGAGAAAGTCCGGGCAGAATTTCACGGGCCTCTGTCCGTTCCATTCCGAAAAGACGCCATCGTTTTCGGTGCAGCCAGACCAAGCAGTTTTATTACTGCTTTGGCTGCGGCGTGGGCGGCGACGTTTTCAAGTTCGTGATGGAGATGGAGAAGATCACGTTTCCGGAGTCGGTGCGCGCCGTGGCGGAAAAATGCGGCATCGCCATTCCTGCGCGCGCGCGAGCGCACGCCCGAGGAGCGCAAGGAAAATCAGCAGCGCACTTCGCTCGTGGAAATGCATCGCGAGGCTGCGGCGTTTTTCGTGCAGCAGTTGAACACAACGCCAGAGGGCCGCGCGGCAAAAGCGTACCTGCTCGATCGCGGGCTGGACTCCGACGCCATGGCGCGATTCGGCATTGGCTTTGCGCCGTCAGGCGGAGAAGCGCTGCTCCGCGCGTTCAAGCAGAAATATCCAGAGAAGGTGCTGGAAGTTTCCGGCCTGTTCAGCCGCGACCAGAATGGCCGGCTCTATGACCGTTTTCGCCGCCGCGTGATGTTTCCCATCGCCAACGATTCGGGAAAAATTGTGGCCTTCGGCGGGCGCGCGCTGGGCGACGATCTGCCGAAATATTTGAATTCGCCCGAGACGCCCATCTACACCAAGAGCAACATTCTTTATCACCTCGACCGCGCCAAGGAATCGCTGCGCCAAAACGATTTCGCGGTGCTGGTGGAGGGCTACATGGACGCCATCGCCGTGGCGCGCGCGGGAATCTCGAACGTGGTGGCGAGTTGCGGCACCAGCCTCACCGAGCCGCAAGTGAAACTTATCAACCGCTTCACGCGCCGCATCATCGTCAACTACGATCCGGACACGGCCGGGCAGAACGCAACCGAACGCTCGCTTGACGCTGCTGCTCGAACAGGGCGCCGAAGTGCGCGTGCTTGCCTTGCCCGGCGGCAAAGATCCGGACAGCTTCATCAAGGCCGAAGGCGCAGCGGCTTACACGAAATTGCTGAACGAAGCTCCGCCCTACGTGGATTACCTGATTTCGCGCGCCCGCAAGATGGACATGTCCACGGGCGAAGGAAAACTTCGCGCGGTGAATTTCCTTGTGCCCTACGTGCAGCGCATTCCGGACCGCATCCTGCGCTCGGAGTGGGCCTCGCGCATCGCGCAGCAGTTGCGCATTGAGGAGCCCGTGCTACGCGAATCCATGCGCAAAGCGGCCAGCGAGCGCCGCAGCGAAGTGAAGTCCCGCCCGGAACTGGTGGGCCGCGTGGGAAAACCAGCCGAGCGGCGCCTGGTGCAATTGCTGATTGAAGGCGATGAATTTCGCGCGCAGCTCGCTCAGGAAATTCGCGCCGAGGAATTGCACCGCGGCCTGGAAAGCGAACGCATTCTCGAAGCCCTGATCGAGGCCGGCGCGGACGGGAGTTCGCCCGGATGCGGCCGCGCTGGCCACGGCGCTGGAAGATCGCGACCGCCGCCTGCTCTTCGAAATTGCCTTCGAAACCGCCGCGCCGCCCACCTGGGAAGAGGCCGAAAGCTGCCTGGCTGTCCTGCGCCGCCGCCTCGCCGAAGAAGAATTGTCCGCCGTGCAAAAACAGATCGAATCCTTTGCTAAAGCCGCCGGTGCGGCAGCGGGCGGCGAGTTAAGGCGCCTTTTGGAGCGAAAGCAAGAATTACGGCGGAGGCTCGATCCTCCCACAGATCAGACCACAAACTAACAAACGAACCTGCGAGTCTGCACAATTTTCCAAATCGTGAAGTCTCATTTTTCCTGCGCGATTTTCTAACCCCCCTTCTCACAAGCGACGGGCACAGAATTTAGTATTGGTTTACATCCTTCGAAGGATTTCTAATTCATGTAGCCACCGTAGGGGCACGGCAATGCCGTGCCCCTACTACGACGCCAGCAAATCGTGAAGTCATTGAAGGAAAAATCCAGGGACCAAAGGCGCGTTTGTGAGAAAGCCGGGCTAAACTTCCGTAACCATCTGCAGTGATGTTTGTATCAGTCAATATCAGATAAACAATTCGGTTGACGGTTTTGCCCGCCGCCGTATAAATAACGAGATACCGTTTTGGTACAGCGGTAACGAAACGGTCGAGTGGCTGCGTGCATCTAAATGATTGTGGGGATCGCTTCCGCACGTTTGCGGTGCGTGCAGAACGAAGCCACGGTTCGGAAGTTGAAGGGCAGGGACCCGCTCCCTCACGGGTTGGTTAGCAGAGTTCGTTTGAGCACGGATTGCGAAACTTTGGCTTCGATGTTTGCAAGATTTTCCGATAGTTCGGTTGAGGGCCGGTTTTACAAGTTTGCGTCGGTGTAAGGGCTGCTTCTGGCGTTATTTGTGGAGGACTCCTTGGCGCTGGCTATCGAAGAGAAATACGATCAGGTACGGCAGCTCATTGCGCTGGGCAAGGAGCGCGGGTACCTCCTCTACGATGAAGTAAATGACACTTTGCCCGCCGAAGTGCATTCCTCCGAAGAGATTGACGACCTCCTCTCCACATTCGAGCGCTACGGAATCGATATTTACGAAGACCTTGCGGCGGCAAAGGCCGCACGCGCCGCCGCCGATCCCACCGTAGCCGAAGCTCCCGAAATCGTTTCCAAGGACGACCTGCCGGTTGCGGATGATTCCAGCGAACTGGACCTCACGCCGGGAATGCTGGAAAAAACCAACGACCCGGTTCGCATGTATCTGCGCGAAATGGGTACCGTGGCGCTCCTGACGCGCGAGGGCGAAGTGGCCATCGCCAAGCGCATCGAGCGCGGCCAGCTGCTGGTCCTCAAGACCATCACGCGCTCGCCAATCATCCTGAAGGAATTGCTGAACATTGGCGAAGACCTGCGCAACGGCACACGCTCCATCAAGGAAATCGTCCAGTTTGACGACGAAGAGCTGACCGAAGAGAAGATTGAAAACAAGACCAAGAAGACGCTCAAAGTTTTCGACAAGATTGCCAGCCTGTACCACGAATGCATGCGCGAAGCGGCCAAGCTGGAGCGCATGCCCAGGTCCAAGAAGCGTCCCTACCTTCGGTTAAGGTATCGAGTTGCGCGATTGCGCATCGAGATGTCGCAACTGACGCGCTCGATTGAGTTCCACCTGTTTGAGAAGAAACGGCTGATCGAAAAAATTCGCAGCACCGTGGAGCGGTTGCAATCCCTGGAACGCGAAGCAGGGAAACTGGAGCGACGCGCCGACGCCTCCAAGGGCGACAATGCCGCCGAAGCGCGCAAAGAACTGCGCACGCGCCGCACCGAGCTGCGCGAAATCGAAGTTTCCAGCGAAACTGGCCTCACCGATCTGAAGCGCATGCTTCAGGTGATACTTCGCGGAGAAGCAGAAGCAGAGCAAGCCAAAAAAGAATTGATCGAGGCCAACCTGCGGCTGGTGGTTTCCATCGCAAAAAAATATACCAATCGCGGATTGCAATTCCTGGACTTGATTCAGGAAGGAAACATCGGCCTGATGAAGGCCGTGGACAAATTCGAGTGGCGCCGCGGTTACAAATTTTCCACTTACGCGACCTGGTGGATTCGGCAGGCCATCACGCGCGCCATCGCCGACCAGGCCCGCACCATCCGCATCCCGGTGCACATGATCGAGACGATCAATAAGCTCATCCGCACCAGCCGCCAGCTTGTGCAAGAGCTGGGGCGCGAGCCAAGCTCCGAGGAAATCGGCAAGCGCATGGAAATCCCGGTGGCCAAAGTGCGCAAGATTTTGAAAATCGCGCAGGAACCGATTTCGCTGGAGACGCCCATCGGCGAAGAGGAAGATTCACATCTCGGAGATTTCATCGAGGACAAGGCCGTGGTCTCACCCTCCGACGCAGTCATCAACCTCAATTTGAAGGAACAGACTTCCTCGGTGCTGAAATCGCTGACCCCGCGCGAGGAAAAAGTCATCAAGATGCGCTTCGGCCTGGACGACGGCTCCGAACACACGCTGGAGGAAGTTGGCCAATCGTTCGCCGTAACACGCGAACGCATCCGGCAAATCGAGGCTAAGGCACTGCGTAAGCTGCGCCACCCGTCGCGTTCACGCAAACTGCGCGCGTTCCTAGAAGGCACCGCGCGCGATTATCTCTGAAATCAATTTGGTGGAAATTCGTTGACTTCTCCGCAATATCCTTCCAATCAAGCGACAGCAGTTTTTGAAGATGAATTTTTCCATGCGGCGATGATCTGCTGCAACCCTTCACGATACGTGGGATAGCGCGGCGACCACTCGAAGTCACGCACGAAATCGCACGTTGCTTGTGCGCGTGGATTTAGTGAGAAAGGAAATGGCCTGCTCGTCGGCAAACCATTTGGCAAGCCACAATGGGATGCGGCGCGGCGCGGGGGCTTGCAAGAGAGCTGCAAATTCATTGAGGAACACGCGCACCTCAACAAGTTCATTGTCGACGACATGCCACACGCCGTTCGTTGGTTTTTCCGCAGCGGCCACGTATGCGCTGGCGGCATCGTCGGTGTGAATCATGGCCCACGCCGCGTCTCCGCGGCCGATGATGGGCAACTGCCGCTTGCGTAGCGCGTCCGCGATCATCCGCGTGTGCGCCGATTCGGAATCGTAAAAATAGCCACAGCGCAGAATCGAAACCGTGAATCCTTCCGCCGATCCCGCTTCCCTCGCGATGGCTTCTGCATCGACGGCCGATAGAATCGTGGCATCGGGTACGCTAGGAGAGTCCTCCGTAAAAGGCGATCCATCCGCGGGCCGCGCTACCCAGGCCACACTTTGCTGCAGAAAAGTTTTCGCGCCAATTTTAGCGGCGGCTTCCGTGAGGCAGCGCGTGCCTTTGCGGCGAATGCGGTCGTTCATGGCCCAGTCGGCCGGAGAAGGATTTCTCTTTGTGGGAATTGCAGTAGCTGCGTGAATGACGGTGTCACAACCTTCCGCCGCCCGCGCCAGTGCATCGGCGTCAAACAGGTCCGCATTTCGTGGCTCTCCGCCCGCATCCTTCACGGAAATTTCGGACTTGGGGCTGCGCGCCAGTCCGATCACGGAATGGCCCCGCGCCGTGAATTGGCGCACCAGGCGCCGCCCCAGCACTCCGGAAGCCCCTGCGATGAACACTCTCATCGAGCCGCTCCTCAATGCGGTTTGGTAGCACAGGCTTCAACCTGTGGGGTTTGCTTCTCCTTGCGCAACAAGTAAATCCACAGGCTGAAGCCTGTGCTACTGAACCGCCGGCGTCGGCGCTTTTGCCGCAGCGCCCAGCGAGAGCGAGCGAACCCGCGTGGCCGCCAAGGCTCCGCTGCCATAAATCGCGCCCAGCAAAAGAAAAGCGATGGAAAGCGTGACGTGTTGCGCAAACCATCCCAGCGTGAAACTCATGCCCACCTGCAACATCGTTCCAATCACAGAGAATGCGGACTGCGTGCGCCCCATCAGATGTCGCGGCACCGCGACCATGATCGAAGATTGCGTCAGCACTCCGCCCAGCGCGCGGCAAGCTCCAAACAGAGCGTTCATGGCCACCGCAATAGCCAGCACGCGCGCATAGGGAAATAGCGTATGGCCCACGGCCAGCGTGGCCAGCGCCAGGATCAACACGCTGTAGGGCCTGCTTCGCGCGGCGTAGCCAGCGAGCAGTCCACCGACAATTGCCCCGCATGCCCAACCGGCCTCGATCCATCCGTACCCGCGCGCGCCCGACGAGAGCACATCTTTCGCCAGAGCCACCACCAGCACGTTCGCGCTGATCACTCCAGCCATCATGCAAGCGTACGTGAATCCCAACGCCATCACCCGCGGCTGCTGGCTCAGATAGGAAAGTCCCTCGGCAATGTCCGCGAAAACGCCCGAAGCGCCTCGCCCTTCTCCATCCGTTGACATCAGCGCGGGTTCGGACATTTCCGGCGGTGCTTCAATGGTGGGCGAAGAGGCAACCAAGCGAATCTTCTGGGTCTCGTGCGGGGCGCAATATCCATGCCGCAACAGCAGCAGGCAAATCGCGGAAATCAGATAGGTGGTTCCATCAATGCCCAGAATTCCGGCCAGGCCCGCGCGCTCGTAAATAAATCCCACCAGCGCTCCCGCAGCCGCCATTCCGCCTTGCACGGCGATCAGCACGGTGGCGTTTGCCGTGATCAATTTTTCCTGCGGCACGAGTTCCTGGATCAGCGCATTGGTGGTTGACCAATAGATTGCAAAGCCCACGCCCAGCAGCAGAACCATCGAGTACAGTTCCCACAGCGCCAGACGCCCTGCGAAAGCCAGCGCAGCCGTCCCCAGAACAATCACGGCGCGCGTTGCATCCACGGTCATTCCCAGATAGCGCCGGTCCACGCGATCGATAAGAACTCCGCCGAACGGCGGCACAACCAGTCCGGGCAGCGTTACCAGAATGACGACCAAGCTGACCTTTACCGTGGAATGCGTCGCGGCCAGCACGTACCAGGTTACGCCTGCAAAATTCATCCCCGTGCCAAACAACGACACCAGCATCGCCACAAAGAAAAAGGGGAATCCTGGTACACGAAAGAGCGATTTCCAGCCGGGGGTCGATTGAGGGTTTGGCGTCATTTCCGAATCTGGATTGCCACTTTTCCGCACTGATGCCAAGTCTAGCGGTAATGCAGCCCCAGGTCCAAGAAAATGAATCATTCTGTGGCGAAATTGGGTCGTCAAGGTACATAGCCGCTGCAACCTTGGGCGCAACTCAAAAGAGACGGACCTTGTATCTGCACGATCCCGTGGCAATTGTTGTTTATGAGCATTCTACGATTCGTTTATGACTCCTTTAGGCGGAAAAAGTTAACTTGGCAGAGTCACCGTGCGCCAATTGGAGCGGGGGAGGATAGGCAAATGCTTACGGAACAACTCCAACCGGGCCAGCGCTTCGAGTACTTCCGCATCGAAGCATTCGTCATTCGCACCAGCATGACCACCATCTATCGCGCCACTGACCTTCGCACCAGCCAGCTTGTAGCCCTGAAAATTCCCCACCCGGAACTCGAATGTGACCCTGTCTTTTACAGCCGTTTCCAGCGCGAAATCGCCATCGGCAAAAAGCTCAAGCATCCCGCCGTTGTGCAAACCATCGACTGTGGCGATATGGATCAATTTTGCAACGTGACGGAATGGGTTGAAGGGCGGTTCCTGCGCGAAATTCTTGCCAAGGAAGGAAAACTTTCCGCCGAACGCGCCTCCCGAATAGCCATGGGTGTTTGTGAAGCCCTCGACTACATTCACGGCATGGGCGTTGTTCACCGGGACCTGAAACCGGAAAACATAATGGTCGGCGAAGGAGACAGCATCAAACTGATCGATTTTGGCATATCCGCCGCCGAAGGTATGCGCCGCCTTACATTTTCCAAATTTTCCAACGCCATGGGTACTCCCGACTATATTTCACCCGAGCAAATCAAGCGCAAGCGCAGTGACGGGCGCAGTGACGTGTACGCTCTCGGAGTCATCCTTTTTGAAATGCTGACCGGGCAGACGCCATTTAACGGACCCAATCCGTTCGCCGTAATGAATGACCGGCTGGTGAACGATCCACCGTCGGCGCGGGAAATCAATCCTGAAATCTCAGCCCAGATGGAAGAAATTCTGTATCGCGCCATGGAGCGCGATCCGGAAAATCGATTCGCGAGCGCGCGGCAATTTTCGGAGGCGCTGGCACACCCGGAATTCGTCGAGGTCATCGATCGCTCCGCGCGCGCTACAGCAAAGCCCGTGCGCCTTCCTTTTTTGAAAAGAATCATGTCCTACACCATGCTTCTGATGATTCCCGTGGTGATTTTTGGGCTGATCTTGTTCGTCGCGCGTTGGAAGTAATTCCGCGCCCCGCCGGCTGCCTGCCTCGTTCCCACCCGCAAAAACTTGTGGATTACTCTTTCCGCATGACGGTACTCCCGTTCCATAGCATGTTCCGGCCCTTTAAGAAACCATGAGTAGAGGATTCCAAGCGACTCAACCGTCCGGACGCACCCGAGGAGGACAGAATGCCACGTAAATTTAGCCTGATTGCGCTTTGCGCGTTGGCCCTGGCCGTTTGGGGGACCGCGCGTGCACAAGATTCGACATCCTCATCGCCTTCCCTGGGCGATCTGGCAAGGCAGGCCCAGAAGGACAAAGACAGGGACAAAGCCAATCGGCCGGTTGCGAAAATCCTTACCAACGAAGACCTCCCACCCGCCTCGGGTGGCAGCTTAGGGCAAATCGGCCCAATGTCCGCGGAGGGCAAGCCAGGCGCAAATGCCACTCCGGCTGAAAAGATCGCCATGTTGGAGACTTTTCTTGACCGGGTTGAAACTCTGGATCGCGCAGCGCTGGTGCGCAGCGTGTTAAACGGCAATACTGCCGATTTTCCGGGGCGCGCCCAATGGGAAGATCGCCTGGTTGCAGCCAAAAATGCTTACGTCTCGCAGGGCCGGGATCTGGTGCAAAAGGCCAGGCAAATCATTGCCTCAGCCGAAAGCCTCAAGGGCAATCAGGATCCGAACGACCCTCGCATAAAGGAAATGAGCGCCAAGCTGCAGTCCCTTTTTCAGGATGCCGTGAAGACCAATGCGGGGCTTCAAGCAGTGATTATTGAAGGCCGCGACCTTTCTGCACAGGCTTCCGCTCACTAGCTCGCATTTCTCACATATAGAAGTTTTGGCGAGGGTTCGACGTGGCATAGGCTTCAGCCTGTGGGGGTTAGTCCGTGCATGTACGAAAACCGCGCAAGTAGAAGAGTCTGTGTGGAAACCCGTTCTTAGATCCTGAAGCGCCCGCCTTCAGAACCTCCGTGGCATCAGCAAATCTTTGTAGGGCACGGCTTCAGCCGTGCCGAAAAGTGTGCGGAATCACGCAGGCTTTAGCCGCTGGCTGTTGTGCATTAAGTTGTTACTCAGGCTCTGAAGCCTCTGCCACGCAAAATCCTGTCACTGCATTTTGAATTCGTGCTGAGGCATATGCCTCAGAAATTTCCCTGCGTCGGGCTGAAGGCGCTTTTCAGATAAGTTTGCGATTGCGCCTCGCTCTTCAGCGGAAGAATCTTGTCCGGATCAAGCCGCACCATCACGTAGCGAATGTGATCGTCGATTTTGGTGAACCAGTGCCCGGTTCCCGCCGGGATCACGATCATGTCTCCCGCCTTCAGCTCGTGAACTTCCGGATTCTTGATGGAAGCTGCGCTAAAGCCAGGGCCATTCTGTTCACGCACAGTTTTCAGCGTGCTGGGCCGCGCCTTGGGGTCCACCAGGTCCGGGCCTGTAAGCAAAGTCGCCGAGCCTTCGATCACGTAATACACTTCGCTCACCTGCTCGTGCTCGGCCACCGCTTCCGCCACCTGGTTTTCCAGGCCCTGCGCGTTGCCCAATTTCCCGCGGTAAATGCTGCCGATGCCCAGTTGCACTTTTCCCACATCGATCGAGCGCACCTGCTGGTCCACCAGCTTGTGCTCGATGGCCCGCTGGTTATAGGTATCCAGCTCGCTCTTGGGAATGTAGGTAGCCGAGCAGCGATTGCAAGTGGGATGCGGCTCCACTTGCTGCGCCAGCACCGGGAACACGGTGATCACAGCGCCCAGCATCATAACTTTCAAAACGGTTTTCGGAAGTCTCATAAAAATCTTCTCCTCGGAAATAATTTCCAGGCAGTTCCGAATACAGATGGACTTATCTATACATTAAGATTGGTCCGGGTTGGTGGGAAAAACCGCTCAGTTAGGTTCTGCGCCGTTTCCTACCTTTGAGAAAATTAAAGTGGCACCGAGTTGCTTCATTCATTCGGAAGGCCGATCGGATTACCGGAAGCCAACGGTCCACCTCTTTCTGCCAAGTTGCTCAATACAATTCGTCATATGATGTAGCGATGGCTCCACTAATCGAGCTGCGCGGGCTGACCGTGGAGATTCCCACGCCGGCGGGATGGATACGTCCCGTGGACGATGTTTCGTTTGCGCTTGGCGCGGGCGAATCGCTTGGGCTGGTTGGCGAATCGGGCAGCGGGAAATCCATGCTGGCGCTGGCGCTGATGGGTTTGCTTCCCCCTGGCGCTCGCGTGAACGGCGACGCGTGGTTCTGCGGCCCCTCCTCCCTCGGGGCAAGCGTGAACGGCTCCGCCCAGTCGCGCGTGAATTTGCTTACGCTTCCGGAACGCGATCGAATCGGCATGCGCGGGCGCGACATGGCCATGATTTTTCAGGAGCCCATGACGGCGCTCAATCCCATCATGCGCGTGGGCGCGCAAATTGCCGAAGCCATTCGCGCGCATCGCGGCGGACTTTCGCGCGAGGAAGTCGATCGCCAAGTGGTGGCCGCGCTGGAACGCGCCGCCGTGCCCGAGCCTGCCATGCGTGCGCGACAGTTTCCGCACCAGCTTTCGGGCGGCTTGCGCCAGCGCGCCATGATTGCCATGGCGCTTGCCGGCGACGATGGAAAAGCTCCGCGCCTGCTGATCGCCGATGAGCCCACCACCGCGCTGGACGTCACCGTGCAAAAACAAATTCTGGAATTGCTCGCGCAGCTCAGGCGCGATCTGGGCCTCGCGCTTCTTTTCATCACGCACGATCTCGGCGTAGTAGCGCAGGTGGCGGATCGCATCGCGGTCACCTACGCGGGGCGCATCGTGGAAGAAGGTCCGGCCCGCGAAGTGCTTGAGCGCCCGCGCCATCCTTATACGGCGGGACTGTTGCGCGCGTCGCCGCAGCTGGTGCGTCACAAGCTTGAGCCGATTCCGGGGACGGTGCCGTCACTCACCGCGCTGCCTCCGGGATGCGCGTTTGAACCGCGCTGCCCGTTGCGCGTCGCAGAGTGCACCGCGGCCATGCCTGAGTTGCTCGCCGCCGGTCCCGAGCACCGCGCACGCTGCATTCTTGTTTCTAAGTAGCACAGGCTTCAGCCTGTGGGTTTTTTCGCACGGAGCGGCGACGAAAAACCGCACAGGCTAAAGCCTATGCCACGGAAAACCATTGCGGCTTTTCAAACAGCGCCAAGATAGAATGAGAGAATAAAAACCATGAGCTCAGACCCGCGCCACCTCGAAAAAATCCGCGATCGATTTACAGAAACTGCGGATGTCTTTGCGCAAACCGTGCGTCGCACGCGTGCTGAAGAGGGCCTGCGCCTCGCCGAACACGCCACTGCCGGTCTCGCAAACACAGACAAGTTGCTGGCTATCGATGTCGCTTGCGGCCCCGGCACATTCACGCGCCCGCTGGCAGCGCGCGTGGGCAAGGCCATTGGCGTGGACCTCACGCCGGCAATGGTCGAAAAAGCGCGCGCCGAAGCCGCGCGCGATGGCATCGCCAATATTGAATTTGTTTGCGGCGATATTTATGTCCTGCCCTTCGTAGACAACTTCGCCGGAATTGTTTCCTGCGGCTACGCATTTCACCACATGACCGAGCCGGCGCGCGCGCTCGCGGAAATGGCGCGAGTGGCAAAGCCCGGAGGACGCCTGGCAGTCACGGACATCGTCGTGTTCGAGGGCTGCGACGGCGATTTTCAAAACAATGTGGAGCGCGTGCGCGATCCCTCGCACACCAGCACGCAAAGCCTCGCCAATTTTCACGCCATGATTGGAACGTTGGGATTGCGCGTGGTGTCCGAACACGTTCACGACAACTGGAACGATTTCGACGTGTGGATGAGAAACTCGGGTCAAGGTCCCGGGAACCCGGTGTACGCGGAAACGCGCGCGTTGATGGAAAGCTGCATCGAAAACGATCGCTCCGGTTTTCACCCGCAGCGCACGGATGAATTTGCCAGCGGCTTGAAATTCATGCACACGGTTTTGCTGCTGATCGCGGAGAAGCCGCAATGAATGATTTTAGTAGAACAGGCTTCAGCCTGTTGCTTTTCTGCATGACCGGCAAGATCAAAAGCAACAGGCTGAAGCCTATTCTACTAAAACCAAAGGGCGCAAATTGACGCCCCCACTCCTGCTCGAAGCGCGCAATTTGCGAAAAACATTTTCTGCGCCGCGATCGAACGGCGCCGCACGCCCCGGCGTCGCCGCAGTCGATGACGTCAGTCTCGAACTCGCCGCAGGCGAAACGTTGGCCATCGTCGGCGAATCCGGCAGCGGAAAAACGACGCTGGCGCGCATGCTCTTGCGCCTGATCGAGCCGGACTCCGGCGAACTGCTGGTCGAAGGCCGCGATTTTTTGTCCGCGCGCGGCGCCGCATTACGCGCCCTGCGCCGCGAAATGCAAATGGTCTTTCAGGATCCGTTCGCCTCGCTCGATCCCAGAATGCGCGTGGGAACCATCGTCGGCGAGCCGCTGGAAATTCACGAACCGCAACTTTCCAGCGGCGAGCGCCGCTCGCGTGTGTTGGAGATCTTGCGCGCCGCGGGTCTTGGAGAAGACGCGCTGGCGCGCTACCCACACGAATTTTCCGGCGGCCAGCGCCAACGCATCGGCATCGCCCGCGCCCTGGTGCTCCGTCCGCGCCTGGTGGTGGCCGACGAGCCGGTTTCCGCGCTGGACGTTTCCGTGGGCGCGCAAATTCTCGAACTGCTGCAAAATTTACAGCGCGATTTCGCGCTCACCTATCTGCTGATCTCGCACAGCTTGCCCGTCGTCGCGCAACTGGCCACTCGCATCGCCGTAATGCAAGGCGGCCGCATCGTCGAAACCGGCCCTGCCGAGCAAATTCTTTCCGCTCCTTCGCACCCTTACACGCAATCTCTGATCGCCGCGATTCCAGCGCTTCCAGCAAGCTGACAGTCTTTGGACTGAACTATTCTTAGTTGAGTTCTTATGCCTTGATACGCCAGAGGCGTGGTTGCGCAATGAGCGACACCTAGAGACGCTGCGATTCTTACTGGCTGGTATTTTGAAGGGCTCTCAATCTTGGCCGTCCACCTTTTAGTCCATTCCTTCTAGAGGCTTTTGTTTTGGCTTTGCTCTTTGCCAGTCCACCCCGGCGGCCTATTTCTTCCATCCATCGCTTTGTGCCAAATCGATGCTCCAGCAGGCCGAGAACATAGTGATCGACGTCGAGTAGCGGCCAATGGAGCCCGGTCCCACGGCCCACGATTTCAATTTTTGACAGCTGCGAAGGGTCGGCCCGTTCGAGGCCTTGCAATTGCTTTCGTGGAATCGAAATCTTCAGACCGTCGTCGAAATAGAGGCTAACCAAATCCTCTTCTGCTTCATACCGGGCCCTAAGTACTCGGGGATCTTGCGCCTCAAACTGCCGGGCGCGCGCGCTGGCGGAATCGACATCTCCGCTTGAAACCTGAACTTTGTGGATTTCTTTAGCCATGCATTTTCTCCCAAAGCGAAACTAACACGTCAAAATGTTTTGCCGCCGATCTAAGAATTCTTCGCACGTCGCTGCGTTTGGCGTTTCCCGGGCGTATGCAGTCTCGTCTATCAGCAAGTCCAACATTTCCATCGACCCCGAGATCGACGATTATCTCGGTCTCTCCCGCAAAACCATGAACATGACGCGGTTCGTGATCCTGCGGGTAAGCAATGAATCGAATATTGCCGAAGCGTAGTGACGCCACAATATAAAGAATAACCCAACCAACTTAGGTTATCAAGGCCCTCCACGGACGCCTGCCCACCTATGTCCTGCTAAACTGAAATCGATGCAATTCCACTTCGAAGTTTTGAACACCGATCCGACCGGCGCGCGGCTTGGCCGGCTGACCACTCCGCACGGCGTGATCGATACGCCCGCGTTCATGCCGGTGGGTACGGCCGGGACGGTGAAGGGCCTTACGCAGCAGGCGCTTGGCGAGTTGGGTGTGCAGATTCTGCTGGGCAACACCTATCACTTATATCTGCGCCCCGGCCACGAACGGATTCGCGCGCTGGGCGGGCTGCACAAATTCATGTCCTGGCCGGGAGCGATCCTCACCGATTCGGGCGGTTTTCAAGTATTCAGTCTCGCGGATTTGCGGAAAATTTCCGACAACGGCGTAGTTTTCCGCTCGCACCTGGACGGCTCCGAGCATTTGCTCACGCCGGAAAAATCCATCGAAATTCAGCAGGCGCTTGGCTCGGATATCGCCATGGTATTTGACGAGTGCATCGAATTTCCCGCCGATCGGGAACGTGCCGCAGGCGCCATGAAGCGCACCACGGACTGGGCGCGGCGCTGCCGCGACTATGCGCTTGCCCCGAAGAATGAGGGGCGCGCCCCAAACGCCTCGGGCCGCAGCAACGCGGAAACATCGACCAACCCTGGCCAGTCCTTGTTCGCCATTGTGCAGGGAGGTATGCACGCCGATCTGCGCCGCGAAAGCGCGCGCCAGTTGGTGGACCTCGATTTTCCTGGCTACGCGGTAGGAGGCCTTGCCGTCGGCGAGCCCCACGCTCTTTCCACCGAAATGGCGGCCATCTCCACGGAAGAGTTGCCAAAAGATCGCCCGCGCTACGTCATGGGAGTTGGCTTGCCCGAGCAGCTTCCCGACTACGTTCGCTGCGGCGTCGATATGATGGATTGCGTGCTGCCCACGCGCAATGCGCGCAACGGCTGCCTCTTCACCAGCGCAGGCCGCGTTAACATTCGCAACGCGGCGTATGCCGACGATTCGCGCCCGCTCGACGCGCGCTGCTCCTGCATGGTGTGCCGCACTTACTCGCGCGCCTACCTGCGCCACCTGTTCCAGGCCAATGAGATTCTGGCCTCCATCCTGAACTCCCATCACAATGTTGCATTTTTCCTTGACACAATGAGCAAGATTCGCCAAGCTATCGCGCTCGGGGTATTAGCGGAATTCTCCTCTGAGTTCCAAGCGCGCATCGCAGCGGGTGAAGCCTGAAGCGAGCCGGTGGCACGGCTTGCGGTGTTTTTGTCAGGTCGCGGCGCAAGCGCGAATTTTTCCCGACGTTGTTCTCTAAAGCAGTTCTCTATTAAGATTGGCGATTGCGGCACGATGGGGTCGAACTAATGTCTTTGTTTTCTTTGCCGGAAAATTTGTCCTTGATGGCCCAGGCGGGAGGCCCCGGCGGGCTGATGGCGTTTTTGCCACTGGTCATCATTATGGGCATTTTTTATGTCCTGTTGATTCTCCCCGCGCAGCGCCGCCAGAAGAAGACCCAGGAAATGATCAACGCCCTGAAAAATGGCGATAAAGTAATTACCACCGGCGGCCTCTTCGGGACGATTGTAGGAATTGAGGGCGAGTCCGTGCAGCTCCGCATCGCCGATCAAGTTAAGGTAAAGGTCCTTCGTTCCGCGGTAACCGGCCTGCAACCAGAAAGTAAGGAGGAGTCGTAGGGTCGGGGTAACCATGCGCTCCATATTGTTGCGCGAGGCCGAGGGTAGAGCCCGCATCCGTGGAGTCCTGAGCCAGTTCAAGCCATGAATTCAACTCTCAAGTGGAAAGCGCTGTTTATCGTAGCCGTCATTTTGGCTTGCGTGATTGGGCTTGTGGGGCGACCGGATTTCCCGCCCAAGTCCTGGGCCGGCATCAAATCGAATTTTTCGAACAGCATCAAACTGGGCCTGGATTTACAAGGCGGCACGCACCTGATCTTGCAGGTGCAAGTGCAGGAAGCCATCAGCGGCGAAACGGACCAGACCTCCGATCACATTACCTCAACCCTTCGCGATAAGGCCGTCCGGTATGACGAAATTCGAAAGCTGAGCGACACGCAAATCCTGGTGCACAACATTGCGCCCGAGCAAGCCGGCACCGCCCGCAATTTGATTAACGATCAATATCCGGACTGGGATGTATCTCCCGCACCAGGCGAACCTTCCGGCTACCTTGTAACAATGAAGCAGTCGCGCGTCGTAAACATCCAGCAGCAGACCATGGATCAGGCCGAGGAAACCATTCGGCGCCGCATTGACGCGCTGGGCTTGACGGAACCGCTGGTCGCTCCGTACGGCCAGGGAGAAAACGAAATCATTGTTGAGCTGCCCGGCGAAGGCGATCCCAACCGCGCCAAGAGCGTGATTCAGGCGGGCGGACAGTTGGAACTGCACTTGGTTATCGATGCTACGCCCTATCAGTCCGAAGTGGCGGCACTGGCCGCGCACGGAGGCGTATTGCCACCGAACGCGCAAATCGTTCAGGGAAAGAGTTCGGCAGCGAGTGCCGGTCAGCCTGCCCCGGAGAGCTGGTACGTGATTGATCGTGTTCCGGTTGTCACGGGACGTGACCTGCGAAGCGCGACCCCTGTGCGCAGCACCAAAAATCCCGGCTATTACGACGTGGATTTCACGCTTTCCACCGAAGCAGGCCGGCGATTCGGCCCCTTCACCGAACAAAACATTGGGAAACAGTTGGGCATTGTACTTGAGCACAAGTTGCAGACCGCTCCCGTCATCAATGGACGTATTGACGATACAGGCGTCATCGAAGGAACATTCGGCGAGCAGGAAGCTAACGACCTGGGCCTCGTCCTTCGTTCCGGAGCGCTGCCCGCATCGATCAAGTATTTGGAAGAGCGCACCGTTGGACCGTCCCTGGGGGCCGATTCCATTCGCCACGGCGTGCAGGCTTCCATCATCAGCTTGGTCGTTGTGATGCTTTTCATGGTCATGTATTACCGCTCCGCGGGCATCAACGCCGTAATCGCGTTGATTTTGAACCTGATCATCTTACTTGCAGCGCTGGCCTATTTCGGTGCCGTGCTGACCTTGCCTGGAATTGCCGGCGTCATCTTGACGATCGGTATGGGCGTCGATTCCAACGTGCTGATTTTCGAGCGCATCCGTGAAGAGTTGCGCGCGGCGAAGGCTCCGGTATCGGCAGTCGATATGGGATTCAAGCGCGCCTTTCTGACAATTATCGATACGCACGTGACCACAATCGTTTCTGCTGCATTCCTCTTTCTATTCGGCACCGGCCCGATCCGTGGTTTCGCCGTCAGCTTGGCGGTTGGTTTGTTGGCCAACCTGTTTACATCGGTCTATGTGTCGCGCCTCATCTTTGACTGGCATCTGGCCAAGATGCCTCGCGAGGCGCAGTTAAGTATTTAAGGCACTGTTGGAGTACTAGAACTAGCTCGAGAATTGCTTGGGTGGAAATTTAGAAAAATGTTTCAAGTCGGGAACAAATCCAGGGTCGTTGGTGTCCAACTCTAACGGGTAAGAGTGAGCATGGAATTCTTCAAACAGGTTGATCTGGATTGGATGGGTAAGGCCAAGTATTTCTTTGGCTTGTCAGGGCTTCTGCTCGTGGCCGGAGTGGCCTCTATTCTTTCCCATGGCGGGCTCTTCTACGGCATTGATTTTAAGGGAGGTACGGTTGTCGACGTACGCTTTGCGGGCACCCCTCCGATCGATACTCTTCGCAATGGATTGGCGCAGCAAGGCATTGGGAACAGCACCATTGTCCCGGTCAGCGACATCACCAATGCCAATGGGAATGAGGTTTTGATCAATCTTGAGGAAAAGGGGCAGGGAGCCGAGGCCCTTGACGCTGGCAAGACAGCCATTCTGAATGCGCTGCATGCCACACTTGGAGCCGGCGAGGCGGGCAAGCAGGATTTTAATGCCGCCGGGGCTGACGTGATTGCCGAAGCGCTGACGCGCAAGGATCCCCTGGGATTGGGGACCACTGCTGGTGATCGATACGCGCAGCTTGGCAGGCAGTTGGCTGTGTTTCGCGACAGCGACCGCCGGGGCATCGTAACCGATTTGGGTGAACTTTCCGCTTCGGGCGCGAATGCGAATGTCATCGCTGCACTGCGCGATTCTTTCTATACCAGCACATTCGCCATCATTAATGTTGAGATTGTCGGGCCGAAGGTTGGCTCCGAATTGCGCCGCCAGGCTGTTGTGGTAACTCTCTACGCGCTGGGCGGCATGCTACTTTATATTGCATTTCGCTTCGAGTGGGTGTACGGTGCTGCGGCGGTGTTGGCCGTGTTTCACGATGTGCTGATTACGCTGGGTCTTTTTTCCATTTTTCATTTTGAAATTTCGCTGACGGTAATTGCGGCGCTCTTGACGTTGGTTGGTTATTCGATGAACGACACGATCGTGATTTTTGACCGGATCCGTGAAAATGCGCGCCTCATGCGCCGGGAGCCCTTCAAAGACATTGTGAATCGTTCCATCAACCAGACTCTTTCGCGCACAATCCTGACCAGCGGGCTGACGTTCTTGACTGTGCTGGTCCTGTTTCTGATGGGCGGTCAGGTGTTGCGCGCTTTTTCCTTTGCATTAGTGGTTGGAATTCTGGTAGGAACGTATTCAAGTTTTGGCATTGCCGCGCCTTTGGTGGTGGCCTGGAACAATTGGAGAGGCCAGGGCGGGGCGGTTGTAGCATCCGGAACCGCAGCCGGTACTAAACTCCGGAAGACCTAGGGTTTCCCCCTTGGAACTTTCCGGCAGGAGGGACGTACGATGTTTGATGAATTGCTAGAATCGACAAACGAAAAGAAAAAGACAAATAAGGGCTGGGGATTTGTACTCTCCGGCATAGTCCAGGCCACAATTTTGGCGGTCCTGGTCTTGATTCCTTTGATTTATACCGAGGCGCTTCCAAAGGCGATGCTCTCGACTTTGCTGATCGCTCCTCCGCCACCGCCGCCGCCGCCTCCTCCTCCGACTCCTGTGAAGACCATCATCAAGCCGGTTGCGCGCTTGATTCAGTCTGGAAAATTGATGCAGCCGCGCGCCATTCCCAAGGAAGTGGCCGTGTTCAAGGAAGCCGAGCTTCCCCCGGACGTGATTAACAATACAGGCGTGCAGGGTGGTGTGTTTGGCGGCATTCCCGGACAGGGTATGGTCTCTGGGCCAGTAGCCCCGCCTCCGCCGAAGCCGACAGCTCCCACACGCGTCAAGCAGGGTGGTAACGTCACGGCCGCTTCGATCATTACGCAGACTCGCCCGCTCTATCCGGCTCTGGCGCGGCAGGCCCGCATTCAAGGCAACGTTGTTCTTCACGCAATCATTGACAAGGACGGCAAGGTTGCGCAGCTGGAAGTAATTTCCGGTCACCCGCTTCTGGTGCAATCGGCTCTTGACGCCGTGAAGCAGTGGCGCTACAAACCGACTCAGCTGAACGGCGATCCGGTGGAAGTCGATACGACGATTACAGTCACGTTTACAATGGGTGGTTAAGTTTTCCGCAGCATGGCGGTTTGGGGATCGGTCTTCGATTTAAAGATTCATTGAAGACCGCGATTTGAGGCCGCCAATCAGAGAGTCGGCCGGGACCGGTAAAGCCGGTTCCGGCCAGTAAGTTTCGAACGAAATAAAAAGGAGCGAATCACATGCTTGGTCATCTAGGTGTATGGGCAATGAACATGCTCGTCCTGCAGGGTCAGTGGGACCTGAGGACCATGTGGGGGAGCATGAGTATTATCGCTAAGACCGTGGTGGTCATTTTGTTTTTCTTGTCCGCCTGGTCGCTTGGCGTCATGATCGACCGCGTGCTGATGTACAGCGCTGCACGCAAGCAGTCCCGCGTTTTCGTTCAGCAGGTTGCAGGCGCGTTGCGTGAAGGCAAGCTGGACGAAGCCATCTCCATCGCCGAGCGCAATAAGAAGAGCCACATTGCCAAGGTAGTTGCCACCGGACTTTCCGAGTTTCAATCCGCTTCTTCGCAAGTCGCCGACGCGGAAGTGATCGAAGCCGCCAAGCGCGGCCTGGATCGCTCCGTGGCCATCGTGCACGCCGAAATGAAGCGCGGCCTCTCCGGCCTCGCCACCATCGGCTCCACCGCGCCGTTCGTCGGACTGTTCGGCACCGTGGTCGGAATCATCAACGCGTTCAAAGGCATCGAGACCACCAAGGCAACCGGTCTGTCGGCGGTCGCCGGCGGTATTTCCGAAGCGCTGGTAACCACCGCGCTTGGGCTGCTCGTGGCCGTGCCTGCCGTGTGGGCGTACAACTACTTCACCAACAAGGTTGAGGCGTTCGACGTCGAAATGGACAACTCCTCGATGGAATTGGTGAACTACTTCATTACTCGCCGCGCCGGCGGAAAGAAGTAGCTCATGAGATACAAGCCCAGCGTCGGCGCGCAGATGTCGGCGCCGAACGTGATTCCCATGGCTGACATCATGCTGGTGCTGTTGATCATCTTCATGGTGGTCACGCCCATGCTCTCGAAGGGTTTGTCGGTGGAGTTGGCAAAGGTCAACAATCCCTCTGACATGCCCGATGCCGACAAGGATGACGCGGTCATCGTCGGCATTTCCGCGAGCGGGGACGTCTTCCTCGGCAGCGCAAAGTCGGACATCACGCAAATTGCCGACCAGGTGAAGGACCGCATTTCCAACAAGCTTGACAAGACCGTGTTCGTCAAGAGCGACGGCCGCGCCAAGTATGGTGATGTGGTAAAAATCGTGGATGAGATTCGCTCCGCCGGTGTCGATAACGTCGGGCTGATCACGGATCGTGCCGAGCAAAAGGCACGGACCGCTCCTCCACCGCCGGCAGATTAATTTCGGCTGGGAAGCGAGGCGCAACTTCGCTTCCCAGTTTCGATTGTGCTCACTCATCCGCCTCGGCGATTGCATCGAGGCGCGGAATTTGAAATAGGGAGCTACGACTATGGGAATGGACGTAGGAAAACAAGGCGGCGCGATGGCGACGATGAACGTCGTGCCATTGATCGATATTCTCCTGGTGCTGATCATCATCTTCATGGTGATCACGCCATTGACGCCGAAAGGGTTGAATGCGCTGGTGCCGCAGCCTGCGCCACCCAACCAGCAGCAGCAACCGCAGACTCTTCAGAAGACCATCGTGGTCCAGATTCTCGATACCGGGAAACTGAAGATCAACGATGAGGATGCCACTTGGGATTCACTTGGCCCGCGCCTCACGGACGTTTTTAAGGAGCGCGCCGAGAAAGTGGCTTTCGTGAAGGGCGATGACGCCGTACGGTTTTCCGATGTGGCCCGCGCGATCGATGTCATGCGTGGATCGGGAATCGACAAAGTCGGATTAATCACTGCCAATCTGGAAGCGGGCAAGTAAATTTTCGGCGGCTGCCGGCCCGCCCTGCTTTTGTGAGCGCCGGCTTTTTGCCCTCAAATAATTAATAAAGTTGCTTTGATCCGGGGCCTTGCTGGTGTAGAGTGTGCGGCGGTGACCCGCATTTGCAAGGATTTGTGTGGCGGGGAAGTTGGTTGATTTTTTGCACCAGCCTCCCACGGGCATTTCAGAAACAACGCGGAGCCGCCCGGAGTGACCGTAAGTTGTCTTAGGGTTAGCAACACGGCCAGTAAAAGCGTCGGAAACTTCATTGCCCTCTCGGGGGAAAACAAAATATTCGCGGGGACGGATTGTTAGCCATGAATCCTTTTGCGCTTTTTCGACACTCAAAAAATAATAATTCGGTGGCGCTGTTTGCGGTGGCCTTGATAGCGGTTGGCTTCGGCGCATCGGGCTGCACCAAACTGAAGGCGCGTGACGACCTGAACAAGGGCGTTGCCGCTTATCGCGATGGCAAGTATGACCAAGCCATCGAGTACTTCAAGGATGCCAAGGAAAACGATCCAACTCTGACCAACGCGCAGCTGTACCTGGCCACGGCCTACGCCACGCAGTATATTCCCGGCGCACCGTCGGATGAAAACATCCGCATGGGCCAAGCGGCGGTAACGGAGTTCCAGAATGTCCTGGCCGGGGACGCCAATAACATTTCGGCCATCGACGGCATCGGGTCCATCCTTTTCAACATGGCAGGGACCCCGTATTCACGGCAGCGCTTCGATGACTCCAAGAGCTACCACATGAAGCACATCGCGCTGAAGCCGGAAGATCCCGAGCCTTACTACTGGGTCGCCGTGATCGATTGGACTCTTTCCTACCGCTCCAACCTGGAAACCCGTGGCAACTGGCGCTTGGCTCACCCCGGCAAGCCTCTCAAGGATGAGGATCCGCTGCCTCCCGATGTTCGCGACGCCTATACCAAAGAGAACGGCCAGATGATCGACGAGGGCTTGGCTGATTTGAAGAAAGCCCTGGACCTGCGCCCCGATTACGATGACGCCATGGCCTATCTGAACCTCCTGCTGCGCCGAAAAGCGGACGAAGCAACCACGCCAGACGAGCGCGCCTCTTTGCTGAAGCAGGCGGATGATTACGTCGAGAAGGCCAAGGAAATCAAACAGAAGAAAATGGAAACTCCGGCCAAGCCCTAACAGATTTTCCGGAGCATTTTCTTCGCAAAGTATTTACTAAGGGCGGTCCTCAGGGGGACCGCCTTTTTGTTTGCAATTGAGTGCTTGCCGGTCCTCTCGCGTAACGGAGAAGCAATTCAAGGAATGCCCAGGTGAGCAGCGTCGATCAAGCGCATCAAGGGGCTTCATTCATCTGAGCGGCACTCGCAACCGTTGGGACCGCCGCAAACCCTGCCATGCTGCCGTGGAAATATTCGCGAATGAACACCGCCGCAAACGCCATGGTCACGAGTGGTCCCCACCACAGGCCCAGGCTCGGCACTTGCTTGCGAAAAATTTCAGGAATCGCTCCCATCATGCCGCCCACCACCGCCAAGGCCCATCCCAGCGCATGCCGTCCAGGCGAGTTCAGACAGAAAATTGCCATGAGCGCTACAACCGGGATGACGATGACGTAGCTGTTCTTCTCAGTCATTGGATTGAACAAGACCAGGAAGATTGTGGACAGCCCCAGAATGTAGACGGCCTTTTCCGCTTCGGACTTGGCCCGGCCGGCGCCCACCAGCGAGAGCGCGGCAGTGGCAGCGACTGCCACAATTCTCAAGATCTGGGAAGCCTTGCCGGCAAGGCCGAGGCCCAGCGTGCGCAAAAGCCCGTTGATGTCAGCGAATCGGTTTTCGGAGGTAGAGGAAAGGTCGTAAAGGTGGCGGATCGATTGGAGGGATTCGCCATACACATACGCGAAAGGATGAAAGAAAAATGGCATGGCAAGCAGTGCAGCGCCGCCCACCATCGCGCGCCAGATGACGGGGCGATAGGCCAGAACAGCAAGCCCGAGCATGACCAGCCCCAGCGGCTTGGCAACAACCGCTGCGAGCAGAAACAGCGTTGCCGGCCACCAGCGCGAGCGCGCTAGGCTAGCCGCTGCGTGCGCGCAGAGTCCTGCAAATACCAGATTGGCCTGCCCGTTGTGCAGCGCGTCAAGCGTTTGCGACAGCGCGATCACCGTCAAATAAAAAAACAGCCGAGTTATGCGGCTGCTTTCCATAGGCAAGAGCCGCAACAGTTGCCACAACCCGCCAACAAACACGGCGGTGGAAAAGATGCGCCAAGCGATGTCGCACCACGGCTGCGGCAGCGCGTAAAACGGCATGAAGAGAAACACGAACTGCGGAAAATAGTGCCACGCGGCGTTGCGCAGCGGCTCGTGCTCAAACCATGCATGCACCGCCCAGCGATAAACAGGCGTAACCGTATGCGCATCCGGCGCCCGGTAAACCATCACGCAAATGCCGCACAGAAATATCGCCCAAAGCGCGAGAGCCGCACACAAATATGCGTCCCAAAATACGCGCCATCCAGCATTGCGCGGCGCAGCGCTCAAGCCTCGCCTCCCGCTTGCCATGCCTTCCAATTCTAGGTCCCTCAAGTCGAGCAATATCCGATGCGGCCAAACATCGTCAGCCGCATTCCTCGTCGCGCTCGAATCTTAGCCGATACAAGATCGCATCGCTAGCGGTCGCGCCATTTGTGCCTGGCGATTTCCTTAATCTCTTTGTGATGAAAGGAACGATGCGGCTGGATGCGCATCGAAATACGAACCGATTTATTGACCATGGAAGGCAAGACAGTTCAAAACACCGACCCTTTAAACCCGAAAGGGTCGGGCACCCGCAAGAGCCAAACCAGTTCCTCGGCGTCAATGTACTGGAGTAGTATCATCCGTTCGTGTACGCTCGTGAAGAGATGAAGAACGAAAGGGTGGCCCATTCGCCCGTCAAGTTCGCGTTTCGCGAATGTAGCCTACCAATCCAATTACGAAGAGCCACGCGCCACCTAGGAGAAGAGCTATAGTGGGAACCCACGCTCGTCCCTTCGGGTAATAAATTGCGTACCGGTGGTGGAATAAGGACCAGAGACAGATAAATGTCGCTACTATCCCAATTACCATTAGAGCTAAGTTCTGGATTTTCTTGTAGGTTTCAGTTGCGGAGCCCATCAATTAAGCCTCATCGAACCAGTTTTTCATCCAGAGGGATTAGCTCCGGTGGGAAGAGTCGGATTAAAACGGGTATCATGGTTGACGCCACTAAGAGCCACCCTAAAAACCCGCCGATTATCAAGCCAAGACCGCGAAGGCCAATTTCGTACACAATCGCAATAGATAGTCCCAAGCTTAGGGACCCAAAGAAATTCGTGTAGACAGATGGGATTTTAAGTTCCCTTTGACAATGGGGGCAGAGGAAAGGTCTTGAATGCTTTAAATACTTCATCTGCAAATCAAGTCCGCAGCAAGGGCATTTCGGTTTTCGTTCAAGATTGACCATTGAAAATTATGATAGCGCGACTTGGTAGTCACCAAGGAATCTAATAATGTTCGCAGCTGGACGGGTGGCTCAGGTTTTGCACTTGAATTTGGGGTGGCCCTTCCTTGACGTTTTCCAAGGGCGGGGCCTTTGATCAGTTCCTCCATTGTGCGCACCCAAAACCGCACAAAAGTAAGCATGATTGAACCGCAAGGCACTCCAGGAACTCTTTTCTCCCCCTAGGCATCAAATAGACATAAAATAGAGGGAAATGTCTTCGCTTGAAAAGCCGGTGGGGCTGTCTTCGCTGGTCGGCGTTGGCGGCAAGACGGAGCGCACGACCAAGGCGCTGCAGCTGCGTTTCCTCGAACTGGTGGAGAAGGTCAGGCAGACGCGGCCCGCCAGCGATATTGAGCTCTTGCGGCGGGCCTTTGATTTTGCGGCGGAGCAGCACCGCACGCAGCTGCGCAAGTCAGGCGACCCTTACCTCTCGCATCCCCTGGAAGTTGCGCACATCCTGGCGGACATGAAGCTGGACATCACCACGCTGTGCGCCGCGCTGCTGCATGACGTGGTGGAGGACACGCGCGTCTCGACGCAGCGCATCGCCGAGCGGTTCGGGCCGGACGTGGCCACGCTGGTCGAAGGCGTCACCAAGATTAACCGGCTCGACCTCCTGGCTCCCGAAGCGCGCCAGGCCGAAAACGTAAGAAAAATGCTGCTGGCCATGGTGAATGATGTGCGCGTGGTGGTCGTAAAGCTGGCCGACCGCTTGCACAACATGCGCACCCTGAATTTTCTTTCGCCCGAAAAGCAGCAGCGCATCGCCCGCGAAACTCTGGATATTTATTCGCCCATCGCGCACCGCCTGGGAATGGGCTTGATCCGCGGCGAGCTGGAGGACCTCGCCTTCAGCTACCTGGAGCCCGAGGCGTTTCAGCAACTGCAAAATACCGTCGTCGCCAAGCGAAGAGAGTTCGAGACGTTTCTCGCGGAATTGCAAGACACTGTTCGCAAGCGGCTGGAGGAAAACGGGATCGTCGCGGAAGTCGATGGGCGAGTAAAGCGGCTCTACTCTATCCACCAAAAAAGTTTGCGGGACCACCGCACCGTCGATCAAATTTACGATCTGCTGGCCGTGCGCGTGATTACCGACACAATTCGCAACTGCTACGCGGCTCTGGGCGTGATCCATCAGGCCTGGCGGCCCGTGCCGGGACGTTTCAAGGATTACATCGCCATGCCGCGGCCCAACTTGTACCAGTCGCTGCACACCACGGTGATCCACGCCGGGCAGACATTTGAAGTGCAAATCCGCACGCAGGAAATGCACCGCATCGCCGAGCAGGGTGTCGCGGCGCACTGGCGCTACAAGGACGGCAAGGACGTTTCCGACGCGGACGATCAGCGCATATTGTGGATGCGCCAGCTGATCGAATGGGTCAAGGAAATGCAGGAACCCTCGGAATTCATGTCCACGCTCAAAGTGGATTTGTATCCCGAGGAAGTGTATGCGTTCACGCCCAAGGGAAAAGTGCTGGCACTGCCGCGCGGGGCGACGCCCGTGGACTTTGCGTACGCCGTGCATACCGAAGTGGGCAATCAGTGCATCGGCGCGAAGGTCAACGGGCAAATTGTGCCGCTGCGGCATAGTCTGGCCAACGGTGACGTGGTTGAGGTGCTCACGCAAAAAGGCCACGTGCCCAGCCGCGACTGGTTGAATTTTGTGCGCACCTCGCGCGCGCGCAGCAAGATCAGGCACCACATCACCTCCATCGAGCGCAGCCAGGCCACCGAAGTGGGCAAGCGGCTGCTGGAGAGGGAAGCGCGTCAAGTGGGCCGCAGCTTGAAGAAAATTCCCGAGGCGGATTTGCAGCGCGTTGCCACGGAGTACGGCTGCGCGAAGCTCGAGGACTTGTTCGCGGACTTGGGCTACGGAAAATTCTCAGGGCGGCAAATTATTGCCAACGCGCTGGGCGAGCCGCTTGCGCCGGCCAAGCCCGAGGGCGCCAAGGAAGATGCCCCGACACGGCTTGTCTCGACGGTGAAGCGCATCCTGCGCGTGGGCGACGCCACGCTGCAGGTAGGCGGGCAGAGCGACCTGATGGTTTTCCGCGCCAAGTGCTGCAACCCGATCCCCGGCGATGAGATTATCGGTTACGTGACGCGCGGCCGCGGCGTTGCCGTGCATTCCAATACATGCCCCAACGTTCAGAACTTGCTCTACCAGGTGGAACGCCGCATTGACGTGGAGTGGGGCGTTGCCACCGGTTCAACCTACCCCGTCACTTTGCTGATTCGCGCGCAAGACCGGCCCGGCATGCTGGCAGACATCACCGCCGTCATCAGCGAGACCGGATCGAACATTCGCACGCTGGGCAGCCATCCAGACAATTTGCACGCGCGCATCGACCTGACGCTGGAAATCAGCGATCGCAAGCAACTGGAGCGCATCACCGCCAACATCCGCAAAATTTCTGGCGTTTTCGGCGTGGAACGGCTTTACAACATTTGATGCATCTTTGTTTTGTAGGACAGGCTTCAGCCTGTCTGATTTTTGCAAGCCAAGAAAGTCAAAACCAGACAGGCTGAAGCCTGTCCTACTCCCGCCCACCAGTTAATCTTCGAGGCACATGGGAATTCCGCAGCGCTCCTATGAGGTTACAATTGAAAAATGCCGCCATGGCTCCCCTTTCGTTTTGCTCTTTCGCGCCGATTCCCATGCGCGTTCTTGCTGGCATCGATTACGCTTCTCTGCGCGTGCAAATCTGCCCCGAAGGTGGACAACGACCAGGCCAATCAAATGGCCATGTGGCTGGACAGCGTTCCGGACCTGAAGAGCCTGAATGTTTCCAATGCGGAAATCACTGAACTTAGCAAGGCTCATGAGGCTGGCCTTAGCGATTCATCCAGCGTTGTTATGATCAAGCTTGCCCGTGATCGCAACGTTCCATTTTCGGGTGGAGCATCCGCGGCGGATTTGTTGAATGCCGGGTCGTCCGAAGAAACCGTTCTGGAGCTTGCGCGCCTCAACCAATTGGGCCCGTGGGCGGGAGAGGCTCGCGCCATGCGCCTGGCGGGTCTTTCCGACAAGATTGTCCTGGCCGTCGCACGGCGGCGCTCCCAGGGCCTCCCAATTCTCAGCGGTGAAAAACTGGGGGAATTGAAAAACGCCGGAGCCAGCGATGCCACCATCCTGGACATGGTGCAGAAAGGCGCTTCCGAGCAGGCCGTGAACAATTATATTGCGCAGCGCAACGCGATCGCCGGCGGGCACAGATTTGTATATCAGGGACACGCGCGCAAGAAGAACTGACGTCCGCTAGCCGTTGTAGATTTTGTTTTGTGGCGGCGCGTTTCACGTATATCCTCACATGCTGAAATGAATTCTTTAAACTCGTAGTGCTGTGCGCTTCGAGAGGAAATAGCCATTCCCGTGAAACTCGATATCGTCCAGACTGGTAACCCCGTTCTGCGGCAGCACGCCCGGCCGCTCAGCGTTGCGGAAATCCGCAACCGCGAGATGCAAAAATTGATCGATGCAATGAGAACGCGCATGCATGAAGCGCCCGGCGTGGGGCTTGCTGCTCCGCAAGTGGGGCTGGCGCTGCAGCTTGCGGTGATCGAAGACCGCGAGGAATATCACAAGGACGTTTCGGAAGCGCTGCTCAAGGAGCGCGAACGCCGCCCCGTCCCGTTTCACGCCATCATCAATCCATCACTGGAGGTGATTGGGGAGGAAACGGCCGAATTTTTCGAGGGCTGCCTGAGCGTAGCCGGATATACGGCTCTGGTGCCGCGGGCTCGCTCGGTGCGCGTCACCTGCCTGGACGAGTACGGTGACAGTAGAGTGATTGAAGCTTCAGGATGGTATGCGCGCATCCTGCAGCACGAAATCGATCACCTCAACGGAACGTTGTACATTGACCGTATGACTTCGCGCTCGTTCACCACCACGGAAAATCTGCTGGAGTTCTGGAAGGGCAAGCCGGTGAGCGAAATCAAAACCGAACTGGAACTCAAATAAAGTTAAAGTATTTCAGCGGAATTTTCCGTAAGTCCGCCAACCAGGTTCCAAGCATCGGGAGGATTGCGTGATCGAAACCATTGCAACAGACCGAGGACCCAAGGCCATCGGTCCCTACTCGCAGGCCGTTCGCGCCAATGGATTTGTGTTTCTCTCCGGGCAAATCGCGCTCGACCCGCAGACGCAGCAGGTCGTGGAGGGAGACGTCGCGGTGCAGACCGTGCGCGTGATGGAAAATCTCAAAGGCGTTGTGGAGGCGGCGGGATCGTCCATGCAGCACGTAGTGAAGACCACCGTATTTCTAGCCGACATGAACGATTTCGCTGTCATGAACGAAGTGTACTCGCGCTATTTCACAGCGCACAAACCGGCGCGGTCCACGGTGGAGGTGGCGCGGCTGCCGAAAAATGTGCACGTCGAAATTGACTTGATCGCCCTGCTCTGAAGCATTTCTTGCTTGTCTAATTTGGAGGAAGTATTATCGCGGGATTATCGCGCGTAGGAGACATTTACCATCGTGCCGAGTAGCGCCCGGCATTGCTCCGCAAGCGCGCTGACTTCGAGTACTTCGGCTCACACTTTTCCGATATTGAGCTGATCCTGAACCCGCTGCGAAATAATTTGGAAGAGCAGCATTGACCCCATCTGGCGCGGTGTTTACCGTCACCCCCTTTGGAATTCACGCGTGTGGGCATTCCCCGACTCCGTCTCCCTTGCCAATCGGTTTTGGATATGACACCAATCACCTGATTCGATCCAGTTTCGCCATGGATTTAGTATGGAAAGAGGGAATCTTGGGGTAGATTTGTACGAGTACGCGCCGTGGTCGAGCCTCCGGGGAGGCTACCTTTGCTACTTCGCGAGAAGACTAATTTGGTAGTGCTCGGAGAATCTTCCGGGAGGATCCGCCTCTCCGCGCTGAGAGGCTATTGGCGGCAATTCTTTTCCGACGATCAAGCCTCCACTTCCGAAGATCGAATCCTGCTTGCTCGATTATTTGACAGGCAAGCGCTCTCTCACGAATTGCACGGGCTTACCGGCACACTCGATGCGATTCGCCGCAAGATATTAGCCAACACTCTGCTGCAAGGCTACACGGAATGGCTTATCTGGCTGGCATTTGGCCTGATTGTGGTGGCCGCGGTCAGCGCCAAGCTTGCGGGAGCAGTGATCTCTATTGCCGTGCTCGCCGCGGTTGGCGCGGCAGGCATTGCGATTTTGACTTGGCGCAATCGGCCGTCCCATTACGAAATCGCGCGGCGCCTCGATTCCGCTTCCGGGCTTCAGGACCGGCTCTCCACTGCGATATTCCTGGGCAGTGTCGAGGATACGGGCGGCATGGTTGGCGAGCAGCGCAAGGATGCTCTTGTGCGCCTGGCGAAAGTCGACCAGCGCGGAATGTTTCCAGTCAATTGGCCGCGCAAATCCAAGCGCGCGGCCGCAGTTGTGTTAGTCGCGGCCGGATTGTTTGTCTATCGCATGGACCACCAGCCGCCCCTGGTTTCCTTGCTGCAAAGCACGGCGCGTTCTCAGTTGGTGCAATCGATTCTCGCTCCCCTGGCAAAGGCCTTGGAAAAAGACCTCCAGAGAACGATGGCCATGGTCACGACGATGGCGGACTCGGCCAGCGACGAAACCAAGCGCAGCGATGCCGCCTCTAATAGCGACGATCTTTGGAAGGCCGCCGACAAAGCCGCCGACGCCGCCGACCAGAAAAATATTGCCGATGCAGCAGATCAGCAGCAGGACCAGATGCAGCCGCCGGGCGATCAGCAGGGCGCGCCGTCCGGCGACATGAACCAGGACAGCAATTCGCAATCTCAAGAGAATAAGAATGAAAGTGACGGCGCGGATGGCAAGCCGCAGGATCAGTCCGAACAATCGGGGCCTGAGGGCCGCCAATCCGTGGGTCAATCCCTGATGCAGGCGCTGAAAAACATGGTCTCCAAGTCGCCCAATCAGCAGCCCAATAGTCGTCCGGACCAGCAGCCGCCCAATGGGCAAGGCGACCCGCAATCGGGCAATTCGCAGCAGCCGGGCGCGCAGGAAAGCGACAAGCGCGGGGATTCAAAGGGGACTTCCGACTCTAAGCAGAAAGCCACGCAGACCGCCAGCGAGGGCGCAGGAAGCCAGCAAGGATCGAAAGAGCTGCGCAAGGATCAGGTAACGCATCCCGTGAACGCCGTTCCCGATCGCGTGGCGCTGGAGGCCGGTGGGTTTAAGGATCAGACGCGCATGAAGGTTGCGCCAGACACCGGCACGGCGAAGCTTGCCGTCCGCGATGCGTCGCCGCAGCAGGAGGCCGCGACCAACGGCGCGGAGCAGGAAAATATCCCGGCTCGCTACCGCCTGTACGTGCAGCGTTATTTTGAACATGCGGACGATGCAAAACATTGAGATAGAATGTCGGAGAAATCGAGTGCCAATCGATAGGGTGGGTTCATGACCAGTTCGGTGGGAATGGAAGGCCAGGCGGGAGAACGGCCCCTGGGCCAGCAAGCGGAATTCCTGGCCGAAAAAATGGCCGAAGTCCGCAGGGAAATTTCCAAGGCCATTGTTGGGCAGGCGGAAGTCGTGGAAGGCGTGCTGATCGCCTTGCTGGCAGGCGGACACGTGCTGCTGGAGGGAGCGCCGGGCCTGGGCAAGACCATGCTGGTGCGCACGCTAGCGCAGGCCGTGGCGCTGAAGTATTCGCGCATTCAGTTTACTCCCGACTTGATGCCTGCCGACGTGATCGGCACGTCCGTGGTGCAGGAAAACGGGGACGGAAGGAAGTCTCTGGGCTTTCAGCCCGGCCCCATATTTACCAATCTTCTTCTCGCGGATGAAATTAATCGGGCCACGCCCAAGACGCAATCGGCTTTGCTGGAGGCCATGCAGGAAAAGCAGGTCACCGTGGCGCATACCTCGCACCTGCTTGAGGAACCCTTCTTCGTGATGGCCACGCAGAATCCCCTTGAAATGGAAGGGACCTATCCACTGCCCGAAGCCCAGCTGGACCGCTTTCTTTTCAAGCTGCGTGTGCCCTATCCCGGGCGCGAGGACTTGCATGACATTCTGGACCGCACCACCCAGGGCACGGCGCCCACCGTGAATCACGTGGTGCAACGGGCCGCAGATTCTCGAAATGAGAACTGTGGTGCGCTCGGTTCCCGTCGCGCCGCATGTGCAGGAGTATGTTGTGAAGCTGGCACTGGCCACGCATCCCGAGAATCGCGAAAATCTTCTGGCCAGCAAATACATCCGCTACGGCAGTTCGCCGCGCGGCGCGCAGACCTTGATTCTTGGCGGCAAAGTGCGCGCGCTGCTCGATGGCCGCTACAACGTCAGCTTGGAAGACATTCAAGCGTTGATGCTGCCGGCTTTGCGCCACCGCATCATTCTGAATTTTGAAGCTCAGGCGGATGGCCGCACCCCCGACGACTTGCTGCAAGAAATCGCCGGAAAAATTTCCGTGAAGTAAGGCCTTGTAGCACATGCTTCAGCCTGTGGGTTTTATCTTTGCGGTGAACGAAACCCCACAGGCTGAAGCCTGTGCTACTGGCCGAACCCAATGGCAACCACTTCTTCACTTTTGCTGGACCGCGAATTCCTGAAAACGCTGGAGCAGGTCACTCTGCTGTGCCGCACCAATCTGTCTGGCGCGGTGGGTCCCGAGCACCGCTCCCGAACGCGCGGGCCGGGAATGGAATTTGCCGATTACCGACGGTACAGTTTTGGCGATGATCCGCGCTCGCTCGATTGGAGCGCCTACCTGCGCTTCGGGAAACTTTTTCTGAAGATTTATGAGACCGAGCAGCATATTCCCGTGCGCATCTTGCTGGACCGCAGCGATTCCATGGCTTTCGGCGATGAGGGAGAATCGAAATTCCTTTATGCGCAGCGACTCGCGGCCACATTTGCCTACTTGGCGCTGCTGCATCTGGACACCACCGCGGTGATTCCTTTCGCCGATCGCCTGAACAAGCCGCTGGTTGTTTCCGGGGGGCGCGACCGGCTGTGGCCCGTGCTGCAATTCCTCGGTGAACAGACTTGCCAGGGAACCACGGATTTATTCGCCTCTGTAAAGGAATTCCTCGGTGAGTTTCCCGCCCGCGGAATCGCCATTTTGGTTTCAGATTTCTTCGATGAGTCAGGCGCAGAGCGAGGCGTCGAAATGTTGCGATCGGCGGGGCATGATTTTGTGTTGCTGCAGGTGCACAGCGCCGAGGAGCAGCATCCCACGGCATTAGGCGAGATGATCCTGGAGGATGCCGAGACCGGAGCGCAGCGCACCGTGGAATGTTCCCCGCAAAGCACGGCGCTGTATGAGCGCAGGTTCCAGGAATTTTCCGCGCGCTTGCGTCGGCTGGCGCTGCGCAACGGCGGAAGATATGCGCGCGCGGTGACTAATATCGCCTACCAGGAATTCGTTTTGCGCAGCCTGCGCAGCGGGCAGGTGCTGGCATGAACTGGCTGGCGCTCAGCCCTGCGCAAATCGCCGCTGTTTGGGCGGGCCTCGCGGCTGTCGCGCTGTGGCTCTATCTGCATCACCGGCGCCCGCAACACCGCAAAGTTTCCACGCTGCGATTCTGGGCCAGCGTGCAGCCGATTTCGCAGCCGCGCCGCCGCAAGCTTCGCGAGCCCTGGGCATTCGCCGCGCAAATTCTTTTCTTGTTGCTGCTTGTCTTGGCCCTGGCAAATCCGCGTTGGGGCTCCGCGCTCGAAGGGCGCAGCGTCGCTATCATTCTGGACGCGTCGATTTGGTCGCAAGCGCGTCCCGCCGGTGAACCGGCATGGATTGATCGGGAACGCGCTGAAGCGCTGCGTGTGCTCGATTCGCTCCCCGGCGGAGACCGCGTGCTTCTGCTTCGCGCGGAGGCGGATGCGCCTCCAATTCTGCCTTCCACCACGGACCGAAGCGCGCTGCGCCGCGCCATCCAGAACGTGCAATCTTCCAGCGTCGCTGCCGATCTTCCTCGCGCTCTGGAAGTTGGCCGCGCGGCTGTGGGAGGTTCGCGGCGGGGATTGCTGGTTTACGTTGGCCCTGGCCTTGTCGATCCCGCGCAATCGCGCAACCTGGACGAATTTCGCGCGGAGGTGGAATCTCCCGGAGCGAGTGCCGGCGCGCCACAATTTCTGATGCGGTTGGTGGGAGATTTAGCGTCCGTAAAGAACCGTGGCATTACGCGGCTTTCCCTGCGCCGGGACGCGGCTCAGCCCGATCGCTGGCGCCTCCTTACGCAACTGAAAAATTACACCACTGAAAAAACGGACATCACGCTTTCTTTTTCAGTGGATGGGCAACCCATCGGCCAGCGCAAAGTCTCGCTTGCTCCTGAATCGCTAACCAACGCGGAAGATGAATTTACGTGGGAAAAGGGCGGAAAGTTGCAGGCGCAAATCAGTCCCTCCGACGCTCTGCCAGTGGATGACCGCGCTTCCGTAAATATTCCCACGTTTCGCGCGGTGAGCGTCGCGGTGTTTGCAAATAGTGCTTCTCCCTTCGCCGCCGATTTACTCAGCGTGCTTTCGAGCAATCCCTACGTGCGGGCGCAAGTTGTGCCCGCTGAGCTCGGCGCCAATTTTTCTCCGGACGTCGCGATCCATCAAGGTGCCAGCCTGCCCGCCCAGCCGGCGTCCAATTCGATTTGGTTTCTCAGCGGTCCATCCCTTGCCGGGTCCAAGCCGCTGCGCGTCACTGGATGGAATTTGCAGCACCCGGTGACGCGCTGGGTGCGCACGCACGATGTCAGCGTGCGCAATCCCGCCGACGTGAAAATCCAGCCCGGCGATACCGTCCTGGCGTACACCGAAGGCAATCCACCCGCGCCGCTGATTGTTGCGCGCGAACAGGACGGGCGCAGAATTCTGATTATCGGCTTCAACCCTCACGATTCCAATTTTCCGCAGGAGTCGGCGTTTCCTTTGCTCATGGCTGGAAGCGTCGAGTGGATGACGCATTCAGTCGACGAAGTGGCGGATTCGCTTTCCACCGGAGAGATCGATCTTCCCGGTCCGGCAACGAAAATTATTGCACCCTCCGGAAGAGACGTTCCATTTGCGCGCAAAGGCGCGGACATTCATTTGCTCGCAGTGGAAACCGGGACATACCGAATCGTGGCGCCCGGCGGCGAAACAAGCATTGCCGTAAATCCTCCCGCGCTGCCCGATCAGCGCGTGCAGCCGTCCGCGGCGGAAACCGCGAATGTGGAAAGAGAGCCGCTTCCGCGCGCGGCGTGGGACATGTGGCGCTGGCTGGTTCTGCTTGCAATCGTGGCGCTGTGGCTGGAATGGTGGCTGTATTACATGGCGCGAGAACGGCAGCGCACGGCGGAAATTAAGGAAGCGCCCGGCGATCGGCCTCTGCCGGATATCGATCAGGAAACGGATGAGCACGAGGAATCCACGATCCGAAAAATAAATCTGGTTGGCAGGTGATTGGGTGACGTTTGACCAACCCATTTTTCTGGTGATGCTCGGCCTGCTTCCCATCCTGTGGATGTGGATGCGGAAGATGCCGGGGGCGTCGCATGCGTCTCTCGCGCTGAAATGCGCGGCCTTCTGTTCATTGGTCATCGCCCTGGCCGGCCCGTGGGCTCCGCTGCGCGTTGAGAAGCTGGCTGTAACCGTGTTGATGGACACCTCGGCGAGCATGCCGCGCGAATCGCTGCAACGGGGCGAGGCCATGCTGCGCGACCTGGTGCGAAAAAAATCCGGCGCGGATTTGCAGCTCATCACGTTCGCCGAACATGCCAAGCTTCGCACTGTTCCCGCGCAGGCCGACCAGGTGAGCATCCCGCAAGGCATCGACCCCAATGAAGGTATGGCCACAAATTTGGAAGAGGCGCTGCAACTTGCGCTCAACACTTTTCCATCGCAAGGACAACGACGAATCTTACTGATTAGCGACGGCAATGAGAATCGCGGACACGCATTGACCGAAGCTCTGCGCGCGCGAGAGAGCGGTGTGGCCATTTTCACAGCGCCCGCCGGCGGCACCGTTCCTTTGTCCGTGCAACTGGAGAGCGTTGCTTCTCCGCAGGACGTATTTTCGGGTGAACGTTTTCCGATGTCGCTGCGCCTTGAGAGTGGCAGCGCCATGAAAGCGCGCATCTGGATCGCGTCCGAGGGCCGGGAAATTGCGTCTACTACTGCAGATTTGGCTGCAGGGAGCAATGCCGTCGATCTGGAAGCGCGTGTTTCCAAGAGCGGCGTCAATCTGCTCGAAGTGCACATTGCCAGCGGAGGCGCCGAGCAAGTTCTGGTGTCGCGCGCGATCACTGTGCGCAAGCCGCACGTGCTTTACGTCGCGGGCGGGCACGAGACGTCTCTGCCGCTGCTGCAAAGCTTGAAGCTGGCTGATGTTGATGTGGAAACGGTAACCGCTTTTCCGGTAAACCGGCAGGCGCGGGATTGGGACGCGGTGCTGCTCGACAATTATCCCGATCACGATCTCGCCGCGGACGAAGACCTGGCGTTGGAACGATACGTGTACGGTGGCGGCGGCTTGATCTTTATCGCCGGCGACAGCAATGCCAAACTTGCCGAGGAACCCAAAACTCCATTTGAGAAAATGTTGCCGGTGCGCGCCGAGCCTCCGCCGCAAAAACCCACGGCCGTCGTGCTGGTGCTGGATAAATCCGGAAGCATGAGCGGCCCCAAAATCGAAATGGCCCGCGACGCGGCGCGCGCCAGCATCCGAATGCTTCGTCCCATCGACCTGATTGGCGTCATTTCATTTGACGAAACTTTTAACTGGGTCATTCCGCTCGGTCCCGCGGGGGCACTGGAAGACAAAAGCGATCTGATTAGCCAGATTGCCGCAAACGGCGGCACCAAAATTTATCAGGCGGTGGAATCCGGTTTCGAGGCAATCGTCAACGCCAAGGCCACGCACAAGCATATTATTCTGCTCACTGACGGCGTCTCCACTCCGGGCACGCAGGAAGATTTTCCAAAACTGGAGCGCGACGCGCTGGCGAAGCAAGTCATCATTTCCACTATCGGCGTGGGCGACTACATCAATCGCGAACTGCTGGACGAGCTTGCGCACAAAACCAACGGCAAATCCCACTTTGTCGAAAATCCCGAGACCATTCCGCAAATCATCAACGCCGAGGTGAAATCAGCCGAGGACCTAGCCATCCAGGAGCGCCCCGTGCGCGTGGTGCGCGTGCGCCCCGTGGAATTTACCGACGGCATCGATTTCACCAAGGCGCCGCGCTTGCAAGGATTCGTGCAAGCGGAAGCAAAAGATGGGTCCGAAGTGATTCTGCGCGTGGACGACAAAAAACCTCTGGCGGTGCGCTGGCGGTATGGGCTGGGCCGCGTGATCGCGTTCATGTCCGATGCCAAGAGCCGCTGGGCGGCTCCCTGGGTGCGCTGGGAATCGTTTGGCACGTTGTGGCCGCAAATGGTGCGCGACGTTTCGCACCGCGACCGGACCATTCGCGCGGGCGTGCGGCCAGGAAATCAGGAAGGCGAAACGGTGGTGTTTTACGACGTGCTGGCGAGCGCCGACAATCCTGGCGCAGACGCGCTGGCAACCGCAGGCCCGCCGCACATTCTGGTGGAGACGCCGGGAGCGCAGCCGCGCACGATTCCGCTGGAGCAGACCGCGCCGGGCCACTATGAGGCGCGCATTCCAGCCGATCAAGGCGGGCTGTATCACATCGTTTCTGGTAACTCGGAACTCGTGCTGCCCGACGCAGGTTTTTATCGCGAGTCCCAGGAGACAAAGCCGCAATCGGTGAACACGGCGCTGCTCGGCGAAATAAGCCGCGTCACGGGCGGCAGAATGCATCCCTCGATCGATCAGGTGTTGAACGATAAGGGCGCGATAGTGCGCGAACGGCAGCCGCTTTGGCCTTACTGGCTGATCCTCGCTCTGTTTCTCAATTTTGTGGAAGTCGCGCTGCGCAAAGGATTCTTCGAGCGGCTCGCGTCATGGCTTCGCCGGCGTTCGCTTACTCAGTGGAAGCGACAACCGGTTTAGTAGGACAGGCTTCAGCCTGTCTGGTTTTGATTCGCGCGTGATATCAAGAAAAGCTGACAGGCTGAAGCCTGTCCTACCTCGGAATCCAGCTTGGATGCCCGGTAAACAATCCATCCACAAACCCAATCTGGTAGCAAAGAAATACCCCGAAAGCCACACTCACAAATCCCGAAGCCATGGCCAGCCCGCGATTCAGCCGCACAAAATGCTGCATCGAATAGGCGAAGGGAAGCGCAATCGCCGCCGTGATCAGCATCATTCCCGCAACAGTTCCCAATCCAAAAATCAAGAGATAGACGATCGCCCACGACGGGCGGCTGATGGTCGTCAGCACAAGCAGCGCCACGGCAGCCGATCCGGCCAGGCCGTGCACCACTCCAACCACCAGCGGTCGCAAGATGTGAAACACGCCCAATTGTTTCCACCACTTTGGTGTCCACCCCAAAATGGAAAACGAATCCGGCAAAACTGGTTCGCCATCTTCATCGTGCGTGTGCACCGTCCAGCGGCCAAACAGCAAATGAGAATGCGCGCCGGGGCCGAGGCGGCGGATGGTGATCCATTCCATCGCGCGTCGCAACAACCCGGTGAGATTTAGAACGCCCAGCAGAATCAGCATCAGGCCCACGGACAATTCCATGCTCAGGCCGATGCGCGGCGGGATGGTGAGCTTAAATAAAATAATGGCCGAGCCGACGGACAAGAATGGTGAGCGTATGGCCCAGTCCCCAAAGAGCGCCGATCAATGTGGCGTGCAGCATGGTGCGTTCGCGGCTCACGATGGTGGTGACGGCCACGACGTGGTCGGGATCGGTGGCGTGGCGCATGCCCAGAAAAAATCCCAGAAGCACGATTGCGAATAGTGCGGTCATCGTATTCGTTCAATATTTTCTGTGATCGAATGAAGAAAGATGCAGCAGGCTGGCGCGCGCCACATCCCACAATTGTTTGTTTGCCTGCGTCATGTCCGATGCAGAGCGCGCCAGAAAACGAACTACGCAGCCGCCCCGTGAAAGCAAGCTCGCCGCTCCGCAAATGTGCGGCATGCTTTTTAGTTCCTCATTCAATGCGGCGCAGGTTTCTTTCCAGTCCGTGAATCCATCCGCAAACAATCCTATGCAGGACATGTAGTCGAATTCTTCCATCCATCCCAGCCGGTCCGGCCGTTTCGTCGCTGGAATAATTCTTGTCCGATTGATGTAGGCCGGCCGTCCGACAGGAAAGCACTTCCGTTCGCGAATCCATCTCCGTGAAGCTCCAGCGCTCGCCATGCGCCACGCGGCCGGAGGCCATCGAATCGAAAATGATGGCGCGGCTGCCGCGCGCCATTTCAATGCGCAAAGACTGGCGCAGTGCGGAGCCCACATGTGGGATCACATGGTCGGGAAAATATTCCAGCGTGGCTCCTTCGTCCAGGCGAATCGCGGTATCGAGGATCGCGGCTTTTTCCGCAGTTCGATAAATGCGCGTCGCCGAAGGAGTGGTCAGGCAAACATGTGTCTCGGCTTCCTGCACAATTTCCGTCACGAGGCGATCGCCGCCGAGCACTCCCCCCGTCGGATTCAAAAGCATCAGGTAGGATGCGCCATCCGCCAGCGTAAGCGGCGTCAGCGCCTGCAGCGGCAGCGAGAAGCGCGATTGCGCGAGGATGGTGTGCGCGCCGCTGCGCGCAAATCGCAGACGCAGAAATCCGTCGCGCCCCACGCGCGTAGTATTCGGCACAGCATCCCGCTCGTCATCCGCTTCACTATTCCCACCGTTATTCAAAGAGGAGGGAATGGCGGATCCATTCGATGAGCGTGTCGACTCCGGAACCGGTTTTGAGATTGGTGAAGACGTAGGGCCTCTCTCCGCGCATGCGTTTGGCATCGCGATCCATCACAGCCAGATCCGCGCCCACATACGGCGCGAGATCGATCTTGTTGATCACCAGCATTCCAGACGTCATGATGCCCGGTCCGCCTTTGCGCGGAATTTTTTCGCCCTCGGCCACGTCGATCACATAGATCGTGGCATCCACCAGTTCCGGGCTGAATGTTGCAGCAAGATTGTCGCCGCCGCTTTCGATAAACAAAATATCCAGGTCGGGAAATCGTCGCATGAGGGCGCTGGATGCTTCGAGGTTCACCGAAGCGTCTTCGCGAATCGCCGTGTGCGGGCAGCCGCCGGTTTCGACGCCGACGATTCGCTCCGGCGGAAGAACGCCGCGGCGCGTCAGAAATTCGGCGTCCTCGCGCGTGTAAATATCGTTCGTGATTACGGCGAGTTGATATGTGGATTTCAGGCGCGTGCAGAGCGCTTCGACCAGCGCGGTTTTTCCGGAACCGACCGGGCCGCCGACGCCGATTTTGAGCGGTTTGGAAATCACGAGCGAAATAACCTCGCATCCAGCAACGCGTGGCGCATGCTGGCGATTTCGAGCGCGGGTGCGAAGGACCACATGTCCGACTCCTGTTTGTCCTGAGCCTCTTCGGCAAGCGTCGCGATGAGCGGCCTCACATTCCACACGATTCGCTGGCCGGCAAGCTGGCCGAGCGGCAGGAGCCGCAGCGCAGCGCCAACGAGTGCCGCGCTCGTCGAATAGAGATATGCGCCGGCCATTTCCAGCGCGTCCCATTCCAGCACTCCGCCGATCATTCCGAAAACGATGGGGTGATGGCCGGGCGTGAGTTCGTCGGCAACGGCCTTGCCAAACTCTTCCAGCAACGGATGGCAGGGCAGGTGAGTCGCGACGCGCAGCGTCTGCCTTCCCATTTGGCGGCTGGCGTCGCGCAATTCGCTGGGCGTTTTCATGGCGTCGAGCGTTTCGTCGAGCGCCAGGCAGGTTTCGAGATTTCTGTTTGCTCGCAGCACGCCGTGCGCACAAGAGCGCAACGGCATCCGTGGGCGCGGCACAGCCTTCCAGATAAGCGCGCAGAAACGCTTCGACTCCCGCCGCGTCGCGGACTTCGCCGGATTGCACGTAAGACTCCAGGCCAAACGAGTGCGCGTAGGCTCCCGCGGGAAAAAGTCCGTCCGTAAATTGCAGCAGGCTAAGAAATTGATTCATGTTGATGCAGTTGTGTGTTTCCGATGGGATCAAAAATTGCCTGGCGGCGTTCCCAGGGCGCGCCCAGCCGTTCCATTAAGCGAACCATTGCCTTGTCGTCCGGAACCAGAATTTTGTTTTCCTCGAGCGCCAGCGGAAAATGCCGATTGCCGACTTCAAACGCGATTTTCACGGCTTCGTCGTAGTCCGCCGGCAACAATTTCCAGAACGGATTCGATGGCAGCGTCGATTTTCAAATACCAGTCCGGTCCCAACGTACAGAATCGTGCCCGGCGCGAGTGTCGTCCCCGTGGGAAGCGCGATGCCGATTTTGCGCCCGCGCTCGGTCGTAAATCGTCCGCGCATCCAGCGGCGCTGCTCCCAGGTGAGCACGAGCTTGTCTTCTTCTTTCGCGCGCAAATCTTCCTGGTTTGCGGCCGGAAGATTCAAGCGGTCGATGATGAGCGTGTTGCCCCACATCAGAAGAGAAAATAGCGCTGCGCCATGGGCAAGTACTTGCGCGGCTTCGCAGGTGAGAAGCACGCCGTCGGCGCGCACTTCGTACGTATCCGGATCGACTTCCATGTGCGGCAGAGCGTCGTTGTTGATCATGTCGCGCTTGGTGAGTCCGCGGCAGTGATTCACGGCGACCGTGTTCTTTTTCAGGCCAAGCTTTTCGCGCAGCCCCGCGTTCATGGCCGCCTGCGACACAAACGTGAGCGACGTCGAGTGCAGCGCGCCTCCGTAACTGCCGAACATTGGCCGGTAAATCACGGGCTGCGGCGTGGGGATCGAAGCGTTGGCATCGCCCATCGCGGACCACGCAATCATCCCGCCCTTGACGATCATTTCGGGCTTGACGCCGAAAAACGCGGGCTTCCACAACACGAGGTCGGCCAATTTTCCAGTTTCCACCGAGCCGACTTCGTGCGCGATGCCGTGCGCGATGGCCGGATTGATGGTGAATTTCGCGACGTAGCGGCGCACGCGCACATTGTCGCTGCCGGATTTTTCTCCGGGCAGCGGGCCGCGCTGGCGTTTCATTTTGTCGGCCGTCTGCCAGGTGCGCGTGATGACTTCGCCGATGCGGCCCATGGCCTGCGAATCCGAAGACATCATGCTGATCGCGCCCAGATCGTGCAGCACATCTTCGGCGGCAATCGTTTCGGCGCGGATGCGCGATTCCGCGAACGCGACGTCCTCCGGAATCGACGGGCTCAGGTGATGGCACACCATCAGCATGTCCAGATGCTCGTTGAGCGTGTTCACCGTGAACGGCATGGTCGGATTCGTGGAGGACGGCAGGCAATTGGGCTCGCCGCAAACTTTGATGATGTCGGGAGCGTGTCCGCCGCCGGCGCCTTCGGTGTGATACGTGTGAATCGTGCGTCCCTTGAACGCGCGAATCGAATCCTGCACGTAGCCGGCTTCGTTGATCGTGTCGGTGTGAATCGCAACCTGCACGTCGATGCTCTTCCGCCACGGAGAGCGCGCAATCGATGGCCGCCGGAGTCGTGCCCCAGTCTTCGTGCAGCTTCAGGCCGATCGCGCCGGCCTCGATCTGCTCGCGCAGCGGCTCGGGAGAAGAAGAATTTCCCTTGCCCAGAAATCCGAGATTGACGGGAAAACCGTCGGCGGATTCCAGCATGCGATGCATATTCCACGCGCCCGGCGTGCACGTCGTGGCGTCGGTGCCCGTCGCTGGGCCGGTGCCGCCGCCGATCAGCGTTGTCAACCCGCCGGAGAGCGCGGTCTCGACCAGTTGCGGGCAAATAAAATGGACGTGCGCGTCAATTCCGCCGGCCGTCACGATTTTTCCTTCTCCGGCGATCACTTCCGTGCCCGCGCCGATGATCATTCCGGCTGTCACGCCGTTCATGATGTCCGGATTGCCGGCCTTGCCGATTCCCGCGATGCGTCCGTCGCGGATTCCGATGTCGGCTTTGTAGATTCCGCCGTGGTCCACGATCACCGCATTGGTGATCACCAGATCGAGAGCGCCGTCCGCCGAGGTGGCCGTCGAGGATTGGCCCATGCCGTCGCGAATCACTTTGCCGCCGCCGAATTTCGCTTCTTCGCCGGGAGTGGTCAGGTCCTTTTCAATTTCGATGAACAATTCCGTGTCGGCCAGGCGGACGCGATCGCCGGTGGTTGGGCCGTAGAGGTCGGCGTATTGCCGGCGCGGAATTTTCAGAGATCATGTCAATTCTGGCCGTTCGCACTCGCGTAGGGGCACGGCATGCCGTACCCCGTGCGCTGAAAACTGCTAAAATCCTTGGTCGGCGGCGCGTTTCAGCGCGGCCGGCTTGGTTGATTCGTCCGCCAGTCCATTCGTCAGGCCATTCAGGCCGTAAACGTGTTTGCGTGCCGCCGATTTCCACCAGAGTAATTTTCTTGGAATCGCCGGGCTCAAAGCGCACGGCGGTTCCGGCGGGAATATTCAGCCTCATGCCGAAAGCGGCGGCGCGATCGAATCGCAGCGCGCGATTCACTTCGAAGAAATGGAAATGAGAGCCGACCTGGATGGGGCGGTCGCCGGTGTTGGCGATTTCCAGTTCGATTTCGCGGCGGCCGTCGTTGGCGATCACGTCGCCTTCCGCCAGCCTAGTATTCTCCTGGAATCATTCGCAGCTTCCGCCTTTCGTGGCGATGTTCAGTGGCGCAGGCTTTAGCCTGTGGGGTTTTGTACTTTGCAAGGCACTAAAACCCACAGGCTGAAGCCTGTGCCACTTTTCAACGAATCGGATGATGCACCGTCACCAGTTTTGTGCCGTCGGGAAATGTTCCTTCCACCTGGACCTCGTCCACCATTTCCGGCACGCCTTCCATCACGTCATCGCGCTTCAAAATCGTCGCGCCAAATTCCATGAGGTCGGATACGGAGCGGCCATCGCGGATTCCTTCCAGAAGATCGGCGGTGATCAGCGCGACCGCTTCGGGATAATTCAGTCGCAGTCCGCGCGCGCGCCGCTTGCGCGCCAGTTCCGCCGCGGTGGCGATCATCAGCTTTTCGATTTCTCGTGGCGTGAGATGCATATCGCGTCGTTCAGTCGCCGTTCAGATCTTGCTGCGCGCCCTTGCGAATCATAGCGAAGCGGCTGGCGATTCACCATGCAAAATCCAAATGCTCTGCATTGCGGCCGCCGCGACAGAGTGTTTCAGCTACCTATGCGAATTGAGTGCGGCGCAGAAACTGGCTTGATGTTCTGCCGCTAGCTGAAAATACATCCAAACTTGCCCAACAGCGCTGTCCTTCCTCACTTCGCATGGTGTATCATCCGCCGGACACAAACCCAACATGCTCCAATACCTCGAGCGGCAGACAAGGCTGACGGGACAATCAGCGCCGAATCATTTCCGCCGCGGTATTGGGCGACATGCTCGAATTCTTCGACTACTTCCTGATCGGCTACGTGGTCGCCTTCATCGCCGGGCCCTGGAAGCTCACCTTTGGCGAATCCGCCGTAATCCTGCTGTCCTCGGGATTTGGCGCCATGTTCGGCGCCGTATTTTACGGCTGGCTGGCGGACAAAATTGGCCGCCGCAAAGTTTTCCTCATGACGGTGATCAATTTTTCGATCGCCACCGGCATCCTGACCTTCACGCCCGACAACGCCTGGATATTCCTCTCCGTCTTCCGCTTTCTGATCGGATTTGGCGTGGGCGGCCTGTACTGCGTTGACCTTCCGCTGGTGCAGGAGTTCGTTCCGGCCTCCAAAGCGCGGCCTGGTGGGAGGCCTGGTTACCGCGGCCGTCCCCATTGGCGTGCTCGATGGGCGCGGCGCTGGGCGCCTACGCCACGCCTTACGTGGGCTGGCGGGGCCTATTCGCGATCGGCATGGTTCCTGGGCTTCTAACGCTGCTGATCCGCGCCTGGGTGCCGGAATCGCCTCGCTGGCTGATCCAGATGGGCCGTATGGACGATGCGCGCAAGTCGCTGGCCTGGGCCCTGGAAATGGATCCCGCGCGAGCTGCCCGTGGAGCGCGCCGGAGGGGCAGAAGCAGCCCGCGTCCCAGCTTTCGGATATTTTCCGGTACCCGAGGAGCCTGGCGGTTTCCTGGATCACCAATCTGGGTGCGCAGACGGGCTATTACGGGCTCACGCTGTGGGTTCCGACGCTGCTGGTGCAACTGTTGGGCGTCACGCCCGCGAGGGCGTCGTTCCTGCTGATTTTTGTCAATTTTGCGGGCTTGTTCGGGCGCATTGGCCTGTCCTATCTATCGGACGCGATCGGCCGCAAGGGCGTCGGGCGCCATCGCCAGTTTTGGCGCGGCGATCCTGACTGATTGCCGCGGCGATCTACCACAACGTATTTTTCGGGACCGTTTCCGTATTCTGGCTGATCTTGATCGTGAACAACGCGTTTGCCGATGGAGGCTTTGCGATCGTCGGCCCCTACTCCGTCCGAAGTCTGGCCCGTCGGCGCTGCGAACCACAGGCATGGGTTCGGCCTACGGATTTGGCGGACTCGGAAAGGTGATCGGCCCGCTGGGGCTTGGCGCTGATCGTGGGATCGTCGAACATCATCACGCCGCAAGCGTCGGTCGCGGCGTTGGTTCCGGCATTCACCTATCTCGCGGGCTGGTTCGCGCTGGCGGGACTCGCCTATATTTTTATCGGCAAGGAAACCAAGGGCCGCTCGCTCGAAACGATTGAACAGGATCTGGAAGCCTCGCGCGCGGAATCTAATTCGTGAGCGAAGACGTTCCAGTCTGCGGATGCATCGAGCATTTGTACTGAGACCGTCTCTGGCGCAGGCTTCAGCCTGTGGAGTATAAGTCTTGCCTCTCAGAATCACAGGCTGAAGTCTGCGCCACTAAATCTTATCGACGGCGGCGCGGATTGTTGGCCATTTTCTCCAGCACTGCGCACACGGCTCCGGTGTCTTCCGCGCCGCGTCCCATGGCCATCGCCGCGGTATAAATGGACGCGCTGGCCGAAAACAGCGGCGTGGGGCAATCGATTTTCCGCGCGTAATCGCCGATGATGGTCATATCTTTCTGCCAGGTCTGCACTTTCATCGTGGCGTCGGAGTAATCTCCTTTCACCATCATGGGGCCGCGCACTTGCAGCATGCGCGAGCCGCCCGCGCCGTCGGCGACCACTTTCAACACCAATTCCAGGATCGAGTCCCGATTTCATGGCCAGCACCATGGCCTCGGCGGCAGCCACGTTGTGAATCGCCACCAGCAAGTTTGCCACAAATTTCATTTTGGAGCCCGCGCCGAACGCGCCGACGTAATAGTGCGCGCGCGCAAAGCCCTCCAGCACCGGAGCGATGCGGCGGTAGGCTTTGCGATCGCCGCTCGCGTACACGATCAGATCCTTGACGCGCGCCTGTGCGCCGGTGCCGCTGAGCGTGCAATCCAGCAGAATCACGCCGCGCGCCGCAAGCCGTTTGCGCGCTTCTTCTTTCACCGGGATGGGCAGCGTGCTGGTCTCGATGACGATTTGATTGGCGCGCGACGATTTGGCGAGTTCCGTGGCGGTCTCGAGCAGCGCGTCGGAAGATGGCAGCGACGTCACGATGATGTCGCATTTCCTGGCCACTTCCCGGCAATTGCGCGCCACGCTTCCACCGGCCTTTCGATGTTCTCGCGGCGCCCTGCGGCACAACGTCGTAGCCCACCACCTTGAATCCCGCGCGAATGAGATTGGCGGACATTGCCGATCCCATGATTCCCAGTCCAATCATGCCTACCGGTCTTGACGTCCATGTGCTCCTCCTTCCAATTTGTTGCTGTGGCGCGAATCGCGAAGGTTACACATTAGCGGACGCATTGCAGCACCGCGGCGGATGACGGCGAGGAAAAAGCGGAAACGAACTTCGTTGCAAGAGCATGAGATCGGCAGTGAAGGTCTGGAATTCGGCCGCATGATCAATCTATAAGTTTGTGCGAACCAAGTTCGAACCACTCTATCGAGGATTGAGGCTCATGACCAAGAGCAATGACAAAGTAACGCTCCAGGATATCCAGGCCACTTCGGAACGATTGAAAAATTGGGGACGCTGGGGCGCCGAGGACGAATTCGGCACGCTGAACAATATTTCGCCGCAGGACATCGTCAACGCGGCGCGCGCTCATCCGCAAAGGAAAAGTATTTTCGCTGGCGCTCAATTTTGACAGCAATGGACCGCAAAACGGCCTGTGGGGCAATCGCTTCAATCCCATTCACACCATGCTGGCCACCGGAACCGACGCGGTCGCCGGGCGGCCAGGAATCCATCAAGATTCGCTACGCCGACGACATGGTCTCCATGCCGCTGCAATGCGGCACGCAGTGGGACGCGCTGGGCCACGTGTTTAACGGCGAAAAAATGTGGAATGGCTACGATGCGCGGCTGGTCGATTCCAATGGCGCGCAGAAGAACGGCATCGAGAAAGTGAAAGACAAAATGGTGGGCCGCGGCGTGCTGCTGGACGTGGCCCGGTTTCAAGGGCGTGGAATCGCTGGAAGACGGCTACGGGATCGGCAACGAAGAGCTGGAAAAATGCGCCGCCGCGCAGGGCGTGGAAATTCGCAAGGGCGATTTCGTGATCGTCCGCACCGGACACATGGAGCGCTGCCTGAAAGCCGGGAAATGGGGAGGCTACGCCGGCGGCGACGCGCCCGGCCTGCGATTTGAAACCGCCGAGTGGATTCGCAAAACGGACATGGCCGCGATCTGCGCCGATACCTGGGGCTGCGAAGTCCGGCCCAACGAAACCAGCGTTGCCAGCCAGCCCTGGCACTGGGTGGTGATTCCCATGATTGGCATCAGCATGGGCGAAATTTTTTACTTGAAGGATCTGGCGGCGGATTGCGCGCAGGATCACGTGTACGAATTCTTTTTCTGCGCCCCGCCGTTGCCGATCACCAAGGCGGTCGGTTCTCCTGTGAATCCCATCGCCATCAAATAGCGTGCTCCGCACCGGATATGACATCCAACAAGGTATGGCCCGTGGTCGTCGTCGGAGCTGGGCCAAACGGCCTCACCACTGCAAACCTTCTGGCGCGGTACGGCATTGATGTTTTGCTGATCGAGCGAAACGCATCCACCGTTCAGGAACCTCGCGCGGTTTCCATCGACGACGAATCGCTGCGCACCATGCAGGCCATTGGCGTTGTGGATGCGGTCGTGTCGCGCGTCGTTCTTGGTTACGGATCCGATTATTTCAGCGCGGGAGGATCGTGTTTTCTGCGCGTTCGCCCCACCGCCAAGGAATATGGCTATCCGCGCCGCAACGCATTTCGCCAGCCGGTTTTTGAGCAGCAATTGCGCGATTATTTTTCCGCCCACGCGACCGGTGAAGGTCGATCCGAGGCCTGGTTCAGCACGGAGTTAGTCGACTTTCGGCAGGGGCCGGACACGGTTGATCTAGTGTTGCGCCGCGGCGATGGAAGCCTGGTCGAAGTATCCACGCCCTACCTTGTGGCCTGCGACGGAGGGCGCAGTTTCGTCCGCGAAAAGCTGGGGATTAAGCTCAGCGGTTCCACATTTCAAGAGCGCTGGCTCATCCTGGACCTCGAGGAAACTCGCGACCGCTTCGCGCGACACCAAAGTGTTTTGCGATCCGGCGCGCCCCTGCCTTTCCCTTCCCGGCCCGGATGGCACGCGGCGTTTTGAATTCATGCTGCATGAAGGCAGAAACCGAGCCGGAGGTCACGTCTCCAGAATTCACGCGAAAATTGTTGATCCCGCATGGCGACGAGAACTCGCCCCTTCGCCGCAGCCGCGTGTACACCTTTCATGCGCGCATGGCCGACCGCTGGATGGACCGCCGCATTTTCCTGGTGGGTGACTCCGCGCATCTCACGCCGCCCTTTCGCAGGGCAGGGAATGAATAGCGGGATCCGCGACGCGCACAATCTCTCCTGGAAACTCGCCGCAGTCATTCAGGGAAAGCTGGGCCACGCCTCCTGGAAACTTACGAGCAGGAGCGCCGCAAGCATGCCTGGGAGATGATTTTGCTGGCTTTGCGAATGGGCAAGGTCATGATGCCCCGCAGCGCTTGGAACGCATTTTGTTTGCAGGCCGGCTTTCGTTTGCTCAGCCTCGTTCCGCCCGCGCGCAATTATTTCGCGGAAATGAAATACAAGCCCAAGCCGCGATTTGACGCAGGTTTTCTGGCGCGCGAAGGCAAGCACGGCGCAGCTTCGCTGGTCGGCAGGCTCTTTCCGCAGCCCGTGGTTCGCGGCGCGGACCGGGAGTGCCTGCTCGACGAATTCCTCGGGAACGGTTTTGCTCTGCTCTCCCTGCCTCAAACTCCCCCTAGCGTGTTTGATCGCCTGCCCTCCGATTTGTGGCCGCCGCTCCATCCGCAGCGCGTTGCAGTCCGCCCGCCCGGCGATTCCACGCCTGCTTCAGCCGGAGTGACCAGCGTGTCTGAGGTCGATGGCGAGTTTTCCAATTCGCTGAGGAATTTGCCCCCAGGCCTGGTCCTCATTCGCCCTGACCGCTACGTTGCGGCGTTCCTTCCGGCCGATAACCTTGCAAGTGGAATACGCGAGGTGAACGAAATGATTGCAGGGACGTGGAAGTAACGGCTATGGGTCTGGGTAAAATACCATTGACAAATGGTAGTTACCATCATAAAATGGCAATATGAACGATCATCTCACCATCGATAAAGCCGGGAGAATTGTTCTCCCAAAACCGCTGCGCGACGAACTGCATCTCCAGGCTGGCGACACGCTTGAAGTGGAAAGCTCGGGCGAGGAGATCACCCTGCGTCCGGCTCGAGGAAACGCGCAGCTTCGAAAAAAGCACGGCGTCTGGGTCTATCGATCCGGCGAGCCTCTCACCCAGGCGACCGTTGAAAAAACTATCCGTCAGGTCCGCGAGGAACGCGAAGCGCAAAATCTGGGCAAGGACTCGTGAAATATTTCTTCGACACATCCGTATTGCTGCCCACTTTTCTCGAGGACCACGAGCACCACGAAGCCAGCCTCCGAGCTTTCCTGAAAGCCGATAAAAAACAGGGCTGCTGCGGGGCCCACAGCCTCGCGGAGCTGTATGCGACCGCAACTCGATTGCCCGGAAAACACCGCTTGAGCGGCGAGCAAGTCATGCTTTTTCTGGAAGATGTCCGAGAGCGCCTGACAATCGTCGCGTTATCCGGCGAGGACTATTTCGCCGCTGTCAAAGATGCTGCCGCCTTCGGAGTTGTGGGCGGCACGATTTACGATGCGCTCCTGGCGCGCTGCGCTTTAAAGGCTAGCGCTGAAATCATCTACACTTGGAACCAGAAACACTTCCTGCAAATCTCGCCAGAGATCGCCGAGCGCATTAGAATCCCTCAATGATTGCGCATCGGATCTGAGATCTGAGATTTCAAATTTTAATTTTGGTTTGGTGGGCCTGGGTAGACTTGAACTACCGACCTCGCCCTTATCAGGGGCGCGCTCTAGCCACCTGAGCTACAGGCCCATCTGGGAAACAACTGCTGTGCAGTACAAGCATGATAGCGGTCGGGCAAGGAATGGGTCAAGTACAGAGCAGATATCATCACTAAAACATTGCTCGCGGCGGGTCGCACGCACTTGCGCGGGCAGCTATCGATTCCCCATTTTGTGCGAGACCAGCAAGGTGTATATTTCCGAGCAGTCGGAAGCCCAATCGAGAAATTCAAGCTGGAATAGGCCCCAGGCGAATTTTCGGAGGCAGTTCATGAAAATATTCAAGCGCAAGGCTGTGATGATCCTGGCGTTTGCGTTCTGTCGCCGCGTTTTCGTTTCAATCGCGTGCGGGAGCGCAGGGCATGAGCGGCGCGAAGCCCAGCGGCCCCGTCATCGCGGGCAAAGTGTATGGGTTTGAAAAGATCGCCGATGGCGTTTACTACACCACTTCCGATAGCCCAATGGCCACGGGCGGCAATCACACCATCATTGTCGGAGATCAGAACGTATTCCTGGTGGACGCCGGGACAACTCCCGCTGCCGCGCGAGCGCTACTCGCGGACATGAAACTGATCACCGACAAGCCCGTGCGCTGGGTGGTCAACACGCACTTTCATTACGATCATACTGACGGCAACTCCATCTTTGGGCCGGAGGTCGAAATCATCGGCCAGGAATATGTGCGCCACGCCATCGCGGATCTCGACGTGCTCCATCGCGAGCCGTTCAAGACGGCCATGGCCAACATGCCCGTTCAAGTGGAAGCGCTCAAAAAACAAATTGCCGAAGAAAAAGATTCCGCGCGGCGCGCCAATCTTGAAAAGCAGCTTGCCGCCAAGCAAGCCGACTGGGAAGAATTCAAGAACCTGAAGCCGACCCCGCCCAACGTGACCTATTCCTCAAAAATGACCGTTTTTCAGGGGCAGCGGGAAATCCAGTTGCTCTTCCTCGGGCGCGGTCACACGCCGGGCGACACCATCGTATATCTGCCGAAAGAGCGCATCGTGTGCAGCGGAGACATGATGGAGACGCAGCCCGCCTACATGGGCGACGCAATATTCGACGAGTGGCTGGCCACGCTCGATAAGCTAAAGGAAATGAATTTCGATACGGTGCTGCCCGGCCACGGCGTGCCGTTCCACGAGAAATCGCTGATCACTGCGTATCAAAGCTACCTAAAGGATTTGATGGCTACAGGTGGCCGCGCTTCGTAAGCAGGGAGTATCGGCCGACGATGCCGCAAAGAGAGTCGACATGACTCCTCACAAATCGGATTTTCCGCAAATCCAGGGCCCTGGCGCAGAGGTTAGAGGCATACGGCGAATGTATGAGTGGATGGATGAACGTTCGCGCTGAGCATCGTTGGCGCAACACGTTCTTTCGTCCCGCTTGCTGAAGAGCTCGTGAAATAGGTAAGATTGTCTTACCATGCAAACCAAGATTTCCACGAAAGGGCAAGTGGTTCTCCCGAGCGGGATACGCCGCAAGCTTGGCCTCCAGCCCGGCGATGCCCTCGACGCTGATCTGGACGGCGAACGGATTATTTTGACTCCGCGCAGAGCGCGGCGCGCAACCGCGCGCATCGTGAAGGACCCCGTCACAGGCTTGCCTGTATTGACGGCGGGTGCGGACGCGGCCACGCTGACCAGCGAGCAGGTGCGCGAAATCCTGGCCGAATTCCCATGACCTATCTTCTGGATGTGAATTCGCTACTCGCGCTTGGTGTTCTGCAACATGAATTCCACGAGCGAGTGGCAGCTTGGGTAGCCCGCCTGGCCAAGAAGGGAATTCCGGAGTTGGCAACCTGTTCGATTACGGAGCTTGGTTTTGTGCGGGTTGTGAGCCAAGCCCAGCAATACCGGATCTCAGTCGTTCAAGCACGCGAATTGTTGCTTCGATGGAAGGCCGGCAATTCGATCCGGTGCATATTCATCTCTGACGGGCAAGACATCTCTCATCTTCCAAAGTGGGTAAAAACTCCAAAGCAGACGACTGACGGGCATTTGCTGGAACTGGCAAGAGCCAACGGCGCTCAGCTGGCGACGCTTGACGGAAAAATCCCTGGAAGCTTTTTGATTCCCCAGAGTCGCTAACCGATGCCGTTGGCCCTGCCCGCTGAGATCATCTCAGCCACTGCGCGGGTTGCCGGTACTTACTGCTTGCTCCAGACCATTGTGTTATCAAATTCGCCAGCGGGGTTTACGCCCTTGGCGTGAATGGTCAGGGTCTTACCGCCGTTGGAAACCGCGAAGGTAGTGGTTTCCACGTGCTTTCCGGCTTTCGTAAAATCGGCTTGGTAAGTATTGGCGTCAATCTTCTTGGAAGTGATCTTGTCCGCCGTGTTGGGAATCGCGCCCATCGTGGGATATTCCTTGCCGTCGCCCTTGATGGTGTAGCCGTACGACGAAGCCTTTCCTGTGGCGCCGACGGAATCGACCATCACCATTCCCGAAGCGTCCCATTTGCGTGTCTGGCTTTGCGGAGCCGGTCCCGGATTGTATTTTGAACTTGCCACGTCCAATTTCCACGTGCCCACAAAGGGATTGCTCTGAGCCAGTAACACGCTTCCTGCCGCGAGCACAACTACAAGAGCCGCGAACACCGCCATTCGTCTTTTCATCGCAGAGTCCTCCTCAAGTAAATTTCCAAACAATCTGAATGGATTTGAAAATGGTATGCAAAGGTTATGCCGGGCCGCCTTTGAGAGTCAAGTTTCCGTGAATCTACTGGTGCTTGAGGCCGGGTGTGCCGCTGGCGTATCATTCACTTCGCGCCTGCGAGGGACGGTGGCGCGAATGTCATGATCACACGCAAGATAGGCGAGGGCGGCCGCTGGCTGCTTGAAAAAATCGTGGATGTGATCGCCGCGACCGGCATTAATCCAAACGTGCTGACGTTTTTCGGCCTGCTGGTGAATTGCTGGGCGGCCTTCCTGTTCGCGATTGGAAAATTTCGGTCCGGGGCATTGGTTATTTTTTTCGCCGCGTTTCTGGACATGCTGGATGGGCAGGTGGCGCGCCGCGAGAAGCGCGTCACGGCCTTCGGCGCTTTTTTCGATTCCACCCTGGACCGCTACTCGGACATGGCGCTCTACATGGGCTTGCTCGTGTATTACGCCGTGGCCGAGCGGACTTCCTACGTCGTTCTTTCGGCGGTCGCCACGGCCGGATCGGTGATGGTCAGCTATTCGCGCGCGCGCGCCGAATCCTTGATTCCGCTCTGCAAGGTTGGCTTCATGGAGCGTCCCGAGCGCATGGTCCTCCTGATCCTCGGCGGTTTGTTCAACCGCATGGCGCCCGCGCTTTGGGTGATCGCCATCGTCGCCACGCTCACCGTCATCCACCGCATTACCTTTACCTGGCAGGAAACCAAGGCCGGCCGCACGCTGCCTGGTATTCGCCTTTCGCTCTAAACCTGCAGGTCGCTGCGCGATCCATGCCTGGCTCGTATCGCTTTGTCCAACAATAATTGACGCATCGAAGTGATGTAGCTACAATGAATATGAGGTAGCTACATGAAAACCGTTGGCAGCCGCGAACTGAAGAACCGCCTGGGCCGCTACCTGGGACTGGTCCGCAAAGGCGAAACGATAATCGTCACCGACCGGGGCAAGCCCGTCGCGCGTATCGTTGCCCCGCGTCCTGAACCGGCGAAGGCAAATCAGTGTCGATGGATATCCTGAAGCATCTTGAAGCGGAAGGACACCTGCGGCTGGGCAACGGCCCGTTCAAGCGCAGTTCAAGCCGATCCGTGTAAAAGGGTAAGCCAGCCTCCCAAATGATTCTGGAAGACCGAGACTGATGCTCTTATCTCGACACCTCCGCATCTTGTCAAGAGGTACTTCAATGAACAGGGAAGCGAGTCGTGGCATCGCCCGATTTGACAGTCCCGGCGAAGATATTCACATCCGTGCTCACTTTTGCCGAAATTCATGCAGCCATCGCGCGCAAATATCGCGAAAGGCAACTAGATTCGCGGGACTATCCTCAGCTCCGTGAAACATTCGAGAGGGATTGGTTAGCCTTGGTTAATGCAGTCGAATTGAATCTGCAAACCATGGCTGCACTGCCCGCGCTTGTGGAGCAGCTATCCGCTGAAAGCCGCCGACGCCATCCAGCTTTCCGCTGCGTTTTGGCTTAGAGATTAGTCTCTGGATGCGCGGAAGATTTCCGGGGCAGGGCGATGATTCGTTGAGTTTGGCGTATCGGACCGGATTTGGCCGAGAGTGCGCTGCAAGTGCGGTCTGCAGGTCTTTAATCCTGAGGACGAAGACTAGCGCTGGATACTGATTGTCTTCCGCCGGTGCAACGAGCTTCTTCAATCGGGCCCGAAATAATCGCGTGAACGTGATCGCGCAGCGCCGGGAAATCTTCCTTGCGCAGATCCTTCGTTTCAATCACGTCGTGCAGAATCACCGTGACCGTGCCCGGGCGGAGCAGCCAGCTGGTCTTCTTGTTGAACTCAAACGCGCCGACCACGCTGACGGGAACAATGGGCGTGCCAAATTGCAGCGCCATGCGGAACACGCCGTCCTTGAAGGGCCCGACGCGGCCATCTCGCGTGCGCTGCCCTTCGGGGAAAACCGCCAGGCTCACGCCGGAATCGAGCGCGGCGCGCGTCAGCCGCCACATGCGTTTCAGGTCGGAGGGCCGGTTGACGTCCGGCACGGGAACATTGCCAAAGCGCTTCATCATCCAGCCGTACACGGGAATGCGGAAATGCGATTCCAGCTCCAGTCCCGCGGAAAAATTGCGGGACCGTGGCGTACAGCACGAAACGGATCGAATAAATTGACGTGATTGACCAGCAGGAAACAGGTGCGCGCGGGATCGAATCCGGGCGACGCGGCGCACCACAAGCTTCGCGCCTGCCAGTTTCATCGATCACGCGGCAAAGCATTCGCTGCGCGCCGTCGTTCTTGCGAGGATCGACGATGGCTCCCAGCAGGACGAGAAAGCTGGCACACGGGAAAGAAAAATGCCGCGCTGACAGCAGCCAATGATACGTGCTGCGCAGCAATCGCCCAGGCACGGCGAACGCCGCGTTCACCGGGCGGCCTCCACCGTTGCAGGCGCGGGAATCGGTTGTTCGCTTTCGCCGTTCATACCATCACGTCCAGCGCGCCGGGCAGCACTTCGAGCGATTCGACTTCCAGCGTGAGCACTTCGCCATCGACGACAACATCCACAGGATTCCTTCAACTCAAAATCGATCCGCGCAGCGGTGCGGCGCGAAGCCATTGGATGCCGGATATGCGAACCGTCAAATAAATTCGGCAAATTTCGCACCAGTCCCAAACGTCCGATCGGTCCCCAATGAACATATTCGATCGTGCCGCTGTCGATTGAGGCCTGCGGCGCGATCATCATTTTACCGCCGGTGTACTTGCTGTTGCTGAAGGCAACAAACAGGCAGCGCCGGTCGTCGCGCTCGCCATCGGCGCGCAAGCGGAAACGGGCGGCGGCGCAGCCGCGCCAGGGAAACGAGCACGCCCACCAGATAGCCGAGCTCGCCCAGAAATTTCAGATGGCGATTCGTCAATGTCGCCACGTCCGCCGCAAAACCCATGTTCAGCGTATTGATGTAATAAAGCGATCCGCCCGCGTGGTTCAGTCGAATAACGTCGCAGGGACGCGAGCGGCCGTCCAGAATAGCTTTGATGCCGAATTCGGCGAGATCGGTCCCGCTCTCGGTAAAGTCGCGCAAGAAAGAATTGCCCGTTCCCAGCGGAAGAAATCCGAGGGCGGCGCGCCCATCGGTGGCCGCATCCGGGAAAATGCCGTTGACGATCTCGAAGCCTGTGCCGTCGCCGCCCACGGCAATGAAATTGCGAAAACCGTCGGCGTAAGCATCATGGGCGAGCACGGTGGCTTCGCCGGGCGCGCGCGTTTCGCGCACCTCCAGCTGCAGGCCAGCCGCGCGCAGTCTGTCGAGCGCGCGCGGGAGCCAGCTTGCCGCAGCGTCCGCCGCCGGCCGCCGGATTCACAATCGTAAAATAGCGTTCGTTCACAGGGGAACCATCGCGCCGCGGTCGAGTTGCTTGCCAATCTGCTCCGGCGAGGACCACGCGCTTGATTTTCATGGCGGCGGTGCGCGGAAAATCCTGGTCCCAGACGATGTAGCCGCTGATGCGCTTGTAATTCAGAAGCTGCGCATTGCGCCGCGAAATTTCCTTGAGCAGCGCATCATTCACTGTCTGCCCCGGCTCGGGATGAAGCACCAGCACGAGTTGTTCGCCAGTCATCGTGTGCTGCGGCCAGATATAATTTGCCGCGAACACGCAAAATTCTTTCACCGCAATGTCCCTCGAAATGCATTCTCGATATCCTCGGGATAAATATTTTTCCCCTCGGCGGTGACGATCATGTTTTTCTTGCGGCCCGAAGAGTTGCAAGTGGCCGGTCGAGTCGATGCGCCCGAGGTCGCCGGTCATCAGCCAGCCGTCCACGATGGTTTCCGCCGTCATTTCCGGATCGTCGAGGTAGTGCGACATCACCGTCTTGCTGCGCACGGCCACTTCGCCGATTCCGTCCGCATCCGGCTGCGCGATGCGAATTTCCATTCCGCGCACCGGTTTGCCCGACAGTGTCCGGGCGAAATGGCTTGCAGGTCATTGAGCGTGATCGCCGTGCACGCCTCGGTGCAGCCGTAGCCGTTGTAAATGGGAATGCCGAGGTCGTGAAAAAATTCGATCGGTGGCGGGCTCCGTAAACGCGCCACCCACGAGCAACGCGTGCAGTTCGCCGCCAAAGGCCTGATGAATTTCCTTGAGCAGCGCGCGGCTGAGGCCGGGGCGCGGCTTGCCGCGAGTGAGCGCGCGATTCACGCCGATCAGCGCGTCCAGCATTTTGCGTTTTGCCCGGCGGAAGTGCGGCGAATTTCTCCCGCAAGCCGCGCTGCAGATTCTTCAAGATCAGCGGCACCACCGCCATGTAGGTGATCTTGTACTTGCGTAAATGCTTCGCGAATAAATTCAGGCCGCAACGTGCGCAAATGAACCACCGTGCCGCCGCCGGTGAACGGCATGATGAAATCCGCCCATGAAATCGATCGCGTGATTGGTGGGGATGATGCTCAAGTAGCGCGCCCCGGGCCAGAACGGAAAAACGGGCGTCACCGCGGCGCACTGCTCCAGATAATTGTCGTGCGTCAGCACGCATCCTTGCGGGCGGCCTCCCGTGCCGGAGGAATACACGATGCAGGCGGTGTCTTTGCGCGTGCGCGGCCGAAATTCCGGCGCGCGCGCGCCGCGAAATTCCTCCCAGCGCAGGCCGCCCGCGAGATCGGCGTTCGGCGGCGCTTCGGTCACCAGAACGCCTGTGCAGTTTGTGCTCGCTGAAATCCAGGCGCTTGGGTAATGGCGCGCCAGAGCGGGTATTCGACAAACAGCACTTCGCGCTTTTGAGTGCGCCAGCAATTGCAGATGCTCGGCGGCGGAAAGTTTGTAATCGAGTGGAACGAGAACGCCGCCGGCAAAAAATACGGCGTACGCGGAAATCAGCCACTTGGGCTGATTGGTCATCATGATCGCGGCGCGATCACCGGCGTGAAAGCCGAATTCTTCGAGCGCAGCAGCCAGCGGTTCGGCAGCTTCGCCGAAATTGCCGGTACGTAAGCCGCGATTTTTCGCGTTCGCGATCGGCCTCGATCAGGCAGACTTCGTCCGGCCAGCGATCCAGCGCATCGCGCAGCGCCGCGCCCAGCGAATCGTATTTCGTCAAATCAAGCATCAGAATTGCCACGGAGGCACGGAGCCGCAGAGAGAAGCATGATTATAGGAGGAATTCCCCGGATGAAATTGCTTTATTTCGACTCGAAATGTTCAGAGCCTTGCCTGAATGCGCGTTGCCAGAGTGTGAAAGTCGCTGACGCCCTGGACTTCGTAATCGGGAAGCTCCACGCCGAAATGATTTTCCAGGCGCGTGAGTAATTCGAGAGCCTGCAGGCTGTCGATGCCCAGCTTCTTGTAGAAATCGTCGCCCGCCTGAAGTTCGGCGCGCGGAACTTTGAAATGCGTGGCCGCAAGATTCAGAATTTCATCGGTTGTTTGTTCGATGGTTTTCATGAGTGATTCCTATTCTAGTCGTGCTCGCGGCATATTCGAAGCTACGGCAGATACGGATGCGCTCCGGTGTTTTCCACGAACTTGCGCAGGCCCTTCCATCACCGCCGGGCGCGTGAAGAAGTCGCAGAAAATGTCGATTTCGCGGCGCAATTCTTCCGCAGGCAGCGGCTTGATGAAACGCTTCGCGGCCGCGGCGGTCGTGCGATCGAATTTTGTGACCTGCGCGGCGGTCGCGCGCGCCACGCGCAAGGCTTCGCCCTCGGCAGGCAACCTGGCTCGCGAGGCCCACGGAAAGCGCCTTGGTGGCGTTGATGCTGCGCCCGGTGAGCAGCAGATCGCGCACCACGGCGTTGCCGATATCGCGCTTCAGTCGCGGAATGCCGCCGAATCCGGGGATAAGTCCCAGCCGCAATTCCGGGAAAGCAGAAGCGCGCCATCTTGTCCGCGATGATCAGATCGCAGGTGAGCGCCAGCTCGAACCCGCCGCCGAAGCACACGCCGTGAACGGCCGCGATCGTTGTGAGCGGCGAAGTGTCCAGCCGGTTGAGCACGGCATGAATTCGCTCCAGGAATTCGCGCACGCCTTTTGCGGCGGAGTGCGCGTCCATTTGTTGCGCCTGCGTCATACAGTTCGCGCAAATCCGCGCCGGCGGAAAATCCCGCTTTCTGCTGCGCTGTAAATAATCAGCGCGCTGGCCTGTGATTCGAGCGCGGGCAGCGCGGCGATAAAACGCTCCAAATCGTCCAGCATGGCGAGGCCAATTTCGTTGGCAGGAGCGCGGTCCAGCGCCAGCTCGACGACGCCATCGGCGATCCTGCCACGAAAGCGTTTTTCCTTTGTATTCGTTCATTCATTTCAGCCTTTCGAATCCTTCGCGCCGAATCACTTCGCGCTTCAGAAACTTCTCGCCCGGTTTTGCATACATTTGCTCAATTTCCGCTGCAAAGCGCGCGGCGATTGCGTCGCGCTTCAATTTTCCATTGGCCGTCAGCAAGCCATTTTCGATCGTAAACAGTGGCTGCGGCGAGTGAAACATCTGCGAATCTTGCGATAATGAGGCAGCGTACGCGTTCAACCGCTCCATTTGCGACTCGATTTCCGCGCCGAGCAACCTCGCCGGTGATGATCGCCGCAAGAAAGCTGCGGCCATTGCCCACCAGCACCACCTGCTGCGCGCCGCGAAGCGCGCGAAACAGTTCGTCCTCAATCGGCTCCGGCGCGATGTTGTGGCCGGAATTCGAGAATGATCAGATTTTTCAGCCGGCCGGTAATGCGCCAATTGCCGATTCGCGTCCACGTCGCCCTGATCGCCGGTGTGAAACCAGCCGTCGCGCAACACTTGCGCCGTTTGCTCCGGACGATTCCAGTAGCCGGGAAAAATATTCGGCCCGCGGACCAGAATTTCGCCGTTCTCGCCGATTTTCATTTCGATTCCCGGGATGGCCGGGCCGACGCGTCCCGGCTCGATGTGCTGCGGATCGTCCATGGTGCAAATGGCCGTGGTTTCGGTGAGGCCGTACACCTGCAGGACGGGAATTCCCAGCATCATGAAAAATAGCTGCGTTTCGCGCGCCAGCGGCGCGGAGCCGCAAATCAGAGCGCGAAGATTCGGTCCCATGCGTTTGCGAATCGACGGAAAAATGAACAGGCCCGCCAGTCCCAGCCAGAAAAAATCCCAGGCGTGCGGTGCCTTGGCATTCGAGCCGCGAGCCACGCCGCGTTGGCATTATCAAAAATCTTCGCGATCACGCCGCCGCGCTTGCGAATATTGTCCCTCGACGCCGGTGCGAATGCGCTCCAGCAGCGTCGGCACGTTCAAAAAATAATTCGGCGCTGCGACGCCGAATTTCGTCCGCCAGTTTGGTGAGGTCCATCGACATGCGTCAGCACGCTGGTGCGCGACAGGCAAGACAGCAGCAGAATCCACGAGCCCGGCAAAACAAAACGGCAGGTAGTGAAACACGCGATCCGGCATATCGCGCGGTCCCATCAACTGATCCAGGCGCGCAGTGGTGCAGGAGAGCATGTGATCGAGATTTCCGACCGTCAGCATCACGCCCTTGGCTTCGCCGGAAGTTCCCGAAGTGTACAAGAATGGCGACCGTGTCTTGCGGAGCAAGCGCAGCGGGAGGGAGTGGCGAACTCGTTGCGGATGGCGCAGCGGCGCTGAAAATCTCGTCGAACAAAACGAATCGCGGCGCATCCGGCCACTGCGCCGACAATCGCATCGCGAAGCGCGGCATCGCCGCAGCAAATCATGCTAGGCCCTGCATCGCGCAGCATGGCCGCCAATTCCCCGCGGCCTGGCGAGCGTACATGGGAACGGCGATCAGCCCTTCGCGAAATAATGGCCAGATCGAGCGCGGCCCAGCGAATGCTGTTGGGAGCCACCAGCGCGCAGCGATCTCCCTTGGCAAGTCCGGATGCGCGCAGAAATGCGCGCGCAACAGCGATGTGACGCGAGCAATTCCGCACCCGTGGCCGTGCGATTACCGCAGAATGTGCCTCTGCCAAGACCACACGGCCGGCGGCGCCCTGCAATCGCTCGAAAATGTTTTCCAGGAAATTCACGATGTTTTAAGTCGCACAGGCTTCAGCCTTGGATTTTCGGCGCGGACATAATCAATCTCTGTAGCGCACGCCTTCAGCCGGGCATTGCATGTTCGCGCAATGCCCGCCTGAAGGCGGGGCTACAAAACCTCCACGACCCAATCTAATTTCCAGCAGCCGCCACCGCCGCGCCTTCATACGATCCAGCAGTCCGGCAAGATTCGGGCTGAGCGGCGGAAGATATTCTTCCCATCTGTGCACGCCGAACGCACCGGAAAATTCCGGATAGCATTCGTGCACGGCGCGTTCCAGAAACACTCCCATGCGCGCCATGGTTTTCAGGTTGCGCACCACCGAGCGCGCAATGCCGTCGCGAATCGCTTCCGCATCCGCGCCAGGGTTTCCATCACGGCCAGAAGTTTTGCTTCGAGGTCGGGATCGTCCACGGTCAGCAGCAAATGCTCATGCCCGCGTTCGCGCAGCAAATTGCGAATGCGCTCGTCCATGGTGATTCCCGCCGACGGCACCAGCCCGGGCATGGTGGTGACCATGGCGTGATAGCGTGAGGAAACCATCAAGCTCGCAGCAGCGCAGGACGCTGACCAGTTCGTACATGTCGTGCGTGTCGGAGGTAAATACCGGCACGCCGCCCAGTTGCGGCGCCAGAGCCTCGCAGGCCTTGCGTCCAAGCGCTCCATCGCCACCAGAATCGGAAACACATTGTGTCGCGTGCGAAATGCTTTCACGGCTCCCGCAATGGCGCCCAGATATTTCGCGTAGGCGGCATCCACCGCGGGACCGGCATTGTGAAAATAAACGGAACTGTAATGGCTCTCCTTGTAGGCGCCAAAAAGTTTCCGCGCGATAAACTTTCCCGATCGAAGGTTTTACAGGCCACCAGAAATGGATTGATGGGGCAGATAGCCAGAACCGGCGTGTCGCCCATCCCATCCCGCGTCGGACAGGCCTTGCGCCCGTATTCCGGCGGGATGCGGCTCAAACGTCCACGCGGTATCGGTGCCCAGTTCGGTGGAAACTCCCAGCTTGCTCAAAACGGACTGCGATTCCTCATTACGCGTGATCACCAGCGAGTGGCGGCAGTAGCGCGCGCACATTTTTTCCAGCATGGGGTCCATGGCACCGGCTTCGCCGCCATAACCAAGGGACAAGTTTATTTTCGCGCGGCGGCAATTCCCAGCGAGCCGATGGTCATGGTGGAAAGCGCGTTGGCGAACTTGCTCTTGAACATGGAGCCTTCGCAGGCCATCACGCCGTCATACTTGCGCACTTCGCGAAACAGAAACGGCGGGAAAATCATGGGGAGTTGCACTTGCGCGGTTCCCGCAAAATATCCGCGCGACCGATTGGGATCGAACGTCATCACGCTGAGCGCGACATTTTCGTCGCCCAGCACACGGCGCATCTGCCGCAGCATTTCCTCAACGCGCACATCGGAGCCGGTATTGCGCGTTCCGTTGTAGCCCGCGAAGAGCAGCTTCAATTTTTCGCCCGGCCTGCCAGGGACGCCCCGCGCCCAGAATTTCCAATGCGTCCGCTGTGAGTTCGATCAGCGAACTGATCCACGCTTCCAGAATCAAATCCATCATTGCGGTGAGATCCTCGCAGCGGTCCCACAGCGGCCGCCGCCAGCTTCGCAGCACGGCGTTCGCAGGCCATGGCCGGTAGGGATAGGAGAAGTGATGCTCGCGGCTGAATCGCAGCAGCGGATAGCAATACTTGGAAAAAGGCTCCGGAGCTCGCCCCATTTCAGCCACCACGCGCGAATTATCGAACACCGTGTCCCACACCAGATAGGGCATGAAATACTTTCAGCAGAGACGCGCTGCGTCCGATTCCGCCCGCGCGGCCGGACAGCCAATTGACGATGGACGAAAAGGGTCCCTCAAGGCCGGGCCAGTAATACGGCTGCATTTTTCCGGCGGCTTGCGCCAGTGCGCGAGTCAGTTGCGCCAAACGTTTCCGAGCCGGTGCCCGAAGAGAGATGGTAGATTTCGTGCAACGGGTTCGGCTTTCTGGTGCAGCGCGACCACCGATTCCGCCACGTAATCGACCGGCACGATATCGATACGATCGGTCGGGCGAAACGGCAGGACCGGCAGTCCCGCCAGAAATACGAACGCGCGCACCATGTCGAATTGCGTCGTTTCCGCGCGGCGGCTGTCTCCCAGCACGATGCTGGGACGAAACACGGTGCGCGGAACATCCGGAAGAAGTTCGCGCACCATGTGCTCGCAGAATTTCTTGGTGCGCGCGTACGGATCGTAATCGGAGCGATTCCAATCGATGGAAGCGTCCTCGGTGACCACTTCATGGCTGCGATGCCCGGCCACGGCCACCGTGGAAACCTGGCTGAAGCGCCGCAATCCATGCGCGTCGTGCGCCCGGCGAGCCAGTTGCGCGACTTCCAGCGTGCCGCGCAGATTCACGTTGAGGCAGCTTTTTTCGGATTTGCGATTCAGCGATGCGGCGCAATGAATGACGGATTCGGTCGTGCCAATCAGGCGCGTATATTCAGTGTCGTCCAGTCCGAAACGCGGATCGGTCAGATCCCCGCGAAAAATAGTAATGCGCGTTCGCAGCGCGTCGAGAAATCTGCGGAAAGTCCAAATGCAATTGCAGCGCGTGCCACAGGCGCTCGTTTGCCTCCTGCTCGGTCTTCGCGCGCACCAATAAGATTCAGGCGGTCCGTGTGACGTTCCAGCAGAATGGCGGCCACGTGCGCGCCGATGTAGCCGGTGGAACCGGTCAGGAAGATAGCCATGGATTAGTTTTGGATTCCCTGCGCCCGAGCTGCGCCGCGGCGGATCCTCATGATCTTCCGTCCCGCGACTCGCGGCATTGCGGCAGAGAAAAAGCGCGGTGCGGACGCAGCTTCCGGTCGCGCGTCCTTCGATGAGCGGGTAAACCCACCGGCGCAAAGCCGGAACGTGGATGTTAATCCAATAATCCCACCAGTCAATCGCGGAGGGATCGTAGCCGAACGCCGCGCGCTCGTCTTCCGGGAAGCGCGGCGGAAAGCAATCTGCACGTTCTCGCGACTCAAATACCTGCTCGTTGTGCAGAATGAAAGGCTCGTAAAGTTCGATCAATTTTTCAACGCGAATCAGGTCGCGCTCCTGCCGTGCCAGCGGAGGTTTCTTCATTTGCAGCGCGGATGCAGCGCGGTTGATGCCATGCACCACGGCCTTTTGCGCGGGCACGGAAAATTTCTCGTAGCGCGCTTTGGAAACGGGAATGGTGTCGAACTGCATTCGCATCCAATGTTCCAGGCTCTGCTGCGCGCGATAATGTTTGCGATGCGCCAGGCCAGTCAATTCGATGGAGCGTCCCATGTCGCACGGATTGCTGGCCGACGTGGCCAGCTGGTAGATCGGCTCGTGACGCCGCGCGATAATCGCCGCGGCAATCAACGTCATTCCGCGGCACACCATATCCACGGGAATCATGTCCAGGCACTTGCGTTCGTTCGTCGGCAACTGCCGAAAATAAGTGCCCAGCAAATAGGAAAGCGGCGCGGAAGTATTGATGCCCTCATTCCATCCGCGAAACGGCTGGTCCGTGGACGTTTCCACAATCGATGGCCGCACGATCGCAATCGGCAGCCCCGCGCCGTGCCGCACGATCATGGATTCGGCCAGCGATTTGGTGAGCGTGTACGTGTTCGGCCAGCCCAGCCGTTGTGCGCGCCGCGTTCCCGCGCGCGTCAGCCGATTGCGCAGCCAGCGCATGCGATTTTTGCGGATCAAATTGTCCAGCTCGGGCCCGGCAGGCTCTTCGCTGCCGCGATGTTTTCCGAGCGCCTGCCGTCGCAGCGCCGCCGTGATTTCAGGGCTTTCCGCGCGCGCCTCGGCGTGCGCCACCACTTCCTGCAGGGAGTGCCACTCGCGCTCGGCGTCGAAATCGGGAACGCCGAATGGCGTGTAATTGGCTTGAACTTCCTCGACGACTCGGCCGTCCTTCGCCTCCCACCACGTAGCAGGTGGAAAGGTGCATCAGCCCGGCATGATCCGATGTAGCGCAGAAATTCGATCAGATGAAGGACCGGGGAGACATTGCTTGCCAGGGCGTCGCGAAGGTCCGGATTGAAATCCGTCAGCCCGGAGCTGTTCACAACCAGGTCCAGGTCACGCGCCAGTTGCGCGCGCCTCTCCGGCGCGATCCCCAGGCCCGGCTGGCTCACGTCGCCTTCGATTACTTCCACGCGTTCGGAAACAAACTCCGCGAATCGTCGCCATGCTGCTCCTGCAACGGGTCAAACACCGGCGATTCCTCGAACAGTTTCTCGAAGCGGCGCTGCGAGGTGGTCGTGCGCTGGCGGCGAATCAGCAGATAAATCTTGCCGATCTGCGGAACCTCGCTCAGGATCTGCGCCAGCCAGACCTTGCCGATAAAACCTGTAACTCCGATGAGCAGAATATTTTTTCCCGGCAAGAGTGTCGCGGACCGAAAGCGGTTCCGACTGTTTCTTTCCGGTCGAAGACGACCAGTGCGCGGTGGTTCGGCGCCTTGGGGCGCTCGGCAGGCAGAATGGCCTTCGGCGAGCTGCTCCGGATGAGCCGTCATGCCCAGATTTTTCAGCAAGCGTTCGGATGGCACGCGGCCATCGGCGCTGCGCTCGAAGATGCCCATGCGATCGGGCTGCGCGGTCGAATCACGGGATCAAGCAGGCGCCCAGTGGCGACCCCGCCGCGAAATTCGAGCCGGTTCGAAACCAGCCTGCGAAACGCCCAGATACTGTGCCAGCGGGCCGCATCACGTGATCGAGGCCCTGGCTGACCAGCACCACGTTCTCCGCGCCCTTTTCCGCTACGCAGGCTCGCAGACGGTCGACCCCTTCGGCCTTGAGCTGCTTTTTCAGAACGTATTCGAAATATTCCTCGCCCAGCAGATCCAGGCGGTCGCGCGTAACTCCCGACAGAAGAGTATGCAGCACGCGCGTGGCAAATACGCGATTACTGGCGTACAGGAAAGGCCGCACGAGCGCCAGCGCCAGGGCTCCGCCGCGGCGGGCCCAGCGTCCCGCAAATGTGTGGGAATTCCAGGTGAAGTAGGCCACCGGCCGCACAGCGCCAAGCTCAACCAGGCTGCCCTCCACGCGCCAGAACGTCAGCGTGCGAAGGTCCGGCTGCGAGGGAGACGCGGAGATGCTCGCGTCGAGCGTGGTGGCCGTTGGAATTGTTTTGGGCGCTCTGATTACTCAACGGTGAGTTCCGCTCCAATGATGTAAGGAAGAATCACCCATCTGGCCAGACTGAAGCTATCATTCCCGGCCCCTGAATCGCAAGGGCTTGCGGAATCCTTGTGCGAAATGGAAACGGCACGCGGGTAAACTTCCCCGTTTTTACCGAGGATTCATATTCGATTCACACATCGTTCAAGGTCCGATAAGTACAGTGCAATTCCCCAAACGGGAGCAAAAAGATAAAATTTATTATTCAAGGGAGGATCATAATGACAAGCAAGTGGAAGGCAGGCGTCCTGGCCGCACTCTTTTCCTGTCGATGGCGCCCACTGGGTTCGCTGCACCCAAACCGGACCCTGACCATGACAGAATTCGACACGTCTTGCTCATCAGCATCGATGGAATGCATGCGGTTGATTATGCCAACTGCGTCGCTTCCCAGACCTGCCCAAACCTGGCCGAACTCGGCGAACACGGCGTGAATTACACCCGTACTTCGACTTCCAGGCCCTCCGATTCGTTCCCCGGGTTATTGGCCCTGGTGACCGGCGGCACGCCGCGAACTGTGGGCGGATTCTACGATGTCGCCTACGATCGCGTCCTGGCTCCGCCGAAGATGACGACCGGTAACGGGCTGCCCGGCGAGGATATGGGTAGCCAATACCATGCAAGGAAGGCCAGATCAACGGGACGGAGACCGAATATGAAGAAGGCGACGAAATCGACGAGACCAAGCTCAATGGTGGCTTCTCCGGGTACTCCACCATCGACGGTGGCATAAAATCAATCGAACCCGACAGGCTTGTGCGCGATCCCTTCAATGGCTGCAAACCGGTGTACCCCTGGAATTTCATTCGCACCAACACCATTTACGGGGTGATTCACGCCGCGGGCGGCTACACGGCTTGGTCCGACAAGCACGCTGTCTACTCTCTGGTTTCCGGCCCCACGGGAACCAATCTGCCCAGCAACGTGGATGATTACTATTCTCCGGAAGTTAACTCCAACCAAATCGTTCTGCCTGGGATTAAGACAGCAGCGCCTGCCGGCAAGTCTTTTGACTGCGGCACGCTTGTTCCAAATGGCGATGACTGGACCACCGATTTCGATGCCATCAAGTGCTACGACCAGTTGAAGGTCAACGCAGTGGTCAACTGGATCAACGGCAAGACGCACCTCGGCGGAAGCGGCGCTCCGGTCCCGGTCATCTTCGGAATGAACTTCCAGGCGGTCAGCGTTGGGGAGAAGTTGATATCACCTTCGTCGACAACCAGAACCGACTCAAACTCGGGTGGCTACGAGGATGCCCCGGGAACCCCTCGGCCTTTCATGCTGGGCGAAATCGAATTCGTGGATGCGGCAATCGGACAAATGGTGGATGCACTCAAAGCCAATCGACCTCCTCGACTCGACCGTCATCATCATCACCGCCAAACACGGGCAGTCGCCGATCGACCCGAACCGCTTCTTCCCCATTCCGGGGCATTCAAAAACCAATGGCAAGCCACCCTCCGCGATCATCAGCTCTTTGATCCCGGCGGTGTTACAACGACCCCAATAACGGCCTCGGAATCGCCGAGGACGACATTTCTCAACTGTGGCTGACCAATTCAAGCACTACCGGTGCCGCGGTAACGGCCCTGGAAACTGCCGGCGACAACCATCGGACTTGGCCAGATCTATTATGGCGGCTCACTCACAACTCTCTTCAACGCTCCAGGTGTGCCGGATAATCCGGGACCCTGCTGCGAGCTTCGCAAGGGAGGCGATCCGCGCACGCCGGACATTATCGTGATTCCAAACGTCGGCGTGGTCTACACCGGGAGCCTGGCGAAGCAATCCGAGCATGGCGGCTACGCCTGGGACGATACCAACGTGATGTTGCTGGTATCGAACCCCAGCCTTGAACGCAAAACTGTCCACAGTTTTGTGGAAACCATGCAGGTGGCTCCGACCATCCTTCAGATTCTGGGCCTTGACCCGAACGATCTTGACGCGGTCAGGAAAGAAGGCACGCCGGTCCTTCCGGATCTGGAATTCGGCGAAGGGCATGGTCGCTAGCAAATAAGCATGCCCGTCTAATCGGTGGATTCACAGGGGGAGCGCTTCTCGATTCCGGGGGCGCTCCCCCGAACTATTTTTGCACGAGACGAAGACGCTTACATTTCCCAGTCATCTGCTATATTCCGCATAATAATTAGCGGATACGGCGCGGATCTTCGGAGGAGCGATGGTGCACTTGGAAATTGAGCTGCTGTTGAATTTGCTCGACGAGGCTTACAACCATGCCGCCTGGCATGGACCCAACCTTCGTGGTTCAATTCGAGGTGTAAAGGCGCATGAGGCGTCTCTGCTCCCTAAAACCGGGCGCCACAATATTTGGGAACTTGTGGTTCATTGCGCTTATTGGAAGTATGCGGTCCGCCGGCGGCTAACCGGGGAAAAGCGCGGTTCATTTTCTCTGCCGGGGAGCAACTGGTTCGCTCGGCCAATCCTGCAAACAGAAAAGGCATGGCGCGACGATGTGGCGATTCTTGATGAGGAACATCGATTGCTGAGGGAAACTGTGGCGTCATTTCCGCCGGAGCTCTTGAATCGCCGTGCGCACGGAAGCAAATCTCCGGCGCGTCGGCTGATTGCCGGAATCGCACTACACGACGTCTATCACGCCGGGCAGATACAATTGATCAAGAAATTATTGAGGACAAAGAGTTCCCGCTAGATCGTATCAGCCGATTTTTACGTGCCCTGACCGCTGCTTTGAATCCGGTGCGATGCGCCGGCCATCTCCGCGCACAGCCGTTCCCCGAATTCAATGCAGCCCACTTTGGTCGTGCCTGGTTCGACCGTGTCCGTGGTGCGAATTCCTTTTGTGAACAGGCGGTCCACGGCGGATTCGATGTACTCCGCCTCGCCATTCAGCTTGAAACTCTCGCGCAGCATCATGGCGGCGGAAAGAATCATGCCCACTGGATTGGCGACATCTTTTCCTGCAAGCGTGGGCGCGGATCCGTGAATGGGCTCGTAGACAGAGGGCCCCAGCCCGCAGCTCATCGAGGGGATCAGCCCGATGGAACCGGCCAGCGCCGCGCCGAGGTCCGTCAAAATATCGCCGAACATATTGGAGGTGAGGATCACGTCAAACTGCGCGGGCGCCGAGCACCAGTTGCATGGCCGCGTTGTCCACGTACAGATGTTCGACCTTCACATTGGGATGATTCGCGGCCATGCGCGTCACGGTTCTGCGCCACAGTTGCGACGTGGTCAGCACATTGGCCTTGTCGATGGAGGCCAGCCGTCCTTTGCGGGCCTCCGCGCGCGCGAACGCGTAATTGGCCACGCGCTCCACTTCCGCGGTTGTGTAAACGGCTTCGTCCGTGGCGCGCTCCCCGCTCGGATCGGTTTCCACGGTGTGCTTGCCGAAATAAATATCTCCAGCGAGTTCGCGCACAAAATCGATGTGCACGTCTCTGGCGCGGTCGGCGCGCAACGGCGACAGGCCATAAAGCGGCGCGTGCAAATCGATGGGGCGCAGGTTGATATAGAGCCCGAGCGCCTTGCGCAAACCTAGCAGTCCGCTTTCCGGCCGCTTGACGAGCGGCACGGCGTCCCATTTGGGCCCTCCCACGGCGCCCAGCAGGATGGCGTCAGCTGCCCTGCATGCGGCAAGAGTTTCGGTCGGCAGGGGTTCGCCCGTAGCGTCGATGGCGCAGCCGCCGAAAGGGAACTCCGCAAAATCGAATGCGTGGCCGAATTCCGCGGCGCATTCGTTCAATACGCGCACGGCGGCCCGCATGATTTCGGGGCCGATACCGTCGCCCGGCAGCAAAACAATTTTCTTCTTTTGAGTGGTCATGTTTTTGTCGCGGGCTGAGCGCATCCATTTTTCAATTCATTTGCCGTGTTGCATAAATCAGTTTCGCGCCAGCTCATGGCGAAACAGTATAGTCCGGATCGCTGGGCCTGTCAGGGGGGCGGCGGATGAGGTGCTATCCCATATTGAAGGACGCTCATGTTTCGGAGGTCGGGGCTTTAGAGTCTGTGTGAGAACCACCAAATATTTGTAGGGCACGGCTTCAGCCGTGCCGCAATGGTCATAAAATGAACGCGGTTTTACAGGCTGCGGAAAAAGTACTTTTTGTCATCCCGAGCGAAGCGAGGGATCTGCTTTTCTTCTCAGCTTCCAAGAAACAGCAGATTCCTCGGGCAAATACCGCCCTTCGGAATGACATGGCGGGAGTTGTTCTGCGACCTGTTTAGGCGCTGGTCCGGTACGATGCTGAAACAGATTGTGCTATCCAATTTTTTCAGCTGCCTGTTAGACTTCCGCAGGGGTAATTTCCATGCTTCCTGTTCTTCTTGTTGCACATGTCTTGGGATTTGTGTTTTGGGTGAGCGGCTTGCTGGTGACGTCCATGGCGTTGACGCGCCACACACAGGAAACTTCGGCGGATGCCAAACAGGCGTTGGCTCGCTTGGAACGCATCTACCTGCGCGGCCTGGCGGATCCCGGAGCGCTACTGGCTATTTTGGCGGGAGTCAGCCTGATCTCCACGAACTCTTCCTATTATCTTCATGCGCCGTGGCTGCACATCAAGCTCACCTTCGTGCTGATCCTGATCGGTCTGCACGGCATGATCGCCATGAGAACCAAAGCGTTTTCCACGGGGCGAATTGAAATGCAGCGCAGCGAAGCGCGAATGCTGGTGGCGGGCACGCTGTTCCTCTTTTTGTCCATCCTCATTGCAACTCTGGTGGGCCAAGTTTATCTGACTCGATGACGCGCAGCACGGCCCGTTCGCAAACTACATTCGCATTAAAGTAGGGGCACGGTTCACCGAGAACGTTCTCCGTGAACGGCATTGCCGTGCCCCCACGACCTATAAAAAGCATCAATTAAAATCAAGTGTGGCAGGCCATCAAATGCGGGTGAATGCGCCCTCATCCGGCTCCTGCGTCCAATGTACGTCGTCAATCCACCAGCGCCCGTCCGTGTGGATCAGCGTGAAGCGCGCGCGATACTCTCTATCGTCGGAGCCGTGCAGATAAATTTCCAGGGTCACGCCGGGACCGCTTTGCCACGGCGGCTCCGCACGCTCCACGTCCGCATGAAACATGCGCCAGTGCCTGATGAACAGCTGGTGCCAGGTGTCGAAGGACACTTCTCCGCGATAGCGCGGCAGAAAACATATCGTAAGCCGGGCGCAATTCGCCGCGATCGAGAGCTCGAAGCTGCGCGCGAACAATTTCCTGAGGGCCGCCGGAAAAAATGCCGAAGGGAGCGTCGACGCGAACCAGTATCCACGACGCCAAAATGAACGCCGCAAGCGTGAGACCGAGCAGCACGAATAGATTGTGGCGAAAACCGCGCCTGCGCAATTCCGCGTTCGCATAATATGCAGCCACATCCGTGCGCCGATCTTCCTGAGGCACGTGCTGGGCGACAATTGGCTCTGAAGCGGTGGGATCAACTAACTGGTTCGGGCAATGATTTTAACTCATGCGCTGCGCCGGGATCGGCGGACTCTTCGGGAGGGATTGCTTCAGGAGTGTTTTGCGATTCGTCCATGCAAATCTCCTGGGAGGCGGGGAGATGCGTTTGGCTTGCCGGGAAACGGTTGCTCTAACTTACCAAGAACCCCGCCTCTGAAGAGGCGGGCTACAGTGACCTTCAGCCGCCGGCGCGGCAAACGAGTCGCCTCTAACGATTCTTCCACTGTGGCTTGCGTTTTTCAAGTAGCGCGCGCAAACCTTCCTGCGAATCCTCCAGGCGGTACAGTTCGTTCAGGAAAATGTTCATGGAATTGTGCAGGGAGTCGCGCAGGGACATTCCCATTCCGCCGATAACCGCTTTCTTGGCCATGCCCAGCACGGCGCCGGATTGCGCCGTGATTTTCGCGATCAGTTCATTCACGGCGGTTTGCAAGTTGCGCTTCCGGCACCAGCCGATTCACAAGTCCCAGTGTCGCGGGCACGTTCGGCGGTAATGGCTTCGCCGGTCAGCACCAGTTCGAGCGCCCGCTTGGGACCGATGATGTGCGGAAACATGGTCGAAGCCAGCGGCGGAAACATTCCGATCGTAATTTCCGGCAGCGCAAATCGCGCGCGCGGCGTGGCCACCACCAAATCCCCGTAGGCCACCAGTTCCGCGCCGCCGCCAATCGCCGCGCCATCCACGATCACCAGCACGGGCTGCGGCGCCTCCACCATGGCGATGCACGCGGCGTGAAACGCATCCAGCATGGAAAATGCGCGCTCGGCCGTATACTCGCCGATATCCACGCCCCCGGAAAATACTTTTCCTGCCGCGTCCAGAACGATCAGCTTCACCGACGGAATTTTCCGCAACCATCCCAATGCCGTCGGCGAGTTCGCGCAGCATCTGCTTCATTCAATAAATTATGTTCGGGACGATGCAGCGTGAGTCGCGCGACAGGCCCCTTCAACCTGGTAGCGAATGAATTCGAAGGTTTCCGGCCGCGCGCCGCGCGGGCTTGGCGAATACTTCACTCGGTCTGGACTAGGTCTGCCATTTCGGCTCCATTAATTTAATGCTAGCACGCCATGGTTCTGCAAAAGAGAAGCCGTGCGGCCCACGAAGTTAAGAGTTAACAGTTCCGAGGTGGCACGGCATTGCCGTGCCCATACCGCGGGCTTCAGCCTGCGGGGGTTAGCCTTGCAAGGTCCAAACCCCGCAGGCTGAAGCCCGCGCTACTAATTCACGAGTCACGAACCACATTTCTTCATGTATTCTTTCCCCATGCATGAACTTGGCATATTTTCGCGAACACCTCGAAGAATTCGAGCAGATGGCGGCCAATCGCGGCGTCGCCATTGATTTCGACGCGTTTCGCGCGCTCGATCAGGAGCGCCGCGAGCGAATTACCGCCGCCGAGCGATTGAAGGCCGAGCGCAACAAAGCCAGCGAGGAAATCGCGCGCCGCAAAAAAGCCGGGGAAGACGCCTCCGCATTGCTGGCGGAAATGAAGCAGGTCTCGGACGAAATCAAGCCCGCCGACGAGCGCATCACCGAACTGGACGCGAAGCTTGCGGATTTCATGCTGACTGTGCCCAACCGCCCGCACAGCTCGGTGCCCGTCGGGCACGACGCGGCGGCAAACGTCGAGGTGCGCCGCTGGGGCGCGCCGCCGAAATTCGATTTCAAGCCGCGACCGCATTGGGAAATTGCAGAAGGCGCCGGCATTCTCGATTTCCAGCGCGCCGCGAAAATGTGCCGGCGCGCGTTTTGCGGTCTATCGCGGCCTCGGTGCGCGGCTGGAACGCGCTCTGGCCGCATTTTTTCTCGATACGCACGCGGCGAACGGATACACCGAAATTCTTCCGCCTTTCATCGTGAACACGGCGGCGCTGACCGGCGTGGGCCAGTTGCCGAAATTCGCGGCGGACATGTTTCATCTCGAGGGCACCGACCTGTGGCTGACGCCGACGTCCGAAGTCGAACTCACCAGCTACTATCGCGACGAAACGCTCGACGCCGACCTGCTGCCCATCAAGCTCTGCGCCTGGACGGCCTGCTTCCGCTCCGAGGCCGGCGCGGCCGGCAAGGACACGCGCGGCCTGAAGCGCCAGCACCAATTTCAAAAAGTGGAAATGTTCAAATTCACGCGCCCGGAACAAAGCTACGAAGAACTCGAATCGCTGGTCGCCAATGCCGAGCAAATTCTGCAGAAACTCGGCCTGCACTACCGCGTGATGCTGACTTTGCACGGGCGACATGGGTTTCGCTTCGTCAAAAACGTATGACATCGAAGTGTGGCTGCCCTCCGCGAATGAATTCATGGAAATTTCTTCCTGCTCGAATACCGAAGCGTTTCAGGCGCGCCGCTCCGGCATCCGCTTCAAGCCCAAAGGCGGCAAGAGCGAATTTGTGCACACGCTAAACGGCTCCGGCCTGGCCGTGGGACGCACCTGGCTTGCCATCGTGGAAAATTATCAGCAAGCCGATGGCTCCGTCCTGATTCCGGAGGTGTTGCAGCCCTATATGGGGACGGATCGAATCCCTGCAAAGCCCTGAATTCATTGCTGATCATTCCTAATCGATTCTAGCTGCGGGACAAATTCACCCGCCTCGCCCCCGCGTCTTACAAGAATTGAGGATACTGGGCTGTATTATCAGACCCATCCGCCTCGCGGCTACCACCTCATTTCTATCTATTAAAGCTTTTATTATGATAGCGTTACGGTAATTTCCCTGCGCATCGCGCCAAGCGCCGTGTTTGCAAAGCATCCCCGACGCAAAATATCCCGGTTCTTTGGTTGACACCGCTTTTCCCGGTTGACTACACTCGCGCTATTGCGCGGTCAATGGTGTTGCACTAGCAGGGAGAGTTAATCATTCAGGTTGAGGGGCTTCGGCCGGCCTGGTTCTTCGGCATGTGCCGATGTGGATGGCGGAGAACACGCGCGGCAGGCTGGGCCACAACGAGCCGCTGGAAAGCGTCGGGCGGGTGAGCTTACAAGAGCGAATCGACCGGTGGGTTGGCCGAGGGATGGCGTGGCTGATGCGCAAGCTGCTCGCCAGGGTCCTGCGAACGCTCGGTACCGGCATCCGGTGCCCAGGCCGCCGGATACCCGTGCTCCGCGGTTCCCTTGCATCGCGATCCCTGGTGCGGCACGTATGTCTCACCTGAAATTTCGTTTCCCTTGGAGCAACCGGGCCAGGTTTTGCACTTCTGTTCGGACGAATGTCGCGCGCGGTACCAGCGCTCTTCGCAGCGCGCGGCAAGCGCGTAGTCGCGACACTCAAGGAGAGAAACATCCATGGCCACGGTGGTAAAAACGGTTCCCCAACCCGTCCTTCCGCGGATGGCGCCGCGCGAAGATCTGAATCCGTTTCGCATCGCGCAAATCCAGTTTGACATGGCGGCGGAATACCTGAAGCTCGATCCGGGCCTGCGCCAGATTCTGCGCACGCCGAAGCGCGTCATGGAAGTTTCCATCCCCGTGAAAATGGACAACGGCCAGATGAAAGTCTTCACCGGATTTCGCGTGCAGCACAACGTGGCGCGCGGCCCGGCCAAGGGCGGCCTGCGCTATCACCCGAACGTCACGCTCGATGAAGTGAAGGCGCTGGCCGCATGGATGACCTGGAAGACCGCCACCGTGAATCTTCCCTACGGCGGCGCCAAGGGCGGCATCATCTGCGATCCCAAGCGCATGTCCAAGGGCGAACTCGAACGCATGACGCGCCGCTACGCCGCGGAAATTCAGCCCATCATCGGCCCGGAAGTCGATATTCCCGCGCCCGATGTTTACACCGACGCGCAAACCATGGCCTGGATCATGGACACCTACGCGATGACGGTCGGACATGCATCGCCCGGAGTCGTGACCGGCAAGCCGGTTTCGATCGGCGGCTCCGAAGGACGCACGCGACGCGACCGGGCGCGGAGTGCCTGTACGTGGTCGAAGAAGCCTGCAAGGTCAAGAAGATTTCCCTGCGCGGCGCGACGGTCGCCATTCAGGGCTTTGGCAACGTCGGCTCGGCGGTGGCGCGACTGTTCGCGGAGAAAAAAGCGAAGATCGTGGCGATCAGCGATTCGCGCGGCGGCGTGCACAATCCGCGCGGAATCGATCCGCTGCGCGCGATGCGCTACAAGGAGCGCTCCGGCACCGTCGTCGGCATGCCCGGCGCGTCGCGCATCTCGAACGACGAACTGCTGGCGCTGAAGTGCGACATTCTGGTTCCGGCGGCGCTCGAAAACGTCATCACGCTGCACAACGCCGATCAGATCAAGGCGAAGATCGTCGCCGAAGCCGCCAACGGACCCACCACGCCGCACGCCGACGAAGTGCTTTCGCGCAAGGGCGTGTTCGTCGTTCCGGATATTCTCGCCAACGCCGGCGGCGTCACCGTCAGCTACTTCGAATGGGCGCAGGATCTGCAGGGATTCTTCTGGCAGGCGCAGGAAGTCAATTCAAAGCTCGAATTCGTGATGAAGCGCGCATTCAACGACGTGTACGAAACGATGCGCAAGTTCCACGTCTCATCCGCGCGCCGCGGCGTACATTCTCGCCGTGGGGCGCGTCGCCGAAGCCACGACTGGTTCGCGGACTGTTTCCGTAGAATCACTTTCAGATTTCGTTCCGCATTTCGCCGATACTCGTGTCTTCTGCAGCAACCTCATTCGCTGAAAAATTCTATTGCGCGCGGCCGATCACGCGCGTACATTTCGAGTTGCCGGCTCGCGCGACGTCTTGTGCGCAGCCGGTCCATTTTTCTGTGGGCGAGTTTCTGCGCGGAGGGACGCGAAGAATTGTCCAATCACGTGAATTGCGGCTCCGCCGATCGTGCTGACGATCGCGGGATTTGATCCATCCGCGGGCGCGGGCGTTGCGGCGGACCTCAAAACATTTGCCGCGCACAATTGTTATGGCGTCGCGGCGATCACGGCGCTGACCGTGCAATCCACGCAAGGCGTGAAGTCCGTGCATGACACTCCCGCCGCGGAATTGCGCGCGCAACTGGACGCGCTGCTCGAAGACATCAAAATTTCCGCCGATCAAAATCGGCATGCTGGGCCATCGCGGCAATGCCGTGGTGGTCGGCCGAATTTTTGGATCGCGCCGGCGTCGCGCATGTGGTTCTCGATCCGGTGATGAAGTCCACTTCCGGCGATGCCGATTTGGTCGATGCCGGCGGAATCAAATATCTTGAGCGAAGAATTGCTGAAGCGCGCGACGGTCGTAACGCCGAATATCGCCGAAGCTGAAATTCTTTCCGGAATTGCGATCAAGGATCACGCCGCGATGGAAGCGGCGGCGCGCAAAATCGTCGAGCGCGGCGCGCGCGCCGTGGTCGTCAAGGGCGGCCACATGGAAAAGGCCATCGACGTTCTCTTTGACGGCATCGGAAGTGCTGCATGCTCGGCGGCGAACACTCAAGAGCGAAAACACGCACGGCTCCGGCTGCACGTTCGCGTCGGCCATCGCCGCGCAACTTGCCTGCGGGCGTCCGCTGCGGGAAGCCGTGCTGCTCGCCAAAGCCTACGTCACCAAAGCCATCGAAAAAGGATTTTCCATCGGCAAGGGCCCCGGCCCGCTCGATCATTTCTACCGCATCCACCAGGAACCGCCCGCTCGCGGCGTCCACGAAGTTCCGCAACACGGCATGCACCCCGCCGCCGAACCCGGCGCCCGCTAGAAAGTCAACGTATCCATAGATGAACACTGATTAACACGGATTACGGATGAACACTGATTAGGATTGAGTCAAGGAAAGATCGATAATTCAGCAGGACTTGCTACGAGTTTCATTTCGTTTTATCAGTGTTTATCTGTGTGCATCCGTGGTTCCTCGATGTTCTCGTGGCTATCGTCGGTAGACGATGCGGCCGGCAACGATTGTGGCCATGGGAGCGCCGCGAAATTTGCGGCCATCGAATGGTGAATTGTGCGATTTGCTGGCGGATTCTGCCGCGCGGAATGTCCATTTGTGCTCGGTGGAAAAAATCGTCAGGTCGCCCGGCTCGTTTTCCGCGATGCGCCGCTTCATTCCCAGGACGCGCGCGGGCCCTGAAGTAAACAATTCCACCATGCGCATCAGCGAAATTTTTCCTGCGTGCACCAGCTCCAGTCCCAGGCCGAGCGCCGTCTCAAAACCGGTCACGCCAAACGGAGCGCGGTCGAATTCCACATCTTTCAGCGCGGCTTCGTGCGGCGCGTGATCGGTGGCGATGGCGTCCACGGTGCCGTCGGCAAGTCCGGCGATCAGCGCGTCGCGATCTTCGCGCGAAGCCAGCGGCGGATTCATTTTGAAGCGCGTGTCGTACTGCACGTCTTCGTCGGTCAGCGTGAAATGATGCGGCGTCACTTCGCAAGTGACGGGCAGTCCCTTTGGCCTTGGCGGCGCGCACCAGTTCCAGCGAAGCGCGCGCCGAAAGATGCGCGATGTGCAGGCGGCAATTGGTCAGTTCGCCCACCTGCACGTCTCGCGCGACGGCACAGCGATTCGGTGGCCGCGGGCATTCCGCGCAGACCCAGCCGCACGGATTGTTTTCCTTCGCGCATCACGGCGCCGGCAAACAGCGAGCTGTCCTCGCAGTGATCGATCACCGGCAAATCGAGCGCGCGGCAATACTCCATCACCTGTCGCAACAAGTTTCGCGGTGGCGATGGGCCGGCCGTCGTCGGAGACCGCGACGATTCCGGCCTGCTTCATCGCGGCAATTTCCGCAAGCGCTTCGCCCTTGCTGCCGACCGACGCCGCGCCGATCGGCCACACGCGCACGCTGGCGAAACGGCGGCGGCGCGTTCCAGGATCGAGCGCGTCACCGAAGCGTTGTCGTTCACCGGGCGCGTATTGGGCATCGGGCACACGGCCGTGAATCCGCCGCGCGCCGCCGCGCGCGTGCCGGTTTCAATCGTTTCCGAAGATTCGCCGCCCGGCTCGCGCAGGTGGCAGTGCAAATCGATAAAGCCGGGCGCGACGATCAAATTCGCTGGCGTCGAAAATTTCCGCGCCCTGCGCGCGCGCCGCGAGCTGCCCGTGCGGCGCGACCGCGGCGATGCGATCTCCGTCGAGCAGAATGTCGCGCGGCGCATCCGTGCCGCTCGCGGGATCGAGCACGCGTCCATTCCTAATCAGCAGCATGAGAAGAATCCTTTTCCGAAGATGCGTCCGCGCGCGCCGATCATCAGAAACAGCAGCGCCATGCGCACGGCCAGTCCGTTGGTGACTTGCTCGAGCACGCAGGATTGCGGCCCGTCGGCAACCGCGGGATCGATTTCCAGGCCGCGAATCATCGGCCCGGGATGCAGCACCAGCGCATCGGGCTTCGCGCAGGCGCAAGCGCTCCGGCGTCAGCTGGTACTGCAGAATGTATTCGTCGAGCGCCAGCGCCGGTTCGTGCAGGCGCTCCTGCTGCACGCGCAGCGTCATGACGACGTCGGCGCCTTCCAGCGCTTCCTCGATGCGCGTGACGCGGCGGATCGATGTGCCCGCGGGACCCAGGCATTCCAGTTCCCGCGGCAGCCACATCGGCGGACCGCAAAGCGTGAAGCGGCAGCCGAATTTCGACGAGCAGGTGAATGTTGGAGCGCGCCACGCGGCTGTGCAGGATGTCGCCGAGAATCGTGACGTTCAGCCCTTCGAGCGTGCCGCGGCGGTCGCGAATCGTCAGCGCATCCAGCAGCGCCTGCGTGGGATGCTCGTGCGTGCCGTCGCCGGCGTTGATCACCGGAAGATCCAGATTGCGCGCGACGAAATCCGGCGCGCCCGAGGAACTATGTCGCATCACGATACAATCCGGCTTCATGGCGTCGAGCGTGCGCACCGTGTCGAGCAGCGATTCGCCCTTTTTCAGGCTCGAGGATTCCGCCTGCAGATTCATCTGGTCCGCGCCCAGGCGCGAGGCGGCCGTGGCAAAGCTGATGCGCGTGCGCGTGGAAGGCTCAAAGAATGCCAGCGCCACGGTTTTTCCGCGCAGCGTGGCCAGTTTTTTCAGTGGGTGCCGCTGAATTTCCTGAAATGGTTTCGACTGGTCCAGCAGAAATAGGATTTCTTCGGCGCTGAGCGGTTCGATGCCGAGCATGTGGCCGAAGCGATATGGCACAACATGTCCTCGGAATTCTCGGCCGGTGCCTGTTGCAGCGGGCGCCCGGGGTCAGGGAACGCGTTCGACGAGCATGACGCGCTCTTCCTGATCAATTTCATTCAGGCGAACTTCGATGATCTCCGTGTCGCTGGTCTGCACGTTGCGCCCGACGAAGGTCGCCTCGACCGGCAGTTCGCGATGCCCGCGATCGATCAGCACGCACAAGCGCACGCGCTTCGGGCGCCCCAGATCGAACAGACCGTTCATCGCCGCGCGAATCGTGCGCCCGTGTACAGCACGTCGTCCACGACGACCAGATCCTTGTCATCCACCGGAAATGGAATGTCGCTGGATTGCAGCACCGGCTGGGCGGCCACTTTGGAAAGATCGTCGCGATACAGCGTGATGTCCAGCGTTCCCACCGGCACGTCCACGCCGTCAATGCCGCGCATGGCCTGCGCAATCCGGCTGGCCAGCGGAACGCCGCGCCGGCGGATTCCGATCAGCGCCAGATTCGCCGTGCCGCCGCTTTTTTCCACGATTTCGTGGGCCAGACGCTGCACGGTGCGGTCGATTTCCGTCGCCGTCATCAATTGCGTTTTTTCAACGATGCGCATTGGGCGAACATCCTAGCACACAGGCTGGCCGGTCTCGAAGCGCGCGTTGTCGAGACAATGCCGGATTTCCTCGGATTTTTCCACAAGCTTGCGCACACTCGCGGCACGCGTCGCGCATGCTAGAATTTCCGCGAGTGACTGTGCCAGACGCGGTAGACCTCTCCGTCAACGTTGGCGCGTTGCGCCTTTCCAATCCCATTATTGCCGCCAGCGGCACCTTTGGGTACGGCGTCGAATTTGCCCACCTTGTTGATTTGAACCGGCTCGGCGGAATCGTCGTCAAAGGACTCTCCCTCGAACCGATGGCCGGGGCCCCCGCGCCCCGCCTGTGCGAAACGCCCTCCGGAATGCTCAACGCCGTGGGCCTGCAAAATATTGGGGTGCGCGCCTTCGTGGCGGAAAAGCTGCCCGCGCTGCGCCAGTACCGCACGGCCATCATCGCAAATGTGTTTGGCTACACGGTGGACGAATATGTCGGCGTGATCCGCGTCCTTGAAGAAGCGGAAGGCCTTGCCGCCTACGAACTGAACATCTCCTGCCCGAACACGGCGCATGGCGGCATCCAGTTTGGCAGCGATCCTCAGATGGTTTCCGAAGTCGTTTCCGCCGCCCGGCGAGCCTCCCGCCGCCCCCTGTGGGTCAAACTCTCGCCAAATGTCACCGACATTGGCGTCATTGCCCGGGCGGCCGAAGAGCGCCGGAGCGGATGCCCTGACAGTAGCGAACACCTACCAGGCCATGAGCGTCGACATTCAGACCCGGAAATCGAAGCTGGGCCGGCCTACCGGTGGGCTATCCGGCCCGGCAATCAAGCCGATTACGCTGCGGCTGGTCTATGAGACGCGGCGAGCGGTCAAGATTCCGGTCATCGGGCTGGGCGGAATCGAAAAAGCGGAAGACGTCCTGGAATACATGATCGTCGGCGCGTCGGCAGTGCAGATTGGCACGGCAAATTTTTCGCATCCGGATGCGTGCGTGAACATCCTAGAGCAGCTTGGAAAGATCCTGTAGAGACAATAACATCAATAGAATCAGTAATTTAATTGGATCATTTCAGGCCGATTCTCCTTGAATCGACTGGCACCTGCATGTTAGCATTTTGCGTGTGCCTATGACTTGGGGGAAATAATATGCGTAGGCGACTTTTCATGATTTGGGCCGCGCTTCGCTGGTTGCCGTTAATGTTTCTGGTGGCCCAGGGCCTGGAAGCTCCCCTGGTGGCACACCTCAGCCAACCGCTTAAACCGATTCGAGTTTGGTCTGCAAAGACCAGCTGGTATGGCGGCAAGTTTCAGGGCCGAAAAACCGCCAGCGGCGAAAAATACGACATGTATGCCTCCACCGGGGCCAGTCCAGACCTGCCATTCGGCTCTCTGATTCGCGTTTCCAATCCCAAGACCCATGTCTGCCCAGCTGGTTCGGATCAATGATCGTGGTCCTTTTGTCGACGACCGCGAGCTTGGATGTCTCCTACCTGGTTGCCTGCCGGCTGGGCATTCTGGACAGCGGGATTACGCGTTTGCGAGTTGAACTCCTCGAGGTGCCAAAACGTCCCTGACTGAGCGAGCCCGCCAAAAACTGATTCTCGCACTTGATTTCCCTTCCCTCGAATCTGCTTTCGAGTTGGCACAATCACTTGCCTCACTTGTTGGCATGTTTAAGATAAATATACACTTATTCACAGCCGCAGGCCCTGCGGCAGTCGAAAAACTGCACCAGCTTGGGCCCGGGATATTCCTGGACCTGAAATTCCATGACATTCCGAATACGGTCAAGGGGGCTGTGTCCAGCTGCCTTAAGCCTGCCTGGAGTCCGGCTGCTGGATGTCCACGCCCTTGGGTGGTCTGGAAATGATGCGCGCGGCTGCGCAGGTGCGGGACGAGGCGAAGGCCTCCAAATTGGCGCCGCCCAAGCTGCTTGGCGATCACGATCCTGACCAGCATGGATAACGCCGCGCTGCGTGAAGTGGGGATTGCGGCCCAGCCTCCAGGCGCGTGGTCCAGTTGGCCCGCCTGGCGAAGAAGGCAGGCCTGGACGGCGTGGTGGCGTCCCCGCAAGAGGTTCGCGCGATTCGCCGCGCCTGCGGGAAAGATTTCCTGATCGTGGTTCCCGGAGTTCGGCCGGTAGTGGGAGGCGGCAAGACTGTCAGCCGGAAGCAGCAGGACGGACGATCAGGCGCGCGTCGCAACTCCCGCGGAAGCGATTCGTGCCGGAGCAGATTACCTGGTGATTGGCAGGCCGATCACGGGGGCACCGGACCCGGAATCCGCCGCGCGCGCGATCCTCGAAGAAATCGGCTCGGCGCTCCCGCGAAATTGAGTTACTCGCGTTCGTTTCGGCAAATTCTGCGGGTATCGGACTGCTCCAAATTGAAATGATTTCAGACTTGCGTCAACCGAGCGTTGAACGTGCTATAATTTAGGTCTTGAGTCTTGCGCGGTACCCGTCAATTCGGCGGGAAGCGACTCAAAAGGCAGGTACATCATGGGAGAATTCAGCCCATTTCATTGGCTGGTAGTGCTGGCCATCGTGGTGCTTTTGTTTGGCGGCAAGAAGATTCCGGAAGTGATGCGCGGTCTGGGCGAAGGCATCCGGAGTTTCAAGGAAGGCATGCACGGAGCCGGGCAAGGTCCCGCGCAGACGACGCAAGTGTCTCCTCCCGCTGCGCCACCTTCACGCCGGCCACCGAGGAAAAGAAGTAGCTCCTCAAGCGCTTTGACCGATTCGGTATTCGTGTGAAAGGGCGGTCCACCGGGCCGCCCTTTTCCTTTGCTGCCTGCGCACTAGCTGGCGACTAACCTGGATTTCTTGCAGGCACAAGCATTTCAAATTTCAATTTCGTCCAAACACGATTTGCGAGTGTGAATTTCGTGGCGCCGGCGTCTCGCTGGCGGTTTTTTTTATGCTCAAGTCGCGGCGTAAAACCGCCGCGAGACGCTCGGCGCCACAAATCCCCTGTGCGGAATCGTCAATCCGAGTGTGAAAACCATAGAGAGAAATTAGGCAATAGTCTTTGTCGCGCCAGCCCAGTTCGCGCAGCAGCGCGTATAGCCTCGCGAGCGGCAATCCCACCACATTGAAATAGCAGCCTTCGATTCTGGGGATGAAGCGTCCCGCGAGGCCTTGAATCGCGTAGGCCCCTGCTTTGTCCATGGGCTCGCCGCTTGCGACGTAAGCGTCGATTTCTCTTTCGCTGAGCGGCGCAAATGTCACGGCTGTAATTTCGACTGCCGCGCGCGTTGCGCCGATCGGGCAAGCGCAAAAGAAAAATTCCTGTAAGCACATCGGTGGGTGCGTCCGCTGAGCTTCGCCAGCATTTCGCGCGCATGCGCGGCATCGCGCGGCTTTCCGAAGATTTCGCCATCCAGCTCGACGGTAGTATCCGCGCCGATGACGATGCATTCGCTCTTGCCCGCAGTCCAATTGCGCGGCAGCCGCGCGCGCCTTGGCTTCGGCGAGCCGCGCAACCATGGATTGCGCCGTCTCGCCCGGAAGCGCCGCCTCGTCAACTGTCGAGTCGCGCGAATTTCAAACGCAATTCCCGCATCGCGCAAAATTTCCGCGCGGCGAGGCGAGGACGATGCGAGGATGAGTTTCACGGTGTTGTAGCCCGCGTCTTCAGACGCGGGGATTTTCTTCCAATTTGACGAAACCCCTCGCCTCTGAAGTGGCGAGCTAAAGCATAAATGACGATTACAAAACTGCGATTACAAAACCACCGACTCCGTGTACTCGCCGAAGACGCGGCGCAGGGCGTCGGAAATTTCGCCGACCGTGGCGTAGGCTTCGACGGCGGCGGCGATGGCGGGCATCAAGTTTTCTCCGGAGCGCGCGCGGCGCTCGACTTCCGCGACGGCTGCGCTCGGCGCGCGCGGAATCGCGGCGGGCGCGCAGCGCCCGGACGCGCTCGATTTGCGCGCGTTCGAGGTCCGGATCGATGCGCAGGGTGGGAATGGGCGTTTCCTTTTCCGCCACGAACTGATTCACGCCGACAACGATCTGCTCGCCGCGCTCGATGGCGCGCTGATATTCGTAGGCGGCTTTTTGAATTTCGCCCTGCACGTATCCGGTTTCGATGGCGCGCAGCATTCCGCCGAGCGCGTCGATTTTCTGGCGATGTATTCCTTCGCGCGCGATTCGATTTCGTCCGTCAATTTTTCGATGGCGTAGGAGCCGCCGACCGGGTCCACCGTATTCGCGACGCCGGTTTCGTGCGCGATGATCTGCTGCGTGCGCAGCGCCAGCAGCGCGGCGTCTTCGGTGGGCAGCGCCAGCGCTTCGTCCAGCGCGTTGGTGTGCAGCGACTGGCAGCCGCCCAGCACGGCGGCCAGCGCCTGAATCGCCACGCGCACGATATTGTTTTCCGGCTGCTGCGCGGTGAGCGAGCTTCCCGCGGTCTGCGCGTGAAAGCGCAGCATCATCGACGCGGGAATCTTGCGCGCCAAAGCGGTCGCGCATCAAATGCGCCCACAGCCGGCGCGCGGCGCGGTATTTGGCGATCTCCTCGAGCAGATCGTTGTGCGCGTTGAAGAAAAACGAAAGCCGCGGCGCAAATTCATCCACGGCCAGTCCCGCGGCGATGGCGGCGTCGACATAGGCGATCGCGTCGGCCAGCGTGAACGCGACTTCCTGCGCGGCGGTCGAGCCCGCTTCGCGAATGTGATATCCGGAAATCGAAATCGTATTCCAGGCGGGCAGTTCGGTGCGGCACCAGGCGAAAAGATCCGTCACGATGCGCATCGCCGGGCGCGGCGGATAGATGTACGTGCCGCGCGCGATGTATTCCTTCAGAATATCGTTTTGCACCGTGCCGGAAAGCTTGTGCAGATTCGCGCCCTGTTTTTTGGCCACCGCGACATACAGCGCCAGCAGAATCGCCGCGGTGGAATTGATGGTCATGGAAGTGGAAACGCGGTCGAGCGGAATGCCGTCGAACAGCGTCTCCATGTCTTCGAGCGAATCGATGGCCACGCCGACTTTTCCGACTTCGCCGGCGGCGCGCGGATGATCGGAATCGAGGCCAATCTGCGTGGGCAAATCGAACGCAACCGACAATCCCGTTTGCCCTTTCGCGAGCAGATAGCGAAAGCGCTCGTTCGATTGCGCCGCGGTGCCGAATCCGGCGTATTGCCGCATGGTCCAGAGGCGGCCGCGATACATCGTGGGATAAATGCCGCGCGTGTAGGGAAATTCGCCGGGAACGCCGATCGAGTCTTCGGCATTGTGGCCCGCAAGGTCCTCCTGCGTATATACGGTTTTCAGCGGAATGCCGCCGAGCGTTGTGAAGCGTTCCTTGCGCTCGCCCGTTGCGGCCACTTCTTCCACTGTGCGATCCGCGGGAGGATTCATCGCACACGCCGGGAATCGCGAAAGGACAGCGCTCCAAAAAAAATCATCAGAAGCGCGTAGCCGGCGCACATGCCCACCAGCCAGTGCGCCGCCCCGTGATGCCACGCGCGCCAGCAGGACTGAATCGCGGCACAGCGCAATAATAAAAAACACGGCGCCGGTGACTTCATGAAACAGCTCCCGCGCGGCGCGCCACAGCACGCGCAGAGTGTGCCGCACCGTCGCGAAGAAGCCCATGGGTTGCGTTGCCACATTGAATTCTAGTACAAAACGCGCTCCGCCACAGCCAAGACCGCGGGCGTGGGCGGATTGAGCACTCGCCACAATACTCCAGGACTTGTTTCCTGCGGCATCGCGCCCTACAATGCAAAAAGAGGGAAATTTCCCGAGGGAGGCGCCGTGCAACTAGACGATCATCTGAAACAACTGCTGCGCGAATTGGGACATGCCATCAACGATACCGTGTCGGAATCGGGCCGCATCTCCGAAGCTATTTCCGACGTGCGTTCAGCGGGATTCGATATCGTGCTGAAGCTGGACGCCACGATTGGCCTGGCGCGTCGCGATGGCGAAGACACTCAAATTACTACGGGCGACCGCCGCTTCCTCGAATCGCTGCACATTCAGGTGGACCAGGAAATTCTGCAAGAAGATCGCGAGGCGGCCAAGTTTGAAATGACGCCGCAAGACGTGCGCTTTCTGAAGTCGCTGAAAATTACATCCGATGAGGCCGAATAACATTCGCGCGCTCCTGCTCGCCGCGGCGCTGATCGTATGCGCTGTAGCGCCCGCAAGTTCGCTGACGGCGGCCAGCTCGCCAGCCTTGCCATCTCCCGCCCCTCAAACGCAGCAAATCCTCAAAAGACGTTTTACGGTCCTGCACATGTTGTACCAGTCGCTTCAAGTGCGCGGCACGAGCGACTTCCGCGAGATTCATACATTTCATTATTCCCCGGCGATACATGACAAGATGCAGGCAATTTTCAACGCAGGCGGCTACCAGCCTGGTGACTCGGTCGTTGTCTGGTACCGCAGCGGCGAGGACATGGCACTAAAAATCAAGGGCAAACCCTCCAAACCGAAATGAGCCGCAAGGGCTCGACATGATTCGCCTTCCAGCTGTCGCCGGCCGTTTCTATCCTGATGATGCGCAGCGTTTGCGTGCCGATGTCGATTCATTCCTCGCGAATGGGGGCGAGGAAAAGAAAATTCGCGCACGCGCTTGCCTTGTCCCACACGCTGGATACATCTATTCGGGCAGTGTTGCCGGGGAAGTTTACAGGCGCATTGAAATTCCCTCGCGCGTGATACTGCTCGGCCCGCGCCACTATCCGCGCGGCGCGTCGCTGGCCATCCTTTCCGATGGCGCGTGGCAGACGCCCTTGGGAATGGCGCCCATCGATCATTTGCTGGCGGAAAAAATCGCTCGCGCATTTCCGCTACTGTGCGAGGATGCCGTGGCGCACAGCGCGGAGCACTCCCTCGAAGTTCAGCTTCCATTTCTGCAGCGGCTTGCTCCCTCATTCGCGTTTGTGCCGATCGTGATTGGCCCCGCGCAATGGGAGCAACTCGAAGCGCTGGGCCACGCCCTCGCCAGCGTCATCGCCGCAGAGCGCGAACCGGTTCTGCTCATTGCCAGTTCGGACATGAATCACTACGAAAGCGACGCCGTAACGCGCGTGAAGGACCGCAAAGCCATCGATCAAATCCTGGCTCTCAATCCGCGCAAACTTTTTGACACCGTGCGCGATGAAAATATTTCCATGTGCGGATACGCCGCCGCGGTCTCTGCATTGGTCGCCGCGCACGATTTGGGCGCAACCGAGGCCGAGTTGATTCGCTATGCGACTTCAGGAGAAGTGAACGGCGACATGCAGGAAGTTGTGGGCTACGCGGGGATTGTTATTCCGTGAATTGCCTTACGTAGCGCGGTCCACCGCGGCGGACTGCGGGGGTTAGTGGCGGGCACGTTTAATCGCGCAAGAACCAACCCCCGCAGGCTAAAGCCCGCGCTACCTTGTTACTGAATCGGCGGCGGAGGAACCATTGGCAACCGTTCCGGCTCTCCGCGCGCGCCATGCACTTCCACGTCATCCAGCAAAAGCGATGGCGCGATCACCGTGGAAGGCACTCCGGAATCAGCCGAGCCAAACGCGGCCAGCGCCGTTCCCGCAAAGCCGGCTTGCTGGCTCTGCATGAAATCGAAAGCGGTGGCATCGTTGCCCACAGCGGCGATATTGCGAACGGCTCGAAGCGTAAGCCCGCTAAGGCGCGCGCCGCGAATCAGCGATTCCCGCCCGTCGGCAACGTCCACGCGGTAAACCAGCAGAGGCAGCCGGTCACCGGTGGCCGCGCCGGACGCGGCACCCATCACGATCTCCGAAAGATCGTCCTGCTCGCGCACGCCCAGGACCGGATTGTCCATGGCGCGAACGATCAGGCACCAGCGATTGCCGTTCTGCTTGCAGGCATCCATGAATTTTTTCTTCATCTCATCGGGCGAAATTCCATCCGAGGAGCTGAAAAATAAATTGCTGGCCATGGGTCGCTGATCTCCCAGGTACGCGGAGCGGCCATGCCCGTTGGTGTGATCGAGATCAGGCCCAGGGCGGCGCGACATCAGAAAATTCAGCAGCAGGCCGTTGTTGACGAGCTCCACGCGCTGCGCTTTCACGCCTTCCTGATCCACATCATAAGAGCCCAGCAAATCGTGCCCCTGGAATTGCTTGACTGAGGGATCGTCCAGCAGCGAAACCGAGCCGGGAAAAACGCGCGAGCCGAGTTTTCCGGTCCACTCGCTGCGACCTCCCAGGCGATCCATGATTTGGTCAAAGGACGATTGCATGGCCAGCGGGCCGCGCGCGCCTGATAGGGAAGGCCCCAGCATTTGCACCAGGAGGGAGCCGGCCGCGGGCGCTTCGAACAGCACGGGGCCATCGTAATCGGCCGCGGGAGGCGAAACGCGCAGTGAGATCAATTGCTCTCCGGCTTTTTGCAGGTCTTGCTTTACAGCGTCGGCCGCGGGCAATTGGTCGGGGCGGCGTCGGTACACGGCGTAGTAATTGTGCAGGTTCATTCCGTCGTCCGATTCGGTTTCCAGGCTGGCTTCAATGGCCGCCAGGCTGCGATTGGCGCGAATCTTGGTGCCTTCGCTATTCAGCAGGTAACTGGTTGTGTATATCAAATGGTAAACAACGCGCGAGCTGTACAGTTGGGGAAACTGGCGCATCGCGGCGGAAACCGTTCTGGCTTCCTGCTCCCAATTTCGCGTGCTCCAATCCGAAGCTTGCAATGGCTCGACGGAAACAGTGGGATCGGCGGCAGAAAAATCGGGAATGCTGGGCGCCTTTGCCAGGCGCGTCAGGAAAGCCTGCTTCTTGGAAATATTTTCGACCGCGGCTTTGAATGCCTGATCGGTGGCAAGCCAAAGATCCTGGCGCAGGGAATCGTAATCGCGGTCAATGCCGATTGTGCCGGTGGAGCCGAGAAAGCCGCTGAAGCCTTCGTCGGTAATGAAATTGGAGCTATCGAGATTCATGTTTCCCACGCGCACATCCACGCTCATGATGCGGTTTCGCCCGGCGGTTGAGGAAATCAGAGCGCCGAATTCCGCGACGATGGTGCGCACGTCCAGATCGAGCACGCGGTACTGGATAAAGTAAGGGTGCACGGGCTCGTTGGTGTCCGGAATCTTAAGTTCGAGGCGGGTTTTCGCGCGGTCCAGTTCATCCTGCATGGCCGCGAGCGTCTTGTCTGAATCGGCCGCAGCGGCTTGCTGCGGCTGGGCTGGCGTCGCGGCAGCCGGACGGCGTGGTGGAGCAGCGCTGGCCGGGCTGGCGGAAATCAGGAATAGTGCGGCAATCGCTGCAAACGCCAGACAACTGTTGCAAATGGAATTTTTCATCGGCCCCTTCGAGGGCTTTCTCAAGGAGAGAATCATCGGCGCACCGCCTTCGGATCATGCGCGGGTGGCGGCAGGATCGGCGGTTTGTCCGTCGAAGTTTCCTTCTTCTCCACTTCCATTTCGGAAACCAGCATGGCCGGAGCCGCCGCGGAAACGGGCACGGAGCCGGATTCCGCTCCGCAATATCCATTAAAAACTTCCATGGTGTCCCCGGTGGCCAGGATTTTATTGAGTGAAATCAGCGGTGTGCCCCCAATATTTACTCCGCGCACCAGTTCGTCCGGGCGTCCGTCCGGATACACTTTGTATACAACCAAGGGCTCTTCGTGAAATGCCTGCGGTTGGCCACGGCCGGTAAATGTGAATCCGCCGGCGATATCGTCAATCCGCAACCCGAAGGGTTTTCCCTGCCGTTTGATTTCCTCGACTAGTTTCTTGTGCAGTTCCTCATCGCTCACTTTCAGACTGCTTTCGATAATCAGATTTCCCTGCCGAGAAACCGGCTGCGCGCCAATCTGGCGTCGCCCGTGGCCGTTTGAATGAGGAAAACCCACCAGCGCCTGGCGCGACATCTCGAAATTCTTCAGGATTCCGTGGTCCACCAGGGTGACACGCTCGGAGGGCACCCCTTCGTCATCGAACGGGTAGTACCCCAGGAGCATATCCTTGCCGAGCTTTTTCTCCGTAGGATCGTCGTAGATCGATAGGAACTTCGGAACGATCTGTTCTCCAATTTTCCGGGCAAACGTTTGTCCTTCGTTAATGTCCTTCTGGCGAAAACCTTCGGCGCGATGGCCGAAGACTTCGTGGAAGAAAACGGCGGTGGCGCGGCCGGTCAACAGAGCCGGGCCAGCATATGGCTCGACCAGCGGCGCGGCTACCAGCGCCTCGAGTTCCTTGCGCAGCACCAGGCCCTGGGCCAGCACGGTTTTGTCGTCGGGCGCTTCCGCCGGATTGGCCCAGTCAAAATTGTAGTAGCGGTTGATGTCCATTCCATCCGGCGCTTTTCCCTGAATGAACAATTCCAGACGGTAGTGCACCTGCCCAAACTGCAGGCGCGTGCCCTCGCTGGTTACCTGATATTGGTTGTCGCCCGTGGCGCTGAAGGTCACGATGGAATTCAGAATCTGCGGAGACTCGCGAAAGGCACGCGTGTATAAGCGCACTTTTTCTTCCCATGGTTTGCGGTCCGGGTGAACGGAAACTTCCGGGCCATAGGAAACGTGGGGGTCTTCGCGCGCAAAATCCGGCGCGTGCTCCTCGGCGGTTTGTACCTGCACTTCCTTGCTGGTGTTGATCTTGATGAGCGCTTCCGAGGCGGTGCGGAATTGCTTGTCCGTGGTCAACCACATGGCTCGGCGCAAAACGTCAGGAGCGTTATCGACCGGCACGGAGGCGCCGAAGCTGCCCTGGCCGGGCGCGGAATTGCCGACCTTGTGCGTGTTGTCCAGATCGTAGCTTCCCACGCGCACTTGTGTTTCCAGCCAGCGCGAATGGCTTTCTTCGCTGGAGAGCAGCGCCCCGTTCGAGCCCATCACCTGAGAGCGGTCCGAGGAAGTCAGAATGTAGCTGATGAAGTAAGCCGGCGGAGTAGCCTTGGAAAGGATGGGCATTTCGCGATCCAGTTCCTGGCCCATCGTCACGATCATGGGAGAAGGCGTCGCCTGCGCTGCCTTCTGCACGGATTGCGCTGCCGAGGCCGCAGGGTCGGGACTGCCAGCGGGTTTATTCGCCGCCCAGGTGTTCAGAGAAATAAATGATGCGAGTAGCGCTAGACCGAATGTTTTCACAGAACCGCTCCATTCCGCAAAGAGAGGAATCAAAAGTCAAGATCTCTAGTGTATGCCCATGGCCCGACGTTCTCAACGCACTCGTTCCAGAGAATTGTCACGATTGCAGGCCGGAGAGCAAATATCTCAAACGCATTCCCAGACGCATTGCCAAACGCATAGTTAGATGCGTGATAAGGGCAGGCAGTAGCCATAGACATCACTCCCGTTAGACGCTTGAAATGGTGAATTGGTGTACAAAAAAAATGCGGAGGCGATTGTAGTAAGCCTCCGCGCAAATTTGCCATGACTGGCTTGCGGTTACGGTGCGCAGGCAGGAGATCCCACCTGGCAACCCTTCGTTACGACCGTGGTGGGATGGCTGCCACGAACAGCGATCGGGACGACGATTGCCGGTATGACCACTGCTGCCGTCAATGCAAGAATCTGCACGGTGGTGAGGTGATGCGCCGGAGGCGTCCCGGCAAGCGTCGCTCCCACGGAAGTCGCATTCGCGGCGTCGGTCAATTCCAAGGGAGTGGCTTGCACCGCCGGGTCGGGAGCCTGATGGCCATCCCGGATGGTGGCAATCTGCCCGGCGAGAACATCCACGCAGATGCCATCGAGATTGCAGAATTTTACGTGGCCTTCATACACGATGATCTGGAACAGGCCGTTCATGTAGCCTAGAAAAAAGTCCGTGCCCACCACACCCGCAACGCCAACTGCAGTGTGAACCTCAAATTTCGAATTGGGCTTGGATTGCTTGACCACCTGCGAACGCACACGCCCGTAGGTCAACTCGATCTGCGTCTGCTGCGCGGCGGCATTGTGCTGCGTCACTGTAAGCGTGGAACTGGAGCCGACATTGAGAACGGACCCGTCGTCCAGCGCCACGCGTGCGCGCCCTCCGTCTCCTGTCTTGACCATGTCGCCCCAATCCACCAGCGTCTTTACTGGAGCGGGCAATTGCTGGGCGCCGCGCGCGATGTCCACATCCGGAATGGCGCGCGCAATCTGTCCGGCTCGCTGCGAGCCCTGCGCCGAAATGTCTGAAGGAATGATGATCGATAGGGAAGCGAGAATTGCTAAGGCGATTAAGAATGGGGAACGCGTGTTCACGGAGTTCTCCTGAATTTATCGATGTGGCCCTGGAAACTCGCATCCTTAGTTACTGGATGTACGGGCGAGTGTCAACGCCAGCAATCCAGCGTGTCCTGTATTGGATAACTGGCAAAAAAGTTGGGATTGCGATTTCGTTCCGGACGAATACCAAATGCAAAAGTGATTCCTAAGCGTTTGCAAGGTTTCTGCCCCACTCCAATCTTGCGGCGGAATGCCGGTCCAGAGTGCTATTTCGCGGCGGTATGAGTGACACAATTTGTCGGAATTTAGCCCACGAAATGCTGAAATGCCGGCCCCAGGCCATGACTTTGGCCGATAGATGGGTCTCTAACATTCCTATTTTCAGTGGATTATATTTTTTGGATACAAAAGTTAATTTCGCGAAAAGCGTTGGCTTTGGGATTGCATTGTTTCAAGAACTAGTAGGGCGTGACTTGAAAATTAAACTATTGGAGAGCAAAGGAGCGAAGTTTGATGCGAAATAAACAGAAGGGTTTTTCACTTATCGAATTGCTGATCGTGGTTGCGATCATCCTGATCATCGCGGCGATCGCTATCCCAAACCTCTTGCGTTCCAAGATGGCTGCGAACGAAGCGTCTGCCGTCGCTTCCTTGCGCACCTATAACACAGCCATCGTTTCTTACTCGACGACTTATGGCACCGATCCAAGCACGGACTTTTCGCAACTTGGGCCTGCAACCACACCGTCTTCCACTGCAGCGGACTTGGTTGACAGCCTCCTCGGCATCGCCACTCCGAGCAAGAGCGGATACAACTTCACCTACACGGCAGGTACTGCCTCAAACGGTATCATCTCGCAATACTCCATCAACGCCGGCCCTCAGTCCAGCTCGACCGGTCAGCGCTATTTCTTCACGGATCAGAGCGGTGTGATTCGCCAGACCACCAACGGTTCGGCGGCATCGTCCAGCAGCACGCCGATTGGATGATGAATCTTGCAGGGATTCCAAAAGGGAGAAAGGCCTCGGCCTTTCTCCCTTTTTGTTTTTAGAAGACGATTCGAAGATGGAAAATCAGCGATGGGCTGTACATCTGACATGCAAAAAATTCAATAGGGCGGGTCTTCGGATGTGGCGGCGCGTCCTTCGCGAGTCGCGCGCAGCACTCCACTGTCATCCAGGTAGAAGTTCCGAAAGCCATAATTTCCAGCACGTGCTTGCAGCGAAAAGGAATGGATGGTTCCATCGGCGTCAACCGGACCAGGAGTGTATTGCACTTGATAGCTGACGCTTTGCGCCAGTTGTGCCGCCAGGCGCACGCGCTCGCCCACCGCTTCAAACTGCTGAGGGTAGGCCCCGCCCTGAGCCGCGGCAAAATCGATCAGCGCCGCGCGGATTTCGCGCAAAGATTCGGCGGCGCGCCCTTCCGCCATTGTTGTGGGATTTCCTCGCCGCTCGGGAACGATGAACCACAGAAAACTCCAAATCGCTCCAAGCAGCACGCCCAGTAAAATGCCCCAGCGCAGGAGAATTTTGCGGGTGCTGGGCTTTGCCTTGGCAGGTTCAGCGCCTGGAATCGCCTCCGTCAAGTCTGCGCCGCAATGCGGGCACAGTTCGGTCGCCTGATTGATTTCATTTTCGCATTGGCGGCAAACGTACATGGTTTTGCGGAAGGTCGGGAGCTGCGTGCAAATGTATCTTGCTGTCGGGCCCGTCGGATCGTCGTACTTCATCCTAACGAAACGCGCGGGCGCGAGTCAATTCGCGCCCGCTACTGTGCTTGCTTTTCCCATACGCAAATTATTTGGCGCGGGTTTAAGTGGCGCGGGCTTCAGCCTGCGGATTTTAGGCCTTGCAATGCTCCAAACTCCGCAGGCTGAAGCCCGCGCTACCGGTTCCTGAAACCGATCGGCTCAGCCGATCGGCGTGCTGGTGGCATCCGCCGTTCCGCTTGCGGTGTTACGAATCGTGCCGCTTTGATCGGTGAAGAATGATCGCTGGCCGCTGGAACCCGGCGTTACGGGCGTGGCTGTAATCGTGTAGCTCTGCACATTGCCGGCGGGGTCGGTCGCGGTAACCGCATAGGTGAACTTGTAGCCGCTCTTGACTCCGGTCGCCAGCACCGAGTCAATCAAATCCGCGCCTGCCGACGTAGCACCCGTGCCACCCGCAGCCGGGCCCATATCGGAAATGGAGTGAGGAAACCCGCCATAGGAGTTCGAATACAACAGGGCGCTTTCCGTCAGAGCCCTCATTGCTCCCACCGCTGCCGTCTCATTGGCCTGGATCTTGTTTCGCACCAGGTTGGGAATGGCGATGGCCGAAATAATCAAAATGATGGTCACAACGATCAGCAACTCGATGAGGGAGAAACCCCTCTCTTCATTCTGCCTTACATTCATGATATCTCCTGTACCGTCACCCAAAGGCTCCTGCGGAGCGCCACCAGGGATGGAAATCTCTTTGCCGCGGAGTGCCTGAGCGGGGAACTCGAACCCGCATGGAACCCATTATTAGAGCGGTATTCTACACCGGACCGGGAAGAATGGGGTGATCAGAAAGTACCTTTCTCAGCCACCCTTGGGGCATGGTAGTCCTGTGTCGGCTATGATGCACCAGAGCAGCGCAAAACGGCTGAATTCATGCCCAAAGAATCGCCACTCACGTCGCTTGGATGTTTCCTCGCGCAATTCTCGCTTCTTGCCAGTGAATTGCACGCGGAAGCCAAGTGCGCGCGCTGGGGCGTATCCAAAGATGTGTTTGCCGAGAGCTTGCGGCGCAGCGCCGAGAAACGCTTTGCCGGCGCGGAGCCCGATGTTGGCAGCCTCGAGTCCTATTTGAGATCGCTTCACCTTGAGGATCTGGCGCTGGCCTGCGCCTGCGGCGAAGGCAAAGAGGACGCCTGGGAATTCTTCATCGCACATTTCCGGCAGGACCTGCGCAACGCCGCAAGCGCCATGCTTCGAGGCTCGGGCCGGGCCGATGAGGCACGCGCTGAGGAGCTGGCGGATTCGCTCTACTCGGAATTGTACGGCGTGCGCTCCGGCGCGTCCGGCCGGCGGAAATCCCTGTTCGAATATTTCCATGGGCGCAGCAAGCTCTCCACGTGGCTGCGTGCCGTGCTCGCACAGAAACAGGTTGATCTGTTTCGAACCGGCGCGAAAACCGTTTCTTTAGATGCTGAAATCGAAGGTGAGGCCCCGCGCCAGCTCGCGGATCGCACCGAGCCTGCTCCCGCCGATCCGCACCGCCAGAAATATCTTGCGAGAGTTGAAAATGCACTCTCCACGGCGCTGGCAGCTCTCACTCCGCGCGAGCGCATGATTCTGGCTTGCTACTACGTGGATCAGGTTACCTTGGCTGAGATTGGCCGAATGCTGCGCGAACATGAATCGACTATTTCGCGGCAGCTGGAGCGCATCAGGCGCGCGTTGCGCAAAACGGTGACACATGAGTTGGGGCGCGATGCCCCGGCTTCCAACGGCCGCCCTGCGGAGTCTGCGCTGGACGCGGCGCAAGTGCAGCTCGCATTCGAATATGCCGTCGAGGATTGGCCGTTTGATCTGTCGCGCGCGCTATCCGGATTGGAAACAGGCGGCGATCCGCCGGAAAAGTGATGTGCGATTTTTGTAGCGCCCGTCCGCCGCGGCGGACGGGCACTCTTAGGCCGCGAAAATGCCCACCTGAAGGTGGGCGCTCCACGTGCGGTCGCGGATTTTCAAAATTCGTTTGTTGCGTAAGAAATTGATCGTGCAAGATTTTTGTATGGAATCGTTCTAAATTAAGGAAGAGCTTCCATGGACTCACAAGACAAAAATGAATCCAGGATTCGGCGTCAGGAATTGCTCGCGCGGCGCTTGGGCGAGGCCCTTGACCAATTGAAGCCCCACGGCGCGGTGGATTGCCCTGATACCGAGGTGATCGCCGCGTACGCCGAGCAGGCCCTCGGGCCGGACGAATCGGCGCAGTGGGAGGGCCATTTCGCCTCTTGCTCCAGGTGCAGAAATATTCTTCGCGTGCTGGGCGCGTCGGCCGACGCGCCGCTGGCCGAGAAGGAAGTCGCTCACCTGGGCCAACTCATTTCGGCTGTTCGCGCCCCGGTTGAAATCACGGCTGGAAAGGCGCACGGCGCGCGCTCAAAGCTCTTCGATTGGCGTAAGCGCTGGCTGGCGCCCGCTCTCGGAGTGGCCGCCGTGTTGGCCGTGTGGTTCGCTATGCGTCCGCCCTGGCGCGCCCCGGATCGCGGCGCTACGGAAACTTTGGTCGCACAGGCTCCACGGAATGAAATTCCCGCAAGCCCGGCACCGACTGCGGTGGACCGCTTTTCGAACGTTGCGCCCCCGCAGAACTTGAAGAAAGAGGCCACGCCTTCGCCGGATCGCTCTGCCACGCAAACAGCGCCACTGAATTCACCCACTCAATCGCCTGTAAATGGCCGCTTGGACTCCGGTGCCGCTGTGGGCGGCGTTTCTCCCAGTGAAGGCGAAGCCTTGCGATCGCTGCAACAGCAGAAGAAATTGAGCGCGCCGGCGGGAGGGCGCGAAGGTCAGCCTCCCGCGGGCCCTGCACCGCCTCCACCTCTGCCTTCGCGAGCAGCGGTCGCGATGCAGGCGCCGGCCGCCCCTCAAGCAGAAGCGAAAGCCTCATCGGGCAACGCCGTCGCGGAATCCGCTCCAGCGCCTGCAAAGGGCAATGCAAATGCGAATGCAGCTGTGGATTCACTGGCGCAAGACAAGCAGTCTTCAGCACCACGACCGATGGCAGGCGCATTGGTTGTGCCCGAAGCTTCTTCGCGCTTGAGCGCCGGCGCACGAAAACCCCAGAGCGCGGCGGATCTGAAAACCAATGAGCCAAGCACCGTTCAGGCCACCGCTCCTTTCGGGTCGACCGTCTGGCGTATGGGAAAAAACGGAAAAATCGAGCGATCGGCGGATGCCGGGGCGACTTGGGTCCCGCAAGTTTCTCCAAGCCTGGAAGATTGGCTTGCGGCTGCGGCTGTCTCGGACACAGTGTGCTGGGTGGCCGGGCGCAACGGCTCCATCGCGCGAGCTACGGATGGAGAAAGTTGGGAGCGTATCGCGCCGCCCGCTCAGGCTGCCGCGAATGGCGCCAGGATACCTGACTGGACCGGCATCACAGCGCGCGATGCCCAGTCCGCGACGATTACCGCTAGCGACGGGCGCAAGTTCTCCACAACCGACGGCGGGAAGACCTGGCAGAGGCAATAGAAAAATACCCTGCAAGAAATCCGGGCAGCTCCGTTCTAAGCAGTGAAGGATGAAATCAAGCTCTTTATCGGAGACTGCCCATGAGAAACGCCACAGCATCGAAATTGTTTTCCGCCGCTGGACTCGCGGCGCTGCTGATCGTGTCACCCCTGCTGTATCGTTCCGCTTCGCGCAAACTCAGCCACTGTGGCCGCCGCGCAGGCCGCTGAGAGAAACATTACGACCACGCTTGCGGATCAGAGCGATCTTGCGCTCACCGTTTACAACTCAAATCTTTCGCTGGTGCGCGACGTGCGCCAGCTCACTCTGCCGTCCGGCGAATCGCTGCTGCAGTTCATGGACATCGCGGCGTCCATCAATCCGGCGACGGTGCATTTTCGCTCGCTCACCGAGCCCGCCAAGCTGAACGTGCTGGAGCAGAATTACGAATACGATCTGCTCGATCCCAACAAACTGCTGCAGAAATATCGTGGGCCGCGAAGTCACGCTGGTGCGCGCGAAACTGGACAGCGGCACGACGCAATATGACGAAGTAAAGGCCACGCTGCTTTCCCTGAACGGCGCGCCCGTGTGGAAGATCGGCAACGAAATCGTTACCGGAGTTTCCTACGAAAGCATTCGCTTTCCGGAACTGCCGGAAAATCTGTACGAGCGGCCCACGCTGCTGTGGACGCTGCAAAATTCCGGCGCGCAGCGCCACAGAGTGGAAGCGTCCTACCTGACGTCGAATCTTTCCTGGAGCGCGGACTACGTGCTGAATGTCGGCAAAGGACGAAACCAGCGGCGATCTCGACGGCTGGGTCACGCTGGTCAATCACAGCGGCACGGCGTTCAAGAATGCGCACTGCAACTGGTGGCCGGCGATCTTCATCGCGTCGTCGCGCAAAATGGCAGGGATGAAATGAGGGCAATGGATCGCGATGGCCGGGGCGGCAAACGCTCCCGCACCGTTCCAGCAGGAATCGTTCTCCGAATATCATCTCTATTCGCTGGCCGCCGCACATCGATTTTCGATCAGGAATCCAAACAGATCAGCCTGCTCAACGCCTCGCATTTTCCGCTGCAGAAAGTGTACGTGGTGAACGGGCAGTCCTACTACTATCGCGGCGCGGCGCAACCCGGCGCTCCGGTGAAAGATCCCGTGCAGGTTTTTTACAAATTCAAGAATGAAGACAAAGCCGGACTCGGGAATGCCGCTGCCCGCGGGAACGATCCGCGTGTATCAGGCCGATTCGCGCGGCGGCTCGCTGTTTGCCGGCGAAGACCACATCGACCACACTCCGAAGGACGAAGACGATCAGCCTGCACATCGGCAACGCATTCGACATCGTGGCCGAGCGCAAGCAGACCGATTACAAGAAGCTCTCCGACCGCCTGTACGAATTTGAGTACGAAATCACGCTGCGAAATCACAAGGACATTGCCCATCACCGTCGAAGTGAACGAACCGATCGGCGGAGACTGGGAGATGGTCAACTCATCATACAAATTCACGAAGACCGCCGCGTTCGCCGCGCAGTTCGAGGTGCCCGTCGATAAAGACGGCACGTCGGTGCTGAAGTATCGCGTGCGGGTGAGGTATTGAGTAGGACAGGACTCTTGCAGGGGCACGGCATTGCCGTGCGCCGGCTACCTGCGTTCATCCGGCTTGCGCCGCTTGCGGTCTTGCGCGTGCTGTTACTTGCGCGTTTCGCTTCGGCGCGCGGTTTCGATGCGCGTGATGTCACAATCGCTTCGGCTTCGATTTCCACCAGCATCTCCGGCGAAACCATTCCGCCGACCTGCACCATGGCCGTCGCGGGGCGAATCTTGCCGAAGAATTCTCCGTGCGCGCGGCCGATTTTTTCCCATTCGGCGATGTTGGCGACGTACATGCGCGTGCGGACCACGTCTTCGAGGCGCGCGCCGGCCTTGTGCAGCGCGGATTCGATGTTGCGCAGCGTTTGCACGGTCTGCGCGTAGGCGTCGCCCACGCCAACGATTTTTCCGTCCGCGCCGCGTGGCCGTCGTTCCCGAAACGTGGACCGTATCGCCCACGCGCACCGCGCGCGAATAGCCGATGATCGGCTCCCATGTCGTTCCCGTGGAAATATTCGTTCGTTTCAGTTTCATCGCTCCTCCTCGTCTTGGAGTGGGGCTATTCTGCCACGAACATGGCTGCGCATGAGAAACTGGACAACGCCTCGCGTATGCCCTTAAGCTGGACTTGCGCGGAAGAAAGCTTAGGCAAAAGCTTTAACACAGAGGTCACAGAAAAGAGGAGAAAGGCGGAGAAGACTAGGCGGACATAGAAAAACGAGCGTCATCCAGGACTCGCGGCAATCCTATGCGATGACCGATTTGTTTTCTCCTCTGTTCTCTGTGTTCTCTGTGTTAAAGCTTTTGATGTTTTCGTTTTTGAATCTGGCAGTCCGCAAAACAAGGAGCCTCCCGTTGCGCTGCAAAAACATTCTCGATGCCATCGGACACACGCCGCTGGTGCGGCTGAACCGGCTGACCGCCGGATTCGCCGCCGAAGTGTACGTCAAGGCCGACTACATGAATCCGGGCGGCTCGGTGAAGGACCGCATCGGCGTCTCGATGATCGACGAAGCCGAGCGCAAGGGCCTGCTCAAGCCGGGCGGCACGATCATCGAGGGAACCTCGGGCAACACCGGGATCGGCCTGGCGCTGGTGGGCGCGGTGCGCGGCTACAAGCTGGTGTTCACCATCACGGACAAGCAATCCAAGGAAAAAGTGGACCTGCTGAAGGCGCTGGGCGCGGAAGTGATCGTGTGCCCGACGGCGGTCGAGCCGGACGATCCGCGCAGCTACTATTCGGTGGCGAAAAAACTCGCCAAGGACATTCCCAATTCCTTTTACCCCAATCAATACGAAAATCCGATGAATCCCGAAGCGCATTACCAGACCACCGGCCCGGAAATCTGGGAAGATTCCGAAGGAAAAATCACGCACTTCGTCTGCGGCATGGGCACGGGCGGCACGATCAGCGGCGTGGGCCGCTACCTGAAAGAAAAAAATCCCAACGTCAAAATCATCGGCGTCGATCCCATCGGTTCGCTGTACTACGAATTCGCGAAGACCGGAAAAATCGGCAAGGCCAAAACCTACGTCGTCGAAGGCATCGGCGAAGACATTTTTCCGGCGACGATGGATTTCAAGATCCTCGACGACGTGGTGCAGGTGAACGACCAGGAATGTTTCGTCTGGGCGCGGCGTCTGGTGAAGCAGGAAGGAATTTTTACCGGAGGCTCGGGCGGCGGCTGCGTTTCGGGCGCGCTGCGCGTGGCGAAGGCGCTGCCGAAGGGATCGTTCGTGGTCGCGTTTCTGCCGGACACCGGAATGCGCTACCTCAGCAAAGTGTACAGCGACGAATGGATGCGCGAGCGCGGCTACGCCGATTCCGAAGTGCCGCTCACCGCCGAAGACGTGGTCAACGCCAAACACAAAGTCGGCAAGGTTCGCGAACTGATCGTCGTCGGGCCCGACCAGACCGTCTTCCACGCGCTGCACACCATGCAGACGCAGGACATTTCGCAGTTGCCGGTGTTTGAAGACAAGGAGCCGGTCGGCGCGATTTACGAAGATCAGATTCTGAATCTCGCGCTGCAGGGCAAAGACCTGCGCAAGATGGTGATTCGCGAAGTGATGAGCGAGCCCCTGCCGCAGGTCTCCTGCGAAGCCCCGGTCGAGCGCCTCACCTATCTGCTGAGCCACGAAGAGCCCGCCGTCTTCGTGCAGATGGGCAACGGCACGCCTGGAAATCATCACCAAGTACGACGTGATGGGAACGATTGCGGGACTTGATGGAGCAGAAGCGCTAAGTAGCACAGGCACTCTTGCCTGTGTGGTTTTCTACAAATTTAGCGCGTCCTTAATGCCACCAATCGCAAAAACCGCACAGGCAAGAGTGCCTGTGCTACTAAAAGTTACTCTTTTTCCCCGCGCTGAAATAATCTTGAAAATTGATCCTGCGAAGCCGGCGCGACGCCCACGATAGAAAGATTTGCGCGCACGTGCTTCACACGGCTCATGCCCACGAGAGCCGTCGTGATTCCCGGCGTCGAGCGCACAAATTGCAGGGCGCGCTCCGCGTCCGATTTCATTCCCAGCGCGCTGGTCACGAACGGCGGCAGTCCGCGCGAGAGCTTTCCCTGCAGCATCGCGGCGCTGGCCACCAGCGTGATGCCCAGCTTGGACGCGGCTCCGACCATGGGCACGCGTGCGCCGTCGAGTTCCTGGTTGGCGCGCGTCAGGGCTTCCGTCATCCCCAGGTTGCACGGGCAACTGCACGAAGCGAAAATGGTGCGACCCGCCGGCCACGTCCCGCGCCAGCGATTCCATGGCGGCCAGCGAAAGAAAATCCTGCTCGTTTTCGCCCTGGCGAAATGCGTTCCAGGTGGCCAGTCCGTAGAAATGAATTTTCGCAGCGGCCACGGCGGATTCCAGAAATTCAAACGCGTCGCGCACGCGGGTGTTGAACATCTCGCGCGGCACTTCGCCCAACTGCGTTTCCGGATTGTGCAGGTAATAGACGTCAATCGTTTCCACGCCCAGATTGCGCCGGCTGCGCTCCAGCTGGTCGGCAATAAATCTCGGCGCCATCGAATGGCACCCGGCGGCCACATCGCCTTCGCGCAAAATTCCGGTTTCCACGTACTCGCGATTGAAATATTCGCTGGCGTCGGCAGGCATGTCGCCATCGGGCGTCAGGAATCCGCCCTTCGTGCAAATCAACAGTTCCTCGCGCGCATAGCCGCGACGCGCAAGCTCCTCGAGAGCCGCGCCCACGGAGCGCTCCGAGCGCTGGAAACGGTAATTGATCGCGGAGTCGATCACGTTCACGCCGGATTCCACGGCGTCAACAATCGCATCCGTGTAGGCCTTGTCCGTGCGCGCGTCAGGCTCTCCGAGATACGTGCCGATTCCGAGCGAAGAGAGCCACAAGCCGTGCTGCTCGCGAAAGTGTCCCGCCGCGGCGCGCCCGGCAAATCGCGCGGCATATTTTTTCGTGCCATCCGGTGTCGCGAATGTGGCCATTTCACCTCGCAAAGTGGAGAGGCGCAATTATACGCGCAATAGAGCAATTTGAGAGTCAACTGTTGAGATCTGACAGTTAAGAATCTTTTCCGCAGATAGCTTGACACTTTCAACGTGCGAGTTCGAGTTCTTGGGTTACTCGAAGTCCCGGAGGGACGTCATACCGTAGCCCACCGTGAAACGGTGGGACATAAGAGCGCAATAAGTGAAAGCCCCGGAGGGGCGGCACAACATCAACCATGTGCCGCCCCTCCGGGGCTTAACTTGCACTCAACACACAGACCCACCGTTTCACGGTGGGCTACGATGTTTCGTCCCTAACGGGACTGGCCAATAGAGTAAGAGAAATTTCCCGTTTCGCTGAACAGCAACATAGGAATTGAAAACTGGGAGTCGGATCGTGCGCGCATCCTTTTGACTCTCAACTTTAACTGTCGACTGCAGTCTCCTCCGCTGGCGGCGCCAGGATTCGCGAGCACGCGCGCAGAATGCGGCGATAGGGCCACTCGCTGTTGCGGCGCGCGCTGGCTTCGTCTTGCGGCGCGGCGGCAGCGGAGGAGCGTGCCGTCGCTTCGCGGAAAAATATTTCGCCGAGGCGCGGCTTCTTGTGAAACCAGCGCGCCAGCAGGCTGAGCTGATCTTCCAGTTCGCGATAGCTTTGTTGGGACGCAGCCGATTTGGCGGGAAGGGAAGCGTTGCTCCGCCGCGCCTTCCAGCCACTCGCGCAGGATTTGTTCCACGGAGCGCGGCTCGCCGGCAAGTTCGGCGAAGCGCAACAGGCGCGGCTCCTCGATGCGCCCGGCGCGCACCACGAATACGGCCACCGTGTTTTCTTCCGCGGCGCGCTGCAAGACAACGGCGTTGAGATCTTCCAGGCGGCGCGCGAGATCCGGCAGGCCGCGCAACGCTTCCGCCGCTTTTTCGATGCGGCGATGAACGGCAGCGGCGCGCTCGAAATCGAGCGCTTCGCTGGCCGCCTCGCGTTCGCGCTCCAGCTCCGCCGTGAGCGAAGCGCCGCCCGTCGCCAGAAACGCGACAACGCGGCCCACTTCCGCGTCGTACTCTTCCTGCGTGCAGCCCGCGAAGCACGGCGCGAGGCACATTTTCATTTCCGAATAAATGCAGCCGGGAAAATCCGGATCGCGGCGAATCTTGATCTGGCAGCGGCGAATTTTGAACAGATCGAGAAAGCCGGAAGCAAACGTGTCGGCCGCGCGGCGCGACTGGAAAGGCCCGAAATAAAATCCGCTGGCGCTGATGCGCCGCGTGGCGTAGCAGCGCGGATAGGCATTCGTGAGGCTGACTTTGAGCACGGCGGGCGGCCGCATTCGCATGCGCTCGCGATATTCCGCGGGCCACATCCGCCGCGCGTGCTGCCAGTGCAGAAAACTCAATTCAAATGGCGATCCCACGACGCGGTAACGCACGCGCGCGGCAAATTCGCGCAAATTCAGCCGCTTGGTAGCGGGATCGGGCGGCCCGAGCAGGCGCGATAAGCCGCTGCCGCAAATTCGCCGTGCGCAGCAAGTAAGGTTTCGCGCCAGCCAGTTCCGCGCGAGGCTCGATGGCAAACACGGCAGGCAGCGCGGGGACGGCGGCGAAAAATTCGCTGTCGCGCGCAGGCGTCAAATTCAACGGTGGAATCGAGTTCTTGCATGATAGGAGCGTTAGACGAATTCTTATGTTATATCGAGTTCGGCGTAAACTCGGCATGACGCAGTATCGATCCAAGCAAACATATGCTCATACAGGACGCTTCTGTTCAAAACGAAAATAACCCTTAAACGGTATCGATGGGGCTCCGGTTTCCTGAACGAAGTCAGATCCCCGGGACAGGTAATGAGAGCCAACCTTGCATCTTTGCTGCGGCTGTAACCTTCTCACAAGGGGCAGGGCTAAGGTGAATAAGACCACGGCCGTAATAATCCTTGCAGAGCATACCGCTGCATTTCTCTACCGCGTCCAATGATTGTACAAACATTGGGATTGGGAGCCCACTTAGGCGTACAACAATCTCTCGGCTTGATGGAGGCACGAATGGAATTCCAACGCACAGGCGAGCGATGGGGATAGATAGCAACAGAACTACAACCAATGCAATCAATAGCCGCTTCTTAAGGGACATCGGAATAACCCATTTCTAATGGCTCTTCAACACCCACGCCGCAATCACCAGGCGCTGGATTTCGCTGGTGCCTTCGTAAATTTCGGTGATGCGCGCGTCGCGGTACATGCGCTCCACGGGATATTCGGAGCTGTAGCCGTTGCCGCCGTGAATTTGAATGGCCTTGTGCGTCACGCGCGTGGCCAGTTCCGAGGCGAAAAGTTTCGCGATGGAAGCTTCCATGGAAAAGCGGCCGCCGGTATCCTGATTTCCAGGCGGCCTTGCGCACCAAGAGGCGCGCCGCGTCAATTTCCGTGGCCATGTCCGCCAGCATGAATTGGATGGCCTGAAAATCCGCGATGGGATGGCCGAACGCCTGCCGCTCTTTGGCAGTAGGCCAGCGCCTGCTCCAGCGCGCCCTGCGCGATGCCCGTGGCCTGCGCGGCGATGCCGATGCGCCCGCCGTCGAGCGTCGAGAGCGCGATCTTGTATCCCTCGCCTTCGTTTCCGATGCGATTCGCGGCGGGCACTTCGCAATCCGTGAAGGACAATTCCGTGCAGGCCGTGGCGTGAATGCCGAGCTTCTTTTCTTCCTTGCCCACCTTGAAGCCGGGAGTGCCGCGCTCCACGACGAGCGCCGTGATTCCTTTTTCGCCCTTCGCGGGATCGGTGTTCGTGTACACGATGGCCGCGTCCGCCACGCCGCCGCTGGTGATCCACGCCTTCGTGCCGTTGATGACGTAGCGGTCGCCCTTGCGCACTGCTTTGGTGGTAAGCGCCGCCGCGTTCGAGCCTGCCTGCGGCTCGGTCAGCGCGTAGCAGCCGATTTTTTCGCCGCGCGCGTAAGGCAATAGAAATTGTTTTTTCTGCTCTTCCGTGCCGAAGCGATGAATGGGATCGCAGTACAGCGAATTTTGCACCGAGAGAATCACGCCGGTGGAAGCGCACACGCGGGAAATTTCCTCGATCACGATGGAATAGGAAAGGTGGTCGAATCCTGCGCCGCCTTCGGATTCCGGAATGGCCACGGCGGTCAGGCCAAGCTCGGCCGCCTTGCGAAATGTTTCGCGCGGGAAAATGTCCGCTCTCGTCAATTTCGCGCGCGTGCGGCTTCACTTCGTTTTCGGCGAACTCCCGCACCGTGCGCTGCAGCAATGTTTGCTCTTCGGTGAGGGAAAAATTCAACAGCGTCTCCGGGATGATGTAGGACAGGCTTCAGCCTGTCTGGTTTTGAGTAGCGCCTGCCACAAGTCTAAACCTGACAGGCTGAAGCCTGTCCCACGCAGGACTACGAACCAGCGCCTTGCGCAGCTTGGTGTAAGTCACGGAAAGCTCTTCCGGCTCCAGGCGCGTCTCGCCAACTGTGGTCATGAAATTTGTGTCGCCGGCCCAGCGCGGCACGATGTGCAGGTGAAGGTGATCGGCTATTCCGGCGCCGGCCGAGAGTCCCAGGTTCATGCCCAGGTTGAAGCCGTCCGGATGATAAACGTCGTCGATGGCGCCCTGCACGCGCTGCGAGAGCAGCATCATTTCCGCGGCGGTTTCCCGTTCAAGCCCCGAAAAATCGGCCGTGTGCTCGTAGGGCACGACCATTACGTGGCCCGCGGTATATGGGTAGCGATTCAGGATGACGAAATTTTTCACGGCGCGATGGACGATGAGCCATTCCTCATCGCTGTTTGCGGCAGCAGCATTGCAGAAAACGCAGCCCGATACGTTCTTGGCTTCGGTGACGTATCGATAGCGCCAGGGCGTCCAGAGGTAATCCATAGAAAGTTTTGTCCGCGGACGGCAATGGGCAGACGCGCGCGGCGTGCTTCCAGCTTAGCTTGGCGGCACAGCCGGCGTGTTTCCCGGCGCGGAGCAGCCGGTGCGGCAGGAGCGCCTGAGTTGACGTGGTCCTTCAACTCCTTGCTGGGTTTGAAAAATGGGATCTTCTTGGGCGGCACTTCGACCTTTGCGCCGGTCTTGGGATTGCGCCCGGTGCGTCCGCGGCGCTGGCGTGTGCGAAAGCTGCCGAAGCCGCGAATTTCGATGCGGTCGCCGCCTTGCAGCGCGCCGATGATGCTTTCGAAAATTGTTTCGACGACGGCCTCGGATTCTTTGCGTGGAAGTTCTGTGACGCGAACCACTTCTTCTACCAGGTCCGCCTTTGTCACGGTGGAATCGGTCATCGATGTATGCTCCGCCTACATCCTAAATTTGCACCTTACGGTGCCAGGCTTGGACGCGCCTCGGGAACGCGCCACTCGGCTCGCTGGGAAAAATCCCCCCGGCGAGCTGCCTTTGGTGGCAATTCCATATCACCAAATCGGGCTGAATGGAAATATTATTTACAGTTCCGGCCGGGGGGTCGCCGAAACGGCTATAGAGAACGCTTGGCCATGATGGCATCGCCGATCGTTGCTTTCGCGGACGATTTCGACGAGCGGTAATCATCCATGTCGCGGCGCTCGGCCTGTTTTTGCGCGGCGCGATAGCTGAGACCGATTTTATGCTGGTCCCGGCTGATCTTTACGATCTTGAATTCGTAGTCGCGGCCGGGATCGAGCAGCCCGCTCTGCCGCACCCCTGGGCGCGGCGGAGCATCTGGCCTTCTCTCCCTTGCCGCGGCGTTCGTCGATCTCCGAAATGTGGCAGAGACCTTCGATGCCTTCGGCCAAATCCACGAACGCGCCAAACGTGGTGACGCGCGAAACTTTTCCGCGCACCAGATCGCCAACCTTGTGCTTCTCAAACCAGATGGACCAGATGTCGTTCACCTGCTTGACGCCCAGCGACACGCGGCGCGTGGCCTGATCGATCTTCAGCACCTTGGCTTCGACCGCGTCGCCCTTCTTATAAACGTCGGCAGGAGTCTTGATTCGCCCGGTCCAGGAAATATCGCTGACGTGGATCAGACCGTCGAAGCCTTCCTCGATTTCCAGGAACGCGCCGAATTCGGTCAGGTTGCGGATTTTTCCGTTGACCACCGTGCCCACCGGATATTTTTCCGCGAGCTCGGTGCCACGGATCGGACTGCGCCTGCTTCATGCCCAGCGAAATGCGCCGCTCGTTCGAATCAACGCCCAGCACAACCACATCCACCTCGTCGCCCACTTTCACGATTTTCGAGGGATGCTGCTTGCGCTTGGACCAGCTCATCTCGCTGACGTGCACCAGTCCTTCGATGCCCGGCTCGAGTTCCACAAACGCGCCGTAATCCGTCAGGCCCATGATTTTGCCGGACAGCTTTGTACCCTTGGTGTAGCGCTCCAGCACCGAGGCCCACGGATCGGGCAGCAATTGTTTGCGGCCCAGCGATACGCGCCCTTTTTCCTTGTCGTACTTCAGGATCTTGACTTCCACTTCTTCGCCCGGACGTCACGGCGTCCAGCGGGCTTTCCACGCGGCCCCAGGACATGTCCGTGATGTGCAGCAGCCCGTCGATGCCGCCCAGGTCCACGAACGCGCCGTAGCCGGTAACATTCTTGACCACGCCCTTCACGATCTGGCCCTCGGCCATGTTGTCCAGCATGGACTGCCGCTGCGAGGCAACCTGCTCGTCCAAAATCGCGCGGCGGCTCACCACAATGTTCCCGCGCTTGCGATTCATCTTCAGCACGCGAACGGTCAGTTCGCGGTCCTTCCAATCGTTCAGGTCGCGCACCGGATGCAGATCGGCTTGCGAGGCCGGCAAAAACGCGCGCACGCCGATGTCCACCACCAGGCCGCCCTTGATGCTGATCCACAACTTTTCCGGTGATGTCGGCCTTGTTCCGGTAGGCCTCTTCAATCTTGGCCCAGGCGCGCCGCCGCCGTACGCGTTGGTACGACAGCAGCACCATGCCTTCTTTGCGGTCGCCCGTGCGTTGAACCTCGACCGGTTCGCCAACCACCAGCGGGAACGGCCCATCGAGCTCGGCAAACTCCTGCGCGGGAATCAGACCTTCGGTCTTGCCGCCCAGATTCACCACCACGCCGAGATCGGTAATCGCAACGACCTGGCCGGATTCAATCTCGCCCTCCGCCGGTGCCTGATGCGGCGCGGCGTACTGCTCCATCAGCTGTTCCATCTCCGCGTTCGACTCGGTAGAGGCTTCGCCGGCATCGGCTGCACCTTCCACCACGTCGCTCACGTTGGAATGCTCGACGGCGGCAACGCCATCCGGCGCGGCCACAGGTTCCGAGGGATTCACGGTTACAACTGACGGCTCTCCGGCCGGAGTTGCAGCCACACCGGCAGAATCCTGCGCGGGAACCGCAGTCTCTGCGGTTTCTACGTTTGCGGTTTGTTCCGGCGCCGCTGCTGCGGCGGTTGCCGATCTGTCCGGCGGAAAGCTCCGCGCCGGGGTTTTCATTGTCGGAAAACATCTGACTGCCTCCAGTGAGGTTCATGCCTTGTTCCCTACGGGTAAATGCCTGGGTTAATCTTCCATGTCACGGGGAGGTGCAAGGAAGGAGACGCGGCTTCCCACCCAGGTGCCGCACCGAGGCGATGATACCCGCGGCCTGTGGCCTATGTCAATGAAAGCTCGGAGGGAGAGCTGTGATTCGTGAATCGTGATTTGTGGACGGTCAAGAGTTGACAGTCGAGAGCTGAGAGCTCAGAGCGAAACTTTTCCCAGCCAATGGTGGCGGGGTTCATTGGAACCTCTCGACTCTAAACTCTTAATTGTGAACTTCCTGTTCGTTCCCTACGCCACAAATCACAAATTACGATCTCACACGCCCCGCCTGGCGAACTTCGCGGCGATAGTCGGGAGCGAAGAGTTCCACGGTGCGGCACATTTCGTAGAGGCGCGAGCGGATGCGCATGCCCAGGCGGTCGGTGAGAGAATCCTCACGCGAGGGAGAAACGGCTTGGCCGGAAGGCATGCGCGGGCTTCGAGGCGATGGCATGGGAGTGGGCCCGTTGTTATCGAGATAATTTGTGGTCAGAATCGTGACGCGCTTTTCGTTGTAGCGCGTGTTCAGGATGTGGCCGACGGTTTCCATCGCCCACGGTGAAGATTTTCCTGCGCCGAGATCGTCGAGCAACAAAACGTCGGCGGTCAGCACGGGTTCAAGAACGCCAAGTTCGCTGGTCTGGCTCTCCGAATTGTAGCTGCCCTGAATTTCCTTGAGCAGATCGCGGTAGTCGTAAAAAAGTCCGTTGTGTCCGCGCAAAACGATTTGCCGGAGCGCGGCCACGGCTAGATGCGTTTTGCCTGCGCCGCACGGGCCAATGATCAGAAGTCCTGTGTCGTTGCCCGCCGGATAATCGCGGGAAAACGCTTCGATCACCAGCTTGGCCTGTTCCAGGCTGCGGTTCCAGGCAATGCAATCGGGAGCTGTGTCATACAGGTCCTTGTCAAAATTGTCGAAGTCACAGTGCTTGTAGCGATTGGGAATGCGCGCGCGATTCAGCACGCGCGCGGCGCGGTCTTTTCCCGTGCAATCGCAGGGCACGGCCCACACGCGCCTCCTGGTGTTGGTGCCCTCGATGGGCTTTTCCCAGGAAACACGCTTCAAGTTTTCTTCTTCCGAGACGCGCTCAACGGTCTTCCATCCAGCACCGCCGCATATCGGGCAATCAGGTTGCGCCATAAAACCAGCATAGGCGCGCCGCCGAAGTTGCGCAAGATGTCCTCTCCTGTGGAAAGAATCGCGAATGTGGAAAAGACGGAAAGGAAACCACGGATGAACACGGATTCACACGGATAAAGATTCACACAGATAAATATTCATGCAGAGCAGCGAAGAAAAAATTTGAAGAGGCATTGAAAAATCCACGCTAGCCTGGATTTCTCACAAGCGGCCTTTAGACCCATGGATTTTTGTTGAAATAACTTCACATTCTGCTGGCGTTGCGGTTGTAGGGGCACGGCACTGCCGTGCCCCTACGGCGTGTACATGTACCCCAGCTACTTTAGTAGATGTCCTTCAAGACAAAATTGAATGCACGTCGATCGTGAGAAGGGCGCGCTAGTTGTGAGGAGCGGGCGCAGCTGTTGGATTTTGCGGCGGCGGGATCGCTTTGGCTGGAGCCTCGCCTTGAGGCTTGCCCTCGGGGATGGATGGACTGTTTACCGGGGCGGCGTCCAGCGTGGTGGGGCCCTCGCCCGCGTCTTCGGGAGCAGTGTCCGGCGTATCCACTTTCACATTTTTGGTGAGCGCAACTTTATCCAGTGGCACCACATTTTGGAACTGCAGCACTGGCTTGCCCTCCAGCGCGCCCTGCATGAATTCGAGCCACACCGGCAGCGCCGCAACTGCTCCAGTCTCGGGCTTGCCCAGTGACACCGACTTGTCGTCAAAACCGACCCAGACTCCCGCAGTTATTTCCGGCGTGAAGCCGATGAACCACGCGTCGGTGAAATCATTGGTCGTGCCCGTCTTGCCTGCCGCTGGACGGCCGAGAGCGCGCGCAGGCATTCCAGTGCCGCGTTCGACAACGTCTTGAAGCATGGCGGTCATGGTGCGTGCCACGTCAGGTTCCACCACATCGTGAACCAAGGGATGCGCCTGTTCCAGAAGAGCGCCGTCATAAGTGGTCACGCGGCGAATCATGTGCGGATCGATGCGGATGCCATCGTCGGGAAACACGGTGAACGCCGATGTGTGTTCCAGCAGATTCAAATCCGCCGCGCCCAGTGCGATGGGCAGATAAGGCGGCAGGGGACTGGTGATGCCAAAACGCCGGGCCATGTCGATTACCGTATTCATGCCGACTTTTTCAGCCAGCTTCACGGCGGGAACGTTGCGCGAGCCGTCCAGCGCGCGTCGCAGCGTAATCACACCCTCAAATTTTTCATCGTAGTTGTGCGGCGAATAAGCCTGGCCGCCGCTCATGGTGGTAAAGGGAGCGTCGAGTATGGTGTCAAAAGGAGTTGCGCCCTGCTCCACGGCCGCGGAGAAAACATAAATTTTGAATGAGGACCCAACCTGCCTTTGCGCCTGCGTGGCACGGTTGAATTTCGATTCGTCAAAACTGTAGCCGCCAACCATTGCCTTGATCTCGCCAGTAGGATTGTCGATGGCCACGATGGCCGCTTGCGGGGCGACGTTCTGTTCCAGTTGCACGTGTGCGACGGTTCCGTTGATGTCCTTGATATTAAATTCCGCGAGATCGCCGGCCTTGAACAATTCTCTGGGAGATTTGTGACTCGTCCATGCAAAATCCGGCTGGCGTGAGCAGCGCGCGCAGCGTGCCGATTTTGACGGTGGCGGCTTTATCGTCCACGGCCGTCACCAGGCCCTGCACGTAATCGCCTTTGGCGATGGGCCAGCGCCAGTCATCGTCTTCGTAGGAGTCCAGCGTGTCGCTCTTGTCCGCCAGGATGTTGTCCAGCTTGCCGCGCCAGCCGTGCCGCCGGTCATAGGCGTGCAGGCCGTCGCGAATGGCGCGGTTGGCGGCCTTCTGCATGTTTACGTTGAGCGTGGTGTACACGCGCAGCCCGCGCTGGTGCACCATTTCCGTGCCATAGGTGCTCTCCAGATATTTGCGGATTTCTTCAACGTAGTACGGCGCCAGCGTATTTCGCGGGGCTTGTTGATGCAGCCCCAGCGGCTGCGCGATGGCCTGCCGCGCCTGCGCGTCGGTGATCTTGCCCGAGTGCGCCATAAGCTCGATCACCAGATTTCGCCGCGCCAGGGCGCGTTGCGCGTGAAGGATCGGCGAGTAGCTCGGGCCGCGGATCAATCCCGCAAGCAATGCCGCTTCCTGAATGTTCAATTTTCCAACAGGCTTGCCGAAATAATATTCCGATGCCGCTTCAAATCCGTACGTGCCGTGAGACAGATAAATCTGATTGCCGTACATGGTAAAAATCTGCTGCTTGGTGTAGTGCCGCTCGATTTGCAGAGCCAGCAGCGCTTCCTGAACTTTTCGGCCCATGCGGCGATCCGAGCGGTCCAGAAAAAGTGTGCCGGCCAGTTGCATGGTGATGGTGCTGGCGCCCTCCACAACGCGGCGCGCAAGAATATCTTTCCAGGCTGCGCCGGCCACGCGCGTGAAATCCACGCCCCAATGCTCATCGAAGTGCTGATCCTCGGTGGTCAGAATGGCGTCCTTCAGGACTTGCGGGTATTGCTCGTAGGTGAGAAGCACGCGGCGCTGCAGAGCGAAGTTGCCCACAACCTGGCCATCGTCGGCGTAAAGCTCGGTGACAACGTCGGGTTGAAAATCCTCGAGGGCGCGAATCTGCGGGAGATCGCTGGAATACACAAACAGCAACCCTGCCGAGGTGCCAACGGCAATCGAGCCGAGCAGCAGCAATATGAAGGCAACGCGCCCGACAACTTTGCGACCGCGCAGACGCAGCGTGATCGGCGGAAGATCTACCATGGGAGAATCATTCTAGCGCAAACCGGTAAGTGTAACGCGCGGATCAGGCGGAACTTGTGTCCCGACGTTTCTTGATGAGAAACGCTCCAATCGTGACGGCCAGCGCCAGAAACAGCAGGCTGCTGTCACGAATCAGCGTGGCCGTGCCCAACTTTTCGTTGTTGCCGAAACACCCGCAATTGATTTCAAGGCCCAGAATTTTGGCGCGCGTCATGGCGCCGATGAACACCAGCAGCAACCCGCTGGTGACCGTGCCGATGAAACGCAGGCCGATGCCGGCAATCAGCAGTGCTCCCAAGACCAGCTCAAACCATGGAAGGACTAGCGCCATCAGCTGCACCGCGGAAATTGGCAGCATTTTGTAGGAATCGATGGCCATGGCGAAGAAGAATTGGTAGTCGCGCAGGTGCCACTCGCCCGCAAAGTGAAGCTTGGCATAAGCGGCCACCAGGAAAACCAAGCCCAGCGCCACGCGCCCAATGGCCAGCAGAGCCGATGGCCACGCAGCAGGGCGCGCAGAAGTTTCTGTTGGAATGGCAGTGGAGGCCATGATTATTGGCGCAGCAAATAGTCAAAATAACTTTTCAGCAGCTTGTAGTCCACACCGCCGCCGGGCAGCGCTTCGGTCTTGCCCTTGGACGTAATGTACACCGTGGGCGTCTGATTCACGTTGCGCTGCACGCCCAGGGCGCGGTCGCGCTCGATGGAGGCGTTGATCTCGCTGACGTGCGAAGTTTCAAACGCCTGGAATTTCTTGAATTGCGCCGGCGGAAAATACGTGGCCATGACTTCATCAATATTTCCCTTGGTGGACCATTCATCCTGGTGATCGTACAAAGCCCGTTCGATGGCCTCGAATTGTCCGAATTCCGCCGCAGCATTGGCAAGCCGCGCGGCCTGCCGAGCGTACGGGTGCATTTCCAGCGGGAAGTCGCGATGAATGATGTACACCTTGCCGGGAATAACGTAATCGTCGATCACCTGCTTCACAGTGCCTTCAAAAAAACCACGGCATGCGGGGCATTGGAAATCTCCAAATACTTCCATGGTGATTGGCGCGCTCGGATTTCCAATTCCTTTTTGAAAGGTCGGATTCGCGGCTGGCGCGGCGGCGGCCTTCGTGGCAGTAGCCGCGGGCGCCTTTGCCTGGGGCTGGGCAAAAGCGGCCGTTGCCATGGCGCACAACGCGACTAAAGTGAGCAACCTAATTTGGCGGACGGATGGCAATTTCACGCGACAATCTCCTCAGGGTTAATTGAGCAACGCATTCTAACCCCAAAACTGGTTTTTCTGCACCGATATCGGTAACCGCTGAAAAGCCCGGCCGCCTGTATTACTCAACTTTGACGTATGGGCTTACCAAGGGGTTATCCGCCTCGGGCCGATTCTTTCGGCTTTTGCGCATGGTCGCAAGCCGTCCGGAGCGACGGATGCTGGATGCAAAGCAATTTCAGTTTGACAGTGGGGAGCAGAGCAAAAAATCAAGTAGCCAGCGAATTATGCCTATAAAGCACTGAAAATGCTATGGATATAGTATAGTCAAAAGACTTGACAATGATACACTCAATATGTAGAATGCATGCGTCTAATGCACTCATGCCAGTGCTTACTGGGCGAGATAGGGAGGATGGGAGCGAGTTATGAGCAAAATTATTGGAATCGATCTGGGCACAACCAATTCAGTTGTTGCCGTGATGCAAGGTGGCGAACCGATTGTAGTTCCGAACCAGGAAGGTGGGCGGACCACCCCTTCGGTGGTTGCCATCACAAAGACGGGTGAGCGGCTGGTCGGGCAAGTGGCCAAGCGCCAAGCTGTAACCAATCCGGAAAACACCGTCTATTCGATTAAGCGATTCATGGGCCACAGGTTTGATGAGGTGAACGAAGAGACCAAGCGCGTGCCCTACAAAGTTGTAAAGGGGCCGCATGACGACGCGCGCGTCGAAATTTTCGGCAAGGCTTATACCCCGCCGGAACTGTCCGCGATGATTTTGCAAAAATTGAAGTCAGCCGCCGAGGATTTCCTTGGAGAAAAAGTGACCAAGGCAGTCATCACCGTGCCGGCTTATTTCAATGACAGCCAGCGGCAGGCTACCAAGCAGGCGGGCGAAGTGGCCGGCCTGGAAGTTCTGCGCATCATCAATGAACCAACGGCGGCAGCGTTGGCCTATGGTCTGGATAAGAAGAAGGACGAGACCATCGCGGTTTACGACCTGGGCGGCGGCACGTTCGATATCTCCATTCTGGAAGTGGGCGAAGGTGTGGTCGAAGTCAAAGCCACGGCCGGCGACACGCATCTGGGCGGCGACGACGTGGACAATCGCGTGGTCGATTGGCTGATCGCCGAATTCAAGAAGGATCAGGGCATTGACGTCAGCAAGGATCGCATGGCTGTGCAGCGGCTGAAGGAAGCCGCGGAAAAAGCCAAGATCGAGCTTTCCCAAATGCAGGAGACGGACATCAATCTGCCATTCTTGACGGCGGACGCCTCCGGCCCCAAGCACCTGCAATTGAAACTGACGCGCGCCAAGCTCGAGCAATTGATGGAAGACATTCTGCAGCGAACCATTGGGCCCACCAAGCAAGCCCTTTCGGATGCGGGCGTTACGCCGGACAAGATCGATGAAGTCGTCCTGGTGGGAGGCTCGACGCGCATCCCGCGCGTGCTGCAGATCGTCAAGGACCTCTTTGGTGGCAAGGAGCCGCACAAGGGCGTCAATCCGGACGAAGTTGTAGCGGTAGGCGCGGCGATTCAGGGAGGCGTGCTGGGCGGAGAAGTAAAGGACATCCTGCTGCTGGACGTTACACCTCTGTCGCTGGGCGTTGAAACCCTTGGCTCGGTGATGACCGTGCTGATCCCGCGGAACACCACCATTCCCACGCGCAAGTCGGAAGTTTTCTCGACCGCGGCGGACAACCAGCCATCGGTTGAAATTCACGTCTTGCAGGGCGAGCGCAAGCTGGCGCCCGACAATCGCACGCTCGGCAAATTCCACTTGATGGGAATTCCGCCGGCTCCGCGCGGAATGCCGCAAGTCGAAGTCACCTTTGACATCGACGCCAACGGCATCCTGAACGTCTCGGCAAAAGATCGCGCCACGAACAAGGAGCAGAAGATCACCATCACGGCTTCCACAGGGCTCAGCAAGGAAGAAGCCGAGAAAATGCGATCTGACGCAGAGGCCCACGCAGAGGAAGACAAGAAGAAACTCGTGGAAATCGAGGCGCGAAACATTCTCGATAACCGCGTGTATCAGGTCGAGAAGCTGATCGCGGACAATCGCGAAAAGCTTTCCGAAACCGACACCAAGCCGGTGGAGGAAGCCGTGGCGGCGGCGAAATCAGCGCTGGCCGGCGGCATCGTCGAACAGATTCAGTCGGCCACCGTGACGCTGGAAAGCGCCTCGCATAAGCTCGCGGAAGTGCTTTACAAAACCGCGGCGGCAAGCGGAGGGCAGGCGGGCGGCACGGGTTCAACGGATGCAGGGCCGGGCGCGCCCAAGGGCGCACCAGGCGCGGCGCCGGAAGGCGAAGTGATCGACGCCGAGTACGTGGACGTCGATGAAAACAAGAAGCCGAATTAAGAACCATGCGGAATGTTCCGCGCGGAGGCGCTCGATGCTCCGCCGCGCGGAACGAATTCTCTAATTTTTACAGGAGCCGGCGTTGACGACGTACGAGGGCATTAAGCGCAGTGGGCCGCCGCAGGCCATTCAAAAATTGCGGGAAGATTTGTTCATGATTCAAATTGCCATTTCGGAATCGCCCACGGCCGATTGGAAGCGCCTGTTTTATGAAACGCAGCAAGCGCCGCCGCCCGACTTCCTGCCCCGCGCCGTGGAAGTCAGCGGAAATTTTATTCGATTTCGCTCGGACATTCCCAGCGTAACCGCGCGCACGGCATGGGTGGATCGATGGATCGATCGCGCCAATCAAAAGGAAGCGTCCATGGGCGGAAAGCTTGACGAAGAACGCCGCCGACGCCGCGACGAACACCAGCGCGAACAGCAGGAACTGGCGGCCATCAACGCGCAGTGGGAAAAGTTGTAAGGCATTGAGAAATGGCAAGAAGCAATGCGAGCGTTCCGGGATGTTCCTGGGGTGCCGCACCCTTTGTGCTTTTCAAAGGGTGCGGGTTTAGAGTCCAGGTGATCCGGGAGTTTGGCGATGGGCGGATTGAAAACCCGCACCCTTGCAAGACCCGCAAGGGTGCGGCACCCGAAGACCCACCCCGCGCAGGTTTGCGTTTCACGGGTCACGAATCACGAGTCACGAACCACTGATCTTATATGGCCACAACTACCAAACAAGACTACTACGAACTGCTGGGCGTCTCGCGCAAAGCCGTGCAGAAGGATATCCGTGCGGCCTACCGCAAACTCGCGCGCAAATATCATCCTGACCTGAATCCAGGCGACAAGTCCTCGGAAGAAAAATTCAAGCAGGTGCAGGAAGCCTACGACGTTTTATCCGACACCAAGAAACGGCAGATGTACGATCAGTTTGGCTTCGAGACTCCGGGCGCGGGCGGAATGCCCGGCCCTGGCAATGACGGGGACGTTCATTTTGATTTTGGCGGATTTGATTTTGGTGGCGGCGGAGGCGGCGGCGCTGCAGGTGGCGCCGGGCCGAGTTTCAAGGACCTGTTCAGCCAATTTTTTCGCGGCGGCGGAGGGGCGGTCGAAGCTCCTTCACATGCCGAGCCGGGATCGAGTCTTGAATATCAGATCGAAATCAGTTTCTGGGAAGCCGTGCGCGGCACGGTAAAAAAACTAACCATCTCGCGGCTCGATAGCTGCACCGAGTGCCGCGGCACGGGGACCATCGGCCAGCCGCAAACCTGCACCGCTTGCGGCGGCTCTGGACAAGTCACGCAAACCAGCGGGAAGATGCGCTTCAACCTGACCTGCTCGCGCTGCGGCGGCTCCGGGCGCGTTCGAAATATGTGCCGCACCTGCGGCGGCGATGGCCGCGTGCGGCGCGCCGACACGATTGAAATTCGAATTCCAGCCGGAGTGCAAACCGGCTCGCGCGTGCGCGTCCCCGGACGAGGCAATGCAGGAACCGCCGGCGAACCGCCGGGAGACCTGTACATCATCACCGACGTTCAGGCTCATCCGTTTTTCGACCGCCGCGGCGACGACCTTTACACCACCGTGCCCATCACCGTCACCGAAGCGGCACTGGGCGCGAAGATTGAAGTGCCCACCATCGATGGGCGTTCTCTGCTGCGCATTCCACCAGGGACCAATAGCGCACAGAAACTGCGTCTGCGTGAAAAAGGCGTGCCTTCGGTTCGCACTCCTGGACAGCGCGGAGACCAGTATGTTGAGCTGCAAGTGGTAGTCCCAAAGCCGGTGGACGAGCGCGTTCGTGAACTCTTGAAGGAACTGGAGAAGCTTGCCCCGGAGGATCCGCGCAAGGATCTTTTTGACCGGGCCAAGGCCTGAGGAGCACGGCAATGGCGCGCGTTACCACAAAACGAAAAAAGGCCCGTGCCGGATACATGATTTCGGCGGTGGCGGAATTGTACAAATTGCATCCGCAAACGCTGCGCCTCTATGAACGCGTGGGCCTGCTCAAACCCTCGCGCTCGGACGGCAACACACGGCTTTACACGGATTCCGATCTGGAACGGCTGGAAGTGATCCTGACATTGACGCGCGAAATGGGCGTCAACCTCGCGGGAATCGAAATCATTCTAAACATGCGCGAAAAAATGGCTGAGATGCAACACCAGATGCAGGCATTCACTTCGTTTGTGCAGCAAGAGCTGGCGCGCGGGTTGCGCTCGGCGGACGCTCGACCGCAGGGAAGTGCGCTGGCGCGGGTTGCTCCGCCGAAGGCGATCCGAGTCCATAAGTAGCTTGATTCGTGATTTGTGGTTCGAAGTCATCTCATAAATACGGTGGTCTCAATGGGTCGACGCAACACTTGCCTAACCCCTTTTAAAAGTGTCTGCGAGGCTGTTTTAGTCCGCGAGCATTAAATCAAACAAATCAAAAGCCCTGTATAGGTTTTGATTGAGTACGGTTGCACCGATCAATTCTCGTTGGGAAGCACTGTCGGATCAAATGGTTACAGGGTGTTGCATTGACCGGTTGAACCGGCAACCCTTAGCGTGCAGAACCGAAAACCCGCACGAAACGGAAATCCCAAAGTTTGATACAGCTGATCATTTCAGGCGCTGAAGGCGCCTCCGGTGACTAGCCCGGGGCAACGCCCCGGGGATCATAATCCGTCGTTTGCGGTGCGCCCTGTAAGGGCGCAAGGGCTCTCCGCCCCTTCAGGGCGAAGAATCGTCTGCAGTGATTTCCTGCCGTCTTCTCTCGTTCTGAAATTCTTCAGTGGCTTTCGCGGAAGGGGTCCCAACCTGCTGCTTGAAGCGGTGTGCTGATTCCATCAGAGCCAACGAGAACCACCTTCTTCTCGCGTGTGATTTCGCCAATTTGGGTCACCGGAATTCCCGCCACTTTGTGAGGTAGGCGGCCCGCTAATCTCTTCGGCACGGTGAAAAGTAACTCATAGTCCTCGCCGCCAAGCAGGGCCAGCCGCAGTCGATCGAAGCCTCGGCGCCGCAGTTCCGGAGGCACCCGGACAGCCGGGATTTTTCCGCCCATATCCTTGCGCCAACCCCGCTTGCCTTGCAAACGTGCCCCAGGTCGGTGGATAGGCCGTCTGAGGTGTCTATCATTGAAGTGGCACACCGGCGGACGGCAAGCCACTGCCCAAGGGCCAGGCGCGGCTCTGGGTAAAGATGTTTCTTCAGAAGGCCGCCCCAGCGCGGTTGCTTGTGCAGTTTCCCTTGCATCAAGCGCCAACCAAGCTCAGCTTCTCCCAGCCTTCCACTGACGAATAGCAAGTCTCCGGGCTTTGCGCCGGAACGCAGAATTGACTTGCCCCGGTCGATTTCTCCCATCACCGTGAGGCTAATAACGATCTGCGAGTACTTGGTGGTATCCCCCCCGGCCAGGGTCAAGCCAAATCGCCTTGCAGCATCGCCATGCCCTGGAGGAAATCGTCCAGCCACGCCCCGGCGCAAGCTTCCGGAAGGCCCAAGGTAAGAAAGAAGTATCGAGCCCGGGCTCCCATGGCGGCGATATCACTAGTGGCCCGAGCCAGCGACTTGTAGCCGACGACCTCCGCCGGGTGAGTTTTCCTCAGAAAGTGTACCGTTTCGAGAAAAGCGTCCGTGGTAACCGCCCATTCCGTGCCAACGCTGGGCCGTAAGATCGCAGCATCGTCCCCGATGCCGACTTGGAGGCCATCCCTTTTAAAAGGGAACCTCCGGAGCACCTTTTCGATCAGCTGATCTTCCCTGACCATTGGTACAGTTGAAACCCCCGCCTTGATATGGGACGATAATAGACATTCTAGGGTATGGTTGCCGATCGCGTACGAATTTTGAATGTCTGGAATTAAGAATTTAAGGGTTGACTCTGCCTGGGTCTAAAATCTAGACTCTTGCCGGGTCTGGTTTCGAACCAAAGCTCTCGGTTCAAACGGTTTCTCGATTGGCATGGCCGCTCAGGGGATGAACGGCTCTGGCTCCCTACGAATGCAATTTAAGATTAGCTTTATAGATTTCATACTATGAAACCTGAAGCATATACATTTTTTGTGGCATCCAGCCGGAAGGGAAACTTCCGCAAGATCACGCTTCCCCACTATGTGCTGCATTTAGTTGCAATTCTAGCCGTGGTGGGCGGCGTGACGGTGCTTGCGGCTGTCGGCTCCTACTCGCGCATGCTGTGGAAAGTGGGCAATTACAATGCCCTACGCCGCCAGCAGGACACCCTCAAGCACAATTACGAGAAGCTGCAATCCAGCGTCAAAGACACCAACGATCGAATGAACTCCCTGCAGTCGCTGGCCACCGAAGTGGCCATGACCTACGGCTTCATGCGTTTTCGGCAGAGCCCATTTGGCCTGGACGAATCCGTGCAGGCCCCCAACAGCGGGTTTGAGCAATCCGTTGAGCAATTCAACTTTTTGGAACGAAATGTGGCCCAGGCGGCGCTTCCCACCGGCAGCTTGCAACTGGTCTCCTCAGGGGGCTTGGGGGACCTGACTTCCACTCCAACCTTGTGGCCGGTGATTGGCCACCTGACCGGAACGTTCGGCGAGCGCATGGACCCCTTCAGCGGTGAAGGCGCCTTCCACACGGGCGTGGATATCTCCTCCCAGTATGGCGATGCGGTGCGGGTCGCAGCCGACGGAGTGGTGATCGAGGCCAACGAACGCGCGGGCTACGGACGGCTGGTGGTCGTCGATCATGGCTTTGGAGTGACCACCTATTATGGGCATCTTTCGAGCTTCAATGTCCTGCCCGGGCAGCAGCTGAAGCGCGGCGAGACCATTGGCAATGTGGGCGTCAGCGGACGTTCTACCGGTCCTCACGTACACTACGAAGTTCGCATCAACGGCGCGCCGGTCAACCCCATGCGCTACTTGCGTCAAGCCTCCGCGGCGGATTAGTTCCTTCCACGCATTCGGCATTCTCTCATCCTTAACATAATTGATTTTTTTGTCTCGCGACCAACTTGCGAGTGCAAGATTTTTGTGGCGCCGGCGTCTCGCCGGCGGTTTTGCGCCTGTAAACCTGTAAATTACGATAAGAAAAACCGCCGGCGGGACGCCGGCGCCACAACGAAGCCGTGCCCCGTCTTATTGCAGGGAATGGTTGGTGAGATTTGAAAGCTCACCCGCAAATGTGATTATTGTTACAGTTTTGCGGGGCCGCTGAGGTGCCACACGTCGGGAGTAATTTCCACCAGAATGCGGACTCGCTCGGCCGCCTGCGTAACTTCCGCACCGGTCAACATCGCCTGAAGCATGGCAAGCGTGGAGGGATCCATCGATTGTTTGTTCTTGGTGCTATCCAGACCCGCACGTCCGAACATTCGCACCAGTTCCAGCGCGGACTTGAACTGCTGCGCGTCCGTGGCGTTGTCACACTCTCCTTCGAGAGACATGCGCAGGTTTTCGCCTTCGGGACGAGCGGCCAGCGTAACCCATTTCACGGATCGAGCCAGCGCAAGAAATTGCGCGGAGGCTGCGCCGCCAGGCGATCCCGCGCCACCGGCGTTGTCCGGAATCGGCGGAACGCGCGTGATGAAGTAGGCGGCGGCGCCATCCAGGCGCGCGGCGCGCTCTCTGGCAGGGTCGCTCGCGGAAGCATCGGCATTGCTGTCCAAAAGGGGAGCGATGCTCGGCCCGGCGACCAGCGCGATACGGCGGTCGTCCAGAAAAGTGAGCGTGCTCATTCTGGTTTGGCCGCTGGCCGGGAAGAGAAACACTTCGTGTCCCTGCTGATGATCGAGTTTTCCCTTGAGCATGGCGTAGTTGCGAATTTTTGCGCGGTCGAATCGGCCTTCCGCGATGGCCACAGTTTTTCCAGCGTCTCTCGCGGCGCTGGCGGGCCATGAGGCAATCACCACGCGATCCAAATCATTTTCAAAATCGAATCCCGTGGAGCGAATAAAATCCGTGTAATCCTGATTGGGAATGGCGATGGGACCTTTGTCAGGCCGGTGTTGATAAAAAGGTGAAGTGCGAATGGCGGCGAGGTCTATATAGACCAGACCGGGCGCTCCCGCGGGAAGTGCGGAAAGCAGGTCGGGAATGGGCGAAGCCTTGGCGGTGTTTCCGCGCCCGAAACTGAAATAAAAAAGTCCGCAGGCAATCATAGCGCAGCCCGCGAGCGCGGCTCCGGCACTTCCAGTTTTCCACGTTTTTGGCATGACACATCCCTTCCCGACTTCATTCTCTCAATTGCCGAATCGCCGCGCAATCGAAGTGTGTACCGGCCGACCGAAATTGCAACCCCACCAAATTTGAATGGGAATTACCTCATTTCAGTTTTCACAATTTTCCCTCGAATCGTTCCACAAATGTTGACACACGGTTGACAAGCCCATGACAACACACAATCGAGTCCCCACTAACATGAAATACCTGCGGGGCCGGGCTTGCCTCGAAGAAAAAAATCCGAGACGTGATTTGCGGATGAATACTCCGTTAACAATCGATTTGTCCACTTCAAAAAGGAGTGCCGAGATGCCAGCTTGCGTGCCTGCCAAAGGCCGGCCAGTGAGAGAGAAGACTTCAAAGGCCATTTCATTTCTGATTTGTGTTGCTTCGCTCTTTGCCGCGCTTGACGATTGAAAGCCGTCCTGCCTTCGCACTACCAATCTCGCCGACCGGCGTGCACCCGATTCCAGCGTTCGCGCGGAAATACGGCATGCCCTGTTCTTCGTGCCATGAAGCCTGGCCGAAACTCAGCGCGTTTGGCCAAGCGTTCAAGGACAACGGCTATCAACTAATGAACGATCGCGACTCGCCCATCTACCAGCAGCCTTCCTATTGGCCGATTACGTTTCGCATCACACCGAATTGGCACCGCGAAAGCACCAACCGCTCTGTGGTCGATGGCTCCGCTCCCGGATCGTCGCTCGAGGCCCAGATCACCACTCATGGCTTCGACTGGAGCGGCCTGGATTTTCACACTGCCGGCACGCTGGCGAAAAATATTTCCTTCTACGTTCTGCCTTCGGCGGACAGCACCGGGGCATTCCATTTTGAAGCGGTCTTCGCGCGCCTGGATAATTTGCTGGGCAGTTCCTGGATCAATATCAAGGTTGGAAAATTTGAACTGGACAATTTACTTTCCGAAAAACGCATCCTCACGCTGAGCGACGTCGGCGGACTCTACCAGAATTATCATTTTCAACCTCTGGTTACGCCGGGAGCGGCCGGCAACGCGCTCGTTTCCGAAAATCTTTATGCCAACGGAATTGGCGACAACCAGGTGGGCGTGGAATGGATGGGCCATTCAAAGGACGACCACACGCGCGTGTCGGCGGCGCTGGTAAATTCCAATGACGGGCAGCCCAACTTTACAGCGAACAACGGGGCCGCGGATTTTCCCACTGGAAAATCCTACAACGGATATTTTGCGGCCAGCCAAGCGTTCCAGATAGGCAGCCTGGGCCTGCAACGCGTTGGCGGCTTTGCCTATATTGGACAGGAACCCACTTATTTTCAGTTTTCCTCGAACGGAGCGGGAGTTGCCGGCACGGGCATAGGCAACAAGGGTTTCTATCGAGCCGGACTGATCGGCATGTGGTACGTCAAGAAGTTCGACGTCACCACCATGTATTTCCATGGATGGGACAGCGCATTTCTTGGGTCGAATACCGCGGCTAACACGCCGCTTCCGGCCGGTGCGCATTCTCCGTCCTGGAATGGCGCGCTGGTCGAGTCGCACTACAACCTGAACCCGCGATTCATCGCCATCGGCCGCTACGAAGCCATCCGCATGTCGCAGCAGGTATTCTCCACAAACCCTGCGAATTTCGGAAACATGGACGTAGTCACCGTTGGCTATCGCTTCTATCCATTTATCTCCAGCCGCGCAGGTTTCGCATTTCACAACGAATATTCCGTCTTGCGGCAACGGGGCGCCGCTCCTATCACCGGGCGCGACCTCACTACCAGCAGTCTTCTGTTTGGCTTCGATTTCGCCTACTGAGGCGCTCAAGGATGTGGACCATGCGAACATTCAACGCGATTCGACTTGCTCTGCTTGCCGCAGCATCGCTTGCCGTAGCCGGCGCTTGCTCGGCACAGGAATCCCATATCGGCGGTCGGACCGGCCACGCCGATGCCGGAAAGCAGTTGTACTTCCGCTATTGCTGGGGCTGCCACGGGGTTCATGGCGATGGAAACGGCGAAAACGCGCCCTACTTGAATATCATGCCGCGAAATTTCGTGGCCGCGACGTTCAAGTGCCGCTCCACGCCCACGGGCACTCTGCCCACCGATGAAGACCTCGCCAAAGCCATCGAGCGTGGGCTCGTCAATTCCAACATGCCCTCGTGGAGCGCGTTGACCGACCAGCAGCGCGCGGACCTTGTGGCATTCATCAAAACTTTTTCGCCTCGCTGGAAAAGCGAAATGCCCGGCGATCCCGTCCACGTGCCTGCCGAGCCTGCGGTCAATTTGGAAGGGCTGCGCCATGGCAAAGAAATCTTCACCAAACTGGAATGCTGGAAGTGCCACGGGAAGGAAGGCCGAGGCGACGGCCCGTCAGCCGCTTCCTTGACTGACAATGCCAATCAGCCGATTCACCCCTATGACTTTGAATCCGGCTCGCGTTTCAAGTGCGGGACCACCAACGACGATCTGTACAAAATATTTATGACCGGTGTTGACGGCACTCCCATGCCTTCCTTTGCCGACGTCATCAAGCCGGAGGAAGCTTGGGACCTTGTGCATTACCTGCGGACTTTGCAGGTTACGCGCAAGAGTCCCGAGCTTCGGCTTTGGGAAAGTACCAAAGAGGGCGCGGAGATCGTGAGAGCGGCGAAATTTGCCGGGACCCCCACGGGTTCTGGAGTCAACTAGCGTTAAGTAGCCTGCCCAGCCGATGCAGCAGAGAAATTTCAATTAAATCAGGAGGGATAATTCCATGCGAGCAACGAAAGCAATGCTGGCGGCAGCGGCGATTTTAAGCATTTTGACAATTTCTTCCTCGGCAAGGCCAGGGGGTGGGGCAATTGGCGGGCGAGTGACCTTCGAAGGGACGCCCGCTAAACCGCACACCATTGACATGTCCACGGAGCCTAGTTGCGCGAAGCAGTACGCCAAACCGGTAGCTGCGGAAAATGTGGTCACCGGTCCGGACAACGCGCTGGAAAATGTAGTCGTCTACATTTCAGCCGGGGCGCCGGATGATTCCACACCGCCGCAGCCGGCGGTCCTTACGCAGAAAGGCTGCCGCTACGCGCCGCATATCCTGGCCTTCCAGGTGAATCAGGATTTCGAGATCGTCAACGAAGATCAGACGTCGCACAACATTCACCCGCTTCCATCCAACAATCGCGAATGGAATAAAATGCAGCCGCCCGGCGCCCCTCCGATTGAGGATAAGTATTCACGCCCGGAATTTATTCCAGTGAAGTGCAATATCCACCCGTGGATGAAGGGCACCCTGGCAGTCATGAAAAATTCACACTATGCCATTACTGCCGGCGATGGAGAATTCAGGCTGCCCAATTTGCCCCCGGGCAACTACACCGTTACGGCCTGGCACGAGTCCTACGGCGAGCAAAGCCAGGAAATAACCATCAGCGGCAGCGAAGGCGAAAACCGTGAATTTCGTCTTTAAGGCAAAGCCGTATTGAGTCGGCTGGTGGGCACTACGAAGCATTGTGTAGGCGGGACGGGCCCATGCGAATGATGAACTGTCGCGTCCTATGCAAATTTTCGGTCGGCAATAAGAAAAATTAATTTGGCGGCTTCTGGTTTGACTCTTTTCGCGTTTCGGCGGGCTTGCACTTGGAATATACACTGGCCAAATAGAAGGCTCGCTTGTTCTCCGAAACGAATTGCAGGGATGAGCAGTCTAGGAATGAATTGTGGATGCGGCGCGTCTGGCGGGAAGCCGGATCCAAGTGGAAGAAAAAGTGATTCACTAGAAGAAGCAGGCCGCCGGGAGCGAGCAGCGACTCGAGCTGTCCCGCAACTGATTCCAGCATTTCGCTGGAGAGATTGGGAAGATAGTACAAAACGTCCAGCACGGCGATCAGGTCGAATGTCCCCTGAATTTTTCCGATGTGCTGAATATCCCGCTGCTCGAAGCGCATGTTGGAGTAGCCGCTTGAGCAATCCCTCGCCTGGATCAGGGCTTGCTCCGAAAGGTCCACGCCTAGCACGCGGCCTGCATGAGGCGACAACTCCCGTGTGAAAGGACCAAGGCCACAGCCCACATCGAGGACGTTGGGATACTGCCGTTTAGGCAGGAACGAAATTAATTTCTCGTATTTCAATTTCTGATAGCGGTAGCAGGACAAGCCAGAGCTGAAGGGGTCGCTCTTGCGTGAATAGAGCAGGTTAAAGGCTTTTTCCGAACCGTGTTCTACCCGCAGCTTTTCGAGGGCGGAATCTGTTCGGGCACTGCGCACCCAGAAGGCAATGTCCCGCAAGGTCATAAAAAACTTTTTGGGTTCGCTTCCGAGCTTTTCGTCCGTTACGGGCTGCGCCAAGTCTTTAGACGTATATATCCTCCGGGCGGAGGATTACGCTTGATTTTCCCATTCTCCGACGTTGCATCCACTTTACGCTTGTTATGCGGATCGCCGTTACTTTTTTTATGGCAGGGTGCAATGAAAGTGAGTTTGCGGGGGTGCATGCTTGAAAACAGGGGGGCTTTAAGATTTCTTTCCCAATGGTGGCTTAAAGGGTGTACTATAACTCTTCCAGCACGGACTTAAAGTTTAGGCGGTGGTGTGGGCGTTGAATTGAGCCCGCAGGCGAGTGGCAGAGGTTTGCACAGGTCTTCCACAGGGGGCCATTGCAATTCTAGTTCCCTTTTGTTATATTTTCTCGGTTTGCGCCGTGCTGGCGTAGCTCAGTTGGTAGAGCATCTGATTTGTAATCAGAGGGTCGGGGGTTCAAATCCCTCCGCCAGCTCTGCCAAAAATTTTTCGAGTCAGGGGAAGATTCCCAAAAGATCGCGGGAGATTAGGTTCCTGCATCGCGAAGAATGCGAAAGTGTCTTTTGTCTTTGCAAACTTCGCGCATGTACTGTGGCCTTCTTTGCTTAAATTCCCCCCGTGCGGACGGGTGGGTGAGTGGCTAAAACCAGCAGACTGTAAATCTGCCGCTCCTTGCGGGCTACGGAGGTTCGAATCCTCCCCCGTCCACCATCTGGTCGCACCGCTCGTGGCGAGTGCTCGCGGCGAGCCGCCGGAAATGACCTGAACCGCAAGTCTGGTAATGGCGGCGAAGTATACTTTTTGTGTATTTGTCGTTGCGCTGCATGCAGCAAACAGAACTCGCCTGGGTAGCTCAGTTGGTAGAGCGCGTCCTTGGTAAGGACGAGGTCACCGGTTCAATCCCGGTCCCAGGCTCCAGAGGTCGTTTGGATTAGGCAGGCAGGGCGGGGGTAACTCAACGGTAGAGTCTCGCTCTTCCAAGGCGATGGTTGCCGGTTCAAATCCGGTCCCCCGCTCCAAAGATTCGGCGTTGGCTCCGCTTGGGCCCGCCCCTAATGAGGACTTGAAGCGATGGCGAAGGAAAAATTTGAGCGAAATAAGCCGCACCTGAATATCGGGACGATCGGACACATCGATCACGGCAAAACGACGTTGACGGCGGCCATCACCAAGGTGCTATCCAAGCACAATCCCAAGGTGGCGTTTCGAGCCTTCGATTCGATTGACAACGCGCCGGAAGAGCGCGAGCGCGGAATCACGATTGCGGTGTCGCACGTGGAGTACGAGACGGCCAACCGGCACTACGCGCACATCGATTGCCCGGGGCACGCGGACTACGTGAAGAACATGATCACGGGCGCGGCGCAGATGGACGGAGCGATTCTGGTGGTAGCGGCGACGGACGGACCGATGCCGCAGACGCGGGAACACATTCTGCTCGCGCGGCAAGTGGGCGTGCCGTCGATCGTGGTGTTCATGAACAAGTGCGACTCGGTGGAAGATCCCGAGCTGCTTGGAACTGGTGGAACTGGAAGTACGCGAACTGCTGAAGCTGTATCAGTTTCCCGGGGACGACATTCCTGTGATACGGGGATCGGCACTGGGAGCGCTGAACGGCGAAGAGAAGTGGGAAAAGCAGATCGATGAATTGATGGCGGCGGTGGACAAGTACATTCCGCAGCCGGTGCGCGACGTGGACAAACCGTTTGCCATGCCGATCGAGGATATTTTCTCGATCTCGGGACGCGGCACGGTGGTGACGGGGCGCGTGGAGCGCGGCAAAGTGAAGGTGGGCGAAGAAGTAGAAATCGTGGGATTCCGCCCGACGATGAAGAGGGTGGTGACGGGAATCGAAATGTTCCGCAAGCTCCTGGATGAGGGCATGGCGGGAGACAACGTCGGATTACTGCTTGCGCGGCACGGAAAAGGAAGAAGTGGAGCGCGGGCAGGTGCTGGCCAAGCCGGCATCGATCACGCCGCATACTAAGTTTAAGGCGGAAGCGTACGTGTTGACGAAGGAAGAAGGCGGGCGGCACACGCCGTTCTTCACGGGATACAGGCCACAGTTTTACTTCCGCACGACGGACGTGACGGGAGATGTAAAGTTGCCGACAGGCGTGGAGATGGTGATGCCTGGGGACAACGTAAGCGCGGAAATCAGCTTGATCACGCCGGTAGCCCTGGAAAAGGGGCTGCGGTTTGCAATCCGCGAAGGCGGCCACACCGTCGGCGCCGGAGCGGTTACGGAAATTATCGAATAGGTCAGAGGGAATCTTATGCGCGAAATTATTACGCTGCAGTGCAACGATTGCAAAAACCGAAACTACACGACCACCAAGAATCGGAAGAAGCATTCCGATCGGATGGAAACGAAAAAGTTTTGCAACACGTGCCGCAAGCACACGGGTCACAAGGAAGTTAAGTAAGCTCGGTTTTTTTAGGGGAGTAGGTTCAACGGTAGACCATCGGTCTCCAAAACCGAGAGTGGGGGTTCGAATCCCTCCTCCCCTGCCACTTTGGCGGTGGATGGGACCGGCAAGCGGGTCGGGAAGGGCCTAAGATGTCTATGGCGGAAGCGGTCAAATTAAAGGATGGCGGCGAACGTCGCGGCGGCGGCGAAGGCGGCAACGCTATCGCTACTGCATTTGAAAATTTGGGCGAATATCCCCGCCGGTGGCGCGCGTTTCTGCATGAAGTGCGTGTGGAGATGCGCCAGGTAACCTGGCCGACGCGGCATGAAGTTTTTGTAACCACCTGGGTTGTGATGGTAACGGTGGCGTTTTTTGGTGTGTTTTTCTTTGGCGTGGATAGCGGCGTAAGCTGGCTCGTGCAGCGCATCATTAAACTTTTTGCGCACTGAGGTATCAGTTGGAAACGGAAAAGCAGTGGTACATCATCCACACCTATTCTGGATTTGAGAAGAAGGTGAAAGAGAGCCTGGAAAGCCGCGTGGCGGCCTTCGGGCTTCAGGACAAGATCGGCCGGATGATGATTCCGACCGAGGACGTGATGGAAGTTCGCGGCGGCAAGAAAGTTGTCTCCACGCGAATGCTGTATCCCGGCTACGTCCTTGTGGAAATGAACATGGACGACTACACCTGGCACGTGGTGCGCAACACGCCGCGCGTCACGGGTTTTGTCGGTTCGGGCGAAACGCCCACACCGCTCTCGGAAAAGGAAGTGGAAGATATTCTGCACCGCGTGACCACCTCCGCGGACCGGCCCAAGCCCAAGCTGGTGTTCGAGCGCAACGAGCAGGTGCGCATCATCGAAGGGCCGTTCGCCAATTTCACGGGCGTGGTGGACGATGTGAACGCGGACCGCAACACGCTGAAAGTTTCGGTCACGATTTTTGGCCGCTCGACGCCGGTGGAACTGGATTTTGTGCAAGTGGAAAAGATGGCTTAGTTTCGCGGCGGCCCGCTTAAGGCGGGGCGCGCGCAGGGGAAGCAGGGGAATTCGCATGGCAAAGAAAGTACAAGCAACCGTAAAATTACAATTGCCCGCAGGTAAGGCAACTCCGGCACCGCCCGTCGGGACCGCTCTCGGTCCGCAGGGCGTGAACATCATGGATTTCGTAAAGCAATTCAATGCCAAGACTGCCAAAGAACCCGATGGCATGATCATTCCGGCGTTGGTCACAATCTACAGCGATCGCTCGTTCACCTTTATCACCAAGACGCCTCCGGCTTCCGAGCTGCTCAAGCGCGCGGCCGGCATCGTCAAGGGATCAGCCGAACCGAATCGTAACAAGGTCGGCAAGGTAACGCGCAAACAGGTCGAAGAGATTGCCAAGACCAAATTGCCGGATTTGAATACCACAAGTCTGGACTCGGCTGTGCGCAGCATCATGGGCACGGCGCGCAACATGGGTCTGGAAGTGGAAGGGTAGGAGAATACATGGCTAAGAAGCCTGGAAAAAATATTACCAAGGCGCGCGCAACGATTGAAGCGCGTCCTTATAAGCTGACGGAAGCCGCGGAAGCAATCAAGAAAGCGCATTTCGTCAAATTTGACGAAACTGTGGAACTGGTCGCCAATCTTGGCGTCGATCCCAAGCAATCGGACCAGATGGTGCGTGGCACCGTGGTCCTGCCGCACGGCCTGGGAAAATCCAAGCGCGTGCTGGTAATCGCCACGGGCGAAAAAGTTCGTGAAGCGCAGGAAGCCGGCGCGGATTTTGTGGGCGGCGAGGACATGGTTCAAAAGATTCAGGAAGGCTGGACCGATTTTGACGCGGTCATCGCCACGCCGGACATGATGCGTTCCGCCGGACGTTTGGGAAAAGTGCTTGGCCCGCGCGGCATGATGCCCAACCCCAAGACCGGCACGGTGACGTTTGAAGTTGCCAACGCGGTCAAGGAAATCAAGGCCGGAAAAGTGGAATTTCGCGTGGATAAGCAGGGAATCGTGCACTCGGCCATCGGCAAGGTCAGCTTCGATGCCACCAAGCTCGCGGAAAACGCGCACGCATTGATCGGTGCGATCCTCAAGGCCAAGCCGTCGGCCGCCAAGGGCAAGTTCGTCAAGAAAGTCACTCTGACGTCCACCATGGGACCGGGAATTACGATTGACGAGTCGGAAGTGGAATCGGCAGTAGCGGCCGCGGCATAAACCGCGCAAGCGTTTCGCGCCGCCACGCAACACCAGCGGAATTAGAATCAAGAATTCGGAGCAGGAAATGAAAAATCGCAGTGAAAAACAGCAGGACCTCGACAAACTGAAAAGCCAATTGGCGGTGGTTTCCACCGTAATTCTTTCCACGTTTCAAGGCATCACGGTGGAAGAAGACAACAAGCTGCGCCGCGCCGTGGAACAGGCCGGCGGACGCTACCAGGTTGTGAAAAATACCCTGGCCGAGCGCGCCGCCGCCGGCACGCCCAACGAGCCCCTGCTGAAGAATTTGACAGGGACCAATTCCATCGCTTACACGGCGACCGATCCCGTATCGCTCGCCAAGGCGCTTACCAAAATCGCGAAAGATGTTCCGGCATTTCAGTTTCGCGCCGGAATCGTCGACGGGCGCGTGCTTTCGATCGCCGAAATTCAGCAGCTTTCCTCGCTGCCGTCGAAGGAAGAATTGATCAGCAAGATTATGTTCCTGGTCAACGCGCCGGCGCAACGCATCGCGTCCGCGCTGGCCGCGGTAAACCGCAATCTGGCCGTCACGGTCAGCGAAGCGGTGAAGGCCAACAAGTTCGGGCCGGGTTCTGCACCGGCCGAAACAGCTCAATAATCCCAATTGCATTCAATGAGGAGAGGACACAGCAATGGCAAATAAGGTCGAAGCAATCCTGGAAGAAATCAAGGGCCTGACGCTTCTCGAAGCGGCTGACCTGGTCAAGATGATGGAAACAACTTTTGGCGTATCGGCGGCAGCAGCGGCGCCGGTCATGATGGCGGGCGGAGGAGCAGCAGGCGCGGCTCCGGCCGAAGAGAAGACGGAATTCTCGGTTGTGCTCACGGATGTGGGCGCGAACAAGATCAACGTCATCAAGGCGGTCCGTGAAGTCACCAGCCTGGGCCTGAAGGAAGCAAAGGACCTGGTCGATGGCGCGCCCAAGCCAATCAAGGAAGGCGTGAACAAGGACGAGGCGGCCACCATCAAGAAGAAGTTCGAGGAAGTCGGCGCCAAAGTCGAAGTTAAGTAACAGGTTCGGAGTAACCCAGCAATTCCGGCGCGAGGCGATCCGATCGCAAGATCGGATCTGCCGCGCCCTGAGGGGTTTGCTTACGCAAGTTCCAAAAAGTGATTTGTCAACCTTTACTCGGTCCCGCCGGGACCCGAGGCGGCGGTGTCTACCGAGCCGCCTATCGGCGTTTCGGCCCAACCCTGCGCATTTTATGAGGTCATAGCACATGCCGAATGGAAACGGAAATCATCATATGCGGGAACGCGAGCGGCTGGATTTTTCCAAAATCCGCAGCTCCATTCAAATTCCGAACCTGATCGAGGTTCAGAAGAATTCCTACGCGCGATTTTTGCAGATGGATTTGCTCCCTTCCGAGCGCGAAGATGGCGGACTGCAATCGGTGTTTGCATCTGTGTTTCCGATTCAGGATTTCCGCGGCCTGTCGCAGCTGGATTTTGTGGACTACGCCATCGGCAACTGGGAATGCAAGTGCGGCAACCTGAAGGGTTTGCATCACCTGCGCGCCACCTGCCGCAGTTGCGGCGCTTCGGTCGTCACCAATCCTTACCAGACGGGCGACGTGCTGTGCACCAAGTGCGGCGCGTTCAACAAGAACACGCCCACCTTCTGCGAAAAGTGCGGCGACCCTGTCGGCATGCAGCTGAAGTACGACGTGAACGAGTGCCAGGAGCGCGGCATGACCTACGCCGCTCCGCTCAAGGTCACCATCCGTCTCACCATCTACGATAAGGACCCGGACACCGGCGCGAAAAATATTCGCGACATCAAGGAACAGGAAGTATTTTTCGGCGACATTCCGCTGATGACCGATAACGGTACGTTCGTCATCAACGGCACCGAGCGCGTCATCGTCAGCCAGTTGCACCGTTCGCCGGGCGTGTTTTACGAATCGGCCAACAACCGCAGCTATTTCCTGGGAAAAATTATTCCCTACCGCGGATCGTGGGTGGAATTCGAGTACGACACCAAAAACATTCTGTACGTGCGCATCGACCGCAAGCGCAAATTCCTGGGCTCCATTTTCCTGCGCGCGCTGGGCATGAAGTCCAACGAGGAAATCCTGCGCACGTTCTACCAGGTCGAGCGCATCACGCTGCGCGACGGCGACCTGCACTGGAATCTTTCCGAAGGGCTGATCGACCGCAAGCTGTCCCACGAAATCAAGAATTCCAAGAGTGATGAAGTGCTGGTCGGCGCGCACAAGCGCATCACCGAAGCTCTCTATAAGGAACTGGTCAAGGCCAAGGTGCCAGCGGCGCACGTTGCGCTGGCGGACCTCGAAGGCGCCTACTCGGTCGCCGATCTGGTGAACCGCCAGACCGGAGAAGTACTGCTCGAAGCCAACAAGCCGCTGACCGCCGAAATCTGGACTTCGCTCGCCGAATCGGGCATCACCAGCGTGGATATTTTCTTCCCGGATCGCGACGATGTGGGCGTGGTTCTCTCGCGCACGCTGGACAAGGACGCCATCAAGTCCTCGCGCGAAGCGCTGATCGAAATCTACCGCAAGCTGCGTCCAGGCGATCCTCCGACCCTGGAAACCGCCACGGCGCTATTTAACGGAATGTTCTTCGACCCGCGCAAGTACGATTTCAGCCGCGTGGGCCGCTTGAAATTCAACATCAAGTTCGGCCTGGAGACGCCGCTCAACACGCGCACTCTGGACGCCTCCGACTTCGTCGCGGCCATCCGCTACCTGATGAAGCTGCGCAAGAATATCGGCACGCTGGACGATATTGACCACCTCGGCAACCGCCGCGTTCGTGCGGTCGGCGAACTCCTGGAAAACCAGTTCCGCATCGGCCTGGTGCGCATGGAGCGCGCCATCAAGGAAAAGATGTCCGTGTACCAGGAAATGTCCACCGCCATGCCGCATGACCTGGTGAATGCCAAGCCTGTGATGGCCGCGATTCGCGAGTTCTTCGGCAGTTCGCAGCTTTCGCAGTTCATGGATCAAACCAATCCGCTCTCGCGAAATCACGCACAAACGCCGCCTCTCGGCTCTTGGGCCTGGCGGCCTTTCGCGCGAGCGCGCGGGATTCGAAGTTCGCGACGTTCACCCCACGCATTACGGACGCATCTGCCCGATTGAAACGCCGGAAGGTCCGAACATCGGTCTGATCAGCTCGCTGTCCTGCTACGCGCGCATCAACGAATTCGGCTTCATCGAGTCGCCCTACCGCAAGGTCAAGGGCGGGCGCGTGATCGACTACGTGCAAATCGTCAACGCTGGCGAGAGCGAATTCAAGGCAGGCGAAATCATCGAGCGTGACAAAGTGGAAGCGGTGAACGAGGAATTGAAGCGCCGCAAAGTCACGAACGAAGCTTACTGCTTTTATCTTTCCGCCTGGGAAGAAGACCGCTACGTGGTCGCTCAGGCCAACGTGCCGCTGGACGAGCGCGGAAAGATCACCACCGAGCTGGTCAACTGCCGGCAGGCCGGAAACTTCGTGCTGAAGTCGCGCGAAGAAGTCGATTACATCGACGTCTCGCCGAAACAGCTTGTGTCGGTCGCGGCATCGCTCATTCCGTTCCTTGAGAATGACGACGCCAACCGCGCCCTCATGGGTTCCAACATGCAACGCCAGGCCGTGCCGCTGATTCGCGGAGAAGCTCCGCTGGTCGGCACCGGAATGGAGCGGGTCACCGCGCGCGATTCCGGCGCCGTGGTCATCTGCCGCCGCGACGGCATCGTCGATCAAGTCGATTCCGAGCGCATCATCGTGCGCGTGGAGTCCGACCACTCCGGCGTTCTTTCGCGCGAAGTCGGCGCGGACATCTACCAGCTCATTAAATTTAAACGCTCGAACCAAAATACCTGCATCAACCAGAAGCCCCTCGTGCGCGTGGGCGACCGCGTGAAACAAGGCCAGGTGCTGGCCGACGGCCCCTGCACCGATCGCGGTGAACTGGCGCTTGGCCGCAACGTGCTGGTGGCCTTCGTGCCCTGGCGCGGATACAACTTCGAAGACGCCATCCTGGTCAGCGAAAAGCTGGTCAAGGACGACTACTACACCTCCATTCACATCGAGGAATACGAAATCGAGGCGCGCGACACCAAGCTCGGCCCCGAGGAAATCACTCGCGATATTCCCAACATCAGCGAAATGTTTCTTCGCAACCTCGATGAAAGCGGCGTGATCCGCATCGGCGCGACGGTGCGTCCGGGAGACATCCTGGTCGGCAAGGTCACGCCAAAGGGCGAAACCACGCTGACGCCGGAAGAAAAATTGCTGCGCGCCATCTTCGGCGAAAAGGCCGGCGACGTGCGCGACGCTTCTCTCTATTGCCCTCCGGGCATCGAGGGCACCATCGTGGACGTCAAGATTTTCTGCCGCAAGGGCGCGGAAAAAGACGAACGCCACAAGGCCATCGAAGCCTCGCAGGTATTCAAACTCGAAAAGAACTTGTCGGACGAAATCCGCATCCTCACCGACGAACGATTGAAGCGCCTTTCCGCGCTGCTCGAAGGCAAGGAACTGACCGCCGACCTGCACGACGAAAAGACCAACAAGCGCCTGATCGTCAAGGGCACCGAGCTGACGCGCGACATCATCGAAAAGATCGCCACGCGCAACCTCAAGCGTCTGCGCCTGGCCGATAAGGATCCTCTGCTCATCGAGAAGATCGACGAGATCGAGGAGATGACCTCGCGCCAGATCGACGTGCTGCGCAAAATTACCGAAGAGCGCAAGGAAAAGCTGCGCAAGGGCGACGAACTTCCTCCCGGCGTCATCAAGCTGGTGAAGTGCTACATCGCCATGAAGCGCAAACTCTCGGTCGGCGACAAAATGGCCGGACGACACGGGAACAAGGGCGTCATCGCGCGCATCGTTCCCGAAGCGGACATGCCCTATTTGCCGGACGGCACGCCCGTGGAAATTGTTTTGAATCCGCTGGGCGTTCCTTCGCGTATGAACGTCGGACAGATTCTGGAAACTCACCTGGGGTGGGCCTCCAAGGAACTGGGCCGCAGCGTTGGCCGCCTGCTCGATCAGAACAAGAAATCCGATGCTCTGCGCCGCTGGTTCCGCGAAGTGTTTACGGACACGGCCATCTGGAAGACGCTCACGGATCTGGACGACGACACGCTCCTGGAATACGCCGACAGCTTCCGCGAAGGCATCCCCATGGCGACGCCCGTGTTTGACGGCGCGCGCGAATCGGAAATTCGCCACTTGCTCGAAGTAGCGGGCCTGCCTAACGCCGGAAAAATCACGCTGTGGGACGGCATGACCGGAGAAGAATTCGGCCAGGCAGTCACCGTCGGCTACATCTACATGCTCAAGCTTTCGCACCTTGTCGACGACAAGATTCACGCGCGGTCCATTGGGCCGTACTCGCTCATCACGCAACAGCCGCTGGGCGGCAAGGCGCAATTCGGCGGGCAGCGCTTCGGAGAAATGGAAGTTTGGGCGCTCGAAGCATACGGAGCGGCGCACATCCTTCAGGAATTGCTGACCGCCAAGTCGGACGACGTTTACGGCCGCGCAAAAATTTACGAGGCCATCGTGAAGGGCGAGCCGGGCATCGAGCCGGGCGTGCCCGAATCGTTCAACGTGCTGGTCCGCGAGTTGCAGTCGCTTTGCCTGGACGTGGAATTGATGAAGCGGCAAAAACCGCCTGAGAAACAGGCCGCCGACTAACGCAAGCCGCAGGTTGTCCTTTCCGGGTTGAGCAAGTCCCGGAGGGACGACACACCGTAGCCCACCACGCAAGTGGTGGGAAAGCAAGCGAGCAAATCGCAAAGCCCCGTAGGGGCGACACATTGGGACGCAGCTAAGCAGTAAAGTTCAAAAGTTTCTTTTTACTCCCGGCACCCCGGGAGTGCTTCGATGAAACCCATCGAAGCAGGAGGGACATACCTTGTATAGAAGCAGCCCTTATGACCGCGCCAGTTTAATTGCAGATTTCGATTCCATCAGAATCAGTTTGGCAAGTCCGGAAAAAATCAGATCCTGGTCGCATGGTGAAGTCACCAAGCCGGAGACCATCAACTACCGCACCTTCAAACCCGAGCGCGACGGATTATTCTGCGCCAAAATTTTCGGTCCGGTTACCGACTGGGAGTGCCTCTGCGGCAAGTACAAGCGCATGAAGCATCGCGGCGTGATCTGCGACAAGTGCGGCGTGGAAGTCACGCTGAGCAAAGTCCGCCGTGAGCGGCTTGGCCACATCGAGCTGGCTTCGCCCTGCTCGCACGTATGGTTCTTCAAGGGCCTGCCGTCCCGCATCGGATACCTGCTGGATATCTCCATGCGCGACCTCGAGCGCATCCTGTATTTCGAGGGCTACGTAGTCACCGATCCGCTGGACGTTCCCGGCATCAAGGAACGCGAGATGCTGCCCGAGGAAAAATACCGCGAGCTGCAAAAGGAATTTCCCGGACAATTCCGCGCGCAGATGGGCGCGGAAGCCATCAAGGAACTTCTGAAGCGCGTGGACGTCGAAAAACTTTCCGAAGAATTGCGCGAGAAGATGAAGGTCGATCCCAGCCTGCAGAAGCGCATCAAGTACGCCAAGCGCCTGAAGGTTGTGGAATCCTTCCGCAAGAGCGGCAACCGCCCCGAGTGGATGATTCTGGATGTGCTTCCGGTTCTTCCGCCGGAGCTGCGTCCCCTTGTGCCCCTGGATGGTGGACGTTTCGCCACTTCGGACTTGAACGACTCTGTATCGCCGCGTCATCAACCGCAACAACCGCTTGAAAAAGCTGATGGAGCTGCACGCGCCGGACGTCATCGTGCGCAACGAAAAGCGCATGTTGCAGGAAGCGGTAGATGCTCTATTCGATAATGGACGCCGCGGCCGCGTCTTGCGCGGCACCAACAACCGCCCGCTGAAATCGCTTTCCGACACGCTCAAAGGAAAGCAGGGCCGCTTCCGCCAGAACCTGCTCGGAAAGCGCGTCGATTATTCGGGACGCTCCGTCATCGTCGTGGGCCCGGAACTCAAGCTGCACCAGTGCGGCTTGCCCAAGAAAATGGCGCTCGAGCTGTTCAAGCCGTTCATCTATCATCGCCTCGAAGCGCAGGGCCACTGCACCACCATCAAGCAAGCCAAGGAAATGGTTGAGCAGCAGGAGTCCGTGGTTTGGGACATTTTGGAAGAAGTAATTCGCGAGCATCCGGTGCTGCTGAACCGCGCTCCCACGCTGCACAGGCTGGGTATTCAGGCCTTCGAACCGGTTCTCGTCGAAGGCAAGGCCATTCGAATTCACCCGCTGGTCTGCACGGCGTTCAACGCGGACTTTGACGGCGACCAAATGGCCGTGCACATTCCGCTATCGCCCGAAGCGCAGGTGGAAGCCTCCGTCCTGATGCTCTCGGCCAACAACATTCTGTCTCCGGCCAACGGCTTGCCGCTTGCCGTACCCGACGCAGGACATGGTTCTGGGAATCTATTACCTGACCAAGGCCAAGCCCGGCGCCAAGGGCGAAGGCCGAGCCTTCGGCCACACCGAGGAAGTTGTCCTCGCGCTGGAATCGCAGGAAGTGGAACTGCTCACTCCCATTCGCCTGCGCTACGAAGGCGAAATGATTGACCTTGCCGCCGCGTATGACGATCAGGACGTGCCGCACGCCGAATCCGTCACGCTGAAGCGCCAGTTCATCAACACCACCGTGGGCCGCGTGATCTTCAACGATCACCTGCCCAAGGAAATGCCCTTCATCAACGGCCTCATCAAGAAAAAGGGCGTGCAGCAACTCTGCTACTTCTGCTATTTGCGCTACGGCCTGAAGCGCACCGTGCAGATGCTCGACGAATTGAAGGAACTTGGCTTCCAGTACGCCACCAAGTCCGGCATTTCCATCGGCATCGACGACATGCTCATCCCCGGCGACAAATTCACGCTGGTGGACAACACCGAAAAGGAAGTCGTCAAGGTGCAACAGCAATACCTGGACGGCGCCATCACCAACGGCGAGCGCTACAACAAAGTCGTGGCCATCTGGAGCGACATCACCGAAAAAGTCGCCGAGCAGATGTTTAAGGCCATGGAGCGCCAGGATAAGGAAGGCGTCATCAATCCGATTTACGTCATGGCCGATTCCGGCGCGCGCGGATCGAAACAGCAAATCCGCCAGCTTTCCGGCATGCGCGGCTTGATGGCTAAGCCCTCGGGCGAAGTCATCGAAACGCCAATCACTTCCAACTTCCGCGAAGGCCTCACCGTGCTGCAGTACTTCATCTCCACGCACGGCGCGCGTAAAGGCTTGGCGGACACCGCTTTGAAAACGGCCGATTCCGGCTATCTCACGCGGCGCCTGGTCGACGTGGCGCAAGACGTAATCATCAGCGAAATCGATTGCGGCACCGCCGACGGCATTTTCGTCGAACCGATCACCGAAGCGGGCGTCGAAGTCGAGCCGCTGCGCGACCGCATCGTGGGCCGCGTTTCACTCGACAAGATCAAGGACTACGAAGGCAACATCATCGTTGACGTAAACCAGGAGATCAGCGAAGAGCTGGCCAACTCCGTTCAGGCAGCCGGCATTGAGCGCGTCAACATCCGCTCCGTGCTGACCTGCGAATCGCGGCGCGGCGCTTGCGCCCGCTGCTACGGACGCAACCTGGCCACCGGGCGCTTTGTGGAATTGGGCGAAGCGGTCGGCGTGATCGCCGCGCAATCCATCGGCGAGCCGGGCACGCAGCTCACCATGCGCACGTTCCACATCGGCGGAACGGCAACGCGTATCACCGAACAATCCAAACTGGAATCGCGCAACAGCGGCTTCGTTCGCTTCATTGACATGAACGTGGTGCGCGGACGCGGCACCAACCTGATCGCCATGAACCGCAACGGCTTGATTGCCATCGTGGACGAAAAGGGCCGCGAAAAAGAGCGCTACCACGTGGTCTACGGAGCGCGCCTTAAGGTCGAGGAAAATCAGCCCGTCAAGCTCGGCGAACTGCTTGCCGAATGGGATCCCTACACGTTCTCGATCCTTACCGAAGCCGGAGGCACCATTCAGTTTAAGGACCTCCAGCCCGGAATCACGATTGAGGAACAGGTCGACGAAGTCACCGGACTGTCGCAGCTGGTTGTCACGCTGCCTCCCGGCGATGAAAAGCACGCGCCCACCATTCAGGTTCGCGATTCCGCCGGGCGCACCAAGAAAAAGTACCTCATGCCTTCCCGCGCGCACTTGATGGTGCAGGATGGCGACGAGGTGCAACCCGGAGACGTGCTGGCAAAGATTCCGCGGGAAACCACCAAGACCAAGGACATCACCGGAGGTCTGCCGCGCGTCGTGGAATTGTTCGAAACCCGCAAGCCGCGTGATCCAGCCGTCATCAGCGAAATTGACGGCGTCGTGAAATACGGCGAAATCAGCAAGGGTCTGCGCAAGATCTACGTCGAATCGGAAGACGGCAGGACGCAGAAGGAATACTCCATCATCCGCGGCGTGCACATCAACGTGCAGGAAGGCGAGCACGTCAAGGCGGGCGAACCGCTGATTGACGGGCCGCTCAACCCGCACGACTTGCTGGCCGTGCTGGGCGAAAAATACACGCAGGCTTACCTCGTGAACGCCATTCAAGAGGTCTACCGCCTGCAGGGCGTCAACATCAACGACAAGCACATCGAGACCATCGTCCGCCAGATGATGCGCTGGGTGAAAGTGGAAGACGTCGGAGACACGCCGTTCCTGCTCGATGAGCAGGTGGACAAGTTCCGCTTCCGCGAGGAAAACGACCGCATCATCGGCGAGGGTGGACGCCCCGCAACCGGCCGCCCGCTGCTCCTCGGCATCACCAAGGCCTCGCTCTCGACGGATTCGTTCATCTCCGCCGCCAGCTTCCAGGAAACCACGCGCGTGCTCACCGAAGCCGCAGTCGCCGGCAAGGTGGACTACCTGCGCGGCCTAAAGGAAAACGTCATCATGGGCCGCCTCATCCCGGCCGGCACCGGTCTCGACCGTTACCGCAACATCCAGTTGCTCACCGAAATGCCGCCTCCGCCTCCGCCCGAGGAGATCATGCCTCCCGCGGACCTGTCAGCCGAAGAAGCCGCCGCGCTGGATTTCCTGCGCAAGGATTCCGACGCGCTCGCGGAGGGTGGGACGGATTAGCTTTTATGAGCGGTTTTCAAAAGGAAGAAACATTTGGGCGGCCCGCAGGATTGGACCGCCCATCTATTTCTGGATTCGCGGTTACTGGCGCTGGTTAAATTACTTTTGGATTCCATGCCGCAAGCGAGATGGCTGCTAACAAAAGATCAAGGTTATTTCGGTGGAAAAAGCTCATTCCACCTGCTAATCCTCTTCGTGCCTGGGCGACCCACTCCAGGTGTCTTGCTGCCAAAGCCGCTTGCATTCCATTTCGGCTCATAATGAGTGATTAGCGCAAACTCAGCGGCAAACACCCACCACTCGCTAGAAAAAGTTAGGTAGCGGCATTGCATCTGAGAGATGGATATATTTTTTCTTTTTCCTATTTTGCCCACGTGCTCGTTGAGTCGAGCACGCAAGGTCCGCCCGCTCTTTGTTGTTCCCTTAGACGCTTTACCGATGTAGACCAACTGGTCTTTAAAGTAGAGAGCATAAATTCCGCTCAACGGAGGACCCACACTTTTCGCCAACGATAAAAGTGGCGTTGATTCTAACTTTTCGACGACCTGAGTTCGAATACCTCGATCCAGGTCGAAATCGAAGTGATGTCGATCGCTGGCAGCATCGAGAATATCGGTCATCGGAGCGCATTATATGACATAAATCAAGGAACCAGTCATGCGCAAAGTTTCTGGCTTTTTGGGCATCCTATCTACCGGCGATGAAAAAGCGAACATTCTTGTTGCGCTACAGGTTGTGGCAGTGTACCTTTTCTTGGGGTGACAGTATGAAATTAATAGTCCAGAGAGGCGCAAGTTAACTCCTGTAGGGATTTAAACAATGGACACCCTTACGCGGATTCAACGCAGCAAGCGGATGGGACTTATTCACGGCAGGGACACGAAGCCGGAACTCCTTGTAAGGAAAATAGCCCGCTCATGCAGACACAGTTTCAGGATGAATGTCTCCAATCTTCCAGGCAAACCGGACCTCGTATTCCCGGAACTCAGGAAGGTCATTTTCGTTCATGGGTGCTATTGGCACCGTCATCCTGGATGTTCCCTTGCAAGATTGCCAAAATCGAGGCTTCGTTTTTGGATTCCTAAGTTGACGGAAAATCGCCGTCGCGATCTTCGGAATGCGGCTCGACTCCGCCGAGGAAATTGGAGTGTTAGCGTGGTATGGGAATGTCAATTACGGAACCCCCTTTCTCTTAAGAAGAGAATTAAGAAATTTCTGGAGGGGAATAATGCAAAGCGTTGAGCTTTACACGGGGGCGGGCGGACTCGCGTTGGGAATAAGCCGTGCGGGCTTCAAGCATCTGGCGGTTGTGGAACGAGATAGAGATTCGTGCAGTACACTTCAGGAAAACAAGAGACGAAAAGTAGAAGGTGTTGATCATTGGCCTGTTTTTAATTGCGACGTTCGCGAGTTCGACTTTGGCTCAATTCCCGAAGGGATTGAACTGCTTGCGGCAGGCGTTCCTTGCCAACCGTTTTCAATTGGTGGCAAGCATAAGGGTCAATCGGATGAACGCAACCTGTTTCCGCAGACAATCGATGTAATTCGTCGTCTTAAACCTCAGGCCGTAATCATTGAGAATGTGCGCGGTCTCCGGCGGCCATCATTTGCGAAATACTTCGGGTACATTGAGTTGATGCTCACCTATCCCGAAATCGTTCGAAAGAACGATGATCAGTGGGTTGATCACCTATCGAGGTTGGAGCGATACCACACAAAGGGAAAGCGAGACGGCCTGCTTTATAGAGTTGTCCACCGCGTATTGAATGCAGCGGATTATGGTGTGCCTCAAAAGCGCGAGCGACTTTTTATGGTGGCGATTCGCGCGGACTTGGGAGTTGAATGGTCTTTCCCGCCTGCAACGCATAGTCCCGAGAGACTTCTCTGGGAGCAATCTTGTACGGGGGAATACTGGGACAAGCACGATGTGCCGACTAGTCGGAGGCCGAAACCGACCGGGCTATTACGGGAGCGGATCCGAAATCTTCGGACCCGTCTTGTTGCTCCGTCGATGAAGCCGTGGAGAACTGTTCGTGACGCAATTTGCGACCTTCCGAAAGCATCTCCGGTTCGCACAAGCGATGAGCCGGGGCGAACACATTTTGCGATTCAGGGCGCAAGAAGTTATGTTGGTCACACAGGGAGTCCTCTTGATGAGCCGGCAAAAACATTGAAAGCGGGGGTTCATGGGGTGCCAGGCGGGGAAAATATGTTGGCGGAGCAAGATGGTATTGTCCGCTATTTCACAATTCGAGAGAGCGCACGACTTCAGACGTTTCCCGATTCCTTCATATTTCCCAGTTCGTGGACAGAAAGTATGCGACAAATTGGCAATGCTGTCCCAGTGCTTCTTGCGGAGCAGATCGCCACGCACCTGAAGATGACGTTGAGTCAACGAGCGGCGGCGAAGTGATGCCGGCTGGCAAATCCTTCCCCTCCTTTGTGGCTAATGAAATCGCGTACTCGTAAAAATCCACCGCACTTAGTGAGGGCTAAGTGACTGGTGTAGGTTTTTCGGGTGCCTGAATCTTCCGGCCCTTGGAAGGGTCGGGGTTTGCACTTCTTTCCTGCAAAGATCAAAGACTTGGACTAATGAGAACTGCTTCTATGGCGGGTGGCCAATCCTTCCCCATGTTTTCAGCCGATGAAATCTCTTGAACGGATAACACCGCTACGATTCTTCAACGCCGAGGCAATGGTTTAGCTTTTTCGGGTGGCCGACTCTTCCAGCGTTTGGAGGGTCGGGGTTTAGACTTCTTTCATGGAAAGATCAAAGATTTGGCCTAACCGTGAGCTGTTTCTATGGTCCGGCCAGGCGCACTGTTCGTATGGTCAGGGACACTTGACAGTGCCGATTTCAGCGCCTACGCTTGCCCTATGGAATTGAACCTTAGCCCTGAGCTCCAAGCGAAGCTGGCCCATATCGTGGCGGAAAATAATAGCGGTGCGGAAGAATATGTTCTCCAGCTCGTAGAGCATTACCTGGACCATGACGCCTGGTTTCGCCAAAAGGTGAAAACAGGGCTCGGGCAGCTCGACCTGGAAGAGTTTGTCACCCACGAAGAAATTGGCGCGCGCATTGACCAGATGTTCCGCCCTTAAATGCAGATTCGCTGGTCTACCGCCGCCTCTCAAGACTTGTTCGGAATCATATAATACATTCGTAGAGAGAACGCTCCCGCCGCGCAACGCGTCGCTAATACGATCTACGAGAACGTCGGTTCATTGAGTTCCTTTCCTTACCGCGGCCGGATGGGACGTGTGCCAGGTATGCGGGAATTGCCAATGGCATCGCTTCCTTTCCTCGTCATTTACCGCGTGACCCAGCACGCCGTTGAAATAGCTGGTGTAATTCACGGTGCACAACGCTGGCCTCTCGAAGACTGAATCGATGGAGTCCATCTTCGCGGTTTATTTCGAGGCGGAGAGCTTTTGATTTTCCCGGGGGTGACCCAATTTTGCGATCGTGAAAGAGCGCTCCACTGTCTAATTGATTTCAACGGGCACGTTGGCAACTTTCCGGAAGGCTGCACGGATTATAAGGGAAGTCGACTCCGGAAAGACTTTAGTGGCACAGGCACTCTGCCTGTGCGCTTTTTGCGACGGATTACTTTGTGGATGGGCGAAATGTTTAGAAAGGCACACAGGCAAGAGTGCCTGTGCCACTTTTTCCGCAGCCTGTATAGTCCGCGCCATTGTAATCAGCGGGCCCCCGGCGGGGACTTTAGTTTTCTCGCTTCCTCCAGAATCTTCAGGATTCCGGCGGGGGCCACGCGGAGAAATCGTTCCTGGAAGGATTCTTCGGCGCGAAGACTGGAAAGCTTTTCGGCTACGCAGAGGTTGATCAACTGATTTAGGGAAACACGTTCGGATTTTGCCAGCTTGCGCGCCGCCGCCAACAACGAAGGCTGCAGGCGCAAAGAGTAGCGGGGTAACCTATCGGCTCCGTTCCCGCCGGCTTTTCCGTAAGGACTCATGCAGATTTAATAAGACTTGTGGATTGAAACGTCAAGTGCAGATCAACGCCTCGTTTGAAAACAGTTCGAACGATATCTTCTTGGAAAAGCGGTTCAGGTCGCATCTTTGCAGGGAACGGATTACGAGAAAAGAAAGAGAGATTCCTCGGGCAAAATCGGCCCTCGGAATGACAAAAGGATGTGGGTTAGCCCGCCGGATAAGTTCTGTTGTGCTAGGCCCGCTGGACCAGGGCCATCATGTCGGGCGTGTAGCGGTCGCCTACGACTGGAATTTGCGCCAGGCGATCCGCAATTTTTTTGCGATCGCTTTCTGTCAGGGATACAGCGAGTGCGCCCATGTTGTCCTCCAGATAGTGGAGGCGCTTAGTTCCGGGGATGGGCACAACGTCATCACCTTGAGCTAGCACCCAGGCTAGCGCCAGTTGCGCGGGGGTCACGGCTTTTTTCGCGGCCAATTCCTTGACTGCTGCAACCAGCTTCAGATTTTCTTGCAGCGCCTTTTCTCCGAAACGTGGATTGGTGCGCCGCCAATCGCTGGGGTCGAGGTCTTCGAGTTTTTGGATTGCGCCAGTCAGGAATCCACGCCCAAGAGGACTGTACGGGATGAATGTGATGCCCAGTTCGCGGCACGTTGCGAGCACGCCGTTTGCCTCGACCTCGCGCGACCACAGCGAATACTCGCTTTGCAGCGCGGCAATGGGGTGAACTTTCACGGCGCGCCGCAACGTTTCCGGGCCGGCTTCGGAAAGTCCGAGCATTCGGACTTTGCCGGCTGCAACAAGCTCAGCCATCGCGCCCACGGTTTCCTCGATAGGAACGTCGGGATCGACGCGGTGCTGGTAGTAGAGGTCGATGGTTTCGATGCCCAGGCGCTGCAGGCTGCCGTCGCAGGCGCGGCGCACATTTTCTGGAGAGCTGTCCACCGCGCGGCTTCCGCTGGGGCCGATGCGAAAGCCAAATTTGGTGGCCACGATGACGCTGTCACGAGAAACCGTGCGCAAGAAACGTCCGAGAAGTTCCTCGTTCTTGTGCGGGCCATAAATTTCAGCCGTATCCAGAAAATTGCCGCCCAGCTCCAAATATCGATGCAGAACTTGAAGCGATTCCGCTTCATCCGTTGGCCCATAGGCAAATGACATACCCATGCAGCCCAGTCCGAGTGCCGAAACCTTCGTTCCAGTTTTTCCCAATTTTCGGTGTTCCATGGCGTCTCCTTTCGAGTGTGTGGCGCTCTCCGACGGCTGGAATGTGCGCGAGGCGATCCGCTATTTTCTTGCGGCCGGTTTTGAGATCTTCGAGCATGTTGATCGCGCGCGTGTCAGAAACTCGACCCGTGGCGATCCCGGCGCACTGAATGGAACGAACGCGATTACACGTTCGCTGCGTGTGCGAAGCGCGAAGCGATTTATCCCAGCCGCTTGCCGGAAAAAAGCGCTAGTACGTCGCGCCCTCCGGCACCCAGATGACGTCAATGCGGCGGTTGTCGGTTGCGCCGGCCTGGCCGCTGCCGGTGCGAGTTGTGACGCGCGATGCGTCGATGCCCGATTCGCCTAGATATTTCACGGCGTTGGCCGCGCGGTCGCCGGCAACTTTTTCGGGTTTGCGTTCCTTGGGATCGGAGTAACCGATGATAATGGCGCTGCCCTTAGGGTCATTCTTCAGGCGAAGCGCGACGTCATCGAGAACGCGTTTGCAAACATTATCGATTCGGATAATTTGTGCTTTGCTAAACGAGCAATCGCCGACTTTGCTGGCCATCGGCGGTGGAGGCACGGCTTTCACCTCGATCGTCGATGAGCAATCGGCTGCGCCGCCGCGACCATCTTCCACGCGCACCGTCACGGTGTAATTTCCGGGAGCGAGGCCGGTGGTATCCAGATCGGCTGCGGCGCCAACGGCGGCAATCCTGCCGCCATTTGTGCGCCAGGTGTAGGTGAGCGGATCGCCGTCAGGGTCGCTGGCATTCGTCGAGATATGAACTTTTTCGCCGGCGAAGACCGAGGAGCGATCTACCGAGCAGGTGATCGTCGGCGGACGATTTGGCTTGGGGTCGACGCGCACGGACAAGTTGGAACTGGCAGCGCCGCCGCGGCCGTCATCCACTTTAGTTGTGATGCCGCACGATCCCACTGGCACGCCGGCGGAAAGCCAGCGAACCTGGGAGCCTGTGCCGTCCACTTTGCCGCAGGTTGAAGACCACGTGAATGTCAACGGATCGTTGTCGGGATCCGCTGCAGTGCAGGTCATCGCGACGGAATCGTTTGAACCTTGATACACCATGTTCTTATCTTCCGTGCAGGAAATCGTGGGTGGATGATCGACAGGCGGAGCCTTTTCGGGCCAGTAGGCCGTGCCAAGCTTTATGACAAATCCGCTGCGATCGTTGAGGTTCCTCAGATTCAGCATGTAGCGATAGCCGAGATCGATGCCGATATTTTTCCACGGATACATGCGGATTCCCCAAACTCCGTCGACGGGATCGCGCGCACCGAAGGTGTTGTTTGCCGGGGAGCCAGGAGCGCTGGCAAAAACCACAGCAGAGTATTCCATCATTGGCTGGAAGCGGCTCTCTGGAAACATCAGGAAACCCACGCCGGTCTTAAGTTGATCCGCCATATCGATCAGATTGTTGCCCTGGCTATCGCGCGGGGCGCGCACGAACATGTATCCAAAGTTAAACGTCCCCGTTAGCATGTTGCCCCATTGCTTGCTTACGGCGAGAGAAACCAAATCGCTCAGCGGGCTGGCTTGCGTGCCGTTGGCAAGCAGTTTGCCCGGGTCTGTCTTGGTCGAGATGATCAAATCGTTGCGAACTGAAAAGCTTATGGGAGCGCCGTGCCGTTCGGACATCAGCGCATACTTTAGCCCCAGCGTGATGTTTCCGACGCCGCCCGTGTTGTTCGCGGCAAAAGGAAAATCTTCCACATATCCAGGGGAGCTTCCGGGCACCACAACTCCGGGAGGAAACGGGGCGCAAGTGTTGGACAAAGGAATCGAGCGAAGGCTCAACTGCCCGGGGCATCCTACGTGCACATGCCCATAGGGATCAAAAGCCGCATAAACGCTTAATGTATCGGTTATGCCGTAATTGGCATCGATACCGAATTGCAAAAGAGTGACGCTTCCCGGCATGCGGCCAAACTTGTTTCCGAAAGCGGAGAACGCAAAGCCGCCTTTGGGGAGAGTGTCAGCCGTCTCCAGCGTGAAGAGGCCGATCGTTCCCGTGGTAGCCAGCATTGGAGTGAATAGCGGCGCTGCCTTGTACTCGTCGTCCTTATCTTTTTTGGTGCTTGCCGCATCTTGCGGCGGCAGCGCGGGTGCATCCGTGGATGCAGTTGCGGAAGCGCCGGCTTCATCGGACTTGGCCGCATCGGAAGAGGCCGTGGTGCCGGCGGAGCTAGTGGATAGCACCGCGTCGACAGTGCTCGAGTCCCTGGAGGCCTTCCCCGCGGGACTCTTGGAGAAGCCAGCCGGAACGAGCGAGAAAATTAAAATCAATAACCCCGCGCCACGCATCATCAGTCGCAACATGAACACAATCCTCCAGGATTATCTTGATAGGAAATGCGGAGTAAACATTTCTTTGCGCTAATTTCGTCATTGCGATTGCGTTTCTCGGTCTCGATCCCTTGCCATTTCCGCCGGATCGCGAACGGCCGTTATTATATATTGACAAAGGAACGCCACAGAAGATTTTTCAAAACTTCGAAGGCAGGGCCACCCCCCGGGCAAAAATAGGCGACAGGAAGCGGGCAGAGTGTAGTGTTTCTTTTTTTAGAGGATCACCGTTGGCATGATTCGGGAGTAGGAAGTAAATCAGTTCTCCACATCGTGCTGGAATGCTCATAGCCACCAAAACAAATACTTGACATTGTCAATTGAAAGTAAGAGTATCCGCCCCATCGGGGTAGTCGGGCCTTATCCGAAATTAAATAGTTATTTAATAACTCATTCTGGTTCCTGATCCAGGGCATTTTACCTTTTCAATTGTTTTCGCTGGTAGCTGATCGAAGCGAGTCTTGGTCAATTGTTTTGACCAAGAGGAGGTGCGGTCGTAGTTGCGGCCGGCGACCTCAAATTCGCTGCGACTGCTTATCGATCCGAGGAGGGTGTGTCCTATGAAATCTGGGGTGCTGTTTTCCACGAAATACAAGGGTGTTGTTGCCGTATCTATTCTAATGATTGGATTGGCGTTCCTGAGTTGCGCTCCGCTATTCGCGCAAGGCACCACAGGCCGAATTTTGGGAGCGGTGACGGATCAAAGCGGCGGCTCCATCGCCGGCGCTACCGTGGTGGTCACGGACATCAACCGAAACACGCCGCGCACGCTGACCACGGACCAATCGGGAGAATTCAACGCTCCCAACTTAACGCCCGGGAATTATAAGGTTCACGCCGAGGCCAAAGGTTTCAAGGCTTTTGAGCGCTCGGGAATAGTTTTGGAGGTCGGCCGGGAAATTCGCGTCGACCTGGTAATGCAGCCCGGCGAAGTTTCCCAGACCATTACCGTGAATGAAGATGTTCCCCAAGTTGAAACCACCAACGCCGAATTGGGCGGCACGCTGAACAGCGACATCGTCAATAACTTGCCCATGAATGGCCGCAACTTTGCGAACCTCTTGCAACTGCGCCCGGGTGTGACGATTTATCCAGGCGGCTCAGGGTGGACCCAGAGCACCAACGGCTTGCGCGCCCATGACAACGTCTACATGGTGGACGGCATTAACAGCAACGATCCCTGGATGGCACAAGCCGTGTGGGATTCCGTCATGGCCTCGGGAGATACCGGAACGCTTATCTCCATCGACGCCATCGATGAGTTCAAGACGCAGGAAAATCCCCGTGCAGAATATGGTTGGAAGCCAGGCGGAGTCGTCAACGTAGGACTAAAGTCAGGCACAAACTCGTTTCATGGGACTGCTTATGCGTATGGCCGCCAAGGCTCCTGGGATGCGCTCAATGTCTTTGACGGCCGCCGAACCCTGTTCCTTCAATAAGTTTGGAACAATATGGCGGAACCATTGGCGGGCCCATAGTAAAAGACAAACTGTTTTTCTTTGCGACCTACGAGGCGCAGCAATACGCGCTGGGATCCACCCAGATTATCACCGAGGCGATCACGGGCGCCGGGATCGGTAGCAAGACGACTAACCTTCTGCTTGGCTGCCAGGCTGCATTGGATACAGGTGGAATCGGATCGCCAGCCCCGGGCGCATTGACCGCCTTGAGCGCACAACTTGCGGGCATCTCGGTGGGCCCCATAGCCGCCGGTCACCCGAACGGGACATGCGTGGCCGCTTCTAATTACCCTGGTCTCTTTCCTGTTGTCCCCGGCCTTGCGGCGAATCCTCAGCAGATTGGCAACGGCTTGGTCAATAACAATACGATCCACTCCGGGCTAGCCAAAGTTAACTACCACCTTAACGATCAGAATTCCATCAGTGGCTCGTATTTCATCAGCCCAGGAGCGGGAGTCGTGAACGATTCGCCCGCGCAGACCAATATAGCGTTTGAGACCAACCAATACGCGCGTTCCATGGGATTCGCGGGCAACTGGACTATGACCCCCAGTTCCACTGTCGTGAATGAAGCCCGCGTTGGCTACGCTCACTATTACCAGAATTTTTTGAGCAATGACGCCGCCCAGGATCCCACAAATTACAATTTTAATGGCCACACCTATCACTACTACTCCGGGCAGCCGAATGTAAAACTCTATGGCGGTTTCCCGGCAATCACAATTTTCGGCCTGAACGGCCCAATGGGCGCGAGCTGGCCGAAAATCGTGGGTCCCGACGGGATTTTGCAGGTCGTGGATCACGTCTCAGTGTTGCGCGGCAGCCACGCCTTCAAGTTCGGCGGCGAAATTATGCAAAATTCGAGCACTTCGAACGTTACCGCCAATGCCAAGGGCCCCATTCGGTTCAACTCGATTCAAGACTTCTTCTCAGGTTTTCCCAATGGCATTCCGTCGGCAGGGGAAAAACCTCATGGCTCCGCGACCATTCTGACCGGAGATTTATTGCGACACTTCAGCTTCACAGGGTACGCGCTCTTCATGCAGGATGACTGGCGTGTCAATCCGAGATTAACCGTGAACCTCGGAGTGCGCTATGAGCTCAACACTGTGCCCAAAGAACTTAACGACTTGCAGGGCAACTTCGATCCGAACGCCCCCACAGGAGTCGATCAGGTGGGCTTCGGGTCCACTTCTGTGTATAACGGCGACCACAATAATTTCGCGCCGCGTTTGGGCGCCGCCTGGGATGTCTTTGGCAATGGCAAGACCGTAGTTCGGGCAGGAGCGGGGATTTTCTACGAACAGTTGAGCTTGGACGTGTTTAACGGCATAGGCAACTCATTCGGCCTGCGCACGGCTCCCAGTGGTGCCACGGTTGTCTACTGCGGGGTAGCACCAGTGGGTGGGTCGTGCCCTTCGGGCAGTGAAATCGTCAAGCCGGGCTCCGGTTCAATTGGAGTCATAAACACCGCCTTTGCGGGCACGCCCATTATTAACGGCACTGCCACAGACCCTACTGGCCTGAGCCTAGGTGGTATCCCATATAACTGGGTGCACAATGGACCCAGCACCCCAGTTTTCACATTCCAGCCCTTTTGTGGCGATGGTGTTACAGCCCTGCCCTCAGGTACCTTGAAGGGTTTCACGCCGCAACAATGCAATGTCATGGGTGTGGATCCCCATCTGCGAACCCCGTATGTCTATGAGTACAGCTTGGGCATCCAGCGAGCCATTACCAATACCATTTCCTTGGATATTGGTTACGTGGGCAACATGGGCAGGAAGTTCATAAGCGCGACTGACATCAACCAGCCGCAGCTTATCAATGGATTTAGTCCAGGGTTTGGAGACCCCTCGAACCCTGCGTCTATCGCCGCAAAATGCGCTGCCACTCCTTCAGTAAAAAATTGCAGCCCCGTGATACCGCCGTCGAGTCGACCGTTCTTTTCGAAGTTCCCGTGGTTCAAGTACATCGACGAGTACGGGAACAATGACACCTCCAACTACAACAGCCTGCAGGCGACCTTGACTATGCGGAATTACCATGGCTTGACTCTCACGGGTGGGTATACCTATTCTCATTCCTTGGGCGTTGCTTCGGACCAGGGTACTGGCGGCGGTAATTCGATCCCGATCAACAGCTACGCGAATATCAAATCCCAGCTCTACGGGCCTTCCAACTTTGACATCACGCAACGTGGCACCATCTCGGGGACGTATAACATTCCTGGGAAGAGCGGATTTGGACAAGTCTTACAGGGTTGGTCAATCAATGCCGTTGCGATTATTCAGAGTGGCTTGCCATGGGGAGTTGCTGACGCCACCACCGACTTTGCCGGGACCAGTGAGTTTACTGGTAACAGCGCTGCTAACCAAGGCGGACAATGGAATTTCTATGGCAACCCCGGTGACTTTCTGGCTACTCACAATTACCTTGGCATTACACCTGGACCATCTGTCGGCGGGAACCCACCAACTCCTGGAGTTCCCTATTTCCCAGGCACAACCAATGCCGCCTGCCTCGCGAAGGCTACTGGCCTCGGTTCGCTCGCAGTAGCCTCACTCACTAACTTGGGCTGCTACGCGCTAGGCAACTCTGTTCTGATCCCCCCCGCTTACGGAGGCTATGGCTCGACTGCTCGCAACCTATTCCGCGACCATGGCTTCCGCAACATGGATCTTTCGGTGACCAAAGCCTTCAAGTTCAAGGAACGGCTCACCGCTCAGTTCCGGGCTGAGTTTTTCAACATTCTCAACCATCCTAACTTCGTTAATCCGGCTGGTGGACCAGGCGGCGGCGGTGCCAGTCTTGATCCTTCGGCGGCGGGTACTTCCACCGGGCTTGGCTATGTTACCAATACTCCAGACGTAGCAAGCTCCAATCCTGTGCTTGGATCGGGAGGCCCGCGCGCGATGCAGCTCGGATTGAAGCTTATTTTCTAAACACAGCAACGCTGCAGTTTCGTAAAACCGCAAAGGGGCCGGACACATGTCCGGCCCCTTTGCTTTTGTGCTAGCCCGACTTTCTCAGGAGAACCCTCGGGAGATTCACGTTTCGTGCATGATTACTGGCTTGAAAGGGATAGGCGTTCTATGTGGCTTTGGCTTCACAGTTTGCGGAAAAATCGATGCGGACTGGGTTTAGTAGCACAGGCACTCTTGCCTGTGCGGTTTTCGCTGAAGTTTACAAAAGCGCACAGGCAAGAGTGCCTGTGCTACCCAATTTGTTCCGCAGCCTGTCCAGCCTGGGGCTTTCTTTTATCGCGCGAAAACCCGCAGGCTGCCCTTCAGAAATGATCAGGGTAAAAAGCCTACGCCACATAAAGGCCGCCGCGCATCTCTGCGTGGCATTTTTGCTGCTGTACTGGTAGATTCGATGGGAGGCGCCGCCCCTCTGTCCCAGGGACTGCTCATAAACCGAATGGCTGAAGCAAATCGATTTGAAATTGTAAAACCTTCTCCCGATCGCATCCTGATCGTGGAAGACGAAGAAAACGCACGCCTGGGATACGAAGCGCTGCTGCGCCGCTGGGGCTATGAAGTATTGGGCGTGGGCAATGCGGAGGACGCGCTGGCGAAATTTTCGGAATTTTCGCCCGCCGTGCTGATTGCCGATGTGGAGCTGCCCGGCATGAACGGCCTGGACCTTCTGGCGCGGCTGGGAGAAGAGTTGCAACACGTCCCGACGATCGTGATCACGGGCAAGGGAAGCGAAGAGCGCATCGTGCAGGCCATCGAGGCCGGCGCGTTCTGGTACATCGAAAAGCCGCTCAAGGGCGCGGTGCTGCATGTGCTGCTGGAGAGGGCGCTCGGGCGTGTGCGAGACCGCAAGGAAGTTGCGGCGCTCACCCGGCAACTGCGCGAATCCGGCAAGCTGGGCGACCTGGTGGGGCAGTCCAAACGGATGCAAGAGGTGATGCATCTGGTGGAGCAGGTGTCGCCATCGTCGGCGTCCGTGCTGATCACGGGCGAGACCGGCTCGGGCAAGGAAATATTGGCGCGCACCATTCACCGGCTCTCGCCGCGCACCGACCATCCATTTATTGCCATTAACTGTTCTGCAATACCAGAATCGCTGATGGAGAGCGAAATTTTCGGGCACGAGCGCGGCGCGTTCACGGGCGCAGCGGAGCGGCGGCTGGGATGCTTCGAGCTGGCCGACGGCGGCACGCTGCTGCTGGACGAAATCGGCGAAATGCCCGCGCCCACTCAGGCCAAATTGCTGCGCGTGCTTGAGGATCACAAAGTGCGCCGCCTGGGCAGCAAAGTGGAAACTCCGGTGGACGTGCGCGTGCTCGCCGCCACAAACAAGGAACCCGAGCAGGCCGTCGCGAAGGGCGAACTGCGGCAGGACCTTTATTTCCGCTTGAACGTGTTTCACATTCAGCTGCCGCCGCTGCGCGATCACAAGGAAGACATTCCGTTGCTGGTCGAGCACATCTTGCGCGACATCAACGCAAAGCACGGGCGACACGTGCGCGGCGTAAATCCCGAAGTGCTGGATCAGTTTGCCAACTACTCCTGGCCGGGCAACGTGCGCGAGCTGCGCAACGTGCTGGAGCGCGCCGCCATCGTCTCCGACCGCGATCTGATCGGCCGCGCCAGCCTGCCCACTGATTTCGGACACGCCCCCGCGGCAAGCGCTTCCGATCTGGCCTCGCTGCGCTTTCCGCTGGGAACCACGGTGGAAGCGGCCGAGCGCGAACTCATCCAGCAAACCCTGGCATCTACCAATAACAAAACACGCGCCGCCGAATTGCTGGGAATCAGCCTGAAAACCCTGCACAATAAGCTGAAGGAATACGAGGCTGCAAAAACTCCCTCGAAATGAGGGGCAGGGCAACCCATGCAAGTTCGCCTCAAAACGAAGATCACGCTGACCATGGTGGCGCTCGTACTGGGTGCCGTGGGAGTGAATTCAAGTCTCTACGTTGTGAACCTCACGAGGCAGGTCATCCGCCAGGCCAACGACCGCGCGCTACTGGTGTCCCGCCAGATTTTTTTTGGGGCGCAAAGCGCATTGGCGGACGCGGCCAGATCGGGAGCCGCGCCGGCGTCGGATAGCGCCGCGGATTTGCGCACCTACGTTCAGGACGCCTTTGATGACAGTGCCCCACTGGCCTCCTCTATCGATGCCGAAATCGAGTACTCCCCGCTTATTTACGAGGTTTCAGTTACCGACGTCGCGGGCACAGTGCTGGTCTCCAGCGACAAATCCTTGCTCGGGAAAAGCGCGCCCGCAAGGGCGAATCTTGCGCAACTTGTTTCCAGCGGGTTTATTCAACAGCTGCGAGTGCTCTATGGTCCGCCGCGCGCCTACGAAGTGGACTACGCATTTCAGATCGGCCCTCCCGGCAATCAGATCCCATTTGGCGTGGTGCGAGTGGCCGTACAGACGGGCTTGCTGCGAATCGCCATCACTCCTGCATTGCGTTCGGCGGGGCTCCTTGCGCTGGCTTCGGTGGGCGTCTCGCTGTTGCTTGCGACCATCGTCAGCAATATTTCGCTGGCGCCAATCAAGAGGATCACCGCGCAGCTGGACCACATTTCAAAGGGAGAATTCGATCAACAGCCACTGGAGGGAAAAGACGAATTCGGACAGGTCAGCAGCAAGATCAGTCAAATTGGAATGCAACTTCGCGGCGTTCGCGAAATTTTCAGCAATTTGCGTGAAAACATCGATCAGGTTCTTGGCGGACTGGATGACGGCTTGCTGCTATTTTCCGTCGATGGCCGTGCGGTGATGGTCAGCCCGGCTGTCGAAAGATTTCTTTCCACGCCTTCGGATCAGCTTCTGGGACGCATGGCGGAAGATATTTTTCCGCCCGATCATGAGGTTCGTGAAGCGATCAAGATGCGCAATGACGAAATGGAACCGGTCGATTCCGCGGAAGTGGTGCTGACGGGCATTAATGGCACAGCGCGGCGCGTTGGCGTCAGCGTCGAAGTGATCGGCGAGGGCGACGCGCGAATGGGCACGCTCGTAAAATTCAAGGACCTGGAGTCGCGCGAGCGCATCGGCACGCAGTTGCAAGTTTCCGAGCGCCTTGCCAACCTCGGGCGAATCACTGCAGGCGTGGCGCACGAAGTGAAAAATCCCCTGAACTCGATGCGCATTTGGCTGGAAAATCTTAAAGCTAGTCTCCCCGATGTCGATGGGTTGCCGCTGCAGGCAGTTCGTGTTTTGGACAGCGAAATCGACCGGCTGGACAGCGTGGTGAAACGCTTTCTGGATTTCACGCGTCCACCAGAAATGCATCAGGAAGAGTCCAGCCTGAAGGCCATTCTGGAAGAAGTGCTGGCTGTGGAGCGGCCGGAGCTTGAGAAAGCCAATATCAAGCTGGAGGCGCGATTGGATTCCGGCGTGCCGGACGTGCTGGTAGATATACCGCTATTAAAGCAGGCGCTGATCAATTTGATCGTGAATGCCATCGAAGCCATGGGCACGGGTGGGCAGCTTTCCGTGTCGCTGCGCCGACGCGAAGAAATGGCACAGATTGAAATTCGGGATACAGGCCGCGGGATTGCTCCGGAGCACCGCCAGCGCATTTTTCAGCTGTTCTTTACAACGCGCGCGGGGGGCAGCGGGATTGGGCTGGCCAGTACATTTAGAACTGTACAATTACACAATGGGTCAATAGAATTTGAGTCCGAAGTAGGACGCGGCACAACCTTCCGGATCGATTTGCCGCTGGCTCGCCAGATGGAGCCTGTCGTCACCCGCCCGCGGGATTCCGGCACTGCCGTGGCGAGGAGCCTGTGATGCGGAAATATACCCTCATCGCGCTGCTTTGCGCGGTCTCCGCGGCCATGGCTGGGTGCGCCAGCAAGCATATTGTGCGCGCGGCGCCGCCATCGGTAAGCACTCCGCCGCCGGAAGAAACTGGGCCCATGCCGGCCCCGACTACGCCGCCGCCGGTTGCCACAACCGAGGAGGAACCTGCGCCGGAAGTTCCATCACCCGTACCGCCGCCCGCACCCGGGAAACGGCCTGCTGCGCCTCGCCGTCCGGCGCCCGCCGAAACGGCTGATCCTACTCCGGCCAAGCCCGCGCCGCCTCAGATATCTCCGCAGCTTTCGCCGAGGGATCTGGAATCGACAAAGAAGAGCACCAGTGCAAACATTACAACCGCGGAACAGAATCTGCAGCTTGCCAATGGAAGGCAGCTCAGCGCGGCGCAGAAAGACTTGACGGAAAAAATAAAGGGATTCCTCAGCCAGTCGCACGAGGCCATCGTGGCCGACGATTGGGTGCGTGCGCAAAACCTGGCCGAAAAAGCGCGCGTGCTTTCCGCGGAACTCGTGAAATCGTTTTAAGTGGCATAGGCTTCAGCCTGTGCGGGTTTGTCAGAAAAACTGCACGCACTACCTGCGTAGAACCCAATTAGTAAGCTTCCGCCGTGCGCAATTGTGACGGACAACCTGCCGATCATTCCCTTTGCTGATAAGATATTGGCGTGAAAACCTACGATGTGGTGATCGTCGGCGGGGGCGTCATTGGCGGGTCGATTGCCTTCGATCTGGCGCAGCGGAATTTGCGTGTTGCGGTGCTGGATCGCCAGGAAATGATGCACGAAGCATCCTGGGCCGCGGCGGGAATGTTGTCGCCCGCTCCCCATCACCCCACCGATATTCCCCTGGTTCCGCTGGCTCGAACCAGCCTGGGTTTATTTCCGAAATTTGTGGAAGCGGTGGAAGCGGCGTCGGACATGTGTACCGGCTACCGCACGGGCGGAGCAATCGAATTCATCTGCGCTGGTGACGCGGAACGCGAGCTGAGCACACTGGTGGCGCTTCATCGCGGGCTTGGACTCGCCTGCGAACCATTGCCGCTGGAGGAAGCCAATAAAATGGAACCCGCGCTGGGACGCGATGCTCGCGCGGCGGCGCTTTTGCCCGATGAATGCTCGATTGAGCCGCGCAGGTTGACAGCAGCGGTGCTTGCCGCAGTTGTTTCAGAAAACGTGGAACTGTGTCCCGGCATGGAGGTGAATTCGCTATGCATGGCCGGAAAAAAGTGCGTGGGTGTGAAAACTTCCAGCGGCGAAATAATTCATGCGGCGCAGGTGGTGCTTGCCGCGGGCTGCTGGACATCACAAATTTCCGGTGTGGCCTCCTATGCGCCGACGGTTCCGGTGCTCGGCCAGATGGCAGCTCTGCGCTATTCCGGAAGGCCCATCGGGCGTGTGCTGCGGTCCGAGCGCTGTTATGTTGTTCCCCGAGGAGCGCATAGCCCGCAGACAGTGGTCGTGGGCAGCACGCTTGAGAACGCGGGCTACGAGAAGCGCGTCACATCGGGTGGGCTCGAAAAAATTCTTTCTGGCGCGAATGCGCTTGTCCCCGGATTGGCTAAGGCGGAGGTCATCGAAACCTGGTGTGGGCTTGCGCCCCGGCACGCCCGATCAACTGCCGATTATTGGGCCAGTGGATATCGATGGATTGGTTTTCGCCACCGGTCACTACCGCAACGGAATTCTGCTCGCTCCGGTTACGGCAAAGCTCGTTGGCGAGTGGATCGCAGACAGAAAGACGAGCCTAGAATGGCAGGCTTTTAGCCCGCTGCGCTTCTCTCGGGCCGACGCGGATCGTTCCGCAAGCGCCTAGTCTTTTTACCTTTTATTACAGTCAGAGAAATTATTGTAAGTAGATAATATTGCCGGAAAATTCACGCCCGTTTGCATGGTGTGATTGGGAGATATGGGCTCCCGTCTGTGGTTCGTGAAATCAGGCAAAGCAAAAGCCACAGGCTGAAGCCTGTGCTACTGGGATTGCGCTGAATTAGAAGGGCGACCGGCTGCGCGTGGGTTCGCGGCTGGGCGGGCCGGGGAGCGCCGAGGCGCGGCCAGGGTCGCTGAAATTGATGCGGCTGGCGTCGAGGTACACAGAGCGATCGAGGACCACATCCACGGTCGTTCCGCGCGGCAGTTCGAGTTCTGGGCCACGCGTGAGAAGGACCGCGGCTAAACCGACCGCAGCGCCTGCTCCTGCACCGATCCCCGCGCCTTTGGCGCTCTGCGTGGCGATCCCTCCGACACCCGCGCCGATTCCGGTCGATTTGGCAATGGTTCCAATATCGCCCGCCTTGTCCGTATCGCCGTGAATTTTTCCTTCGCTGTCGGTGGCCTCATTGCCGCCCGTTCCGGCATTGGTGGGCACGGCGTTGAAATCGACCGAGTAACCGTTGGGGAGAATCATGGAATTCAGCCGCAGGCGAATTTCGCCCGTGCCCTTCACTTTGCCGGGCCGCTTTGCTTCCTGAATTTCGCCCTGCACGTAGGAGCCGGCGGGAATGAGGATTCGATCGTTGATCACCACGGGAAAAAGAGTTTCCAGATAAACAGGATCACCCGGCTTTGCATTTCGCGTGGTCACCGCATTGTGCAAGATCAATGGCAGGCGCGTGCCCGAGGGGACCACATATCTTTCCGGCCCAGTTTTCGGGGCGGAAGCTGGAGCGGTAGAAGTCACCACCGGTTGGGGTTCCGGCAATTGTGCCCGCGAAGTTTGCTCCGCAACGCCCTGCGACGGGCCTGCCGGCATCTGCGCGGCAAACAACGGTCCGCTGGCCGCAATCGCCGCTATCAAAAAGAGAATTAGCAAGTTGATCTTCATCTGGATTCTCCGATGCCAGCTTCGATGCAACTACACGCCCCAAGGATGCCGCCATTATACGCTCCTGCCTGCTTTCCGTCGCTGTCGGGAAGGGACGTCTTGACATGGATCGGCAGGACACATACTGTCTTGTGAAACGATTCAAAGTATTCCTGTGGTAGGCTAAGACGAATTTCGCGCGCGACGAATGGCGCCGGCTTCATGGACTCCGTCCGCAAAAGGAGCACTTCAATGAGAAACCTGATATTGATTCTTGCCCTGGTAATGTTGATGCCCGCTCGCGCTTCCTGGGCGCAAGCCGCCGGCTCGAACGGCGCGGTAGCATCGATGGGTCACGTGCATTTTATTGTCCCCGATGTGGAAGCCGCGGATAAGTTTTGGACGGCCATGGGGGGCGTACCCGGAAAGCTGGGGCCGAACGATGTGTTCAAATTTCCCGGAGTCTTGATTCTTGTCCGCAAAGGCGATGGCACGACTCCCAGCGTCGGTTCCGTAGTGGGCCATATTGGATTTCATGTGCCCGACACCACTGCGGCGCTGGCCCGCTGGAAAGCAGCCGGACTGAAAACGGAAGTTGGCGCGAATGCTGGGCAGGGATTTGTTTGGACCCCGGATAATCTTTTGCGCGTTGAGATTTTGGAGGACAAGACACAGACCGTTCCGGTGGCGTTTCACCACGTTCATTTCTATATTGCGGATACGGCCGCAACCTCGAATGTGCTGGAGATGCAATCATGGTACGCAAAAATGTTTGGAGCGAAGCCCGGAAAGCGCGCGCAATTCGACGCGGCGGACATTCCTGGAGCGAATCTAACTTTCACAAAATCCGACACGCCCACCGTGACAACCAAGGGGCGCAGCGCTGGATCACATTGGATTTGAAATTGTGGGGCTCGAGGCTTTTTGCAAAAAGGCTGAAGCCAGCGGCATGAAGCTCGATGTTCCCTACACCAAGCGGCCTGACCTGGGCATCGCATTGGCGTTCATCACCGATCCTTGGGGGACGTATATCGAGCTGAATGAAGGATTGAACGCCAAATTTTAGGAATGGAAAGCAGATTTCGCCGTCACTAGAATCGGCGAATCCCGTTCCGATGTCCTGAAGGCGCACACGCCGCCGCATCGCTGGAAAAGTGATGCGGCGGCGATGTTTTTTGAGCGGCTTATTTCTCTATTGGAATGTGGCCGCGTGCGCAGCGCAACGGTTTGACGCCATTCGCTAGCCAGCATAAGCTTGCTTTTTACGAGGAGTCACAATGGCAAAGCTGGCACTGGTATACGGGATGCGATTGTTTCCCGCGGATGAATTGGGTGAAGTCGGCGAAGCAACAATCACGCTGAAGGATGGGCGCACCGCGCGCGTGACCATGCATTTGATCGAAGGAAGCAAGGAGCAGATCGAGGAAACGCTGCGGCAATCGATGGAAGCGTTCTTCGATATGTATCCGGAGATTTAAGTAGAACAGGCTTCAGCCTGTTTGCTTTTGAATTTACACACATGAAGTCAGGATGATGGAAGAATCGCTGCTGGATTGCGCTGCCTCAGGAAGTCAAAAGCAAGCAGGCTGAAGCCTGTTCTACCTAGCGGTTGCCAAAATTTTCAGGATCGAAATCCGGGGAGCCGGGCGCGGCCGCGTTTGACGTAACCAGCACCACGCTCTGTCCCGTGAGTTCAAAACGCTTCCTGCATTTTCGGCAGGCGACCAGTTCATCCACGCGAACCATATACGATCGGGCCAGCGCAAAGCGCTTCTTGTCTTCTTCACCCGCGCCGCGCGGCAATTCGTTTTTCTTCGTGCGCACGATCCAGCGAATGGGATAGTTGTCTTCCTTGCGGCATGCCGGGCAAGTGAGAGGAATGGTTTTGGTTTCCTGTTTTTCGATATAAAACTGTCGCTCGTCCATGATGTTCCTGCTCTCTTTCCGTCCTCACGCGCCGCGGCTCACGCGCGGGGCGATCGCATCGGTTCGCTCGTTTCAGCAGCGGACGACGATTCCATTGTAACAAATTCCATGCCCGCGTCGCGCCAGCGCGGCAGCCAATGTTCGAGCGCGGTGACGACATGATGACGGTCGCCGCCGAGCGAGCGATGATCGCCGTCATGCAGCACCACGATGTCGCCGCTCTGCCGACCCGGACTGGCCACGTGCGCGAGCCTCTCGATCAGGCGCTCGGGTGGCTGCGGTTTCCAGTCCCAGCAAATTTTCGACCACATCACCACGCCCTGCATTCCCGCGCGCCGTATTTCCGCGCGCAGCAAAGGGCTCCGGTAACCGTACGGCGGACGCATCCAGCGCGGCGGCGGCGCTCCGGTGGCCGAAGCAATGGCGTCCTGGCAGCGGGCCAACTCGTCGCGAATTTCCGAACTGGATTGAAAAATCAGATTAGGGTGAGTATCGGTGTGATTTCCGATCAGATGGCCGCGCGCGGAAATTTCTTTCACCAGGTCCGGGCAGGCTCGCGCAAATTTTCCGATCAGGAAAAATGTCGCGCGCACGCGAATAGCGTATCGAACAGTTTAAGGAGTTGCGGAGTGACCGCGGGGTTGGGGCCGTCGTCAAAGGTGAGCGCGATCTTGCGCGGGGAATCCGTGTGGCGAAGCGTTGGGCCGAACAATTGCGACGACGGAGCCACTGCGCCCCAGGCGGCAATGCCCGCGGCGGCGGCCGCGCCGCCGGCCACAATGGTCGGAAAAAGATTCAATGTGTCTCCAAGCCTTTATTTTCGCATGCCATAGCCCATCATGCCAGACGCGGGGTAACCCTTTACAAGGCCAACCCGTCTAAGACTTTGCGGAACGAACTGTGCCTAAACTGGTATTCCTCCGGCATGCGAATAGTGGAACCTGGGGTGCGCGAAAGCGGTATCTTCTAAGCTAAAGGCCGAAGGGACGTGAAAGTTGTCGGGTACAAGAATCGCATTGCTGCTCGCGGGACTATTTGCGTTCCTCGCTGCTACTGGCGTTCCGCTCGCTGCACAGGATAATCCTGACGCTGACACTGCTGCCGATTCGCAGCTGGCGGGAAATGTGCGCGCCGCGGATGGCACTCCTGTTCCCGGCGCGACCTTGCGCATCATTCAGACATCCACCGGGAAGGCTTGGATAACCTGGACGGATGAACAAGGGAGTTTTGAATTTCCGGCTCTTCCCGCGGGGCACTTTCGCGCGGAAGTTTCGCAACTCGGTTTTTTGCCCGCAACCAGCGAAATCGATCTGGCTTCGGGAACAAAAACTCCAGCCGACCTGAAAATGGATGTCGCCACGCTTGCGGCGATTACTGCTCCACCCGCGGCGGAAAGCGCGGCCAACGCTGCGAGCGCGCCGCCGACAAGTGAAACTGCCAAGTCCGCGCCGGCAACTGCACCAACCGCGAGTGGCGCGGCCCCCAACACTTCGAACTCAACTGCAACTGCGGCAGCAAGCGGCGTGCCTGCGCCTTCCAACGGGGGCAATGCAGGCCAGCGCGGCGGCGGCCGCAATGGGCCTCCGGGCGGCCCTCGCGGCGCCAATGGACAGGGAGGCGCGCGGCGCGCGTTTCAACAAGTGGGCCTAATCGGCCAAGATCAAAATCCCGCCGAAATCGGGGCCGATGATCAAACGGTTCCGGAGGCCGGCGGACAACTTGGGCAGGTCGCTTCGGCTGATGCCGTTCAAATGATGGGAACCGTGGCGATGGGCATGATGCCGGCGGGCGGATTTCCGCAGCCCGGCGGCGGCCCCGGCGGATTTGCAAACGGTGACAATGGCATTCCGGGGCAAGGTGCTCCAGGCGGAGCAGGTGCGCCGGGCGTTCCAGGCGGCGGAGGATTTGGCGGCGTTGCGGGAGGCGGCGGTCCAGTTGGCGGCGGCCCGGGAGGCGGTGGGCGCGGTGGTCCGCGCGGTGGAGGCGGTGGGCGTGGGCCGCGAGGTGCGCCACAGGGAGTTGCTGCATTGTGGGGCGCGCAGCGCGTGATGCGCCAGCGCATCAATCGCGTGCATTACAGCTTCTACGATACGCTTGGAGATTCCGCGCTCAATGCCCGGCCGTACTCCCTCTACCAGGCCAACCCGCCAAAAATTTCCAGCTGGACGGAATCCGCCGGGATGAACATAGGCGGCCCGCTGAAAATTCCGCACATCTACGACGGCAGCGACAAAACATTTTTCTACATTAATTTTGGCGGCACATGGTCGCGCACTCCGGTGGACGAGTTTTCCACTGTTCCGACGCTGGCGGAGAGAAACGGCGACTTCAGCGCAGATAATGTTCAGCTCTATAATCCACTTTCAAATCTCACTGGCCCGAGAACTTTGATGACCAATGCGGGCTGCTACCAGGCCACGCCGTCGTCACCATTGCCTCCGGCTGGCACATGTATTCCCACCAGCATGATCAGCACTCAGTCCAGCAATCTGCTTGCCTACATTCCCATGCCCAATATTCCGTTGACGAATGTGGCCACGCAGAATTTCAACTACCACCTGCAGACCAATCTTCCCGGCTTGAGCAACCGGCTGAACGTAAACGTCACGCATCAGATTTCCTCGAAACTGAGCTTGCAGGTGAACTACAACCTCACGAACGGCACCTCACATTCGCTGTCCAGCTTTCCGGGAATCGAAGGAAACACCTTCACGCGCGGGCAGAGCGTGATGATCGGGCTGACGCAGAACTGGACGCAAGACTTTTCTGCACACTTCGCAATTTTATTTTTCGCGCAACCGTTCGCTGGGCCTTGAACGAATTTTCCGATTTGACCAATATCAGCGCGCAACTCGGCTTGACGGGAATTTCGCCCAACTCGTTCGATTACGGGCTTGCCCTCCATCGGCTTCACGAACTTCACGGGACTGAGCGATCCAAATCCTTCGTTGAGCCGCAGCCAGACCTATCGCTACGTGGACAGCCTGCAATGGATGAAGACCAAACACACCATCACGGTCGGCGGCGAAATCCGCAAGATGGACATCAACCGCGATACCGATCCCACGCCGAACGGCCAGTTTTCATTTACCGGATTGATGACCAGCCAACTGACGTCCACCGGTGCTCCGCTCGCTTCGCCCGCAAATTGTCAGACGCTTACTTCCTCCGGCACGTGCATTGGAAACGATTTCGCGGATTTTCTGCTCGGCTATCCCGCAAATACCAGAGTGCAATTTGGAGACACCGCACGTATTTTCGCAACTGGGGCTTCGTCGGCTACGCCACTGACGACTGGCACATGTTTCCAAAATTCACGCTGACGTACGGGATGCGCTATGAGGCGTTCACTCCGCCCACGGAAATCAACGGCCACATTGCCAATCTCGCGGTGAGTTCGGATTTCACGCAGGTGCAGTGCGTTACGCCCGTGGCGACGAGTGGTTGCATTGCGGGCCCCACGGCGTCGCTGTTTCACGGCCACTACAATAATTGGGCGCCGCGCCTGGCCATCGCCTGGCAGCCGCCCGGAAAATGGTTTTCCGGACAGCACCAGATGACGATTCGCGCCGGCTTCAGCATGTTTTACGTCGAGTCCTACCTGAATACGCTTGCCAGTGAGATGGCCAACCAGCCGCCCTTCGCCACGGCGAACACGCTGACGCAGCGGACGGTCAACCACTGTCCCATTGAGTTTCCAGACGAACTTTTCCACGGCCCTGCCAGGCTCGGTGACCAACACCGTCGCGGTGAATCCCAACTACCAAGTTCCCTACGCCATGATCTGGAATGCCGGCTTGAATATAATTTGGCGCGAAACATGTTCATGGAAGTGATGTACACGGGCACGCGCGGCGTGCATCTGGACGAGCTTCTTGGATTCGGGCCCTCGCCTACAAACTCGAACATCGCGGGATTCACGTACGACACCACTGGAGCGTTTTCCAACTTGAATGCCTTGCAAGTGCGCTTGCAGAAGCGCATGGCGCGCGGACTGATGTTCATGGCGCGCTACACGTACTCAAAATCGCTGGACGATGCCAGCACGATTGGCGGCGGCGGGCAGACGGTGATTCAAAATAACGCCGATCCGCGCGCCGACTATGGATTGTCGTCCTTCAACATGACGCATCAATTCCTTGGCAACTTCACTTATCAACTGCCGTTTGGCGACCGCCAACGCTTTGCCACCAAGGGCTGGCAGAAAGACGTGTTCGGCGCGTGGCGCATGAATGGCACTTTCACGGCGCATACGGGCACTCCCTTCACGGTGAGCGTGTTCTCGAAAAATCAGGCCTGCCAGAATGTTCCCGGCGTCAACTCCGAGCGCGCCGATCAGTCCGGAATTTCCTCTATTTGCAAATCCGACGGTATCGCAATGGTTCGACACGGCGGCGTTCAGCATCCCCACCTCGTGTTTTGGCGATGCGCCGCGCAACTCCGTGATCGGCCCCGGCGCGTTCACGATCAATTCGGGTTTGACCAAGACAATTCAATTCGGCCGAGATGGCCTGCGCCGGCTCGATTTCACCTGGAATACCAGCAACCTGCTGAATCATCTGAACTACACCGGGTTGTCAACCGTGCTCGGGTCCAAGACGTTCGGCGAAATTACCAGTGTTGGGGGAATGCGCAGCATGCAATTCACGACGAGGCTCAATTTCTGATGGCGTCGCGAAAAACAATTCGGCGGCGTGTATTGGCGGCGATTGCCGGCATGTCTCTGCTCGGCGCACCGCTCACTGCGCCCCTCGCCGCGCAAAGCGCCCAGCCGCAAGCGCAACAAACGCCGGCGGCGCCCGTCAATCCGCGCCAGAGGCCCGCGCCACCGCCCACGAACAAACCTGTGCCGGGCGGAAAAGCGACTATTCGCTCCACCGTGAGCCTCGTGGAAATCGATGTGCAAGTGACCGACCGCGACGGCAAGCCGGTCAAAGGGCTGAAGCAGGAGCAATTCACCGTCACCGAAGACGGCAAGCCGCAAAAAATATCGACCTTCGAGTACAACGATATCGAACAAATGGAAACCGCGGGCAAAGGGGACGAGGCGCCCATCACGATTCCGCTAGGAGCCGTTACTTCTCCTGAGGAAATCAAGGCGGTGGTGCGCGATCACCGCATGATCGTACTGTTCTTCGACCTGACGTCGCTGCAAGCGGAAGACCTGCTGCGCTCCACGCGCGCCGCGCAAAAGTATTTGCAGGAGCAGATGACCCCGGCGGATCTGGTCGGCGTGGTGGCATTCGGCAACACGCTGAAAGTTGTCGCCAATTTCACGAACGATCGCGATTTGCTCAAGCAGGCTGTCGACGCTCTTGTGCCCGGCCACGAAGCTGCGCTTTCTCAACTGGCCGATGCGGCGACCGCTGCAAACGGGGAAACCGCCGTCACCGAAGATACAGGCGCGGCGTTCACCGCGGACGACACCGAATTCAACATTTTCAATACGGACCGAAAACTTGCTGCCGTCGAGGCGCTGTGCGAAGTCCTCGAAGGAATTCCCGGGAAAAAATCGATTATTCAATTCACCAGCGGCATCACGCAAACCGGCGAGGAAAATCGCTCCGAGCTGATCGCCGCGACCAATGCCGCCAACCGCTCGAATGTTTCGATCTACAGCGTGGATTCGCGCGGGCTGCTGACGGCCACGCCCGGAGGAGACGCAAGTGTGGGCGCTTCCGGCGGCAACGCCATGTTTACCGGTGCCACGGTTGTTTCGCAAAGCCAGTCGCGCCAGGATTCGCGCGACACCCTGGCAACGCTCGCGGGAGACACCGGCGGACGAACATTTTTCGACGTGGGAGATTTCGGCAAGGTTTTTCAAAGCGTGCAGAACGATACGTCCGGCTATTACCTGGTGGGATACTACAGCACGAACGCAGCGAATGACGGCGCGTGGCGTCGCATTCACGTGAAAATCGATGCGCTTCCCGCTGGCGCGAATGTTCGCGCCCGCGAAGGCTACTATGCGGCCAAGAATTTTGGCATCTTCACCACGGAAGACCGCGAGCGGCAGCTCGAAAATGCCTTCCAGTCCGATTCTCCGGAAGTCGATCTGCCACTGGCAGTGGAAACCTCTGCAGTTTCGATTGAACGCCAATCAGGTGTTCGTGCCCATTTCGGCGAAGCTCGCGCCCAGCGCGCTGCAATGGGCGCAAAAGCGGGGAAGCCGCGAAACGGCGTTCGATTTCGCCGCCGAAGTGCGCGACGCGAAATCGAATCGCGTGGTGGGCGCGCTGCGCGACACCATCACGGTGAAAATCGACGAGGAACATTTCCAGGAAATACAACAGCGCTCGCTGGTCTACCAGGGCGGCATCATTCTCGTGCCGGGTGAGTACAAACTGAAATTTCTGGCGCGCGAAAACGAGTCTGGCCGGATCGGCACGTTCGAGCAGAAACTTTCCGTAGCCGCGCCGCAATTCGATCGATTGCAGGTAAGTTCGCTGCTTCTGTCCAGCCAGGTGGAAGCCTTGCAGAAAACGGCGCAGATCAAGACGCAGGCGATCGGGCAGGACGCCAAAATGAAATCTTCGCCTCTGGATGTGGGTGGCGAACGGATTATTCCCAGCGTAACGCGCGTTTTCACCGGCGAGCAAACGCTGTACGTTTTCTTTCAGGCTTACGTGCCGCAAAATGCCGATGCAAGCTCGCTTCGCGCGGGATTAGTGTTCTTCCGCAACGGGCAGCGCCTCTCGGATACGCCGATGGTCACGGCCACGGAATACGACGAAAAGAATCGCACCGCGTCCTTCCGTCTCAGCTTGCCGCTTGCCGGATTGGGCGGCGGCCGCTACACGGTGCAGGCCATCGTGGTTGATGCAGGAACGTCGTATTCAGCATTTGCGCGAAATTACTTTGCGCTGCGCCCAACGGCCAAACCCGCTGCCTCCGCGACGACCCCGGCTCCATCCGCCAACTGACCTTCGTTTCGCCCCGCATCCGCCTTCGCATGCAACAGCACATAATGATGCTGCATCCTTAATTACAGATGCCATTGCCGCGGCACGTACGTGTGCGTTGCGGGAAGGCATGCTCCCGTCACGGATTTGCGATGAACGATTGGAGCAGGAAATTTAGGTGCTCTCCCATTTTGAAGAATGCTCGGATTTCGGAGGTTGGGGCTTCAGCCCCGACGAAAAGTATCTTCCGGCATGGGCTTTAGCCCCTGAAGCTTCAGGGGCTAAAGCCCAGATCAGACCAAGCGTGATTGTCCGAGCTGAAGCTCGGACCTCCGACTGCTCGAGTAAATGTTGAATCAGGACAGTGCCAAAACCCAGGAAGAGTTGCATGCGGCCCATTTCCACAGCCATCGTAGTGATTTTCCTTTCCGCGGGATCGATTTTTGGGCAAACGGATAGCCGGGCCGTTGTGGAGGCAGGCGCTGGATCGCCGGAAATAATTCATTTGCAAGTGCCGGCGGGCGCTCCGCTTCCCGTAGTTCTCGATCAGGAAGTGCGCATCCGAAAAACCGGACAGCCGATTCACGGAAAAATTGCCGAGCCTGTATTCGCATTTGACAAGCTGGTTGTGCCCGCAGGCAGCGAGGTTACCGGCAGCGTGACGCGCATCGCCGGCGTCTCTGCGCTGAAACGAACCATGGCCGCGCTGGACTCGAATTTCTCTCCCACGCGCGACATTGAAATTGTTTTCGACCAACTCATCTTGCCCGGCGGCCAACGCGTCCCGCTGCACACGCAAGTGGCTCCCGCGTCCCAGGGAGTTTTGCAATTCGCCACGGCGCCGGAACCCAAGAGCGAAGGCAAGGACAAAAAACAGAACGCCGCCGTCAAACTTGCCGCTGAAAAGGTCGACGAGAAGAAACAGGAAATCAATCAGGAGTGGGAAACGGCAAAGAAGCAGGTGACCGCGCCGGGGAAATTGCACCGGCTGAAAAGAATGGCCATCGCCGAACTGCCCATCCATCCGCAATATATTGACGCGGGAACGCGATTCAACGCGGAACTGCTCGATGCACTTGATTTTGGAACGGAAGATCTGGAGCCGGAAAAACTGCGAATGGTTGGCACAGCCCCTGAGGGCGGAAGCGTAGTCCATGCGCTGCTCAAGACACCGCTGAATTCGTCCAGCACGCCAAGAGGCGCGGACGTCGATGCGGTAATGACCGTACCGCTGCTCACCAACAACCAGCTCATACTGCCGGAGGGCACGATGCTGAAGGGATCTGTTCAGCAAGTTCGAGCCCGCGCGCAGATTGCATCGCAACGGAAACCTGCGCATTATTTTCCATGAGGTTGTGCCGCCGAATTCGGTCGAGAGGAAGGTTGAGGCCAGCCTCGAGGGTGTGGAAGCCAAGAACGATGAAAACTTGAGTCTGGATTCCGAGGGTGGAGCGAAAGCCACGACGCCGAAAACGAGATATTTGACTACCGGAGTCTCCATCGGGATTGCGGCGTTTTCAAGCGATGACATGCTGAATCGCACGCTGGACGGCGCATCTGGCTACCATCTGATTGGCCTTGCCGTTTCCGCTCTCTCACGCTCGCGCCCGTTCGCAATCGGTATCGGTGTATATGGCGCGGGAATGTCGGTCTTCAACCATTTTCTTTCGCGCGGGCAAGAGGTCGTGTATCCAAGAGACACGGCCATGGCGATCGGATTTGGATCGCGCGATTCTGGCTCCGCAAAATCTCCCACTCAATAGCTCAACGGTAGTTGCGCCCAAGGCACCGCCGTCAGCTCACCGGTATCTAAATTCCGATCAAGTCTGGATTTAAGCCTCTTCGCAAATTCGCTTTTACCCCGATCCGATTGGCACCGCTCATGCACCTGTCCAACCTCGGGAGTGGAGATAGGTGCCTCAGCGGGTTACCAACAATTGCGGCTTGCACCTGGGATTGGGGTTCAATTTGACGATGGTGCCACTAACTTTCTCATTCTTCTAGATTTGATGTGGCCGGGCAATGAAAGGCTGAATGGAGTGCATGATTCGGCGCGAGCATTTGCGTTTCATTTCGGTCCTGGTGCGAACCAATTCGGGAGTGATGAATGAACTCTATTCTGGGAATCTTATTGAAGCTAAAGACGGATCTCAGACAGGCCAACGCTCTTTGGGCAATGGGGGCGACAATCGCATTGCTCATCGCATATACGCTGGCGCGCCGCGCCTGGCAACAATTTCGTGAGCGTCAATTTGATGCGCTTTCTTTCAAGACTTACCAGCAATGGCGCGCAATTGTAAGAGGAGAAATTTCCCCGGATAAGTGGCAAAACGATCGCCGGGTATGCGACATCCTGCAATCCATTGTGATTCACGAAATTGGCGCGGTAACCGATAAAGACCGGGCCGGGCTGCAGGAGTTCTTGCGCGCAAGCGGCTTGCTGGATCGCTGCATCGAGCGTGTTCATAACGGAAACGGTTGGGCCAGGCGGCGTGCCATGCTGGCGCTGGGCGCGATGCGCGTTCCGGAAGCAGTCGCTCCGCTGATAGAAGCGCTGCATGACTGGCAACTGGATACAAGGCTGATCGCCGTGAGGGCGCTCGGCAAAACTGGGCTTGCCGAAGCGGCGGAACCGATCCTCGAAGCCTACATGGTCGGCGGGCTCAAATTGCCCAGCGACCCGGTTTCGAACGCCCTGATGCATTGCTACAAGAACGAACCGCAGGAGTTGATGCCGTATTTGCGACGCTCCTTGGGAGAATCTCGCGAGGTCCTTGCCAGGGTGGCCGGCGAACTCGCCACGCCTCTCATGGCCGAGGAAATGATGTATCTCGCGGACGATCCGGGGCCGGAAGTGAGGGCCAGCGCCGCCAGGGCCATGGCCGTTGCGCCACTGGCTGTTGCCATTCCAACACTTGCCAAGCTGATTCGCGACGACGTCTGGTTCGTGCGACTGCGCGCCACCACGGCACTGCATCAAATTCTTCACCCGCGCGTGATTCCATTTCTTTTGGAGGCGGTTTGCGATTCAAACCGGCTGGTTCGAATCAGGGCCGCCACGGCCCTTGCGAAATTCGAACACGAAACCGTGGAAATTCTGCGGCGCATTGTCGATTCGCGCGATGGATACGCGCTTCAAGCCATGATCTCTGCTCTGGAACTCGGTGGTGGATTTGGAAAAGTATTGTCGCAACTCTCCGATCCCGACCTCCGTGACGAATCGGCCGCCAATCTTCTGGACGCCCTTCGCAAGGGATCCGCAGGTCTTTGGACTACTCGTCCGGCAAATCCCGTGGTCGAATCGGTCTTCCCGTAGCCTCACACGCCAGCAACCACCCTCGTCGTCCTTCCCAGGCCACCCGGATTGTGCTATAACCTTCGGGCCATGGAACGAAGCATGCATATGGAAGAAAATCTTGGCGTGCGCGATGGGGATTCCAGCGGGCGGCAAAGTGAACCGGAACATGCCATCAGTTTCTGCCCGGTTTGTTCCGAGCGTCTTGAATCGAAGCGGTGCAAGCTGGTTTGCGGGAAGTGCGGTTACTACCTGTCGTGTTCGGACTACTATTGATGGATTGACGCCGTTTTTTCGGCGCTGGGATTTCAAGTTCTTGAGAAAACTCTAGTCAGGAGGATAGACCGTGGCACTTAAAATGACGGACCATGTTGTGGATGGTGTGGCAGTGGTGGCGCTGGAAGGACGGATTGTGCTTGGGGAAGAGAGCACCGCTCTTCGCGAGAAAGTGAAGTCGCTGCTGGCCACCGGCCAGAAGAAGATTGTCCTGAACATGGACAAGGTCAGCTACATCGATAGCTCGGGGCTTGGCGCTTTGGTCGCGGCGCACACCAGCGCAAAGTCACAAGGGGCTTCGCTGAAGATATCGAACCTGGGATCGAAATTTCAGGAAATTTTGCTGGTCACCAAGTTGGTTACCGTATTTGAAGTTTTTCCCACGGAAGCGGAAGCCATCGCCAACTTCGCCAAGTAATATTTCAAGCGGGATGCAGTTTGCCGCCGCTGGTCCTTGACCGGCGGCGGCTTTTTGTATGAAAATCGCGTTCCTCCGGGCGGCGAGCAGTATGGAGTTTTAGCGCAATCGACTCCCCGCAGTTCGTCAACCCTGAGCCGCAAAATCCTCGCAATCGTTTCGGCTTTCCCTCTAGAACGTATACTTCAGCCAGAACTTGATGGTCCTTCCGCCAGCGACCGTGACCGCCGTGTTGTTGAAAAACGGGTCGGTGAGAGTATAGGAAGGAGTGAACAAGTTAGGATGGTTGAACGCGTTGAAGAGCTCGGTGCGAAACGAAAGAACCTGGTTCTCGAGTTTCCAGAAGTGGATCGGGAAGTCACGTTGGATCGCGGTATCGAAATAGACCTGTCCGGGACCGTAAAGGGTATTGCGGCCAACATCTCCTGGCGGGCCCACCAGCAGTCCAGCGGAATTGATTGTCTGTATAGGGACGATGAAATGATATGCGCTTTCCGGCCTCGCAGTGCACGGGCCCGCCGTTAAGACCGCGCAGGGCAAATCGACAAATGTTCCTGGTGTAGAGGAAAGATTAGCCCAGAAATTGGCCGCGTCGATCCCGATCATATCGAGCGGTGCGTTTGGATTCTCAAGATTCGGGCGAGAGTTGGAGTGGCCATTGAACTGATTGTCAAAGCCATCCTGCACCTGGTTGGGCGTTCCCGTTTCAAGAGTCGCGATACCGGACCATTCCCATTGATCCGTCAATGCGCGAAGAAATGTGTCGCGGTGGGAATACGGCAAGGCTGCGACATAGGAGATCGTCAAGCGGTGGCGCTGATCGAAATTTGAATTTCCCCAATCCGAGCGCTGATTCGTAAGAACCTGCGCGAAGGACGGGAGACCCAGGGAGTTGTTCAGAGAGAAGATTTCTGATGAGTCGTCCTCAAAGTGCGAATACGTATAGGCGGCGCGGAGAGTGAGGCTGCGCAGCTTGCGTTCCACTTCAATCTGGCCTGAATTGTATTTTGAATCTCCCCCGCTGGTTTGAAGCGCGAGTTCACCAAAAATCGGATTTGTATACACATAATTGAACGTGTTCAAGTCAAGACCCTGCGCCGGATTGTAGTCCTGGCGTGCGAAAAGATGTTCGCCGCGAGTTCCGACGTATGCCAACGTCAGCAAAAGCCCCAATGGAAGTTCCCGCTGGATATTCGCATTCCACTGTTCGGTCATCGGGTTATGCAGGTTGCTCTGCATACTCGAATTGAAGAGGGTTGAGTCGGCTGTTGGGGTGATCGCGGCGAGTGTGGCCATGGCATTCTTCTGGCCCCGACCCGATAGTCCCGTAATGTCACCGCCGAGAGTATTGGGCTGGGACTCCGCAGTATTGCCCGTGATATTGGTGAAGAGTCCGTCGTAAAAGATGCCGTAACCGGCGCGGAAGACAGTCTTTCCGTCACCCCACAGCCACTTGGCCCACTGCGGCGTGTAGGCAATGCCAAGCCGGGGCCCAAAATTGCGCTTGTCCGGATTTTGCTTGAATGAGAACGCGTTGGCATAGTCCGCCGAGCTCGTGATATTGGGGACCCCGAAACCTTGATCGACATTGAACGCCGGGTACGCCAAAGAGTTTGCCAGCGCGCCCCAGTATTCATAGCGCAGACCCGCGTCAATCGTCAGATTGTTCCTAACTCTCCACGTATCCTGAAGGTACAGGGCGAACATATTGGCGTTCGAGTTCAAGATGGGGTTTCCGAACGTCTTGCCGATCGATGCAGGTGTTGCGCCCGTCCTGTCATCAATAAAATTCCCAAGAGCTGAATAAGTTCCTCCAGAACCATATTCGATCGCCCCGCGAGTATCCAGAGGGAGGATATCGTGAAGCCGTAGGAACGTCAGGTCAATGCCTGCTTTCAAAGTGTGGCGACCGGAAGTCCAGCTCAACGAATCTTGAAACTGATAGGTATGGTGTCCGCGACCTTGTGGGAAATTATCGTTGACGCCGATTCCAGGGAAGCCGAGATCGGAGCTGAAGGTGATGTACGGCAGATTTGCCTGAGAGAACGCTGCGGTACCTGGCGTTTCAGAAAAGGAAAAATTGATGTTCGTGTAGGAAAATCGCATCTCGTTTACGAGGGTCGAGGAGACCGTGTGCACCCATTGTCCCCAGTAGATTCCGGCCGGCCCTCCTTGCTGCGTTTGGAAATTCGGCAGTGCATCCGGGTTCGCGAAATTGTCCGGGGAGATGTTTTGGGTTGAACGAATCGCACTCACGGTTAACTTGTCATTATTCGTAATCTGCCAGTCCCCGCGCACGTTCCAGCTCGTGGTACGGGATTTTGTTAGAACATTCTGGAATTGAAAGTCCCCGACTTCAACATTGGGGCGCGCTCTGCCAAGCGGATCCTTACCCAGCGCTACCTGATGCACCCCCGACAACCCCGGAGACTCGAGCCCTCCCAAAGCAGTCAGCAGGATACCTATGTTCGGATAACTCGGTGCCAGCGATTGCAGGGTAGCTACGCCCGCTGCGGTTGGCAAGATAGATAGGGGACCGACGGCATCCTGATGAGTGATGTCCCACTGTGCTGTCCCGAACAGAAACAACTTGTCCTTCTTTACAGGACCTCCCACGTCGAATCCAAAAGTATTTTCATTGTAGGGGGGATTTTTGAATTGCGGATCGGAGATTCTATCTTGCGGTGGTGTGGACGCAACGGCAGAATTTTGGTTGACCTCCCACAAATTACCGTGAAAATTATTTGTCCCGCTCTTGTAGATATAGTTCGTCACCGATCCGCCACCGCGGCCATACTCCGCGCTATACGCATTGGTCAGAATCGCAACTTCCTGGATGGCGCCGTAGTTCGACGGTTGATAAGCCTGGCCCGTGATTGTGTAGTCGTTGTCATCCTGGCCGTCGATCAGAAAGTTGTTGGAGCGAGGCCGGGTTCCGTTCACCGAGAAGACGACCCCATTTTCGACGGATGTGTTGATCACGCCTCCCGTGTAGCCACCTCCACTTGTGCCCGCTGGCACGTCATGGACCCCCGGCAGGGTCATCGCCAACTCGGCGGGGTTGAAGCTGCCGTAAGGGAGTTCGCGGATTTCGACCGGAGCGATGTCTTCGCCCAACTTCCCCGATTGCGTGTCGATACTTTGCAGAGCCGTCGCTTGGACTTCGACGGTTTGCTGTTCCACGCCCAGCTCCAGCTTGCCGTTGATCGTGGTGGTCAGCGAACCGTTGATCACAACGCCGGTCACGTTCAGCGGCCTGAATCCGGGCGCGCTAATCGTGACCGTGTAGATTCCCTGTTGAAGGCTTTCAATGTGGTAGGTTCCCACGGAGTCGGATTGGGTCTGGCGCGAGGTGCCATACTGCGCGCTCACGGCGGAAACCGTCGCCTTTGGCACCACGGCTCCGGTCGGATCGGTGACAGACCCTACCAGTATTCCGTTACTTGTTTGCGCCCATGCTGCTCCAGATGTGAGCAAAGCCAGAAGCAACACAATTGCCTGTAACAGATTTTTTGCCGCGCTCATTTTGCCCTCTCTCGTCGGACGTTGCATTTTTCAATTGCAAATGCACTTGCCAAAAAAATTTCTTGGTACCCACTTTGGGAAAGGATCAGGGAAAACACCAACGAAATTGGAAGAAGAATAGATTCAATCCCAATTTCCCCCTCACCATGTGATCAAGCTGACTGCCTATTGGCCCAAAATGGAATTCAGTCCGGCTCTATCCATACTTAAATGACAATTAAGTGAAAGTTTATGCTTTCCGCCAAGCATCATAAATCATAAATCTAATTAGTTCGATGGTATTAAACGATAGAACCCATTTGTGAGAAGAATGGCCCAAAAGACGGTATCGGCCTAGTCTCATCTTGAGCCTGGAAAGTCCTTAGCCAGAAGCGAATGAGACAATTGGCCAACTTGAGTCTTGCGCTGTGTCGGTCGAAGATCAATCCCTCAACCGGTACATCGTGATTCCGCTCATCAATTTGGGAAAAAAATCCGTGGATTTTTGCGGCAGGACTTCGCCGGCCATGGCCATTTCCGCCACGGTTTCCACGCTGACCGGATTCAGCAAGAAGCAAATCTGCGCGCTGCCTGAGTCTACTTCGGCGATGGCCGTATCCATTTCGCGTTCATAGGTGATGTTCTTCTCGGTCTTTACCGCGTCCTGCGTGATATTCAGTCCCCGCTCGAGAATCAGCCGGTGCAGCAGAACCACGTCCAGCCGCCGCTGCGCCGGCGAAACGCCCGGCAGGAGCGCTTCCAGATTTGCTTCCTTCTTCAGCACGAAAATATGAAACGCGCCGTCGCCCGCATACACGCCAATGGCCCGTTGCTCCTGGCCGCGCAGCAAATCGCGCCGAAACTTTTCGTAGATTCGCGGACGCTCGGCGGGCCCGTTGAAAGCATAGGAGGTCACATCGAAAGCGTCGGCCAGCGCGGCGCAAACTCCCGCGAAAGAAAAATTGGGGACGTTGGCCACCACGCGATGGGTCGGCAGGATCGTCAAACCCTTACCGGCTGTGTTGAAGAGCGTCATCATCACTTTTTCGTACGGCGCGTTGGGATCTACTTTGCCGGCGCGCGCGCGGCGCTCGTCGCGATAGGCCAGGGCTGTTTCATAGCGATGATGGCCGTCGGCGATCACCAGTTTCTTGTCCGCCATTTCGCGCCGGATTGCCTCGATAGTTTGAGCGTCCGTCATGGGCCACAACCTGTGCACCACGTCATACTCGTCGCGAAGCTCGACTTCCGCCTTGGTCCCTGCGGCTGCGTCCAGCAGGGCATCGATGCGCGCCGCAGGATCGCTGTAAAGCATGAAAAGTTGCCCGGTATGCGTCTGCGTGTTGCGCAACAATTCCATGCGGTCTGCTTTTGGTCCGGACAGCGTCTGTTCGTGGCGGAATACTACTCCTGCCGAATAATCTTCGATTCGTCCGACGGCGATAAAACCCTTGCGGACGCGCCGCTCGCTCGTTCCCGGAACCGTGTATTCCTGAAAATAGGCGTACAGCGAAGGCGCCGCATCCTGCACGATCACGCCGGCGCGAATCCATTCCTCGAGCGTCTTCGCCGCGCGCGTGTAAACGTTGAATGTGGGTGTATCGTCAGGTCGCGATTTTCCTTTTTCGATGGGGATCAGATTGTACGGGCTTGCCGCCGCATATTTCTCCGCCATGGCCGGCGTAATCTTGTCGTAGGGCTGCGTGAGCACCTTCACGGGCTCCACCAGAGCCGAGTTGTATCGATACGCCCGAAACGGAAAAATCTCCGCCATTCGCACTTCCTCCAGTTTTAAAAAAAATACGCCGCCACGCTCTGTCGCCGTGGAAATTCCGCCGAGACTTTGCTCTCATGAATTGCAACTCTCTATATTACAATTAAATTTTGGCGGAAGGCCGCACAGATTTTAGTAGGACAGGCTTCAGCCTGTCCGCCTTTGGATCGGCAAAGTTGCACGCGACGCAAAACCGGTCGCAAGTGAACAGAATTGGAAGCTATTGTAGCGCGGCAAGAAAGCAATTGAGTGAACACGAAAGTTTCATTGGGGGACCAAATCACCCGCTTCTCGGAAGTTCGCGCACTGATTTTCGATCTGGACGGCACGCTGATCGATTCCAAGCTCGACCTGGCCCTTTCGGTCAACGCGACTCTTGCGGAGCTTGGGCGCAAGCCGTTGCCGCACGAGCAGATTTTCAGCTACGTGGGGCAAGGCGCTCCAGCCTTGATTTCGCGCGCCCTGGGCAGCGCCGCTTCCGAAGAGGATTGCCTGCTGGGCCTGGAATTCTTCATCAAGTATTACTCCGCGCACAATCTCGACAACACGCTTTTGTATCCCGGCGTGCGCGAAACGCTCGACGCGCTCATGGGGATGCCCATGGCCGTCTACACCAATAAACCCGTGCGAGTCAGCCGCAGCATTATCCAGGGACTGGGCATCGCCAATCATTTTCGATCTTGTGTACGGCGGCAACAGCTTCGAGCGCAAGAAGCCCGATCCCATGGGCGTCGAAACCATTCTTCGCGAATTCGGCGCCGCGCCCGCGCAGGCCATGTTCGTGGGCGATTCCGAAGTCGATGTGCAAACCGCGCGCAACGCCGGCACATGGGTCTGCGGCGTGACCTACGGCTTTGGCAGCCACCGCCTTGCAGAATATCCGCCAGATTTGCTTGTGGATAATCTCACCGAAATGCTTCCGTATTTCGCAGTTGGCCCTGCGGGGCGATCTCGCTAGATTTGCAATCTATTGCTTCAATCACACGCGACCCGATGCATCCTGGCTTGTGGAAAACCACTCCCATGTGCGTTTCAAGCCTTCTTCAAATGAGACTTGCGGGTCGTAGCCGAGTGCTTCTTTGGCCAGACTGATGTCCGCCTGCGAATCGCGGATGTCGCCTTGGCGCGGCTCGGCATATTTTGCACGGGCGGGGCGGCCCGTAATTTTTTCGAGCAGAGCGAGTGTTTGATTCAATGTGCAGCGGTTTCCCGTGCCAATGTTAATGGCAAGGCCGGGCGCGCCTTTTGACTCGCAGGCAAGCAAGATTGCGTTCACCACGTTTTCAACGTAGACGAAGTCGCGCGATTGTTCGCCGTCGCCAAATACGGTGGGTTGCGTTCCGGCCAGCAGGGCCGCATTAAATAGGGAAAGGACTCCCGAATATGGGGAGCCGGGATCCTGCCTGGGGCCGAACACGTTGAAGTAGCGCAGCGAGACAAACTCAAGCCCGTATAAATCCTGGAACATGAGGCCGTAGGCCTCGCCTACCTGTTTGGAAAGGCCGTACGGCGAAATTGGGCCCAGCTCCGCATTCTCGCGAATCGGGAGGGCGGCTGTTTTTCCGTACACCGCACAGGAACATGCAAACACCACGCGTTTTACTTTCGCGTCGCGCGCCGCTACCAGAACATTTAGCGTGCCATTCACATTGACGAGATTCGTTTCGACAGGGTCTTTCACGGACCGCGGCACCGAAGTTTGCGCAGCAAGGTGAATCACGCAATCCACGCCGCGGCATGCCTCGCGCAACGCGTCCAAATTCACGATGCTCTCTTGCATGAATTTTACTTTTGATTTCGCTTGAGCCAGGTTTGCGGCCTTGCCAGTGGATAAATCGTCCAGCACCAGCACGTCGTGCCCGCGGCGCAGTAATTCATCCACGGTGTGCGAACCGATGAATCCTGCCCCTCCAGTTACCAGATAACGCATTCCGTGCCCTCCTCTGAATTGCCGATGCAGAAAATCCTAGCGCCAGATTGCTGACGATTTTGAATGGCTCCAGGCTTGTGGCGCGCATCTAAACAGCCGGCTCGACACAACTGGTTTCGGGTCCATTTTTTCTGTACTCTAAATATAGCGTGCCCGCCGGGTGGGTTCACTTCGCCACCACGTCTAAATTAGCATGCTGGAAAGGGCCGGAGCGAGCTGCTTCTCTGCTCCGGACCAAACATATTGCTTTTGTTGAGGTCGCGCACAACGAAACTTCGATTTGCCTTGGCTGCGCCATTGCTGACGGCGCTGCTGGCGTGTGTTTCTCTGGGCTGGGCGCAGCAATCCAAGCCACCTAAAAAACAAGCTAAACCACCGGCCGCTCCTGCCTGGCCGGTTGCGGCGCCCGTTCCATTTCGTGCGGGAGAAGATCTGCAGTACCGCGTGCTGCTCTCGAAATACGCGGTGAATGCGGCGAAGATTGAAACTACAGTGGTGGAGCAGCGCGATTTCTACGGGCGTGCCGCGTGGCATTTTCGGGCCAGCGCCCACACCATGGATACTACGCGCGCCCTCTTTGCGATTGACGACGAGTTCGATTCCTATACCTCCGCCGCCAATCTATTTTCTCTGCAATTTGAAATGTATCTTCATGAGCAGGGCAAGGCGCAAACGAATTTGTATCGCCTGACGGGCGATGGCGATCCCGCTCCGGCCGATGCCACGGCGGTTCGCGTTGCCACTGGAACTCGCGACGCGATCGGCTTTCTATACAATTTGCGCGCCGCGGATTGGCAGCGCACGCCGGAGTTGCGCGTCGCTCTATTCGATGGGCGCAACCTGTATGACGTGGTCGCGCGGATCGACACGCCGCAAGGAACTGTCACCGTGCCTGCTGGAAATTTCCAGGCCTTCCGGGTTTCCATTCAAGTGTTCGATCATGGCAAGGAAATGACGGACACGAAATTGTGGCTGTGGATTACTAAGGACGCGGCGCACACTCCGGTCCTGATCGAAGCCGAAATTCCATTCGGCACCGCACGAGTCGAACTCATGCACCTGCCTTGAACGAATCTCCGGTAATTATTTGTGAGGATGTTTGGGGTTTTAAGTAGCACAGGCTTCAGCCTGTGGATTTTCGGGCGCCTAAACCCAAAACCCACAGGCTGAAGCCTGTGCTACTGGAACTGCGCGATATCGCGCGCTGCTTCAGACCAGCACGATTTTATTGCGGTGGCGCGCGATGCGGCGCGTGGCGTTGCGCGTATCGACCACCAGTTGCGAGGACTCCACGATCATCGGGTAATCGTAGCTGGTGTGATCGGTGGCGATGAGCACGCAGTCGTAAGCTGGCCAGCGATCTTGGCATCGATCGGCACCGATTTCATGCCCTCGAAATTGTAATGGCGCAGTTTGTGAATTTCCGGAAAGTACGGATCGTTGTAATCGACTTTGGCGCCGCGCGCCGTCAGCAGTTCGATGATCTTCAGCGAAGGCGATTCGCGCAGATCGTCCACATCCTTCTTGTACGCCACGCCCAGCACCAGGATGCGCGAACCCTTCAGCGATTTCTGCCGGTCATTCAGCGCCGACGGCCACCGAATCCACCACGTGATAAGGCATCGCCGTGTTCACTTCTCCGGCCAGCTCGATGAAGCGTGTCGCAAAATCGTACTCGCGCGCTTTCCACGACAGATAATACGGATCGACCGGAATGCAGTGTCCGCCCAGGCCCGGCCCAGGATAAAACGGCATGAAGCCGAACGGCTTGGTGGCCGCCGCGTCGATCACTTCCCAGATGTCGATGCCCATGCGCATGCGCCAGCATTTTCAGTTCGTTCACCAGCGCGATGTTCACGCAGCGGAAAATATTCTCGAGCAGCTTGGTCATTTCGGCGGCTTGCGTCGAGCTGACCGGAACCACCGCGCCACGATCTGCGCGTACAGCGACACGCCGCGCGTCCCGATGGAGGATTTACTCCGCCCACGACTTTCGGAATCTGCGCCAGGCCGTACTGCTTGTTGCCCGGATCTTCGCGCTCGGGTGAAAACGCCAGAAAGAAATCGGTTCCGATCTGCTCGTTGTCCGGTCCGTGCGCGATCGGACACTTCATCCCCGTCTCTTCCAGAATCGGCAGCACCAGTTCTTCGGTCGTTCCCGGATAGGTGGTCGATTCCAGCACAACCAGCTGCCCGCGCTGCAGGTGCGGGCGAATGGACTGGGCCGTGTCCTCGACATAGGACAGGTCCGGCTCGCGCCGTTGATCCAGCGGCGTGGGCACGCAGATCATGATTGCGTCCATTTCCGCCAGCCGCGAGAAATCCGTGGTCGCGCCAAAATGTTTGGACTGCACGAACTGCTGAATCTTGTTCTGCGGAATGTGCTGAATGTAGGTTTGTCCGCGAGTTCAGCTTTTCGACTTTTACCGGGTCGGTGTCAAACCCGGTTACGCGGTGTCCGGCTTCGGCAAACCGCAGTCCCAGCGGCAGATCCTACATAGCCGCATCCAATAATTCCCACGCGCAGTTGCGCGCCCTTGAAGATATTCCGGTCTGCGATCGGTAGGCATCGATGTCTCCTCAACTCCTGTCGAAGTTTCAGTTCCATTCAATTACGAGCCGACTATAACAACTTTCTCGCACGGCGCAATACCCGGTGCACGCGCCTCTGTGCCCAGTTGCCAATCCATGAAAGGGAATGCCAATGCCGCAGAAAGCAACCTCTTAAGGAGTGGCGCTGCGCTTCTGGTAACAAAGCAGGATCAGATCGGCACGGCGGCGAACTCCAAACTTGCTCAGCAAATTGGAAACATGAAATTTTACGGTACGCTCGGAAATGTTGAGCTTGTTTCCAATTTCTTTGTTGGCCAGATTTTCCAGCAGCGAATTCAGAACTTCCTGCTCGCGGCGGCTCAAGTCCGCGGCCGTGTCGACTTTCAGGCGGCGGCTGTGCGATCCGCCCAGAATCGAATCGACAAATCCGGAAAGCACGGAGCGCGGAACCCAGAATCCGCCGTTGGCGACCAGCGGAAGCGCGCGCGGCAACTGTTCCCGCGCTTCGCTCGTAGGTGAGCAATCCCTTAGCGCCCATCTGAAGCAGCGAATAGCTTTCCGCGGCGTCGAATTTTTCGGCGACCACGATGATGCGGGCCTCGAGATAGTGGTTCGAGAATATTGGAAAGCAGCGCGCCGGCCGCGGGCCGTGCCACGTGAGCGTCCACGACGTACACCAGTCGCCTTGGGAACTGGCAGATGCCGCAGGTCCGGTCCGAGCGTCGATTCCAATTGTTGCGAAATCATCTTGAAATGCGGGATTTGCGAGCACACGCTCGAATTCGCTGAGCACCAGAGGGTGCGGCGAAAGCAGGCATACTTGTAAGGCATTTTTTTTGGCTGTCTTTTTCACAGACTTTTAGGTTATCGAAACCACCGACAGGGAGCAAGGCTCGGTCAAGGTGGAGTTGCGTATACGCACAACGGTAACTGAATGGAGACTTTTTAGCGTTAATCAGCCCGGGTCCTTTTTCGGACTTGTCGAGCCCATACCTGGCATCAACCGGATTGCGGTGAATGGGTTCCTTATAGCGCAACGGTCCACTCTTAATTTGACCTCCAACTTGCCGAATCGGCTAACCTATTGGCAGCGGGGTCACATGCCCTCGACCGCGAAAGAGCGAAAATATGTTCGCATACACTTGCCCAAAGGCCCGTTTGTGGCATGGGAGCATGCAGGGTTGCGTACTGTGTCACCCATCAGTGTCCTAGGTCTTGGGGGCCTATTTATCTCGACTCCTGAGCCGCCTGCCGTTGGGGATTGTATCAAGCTGGTATTTGAAGTCCCTGGAGGTGACGTTCGAGCCCGTGCCAGGGTGTGCGATAGTCAGCGGGGCAAGGGCATGGGCATCCAGTTCGTAAAAATGGGCCCGGAGGCGCGCGCGCGCCTGAATAAGCTCATAACAGTGCTTACAAAGGTGTAATGCATTCCAAGCGTTTGTACCTCGCCAGAGACCCAGAGACCAGCCAATTTGTGCGCCAGCAACCTCATCCGGAACCCAAAATACGAAGGAATCTCGGTACTTTGGATCGAGCAATCCTCCTTCAATGGCGATTGCAAATACAGGAGATAGCTTCGCAGTGAAATACCTGCCAGCAGCTCTGAGCAGTGGCTGTTGGATGCGATGGTCTACATGGAATGCGCTGAAAAGGACTGATCCTCGGAAGATTGGTGTCTAGTATGAGAAAATGTTTTCCTTCCTGTGCCTGTCTTCAAGATTAATTCCTATAGAAACTTTTTGCAGACACTTGAACAAAATGTCATGTAAGTCATTGAAATATAATGTGATAAGCTTTCTCCAGAAATGACCTGCCTGGCCATTGTCAATAGGACTTGTCAGATTAGTTTGGTTCGTTGTGTGCATTTGGTTAATGGGGGATAGCATCTTCGCTCCAAGTGTGAGCGAGGATCAACCATTATGGCGAGCACAGCGATTTCCAGGGCAGGGCTTGGCGACAGGGCAGTCGCACTTCCGCCCAGCGACTTAATTTTTGGCCGTTCCGCCACAATGCAAACGGCCAGGCAAAAAATCGATAAGGTAGCCCTATCCGGCGTTCCGATCCTCATCCAGGGCGACAATGGCACTGGGAAAGGTCTGCTGGCAGCATACATTCATAGTTTGTCGCCAAACCCTGGGATCCCTTTTGTAAAAGTAAATTGCGCGGCGATTCCCGGGGCATTGCTGGAAAGCGAGCTGTTCGGATACGAAAAGGGCGCGTTCACGGGAGCGCACTCCTCGAAACCGGGGCGAGTGGAACTTGCCAATGGCGGCACCCTTTTCCTCGATGGAATCGATGAGATCGATATGTCGCTGCAGGCCAAGTTGCTCCAACTGCTGCAGGATGGGCAGTTTTGCAGAATCGGAGGCCAGGAAGACCGGCAAGTGCATCTGCGAATCATTTGCGCGACCAATCGGCAGTTGGAACAAGAGATTGCCAAGGGGCGCTTTCGCCAGGACCTGTTCTATCGAATCAATGTAGTCAGCATCGATCTTCCACCCTTGCGCGCAAGGGCAGAAGACATATCCGACTTGGTGCCTTATTTTTTGCAGGCTCACAGAACCCGGCATAACATGCAGGCCAGGCCGCTTTCTCCGGCAGCTATGCAATTGCTCAAGAGGCATCCGTGGCCCGGCAATATTCGTGAGCTGGAGAATCTCATTGAGAGGTATGTGATTCTAGGCTCGGAAGACGCAATTTCCAGCGAACTGCTGAACTGGGAGCATACGCACGCCGCTCCGGAGATCCCCATGGAGGGCCAAATCCATCTCAAGAAAGTGACCCGCCAGGCGGTCCATGACCTCGAACGCAAAATCATCTTGAGCGTTTTGGAAGCCAATCGTTGGAACCGCAAGCGAACCGCCGCCGCACTGAAGATCAGTTACCGCGCTCTGCTCTATAAAATTCGCAGGGCCGGCTTGCCACGCAAACGAGGAATGCATATTCCCCCAACCGAAGTTGTTCGCCCCGAGGGGAATGAAGAATAGCTTCGCTGCGAACCATAATTCCGAAAATCTTACTACCCCGCCAGCCTGGTTTCCCTTTGCATTCTTGCAAAGGAATGCGAAGTGAATCGGCTCCCCATCTTGGCAAATTGTTGAAAAATGAGGGAAAAATATGGCAAACCGCTTCCCTCCGGGTCAAACTGGGATGAAACTGCGATTGGATTGAGTTGACTTCCCAGGATTGGATATTGCCTGTGTTTTGTGCATGATACAGGGCCTCACTCAGAATTTAAGATGTAGGCAGAAATGTATTACCACAATGTGGTAATATTTTATGTAGCGCACTGGCCCTGGACGAGGTGCTGAAAGGACCAATCGTAGTATTCTAACTTCAACTAATAACAGTACTTAATCTTAGTTTGCACTTTACGGCCCGGGAGAGGGCTTGGCTTGGCCCGTCCTTTGCTCTATTCCACATAGCCACAGGCTTGCACGAGCTGAGTGCTTTCGGCCTCTGCAGCATCCGTGGACAGCTAAGAGGTGGAATGGCAACTCGGGCGGACGAAAATTTTCTATCGGTAGGGGTGCCTGAATCGCGGGCGCTCACCTATCAGTATTTCGTTCATGGTGCCAGCCCCGCCATGCGCGCACTGGAGCGCACCATTGCAGACATAGCGTCAACGGATATCCCGGTTCTATTGGTAGGGGAAAGTGGCACGGGCAAGGAAGTTGCGGCATTGGAAATTCACAGGCTTTCCAAGCATAGGGACGAGCCATTTGTAAAATGCGGGTGTTCCGGATTGACGGAAAATTCACTCTCCGCGCGTTTGCAGCGTGCGGAAGACGATTCGGCGGAAGATGTGGCGAGCAGCGGGTCGCTGTTTCTGGACGGGATCAATCACCTTGATCCGGTAGCGCAGGGACATCTGCTCAACCTGCTGCCCGATGGCAGCGGCGACGCCGCCGCAAGGTTGCCATCAGCATGCGCGTCATTTCGTCGACCACGCGAAACCTTGAGGATGAGATGAAGGGTGGGCGATTCCGCGAGGAACTCTACTATCGAATCAACGGAGTGCACCTGCGCTTGCCGCCCTTGCGGGATCGAAAGGAAGACATTCCTTCGCTGCTGGAATTCTTCTTCAAGAAATACACGTCACTGTTTGAGCGGGCGGAGCCGAAAATCAGCGAATCCACCATGAGTTTGCTGCTGCGGCATTCCTGGCCGGGAAATATACGCGAGCTGGAAAATGTGGCCCGAAAGATTGTGGCGCTGGGAGACGAGCACCTTGCAACTCACGATCTCTCGGTGGAAGTTGCGGCCAAGGCGTCCGAAACCATCCCAGTTGCCACTAAAATTTCCGAAATTGCTCACCCGCAGGCCCCCACGCGTTCCCTGAAAGAGGCGGCACGGGCTGCTTCGCGGGTGGCCGAGCGAGCCATGATCTTGAATCAGCTGGAGCGCACACATTGGAACCGAAAGAAGACGGCGCGGGACCTGCAAATCAGCTACAAAGCGTTGCTCTATAAATTGAAGCAATTGGGTCTGGATGGTTCCCAACGGACAGACGAGCAATGAGGAGAACTTCGATGAAACGAAAATTGATTTTTTTTGTTGCCGCGATTTTACTCGCAGGCGCTGTACACACGCAGGCGGCATTGCAGGGCGGCAAGGAAGTTCCGTCCATGCCCACGGCGCGGAACGGCGCCGGTCGGCGACGATGCAAAACCCGCGGCCACTCCCGCCACCACCGACCCGGCCTACGTGATCGGACCGGAAGATGTGCTGGATATCAACGTTTGGAAGGAACCGGACATGAGCCGCATTGTTCCGGTGCGGCCCGACGGAAAAATTTCCTTGCCGCTCATCAACGACGTGCAGGCCGCCAGCATGACTCCTCAGCAATTGGCCGCGGATATTACCGACCAAGTTGCGCAAGTTTTTGACGGAACCGCAAGTCACCGTGATTGTCACCCAAATCAATAGCCAGCGCGTATTTGTGATCGGCGAAGTGCTTCACGCGGGTGCATTTCCACTGGTTCCGGGAACCACCGTTTTGCAGGCGCTGGCCAATGCCGGCGGATTTACAACCTTTGCCGACGTAAAAAAGATCCATGTCATGAGGCTGGTCAACGGCAAGCATACCGAATTGCCCTTTAATTACCGGGAAGTCCTCAAGGGCGACAATCAGGACCAAAATATCAAGCTGCAGCCGGGCGACACTGTCGTCGTTCCGTAAGAGGTGAAGCTATGAAATTGGGACAAACAATTTGGGCTCTGGGCATCGCTGTGCTGCTTTGCGCAAGCGCGGTAGTCGCGCAGGATCAAAAGCAGGACCAGTCGCCGCTCGATCCTAATGCGCCGCTGCAACCACTGGACACAACTCCCCCCAGCGGGAACTCGAATAGGCCGCCGGTACCCGCGGCGCGCGGTGTCGACTCTCCGAATAGACTACAATCAAACTTACGATCCTTCGCAGGTCACGCCGGACACCAACACGCTGGCGGGAGCAGCGCCCATCACTCTCGGATCGCTTCAGCACAGCGTAAACATTTTTGATCCTGCAATTACGGTTTCGCAGATTGGCCAGGATGTTCCCATCGGTTCCGGGAAAGACGGTAGTTACGGGCGAATCCGTGGCCAGTGCCAGCCTGAATTTCAATCGTTCGTGGAGCGAGTATCGTTTCACAACGCTATACAACGGCGGTGAAACTTTTAATTTGGGCTACAACCGGGCGTCCACATTTTTTGGCTCAACCTCTCCGAACTTTCAATTTCATAATTTGACGGTTTCCCAGGTGGCGGATTGGGCAAGATGGCACGTCCTGCTTCGAGACAATTTCACTGCCTCGCCCGGCGCGTCCTTTACAGGGCAGGGCATGGGTGGTCCCGGGCTCGCTGCTCAATTTTCTTCCACGCTGGGCAATTCGTTGAACAGTTTCGCGCAGTCGTTTGAGCCCACTGAAAATATCAATACCGGGTCGGTCATGCGTCTACAGCAATTCCATCCTGGGCCAGGCTGAATATTCTTTCAGCCGCAGGTCGGCCGTCACGTTCGCCGCTTCCTACGGGCTGCTGCATTTCCAAGGCACCGGATTCGTTGACAGTACCATGTACGATGCGCAAGTGGGGTACGACTATCTGCTCGATCCAGCAAATTCCATCGCATTCCTCGGAAGCTACGGGAAGATTGATTATAACGGCACTGGAAAATACACAACGGATTACGTGGGTGCGCTGGCCTACGGGCGAAAGATTACCGGCCGCCTGGCCTTGCAGATTGCCGTGGGGCCTCAGGAGATTCAATCGGTTGTGGGCGGTGGCGGAAACTTTAATGTGTTGGGGGTTTCGGTCAATAGCGCGCTCACTTATCAGCGGCGCCGCAATGGCGTCACCCTTAGCTACACGCGCGGGCTCACCGGTGGATCCGGCGTAATCGCGGGAGCGACGAGCGACACAATTTCCTTCGCCGATCACTATCAGCTCACTCGCCGCTGGACAAGTACCATCAATGGCGGATACGCATTGAACCATAGTCTTGCCCCTGCCGGAGTGCAAACCATTCAATTCGACAACTGGTTTGTAGGGGCCAACCTCGGGCGGCAGCTAGGGCAGCACACGGCGATCAATTTCAATTACGGCGCGACCAGGCAAAACAATCCCACATTCTGCACGGTGGCACAATGCGGTGGGAATGGGCTTCAACAATCGGTCGGAGTATCGTTAAACTGGCATGTGCGCCCGATTGGTTACGACGGGCGATAGTTCGATGCGCGCGGATAGGGAAATTTCCGCGTCCTTAGATTTGAGTTTTTTGAGGGTAATCCATGTATAAGAAGTTTTTCGGACTCAAAGAGAATCCGTTCAACGTCAATCCGGACCCGCGCTATCTGTTCCTGACGCAGCACACACAGGAAGCGCTGGCCTGCCTGACGTATGGAATCGAGACCCGCAAGGGCTTCATCCTGCTGACCGGAGAAGTCGGCACCGGCAAAACCACGCTGATCAACAAGCTGCTCGAATGGCTGCACAAGGAGCGCGTGTTCACCGCCTTCGTTTTCAATCCGCGCCTCAGCGTTTCGCAATTTTTTGATTTCATGATGGCCGACTTCGGCATCCCCTGCGAATCGCACCAGAAAGGCCAGATGCTGCTGAAGCTGAATCAGTGGCTGCTGGAGCGCTATCAGGCCGGGGAACGCGCCGTGCTGATCGTGGACGAAGCGCAGAATCTTTCGCCGCAAATGCTGGAAGAAATCCGCCTGCTCACCAATCTGGAGACTTCCACCGAAAAACTGCTGCAGATCGTGCTGGCGGGCCAGCCCGAACTGGAGCAAAAGCTCAACCAGCCGCAGCTTCGGCAGCTTCGGCAGCGCATCACGCTGCGCGCCAAGACGCGCCAGCTCACCCTCGAGGAAACCCAGGGATACATTCAAGAACGCCTGCGCATTGCGGGAGCGGAAAATCCCGATATTTTCAGTCCGGAAGCCGTTGCGGCCGTGCATCGATACGCCCGCGGAATTCCCAGGGTCACCAATCTGCTGTGCGAACATTCACTGGTGAGTTCCTTCGTCGACCAGAAGAATCCAGTGCCGCCCGGAAATCGTGGAAGAAGTGGCGCACGATTTCGACCTGCACATCGTCGATCCGCTGGCGCAGACGCCGGCCCCAGCGCCCGGATCAGCACTGCCCAGCATCGCCGATATCAACGGCGATCAGCCGCCCTTGATCGAATCGCTCCTGCAGGCGCTGAACACGCTGGTCGACCGCCTGAACCAAGCCGAAGCCCAGGTGGAATCCAACAAGGAACACAAGACGTAGTTCGGCGCCTTCTTATTTGCCAAATTTTCCTGACAAGTGCGCCTGTGCGGAGAATGCAGGTCAAGCTCGGATAAGGAACTAATTTTGTCATTCCGAGCGAAGCGAGGAATCTCTCTTGGTTTCATACGCATGAAAAGAAAGAGAGATTCCTCGCTTCGCTCGGAATGACAAAAGTTTCGGCGCTTTTTTAGGCGCCCGTCTATCTTCTGTATGGACGCAGCGACCATTTCGCACTCAATCAAACAAATTGAATCGGATGATGCACCAGAGCGTGGAAACTCCGTCGCGCCAGGTGATTTTCTTGCCTTCCGCGTAGGTGCGGCCGGCGTAGGAAATGGAAACTTCGTAAATGCGCCAGTTGCCCTTGGAGATTTTGGCGGTGATTTCCGGCTCGAAACCGAAGCGATCCGATTTGAGTTTGATGTTCTGCAGGACTTCGCGGCGGAAAACCTTGTAGCAGGTCTCCATGTCCGTGAGCTTCAGGTTCGTGAAGATGTCCGAGAGCAGCGTCAGAAATTTGTTGCCGGCGTAATGCCAGAAATAGTGGACGCGCTGCGGGCCGCCCAGGAATCGCGAGCCGTAGACCACGTCGGCCTTTTCCTCGAAAATCGGTTCGAGAAGTTTTCCGTAATCCTTGGGGTCGTATTCGAGATCGGCGTCCTGCACCAGAACGATGTCGCCGGTGGCCGCTTCGAAGCCGCGGCGCAACGCCGCTCCCTTGCCGGCATTTTCGGGCTGGAAAAGGAAACGGATATTTTCGAGCGAGAGGCGAGCCTTGCCGTTCTGCACCGGAACTTCGCGCTTGCCCTCGGACTGCGCTTTGTCGAAATCCTCCAGCAAGCGCGCGCGTGCCGTCGGTGGATTTGTCGTCGACGACAATGATTTCCTTGTCGATGGGCGAAGCCTGCACGCGCAGCAGCACTTCCTCGATAAACGCGCGCTCGTTGTAGACCGGGATTACGACGGACACTTTCATTGGAATGTACGTTTCTCCGCATGGAGTCTGAGCAATCGGATCGTTAGTCGCCATTTGCCTGCTCATGTGACTCGCGACATCATGATCGATTACCGATGCAAGGAACGCAAATGATTTGCAAGCGCGGTTTGCTCACCTGATACGGTTCTTCCATGGTCCGATTTCCGGATTACAGGGCTCGCGGATAGTATCCCCGGAAGGCGTTCCAGCGAATCAAGGCCAGTTCCAGAAACATTCGGATTCCGTCCGCCGCCACGTTCACTTTCGTCGCGGGGTCGTGCGACCAGCGCACCGGAACCTCCGCCACCCGCAAGCCCGTGCCGCTTGGCCAGGAAAAGGATTTCGGGATCGAAACCGAAACGCTCGATGCGCTGCTGCTCAAAAATAATTCGCGCCCGCTCCCTGCGAAAAGCCTTGAATCCGCACTGCGTGTCGGAAAATTCGATCCCCAAGATCCATCGCACCATGTGATTGAAAAGAATTCCGGCCTGCTCGCGGATAACGGACTGGTGGACTTCAATGAGGCTGCGGTCCACCGCGCGGGAGCCGATGGCGCCGTCAAATCCCCGTCTCGCGAATAGCCGCCAGCAGTTTGTCGGCTTCCTCGATCGGCGTGGAAAGATCCGCATCGGTGAACAGAGCGATTTCGCCGCGCGCTTCCAGCATGCCGTGGCGCACGCTGAATCCCTTTCCCCGGTTTCCACCGTTCGAGACAAGACGCAAGTTGGGATACTTTTGTTGGAGAGCGCTTACGATCTGGGCGGTTCGATCGGTGGATCCATCATCCACCACAATAATTTCGGCGCGGTATGGCCGGGCTTGTAGATAAGCGAATATGGAATCGAGCGTCTTCGGCAGGCGGCGTTCCTCATTGAACGCGGGGATCACGATGGAAAGGTCCAGTGGCGGCGAATTCATTTGCGATGGCGCCGCGAGAATCGCGCGACGGGCGGAGCGTCTCCCAGGAGCGGGATTATATCGTCTGAAAACGAATTCGTCCACGAAGCCAGTTGTGGACTGGCAGGCATTTATCGCGGGTGTCACAGGGCATGGCAACCGGATTGATCGCAGAGAACCTCAGGAAGCAGAGCTATCGCCCCGAGCAAGATGCAGTTCCAATGTGAAACAGGTGAAGGCTAGTTGGTGGAAGGTTCGGTGCGAATAATTTCGTATCGCTCGATGACCGCCGCGACGCCCACTCGGGAGGAACCGTTTTCCGGCTTCTTATCAACGCGAACTACCTTGCCCATTGCGCGAATAAAAACTTCCGAGCCGCGAGTCACTTCGGCAGGCAGAGTGAGAGTGATGTCGAGCTCGGCGCCGGTGCCGAGGTCCTGATCAATCGTGAAGTAAACGCCGCGCGTGGAAATGTCGCGCGTCTTTCCGTTTCGTGAAGTTGTTTCTTTCTCAACTGGCACCCGAATGATGACCGGTAAAGACAGATCATATCGACGCGCTGTTCGACGCTCCGTCATCTTTATTCCCCTGGACCCCTGAATTCTAGTCTACAATCCCACCCCGACCATGAAACAGGAGCAATTGACGTTCCAAAATGTTACAGCAACCTGCGATTATGACCTTAAATCCCGGCCTCAATCAAAGAGATGCGGTTTGCCAAATTCTAAAGAAAATTCCTCTAAGTCCCTTAGATGACCAAAGATACTCCTCTTCGACCCCGGCTGTAGCAGTTCGACGTGAATCACTATCCACCGGTTCCAGCAACGCAGCAACTGTTTCTAAGATGGGTCTTACAGCCTTGCTTATCGTATTCAGTCCAGAAACTATTTACAATTCCTCAACAATTCTACACCCCAAATACCGGCTAACGGCAAAACTGGGCAAGCAAAGCGCCTTCCGCATACGCAATCTCTTGCATGTACTAGTCCTTCTAGCCATGCCTGCCGGCGGGCGCAAGATCGGATGGCACGGAACCAGAGCTGGGTGTCCCGCCCCCAGGTATCTCTTTCTTTTTATTGCTGGCGCGCGCCGGACGCCCCGTATCCAGCCCAAACTGGCGAATCTTGTAAAGCAGCGCTTTGTAACTGATGCCCAGCATCTTGGCGGCATCCTTGCGGCACCAGTGAGTCTTTTCGAGCGCGTCCGCGATTGCTTCCATCTCGGCTTCGTCCTTCAAACTGCGCACCAGCGCCTTCAATCCCTGTTCGCGCGCAGGAGCGGCTTCTTCTCGCGGAGAAATGCGCTGGCGCGTGGCGGACATTTCCAGCAATTCGCGGAAGCTGCCTTCGTCATCTTCCAGAATGACGTAGCGCTTGACGAAATTTTCCAGTTCGCGCAGATTGCCCGGCCACGGATAACGCACGGCGGCTTCCAGCAAATGCTGGGAAGGCACCATGGGCTCCTTGTTGAATTTCTCGCTGTACTTCTGCAGGAAATGGCGGAAAAGCAGCGGAATTTCCGAAGTCCGTTCGCGCAGCGGAGGCACGTTGATCGAAAGCACGTTGAGGCGATAGTACAAATCCTCGCGCAGGCGGCCCGATTTCATGGCCTCCTGAATTTCCACGTTGGTCGCGGCCAGCACGCGCACATCCACGTCAATCAATTGGCGTCCGCCCAGACGCGAAAACTGGTGGTCCTGAAGAACGTGCAGCAGCTTGGCCTGCAAGTGCGGGCTCATCTCCGCGATTTCGTCCAGGAAAATGGTTCCCTTGGTGGCCAGCTCAAACTTGCCCGGCTTGGAACGCACGGCTCCGGTAAACGCGCCCTGCTCAAATCCGAACAATTCGGATTCCAGCAGTTCGCCGGGAAGCGCGGCGCAATTCACCTTGATGAAGGCTTGCTGGCGGCGCGTCGAACGCATATGAATCATGCGCGCGACCACTTCCTTGCCGACGCCGCTCTCACCATAGATGAATACCGGCACATCGACCGGAGCGATCTGCAGAATCTGCTGGCGGATGCGCACCATCTGCGGGCTGGCGGCGAGGAAGCACAGATCTTCCGTGATGGTGTCGCAGTATTCGCGCAAGGCCTTATTTTCCTGCGCGCAGCTGCTGCTTCTGCCGGCACTTCAGCATGGCCACGTCGAGCTCGGCCTTTTCAAATGGCTTGGTCAGGTAATCCTGCGCGCCCAGGCGGATGGCTTCGACCACGGTGGCCACTTCGTTCGAGCAGGAAAGCATGACGATGTTCAGCGAACGGTCAATCTGCATCAACTGCTTCAGGGTCTCCAGGCCATTCATTTCCGGCATCAGCACGTCCAGGATGATGAAGTCCGGGCGGTCGCCGCTTTCGATCTTCTCGATCGCCTCCTGGCCCGGAAGTCACTGCCTCGACCTGATAGCCATCCACTTCGAGCAGCGTCCCCAGATACTTTCGGATGCTGGGTTCGTCGTCGACTACCAGAATTCTTTCTTTTTCAGCCATTTGCCCCACCTTCATGTTTTCATCTTGTCCCAGTTCGGCTACGTATTGTCTATCGGCAACAGGAACGTAAACGTGCAGCCCCGCCGTGGTTCGCTATCCACCCAAATCTTGCCGCGATGCGCCTGCACCAGTCGCTTGGCAATCGCCAGGCCCAAGCCCATGCCAGAGGACGTGCGATCCACGCGCACAAAATCCTCGAAGATTTCCTGGTGATGCTCGGAAGCAATTCCCGGCCGGAATCCGACACGGAAACCTTGATGCAGTTGGGATGCTGCATGCGCTCGCGGCGGCGATCCAGAGTCTGTACTTCCTCGGCCGAGCGGCGTTCCCAGAAGTGGAGTTCCGCGCGCAAGGTGACATGCCGCCCGCGGGCGTATGCTTCAGCGCGTTATCCAGCAGATTGGCGACGGTCTGCTGCACTTTCTGGTAGTCGAATTTGAAAATGGGCAGGTCGGCATTCAGAATGCGTATCCAGCCGCACATGCTTTCGCACAAACGCTTCGTGCCAGCGCGTGCGCCAGTTCGCTCAGGCAATCGCGCAGATCGTTTTCGCGCAAGTGCAGGACCAGCTTGCCGCTCTCCAGCGCCGAATAATTCAGGAACATCGAAACCAGGCGAACCAGCCGCTCGCAGCTTTCTTTCGATTCCTGCAGAATGTCCCGCTGCTTATCCGTCAACTTGCCGAGCGAGCCGGAGAGCAACAGATCGTAGTAGCCCTTGATCACCGCCAGCGGCGTCTTCAATTCGTGCGCGGCGGAAGCCAGGAACACGGTCTTCTGGCGGTTCACTTCCTGCAGCCGCAAGTATGCGGCAAGCAGATTTCGGTAGGTGATCTCCCGTTCCTGCAGCAGTTCCTGCACGGTATGCTGTGTCGCGGCGTCCTGAACCTGGACCTTCGCTCTTCCTGATGTCCTCCATCCGAACGACCAGCCAGTCCGCTTCCGGGAGCCACTGGATGCGCGCCACGGCCGCGCCGCCACAGCAATCGAACTTCGAATCGATATTCTGCTCTCCGCTCTCGATTCGATCCATAATCGACTTTGGGATCGATACGCAATAAGTCGGTGAAAAGGTTCAGGTTTAATTCCGGCGAGAAACCGTGAGACTCAAGCCGCTGCTTGCCTCGAACATTGGACTGCAAAATCCGGCCAAACCGGTCGAATATCAAAACCGGCTGCTCCAGCAAGTCCAGAAGACTGGCGATCACGCTCGCTGGGACTGCTTCACTGGCCGGCAATTCGATAACAGGACCGCGTCTCACTGGCTCTCCTCGGGACACTTATCCGCTTTTGGGAAAGCGGAGAATTCCATTTGATTCAATTCGGTTTAATCGAGGGGAACCATCGGGATACTGTCAAAAGCTGCCACCCCTGTCAATGGTAAATGGGTTCTATTTTGCACAATTGTAGTAAAGCAATCGCCCAAGTGGGTTGGGGAAATTGTGGAAAACGTATTCCCGCCCCTTGCATCTTCACGCAAGCTGTTGTATTAAAAACACTTAATTTAAGTGCGATTTTTGACTACCGGTGGCTCCTAATGTGCTCTTTAGTTTACAGTACTAGTTCCGAAGTACTATACTTTTTGCAGATGGGAAATTGATTTCTCATGACATTTTTTCTTGAAAAGAGAATGTATGCGCTTATCCTCCGCTGAGCGTCGGCGTTCTCAGCGAATTCACATTCAGATTCCGATGTTCGTGCGAGGCAGAGATGCCGCCGGAATGGAATTTCTAGACCTGACAAAGACGCTCGACATCAGCGCCACGGGTGCATATTTGGCGAGCCCTCGAGCGGTTCGAACAAATGAGGTCGTCAATTTGACGATCCCGGCTCCTTCGTCGCAATCCGCAGGAATGCCGCCGGATGCTCCTCCGATTCAGGCGCGTGTGCGCCGCCACAGCGCTGAGCACGGCATTCATTTGCTGGGCGTGGAATTTGTGAAGGCGTTGGACTAGGTTCAAAGCGGAAAGACGGAAATACTCTGGAGGGGACGCGAAAGTACGAAATGTCCCCATAGTAGTATGCAAGTGTTTGCGCATGGTCCTGCTTGCCAGCCCGAGCACTTGAATCTGGCCATGAGCAGGAAGTCGCTACTCCTACAGAATCAAAGTATTACGAAAAGTGGATTTGTACGGCTGGCAGCACGGCCCTTGGCAGTTCCCGTGCACATGGTTTCATGTAATCGGTCTCCGCGCTCGTCCCGCGCCGGGGTATTCAGGGAATTTAGCTATATCCAAAAATGGCGCAGACAGGTGCACCCAACCCACCTCGTTGGTCCGCCGAGGAGTCTTTCCTCGAGATGCTTACGGACACGCTCGAGACAATGGACGTCACCGGCGCGCGGGCAATTCCTGCAGCGCTTTTTCCGCTCGATCGCGCAAGTCGAATTAACCGAAACGCAAAGCCTGGACATCTGGGATCAAGCGCTGGCGCGCAAACGAGAACTTTTCGAGAGCAGCGGAAAGAAGGTGGGGTTGCAGGCCGCGCTGGTGGATGTGCTGGCGTCCGCAGGCCAGCTGCGTTTGCCGGTATTGATGGAATACGAGGAACTGCGCAAACTTCAAATCAATGCTGCGACCGATCCTCTGACCCGCTTGTACAATCGCCGCTTTTTCGACGATTACTTTGAGAAGGAACTGAACCGCTCGGTCCGCTACAACCACAAGCTTGCCTATGTCATTTTCGATTTGCACCGCTTCAAGGATGTCAATGACAAGTTCGGGCATCAGCAAGGAGATGATCTGCTGCAGATGGTGGCGGCCACGTTTCGAAAATCCCTGCGTACTTCGGACTACGCGTTCCGGATCGGCGGAGATGAATTCGCGCTGCTGCTTCCTCAAACCGATACGGAGCAGGCGGCCGCGCTGAGCCGCCGCTTGCGCGCCGCGTACACAAGTTCCATCGAGCCTTTAAACTTGGGCATTCCTCTGGCGCTCGATTACGGCCTCGCCGTGTATCCCGAAGATGGTGAATCCAAGAAAATTTTGACCGGGGCGGCCGACGAAAGGCTCTATAAACTCAAGAACGAGGTGCGCGCGCCAGGGTACAAGGCCGCGGCAGCACCCGGTTCACGACCGGTAGCGGCGGAACCCAAGCAAAAAATTGCGCCTCCCGCCGCGGTTTCGAGCGCGCCATCCATCGAGGCACCTAGGATTGGCGAAACCAGAAAAGCAAATACGGAACGGCGAAAGTGGGAGCGCGTTTCTCTGGCCAACACGCAGGCCTATGCGCTGATTGGCGAGGGTGGCGAACGTACCGCTCGCGTCCTGGATTTGGGCCATGGCGGCGTCGCTTTCGAGACTTCCAATCCGGAATTGTTTAGCGAATCGTTTCGCGCCGTACTGCACGTGCCGATACTGCCTCCCGTGCCGGTTAGCTTGCGCCGCATTTATCTTTTAAGACAAGCTGGACAAGTCGGGCAGGCGACGGGAAGCCCCCGAGCCACTCGCATCGGTTGTTCCTTCGTCACCTAGTCGTTCATTTTTCCGCCACAAATTTGAGCGTTATTCGAGGTTCAGGTGCAGGCGCTCGTCATAAGGGCTTCCGAGCGACGGGTCAATTTTCTGTCGGAACTGGCGGGTGTGCGCGGCTGCGAGGTGATCGTCGAACGCTTTCTGGTTCTGCCAGACTTCCACGATGGAGATGTGATTGGTGCGCGAGATTTGCGCGCCGGCTTCAATGCGAACCAGGCCTTTGTCCTTGCGGCTGTCCGCGACGTATTGCAGCACCAGTTTTGTGCCTGCGGCAGCGTCCGTGGGAACGATGTCGACGTGCGTCACGACGTAGATCCTGTCATGCGCCGCGGGTTCCTGGGCAAGCGCCCATGCCGCAAAGCCGCATGAGGCCAGGAGCAGCACGGCGCAAGCGCGCAGCAAGGCGCCTCGCGTGAAATTCACTTTCGATAGCATGGGCACTGGGTGCACCTCCTGAAGATTAGATTGCCAAATGGTTGAATCGTTTGTGCTTGATGGGGCATCCAAACGAATCCCCAACACGCATGTATATCATGTTGGCAGGGCTTGACGAATCGCGTATGATAGTCGAATTGTCCGCTGACCAAGCGACGCGACTGTAGCCCCGGCATCATGACCGGGGGCCGCGCAGACCGGCCAGACGGCGGGAGATCTTCACATGAAACCCAATATTCATCCGGACTACCACGCAGTAACCGTGCATTGCGCCTGCGGGCACACGTTCCCGACGCGCTCGACGATGAAGGGCGAGTTCCTGCGCGTGGAAATCTGCTCGAACTGCCACCCGTTCTTTACCGGCAAGCAAAAGCTGCTGGATACGGCCGGCCGCGTCGAGCGCTTCACCAAGAAGTACGAAAAGGCCGCCGAAGCGCAGCAAGCCATCAAGGACGCCAACAAGAAGAAGCGCTAAGAAGTATTCTCGCTCGCATTCGCGCGCGCCTATTCCAATATTGCGCCGGGGTGTAGAATGTGCGCGCGACATATGGCCGCTCAACCCGATGACTTCACCGCAGCCGGATCGCGTGCCGTTTGAAGCCGCCGCGCCGCGCGTCACGCTGCGCAATCATTTCGCGCATCCCTACGATTCGGCCATCGCCGCGGCGCGCACCTGCTACGCGCCGCGCATGATCGGGCCGGAAGAAATCACCGACAAGCAGCGCCTGCAGATCGGCGCGTCCACGTTTTACGGCGGCCACCACACCGTCTTCCAGCACGCGCATTTTGAATTTGGCCTGGAAAATGTCAGCCGGCAATTTGTGTGGTCGTTCCTGCACGCGCATCCGTTCTACAACTCCGAACAGCAGAGCCAGCGCTACGTGCGCCTGGATCACGCGCTGGCCTACTTGCCGCCTGAAATGCCCGGATTCGGCGCGGCCGAGCGCGCGATTTACGAAGATGCGATTGCGCGCGCCTGGGGCTATTACCGCGAGCTGACCGCGCTGCTGCGAGGCGACGCGCGCGAAATTCTGGGCGACATCTGGCACATCAGTCCGATGTCGCATCCCAAGCGCGTCGAAAAAGTGGATCGGCAGGCGGAGAAGCGCGCCATCGAAGTCGCGCGCTACGTGCTGCCCGTGGCCGCGGCGACCACCATGGTGCACACGCTTTCCGGCATCGTGCTGCATCGCCTGTGGCGCATGGCGGCGGCGTCGGACACGCCGGCCGAGGCGCGCGCCGTGATCGGCGAGATGGTCGCGCGCGTGCGCGAGATCGATCCGCAGTTTTTCGACCGCTTCGACAACGCGCCGATGGAGCAGGAGGAAATGCCGGAGTGGTCGCACGCCGATCCGCGGCAGCTTCGCGGCGCAGAGCGAAGCATTCGCGCGGGAATTTGACGCGCGGCTCGCCGGGCGCGTCTCGCTGCTGACCGATTATTCGCCGCATGCGCCGCGCGTTGTCGCCGAAGCGTATCGCGCCGTGCTGGGCCTCACCGAAAGCGCGTGCTCCGGACGGCGAAGCGATCGACCGCCTGCTCAATCCCGCGCGCAATCCGTATCGCCTGGAAACGCTGAACATCGGCGTGCACGCGCCGATCATGCGCGCGCTGCAACACGCCAATTTCACGTTCGCGAAAAAAATCAGCCACACCGCCGACAGCCAGGACCAGCGCCACCGCATGGTGCCCGGCTCGCGCCCGCTGCTGGTGCTGACCGACACGCGCGCGCCGGATTTCGTCACGCCCATGCTGATCGCGGGAAATGCGCGCGCCCGCGAAGTCTACGAGCGCGCGATGGCCGACGCCTGGGCGGCGAAAAACGAATTGCTCGATCGCGGCGTGCCGCGCGAAATCGCGCTCTACCTGCTGCCGAATGCGAAGGCGATTCGCCTGGTCGAAACCGGCTCGCTGCTGCACCTGCTGCACAAGTGGACCATGCGCACCTGCTTCAACGCGCAGGAGGAGATTTACCAGGCGTCGATGGAAGAGGTCGAGCAGGTCCGCGCCGCGCTGCCCGTCGCTGGGACGATACCTCGGGCCGCCGTGCTACATCCGCGCCGGGGTCGCCACGCCGATCTGCACCGAAGGCTCGCACTTCTGCGGCGTGAAAGTCTGGCAGGAATTTCCAAAAATCGAGCGGCGAATTTGATGTCGCCGTCCGCCGTTATCGCAAAATTCGACATAGTCATCCGTGAACTCCGCCCGAGTTGTCGTGAGCGGACGCGGCTCTTCGACTGTGAAACCAAAGACGTCGCATTCCGCGCGAAGACGTCGGAATGACAACGTGGAAGATCTCGTTCCCGTTGCACGTCTGAGAAATCCAGGCTAACCTGACGTCAATGACCCGCCGCGGCAGCCTCGTCTACTACCTCGCCTCCTGGATCTGCGGAGGACTGTTCCTGACCATTGCGCATGTATTCTGCAGGAGCGGGCTTCGCCGCAGGGAATGGGGATCGGCCCTCCGGGGCGGGCGCGGCGATCATCACGACATTATTTTCTGGTTCTGGTTTTTTGCGCATTTCTTTCGCGCTGTGTTTGCGTTTTTTCTGACGGCTCTTGCATGGCGCTGGCTTGCACGCGGAAAGTCTCTGGCAGTGGGTTCTGGCGGGCATCGATTCTTGCGCTGCCGATGGCCTGGGTGAGTGCGCTGGGCGTCGCGCGTGACCGACGCGATTCCGGATTTGCAAGGCGCGGGGCGTGCAGATCGCGGTCTTGCTGTTTCTCGGGGTGCGCGGCATTGCTGAGAATCACGCATTGCTGGGCTTGCCGGTGGCTGCGCTCAACTGCGGGCGTGCTGTTCCTGATTCATCGCGCGTTTTCGCGAGCACAGGCCAGTCTTGAGACGGTGCTCAAGTAGCACAGGCTTCAGCCTGTCGTGGTTTTCGCACTGTGCAGAAGTCAAAACCAGACAGGCTGAAGCCTGTCGCTACTTAAGCTGCGCCACTTCGCAGCGTTACCGGGCCATCGAGCGGATGCACCATCGGCGCGCCGGTCTGCTGCGACGCCAGATACGCCGCCTTCAACTGAAAATACCAGCGCGCCTGGCGGTCGGCGTCGTCGATCAGCATCATGCGCGGCTGCACTTTCAGGCCCGGCTGCTGCCGATTGATGACGTCCTGATCCTGCGCGATGAAACGTTTCCCGAAAAATTGCAGGAACGGCGTCACCGGAAACCAGCGGAACAAATTCCACGCCGCGACGAAATCCAGGCGGCACAGATCGCGCCGGATCGGCGTAACCGTCGTGCGATTGCGTGAACCAGTATTTTCCGCAGCGCACGTTTCGGTGCGCATGTTCGGCAGCACGAAATCAATCTGCGTCGTGACTTCGTCGCCGTAAAAGCGCAGCAGCTTGTACGGGCCGCTGTTGGCCGAGGGCGCGTGCGAACTCATGCGGAAGCCGTTGGGAATCGGCTCGAATGTTTTCTGCTTTTCGCGAATGCTGCGGCGGCTGCGCCACCACCAGGATTGGTGCACGAACGGGCCGTGCGCCGGGTCCATCAGGCCGACGATGCCCGTGTCCATGCTGCAGGTGAGATCGGCGGTGAGATGCGCGATGCGGTAGCGCTCGCTGAATTTCGGCAGCTCCGGGACGGGAGGAATCGCGGCGCGATCCATGGCGCGGCCCTTCGGGATTCGCGAGATACACCCACACGTAGCCGTCGCGCTCCTCGCACGGAAAACTGCCCGCGTAAATGCGGTCGCACTGGAGCTTGGAATCCGCCGTGATCGAGGGAATCTCGCGGCACTGTCCGGTGTGCGCGTCAAACCGCCAGCCGTGGTACGTGCATTCGACCGTCTGCCCGTCGCACGATCCCGCCGAGAGCGGAAACGCGCGGTGCGGGCAAACGTCGCGCAGCGCAAACGCTTTTCCGGCGGCGTCGCGCCCGAGAACCAGCGGAACTTCGAGCCGCGTCGAAGTCACCAGCGCGCGCCCGCGAATTTCGTCGCTGCGCAGCGCCGGATACCAGAAGCCCCACAGCAGTTCGCCGTCGATGCTCGAAGCGGTCACGCCGGGGATGGACAGAGGTTGGTTCATGGTCATGTGCGGCACGCCTATGATATACCGGACTTGAAATTTCAATTTCAAATCTCAAATTTGAAATCTCAAATTTGAAATTTCAAAACCGAGAATCGCGAGCTCCAAATTGCGCGGCGGAGTTTTCCGCTAGCGCCTAGTCGCCGCAGCCGCAAGCCTATGATATACCGATCGCCCTCGCCCGCAATGCAGCGCGGATTGATTTTCAATCGTTTTCGTGTTCTTTGCAGTTGGCCATAGAAACTTGGACGACTGTATTGGGGCGCGAGTAGTTGTGTTGTGCTATAAAGCCAGCATGAAACGCTGGGCCCTGGGGGCTGCGCAACTCATTGTGGGATTGTCGATGTCGCCGCAGGCCCTCTTGTTTGGCGTGCCCGGGGCGCTAAGTTCATTGGGAATGAGCGAGTCCGGGCGGTTCGATGCGGACTTGTCCGGAGTGCCAAGGCTCTATTTTTGGAGCCTCCTAGTGGCTTCGATTTCCGTGGTGATCGCTGCCATTCTATCTCTCGCCGGCGGTGTGCTCTCGCTGTTAAAGCCGTCTCAGTTTGCCGTGCGGTCTTGCATTGCCGGGGCTCTCTGCTATTGGATTTACATCGTGGGCCTTCAGGTGAATATTTCGTCGATGGGAAATCACTTGAGTTGGCGTTACCTGACGGTGTGGGACGTGATTCAATATCCCATAGGAATGGTCGCCGCAGTTGTGGCCTATGCGCTTCATTCGCAAAGTAAAGTGCGCGCCGTTTCCTAGGCAATTAGAAAGGTTCATTCTGGAAGCAGACACAATATCCGCCGATTGCTTTCGCAGCGATTTCGCGCTATTTTGATGATTAGAAATGATGCTCTCCGCATTCTATTAGCCGTAACCCTTCCCAGGTCCCGCCACGCGGGGTCGCCGCACGATTCTGTTCTCTCGAAACGAAGTATCTAATCCGATTGGAATTCTACTTGGACAGGTGCAAGCCATGGCAGGGTTAACGCTATACGAAAAGCTCGACCAGATTGAAAACCGCTACGTGGAAATGACCACGGAGCTTTCTTCGCCGGAAATCCTGAACGATTCGGCGAATTACCAGAAGCTCGCGCGGCGGCATTCCGAGCTTTCCGAGATGGTCGAGAAATACCGCGAGTGGAAGCAGCTCGACAAGGAGCTGACCGGGGCGAAGCAGATGGTTGCTCGAAGCCGACGACCCGGAGATGAAGCAGATGGCCGAGGAAGAAGAGAAGCAGCTGGCCGCGCGCAAGGAAACAGTCGAGCGCGAGTTGAAAGTTCCTGCTGCTGCCGAAGGATCCCAACGACGAGAAAAACGTGATCGTCGAAATCCGCGCGGGCACCGGCGGCGACGAAGCGGCGCTGTTTGCGGGCGAACTGTTTCGCATGTATTCGCGCTACGCGGAATCGCAGAAGTGGAAAGTGGAAATCCTGGAGAGTTCGCCGAGTTCGCTGGGCGGCATGAAGCAAGTGGTCGCCTCGATTCAGGGGCAAAAAGTGTACTCGAAGCTGAAATATGAGAGCGGCGTGCACCGCGTGCAGCGCGTTCCGGCCACCGAGCAGCAGGGGCGCATTCACACTTCGGCGGCGACGGTCGCGGTGCTGCCCGAGGCCGACGAAATCGACATCAAAATCGAAGCCAAGGATCTGCGCATCGATACGTTCTGCTCCTCGGGGCCGGGCGGGCAGTCGGTGAACACGACGTACTCGGCGGTGCGCATCACGCACATTCCGTCGGGCCTGGTGGTTTCGCAGCAGGATGAAAAATCGCAGATCAAGAATCGCGCCAAGGCCATGCGCGTGTTGCGCGCGCGCCTCTACGAAATGGAGCAGTCCAAGCAGCACGAAGCCATTGCCGCCGAGCGGCTCGGACAGATCAAGACCGGCGACCGCTCCGAAAAAATTCGCACCTACAATTTTCCGCAGAATCGCGTGACCGACCATCGCATCGGCCTGACGCTGCACCAGCTCACCGAAGTGATGGACGGCAAGCTTGGCCCGTTCGTGGATGCGCTGATGACGCACTTCGAGGCGGAACGCCTGAAGCAGGAACTGGTCGAGGCGTAGTTGACTGCCGCAGCCTGCGTTTAATTGGTGTCATTCTGAGGCCAGCTTTGGCCGAAGATCTCTCTGGCTCTGACTTACAAGAATGAAGAGAGATTCTTCGGCCAAATGCTGGCCTCAGAATGACAAGATTGGTTCATCGGAGGCCCAGGAAAGCCAGTACAATAGCTGGCAAACCGAGCATGTCTCCCAGTCGCCAATCACCAATCAACAGTCACTCTTCATCGCTCTGCGCGACGGCATCGCGCAACTTGAGCGAGCAGACGTGCCTTCCGCCGGGCTGGCCGCGGAACTGCTGCTGATGCACACGCTTGGGCGAGACCGCGCGTGGATTTACGCGCATCCGGAAGCAGGAACTCGACGCCGCAACGCGCGAGCAATATTTCTCGCTGATCGCACAGCGCGCCAGCGGCGTCCCGACGCAGCACCTCACCGGGCATCAGGAATTCTGGGGCCTGGATTTCGAAGTCACGCCCGATGTTCTGATTCCGCGCCCCGAAACCGAGCACGTGATTGAAGTTGCGCTGGATCGCCTGGGCATTGCGTCGGGAGATAGTTCATCGAGCCGCCGCGGCGCAGAATTTCGAATCGCGGATGTTGGCACCGGCTCCGGCTGCATCGCGGTCGCGCTGGCGCACGAATTGCCTGGCGCGCGCGTCGTTGCCACCGACATTTCCGCCGCCGCGCTCGAAGTCGCGCGCCGCAACGCCGTGCGCCACGGTGTTTCCGCGCGCATCGAATTCGTCGAGTGCAATCTGCTGGATTTGTTCTTGCACGGATCGCGAGTCACGAGTCACGAATCACGGCCCTTCGATCTCATCGCCAGCAATCCGCCCTACATCGGCCGCTGGGAAGCCGCGACGCTGGCGCGCGAAGTCCGCGAGCACGAACCGGAAGCGGCGCTCTTTGGCGGCGAAACGGGCACGGAGATTTATGCGCCGCTGATCGCGCAGGCAGCAGCGCTGCTCAAGCCCGGCGGTGTGCTGGTATTGGAACTCGGGCACACGTCCGCGGAACATGTCTCCGATCTGCTGCGCGCTCCATTGTGGACCGCGCTCACCATCAGCAACGATCTTGCGGGAATTCCGCGCGTGGCTTCCGCCCAACGCAAATCAAATTGATCATTTGTTTTTTGTGGCGCCGGCGTCTCGCCGGCGGTTTTCGCAATCGTAACGCAGCGCAAAACCGCCGGCGAGACGCCGGCGCCACAAAAATCTTTCCTGCAGCATAGCCGTGCAGTGCAATCCAAGACTTATTCCACATCCTTCAGTTCCTGCACTTCGTTTACTTCCTTTACTTCCTGTTGCTTCCCATTTTTCTGCGTTAGTATTGTTGTTCGGCGGAGAAAACATGGACGAGACGAAAAATCCCTGGACCGTGCTGTTGCGGAAAACGGTGTACGAAAACGATTGGATTCGCGTGGACCATCACGATGTTTTGGGACCCTCGGGCGGGCCGGGCGTGTATGGGACGGTTCATTTCAAGAACCAGGCCACCGGCGTTGTGCCGATCGATGAAAATGGAAATGTAATTCTGGTGGGGCAGTACCGCTTTCCGCTGCATGCTTACAGTTGGGAGATTCCCGAAGGCGGCGGGGCGCATTCAGCCACCGCCCTCGACTCCGCGCAGCGGGAACTGCGCGAGGAATGCGGTCTGACAGCCGCTTGCTGGAAAGAAATCGTGGTCATGGACCTTTCCAACAGCGTTTCGGACGAAGCGCAGCACGGCGTTTCTGGCCTGGGAACTTTCCGAAGTGGCGTCGCAGCCGGATGAAACCGAAAAGCTGCAAATTGCGCGCGTACCGTTTTGGAATGCCGTGGAGAGGGCCAAGCGCGGAGAGATCCGCGACGCGATCAGCGTCGCGGCTCTCCTTCGAGTTGCTTTGATGGCGCTGCAGGGAGAATTGCCAGAACAAATTGCTAAAACAATTGGCCGCCGGCAAGCGCCTTAGACACCAAATACACGCTCTGCTAAGCTGGCATTTTGCGCAAAGCCCATTCTTCTATTCGTTCGCGTGCGGAAAGGAATATTTTCTTTCTGAATGCCGCGGGCGCGTATGGTCTTGAGCCGATTTCGCAATCGATCCGGGTCCATTCCCGCGGAGGAACAAACTGCCTTGAAATCCTTATTATCGTGAAAAAGAAATTGCTCAGCTTTGCGGCTAAAACTCAGCGGCCCGCAGATCCATTCTTCCAGGCTTCTGGTGATCACGGCGCGCCAAAGTCTCTCTTCTGCAGTTCCCTGATCGTTGATACGCAGTATCGAGCTTTGAAACATGGTTTTGGCCCCCAGTGCAAATTTGTTGTGTGGCTGAGTGACCGCGTAAGTGCAGTTGGAGGACCACAACTTCATCCAGATCAATAAGAAGCAGCTTTTCGTGCGACGAATTTTGGCGGTTTTTCTGCGAACGTTAGTAATACGTGGTTTGGAAGAGTTGAAGTCTTGCCTCTTTGGACACTAAAATCGACCGCTGACAAATTTTGGCTCGGCAGTGAGGAACTTAAATCAAACTAAACGTCACGGAGTCAGTGGGAATTTTTGCAAGCCTAAGGGAGAATTTACAAAAAAATACATGATTTGCCCGATGGGATGGGTTTCACGGAAGCCGCGAATGCCGGCCCGCACGGAAACAAATCAATACAGAAACGGAATCGATGCGAGCTTGACTCTCCTGCCATGCTGGCATAAGGTGACCGTTCAGGCGGAAAATTGGTTGCGAAAAGCAAATTCTCGAGTGATTGACGGAAACCACCATGCGAAAACCCAAGAAAGAAACCATCGATCGCCGCAAATTTCTAAAGGGCGCTGCGGCGGGCGCGGCCGCGTTTGCCGCCATTCCGGCAGTCGCAAGTGCCCAGACTGGCGAGGTTTCCCGAGCGGGAACCGCGCAGCCCATGCCCAAAGAGCTTGAGGTCGATACGCCCGCCGCGTTGGAAGTCCTGACAGAAAACCGCTCCGGGTCTGACTTCATGGTGGATGTGATCAAGTCGCTGGGCATCGAGTATGTGGCCAGCAATCCGGGGTCGAGTTTCCGCGGGCTGCACGAATCAGTAATCAATTATGGTGGAAATAAGGACCCGGAGTTCATCACCTGCTGCCATGAGGAATCGGCCGTGGCCATGGCCCACGGCTATTCGAAGATTGAAGGCAAGCCCATGGCGGTATTTCTTCACAGCGACGTGGGCTTGCAGCACGGATCGATGGCCATTTACAACGCCTTTTGCGACCGCGTGCCCATCTATTTGATCGCCGGGAACGCGCTGGAGATCAATGCGCGCCGCCCGGGAGTGGAGTGGGACCACAGCGTCCAGGATGCCGCAGCCATCGTGCGCGACTGCCTGAAGTGGGACGATGTGCCCATATCGCTGGACCATTTCGCGGAATCCGCCGTGCGCGCTTATAAGATCGCCATGACGCCGCCCATGGCGCCGGTGCTTCTGGTGGCGGATGGGGACTTGCAAGAAGGCCCCATCGCGGACGATGCCAAATTCAACATCCCCAAACTGGCCCGAGCCATGCCGCCGCAGGGCGATTCCGGATCGGTAACCGAAGCGGCGCGGATGCTGGTGGCCGCGGAAAATCCAGTCATCCTGCTGGAGCGGACTGCGCGCACCGCCGACGGATTGAAATATTGCATTGAACTGGCGGAAACCCTACAAGCGCCTGTGGTGGACCTTGCGGCGCGCATGAATTTCCCTTCGCAGCATCCCCTCAATCAGACCGAACGCACGCGCGCTGTGATCGGCGGAGCGGACGTGATCCTGGGCCTCGAAGCGCCCAATTTTTGGGGCACCATCCATTCTTACCGCGATCAGTTGCACCGCAGTTCGGAACCTGCCACTAAAAAAGACGTAAAACTCATCAGCATCACCGCCAGCGATCTATACATGAAGAGCAATTACCAGGATTTCCAGCGCTACACCGAGGTCGACCTGGCCATGGCGGCCGATGCGGAAGCCACGCTGCCGCCGCTGATCGAGGCCGTAAAGAAATTGCTGACCGACGACCGCAAGAGAATGTTCGCGGATCGCGGCAAGAAACTCGCCACGCAGCATGAGGATGCCTTGCGGCGCGCCCGCGACGAAGCGGCCTTTGCCTGGGATGCCAGCCCCATCACCACGGCGCGCCTGTGCGCGGAAATCTGGGGCGCCATCAGGAATGAAGACTGGTCCCTGGCATGCGAAGTGAACCCGTGGGTGAACCGCTGGCCGCTGCGCCTGTGGAATTTTGACAAGTATCACCAGTACATCGGCAATTCGGGCGGATTCGGCGTGGGCTACGGTGCGCCCGCTGCGCTGGGCGCGGCGCTTGCCAACAAGAAGCACGGTCGCCTGACGGTCACGATTCAAAATGACGGCGACTTGATGTACGCTCCGGGAGTTCTTTGGACTTCGGCGCATCACCGTATCCCGCTGCTCAGCGTGATGCACAACAACCGCGCCTATCATCAGGAAGTGATGCACGTGCAGCGCATGGCCGACCGCCACAGCCGAGGCGTCGATCGCGCTTCCATCGGGACCACGCTCACAGACCCCAACATCAATTTCGCCATGGTCGCCAAGGGAATGGGCGTTTATTCCGAAGGCCCCATCACGGACCCGAAGGACCTGGGCCCGGCAATCCAGCGCGCCATGGCCGTGGTGAAGCGCGGCGAACCGGCGCTGGTCGAGGCCGTCACGCAGCCCCGCTGACATTTTCTTTTACGAACCTTTTTTGCGAAAATTAGGGATACGCTTTTTGTAGCGCAGGCGCGTCCCGCCGGCTTTTTTCCGTTGCATCTAGCCGGCCTTACTCATGGGAGACGTGCGCCCAATTTAGTTTTGACGCACATCCATATTAATAAAAGCTGGTGATTCATGTAAATATCGTAGGGGCACGGCAATGCCGTGCCCCTACAACCGCGACGCCGCCAAAATGTGAAGCGTTCAAAGAAAATTACGGGTATCTAAGGCCAGTCTGTGAGAAATCCGGGCTAAACGATAGTAAAAACCGCCGGCGAGACGCCGGCGCCACAACTCTATCGATTCAGGAGCGGAATATCCTTGGAGGGAGTGGCTTTCGGCCTGGATTGCAGGTAAGCGTAAATGTCGGCGAGTTCCTGGCTGGAGACGACCTTGCTGGTGTAAGGTGGCATCTGCCCAGTGGGTTGATGGACGTACTTGGTGAACGCCTCGAAGGACAGTAGTGGCGGGCCGATGCGAGGTCCTGCTCCCTGCGCAGCGCCTTGCCCTTCGCGGCCGTGGCATTCGTAGCAGCCATCTTTCGTGAAAATCTTCTTTCCGTTTTCAGAGTTTCCGGTGGGAGCGGCATCGCCCTTATCGCCTTGCATGGCGGCAGTTTGCGCTCGCATCGCGGGAGCGGCAAGCAGAAGGATCGCGCCAATCGCGGGCAGAGCGAAGCGCCGGATATAGCCCAGATGTCGGCGTTTGATCGCATCCGCGAATAACGAAAACATGTTCACGGGGTCCTCTTTCGCGCCATTGTGCCACAGGATCGATTGCCGCCGAAACGCAATCGTAATTACTAACTGCCATGCTCGGCGCGGGGAGTCCGGCTTGTCCCCGACCCGAAACGGAACCGAAAGGCAAAGGCTGCCCGCCCAAAAAACGGGCGGCCTCCGTCCAAAGGTGTAGCGGTTTTGTAGCGGACTCTCCCTCCCATGGTCTTCGGGACGGAGAAGGCAGCTTCTACCGCAAAGTGAGCCTTTGCCGCAAATATTGCGCCGGGTCAGTTTGAGGTAGCACAGGCACTCTTGCCTGTGTGGTTTTTTGCAAAGTCCACACAGGCAAGAGTGCCTGTGCTACCGCAAACACAGTTTGATTGACAAAGAGGTGCATACCCGATATTGTCTACGTTTGACTATTCATGGAAAGGTGTGACTGAGCACATGCGCACGTACGTACCCCGGGGACGGGACACCGAAATCATCGAGCAGGGCGGCGGGTGGTTTGTTTTGGACGCCGCGGGACAAGTGATGGGGCGTTTGGCGACGCGCATCGCGAGCATCTTGATTGGCAAGGATAAGGCCAACTACACGCCCTATTTGGATTGCGGCGATCACGTCATTGTGGTCAACGCCGACAAGATTCGCCTTACCGGGAACAAGCTGGAACAAAAAATTTATCGCCATCACAGCGGCTATCCGGGCGGGCTGAAGGAAGTTCCGGCTAAGCGTCTGCGGCCGACGCGAGCGGACTGGATGCTGCGAGAAGCCGTGCTGGGCATGCTCCCGAAAAACAAGTTGCGGGCGCTGCGCGCGAAGAAGCTGCGAATTTATCTGGATGACAAAGGTTTGGCACGCCACGCGGGGCAAAAACCACAAGCGGCTGCTCTTTAATCTTTGGCGGAATCCAATCTGCGTTTGCCGCGGAGAGGGGTTTCGATTCTTCTGCCTGCCGTGAAGGCAGTGAAGAAAAATTGGCGGTATTTTGGGTTTTGAGGAGGAAAGTTGAGTTCCAGCGGACAGCCTGTTGAAGGCGCGAAACAAACATTTTACGGCACCGGCCGGCGCAAGGAATCTGTTGCGCGCGTTTTCCTGAAGTTTGGGACCGGGCAAATCACTATTAACGGACGCACGCCGGATGAATATTTCCGCAATGTGACCTGGCGCAATCGCGCCGTGGAGCCCATGAAGTTCACGGAAACTTCTGGCTCGGTTGACGTCATCGCTACCGTGAATGGTGGCGGCGTGGGCGGGCAGTCCGGAGCGGTGCGCATGGGACTTTCCCGCGCACTGTCGATTTTCAATCCGGAATTGCGCGCGGGCCTGCGCAAGAACGGTTTCCTTACGCGCGATTCGCGCATGAAGGAACGCAAGAAATACGGGCAGAAGGGCGCCCGCAAGCGCTTCCAGTTCAGCAAGCGCTAATCGAACAAGTTCTGTCCCGCCCCGCTTTGCGGGGCGGGACAAATTCACGGCCGGCAAGGAGCCGGCAATAGGATGTTCGGTTCGGCTTTCAGTAGCACAGGCTTCAGCCTGTGGGGTTTAAGCCTTGCAAGATAAAACCCACAGGCTAAAGCCTGTGCTACTAGGTCCCGGACGCGCAAACATCTATCTCCTGAGGAGGAACTTTGGCAGTTGAAATAACGATGAAAGAATTGCTGGAGGCTGGAGTTCATTTCGGCCACCAGACCCGCCGCTGGAATCCGAAGATGAAGGAATATATCTTCGGTGAACGCAATGGAATCCACATCATTGATCTGCAAAAAACATTGAAGCTGTTCCGCGAGGCCGCGCGTTTTGTGAGCGAGCAGAGCGGCAGCGGAAAAACCATTCTTTTCCTGGGAACCAAGCGCCAGGCGCAGGAAGCCGTGGCCGAGGAAGCCAACCGCTGTGGCATGTTCTACGTGAATCATCGCTGGCTGGGCGGCACGCTGACCAATTGGGCCACACTGCAGAAGTCCATCAAGCGTCTGAAGACCTTGAAAGCCATGATCGAAGACGGCCGCATGGCGCAACTTTCCAAGAAGGAAGCTGCCCGCCTGGACCGCGAGCTGAAGCATCTGAAGCAGAACTTGTCAGGCGTCGAAAACATGTCGGCGCTGCCGGATGCCATGTTCGTGATCGATTCAAACGCCGAAGGGATTGCCGTACGCGAAGCGCGGCGCATGGGGGTTCCGGTGGTCTCCATCGTGGACACCAATTGCGATCCGGACCAGGTCGACTGGGTGATTCCGGGCAATGACGACGCGCTGCGAGCCATCAAGCTATTTACATCCAAGATTTCGGATGCCGTGATCGAAGGCCGCCAGGCATACGAGCGATCGCAAATCGCCCAGGAAAAGGCCGCCACGGATGCCGCACTGGCTGAGGATACGGTCGAGTACCAGGACACCAGCAAATACGAGAAATATGAGAAGCAGGAAGGCGATTTCGCCGAGCCGACCACCGAGCTCCTCGAAACTTTGCCCGAAGCGGAACCCGAGCCGAATAGTTCCGTAAAAGCCGCTGAATAAGAGAGAATTGCGGCCTCCGTCCTGGAACCGCGCGGACGGTTGTGTTCTCAAATCATAGAATTCGCAGATAAAAGGAATGCCATAGAGCCATGACAAATCCAACCGAACCGGTCAATATTCCGGCGCAACTTGTGAAGGAACTCCGCGAACGGACTGGCGCTGGTTTTGCAGACTGCCGATCCGCGCTGGTGGAAGCAAAAGGCGCGATCGAAGGCGCAATCGACGTCCTGCGAAAGAAGGGCCAGGCAGCCGCGCAGAAGAAGGCGGCGCGCCAAGCCAGCGAGGGACTTGTAGGACATTACATTCATGCGGGCGGAAAAATCGGTGTGCTAGTTGAAATCAACTGCGAATCCGATTTCGTGGCACGCACCGAGGATTTCCAGCGCCTGTGCCACGATGTGGCCATGCACATCGCCGCGCTTGACACGCGATTTGTGCGCCGCGAGGATGTTACCCAGGAAATTCTGGACCGAGAGCGCGAAATCTACAAAGCCCAGGCCCGCGCCACGGGCAAGCCCGAAGCGGTGGCCGAAAAGATCGTCAACGGAAAAATGGAAAAGTTCTACGAGGAAAATTGCCTTTACGAACAGCATTTCATCAAGGATGAATCGTTGACCGTGGGCGAGATGGTCAGCCAGATGGTTCACAAGCTGGGTGAAAATATTTCCATTCGCCGCTATGTACGGTTTAAGGTGGGCGAGAGCGCAGCCGCTTCCACCGAAGAGCCGCCCTCCGCCGCGACCGCCAGTTAATCCTTTCTTGCTTGCCGGGCCACGATTTCTTCGAAGGCCCGGCAATTTCTCCGCCTCCGCTTTTCTCTCTGTAGTTCTCTGTAATACTAATCCGTAGATTTCTTGCGTCACGCGACGAATTTAGTGTTGTCTCGGTCCAAATGTGCATTGGCTCGAAATCCCGGAGGGATGGCACATGGTAGCCCACCACGCAAGTGGTGGGAACGATATGCTCCCAACAAGCCTGAGCCCCGGAGGGGCGGCACAAGCTTCAAGAGTGTGCCGCCCCTCCGGGGCTTCTATTAGCCGGGTCCTGCGCTCCCACCACTTACGTGGTGGGCTACTATGTGCCGTCCCTAACGGGACTGACGCGTGAAACATGGGCGATTCGCAGTTTAATTATGAAAAATGCCTTTGATTACGGCTACGCCGCGCCGTGTAAAGTGTTCGACTTTGGGCCTGAAAACTACAAATCAGAGGGCAATGATAAATTCTTGAGATGGCGGGGACGAATTTTTGTTAGAATGCCCGCCGAGCGCATGAGCAAAGACGACCAAACACCCAAACCAGGCAGCCCCTCACCCGCGCCAGTATACCGGCGCATCGTACTCAAACTTTCCGGAGAATCCTTTCAGGGTTCGCAAGGTTTTGGCATAGACGCCGAAACCGTGCACAGCATTGCGCGCGAAGTGAAGGAAGTAAACGACCTGGGCATTCAAATGGCGATTATCGTGGGCGGAGGAAACATCTTCCGCGGCACGCGCCAGAAATCATTGTCCATTGACCGCGCCACTGGCGATTACATGGGCATGCTGGCGACGGTCATCAATGGCCTGGCGCTGCAGGATGCCCTCGAAAAGCAGGGAGTGGTCACGCGCCTTCTGAGCGCCATCGACATGGCGCAGGTGGCCGAACCGTTCATCCGACGCCGGGCCATGCGCCACCTGGAAAAAGGGCGCGTGGTGATTTTCGCCGCGGGCACCGGCAATCCTTATTTTTCGACGGACACCGCCGCCGCGCTGCGCGCCATGGAGATCAAGGCTCACGTCATCTTGAAAGCAACTCGCGTGGACGGGATTTATGACGCGGACCCGGAAAAAGTTCCCGGCGCAACCATGTTTGAACGCATAACCTATTTGGACGTAATCCAAAAAGGCCTGGCCGTGATGGATTCGACCGCCATCTCCCTGTGCATGGACAACCGCATGCCGATCATCATCTTCAACATGAATAAGTCGGGAAATATCCGACGGGCGGTGATGGGAGAAAAGGTGGGATCGACGGTGACGGCGGAATGATCGGGGGCTCGGAGCAATGAGCGTGATTTCCAACAGCAAGGAAGCCGTGGTGCAGGCTCGCACGCGCATGGAAAAGGCCGTGGAGGATTTCCGCAAGGAACTGGCCGGTGTGCGCACCGGCCGCGCCAGCGTAGCGATCCTGGATCATATCCGCGTCGACTACCATGGCACGTCCATGCCGGTAAATCAGCTGGGCTCGCTGTCGGTGCCCGAACCCATGTCCATCGTTATTTCGCCGTGGGATCCCAGCGCCGTGGCGCTGATCGACAAGGCCATTCGCACCTCCGACCTGGGCCTTAATCCCACGAACGACGGGAAAGTGGTGCGCGTACCCATTCCTCCGCTGACCGAGGATCGCCGCAAAGACATCGTCAAACACCTGCATAAAGTCCTGGAAAATCACCGCACCGCCGTGCGCAACGTTCGCCGCGACATCAAGGAAGCCGTCGATAAGCTGGAAAAAGAAAAGAAAATCAGCCAGGACGAGCAGAAGCGCACTCTCGACGAACTCGAAAAGATAACCCACTCCGAAACCAAGAAAATCGAAGACCTCTGTGCACTGAAGGAAAAGGATATTTTGGAAGTGAAGTAACGCTTACAAAGGTTAACGCTTCTTACCGAATGATTTACTCCAGCTATTTAACGACTCTCTTTCCTGAGGCGGGCTATCGTTCCTCCCATCTGCCATAAAATCGGATGGCAGGGAAGTCAGAGCTTCGAATGTCCTGCGAAGAGAGCGCTTTGGCTCCCTCGGGATGATTTCATCTCCGCGGCGGAATATCTCCACCTCGCGCACATTAAATCGGAATTCTTTCGGCAACCGAACCGCTTGGCTATTACCCACCTTGAAGATTCGAACTTTTCTCACGGTTTCTCCTTCGATCCAAAGTATGGCCCGCGCGTAAATATAGATCTGAATGTTACGAAGCGCCGGGTGCCGCACTCTTGTGGTTTTCAAGTGTGCGGGTTTCGATTCCAGCCTACCGACTCATCCCATCGGTCAATCGCGATCAATCCTTTATCCCCGTTCGCGTAAAAAGACCAGCTGCTCCAAGGCCAATCTTGTGGATGAGCTACAAGCCCTCTCTTCACTGGGTTCAGGTGCATGTATTCTAGTTTTTCCGTGATCTTCTCACCGCTCCAAACGTTGAAATCGTAGAACCGCCGCATCCAAAAATGCCGTTCCATGGAATGATCTCCCTCCAGGCGTCCCGCTAGTAGCTCCCTGGAAACCCGTTGCTTTAAGACCTGTAGAACTTTCGATGGATCACCTTTGTTCGGTTCTGAAACAAGAAGGTGCACGTGCTCGGGCATGACGACGTATCCGATTAAGCGGAAAAGGTGTCGAACGCGAACTTCATGGAGTATGCGCACAAAGCAGTTGCAAGCTTGCGGCGTGCCCAGCAGCGGGCGGCGTTGGACACAACTGAATGTTATGAAATGAAGGTCACCTTTGCCGTATCGTCGTTCCAGTGGATTTCGCATGGAAAGAAAACCCGCACCCTTGAAACCCGCAAGGGTGCGGCACCCCAATCTTCTCAATACTTACGATTTTCCTGGGGATAATATACTGCTGACTTGTCGCGTCCACCTTGATATTAGGCCAATACTGGAAGCTGGCAACCGGCCTCACATGCGCGAGATTTTGGGCCCTCGGAAGGGGGTTATCCGATTTTTCGATGCACGGAATAGGGTTAAATATATTTTCAACAGCCACATCATGATTTTTGTTTGACATAGGTGCCTGTATTGCCTATACTGTCGGCTTCGTCAGGGATTGTATTGCCCTGTAGTGAAAGGGATAGTCTTCAAACCCCGGAACAATGTAAGACGGATCGGGGTAAGAAGAGCGGCCGGAATGGGACGCCAGTCCCGCAAAGCCGAGTAACCCTCTCCGCTTCGACCAGAAAGTAGAATCTGCTCACTGGTAGTGGTGCGGGGATAGCTATTGGTTACTCTGCATGTGCCACTGTACCTTTTCATGAATTGAAATCCACGACACTCCGCTGGGCGGAAATCCGCCTCGTGGAAAGTGAAGTGAAATCTAGCTCGTTTGAGGGAGAGCCGTGCCGACGTTTGCGCAACTGGTACGATCCGGACGCGATCAGATCCGGACCAAAACGAAATCGCCCGCGCTGCAGGGCTGCCCTGAAAAGCGCGGCGTATGCATTCGCGTTTACACTCAGACGCCCAAGAAACCCAATTCCGCGTTGCGCAAAGTTGCGCGCGCCCGTCTGACCAACAGCATCGAAGTCACCACCTATATTCCCGGGATCGGCCACAACCTGCAGGAGCACTCCATCGTGCTGGTGCGAGGCGGCCGCGTAAAGGATCTTCCCGGAGTGCGCTATCACGTGATTCGCGGGACGCTCGACGCCGCCGGCGTTGAGAACCGCAAGCAAGGGCGCTCCAAGTATGGCGCCAAGCGGCCCAAGGCCGCGCAGAAGTAGCGATTCGAGGAGAGTAAGCGCATGCCACGTAAAGGATTCGTTCCACGGCGCGAAGTGACTACCGATTCGGTATTCGGCAGCGATCTGGTGCAGAAGTTTATCAATTCGATGATGTGGGACGGCAAGCGCTCGACGGCGCAGCGCATTTTCTACGGCGCCATGGAACAAATTGGACAGAAGACCAATGGCGAGGCACTGGCCACATTCAAGAAGGCCATTGAGAACGTCAAGCCGGTGCTGGAAGTGAAGACGCGACGCGTGGGCGGCGCGAACTATCAGGTTCCGGTGGAAGTAAATCCGTTTCGCAGGCAATCGCTGGCCATTCGATGGCTGTTGCTGTATGCGCGAACGCGTTCGGGCAAGACCATGACCGACAAGCTGGCCGAAGAGTTGCTCGATGCAGCCAACGCACGCGGCGGCGCCATGAAGAAGAAGGAAGACGTGCATCGCATGGCCGAAGCCAACAAGGCATTTGCTCATTATCGCTGGTAGGCTGTGCCACCGGCGTAGAGGCACGGCATTGCCGTGCCCCTAGAAGTGAACAAGGATCAGCAAGTTAGCGAGCTTTAAGGCAAAGCATCAGGGGCAGTGGGTGGTTTTTCAGTTTCAGGGGAGAAAGTCGCGGTAATTCAGAAATGGCACGCAAAGCACAACTCGCAGAAACACGCAACATCGGCATCATGGCGCATATCGACGCCGGCAAGACCACTTCGACCGAACGCATCCTGTTCTATACGGGCGTGACGTACAAGATTGGTTCCGTCGACGAAGGCACTGCCACCATGGACTGGATGGAGCAGGAGCGCGAGCGCGGCATCACCATCACGTCGGCCGCCACCACCGCATCTTGGAAGCGCAATGGCAAAGATGTATTGATCAATATCATTGACACGCCCGGCCACGTGGATTTCACTGTGGAAGTGGAGCGCTCGCTGCGCGTTTTGGACGGCGCGGTGGCCATTTTTGATGCTGCGCGCGGCGTGCAGCCGCAATCCGAAACGGTATGGCGTCAGGCCGACAAGTATCACGTTCCGCGACTCGCCTTCATCAACAAGATGGACAGCACCGGCGCGGATTTCGAAAATGCGATCAAGACCATGCGCCAGCGCCTGGCAGCCCACCCCGTAGCCCTTCAGTGTCCCATCGGCAAGGAAGATCAATTCATCGGCGTTATCGATTTCCTGGAAGAAAAAGCGATTATCTGGCTCGAGGAAACCCTGGGCGCGAAATTTGAAGTTTTTGACGTCGCCAAGCTGTGGGATCCTGAATTTCTTGCCGGGCGCCCCGAAGTGGTCTCCGCCCTCAAGTTTTCCGCGGTCGATGAAGCCTATTACAAAGAGCAACGCGAAAAATCAGTCGAGTACATTGCCGAGCACGACGATACGCTCGTCGAGAAATATCTGAACGGCGAAAAAATTACCGCCGATGAACTGCGCGCTTCCATTCGCCGTTCGACCATCGCCTTGAAACTGGTTCCAGTGCTGGCGGGTTCGGCGTTTAAGAACAAGGGGATTCAGCCGCTGCTTGACGCAGTGGTCGATTTTCTGCCCTCGCCGCTGGACGTTCCTCCGGTTGAAGGCACGACAGCCGATGACCAGGTGGAGTTGCGCCGCGCGAGCGATGACGACCCGTTTTCGGCGCTGGCCTTCAAGATTATGTCCGACCCGTTTGTCGGCCATGTCACTTTCATTCGAGTCTATTCCGGCGTTTTGAAATCGGGCAGCTACGTCTATAACTCCACGAAGCAGACGCGCGAACGCATTAGCCGCCTGGTGCGCATGCATGCCAACAAGCGCGAGGAAATTGACGCCATTTACGCGGGCGACATTGCGGCCTGTGTGGGTTTGAAGAGCGTAACCACCGGCGACACGCTTTGCGATGAAGATAAAGTTCTTGTTCTCGAAAACATTGAATTTCCCGCCCCGGTTATTTCCGTAGCCATCGAACCCAAGACCAAGGCCGATCAGGACAAGCTTGGAAACGCCATGCAGCGCCTGGCGCAGGAAGATCCAACCTTCCGCGTGCACAGCGATGAAGACACCGGGCAAACCATTATTTCCGGCATGGGCGAATTGCACCTGGAAATTATTGTGGACCGCATGATGCGCGAATTTGGCGTGCAGGCCACCGTAGGACGTCCGCAGGTGGCCTACCGCGAAACGATTCGCAAGCGTGCCCAGGCCGAAGGCAAATACATCAAGCAGACCGGCGGCCGCGGCCAATACGGCCACTGCGAAATCGAAGTCATGCCGCTGCCTTCCTCCGCGCACGAAAACATGCACGAAATGTCCACCGATGAATTGGATGTGCTGGCCAAGGAAGTCGGCGGCTCGGGCGGCAAGTGGCGCTTTGACAAAGAGCACCGCATGCTGTTCATCGACAAGACGGTGGGCGGCTCGATTCCCAAGGAATTCATCGCTCCGATTGACGCAGGCATCCGCGAAGCCATGGAAAACGGCATTCTGGCCGGATACGAAATGGTGGATATCGCAGTACTGCTGATCGACGGCAGCTATCACGATGTGGACAGCTCGGAAATGGCATTTAAGATTGCCGGCTCCATGGCGTTTAAGGAAGCCTGCGGCAGGGCCAAGCCCGTACTGCTCGAGCCCATCATGAAAGTGGAAGTGGTTACGCCCGAAGAATACATGCCGCAGGTATTCGGCGACTTGAATGCGCGGCGCTGCCAGATTCAGGGAACCGAAAGCCGTGGGGGCGCAAACGTTATTCGCGTGGAAGTTCCGCTGGCCGCCATGTTCGGGTATGCCACCGATGTGCGCAGCCGCACGCAGGGCCGCGCCAGTTTCAGCATGCACTTCTCGCACTATGCCGAAGCCCCGGCGGCGGTTGCCGAGGAAGTAATCGCCAAATCAACGGGCAGGGCGACGCGCTAGCAATAGCGAACTAAGTTTTTTGCTTCATGCTGGACAAACGTACACGCTGAGGAGCAGACAGAGCGATGGCGAAGGAAAAATTTGAGCGAAATAAGCCGCACCTGAATATCGGGACGATCGGACACATCGATCACGGCAAAACGACGTTGACGGCGGCCATCACCAAGGTGCTATCGAAGCACAATCCCAAGGTGGCCTTTCGAGCCTTCGATTCGATTGACAACGCGCCGGAAGAGCGCGAGCGCGGAATCACGATTGCCGTTTCGCACGTGGAGTACGAGACGGCCAACCGGCACTACGCGCACATCGATTGCCCGGGGCACGCGGACTACGTGAAGAACATGATCACGGGCGCGGCGCAGATGGACGGAGCGATCTTGGTGGTAGCGGCGACGGACGGACCGATGCCGCAGACGCGGGAACACATTCTGCTTGCGCGGCAAGTGGGCGTGCCGTCGATCGTGGTGTTCATGAACAAGTGCGACTCGGTGGAAGATCCCGAGCTGCTGGAACTGGTGGAACTGGAAGTACGCGAACTGTTGAAGCTGTATCAGTTTCCCGGGGACGACATTCCTGTGATACGGGGATCGGCACTGGGAGCGCTGAACGGCGAAGAGAAGTGGGAAAAGCAGATCGATGAATTGATGGCGGCGGTGGACAAGTATATTCCGCAGCCGGTGCGCGACGTGGACAAACCGTTTGCCATGCCGATCGAGGATATATTTTCGATTTCGGGACGCGGCACGGTGGTGACGGGGCGCGTGGAACGCGGCAAAGTGAAGGTGGGCGAAGAAGTGGAAATCGTGGGATTCCGCCCGACCATGAAGAGTGTAGTGACGGGAATCGAAATGTTCCGCAAGCTCTTGGATGAGGGCATGGCGGGAGACAACGTCGGATTACTCTTGCGCGGCACGGAAAAGGAAGAAGTGGAGCGCGGGCAGGTGCTGGCCAAGCCGGCATCGATCACGCCGCATACGAAGTTTAAGGCGGAGGCTTATGTCCTGACTAAAGAGGAGGGCGGGCGGCACACGCCGTTCTTCACGGGATACAGGCCACAGTTTTACTTCCGCACGACGGACGTGACGGGAGATGTAAAGTTGCCGACAGGCGTAGAGATGGTGATGCCTGGGGACAACGTAAGCGCGGAAATCAGCTTGATCACGCCGGTAGCCCTGGAAAAGGGGCTGCGGTTTGCAATCCGCGAAGGTGGCCACACAGTCGGCGCCGGAGCGGTTACGGAGATTATCGAATAATTTATGCCAGCCGGAGAAAAAATTCGCATTCGCTTGAAAGCGTACGATCACCGAATTCTCGACCAATCGACGCGCGAGATTGTTGAGACTGCAAAGCGCACCGGTGCAAATGTTGCCGGACCGATTCCTCTGCCCACCACAATTAACCGGTGGACGGTGCTGCGATCGCCTCACGTGGATAAGAAATCGCGCGAGCAGTTCGAAATGCGCACGCACAAGCGCCTGATCGATATTCTGGAGCCCACGCCGGACACGGTGGACGCGCTCATGAAGCTCGACCTGCCGCCCGGAGTGGATGTCGAAATCAAGGCATTCGGCCGCGAACACGGCGGCAAGTAGCTACAAGCAAGGAAGCAAAGAGGCAGGCAAGCAGGAAAGAATAGAAGTAAAAAGCAGGAAACGAAAGAAGAGGCAGGGGAACTTCGATGGCCGTCAACGGAATACTGGGAATCAAGCTGGGCATGGCGCAAGTCTTCGGTGAGGACGGCGCGGCGCTGGGCTGCACCGTGCTGCAGGCGGGGCCTTGCGTCGTCGTGCAGCGGCGCACCAAGGAAAAAGATGGCTACGATGCCGCGCAACTGGGGCTCGTGGAGTTCATCAAGCCGCAACGCGTGAACAAGCCCATGACCGGGCACTTCAAGAAGGCCGAAGTCGCCTCGATGCGCCACCTGCGCGAATTGCGTCTGGAAGATTCCGCGGATGACACGAAGATGGGCGACCGCGTACTTGTGGACCGCTTCACTCCCGGCGAACTCGTGGACGTCACAGGCATCAGCAAGGGCAAGGGATTTGCCGGCGGTGTGAAGCGCTGGCACTACCGGGGCGGCGACGCCACGCACGGCTCCATGCACCATCGCGCGCCGGGCGGCATCGGCGGAAGCTCTTTTCCTTCGCGTGTCTGGCCGGGCCAGCATTTTCCGGGACATATGGGCAACGCGCGTGTAACCACCAAGAATCTTCGCGTGGTGAAAGTGGATACGGACGAGAATCTGCTACTGGTGTTTGGTTCCGTGCCTGGTCCGGTGGGAACGTATTGCATGATTCGCAAGGTGCGCAAGGCCAAGTAACGGGATTTTTTGCAACCAGTAGCAAGAGCCAGCAGTAAGAAACAGTTTGCAGAGAAATATTAAGGACGCGACGACGATGGCTGTAGTGGACATCAAGAATCTGGAAGGCAAAAACGTTGGGCAGATTGATTTGCCCGACTCCGTGTACAAGGCCAAGGTGAACCCCAACCTGCTGCACGAAACGGTCCGCTGGTATCAGGCGGCGCAGCGTGCGGGAACGCACAAGACCAAGGGCCGCGGAGAAGTTTCCGGCTCTGGAAAAAAACTTTGGAAGCAGAAGGGCACAGGGCGGGCGCGCGTGGGCTCGATTCGCAGTTCGATCTGGCGCAAGGGTGGCACGGTTCACGGACCAGTGCCCCGCAGCTACGCCTACAAACTGCCGCGCAAGATGGTTCTTGGCGCGCTGCGTTCGGCGCTCTCAGCCAAGCTGGCCGATGAAAAGATGACCGTGGTGGACGCCTGGCAGCTGGATTCGCACAAGACCAAGCCGTTTCGTGAAGCGCTGGGGCGCCTGGACGGCACGAAGACAATGCTTTTGGTGGAAGTCGCGGAAAACCACAATCTGGAACTCGCCAGCCGCAATCTGGAAGGCGTGAAGCTGGTGGCTCCGCACGCCTTGCAGCCTTACGATTTGCTGCGGCACGACCGCCTGTATCTCTCGAAGGACGCGGCTGTGCGCCTCGGCGAAACGCTGGGCGGCGGACCGCGCACTGTGGCACCTGCCGTGGACGTGGCAACGATTGAAGCGGCAAAGCCTGCCGAGGCTCCTAAGGCAGCCAAGTCCGCAGGTAAATCCGCGGGCAAAGAAAAGAAGGCTCCGGCCAAGAAGTCGGCGGCAAAACCGGCTGCAAAAGGCAAGAGCAAGAAGTAAGTCCGGCAAATTAACGCAGCATGGAAGCGAAGGACGAGGCTATGAGCATCAGCGCATTTCAGGTAATTCGGCGGCCCATCATCACCGAGAAGGGTCTCGGCGTAAAAGAGACCCAGCACACGGTTGTGTTTGAAGTGGCCAAGGACGCGACCAAGACGCAGATTCGCGAAGCCGTTCAGAAGATTTTCAAAGTCAAAGTGGAAGCAGTACGCACGGCGATTTATCACGGCAAGTTTCGCCGCCGCGGTCGCGCCGAAGGATTCCGGCGGGACTGGAAGAAGGCTTACGTGAAGCTGGCGGCCGGCGAAAAGATGATCGAGTACGCGGACAATTTGTAGTATAGCCCGGGGTTCTGGCAGCGGACGCGCTTGGTTTGTAAAGCGAAGTTCCGCAGGCTGGGGCCCGCGGAGCGTGCCTAAGGAAGAGAGTTAAAGGTATGGCACTAAAAACTTTTAATCCGTACACAGCATCGCGGCGTTTTATCACGATGCTCGACAAGAGCGAGATCACCAAGCAGACGCCCGAGAAGGCTCTCGTTGAGCCCAAGAAGCGCACTGGCGGACGCAACTCGCATGGCGAGATCACCATCTGGCATCGCGGCGGCGGCCACAAGAAACAGTACCGCGCAATTGATTTTCGCCGCGAGAAGAAGGGCATTCCGGCGAAGGTTGCGGCCATTGAGTACGACCCTAACCGCTCGGCGCGCCTGGCGCTCCTGCATTACGCTGACGGAGAAAAGCGCTACATTCTGCATCCCATAGGCCTTGAAGTCGGCATGACTGTGCAGACCGGCGAAGGCGCGGACATTTTGCCGGGAAACGCGATGGTTATTCGAGCCATCCCTCCCGGAACGCAGTTGCACAACCTGGAATTGCAGCCCGGAAAAGGCGCGCAGCTGGTGCGCTCGGCGGGCGGCTCGGCGCAACTGCTCAGCAAGGAAGGCGATGTAGCCCTCGTCAAGCTGCCTTCCGGTGAAGTTCGCAAGTTTTCTTTGGATTGCATGGCCACCATTGGGCAGGTCGGCAACCTGGATCACGAGAATGTGACCTACGGAAAAGCCGGCAGAACGCGCTGGCACGGTCGGCGACCCACGGTTCGCGGCGTGGCCATGAACCCGGTCGACCATCCGCACGGCGGCGGTGAAGGGCGCGTGAAGGGAAATCATCCACAAACACCGTGGGGATTCTCGACCTTGGGCGCGAAGACGCGGCGCAACCGGCGTTCCGATCGCCAGATTGTGCAGCGCAGGAAGCCTTAAGTTTTTTTGAAAACGTTTTACCCGTAGGAAAAAATACTCAGCCTGGCGCGGCGGGTATTTGAGGGGAAGTTGAGAAAAAAATGATGAGCGCATCACGATCGAAACGAGCGCGTCCCGCAACACGGCGCGTGGCGCGGACACGGAAACCGGCGAGGGCGGCCCGTCCGGCGGCAAAACCGGTGAAGCCGGCCAGCCGATTTGCGGCGGCAGCTCCGGTTCAAGTTCTGTACCGGTTGTGCAAGCCCGGGTGGGCAGTAACGGTGGAGAAAACGCCGAACGCGCAAGGGACTCGCTTTGTGTGCCCGTTCTGTCCGGTATCGCACCGAGTGCCTGGACCGGTACGAGGATTTCGCAAAGTGCGCCGGGCGCAGTGGATCAAGTGCCGGCGCGTGGAAGAATAAGAATCGCAGAGCAACGAGAGCTGAGCGGTAGGGAGAAACAATGGGACGTTCGCTAAAAAAAGGCCCTTTCATCGACCAGCACCTGCAAATCAAGGTGTCAGGGATGAATGCGCGCAACGAAAAAAAAGTGATTAAGACCTGGTCGCGCCGGTCCACCATTCTTCCGGACATGATTGGCCACACCATCGCCGTGCACAACGGCAGGAAATTCATTCCGGTGTACGTCACGGAACAGATGATTGGCCACAAGCTGGGGGAATTTGCGCCTACGCGAACCTTTAAAGGTCACGCCGTAAAAGCAGCGCTGGAACGTGCCGCGGGAGTTGCCGCGCCGCCAGCGGGCGGAGCGGGACCAGCCGGAGGCGGCGCGCCGTCAGCGCCGAAGGGATAACCAATGGCTAACGAAACATTACAAGCGCCGGCAATCGAGGCAGTGGCCATGGCCAAGCATGTGCGCATGTCGCCGCAAAAGATTCGCCTGGTGATCGACATGATTCGCGGGCAGCGCGCAGAAGCGGCCTTGCAGATTTTGCGCTTCACCATGAAGCGCGCTTCGCGCGACGTGGAAAAAGTTCTGCGCAGCGCCATTGCCAACGCCGAGCGCAAGGCCGAAGACGCGGGCGCATCGCTGGACGTGGACCATTTGTTCGTGTCCAACTGCTATGTGAATGAAGGCTCGCGCTGGAAGAGATTGCGCCCGGCGCCCATGGGCCGCGCATTCCGTTACCAGCGCCGCACGGCGCACATTGTTGTGGGCGTGGCCGAGCATCATATCGCGGCGCAAAAGCGCGTTGCCGAGGCGGCAGCGGAATCGGAATCGCACAAGGGCGTTGCGGGAGCGGTCAAGAAGGCTCGCAAGGCGCTTGCCGGACAGAAAAAGCCGGCCCGAAAGTCGTCGAAGAAGTAGCGGAGGAGAAATACTTTGGGACAGAAGACACATCCATACGGGTTTCGCCTTGGCTACAACAAGCCTTGGAAGTCGCGCTGGTATGCGGACCGCGATTATGCCGATCTGCTGCACGAAGATGTGAACTTGCGCAAGACGCTGAAGGACCGCCTTAAGTCGGCGGGCATCAGCTCGATTGACATCGAGCGCGCCGCCAACAAGCTGGTGGTTCGCGTGTCCACTGCGCGTCCCGGAATCATCATCGGGCGCAAGGGCGCGGAGATCGACAAGCTCAAGGGCGAGATTCAGAAGCGCACCAAGCGCGAAGTGCATATTGACATCGTGGAAGTGCACCGTCCGGAACTGGACGCCACTCTCGTGGCCGAGTCCATCGCGCTGCAACTGGAAAAGCGCGTGGCATTCCGCCGGGCCATGCGCAAGGCAGTGGACTCCGCGCTGCGTTTTGGCTGCAAGGGAATCAAGATTCGCGTGGCGGGACGCTTGAACGGTGCGGAAATCGCCCGCAAGGAATGGTACCTGCAGGGACGATTGCCGCTGCAAACACTGCGCGCGGACATCGATTACGGCACGGCCGAGGCTCATACCACCTACGGCGTGATTGGCGTAAAGTGCTGGATTTATCAGGGCGAAAACGTTCCCCAGCGCGGCCTCATCAAGAAGTCCGAAGCGCAAGCGGTGGCCGTATAGCATTGGCGGTATAGCTCGGGATAGCAGTTTGCAGGACGATTCAGCAGGCAGAAGATTTGCCAAAGGTTTGAGGGAACACAGCGATGTTAATGCCAAAGAAAGTGAAGTACCGGAAACAACAGCGCGGCCGGCGCCGCGGCAAGGCCTGGCGCGGCAGCGAAATTTCGTTCGGGGAATACGGATTGAAAGCGCTGGAACCAGCCTGGATTACCGACCGCCAGATTGAAGCTTCGCGTGTGGCGATTGCGCGGTTCATCAAGCGCGGCGGAAAAATCTGGATCCGAATTTTTCCGGACAAGCCGTTCACGAAGAAGCCCGCGGAAACCCGCATGGGTAAGGGCAAGGGAGCTCCCGAGAAGTGGGTGGCCGTCGTGAAACCGGGACGCATTATGTTTGAGATGGCCGGAGTCGATCTGGCCACCGCTCAGGAAGCCATGAAGCTGGCCTCGCACAAGCTGCCCATTCGCACGCGGTTTGTCAGCCGGGCAGGAGCGCTCTAATGCCAAGCCGAATTGAAAAGATGCGAGATCAGGACACAGCGGAGCTGAATCAGAGGCAACTGGAACTGGCCGAACAGGTCTTCCGGCTGCGCTTTCAACTCTCGACCGGACAGGCCGAAGCGGTGACCAAGCTGCGAACGGCGCGTAAGGATCTGGCCCGCGTGAAGACACTACTGCGCGAGCGCGAATTGAGGAAGGCATAATGGCAACTGAAACAGCAGCAACGGCAGCGCCCGTGCGCCACGAACGCCAGGAAGTAACCGGCGTCGTGACCAGCGCCAAGATGGAAAAAACAATTGTGGTGAAGGTTACGCGCCTCGTGCAGCACAAGTTGTACCGGCGCGTGATGCGTGTGTCCAAGAAGTTTTATGCGCATGACGAAGAACGCAAGGCGCGTCAGGGCGACACGGTGCGAATCGTGGAAACCCGCCCGATGTCCAAGCTGAAGCGCTGGCGGCTCGCCGAAATTGTGATGCGCAGCAAGCGGGCCGTTTAACGTGCCCGAGAGAGTTACGGGTGCGGGCTCTACTTTTACACTGAACGCTTCAAGTGAAGCGTGGAGCCTGCCCATTAGAGGACAACAGTCATGATTCAGATGCGAAGCTGGCTCACGGTGGCCGACAATTCAGGCGCGCGCCAGATCACTTGTATTCTGCCGCTGGGTGGAGACGCGGGAAGCCGCGCCGGCCTGGGCGATGTGATTACCGCCGCGGTGAAGGAAGCCGCGCCGGACAGCGCGGTTAAAAAAGGCTCGGTAGTAAAGGCCGTGGTGGTGCGCACCCGCAAGGAGCATCGCCGCAAGGATGGCACCTACATCCGCTTTGACGATAACGCGGCGGTGCTTGATTAACGACGCAAACGAACCGGTAGGCACGCGCGTGTTCGGGCCCGGTAGCGCGCGAATTGCGCGAAAAGAAATTTGCAAAGATTGTATCGCTCGCGCCGGAGGTCTGGTGAGCCCTATGAGAAAGCGTATGGAACTCCCCTCAACCGCGGCAGGCATCAAGCGAGGCGATGAAGTGCGCGTATTGACCGGACGCGATCGCGGAAAAACCGGCCGTGTGCTGGGCGTGAATCCAGCCAAGCGAACGGTGACCGTGGAGCATGCCGGCATCATCAAGCGGCACACGCGGCCCAATCCGCAAAAGAACGTGAAGGGCGGGATTGTCGAAAAAGAAGGTTCGCTGCCCATCTCCAACGTGCAACTTCTTTGCCCGGCATGCAACAAGGGCACGCGGATTGGCCACAAAGTTTTGCCGGATGGAAGCAAGGAACGCGTTTGCCGGCGTTGCGGCAACACGCTGGAAAAGTAAGCGTTCTCCAGCGGGCGATTTTTTAGGTAAAGGGACGGATAAAGAGACGAATCATGAAGAGCCGATTGCAGGAACGATATCGAAGTGAAGTAATCCCCGCGCTGATGAAGCGCTTTGGGCGCAAGAATCCGATGGCGGTGCCGAGAGTTTCCAAGGTGACCGTGAATATCGGCATGGGCGAGGCCAGTCAGAACGTCAAGCTCCTGGACGTGGCGGTTATCGAGCTGGGGCAGATTGCCGGGCAAAAGCCGGTAGTCACGCGCGCCAAGAAGTCCATTGCCAATTTCAAGATTCGCAAGGGCATGCCCATCGGCTGCTGCGTCACGCTGCGGGGCGACCGCATGTACGAATTTCTTGACCGCTTGTGCAACGTGGTTCTGCCGCGCGTGCGCGATTTCCGCGGCTTGCCCCCGAATGCGTTTGACGGGCGCGGCAATTACACCATGGGCTTGCGCGATCAGCTGGTGTTTCCGGAAATCGATTACACGCGAGTCGACAAGATCAAGGGCATGAATATTACGTTGACCACAACGGCCAAGAACGATGAAGAGGGCCGCGAGCTTTTGAAGTTGCTGGGCGTGCCGCTGCGCCCGCAGGCGGAGACGGCCGGAAATTAGCTTGAAGGAATTTTGAGGAGAAACGATGGCACGAGATTCGCAATTTGCAAAGATGCGCAGAAAGCCGAAGTTCAAGGTACGCGTGCGCAACCGCTGCCGCCTGTGCGGCCGCCCGCGCGGTTACCTGCGTAAATTTCAAATGTGCCGCATCTGCTTCCGCGGACACGCGCTGCGCGGGGAAATTCCCGGCGTGGTGAAGGCAAGCTGGTAGGAGCCGAGAAAAGACAACCATGCAAACCGATCCTATTTCCGATTTACTGACGCGAATCCGCAACGCGGCCAAAGCCCGCCATGCGCGCGTGGATATTCCCACCTCGAAATTGAAGGTCGAAGTGGCCCGCATCCTCAAGGAAGAGGGCTACATTTCCACCTACAAGCTGATCGAGGAAAACAAGACTCGCAAAACCCTGCGCCTGTTCCTGAAATACACGCCGGACAAGCGCAGCGTGATCACCGACCTGAAGCGCATTTCCAAGCCCGGCAGCCGGCGCTATCTCGGCTCCATCGGCATCCGTCCCGTGGTCGGCGGAATGGGCATCAGCATTATGACCACGCCGAAGGGCGTGATGACCGGCCGCGCGGCGCGCAAAGCGCATGTGGGCGGCGAAGTGTTGTGCGAAGTCTGGTAGCAGGAAGTCAAAGAAAAGTTTTGCAGAAGCTTGGCAGGAGAGCCATCGAGCTATGTCGCGAATTGGAAGAAAACCGATTGCCGTGCCCGCGGGCGTGAAAATACAGCTCTCGCCGGGTTCCATCAATGTGCAGGGACCCAAGGGCAAAATGAGCGTGAACCTTCCCCGGGGAATTACTCTCGAGCAGAAGGGCGCGGAGTTGCATGCCATCCGCCAAAATGACGAACAGGCGGCACTGCACGGATTGGCGCGCGCGCTGGTGGCCAACGCCGTCACCGGCGTTACCACCGGATTCAAGAAGGAAATGGACATCGTGGGAGTCGGGTATCGCGCCGAGCTGAAGGGAAAGATGGTCAGCTTCGCGCTGGGCTATTCGCACCCGGTGGAGTTCCATATTCCCGAGGGAATCCAGATTACCGTGGATAAGCAGACGCACATGACGGTGTCGGGAGCAGACCGAGGGCAGGTTGGGCAGGTTTGCGCGGACATCCGCGGTTTGCGTCCGCCCGATCCGTACAAGCAAAAAGGCATTCGCATTACCGGCGAGCGCTTGAAGAAGAAGGCTGGAAAAGCGGGCGCCGCCACCAAGACAGGCGCATAAGCTGGGCGCCTGGTTTTCGTGAATTGAATTGTGAAAAGAATTGGCAAGCGGAATCGTGAACCTGAAGCGGGCTTGAAGGAAACAAGGAGAACATCGTGGCAACAGAACCAGTCCGAAAACTTTCTCGCGATGCGCACCGCCGGCGCATTCACCTGCGCGTTCGCACGCGCGTGACCGGCACGCCGGAGCGCCCGCGCCTTTGCGTGTACCGCTCGAACGGGCACATCTACGCGCAAGTCATCGAAGACGTCACGGGGCGCACGCTGGTGTCGGCCAGCTCGATCGACAAGGAAACGCGCAAGGACATGAAGGGCGGCAGCAACGTGGCGGCGGCAAAAGTAATTGGCAAGAAGATTGCCGAGCGCGCCCGAGCGGCAGGCATCGAGCAAGTTGTGTTCGACCGTGGTGGATATATGTACCACGGCCGTGTGGAAGCCCTGGCCGCAGCGGCCCGGGAAGCGGGGTTGAAATTTTAAGTTTATGTCCAAACATATTCTCAGAGAAACACTGGCGGTCCGGCGAAATATCGAGGTAAACGCAAACAGCTTGAAGGACCAGGTCGTGGCCATCCAGCGCGTGACCAAGGTCGTCAAGGGCGGCAAGAACCTCAGTTTTTCGGCGCTGGTCGTGGTCGGAGACCAGAACGGCAACGCCGGCTTCGGCATGGGCAAGGCCCGCGAAGTGCCCATGGCCATCCGCAAGGCCATCGAGCAAGCCAAGAAGAATTTGATTCACTTGAATTTGAAGGGCACCACCATTCCGCATCAGGTGTTGGGCTTGTACGGTTCAGGGCAGGTGCATGCTGAAGCCGGCGCCCGAAGGAACTGGAATAATTGCCGGAGGCCCGGTGCGCGCGGTGATGGAAGTTGCGGGGATTTCCAATGTGCTGACGAAGTCCATCGGCACGTCGAACCCGCACAACGTGATCAAGGCCACGTTTGACGCGCTGTTGCGGCTGAAGGACATTGCCAAGGTCGCCGAGTTGCGATCGAAGACGGTCGAGGAACTCACGCGCTAAAAGCGCCGGGACGGATACCAGTTATGGCTAAGAAAAATGCATCGGGAAAACTGAAGATCAAGTGGGTGGTAAGTTTTATTGCCTGCCCAAAGGGCATGCGCCAGACCATTCGCGGGCTGGGATTCCGCCGCATGAATCAGGTTGTGGAGCGCGAAGACACGCCTGCGGTTCGCGGAATGATACTCAAGGTCCGGCATTTGGTGACCGTGGAAGAGTAAGGGCGCGCGGGTTATACTTTAAGCCCGCTTGGACCTTATTAAAATGGAAGCATTGCTCGAGAATCGAACATTGAGGACAACATGGCTGTAAACCTTTCTAATTTAAGGCCGGCGCGCGGATCCCGGCACCGCAAGGTGCGTGTGGGACGCGGGATCGGCTCGAAGCTCGGCAAGACGGCGGGCAAGGGCAACAAGGGACAGAAGTCGCGCAAGGGCTATTCGCGCAAGCGCGGGTTTTGAGGGCGGCCAGATGCCGCTGCGCCGGCGAATTCCCAAGCGCGGATTTCACAATCCGACGCGCGTGGAATACGCCGTAGTGAATATCGAAGGGCTCAACATTTTTCCGGCCGGCAGCCACGGTGACTCCGGAATTGCTGATCGCTTCGGGGCTGATTCGCCAGGTTCAATCCGATATCAAGGTGTTGGGAGACGGCGAACTGCAGATTTCGCTTACCGTGCAGGCTCATAAATTCAGCAAATCGGCTGAGGAAAAAATTACCAAAGCCGGGGGCAAGGTCGAGATTTTGTCATGAACCAGTTTTTTGAAGCGTTCGCCAACATGTTCCGGATTCCGGACCTGCGCCGCCGGCTGATGTTCACGCTGGGGCTGCTGGCCGTATACCGTTTCGGCGCGTTTCTTCCCACGCCGGGAATCAATACGGACGTTTTGGCGCAATTCTTTCAGCAGAATCAAGGCTCGGTGCTGGGCGTAATCGATCTGTTCAGCGGCGGCAACTTCCGCCGGCTGACCATTTTCGCGTTGGGCATCATGCCGTACATTACGGCCTCCATCATCCTGCAATTGATGACGGTGGTATGGCCGTACCTGGAACGGCTGCAAAAAGAAGGCGAACTTGGCCGGCGCAAGATTACGCAATACACGCGCTACCTGACCATCCTGCTGAGTGTTGTGCAATCGTTTTCGATCGCCGAAACATTGATGCGCACCGGCGGGCCGAGCAATCAGCCGCTGGTATATAACCCCGGCATCGGCTTCGTGCTGATGACCATCCTGACGCTGACGACCGGCTCGGCGTTCATCATGTGGCTGGGCGAGCAGATTACCGAGCGCGGCGTGGGCAACGGCATGTCGCTGATCATCTTCGCTGGAATCGTGGTTGGACTTGCCGCGAGCGGTGGCCGATTTGTTTGACAAGTTCAGGACCGCGCAGTGGGGACCGTTTACGGGCCTGGCGCTGATTTTCCTGATGGCCCTGATGATCGGCGTGATTGGCGTCATCGTTTTTGTGGAAGGTGGGCAGCGGCGTATCCCCGTGCAGTATGCCAAGCGCGTGATGGGCCGGCGCATGATGGGCGGGCAGATGACTTATCTGCCGCTGCGCGTGAATTCGGGCGGCGTCATTCCCGCCGATTTTCGCAAGCTCGCTGCTCACCTTTCCGGGCACCATCAATTTGTTTTTGGGCAAGAAATTCAGAGCCTTGGACTGGCTGGCCACGAACCTGGCCTGGGGCGAGCCCTGGTACATCGTGGTTTACATTACGCTGATTGTTTTGTTCGCATTTTTCTACGTGGGCATCGTGTTCAATCCCGACCGAGCTTGCCGACAACATGCGCAAGTACGGCGGGTTTATCCCTGGAATTCGCCCGGGGCGCAACACCTCCGAGCATATTGACCGCGTCCTTCGGCGGTTGACGTTTGTGGGCGGCGTTTACCTCGCGGCGGTTTGCCTGCTGCCCGAGTGGCTCATGGCCGGCATTCACCTTCAGCATTTGCCTTTGGTTGGCACGTGGTTTGACAATCATATGTGGCGCTTCGTTCTGGAAGGATTGAAAGTTAATTTCTATTTCGGCGGCACATCGCTATTGATCGTGGTTGGCGTGGCGATGGATACGGTCCAGCAGATAGAGGCCCAATTAGTGATGCGCAACTACGAAGGCTTTGTGAAGAAGGGGAAGCTGCGTGGCCGACGTTACGGCTGATCCTGGCCAAGTAAGCGCATTGCCGGGGCTTGGGCGTGCGGTCATCCTGCTCGGTGCTCCTGGGGCCGGCAAGGGGACGCAGGCTCAGCGGATTGCGCAGCGCTATCATTTGCCGCACCTTTCGACCGGGGACATGTTTCGCGACAATATTCAGCGCGATACGGAACTCGGGCGCAAGGCCAAGCCTCTGATGGAGCGCGGCCAACTGGTTCCGGACGAGATCGTTCTGGGAATGGTCGCGGACCGCATTAACCAGGCCGATTGCGCGAATGGGTTTGTATTTGACGGGTTTCCGCGCACTCTGCAGCAGGCAGGCGACCTGGAGCGAATTTGCAACGCGCATTTGCTGGGCGGCACCATTGTGCTGCACATGGTCGTGAACCCGAATTTGCTGATGCGCCGTTTGACGGGCCGAAGAATCTGCAAGGCGGGCGGGCACATTTATAATATTTACGAGCGGCCGCCCTTGCGTGAAGGAATTTGCGATCTCGATGGAAGCGAACTGATTCATCGGGCGGACGATTCCGAAGAGGTGATTGGCGGGCGGCTAGCAGCGTATGACCGGCAAACGCAGCCGCTGGTCGAGTACTACACTTCGCGCGGCCTGCTGAGTTCGGTCGATGCCATGGCCGACGCGGACACGGTCACCAAAAGTATTGTCGGAATTTTGGACGGAGCGATGAGTCCCAAATGATTGTTTGCAAGTCACAGCCGGAACTGGAAAAGATGCATCGCGCCGGGCTTGGTTATATGGGAAGTGTTGAACGATTTGCGCGCAATGGCGCAAGGCCGGAGTGAGCACCAAGGAACTGGACGAGTACGCGGAACGCAAGACGGCGGAACGCAAGGTTCGCCCGGCGTTCAAGAACTACCGGGGATATCCGGCTACCCTTTGTACATCGGTTAATTCCGAAGTCGTACACGGGATTCCCTCGAAGTCGCGGGTGCTGCAGGCGGGCGACATTATTTCTCTGGACTTTGGCGTGGAATGCGAAGGCTACTATGCCGACGCGGCCGTCACCGTTCCAGTGGGCGAGATCAGCCCCGAATTGAAGAAGCTTTTGCAAGTGACGCGTGAATCGTTGGACCAGGCGATAGAAAAGGTGCGTGTGGGAAATCGGCTATCGGACATTTCGGCCACGGTTCAGGAGTGGGTCGAGCGCAAAAACGGCTACTCGGTGGTTCGCGATTTGTGCGGCCACGGAATCGGCACGCACATCCATGAGGAGCCCAACGTGCTGAATTATGGCGAGCCGGGCCGCGGCCCGCGCCTGCAAGAGGGAATGGTCCTGGCCATCGAGCCCATGGTGAATATCGGCGGGCCCGATGTGCGGGTGCTGGATGACGATTGGACGACCGTGACGGCCGATGGAACCAAGTCGGCGCATTTTGAGCACACTGTTGCGGTCACCTCGAATGGGCCTTGGGTATTGACGCGTCCCCGAGAGATGCAGGGGCCGTCTTGGTAGGGGGCGCGGGGGGCGCAAGAGGGCGAATGGGCAAGAGACCCGAACCGGAAAAGCGCAAGGCGGACGCGTCCAATCCCAAGGAAGACGCCATCGAAGTGATGGCCACCGTGATTGAACCGCTGCCCAATGCCATGTTTCGAGTCGAGCTGGAAAACAAGCACAAGGTGCTGGCGCACATTTCCGGAAAAATGCGCAAGAATTTCATTCGCATCCTGGCCGGAGACAAAGTCGCGGTGGAGCTTTCGCCCTACGATCTGACGCGCGGCCGCATCGTGTACCGTTACAAATAAGGGCGCAGCAAACGCAAGCATTGAGGGCGAGGAGCGGCAAATGAAAGTTCGGGCATCGGTAAAAAAGATTTGCGACAAGTGCAAGGTGATTCACCGGCGCGGCGTGGTGCGCGTGATTTGCGTTAACCCCAAGCACAAGCAGCGCCAGGGATAAATTTGCAGGAATATTTTCGGGTGCGGGTTCCAGAGGGAGCCTGCAGAAAAATTGAGGAGCACGCATGGCACGTATTGCTGGAGTTGATCTACCGCCGCACAAGCGAATCTGGATTGGCCTGACGGCCATCTATGGAATCGGTCAGCCGCGCGCGCTTTCCTTGTGCGCCAAGGCCAACGTGGAGCACACCAAGAAGATCAAGGACCTGACCGAGGAAGAAATTAACCGGCTGCGTCAGGCCATTGAGTTGGAAGGGCGCGTCGAAGGGGATCTCCGCAAGGAAGTCCAGATGAACATTCGCCGCCTGATTGAAATCCAGTGCTATCGCGGTTTGCGTCACCGGCGCAATCTTCCGGTTCGCGGGCAGCGCACGCACACCAACGCGCGCACACGCAAGGGACCGCGTAAGGGAGCAGTGGCCGCAAAGAAGAAGGTTACGGCGCGCTAGGTTTGGTAGCACAGGCACTCTTGCCTGTGCGGTTTTTGCTGGCTGTAAAAAAGGCGCACAGGCAAGAGCGCCTGTGCTACTGAAAAAATCGGCAGGTTTCAAGCGAGGGTACTGACTTGGCAAAAGAAGCGCAGCAGGACGCCGCCGTACAGGCACCGGGAAAAGCGGCGACAAAACAGAAAAAAGAATTCAAGAAGAAGCGGGAAAAGCGCATTGTCCCGCACGGCGTGGCGCACATACAAGCCACGTTCAACAACACCATCGTCACCATCTGCGGGCCGGACGGCCGCACCGTGTCGTGGTCTTCCGCGGGTTCCATCGGCTTCAAGGGATCGCGCAAGGGCACGCCCTACGCGGCTCAACAGGCATCCATTTCCGCCGCGGGCGTGGCGCGCGATCAGTACGGCATGAAATCGATCGAAGTGCGCATCAAGGGGCCGGGCTCCGGACGCGAGTCCGCCGTGCGCGCCCTGGCATCGGCCGGATTGCACATCGTGCACATCAAGGACGTGACGCCGATTCCGCACAACGGCTGCCGTCCTCCCAAGCGCCGCCGAGTTTGAGGAATTGCAGTGGGGCGAGGCCCTGACCGTCAGCCCGCCCGAGAATTGGAATTACGCTCTTAAAGCAAGAGAGAAGGAGAAACGAATTTGGCACGTCATCGAGAAGCAATTTGCCGGCTCTGCCGCAGGGAAGGGCAGAAGCTGTTCCTAAAAGGGTTGCGCTGCTTTACGGAGAAGTGCGCCATTGAAAAGCGCAATTTCGTTCCGGGACAGCACGGCCAGTCGCGCCGCGTGAAGAAGCTGGCCGGATACGGCCTGCAGTTGCGCGAAAAGCAGAAGGTCAAGCGCACCTACGGTTTGCTCGAACGGCAATTCCGCAACTACGTGGAAAAGTCCGAGCGAGCACAGGGCCCCACGGGCGAAAACCTGATCGTGATGCTGGAGCGCCGTCTGGACAACGCGGTATGGCGCGCAGGCTTTGCCAGCTCCCGCTCGCAGGCCCGTCAGATCGTTTTGCACGGGCACGTGCTCATCAACGGGAAGAAGGTCAATATCCCTTCTTACCTGGTGGGCGTCGGCGAGGAAATCGCGCTCAAGGACAAGATGCATCAGAACGCCATGGTGCTGGAAGCGCGCAACGTGGCGCAAAGCCAGAGCGCGGTGCCCTGGCTGGAAGTGGACCGCGACACGTTCAAAGCCAAAGTGGCTGCGCTGCCCAAGCGCGAAAACGTGCAGACGCCTCCGATCACCGAGCAGCTCATCGTCGAGTTGTACTCGAAGTAGCGGCGGAAGCAGCATGAAGTGAATTTGAAATTTGAGATTTTGAATTTGAAATCTCAATCTGAAAAACGGAGATTTGCGGTTCCTGGCCGAGATTCGAAGGCCCCGCTCTTGCGGGGAGGAAGGACTTAACAGATGTGGAAAGGTTTTCAGAAGCCAAAGCGATTGGCGACCGAACTCGAGTCGCTGACAGATAAGTTTGGAAAATTTTCCGCGCAGCCATTCGAGCGCGGATGGGGCACCACCGTGGGCAATTCGCTCCGTCGCGCTCTATTGAGCTCGATTGAAGGCGCTGCCATCACGGCCGTCAAGATCGAAGGCGTGCTGCACGAATTTTCTTCCATCCCCGGTGTGGTGGAAGACGCCACCGACATCATCTTGAACCTGAAGCAAGTGCCGCTGAAGCTCAACAACGATCAGGCCAAGACCATCGTCATCAACGTCGAGAATCCCGGCGTGGTGACCAGCGCCATGATCGAGGAAGACTCGGACTTCGCCGTGCTCGACAAGACCGTGTACATCGCCACGGTAAACGAAGGCGGTAAGCTGCAGCTGGAAATGCGCGTCAAGAACGGCCGCGGGTACGTGTCCGCCGACCGCAACTTCGACGAAGATTTGCCCATCGGTTACATCCCGGTGGATTCGGTCCACTCGCCCGTGCGCAAGTGCAACTACTCGGTGGAAGCCGCGCGTCTCGGACAGATGACCGATTACGAAAAGCTGGCGCTGGAAGTCTGGACCAACGGCGCGATTACGCCGCAGGACGCGATCGGCCTGGCCTCCAAGCTGATCAAGGACCACATGAGCATCTTCATTAACTTTGAAGAGCAGCCCGAAGTGGTCGAAGAGTCCGTGGAATCCTACAACGATCCGCGCGTCGAGCACCTGGACCGCTCCGTTGAGGAACTCGAGCTCTCCGTGCGTTCCTACAATTGCCTGAAGAACGCCAACATCCAGACCATTCGCGAACTGGTGCAGAAGAGCGAAAACGAAATGCTGAAGACCAAGAACTTCGGCCGCAAATCGCTCAACGAAATCAAGGAAATCCTGACCAAGATGGGTCTGAGCCTGGGCATGAAGTTTGACGAGCACAGCCGAATCATCTGGCCACCGCTCCCCAGCCAAACGGCACCCTTGACCCCGGAGGAAACCGCGGGGCTGTAAGCGCCCGGGGCACTCACGTATGCGACATCGCAACTATGGATCGAAACTCGGACGCCAGCCGGCGCATCGCCGCGCAACGCTCCGCAACCTCGTGACCAACGTCATCGAGAAAGAACGAATCACCACCACGGTTACGCGAGCCAAAGCCGCAAAGCCGCTGGTCGAGAACCTCATCACTCTCGGCAAGCGCGACACTTTGCAATCGCGCCGCCAGGCTGCTTCGTATCTCATGACGCCCGGGGCTACCAAGAAACTGTTCGCAGACATCGCTCCGCGATTTTCCGATCGCGCGGGCGGATACACGCGAATCATTCATGCCGGCTACCGCATCGGCGATGGCGCTCAACTGGCCATCCTCGAATTGCTTGGCTCCAAGCTCAAGAAGAAACTGAAGAAGGAAAAATCTTCCGCTCCAGAAACCGCCGAGGAAATAAAGGAAGAAGTCGCGGGGAAATCGCTGAAGTAAAAGGTAGATGGTAAGAAGCAGAACATAGCGGGTAGAAAGTAAAAGTAAAGGTAACAAGTAGAAGGTAAGAGTAAGAAGATAAGATGTAGAAGTTGGAAGGTTCCGCGCCAACGGCGCGGAGGAAGATAGCCCAGGGCAACGCCCTGGGTATCTCGCCAAATCAGGATTGACCGCCCTGAAGGGGCGGAGGTCTCCTGCGCCCCTTCAGGGCGCAACGCAATCATGAATTCTCAGACTCAGGGCGTTGCCCTGGGCTAGTATCCGGTGGCGCTTTCAGCGCCACTTCCTACTTCAACTCCACTTCCAACTCCAACGACACTTCAAACGCCGCTCCGACCTCGTTTCCGACCCTGCTCCCAACGGCAATTTGCTCGGATATTCCCAGGATGGCTATTAATCGCCTGTCGACCGGCCCTTCTTCAAATTCCAAAGCCAGATGGCAAGCTGAGCTGCGCATGCTCCCATCGCATCGAGCAATGCGTCCCACGGCGACGCGCTTCGACTTGGCACGAATGATTGATGAAATTCGTCGATGCATGCATAGCCTACGGCGATCACAATTGCCCAGATCGCCCAGCGCAGTTTCCATCCGCGATTTTGGCCGCGCAGCGCCCGCATTAACAAAAAACTCAGAATGAAATATTCGGTGAAATGCACCATCTTGCGGATGACGGCGTGCATGAGCTTGATGGTTTCGGTGGTCAGCGTGAGGAAATAGCCAGCGCAGAGCCGGAACGATGAAGACAGAGGTACGTATCGCTCGAAAAGGTATCTGTTGAAAGGTCAGAAGATCAGATCCCGGCCCAGATAATGGCGGGAATCCAGTTTTTTACGCGATTCCAGAGCGGCACTATTCGACCTGATAGTTCGGCGCTTCACGCGTGATGATCACGTCGTGCACATGGCTTTCGCGCAGTCCCGCGGAAGTAATCCGCACGAAGCGCGCCTTCTCCTGAAACTCGGCCAGCGTGGCCACGCCGCAATATCCCATGCCGCTCCTCAGCCCGCCCACCAGCTGATCGACCAGCGCGCTGAGCGAGCCCTTGTACGGCACGCGTCCTTCGACGCCTTCCGGCACGGATTTTCCGCGCGCCGCGCCTTCCTGCGAGTAGCGGTCGGCGGCAGCAGAGCTCACCTGCATCGCGCCCAGCGAGCCCATGCCGCGATACGATTTGAAAGTGCGCCCTTGATACAGAATCGTTTCGCCGGGAGATTCCTCCGTTCCCGCAAATAATCCTCCCAGCATGGTGACCGCCGCGCCCGCCGCGATGGCCTTGCTGATGTCGCCGGAATACTTGATTCCGCCATCGGCAATCACCGGCGCTCCGGTTCCCTTGGCGGCGCGCGTGGCTTCCATGACGGCGGTGATCTGAGGGACGCCCGCGCCGGTAACGACACGCGTAGTGCAAATGGACCCGGGCCCGATGCCGACCTTGATTCCGTCAATGCCCAGCGCGATCAGGTCGCGAGCGCCTTCAAACGTTCCCACATTTCCGGCGATCAATTGCATTTCAGGAAGGCGATGCTTCACGGCGCGAATGGCGTCCATGACGCGCGCGGAATGCCCGTGAGCCGTGTCGATGGCAAGCACGTCCACTTTGGTGCGCGCCAGGTCCACGGCGCGTTCCAGAAAATCTCCGGTAGCGCCGATGGCCGCGCCCACAAGCAGGCGCCCCTGACCGTCTTTCGCGGCGTTCGGAAATTCCAGTTTTTTCTGAATGTCTTTTACGGTGATCAGTCCCTTGAGGCGAAAATCCGAATCGACCACCAGCAGCTTTTCGATGCGATGCTTTTGCAGCAGGCGCTCGGCTTCTTCCAGCGTCGTGCCCACGGAAACGGTCACCAAGTTGTCCTTGGTCATGATGGCGCTGACGGGCTGGTCGAGATTTTTTTCAAAGCGCAGGTCGCGGTTGGTCAGGATGCCCACCAGGCGCGGCCCGCGCGTCACCGGCAGTCCCGACACGCGGTATTTGGTCATGATGTCCATGGCCTCGCGAACGGTCAGCTCCGGCGAAATGGTCACCGGATCGACGATCATCCCGCTTTCCGAGCGTTTTACTCTGTCGACTTCCTCGGCCTGCCGCTCGATGGTCATGCTGCGGTGCACGAAGCCCAGCCCGCCCTGTCGCGCCATGGCGATGGCCAGACGCGATTCGGTGACTGTGTCCATGGCGGCGGAAACCAGCGGAATGTTCAGTGAAATTTCGCGGGTCAGCTGCGTCTGCGTGTTCACTTCGGTGGGCAGCACCGAGGATTTCCCCGGCACCAGCAGCACGTCGTCAAATGTCAAACCTTCGAGAATCGGTCCATCCATTCACTTCTCCTTAAGCGCTAAGAAAATGATCGGCAAAAATTGAGCGCCAAAAAATTAAGCGGTAAGAAATTGCCCCATATACAACACAGCCCAGCGGAAGGCCGCTGGGCGGACTATTCGGGAGCATTCGCGACATCTGAGTTTCATGAGTGAACTTTGATTCTAAGCGCCCCGCCGCATGAAATCAAGCTGGGCACCCGTGGGAAAAAGTTCCGAAAATCCCGTTTCCCAGAATTTCGCTAAACGCATTAATCGTGACTTTATCCTTAGCAGGTTAACGCGCAAGAAGCCTATACTGACATTAACTATGCTTATGATTCAGCTACAACCGTTTGCTGGCAAACTCTGTAAAGCTCTACTTTTCTCACTCCTCGCCACTGCAGGCCCGGCATTTTGTCAGGAGTCCTCTGACAGCACTTCCTCCGCCCGCACCCGCGCAGCAGACGCAAAATTCTGTCATCACTGCATCTGATCGCGAAGTTTCCCTCAGAACACTGCCCGCGAATCTCCTTACCGATCAGAAGGAAATTTGGATGTTTCCGGGACAACTCGCCAAAGGAAAACACTGGCTTCCCACCATCGCCATCGTGGGCGTCACATCCGCGCTAGTCGCTACCGACCCGCACAGCGCTCCGTACTTCCGCACAACAAACTCTTTCAACGGCTTTAATCGCGCCGTCAGCGGAGTAAGCTCCGGAGCATTTATCGCCGCCGTTCCTGCATCGATCTACGCCGTCGGACTGATAAGAAAGGATTCCTACGCGCAGAACACCGCGCTCCTTGCGGGCGAAGCATTCGCGGATGGGTTTGTGCTGGACCTCGCTTTTAAAGGCATCACCGGCAGGAAGCAGCCCCTGCAATACGCAGGCAACGGCCCTTACACAGATAGCTTCTTCCACGGTGATCATAATCCGCTTCATTCCGGCGGCTTCTATTCTGTGCATGCCATGTCTGCCATGGCAGTCGCCGCTGTTATTGCCCACCGCTACCGCAACCATCGTTGGGTCCCCTTCGTCGCATATGGCATGGCTGGGGCAATAAGCTTCGCGCGTGTCACCAGCAGCAGCCATTTCCCCTCCGACGTCTTTTTCGGCGGGGCCATGGGCTTCGCGATCGCCCGCTATGCAGTCTTACCAGGAATGTAATTAGGGAATTGTGACTCGAGTCCTCGCATAAGCTCTGAAAAATCGTCATCTCGGAATATGGGAATTGTGAAATTCCCAGCTGCGATAAGCTCGCTTATCAGAAGTTGGGTCGGCGAGCGCGATGCAGAGAAACGACGCACAGCCATATCGACGATATGGGAGACTTATATTCCATGAAGAAAATTGGCTTCCTCTCATTCGGTCATTGGGCACCTTCACCGCAGTCACGAACGCAATCGGGGGCCGACGCGCTCCTGCAGTCCATTGACCTCGCCGTGGAGGCCGAGCGCCTGGGAATGGACGGAGCCTACTTTCGTGTTCATCACTTCGCGCAGCAACTGGCATCACCTTTTCCACTGCTCGCGGCGGTGGGTGCTAAGACCCGAAAGATTGAGATTGGCACCGCAGTGATCGATATGAGGTATGAGAATCCTCATTACATGGCGGAGGACGCTGGGGCTGCGGATCTAATCTCTGGCGGCCGGCTGCAGTTGGGAATCAGCCGCGGTTCCCCCGAGCAAGTCATCGATGGTTGGCGCTATTTTGGCTACCGCCCGATGAAAGGCGAGGACGATGCAGGCATGGGCCGAAGACATGCCGAAGAATTTCTTGAGTTGCTGCGCGGAAAGGGCTTCGCTCAGCCTAACCCACGTCCAATGTTTGCCAATCCTCCGGGACTCCTGCGTCTTGAGCCATACTCCGCGGCGATTGCGTGATCGAATTTGGTGGGGGTCTGCTTCCAACGCGACAGCAGCATGGGCCGCGAAGCTAGGAATGAACCTGCAGTCGTCAACCCTCAAATTCGACGAGACCGGCGAGCCGCTCCACATCCAACAGGCCGCACAGATTCGCGCCTTTCGCGCAGCCTGGAAGGATGCCGGTCACACGCGTACTCCGCGCATTTCCGTTAGCCGGAGTATTTTTGCGTTGATTGATGACCAGGATCGCCGCTATTTCGGACGAGGCTCTCAGGAAGAGGACACAAATCGGGTTCCTTGACGAAAATACACGGGCGATCTTCGGTCGCAGCTACGCTGCCGAGCCAGATATTCTCATCGAGCAGCTTAGGAAAGACGAGGCGATCGAGGAGGCTGACACGCTGTTGCTAACCATTCCGAATCAACTAGGTGTTGCCTACAATGCGCATGTCATGGAGGCAATTCTGACTACCGTCGCTCCAGCCCTCGGTTGGCGCTAAATCGCCGCCATATTTACTGGCCCACGTGATAACTACCGAGTAGCAAAATTGCCCAAACTCGAACTGATTGGCAACGTTTGCTGACGAGTCGAGTTTAGGAATGAAAGGCGGGGGATCGAGTGGAATTGTTTCAGGTAGATAACGAGGGACTTCTTTTCATCTCACCCACAATCACGGACTGGATGGTTTTGGATCGCTACAAAGTCGATGTTGTTATCGACCTTGACGGCAGAATGGATGACGACGTTCCGACCGCGCCGGATCATTTGCTCTATGTCTATTTCCCAATCCAGGACGACGGTCTGCCGAATCTCGCCAAACTGCACGCCGTCGCGTCTCTCGGCGCAACGCTTCTCAAGCAGGGCCATTGTGTTCTTTCTCATTGCGGGTTGGGCTTCAATCGGTCTGCTCTCGTAGCTGGTCTGATTTTGAATCAACTGGGTATGACCGGATGCGACGCCGTAAAAAGGCTGCGTGAGCGACGTCCTGGCGCGCTCTTTAACGACCGATTCGCTTCGTATTTGCAATCCCTATAGGCAAGCGCACGTTGTAGATGTCCAACGGCAGCCAGCTTCTGAGAAGGCCGTTTCGCAGAACCGATCCGGTCCGGGGGGAAGTTTACTTCCGGTTGCGTGGTGACACAGCCCAAATCGCTCTGCCATGACGGTAAAGACCTGATTTCAATTACCGTCGGGACGATATCGGCACACGTAATCAAAACCCTAGCCTTGGCTGGCAAGCAGTATGAATCGGTCAATGGCGTCTAATTCTTCCGGGTTGAAGTGGACTTGAACTCGATTCCTCAACTGCGCAGAAAGTTTGGCCCACCCTTCCTGTGACGCATCAAGTTGATCTTCAATGCTACATGGTTCCGTGCCAACATGCTGGAAAGTACGCAGTTCCGACGCAAACATGTGGTGCGCGGTGTTTGTATGGTTCCACAATTCGTCTTCCGAATCGAACCTTCCGTTGCATTCATTACAATAGATTGGAGCCATCTGTGCTTGTGCCATTGGGCTTTGCCTCCAAAATCTTCTCTTATCTCCTTCAACTGACACACAAATGGTCGTCATGAACGCACCTCCGCGCCTAAGCAACTTGGCTTTCGATCCGTCTTTTGACCTTCAAAGGTGTCGCTAATCCACAAAGGTCGAGCTCCAAGTCGAAGATAATAGTCTCGCCTGGAGTCAAGCTGATCGCATAAAACTGATATTTAGATTTCTGAGCCAATTCCTGCAATCGGAGGAAGGCGGTTTCAAATCCGGAGACAGAACCGCGCCATAGCGACGAGCCATTCGGGAATTGCTCAAAAAGATCGTATCCTTTTTCTAGTGAGCACTCCGTAAGGCACGGGACCGCACGAATTGCGTTCATGCCATTGTGGGCATCTCCACAAACCTCAACTGAATCGTCATTGGTGAAGAGAGTTCTCACGCCATGGCGAACAACTTCGTCTTCATCGACAATTTGAATAAGAGAGAGCATTGATTTCCAAAATTCGCAATGGGCTGTGTCAAGGAGAGTGACACCTTAAAGATTGAAGTGATATACCGTAGATTGTGTATGCGAGGCTGAGTCCTGTGGAAAGAATAGATGCCGGGCCCGCGCACCAACACTTTTAAAGCACTGTCGCCTGCAATGTCGAACGGATTGCCTAATGCGCCGAAAAGCCAACGTCTGATAATTCGTCTCTCGGCAAATTGGCTTTCGACCAATTCCCATTTATTGAGAAGGGTATTGCAAAGGGCTCGGCAAAAATTGCGTCCTGCGACTGCGTGTCGGATTTTTCGTGCGGTGTGCTGCCTGCCCGTGCCATTTTCTCTCATGTGAAGGGCATCGTGAGGGAAACAGAATTCACCGTTTGTAGCAGGGCCGCCCATGGATCTCCTCTGAAACGTGTTATCGATAGTTGGCTTGACGCTCGAACTCCGCAGGGATTTCTGGTAGGCTTTTTGTAGCTGAGATTGCGGGCCGCGTCGCAGCGGCCCACAAGATCGACGAATCCGTTGGCCGAACTCGTCAGCCTCGGAGACTTGTTGATCGCCATAATTGGAAGATCGGCCAGACGTTGGCCAGTTCACGGGGTGGAGGAACTACTTTGAAGCGGCTCATCATTTTTGTTGCACTGCTGATTGCGGCGAGCATTTGCTTGACGGCAAAAGCCCCCTCGGCAGGCGCTCAATCCTGTGACACTGCGGCACCCCCGGACTGCCCGTACGGCTACTATGATTTTACTCCTTACGATTGCGCTCCTTACGGCTACTACGGCCCGGAATGGTTTCCCTCCGCCATCTTCGTGGGCGCTGGTCCATGGTTTGCGGGCGCTGACAAATTTCACGGCTGGGTGGACAACCGCCTCGATCCCCAGCACGGCTACAAAGGCCCGAACCCCAAACGCGGCGAGAAACCGGACGCATCGAAGCATCCCGATAAGAATCCTGATTTCAAAGGAAATGAAGTACGCGACGGGCGAGGCCACACAGTCGAAGACAAGAAGTAGCAACCTTCCAACAAATGTTCTAGACAAGACTTCAAGGTTCCATTAAGGTTGCCTCCATGAGCAGAATGTATCGTGCCATTTCAAGTGTAATATTCGCCCTGATCATGGGATTGCTGGCCACGGCGCTCATGGCCGGGCAAGCAACGCAGCCTGCGGGAAAGCTGGTATTGTTCGGGGACCTCAACGCCTTCGTGGCACCGACGAATCCCGCTCCTTGCACCGCGAGAAATCGATACAAGAAGGGTGAAACTGTTGGATTCCGTCTGTTTGCCGTTGACGGAGGAACAGGTGCGCCCGAGGGTTCCGCCGAAGTTACAGTGCACATCAGTTCCGGTGGGAGAACGTATGACCTGCCTACGCTAGATCGCGCCCTGCCGCACAAGACCGCTGAGGGAAGAGACATGCCGATCCATGCGGGCATGTGGACAGCCAAGTGGGTAGTGCCAGACGATGCGCCGACCGGGACGGTAGAACTTTCGGCCACGGCACGCGATAAGTTTGGCCGAACAGCTGAGTGGAAACCAATGGGCAGCGCACCTTCGTATCTAACGATCGTTCCGTAGCGGAGGAATCTCTGATCAGGAATTCTCTCCGTTTCGGGATGATCGCGCTGCTGAGCTTGCCTGTATTTTTCTGCGTGCGTCCGATCTCCTCATCTGCATCTCAACCTGACACATTACAAGCGGGCGCAAAGCCGAGCGCCGCTGCCATGCAAAAACTTGAGCTAGCGTACGACAAGCCAGTTGTTGGCGCAAAAGTTCGAGCGACTGTTGCGGGCCTGCCTCCCGGCAAGATGGTTGATCTGCAGTGGGGCACTGTCACTGGCGGCTGGGTCATCGAAAAATATTACTTCTTCCGTGGAATGGAATACTCACCCGCGTCTTCGTCACTTGGAAAGTTTCCGGTGGACGCCGGCGGCCGGCTGGACGCGACCTTTGCGATTCCTGAAGACTATGGCGGCGTTCACGACATCATCGCCACAATCGATGGGCAAGCCGTTGCGCAAAACGGTTTGGAAGTCACACAAAGCTTTGAGATGACTCCGCTGGCTGGCCCTGTCGGAACGCCCATCGAATTGCGCGTCAAAGGGTTGGGCTGGCGAACCATGGAAAATACCTGGGTCGTCAACTGGGATAATCGGGGAGTGGGATTTGTCACAGCGGTCAGCACTCACGGCTCCGCGGTCGCACGCTTTCGAGCCACAGGCCCACAAGGCGATCATCCCGTAAAGATCTACACTGGATGGCAAGGACAAGCCTATTTGAATTTCCAACAGGCGCCCAACGCTTATCTGCCTCGGCCCGATTTCACTTTTCGTGTTACACCAGGCCAATCGTCCACGCCCGCCGTCTATGCCGACGAATACCAGTCGTATGAGCTACCGCGCATCCGAAATTCATGTAGCGGATGGAAAGCTGAGCGTCAGTCCATCCCAGGGCGCTGTCGGCACCCACACTATGCTGCGCGGGGAAGGCTTTCCAGCCGGCACAACGCTGAATCTTTTCTGGCAGACCTATGTCGGGAGCCGCGTGAGCGGCAATGGCTTCTCGCCGCAGGAAAAAGAAATCGCAAAAGTGAAAGTCGCAAGCGACGGCAAGATCGAATTCCCATTGACGATTCCCTTGGATCTGGGCGGGCAGCATGGCCTGGAACTGCGCGACAATGAGAAACCGCTGGCGCGCGCTTACTTTGCAATCGAGACCAGCATCGTGAGCATGGATCCTGTCTCGGGTCCAGCCGGAACGCCAATTACAATTCACTTGCACGGAGTCGGCTGGACGGAGTACGACAACCTGTATGCCGCGACCTACGATAACGCTTATATGGGATATGCCTGCGGCTTCAATTCACAAGGCGACGTTGTAATCACATTCCGGGCGGCAGGCGAACCCGGGACTCACCTGATCGATCTTTTTCCAGGCATTTATCAAGGCCCGCCAAGCGAAAACCAACTGCTCTATCGCATGCCTCAGTTGACGTACTCGGACGATCACCCAGGAAATAAAATTCCCGCATTGCACTTCAAATTTGAAGTGACCCGCTAGCATTAACCAGCGCGCAACGATAGTGCGGATGGAAAGGTGGCGACAGAATCGGCCCGACAGATCTTTTCTCGGCCCACCAGTATCGTAGTCAGGAATCCAGAATCGTGATAGCATCCGCGCCATTATGAAAAATCCGACGCTTACCACTTCGAAAGCCCGTCGCCAATTCCTCAAATTTCTTGCAGCCAGCCCGTACGTTGCGGCGCTGGGTGGGGTCGGCGCCTACATGCGGCAGAGCGCGTTTGCGCAAGGCAGCCCGGCAGCGGCCGATTTGATTACCGACCCGGCGCAGGCGCTTGACGTTTTCGATTTCGAGGAAGTCGCTCACCGCACAGTGATGCGCGGCCACTGGGCATACATGACCAGCGGCGTTGATGACGACTCCACGGTGAAGGCCAACCATGAGGGTTACCAGCATGTCGAACTGCGTCCACGGCGGCTGAGAGACGCGACGAAAGTGGACATGCATGTCGATTTGTTTGGCACCACGTACAACAGCCCGATCTACTTGTGCCCGACGGGCGGCGACCGCTCTTTTCATGCCGATGGCGAAGTGGCCGTGGCGCGAGCGGCCAAAGCGCGCGGCACGCTGCAGGTGTTGTCCACGGATACCTCGATGCCAGTCGAAGACGTGATCCAGGCCCTGGGGCGGCCGGTGTGGCAGCAGTTCTATTCACCAAGCCAGTGGGATGCCGCCGCTAAGATCATGCAGCGCGTACAGACGGCTGGGGTCACGGTGCTGGCGTTGACCGTGGACCGCACGGCCGGACGGAACAGCGAAACATTCATGCGCCTGCGCGGCAGAGATTTGAGTTCCTGCGGCGGATGCCACAACGGAGGAGCGGGACCAAGCAATGCCGACCGCCCGATGTACAAAGGCATCGACATGAAAGGCGTGCAGGGGCAAAACGCGGCCATGGATTGGGCCTGGGTCGATCGCATCCGGCAGGCGTGGAAGGGCAAGTTCCTCATCAAGGGCATCGACACGCGCGAGGACGCGGCGCTGTGCGTGCAGCACGGCCTTGACGGCATTATGGTGTCGAATCATGGCGGGCGCTCGATCGAGACGCTGCGTCCGACGATCGAGGCGCTGCCCGAAGTGGTGGCTGAAGTAAATGGGCGCATTCCAGTGTTCGTCGACGGCGGCGTGCGGCGCGGCACCGATGTATTCAAGGCGCTAGCGCTCGGCGCCAAGGCCGTGGGCATCGGGCGCCCGATGCTCTGGGGATTGGGGGCGTTCGGGCAACCCGGCGTGGACCGAGTGATCGAAATTTTGCAGGGAGAGTTGAAACTAGTGATGGGCAATTGCGGCACGCGCACGGTCGCGGATATCGGACGCGAGTACGTGGCCACGCCCAACTGGAAATCATAAAGGGCATCTGAATCGACAAAAGTGCCTCAACGCTGGCGGGGATGTCCCTCGGCAAGACCCTAAGTGGCGGCTCAACTTTAGAATGGCGATGAGTCATTTACTTTCGCTCTAGCAGACGTGATTGGCACACTCAATTCAGCGCAAACTCAGTTCTCCAACCGATACCCGCGCATACTGAGGCAATAGAATGCTTTCCTCTCCATGGGATTGCTGGAATCAGTGTAGGCTTTCCTTATGCCCGACAAAAAGGTGTGCCTGCGCGCGGTGATGGCGAGCCGGGAAGGCAAAAGCGTATGGACCGGCGAATATGCTTGCTCGATTTGCGGGTTGCGCTTCCATCCTGATGCAACGGATCCTGCCAAGCTTTCCCTCGACTTTTCGAAACATCAAGAGGCATACCACGCCGCAACAAGCGAGCATGGTGGCTCTAATCAAACGGCTTTCTGAATATTGGGTTCACGGGTTATGTCGTAAGATGTAGGTTCGAATGAAGCCCTTCGAACCGTACTGGCTGTTGCGCAATCCACACTTGCAAACGCTGGCCTCGACATTCCTGCCGCGGCGATTTCCCCGCTTGCCGCCGAGTGTAGCCCGAGAATTCGAAGTGGAGCCCGGGACGCGCATTCGCGGGGAATGCCACTGGCAGGCCGTTCCGCAGCGATGCCCGACGCTAGTCCTTGTGCACGGCTTGGAAGGCTCGAGCGAATCGGGCTACATGCTGGGGCTGGCCGAGCGCGCGTTTGTGGCCGGGTGGAACGCCGTGCGGTTGAATCAGCGCAATTGCGGTGGGACGGAAACCCTAACTCCCACGCTCTATAATTCTGGGCTTTCCGGCGATTACCGCGCCGTCCTGACCGAGCTAATCGAGAAAGATTCGCTCCCGGAAATTTTCTTCGCTGGATATTCCATGGGCGGCAATCTGGTGCTGAAGATGGCCGGCGAGCTTGCAGACTCGGCGCCCAGCCAATTGCGCGCGGTGGCCGGAGTGTGCCCCTGCGTTGAGCTGGGCGTGTGCGCCGATGCGGTTGGCTTGCCGCAAAATTTCATTTACCAGGAGCATTTCGTCCGCAACCTGAAAAAGAGGATGCGGCGCAAGGCAAAATTATTTCCTGGAAAATATGATCTCTCGGCAATGGCCAGCGTAAGAACGCTACGCGAATTTGACGATGTAATCACCGCACGATACTGCGGCTTCCGTGACGCCACGGATTACTATCGGCGATCAAGCGCTTTACGCGTGGCGGCAGAGATCCGCGTTCCCGCTCTGATCGTGACCGCGCAGGACGATCCCTTCGTTCCCTTCGCAAGCTTTTCCGATGCAGCGATTGCCAACAACAGCCACATCCAGCTGGTCGCGCCCAAACACGGAGGCCATTGCTCCTTCATTTCACACGATGCTGGAAATGCGCGCTTCTGGGCCGAGGCCTGCCTCATGGAATTTTTTGCAAGTCACGCAGGATGAAAATCAGGTAGTAACTCAGTTTGAATTACTGCAAAACAAAAACCGCCCGCCCAAAATGCGGGCGGTCGCTATAAAACCAACCGCTCCGATGATTTACGGTTTCGCAGGGGCCTCTCCGGCCCGTGCCCTTCGGGGCGGAGAGGGCGCGTTTTACCGGAAGGTGAGTCACTACCGAAAACCAAGTCCAATTGATTCCGACGCTGTACATTTCCAGGCTCTAAATAAAATTGGTTCAGGTCCGCCTCAATTCAACTCTCACCGCATCCCTGCTTGTTATATCTATTTATTTTTTCGTGGTCACCGGTGGTGCCATAAGATTTTACTTAATTACTAAGCCATTCTAATTTTTACCGAGTAGTACTAAAGTACTTTGCTCATAGGACACACTGCGGCACGAAATGTTCAATCGGATACTTTCTCGGTCTTCCTCAAGGTTTTACAACTGTACACGGTTAATTGTTCAATAAACGTCATGGGTGTGGGCCCGGGTTCAGTTCTCGGCAGAGCAATGTTCATCTGAAACCCCGATAACCCCAAAAGGATAGCTACGATGTCGAGCAACACTCGATTCAGCCGTGGACTCGTGTCTCGCGTTCTTGGAATTTCCGCGCTCATCGCCATGCTTTTCGTGGCAGGTTGCACGTCGGGCAGCGGAAGCACGCCGCAATTCGCGGTTACCACCGCGTCGGGACAGCTGGCCACGGTTGCCATCAACGCAGCGTATCCTTCGACGACATTGACCGCCGCAAATGGCACGGCACCCTACACCTGGGCATGGTCGGGCAACACGCCTCCAGGCATGAGCCTGAGCCCCGCTGGCGTGCTTAGCGGCACGCCCACATCGTTCGGCACGTTCGCATTTACGGTCACCGTGACAGACTCCGCGGCGCCTACCCCGCACACGGCCACCGCGAGCCTCACCGTCCTAATCAATCCGGCGATCACTTCGGTGGCGTTAAATCCCACCACGGTGATTGGCGGGTCGCCCTCCACTGCCACTGTCACCTTGACTGGCACAGCCGCGGCTGCAGCCTCCGTGACGCTTGCCAGCAACAACGCCGCAGCAACGGTTCCTGCAACAGTTACGGTTGCGGCGGGCGCGACAACGGCTACTTTCCAAGTTACGACCAGCGCAGTGACTTCCGCGGCAGTTGCCACCGTTACAGCGACTTATGGAGTAGTCAGCAAGACCGCAACGCTGACGGTTAATCCTCCTACCGTGGCTTCGCCGCTGGCATTGGCTCAATCGACCGTGACAGGTGGCGCCGCCACAACCGGGACGGTTACCCTGACAGGACCAGCCGCGACTGGCGGCGATACAGTGACGCTTGGTAGCAATAACGCTAGCGGTCCAGGTTCCGGCGTCGGTAAGCGTGCCTGCCGGACAGACCAGCGCGCAATTCAACGTGACCACTACTGCAGGCGCAACGTGACGGCGACCATCACTGCAACCTTCAACGGCCCCCCGCAGACCGCGACTCTGACCGTTGTGCCGGCTCCAACAATCACCAGTTTCGTATCGGCTGCCGCGACCATCACTGCTGGCAATTCGACTACATTGACGGGCGTGTTCAGCAACGGGACCGGCAGCGTCAACAATAGTGTGGGCGCGGTTACTAGTGCCACGCCAGCGACGGTTTCGCCAGCGGTTACAACCACTTACACACTTACGGTGACCAATGCCGCGGGAACGGCAGTCACGAGGCAAGTCACTGTGACGGTTGTCGCAACTCCCACGATTACCAGTTTCACGTCCGCAGCGGCGACGATTACCGCCGGGACTTCCACCACCTTGACGGGAGTATTCAGCAACGGAACGGGCAGCGTTGACAACAGCATAGGCGCAGTCACCAGCGGCACGGCAGTAACGGTTTCGCCGGCATCGACCACGACCTATACCCTGACGGTGACCAACGGAGCGGGGACTACCGTAACCAGGCAAGCCATAGTCACTGTGGTTGCCGCGCCCGCCATCACCAGTTTTGTGTCCGGTGCGGCCACCATCACTGCTGGAACGTCCACACCGTTGACGGCGGTGTTTGCCAACGGTACGGGCAGCGTCAATAACAGCGTAGGCGCAGTTACCACAGGGATCGCTGCTACAGTTTCACCTGCGGCGACCACAACTTACACGCTGACAGTTACCAATACGGCCAACACCTCCGTGACCATGCTGGTTACCGTGACGGTTGTGGCTGCGCCGACAATTACCAGTTTCACGCACGCGGCGGCAACGATCACCGCCGGGACTTCAACAACTTTGACGGGAATTTTCGCTGGCGGCACGGGCAGCGTCAACAACGGCGTAGGAGCGGTGACCAGCGGTACTGCCGTAACGGTCTCGCCTGCCGTGACCACGACCTACACATTGACCGTAACCAATTCTGCCACCACGCCAGCTACGTCAACCTTGACAACGACCGTGACCGTGGTCCCCGCACCGGCGATCACCAGCTTCACTCCCGGGCTTGCAACTATCGTTACCGGCAATTCGACGTCGCTTACGGCTGTGTTTACAGGCGGAACAGGAAGTGTCGATCACGGCGTGGGCGCAGTGACCAGCGGCACGCCTGTCACCATTTCACCAACATCGACCATCACCTACACACTAACGGTGAGCAATGCGGCGTCGACACCAGCTTCTGTCACAGCACCCGCGACGGTCACAGTTGATGTGCCACCGGCGATCACAAGCGCCGGTAGTACGAGTTTTGTGATAGGCACGCCCGGCAGCTTTACCGTGATCAGCACCGGAAATCCCACTGCGACTTTGAATGCGGTCGGCGCATTGCCGGGGACTGTTACGTTCCATGATAACGGGAACGGCACGGCCACTATCAGTGGTACGGCAACGGGATCTACGTCCAGCTATCCCATCACGATCACAGCCAGTAACGGAGTGATTCCTAACGCGGTTCAATCGTTCACGTTGAACACGGTCCTGGTGCAAGCTCCGGCGATTACCAGCACGAGTAGCGTGACTTTCACCGCGGGAACAAGTGGTTCCTTCACCGTAACGACGACAGGAAGCCCAGTTGCAACCATAGCCAAGACTGGATCGTTGCCAGGCGGTATTAACTTCACGGATAACGGAAACGGCACGGCAACAATTTCCGGATCAGCGGCTGGGGTTAGCAGTTCACCGATCACCATCACGGCCAGCAACGGAACTTTGCCGAATGCGACTCAATCTTTCACGTTTAATGTCGTGGCAGCTCCAGTCATCACAAGCTTCACATCGGCAGCGTCGACCATCACGGCCGGAACTTCGACCACTCTGACAGGTGTATTCAGCGGTGGCACGGGCAGCGTAAATAACAGCGTGGGAGTTGTGACCAGCGGAACGGCTGCGACAGTTTCGCCGGCGGTCACGACGATCTACACGCTGACCATAACCAACGCGGCGACCACGCCTGTTTCGGTCACGGCCACGACGACAGTTACCGTGGTTGCTGCACCGATCATTACCAGCTTCATAGGAACCACGACGATCCTGTCTGGAAATTCCACGAACATTACACCGACTTTCAGTAATGGCACGGGGAGCATTAGTCCCACAGTAGGAGTAGTGATCAGCGGAACCGGTTATTCAGTTTCTCCGACAACGACGACGACCTACACGTTGACGGTGACAAACGCCGCCGGAAGCAAGCTCACGTCTACTGTTGTCATCACGGTGCATGCGCCACCGCAAATTACCAGCGCCAACAACACAACATTTACCGTGGGCGCGAATGGCACTTTCACGGTTACAACAACGGGCAGTCCGACTCCAGCATTGACTTTCACAGGATCCCTGCCCAGCCCCATAACCTTTGTCGACAATGGGGATGGCACGGCCACCATCAGCGGGACACCAGCTGGAGCATCGGTCACCCCGATTACCATTACGGCGAGTAATACCGTGCTGCCAAATGCGACGCAGTCCTTCACGTTGTCGGCGACGGTACCAAGCTGCTCTACGAACTGCACCATCTCCGGCACGGTTACGGGACCAATGGCCTCGGGAGTGGCGATCGCTCTTACGGGCCCAGCCACGGCAAACACTACAACCGATGGCAGCGGCGTCTACAGTTTCGCGGGACTAGCGGGCGGGACGTATGTCGTTACTCCGTCCCTGGCTGGATACACGTTCAGCCCATCTGCGCCTTCAGTCCCAACAACCGGGAGCACCACTACGCAGGACTTTACAGAGTCCTCGGCAGTGACATCGTTCAGCATTTCCGGGACGATCTCCTACGCAGGGGCAAAGACCGGCAATACGATCATCCGTGTTTTCCCCAGCGGGTGCACAAACGGTTGCAGCTCACTGGCGGGCACTAGCTTTACTACCAAGCCGTCCGTAAGTGGCACGGCATATATAATTCGAGGCCTCCCTGCGGCTGGCGGAGGTGGTGGCGCAAACGGAAGCTACGTGATCTATGCAGAAATCGATACAGTGGGAACAGGACTGCTCAATGAATCGAACCCTCAGGGTCATTCGGGAACTGTCAATATCACAACTGCAAATGTGACGGGTGTGAACTTTAGCGTTGTCGACCGGGTCCCATCAGCGCCCCAGACGCCGACCAAACTTAGTATTGCCCCAGGTAACGGCGGAGCCATCGTGCAGTACAATGACCCTGAAGACAGCAACAGCGAAGAGATTGCCACCTCTTACAAGCTTTACTATGGGACGGACGTCAACGCGACTAACGGCACAGGCAGTCCCAAAACCTTTACGGCTCAGGGTCATGGGACTGACATCTTTGTCCTCCATGGTCTCCCGAACGGCCTCACTTATTTCAAAATGACGGCGGTGAACACCGCCGGGGAAAGTGCGGCCACGACTCCGGTTTCGGTAACACTCGCAGCCGGGTCCGGTGCGAATACAGTTTCCGGCACGGTGACGTTCCCCGGAACGGCAACTGGCCATACTCTGTATGTGGGCGCATACGGAAACAACGGCATCTTCTTCACGGCGATCACCAGTCCGGTGAGTCCACAGGCCTACAGCATTGCGGGCGTTCCGAGCGGCACGTACCAGAATTTCGCCATCTTGGATATGAACGACGACGGCGAAGTCAATCCGCCCGATATCTCAGACGTTACTAACCACAGTAATCCGCCGACGATCACGGTGAGCGGCAGCACCACAGGGAACATCACTCTCACCAGTTCCCCCGCGTTAATCGGGGTGCCGACTTCTGTTAATGGATCCAGTGGGCAACCCAACAGCTACGGCCTGAGTGTGCAGGTGGACTATGGAACGAAGCTTCCTATATCCATGACGTTGATCTCCGGCAAGAACGTGGCCGTGCCTTACGACATGAACGCCGACTCGCATAGCGCCAACTACAACCCGATTTACCTTAGTTCCGTGAGCCCAACGGTGGGGGATGCGTATCAATTCCTGGTTACTTTCTCCGATGGGGGTACGCAGGTGGTTACAAGCACGGTGACCGCTGTGCTTACTTCCTTCGCGCAGAATCTGGCTATGCAAACGACCTCGCCAGGCACTCCGACGATTCCCCTGCTCACCTGGACGGCTCCCGCGGTCCTTCCAACCGCGCTGCCTTACACGTATAGCGTGACACTGTATAACGGCAGTGGTACTACTCAAGAGTTCTGGAATTACTACGGGTCGGGAAGCGGCAATGGCATTCCGAGCACGCAGACCAGTGTCTTGTTTAATACCGACGGCTCCGCGAATCCAAGTTCAACGCTCACAGTGGGTGGAACCTATAACTGGGTGGTGTTCGTGCAGGACAACAACAACAACCAAGGTTCGTACACGACTACTTACGTCGTGCCATAAAACTCGTTTTAGCGAGGCTTCGTGGTTAGAAGTCTGAGGCGGTTCGCGACGAGAGCAAGTCCGCCGTCCTTCAGCGATAACGAAAGAAAGGGCCGGTCCAGCAATTTGGACCGGTCCTTTCCTTATGTGAGGGCCGAGCTTCCCGTCCAGGATTCCGCGCGAAGAATAACTTCCTTAGCTAATTCTTGTTCCTCGGCCCAGCAATCGTCCGTCTCAAGACCCGCCGACCAGATATCTCTTGTATAACAATATTTAACTTGACAGCGAATCTTCTTAAATAGTAAATACTCCGCGATTCAGAGCGCATTCCCCGCGCTCGGAAAGCGTCGCGCACGTTTTTCCGGCAAGGCACAGTTTTCCAGGCGAACTTAGAAATATATTCATTTGCGGAGGCTGGCCATGGCGAGTCGAAAAGACCTTATCCCGCTGATTGTGTTCGCGGCGTTCCTGATGCACGTACCACGCGCGGCTGCCGCGGTTGATTGGGACCCTGTGACGGATGCCGAAAAGAGCATGAAGACCAGTCCGCTCGACCCAGGTGCGGGCTCGGTGGTGCTCTTTAAGCGCGGGCAAATCGACATCATTGAAAGATCCAGCCTCTTTTGGACCACGCGGATTCAGACTTATGTGCGCATCAAGGTGTTCAACGATGCAGGCCGCGACGCCGGTAATGTTTCGGTAGACGCTCCCAAGTTTGTGCGAATGTCCAACATCCAAGGGCGCACCATTCTGCCTTCAGGAGAGATTATCCCGCTGGATTCCTCCAAGGTATTCCATGGCAGGGCTTACACGGAGGGGAAGAGCTTCGCCATATTGCAATCCAGCTTCACTTTTCCGTCGGTGCAGCCAGGAGCGATCATCGAATATCAGATCGAAGAGAACGAGGATTGGTTCTATCCGCCTCCCTGGATTTTCGATACGCAAGGGATCGGCACGCTGCAATCCGCTCTTAAGGTGACCATTGGCCCCAGGCTTTTCATGAGCCAGTTTCCACTGGAAACCACTTCCAATAAGATTTCGGTTGCACGCAATGACACGGTAAAGGGCACGCAATTCGATTTTTCCGTCAATAATTTGCGGCCAATCCTGAGTGAGCCTTTTTCGCTGCCCTTTCGCGACCTCACCACCATGATCATTTTCACTCCCAGCCAATTGGCTTTTGGGGGAGACGTGTATCCGCTGATTACCAAGTGGGACGACGTCGGCAAGGAAGTGTCAGAAGAAGTCACGAACATGGTAAAGGTGGACAAGGCTACCAGGAACAAAGCAAAGGAACTGGCTGGAGCGCTGCCCGATCCCCGGAAAAAGGCGGAAGCCATCTACAAGTTTCTCCAGCAGGAAATCACATCCAGCGATCTGGCCGGCGTGTATCTGGGCCGGCCGGCCGATGATATTTTGAACGCCAAACGAGGCGATCCGGACGAAATCAATGCGCTGTTCGTCATGATGCTCAAGGAAGAGAAGATCGACGCGGATATGGTTTTGGTGGCCACGCAGAACTGGCAAACGCTGGTTCGTGGCTTCCCAAATCGCAGCCAGTTTTCGCGCATTGTCACACGCGTGAATTTCAAGGATGGCGCCGTGTTCGCCGATCCCGCGGATTCGGCTGCGCCCTTCGGCGAGCTGCCGTGGTTCGATCGAGGCATACAGGGACTGGCAGTGAAGGGAAGCAAGGTCCAGGAAACTGCCATACCCGCAGGGACCGCCGATGACAATGTTTCCACCGGAAAGACGACCATGCGCGTCGCAAAGGACTGGGCTGCCGAAGGCGATTCCGAAATCGATCTGAAAGGCGCGGAAGCCATGGAGTTTCGTGGCGACTTGCTTGGGGAGTCTCCTGAGAAATTGGAAAAGCGCTTGGGCGATTTCTTCGCTTATGGAAATGCCGACGCCGAGGTGACGCAAATCACTCATCCCGACATTCGAGACTCCTCGCAACCCTTTTTGCTGAAGGCGCACCTGAAGCAGAAACTAAACAACGAAACCGGGCCAGGAGAACTTCTGCTCAACCCCTGGATGGGGGACCAGTATCAGCGGCCACGGTTTACCACCAATGTGCGCCACTCCGCGGTGCGCTTCAATAATCTTGAAAAGCGCACCAGCACCAGCGTGTGGCAGCTCGCGCCGGAAATCAAAGTGGAGCAGTTGCCCAAGGAAGCAAAAATTGACAATGATTTCGGGGGATTTTCGCGTTCCTGCACGCAGAGTGACACCACGGTCACCTGCACGCGCACGCTTTATTTGAAAAAAGTGCTGTTAACTACCAATGTCGAGTATTTGAATGCCAAAAAATTCTTCGATGAAATTGCCAAAGACGATCAGGAAGTTGTCGTTCTCCGTGAGCAATAAGCTCGGCGTCCTCTCAAGGGTGCTGCTGGGCACGCTGTTACTTTGCCTCGGAGGCCACTCCATCAGCAGGGCTGACTCCGCCCCCGAGTGGCTCACCAACGCGGGGCGCGCGGACCTTGCACATTTTGGCGACGGCAGCGCCGCGATTGTCCTCGGCAAATGGACCGATTTCACGGTGGACGCCACGGGGAAATTTGTCCTCAGCCAACGCAAGGCCATCCGCGTCCTGAATCGGCGCTCCGCGGAACCATATCTCGATGCTGTCGGATACGAGAATAATGATTCCAAAGTCACATCCATTCAAACCTGGACCATTTCTGCTTCGGGGCGCGTCACGCAATCGGGGAAAAAAGATCTGATCACCGCGGCCGATTTTCCTGATTTTGAAGTTTTTTCCGATGACCGTATGAAAATGATCAGGATACCCGGCGCGGAAAACGGATCGCTGGTCGGGTTCGAGATTGTAACCCAGGGCCGAATTCCCATCAGTGGGCAGAAGTTTCAGATGGAAGAAGAAATTCCCGTCCGGCAAGCTGAACTGCATGTTTCCGTGCCCTCCGGCTCGCTGCACTGGTTTCTGAATCATCCGGACAGGGTGCAAGTGGTCAGCCAATCGGCCAATGGCGCCGCTTTCCGGACAGAGAATCGCCTTGCCATACCGGATGAATCCGATGCTCCGCCCTTTTCTTCGCTCGCTGCGGTGGTCTTCGTCAATTACGATCCGAAAGGGCCGTCGGCGCTGAAATCCTGGGAAGAGGCGGGGCAGTCCTACCACACGCTCTTTGACTATGGCGAAAAGCCGGAGACGGAAATCGCATCGGAAGTGCAGAATCTCTCCTCGGGCGAAGCTAATGCACTTTCTAAAATTGATGTTCTCTACACTTACGTCTCGCGGCAGATTCGCTATGTGGCGGTTGAAATCGGGATTGGCGGATTCCAGCCGCACCTTCCCGCCGATGTTTATAAGAATAAGTATGGAGATTGCAAGGACAAGGCCAGCCTGCTGATTTCCATGCTGAATAAAATTGGATTGCGGGGGTATCCAGCTCTGGTCGGAACTCGCGGAGATGTGGAAGCAGACCCTACGGCCCCGACGCTTGCCACGTTCGATCATATGATTGTGGCGTTTCCGGTGCCCGCCAGCCTGCGCGCCGAGGTTGAAAAATTTCCCGCGTACGATTCGCGGAATCAGATTCTATGGATGGATCCGACTTCGGAGGCGGACCCGCTGGGCCAGCTCCCGGAAATGGATCAAGGCGTCTTTGCATCTGATCGCCTATCCGGAGCGGGGAGATCTTCAGCGCATTCCGCTAGCCCCGCCGGAACAGAATGGATCCGAATACGGGGTGCATGTTCGCCTGCAGCCCGATGGGACGGGCATCGCGGATGTAGAGGCCAAGTACTTCGGAGCTTCCAATTCCAGCCGCCAAATGTTTTATAGGGGGCGATCACAAAGCGAGATCCTGAAAGCGTTTGAGGAAAGGGTGACTCGCTATGTGAGTCAGGCTTCATTTCGCCAGGCATCCATTTCCGGCACCGAAGACAATCGCCAGCAGATCGCCGAGAAATTTTCCTTCGGTGGAAATTTCGCCACGGCGTCCGCCGGCGATAGCTGGTTCTTTCAGCCTTTGATCCTCAGCGGCATCGCCGTTCCTGAAGTTCCTCCCCGTCCTCGCCAGCTTCCATTGGATGTTGGCGTGCCGTACCATGTGAAATGTATTTATCGCCTGGAATTGCCGGCGGGCATGCGCGTTGAACGCCTGCCGGACAAATCTACGATAAAGTCGGAATTTGGCGAAGTGACGATCGAATATTCGATGAGCGGGGGAGTTCTGGTTGCGACGCAGACCGTGTCTTTCGCGCAAAGTCGAATTTCTCCCGAAAAGTATCCGGACTTTCGTGATTTCGTAAACACATACATTCGCGCAACCAGGCAGCGCCTTCGTATGGTGAGCGCTACTCTTTGAAATTTGCAGGCATTGTGAATTCGGCCCTCCTGATTGGCGCGATGCATTCTTCAAATCGTGAAATTGGCAAATCCGGCTTGCAATCCAAGTTTGCAGCATTTGTGTGGACAGCAACGCCGTACGCGTGTAAAAGCGTGTCAGTAGGAATTTGCATCGAATTCGGGCTGCTGACAATCTGTCGCGGCAAATCTTGGCATGGCTGCGGGTCCGTTTGTAACCTGCCAAATTGGAGGGTGAAATGAAATTCGCAATGCGTGCGGGAATTGCCCTGGGTGCGTTGGCGATCGTCGCGATGGGATGGCAGGTTATCGCGCGAGCGCAAGAGAAGGGCGGCGAAAATGAGACTGGCCCATATGACGTTGTGGCCGGCTGGCCAAAGCCTTTGGGCCACGCGGGGTGGACCTGGGGATCGCAGGGCGGAGTGTTTGCCGAAACACCCAACCGCATCATCCTTCTTCAACGAGGCGAGTTGCCGGTTCCGGAGAAGGCGCCGGAGGGATACACGGGCGGATACGGCGCATTCGGCATTCCAGCGACGCAGGGCAAGCCGCGGCTGGAGCATTGCATTTTAATTATCGACGCGGACGGCAATTTGATCGAGGACTGGACGCAGTGGGACCACCTGTTCGCGGGCGGACGCGGGCCGCACAAGGTGCGCATCAGTCCGTACGATCCGGAGAAACATGTCTGGATCGTGGACGACGAAGTGGATCAGATTTTCGAGTTCACGCATGACGGCAAGCAACTGGTAATGACGCTGGGCGAGCACGGCGTGCGCGGCGCGGACGATAAACATTTTGCGCGCCCCACGGACATCGCTTGGCTCCCCGACGGCACGTTTTTTATCACCGACGGCTACGTGAATACGCGCGTGGTGAAATTCGATAAGAATGGGAAATACCTGATGACCTGGGGCACCAAGGGAACCGCGCCTGGGCAATTTGACCTGCCACATTCCATCGCCATTGATGCCAAGCGCCGCTTGTATGTGGCGGACCGCTCCAACAGCCGCATTCAGATTTTCGATGAAAATGGAAAATACATCGACGAGTGGGATCACATCCGTTCCCCGTACGACATTATGATGACCACCGATCAGTTTTTGTGGGTTTCCGACGGCGTCAACAATAAATTTCTGAAATACGATTTGAACGGGAAATTACTGTACTCCTGGGGAACGTACGGCTCATTTCCCGGGCAGTTCTGGGGAGTCCATCAGTTTGCGGTTGATCCTGCGGGCAACATATATGCGGCCGAAACATTTGGCGGAAGGACGCAAAAATTCCGGCCGAAAAAAGGCGCCGATCCTGCAACTTTGATCGGCCAGCCGGGAAAAGTTCCCGCGTCTTAATTTTACTTTGCCTTTGTTGCCATGGCCTGAATAGGCTGGGATTTTCCTGAAGATTGCTTGCCGCCTTTGGCCGCCTTGCGTTGCCGCTGGACGCCGGAGGCAGTGAGACCAATCATTTGAATCCGGTAGCTATCCAGATTCTTCTCAAACCATTCCTCGCCGATTCGATAGCGGATGACCGAAGATAATACGCTGGAATGTTTGCGCTGAGGTTCGCCGGCGGCCTTATAGATCACTCCTGCGAGGCTGATCGGCTGCGTATCTCCCGCGGGAATTAGTTGACGAATCTTTTGGATTTCATGGAAAGATGGCTCGGCTGTCTGGCTAATCGCAACCAGATCGGAAAGGTAGATTTCGATTTCTTCCGCCCAAACGTGGGTCCTGGCTTCGTTTTGAAGCAGGAGTGAAAGCGATTCCATACCATCAAGGCGCGTGAAGCCAATGAGCGGGAGGAATCCATCGCTGCCGTTCTCAGAATCCCGCGCATTTTTCCTGCGCAGCCAGACGCGCAAAAGCGCATAGACCAATGCAACCAGGAAGACAAGCAAGACGATCGCTTTCATAAGATTCATATGAATTGGAAAATCCCTCAGAAGCTTACTCGCCGTTGTGACCAATTCCAAGCGATCGTTTCCCGCAATCGCCGCTTTCCCGATATTGAAACTCGAATGCGCAGCTCCCTAAGCCAGGCGCAAGAAACGAAGTAGTGCGGGTTTACGACCATCCAAAAACCAAAACTCACTACCTATGAAATATATACCTTTCTCGGCAATTTCTGTAAACATAGACTCCACTGCATATTTCCATGGGGTCGGGGCCGCGCGTCTTTAACGCAGATTAATTGGGTCAAGTCGTCTCCCGTCGCTTGAGCAACCCTTTCACTATCAATGTGTTGAGTGCGATGCTGCTTTTGCCTGCGCACTATGGCCCGGAAAATATTCGCTATCTTTATGATTTCCTTACGAAATTTAAGGTATTTATTTAGGTCGGAAATTGTGATGAAAGCTCCAGGGGAAGCCGATTAGGGTATCGAGCGGAAAGTTTTGAGCGTTTCAAACTTTTCCACACATTCATACGTCCCCAGCGCCTCAAGTCATATATCGGGAATCGAGGCATTGGCGCTCAGTGTATATAAATGAAGGAGAAAGCACCCGCAGCGCCTTTGTGTTGCGGAGGTCACCAGCGAAAATAGATATGTCGACAATTCAACCGCCCCAGCCTTCCGAATCTGCACTAAAACCTGCTCTTCCCAAAGTTGTGGTTGCCACGACCGCCATGCTTTCCTTCATTTCTTTCTGGAGAGCAGCCGCCATCGTACTGAATGACCTCGGATCGTCCGCCTTTTACGCGGGCGCCATCGCCGAGCAAGCCATCGGCAAGGCTGCTCCCTGGTTCATTCTGGCCATCATGCTGTTCGCGTACGCCGTTCGATCCATGTATATCGAAAGCTGCAGCATGTTCGTGCGCGGCGGTGTCTATCGTGTGGTTAAAGAGGCCATGGGCAGCACGCTCGCGAAATTTTCCGTATCCGCGCTGATGTTCGACTATATCCTGACGGGACCCATCAGCGGCGTTTCCGCGGGCCAGTATCTGACCGGATTTTTGAACGAACTTTTTGTTCGACTGCACGTCAATCTGATTCTCCCCATCAATTCCACTTCGGCGGTTTTTGCAATCGTCGTCACAATTTATTTCTGGTGGGAAAATATCAAGGGCATTCCGGAGTCCAGCGGCAAAGCGCTGCGAATCATGTATGTGACCACCGTGATGGTGGTGGTCATGATTGCCTGGTGCATTCTGACAGTGTGGGTGCGAGGCGCGCACCTGCCGCCACTGCCAACACAGGCCAATCTGACATTCGCGCCGGAGGCCCTGGGCTGGCTGAAGCTGAGCAGCTTGCCGCATACCGTCGCCCTGATCGGGATCCTGATCGGACTTGGCCACTCGGTTCTGGCAATGAGCGGCGAGGAAACTCTGGCGCAGGTTTATCGCGAAGTGGAAGCCCCAAAGCTGCCCAACCTGGAAAAGGCGGGGCTGGTTATTTTCGTTTACAGCCTGGTCTTCACCGCGGGCGTTTCGTTTTTTGCATCGATGATCATTCCGGATGCGGTTCGGCCACAGTATTTCGGAAATCTGATCAGCGGCCTGGCATTGAATTTCGTCGGCCCAATCAGCCTGAAGCTTATCTTTGAAGGATTTGTCGTAATTGTCGGCGTCCTAATGCTTGCCGGAGCCGTCAACACTGCAATCGTGGGATCGAACGGCGTTCTGAACCGTGTCTCCGAGGATGGCATACTCCCGATCTGGTTCCGTCACCCGCATCCTCGCTTCGGAACTTCCTACCGCATGCTCAACCTGGTTGTGGGTCTGCAACTTCTGACCATCATCCTGAGCCGGGGAGACATTTTTGTACTCGGTGAAGCTTACGCGTTTGGCGTGATGTGGAGCTTCTCGATGAAGGGGCTTGCGGTGCTGGTGCTTCGCTACAAGCAGCCCGGCAAGCGGGATTTCCGCGTGCCACTGAACATCACCATCGGCAATGTGGAAATTCCCATCGGCCTGGGGCTGATTACCATCGTACTTTTTTCCCTCAGCATCATGAATCTTTTTACCAAGCAAGTTGCAACCATTTCGGGCATTGCCTTCACCTTGATCTTTTTTACGATATTTGAAATCTCCGAAAAAATCACCCTGAGGCATGGCGCCAAGCATCAGGAACTGGACCAATTCAATCTGGAGTCGGACGGCGAGCTGACTCCCGCGGCTTTGGGCGTGCGTCCCGGCAATGAGCTCGTGATGATTCGCAATTCGAATACGCTTTACAATTTGGGAGCGGTGCTGGACCGGATCAATCCACGCCAGCAGGATGTTGTGGTGCTTCACCTGCGTGTTTTGGGTCGAGCCGGTGCCGGTGAAAATGAGCTTGATGTGGAAGATCTCTTCAGCACAAACGAGCAGGAACTGTTTACGCGCGCGTTGGCCTTCGCGGAAAAAAAGGGCAAGTCCATCCATCTGGCAGTCGCTCCTGCAACCGCCAAATGGGACGGCATTCTTCGCGCCGCCCAAAGCTTGCAGTCCTCCACCATTGCACTGGGTATGTCGTCCTGGCGAGCCATGGCGGACGAAGCCCGCATGGCAGGCTTGGCATGGGAAACGCTTCCTGAACCAAGGCCCAATTTAACTTTGGAAATCTATTCGCCGGACGGCCAGGAGCATGTTTTCTATCTTGGTCCCCACGCGCCACGATTGACCTCCAAGGAAATCGATTTGCTGCACGGCATCTGGCTGGAATTGAGCAACGAAGTCGCGCCCGAGGAACTGCATCACCACGACGTTGTACACATCGCGCTCGAGGAACTTCAAAAGAGCATGGATGCAGGCAAGCGGCAAGTAATCATCGACGCGCTGCGCCAGCACCTCAAGGAAATTCGAGATCGCCGCGCGTCCAGTTCGTAAGTTGCATCGCTGAAATCCGGGAACTGCATTCACGGATTGCCGTTCCCAGGGAGTGCCATTCGGTTCCCTCTTTTTCTTTGGACCTCTCCAAATCCTTCACTTGAAGAAGCTGCTGGTTCATGGGCACGCCGTAGGGGCACGGGAATCCCGTGCCCCTACAACCGGGACGCCTGCAATGCGTGAAGTCATACGCGGAAAAATCCAGGGATCTAGGGCGCGCTTGTGAGAAAACCGGGCAAGATGGAAAAAGGGCTTGACAAGCAACCCGCATTACTGTACTTTCTGTACAGACAGAAATGACTGATGCTTCCAAATCGCTCTCGCCTGCCGCCCAAAAGTTCATCCTCCATTGGGGCGAGATGGGCACTCGCTGGGGCATTAACCGCACCGTTGCCCAGGTTCATGCCTTGCTGTTTCTATCCGAGCGGCCCCTTTCCGCCGAGGAAATCGCGCGCACGCTATCCGTCGCGCGGTCCAACGTAAGCACCAGTCTGCGCGAACTGCAAGGATGGCGCATCGTTCGTGGCGTTTCCGTGTTTGGCGACCGGCGGCAGCATTTTGAATCCATGAAGGACCTCTGGGAGATGTTTCGCGTGATCCTGGAGGAGCGCAAACGGCGCGAATTTGACCCAACGATCGCCGTGGTGCGGGAGTGCGTGGCGGAAGCCAAAAAGTCCGGCTCGACGGATGTCTACGCACGCGAGCATATGGAAGAGTTGCTTGAGTTTGTCATCCTGCTCAGCGCGCTGTTCGAGGAATTCCGCGGCCTTTCGCCGAGCGCGCTCAAGGGAATGGTAAAACTTCGCGGCGGGCTGCGAAAACTGCTGCGAGGCTGAAAGGGAAGAGGCGGGCGACCGCCTTTTTTGGTGGCTCATGATTTCTCTCAGTTCAGAAATGACTGATGCGAAAGGAAGTCACGCCCTTCGCGGCTGGCTCTTTTTCGACCGCGATTGCACCGTCTGCACTTCGCTTGCCCGCCGGTTCCTTCGCTCTCTCGAAAAACGCGGTTTCGGTCTCGCGGCTTTGCAGGACCCTCGCGTGCAAGCTCTTCTCGACTTGCCACCGGAAGATTTGCTGCGGGAAATGCGCGTCGCTTCGGCTGATGGAAATATCTACGGCGGCGCCCGAGCCATCGTCTTTCTCGCCGGCCAAATCTGGTGGGCTTGGCCGCTCCATGCAGCGGCAAAGTTGCCAGGCGTCCCGTGCATTCTGGAAGCCTGCTACCGGTGGTTTGCCGCCCATCGAACTTGTGCGTCTGGAGTCTGCTCCGGATTTAGGAAAGAAAATCAGGATGATGCCTTCGGAGATGGAAAAGGAGGATTCAAATGAACGCAGTCATTGTTTTTCTTATGGGGTTGGCCATTACGATGGGGGTTATCCTTGTCGCGATTCTATATCTGAGAAATCCCCTTGAGAAGGTTTTAACCGACCTTTGCGGTTCGACGGACCGCGCACGTTTCTGGACGGCTTTTACCAACGTGACTCTATTTCTCGTTCCACTTGTGCTTGCCTTGGATCACCAGCCAGACGCCATCATCAAACAAGACGCAATCTTCACAATCAGCGGGCAGATCGAAGGTGCAACGATTGGCTTTGTTGTTTCGGTCATCGCAATGGGATTGATTCTCAGCGTGCACATTTCTCGAGTCACTGAACGCCGTGTTGTGAAGGGTAGTGAATCACTGTAGACCGTCGCCTGAAAGGGGCAGCCCAAAATATGAGTGACACACGTGAACTTGATGTTGTCACCGGTGCGTTCGGCTACACGGGGAAATACATCACCCGGCGGCTCCTGGATGCCGGCAGGCGAGTTCGGACAATTACTGGCCATCCCAACCGCGAGAACGGTTTTGCCAATCAAGTTGAAGTAGCTCCATTGGATTTCAGCGATCGCGCGGGTTTGGTTCGATCATTGCGAGGCGCCTCGGTTCTGTACAACACGTATTGGGTGCGATTCAATCATGGCCACGCGACATTCGACGAAGCCGTCGCAAATTCATTTGCGCTGATTGAAGCCGCCAAAGAGGCTGGCATCCGCAAGATCGTGCATCTCAGCATTGCCAATCCTTCGCTCGATTCTCACCTTCCGTACTACTCGGGAAAAGCGCGAGTAGAACAAGCAATCTTGGATTCAGGGTTGTCCTACGCAATCCTCCGGCCCACAGTAATTTTCGGGGTCGAGGATATTCTGATCAACAATATAGCCTGGTTCATTCGCCGTTTCCCCGTGTTTGCAATTCCGGGTTCTGGCCAATATCAACTTCAGCCTATATTTGTGGAAGACCTTGCCGCTCTGGCCACAAACATTGCCATGCTCCAAGATAATTGCGTTCTTGACGCAGTCGGTCCGGAAATCTTTTCATTCGAAGATCTTGTCCATCGGATTGCGATGACAGTTGGCTCCAAGCCCAGGTTCATTCATGTGAGCCAAAAGATTGTCATTCAGATGCTTCGACTTATTGGACCAATCGTCGGGGATGTCATTCTCACGAAGGAAGAGATAGAAGGCTTGATGGCGAACCTACTCATTTCAAAACAACCGGCAACCGGGCAGACCCGAATTACTACCTGGCTTGCCGATAACAAAACCATTCTGGGTTCCAAATACGCTTCGGAGATTCAAAGGCATTACAAATGATTTGCATGACCGAGACCGTATTGCAATTGTACGAGAGCGGTTTTCTACCGACGATCAAAGGTTCAATATCCTTCTGCAGTCCGAATCGAATATAATGCCCGGGTCAAATCGCGGCAGAACGCAATGCGTACAACTCCCAGAGGAGCCTAGATGAAAGCGATACAAGTCCCGCAAACCGGCGGCGTAGAAGTTCTGACATTGGTGGAAATCCCGGTTCCGAAGCCGAAGCCCAATGAAGTGGTGGTGAAGATTGCCGCGTCGGGCGTTAATTTTATTGATGTTTATTTTCGCGAGGGGCGCTATCCGGTCACTCCGCCCTTTATCCTTGGCCAGGAAGCTGCCGGAGTGGTCAGCGAAGTGGGCAGCGACGTAAAAGATTTCAAGGCCGGAGATCGCGTGGCCTACACGGGCATTACGGGCGCGTATGCGGAATACCAAGCGGTGCCCGCGGACCGGCTGGTTCGCGTGCCCGCTGGAATAACGGACCATCAAGCTGCGGCGGCAATGCTGCAGGGAATGACGGCGCATTACTTGGTCAATAGCACTTACCCACTGAAGAAGGGCGAGACGGCCCTGATCCACGCGGCTGCCGGCGGCGTCGGGCTGCTGCTGGTGCAGATGGCCAAAAATATCGGCGCGCGAGTGATCGCCACGGTGAGCACCGAGGAAAAGGCCAAGCTGGCGCGCGAGGCCGGCGCGGATGAAATTATTTTTTACAACAAGCAGGATTTTGATGTTGAAACCAAGCGCCTGACGGATGGAAAGGGAGTCCACGTAATTTACGACGGCGTGGGCAAAACCACATTCGATCAGGACCTGAATTGTTTGCGCCCGCGCGGCTATCTGGTGCTGTTCGGGGCTTCCAGCGGGACATGTGCCGCTGTTCGATCTGGGCAAGCTGGCGGTGAAGGGATCTTTATTCATCACGCGTCCCACGCTGGTCCATCACATTGCCAGCCACGAAGAATTGCAGCAGCGTGCCAGCGATGTGTTTAACATGATTGCCTCAGGCAAATTGAAGCTGCGCATTGAGCATCTCTATCCGCTGAAGGACGCGCAGCAAGCTCATCGAGACTTGGAAGGAAGAAAAACCACTGGGAAATTGCTTTTAATTCCCTGAAAAAGAAGCTAAATTAGGTGCACAAAGAGATTCTCCGGTCCATCTGCCCTGAGAACCCCTGTTTGTTGTGCACATTGCATCATTAAATTGTCTGAGCTAACGTCTCTGTTAATCGGAGAGGTTATTGGCCTAACCTTTGGAACTAACCCGCAAGGAGCATCATGGCCCGTGTAAAAATGTTAGTTAAACCTGCCCCCACAAATCTGGCGTCGCTTATCCGTGGACTTTATGGGCGAGTCGCCAAGCAACTGAAGGTCGATCCCTCTTATGTAAGCCGAGTAGCGCGCGGAGAACGCCAATCTGACGTCATCGAGGCATCTCTCGAGCGAGAGTTGCGGCGCATTTTGGCCATGGTGAAATTAGGCCGCAATGGGGAGGGCCGGCGTTCGGCTAAGCGGACTCAAGCAAAAGACAAGAAAAAAAAGGCAGTCTAAAACCGGCTGACGCTGAAATTTCCGTTCGTAAGCCTATTGTTGCTGTTGAGCGGGCTGCTGCGTGCGCTCCACAATTGCGGGAGGCTCGGGAACCACGGGCTTATTTTCACTGAGCTGTTCGCGCCCATCGTCGTCAATGGCAGGCCGCAGACTTACGTCTACCGAAAGCCTTTGTCCCGCGTGGCCTTTATAAACTCCGCGCACGGGCGCCACATCGCCATAGTCGCGGCCATAGGCGATTCGCACATGCTGCAACCCCAGCGGTTTTCCCAGGGTGGGGTCAAGACCCACCCAGCCTATATCCGGCAAATAAACCTCCGCCCATGCGTGTGATGCGGATCCACCGATAACTTCTTGCAGCTTTGCGTCTGGAGCTGCGGCGCTTTGCGGGACCAGATACCCGGAAACATATCGCGCGGGCAAGCCTCGTTTACGGACCACTCCCAGAAGCAAGTGCGCAAAGTCCTGGCAAACTCCGGCGCCGATGGCAAGGGAGTCCTGGATCGACGAGTTGACGTGCGTGGCGCCTTTGACGTATTGAAATTTTTCGTGAATCAGGAAGGATGCTTCCTTGACGAATCCAGACGCCGTCCCATCGCTTCCCCGTGTGGCCGCTTCAATGAGCTCGTCCAGCTGAGGCACATGCGGGACGTAAGCTGTGGGAATGATGAAGTCCAGGAATTCTTCCTCCAGCTGCTCGCGGCGATTCTCGATTTCCGAAAGTTTTATTCCGCCCGCCGGAAAAAGAGGAACTTCGTGCGCCAAGACGACGGACTCCGCTTCCACCTTCAAGTGATGGTGTTCGGGAAGAATATTGAATTGATGCACCCAATTTCCAAACGAATCGCGATAGGCATTGCCCCGTGACACAGGATCGGTAACCAGGCGGAACGACAGGCAACTCTGCGTTTCGTCGTGGATGGGCCGCAGGCGGACTTCGTTGTAGCTTTCCGAGACCGGGCCGTCGTAATGAAATTCGGTAACGTGAACGAGATGATATCGGTTCATTCGACCACCACGTAGTAGAAGTAATTTCTGGCAATATCTTCGCCGATGGAGCCGCACATTTTCAGCATTTCGCTCAAATAGGAGTGCAGACCCAGGTGAAATATTTCCGAGATGCGGTCGTAGCGCAGCCCTTCCAGCACTTTGCCTGTAAGGCGCTCGGCCTCATTGGCGTAGGAACCTGCGCTAGTGCCGCTGATGGCGCGCAGGCCCGCCTGCACTTCGGTAATGCTGAAGCGGATGGAGCGCGGATGAAGCGGATGCAGGATCAACATTTCCGCAACTTTTTCGGGCTCGATGGAGGCGTGATACTTGCGGTGATAGGCCTCATACGCTCCCACGGATTTCAGCACGGCCATCCACTGATGATTGTCTCCGCCGCCGATCGCCGCTGGAGCGTCATACAACACGTGATACTGCACGTCGACCAGGCGCGCGGTCATTTCGGCGCGCTCGATAAACCAGCCGATGCGCAGAAACTCCCAGCCTTCGTCGTGCGGCAGCGTGGCATCCGTGACGCCGTGAAAACGGTGGCTGCCGAAGCGGATGGCGTCGCAAAAACGGTGGGGTCCAGCGGCCATTTCCTCATCAGGTTGAAATCGATTAACGGTGAAGTAGAGGCTGTTGAGGTCTTCCCACATTTCCCGGGAAATAAAATCACGTATGGATCTGGCGTTTTCGCGGGCTTTGGTGATGCACTGCACGATGGAGCTGGGATTGTCCTGGCGAAACGCCAGAAATTCAAAAACGGCGCGCGCGTCGGCTTCCCCGTAGAGTGATCGAAAGCGTTCCTCTTCGCCGGCCATTACGATCAGCGGATCCCAGTGCAGGCGGTATTTGTCCTTGGATTGTTCGAGCACGGTATGGAAATTCACATCCAGAATTCGCGCCGTATACTCGGCCCGCTCGATATAGCGCGCCAGCCAGAACAAGGATTCGGCAATTCGCGACAGCATCTCAGTCCTCCCCAAAGAGGACCCAGGTGTCTTTACTGCCGCCGCCCTGGGATGAATTCACAACCAGCGAGCCTGCTTGCAACGCAACGCGCGTCAGCCCTCCCGGAACAATCGTGACTTTCTCGCCGTCGTACAGGCAATAAGGGCGAAGATCGACGTGGCGGCCGGCGATGGTGCCATGAACTGGATCGTAGGAGGGCACTCGGGAAAGCGGCAGCACGGGCTGCGCAATATAATTTCGCGGGTCCGCTTTAATGCGCTGCCTGAAATCCTCAATTCTTTGGCGATCCGCGGCTGGGCCCATCAGCATTCCGTACCCGCCGGATTCGCCCACGGCCTTCACCACAAGTTCAGGCAGGTGCTCCAAAACGTAGGTCAGATCTTCCTTCTTGGAGCAAAGGTAGGTTTCCACGCTTCGCAGGATTGGATCTTCCCCGAGGTAATAGCGAATGAAAGCGGGCACGTAAGCATAGATGGCTTTGTCGTCGGCAACGCCGTTGCCCACGGCGTTTGCAAGGGCCACATTTCCCGCGCGGTACGCTCCCATCAATCCGGGGACGCCCAGGACGGAATCCGGGCGGAAGGTCAGCGAGTCCAGAAATTCATCGTCCACGCGGCGGTAAATCACGTCCACACGCTTCAGTCCGTGAATGGTCTTCATGTACACGATGCCGCCATCCACGATCAGGTCGCGGCCTTCGACCAGTTCCACGCCCATTTGCTGGGCAAGAAAACTGTGTTCAAAATAAGCACTGTTGTAAATGCCCGGCGTGAGCAGCGCGATTTGCGCGTCGCTTCCGCCGCGCGGCGAAAGGCTGCGCAGAATGCGCGCCAGTTCCGCGGGATAGTGGTTGACGGGCAGAACCTCGTACTCCTGAAACGCGTCGGGGAATGTGCGCATCATGACCAGACGATTCTCGAGCACGTAGGAAATTCCGCTGGGCGTGCGCACGTTATCTTCGAGCACGCAGAGTTCGCCGGATTTTGAATCGCGAATCAGATCGATGCCGCAGATATGGGTGTGAATGCCCCGCGGTACTTCGATGCCGATCACTTCGCGCAGAAAATATTTGCAGGAATAGACGAGAGAGCGGGGAACCTTATGATCCGCAAAGATGCGCTGCTTGCCGTAGACATCCTGCAGGAATAAATTCAGCGCCACCACGCGCTGCGCCAGGCCGCGCTCCACGCGCTGCCATTCGGAATTCGGAATGATGCGCGGGATCAGATCGAAGGGAAACAGCCGCTCCGTTCCGCGCCCGTCGCTGTACACCGTGAACGTAATTCCCTGAAGAAGAAAGGACAGGTCGGCATGTTGCCGGCGCTCTTCAAACTGTGCCGGCAGCATTCCGGCAAGCTTCTCGAAAATTTTGGCGTAATGCGGGCGGGGCACTCCTGGGGAGGCAAACATTTCGTCGTGAAACGATCCGACCTGGTAGTCGGAGAAAAGCCCATCTAGGGGCATCTTTGAAGGCACCGAAGCCATGGTATCACTCTAGCAAGAGGGGCCTCAATTGAGAGTACGAAAGAATCTATCGCTGTCATCAGGAATCCGGAAGGTACGCGGGTAGCAGGAAGGCGAAGCCCAAGGCTGAACGCACAGGTATGAGGTGTGGAAGTCGGGCTTTGTCGGAACTCTCGCCGGAACACGAATCTAAAGGCCTCGAACTTCCCCAGCACGGAGAAGTAAGGATACGACTGGGAGACTTCCACCATGTAGCTACTGGTTTTTCCTTCGGGGCCGTGCCATTCTAACGATGGCAATTCCTGGTGAGAGACCAGACAAGCAGGCATGTCCACACAATCCCTACATGACAACGAATTGCGGAAGCAGTATGAAGCCGATTCCGAGCGCCTTCGGCTCGATTTTTCAACTACCAACGATGGCCTGAAATATCTGCAAGGGAAATCGGCGCTGGTGGACTCCATTGTGCGCCGACTTTGGGCGCAATTTGTCGATTCCGCAGGTCTTGAACCTTCGCGGATTGTAATCGCCGCCGTGGGAGATTTTGGCAGGCAAACTCTGTTTCCATATTCCGAAATCGAAATTCTCTTCCTCGCGGCAACTGGCGAAGCAGCCCTCAAATTCAAGGAGCCTATACAGCGGCTTTCCAGCGCGCTGAAAGATATTGGTTTGAAATGCAGCGTGACATCCGGAACTGTCCCTGAGTTTGTCCGATACGATCAAGACCGTGCCGAATCCATATTTTCCCTGTTGGATTTCCGCTTTCTGGAAGGCGATCGGGAACTCTCCGATGAGCTCCGCAACCGGCTGATTCCGGAAATTATGGTCAGGGAATCCCAGGCGCTGGTGGAGCGCCTCGCGGAATTGACGCGCAATGGCCACCGCAAATTCGCGAATACGGTTTTTCACCTCGAGCCCAATGTGAAGGACGGGCCCGGCGGTTTTCAGGATTACGTCACGGCGCGCTGGCTTGCGGCCATTTCCGCCATGGAAAAACATGGCGGCTGGCCCGATCCCGCGGCATATTTTTTGCCCTCCAATCAAGAGGCCATGGATGCGGCGCTGTCCTTCTTCGCGTCCGTGCGTTGCTTTCTGCACTTCCGCAACAAGCGAGCCTTCAATCTGCTGACCTGGGACGCGCAGGACGAAGCAGCGGCCCTGAAGATTGGGACGCAAAACGCGGGCGCCGGGAATGTCATCGACTGGATGCGCGTCTACTATGGCCATGCGCACACCGTCGAACATATTGCCGGACAACTGCTGGAAGAAATGCCGGCGGCTCAGTCTCTCTTTTACAGGCAACTGGAAACCTGGCGGACTGGTTTTTCGGATGATGATTTTTCCGTTGTGGACGGATTGATATTTTTCCAGAAACCCGGAAATTTGCCCGATGCGGGCCTGCTGTTTCGCACATTCCGCCTGATCGCGCAGCGCGGCTTCCAGCTCAGCCCCGCGGCCGAACACCATTTGGAGCGGGCCAGACCTCAGTTGGCCGAAAACCTTCCGAGTGGTGCTGAGCTTTGGGGATTTCTGGAAGATATTTTTCCGGAATTGCACGCGGCGGACGCATTGCGCGCCATGCACTCCCTGCATCTATTGACTTTGTTCCTGCCGGAATTGCAGGGAATTGACGCGCTTGCGGTGCGCGATGTCTCCCATCGCTTCACCGTGGATGAACACACCCTGCAGGCCATTGAATATTTGCACAGGCTGCGGCAATCGAAATTCAAATGGGATGAGCGTTACGCCGGAATTCTAAGCGAGTTGGATCAGCCCGAATTGCTTAACCTGGCGATCTTGCTGCATGACACGGGCAGGGCCGTTTCGCTCGCCGACCACATTCCGGCCAGCCTGGAAATTGCCGGAAAATGCCTGGAACGCTTGGAACTTCAACTGACAGACCGCGAAACCGTTCTCTTTCTTATTAAACACCATCAGGATTTGGGGGCGGGATTGCGCAGGGATATATTCGATCCGCGCACGGTTGCCCAATTCGCCGAAAGCATTGGCACGCCGGAACTTCTGAAAATGCTTTGCCTGTTCACGTACGCGGACATTAAGGCGGTCAATCCCGAGGCGCTCACACCATGGAAAGCGGAAGATCTCTGGCAGCTCTATATCGGCACGGCCAATTATTTCAACCGCAGCGTGGATCAACGCGTCCACGGCGATGCAAACGATGAAGTGCTGAACCACCTTCGCTCGCTGGCAGCGGCGGCAGGCGAGAAACTGCAAAAATTTCTGGAAGGTTTGCCAAGGCGCTACCTTCGCACCCATCCTGTGGACGACATTTTGCGACATTTTGAAATGGCCGGGCGCTTCGGGCAAGACCCCGTGCAACTTGCGCTGAAGCGCACGCGCCACTGGTACGAGCTGACCGTGGTGACCAAGGACAGGCCGCGCCTTTTTTCGACTGTGGCCGGAGCGCTGGCAGCCTGCGGCATGAACATCGGAAAGGCCGGCGCTTTTTCCAACGCGGGCGGCACGGTCGTGGACATATTCTCCTTCACGGATCGCTATCGCGCGCTGGAGATGAATCTGCCGGCGTGGGAACGCTTCAAGAGCACCGTCCACGACGTGCTCTCCGGAAAGCGCGATCTGAAGCGCATGTTGCGTGAACGCCTGGAAATGGAAAAAGATCAGCCCGGAACGCAAGGCGCAACGCCCCAGATTCAATTTGATAACGAATGCTCCACGCACAGCACGCTGATTGAGATTGTCACGCAGGATCAACCCGGACTTTTGTACCGAATAAGCTCCGTCTTCGCCGAGCAGGAATGCAACATTGACATCGCTCTGATTGACACCGAAGGGCAAACCGCGATCGACGTGTTTTACTTGACCACCGCGGGCGGAAAGCTCGCTCCAGACCGCCAGGAGCGCCTGCGCCAGGCCTTGGTGAACGGCCTTTCTACGTAACTGCATATCTTCTTGCTGGGTGGATGACCGTGCCTTACACGGTCAATTAAATGCATCGCGAGTTCTTCTCAACGCCCTAATTCTTTTGCATTCGCCTTCGCCTTTTGGAGGGCCGAGCTTCAGCTCGGCCATTCAGATTGCGTTTCGACGTGGGCTTTAGCCCCTGAAGCTTCAGGGGTTAAAACCCCTGATGAGACGATGCTTTTCGTCGGGACTAAAGTCCCGACCTCCTAAGAACCACTCCCTGCTAAAGCCATTGGAATTAGGACAACAGTGAGGTCCTGCGCCATACACACAATTATTGAAAAATGGTGTATAATATAAATATGGGTAGAACAAATATTGTTTTGAATGACGAATTGGTGCGCAAAGCGCGCAAACTCACGCGGCTCAAGACCAAGCGGGAGATTGTTGGCAAGGCGCTGGAACTGCTTGTGCGCTCGGAAATCCGCAAAGGCATCCTTGGGTATTATGGAAGCGGGATTTGGAAGGGTGACCTCAAGCGAAGCCGCCGGAATCGCTCTTGATCCTGGTCGACACATCCGTCTGGATCGATTTCTTTAGCTCCTCTCCGGGTCGCGCCGGCAATGAATTGCGGCGAATGATTGAGGAGGCCGAACCTTTTGTGCTCACCGGAGTGGTTATTACGGAAATCCTCCAAGGCCTAAGGCGAGAAGTCCCTCGAATCGAGCGATATCTTTCGCAGTGGGAAATGATTGAGCCGGGCGGTTTTTCCACATACCGTGAGGCGTCCGCAATCTCACGTGCGGCGCGAGCCAAAGGCATCAATCTTACCACGATCGACACTTTGATCGCTGCTATCGCAACGGAGCACCGCGCGAGCCTGTTCACATTGGACAAGGATTTCTCGCGAATTGCGCGCATAGCGCCCTTGCACTTGTATTCGCCACCCGAACTGGCAGCCTAGCCGCTGTGGCCGGAAGGGGGGTAGCGCACTGATTAGATTTTCATCGCTCATTTCTCACATCCAACGTAACCTTTTTGCCGTAGAGTAGTATTATAGAATGAAGAGTGCGGGGCACTGCCGGTGCCCGGAGGCTGACGATGCTGATAGGACGATCTCCCGAGTTCAAGTATTCGGAAATAACTCCTCGCGACACGTATGTAAATCGCCGCAAATTCCTGTATGGCATGGGGTTGGCTGGAGGATTGGCGCTCGCCGGGAAGAGCCTGGCGGAACTGCTGAACCCGTCGGTGCGTGCCTACGCATCCACCAAACTGCCGAACCTGGTTTCCAGCCCGTTCAGCACCACTGAAAAAATGAGTTCTGAGCAGGTTGTCGCCACTTACAATAATTTCTACGAATTTGGCACGGACAAGGGCGATCCGGCCAGAAACGCGCAGAAATTTGTGACTTCTCCATGGACAGTTTCGGTCGAGGGGGAATGCGCCAAGCCACGCAAGTATTCGATGGAAGAAATCATGAAGCTTGCTCCGCTGGAGGAGCGCATTTACCGGCATCGTTGCGTGGAGGCCTGGTCCATCGTTGTGCCGTGGGTCGGTTTTTCGTTTAGCACCATCGCAAAACTCGCTGAGCCAAATTCCAATGCGCGCTATGTGGCGTTCGAAAGCTATTTTGATAAGAAACAGATGCCTTTATGGGGCCGCGCGGGGATCGAACTCCCCTATGTCGAAGGCCTGAGGATGGACGAAGCCATGCACCCATTGGCATTGCTTTGCGTGGGCATGTATGGCGAGACGCTTCCCAACCAGGACGGTGCGCCGGTGCGAATGGTGATTCCCTGGAAATACGGTTTCAAGAGCATCAAGTCACTGGTCAAGATTAAATTTGTAAAAGATCAGCCGCCCACAACCTGGAATATTACCAACGCGCATGAATACGGCTTCTACTCCAACGTGAATCCTAAAGTGGATCACCCACGCTGGAGCCAGGCCAAGGAAGTCCGTCTGCCGGGTTACTTCAAAAATACTCCCACGCAGATGTTCAATGGATATGGTGACCAGGTAGCAAGTCTGTACAACGGCATGGACCTGAAGAAAAACTACTGATTGGACATTCATCATGAATTCCATTTTGAAAAGTAAATGGACAAAGGTAGTGGTGTTCCTAATTTGCCTGGTCCCGCTGGGCATCTTGGTCTGGGAAGCCTTTACCGGCAATTTGAGCTCGAATCCCACGCAATTTCTGGAGCACGCCACGGGGGATTGGACTCTCCGATTCGTGGCCATTACGCTGGCCGTCACGCCGCTGCGTAAACTTCTCGGCCAGCCACAACTGATCCGGCTCCGCAGGATGCTGGGGCTCTTCGCATTTTTTTACGGATGCTGCCATTTCGCCGTTTACCTGACCTTCGATCAGGTCTTCGATCTTCACGGGATTTGGGCCGACGTGATGAAGAGGCGATACATCACCGTGGGATTCACGGGCTTTGTGCTGATGATTCCGCTGGCCGTTACTTCCACAGCGGGCTGGGTTCGCCGCATGGGCCAGCCGCGTTGGCAATTTTTGCATCGCGCGATTTATCTGACGGCCATCGCGGGCGTCATTCATTTCTACTGGCTGGTGAAATCCGATATCCATTTGCCTCTGGAATATGCCGCGGTGATGGCCGTTCTATTGGGCTGGCGCATTTACGATCATTTTTCGAAACCCAAACATGCCGCTCCTGTGGCTGTTGCGGCTCACAAGTAGTAGCAAGGGATGGATCAGGATCACGAGTAAATTGAACTCAAGCCGGCCAGATACTTTTCTGCACATGGACTCCCCGCGGAACAGATTCAAGAAGAAACCGCAGGCTGACCCGGATTCGGAAAAAGCATTTAATTTTGTCATTCTGAGCGAAGCGAAGAATCTCTCTTCGGTTTAAACGCATAAACGAAAGAGAGATTCTTCGCTTCGCTGAGAATGACAAAATGTTTGGGGAGTTCCTCCCGGCTGAGGCCAGCGCCATCGCATCCCTTTGAAATTTGCGTTTTTCTGCTTCCAGGCCCTAGAATATCCATTCCGCGGGTACCATCCGCCGTCTCCGCACTGGAGCATCTTAGAAGGGCAGTGGTTTTCGCTTGACGCAATCGCATACCGCTAACGAAGAAAAAGTCGGTCTCCCTTATTGGATGGACCGAGTCCTCGAGGAGCACTCAAATGCGGGCGGAGCCTTGCCTCCCCAGGCAATCCACGACCTGCGCGTCTCGTTGCGCCGCTGCATTCTGATTGCCGAGGTGATGAGAGACATCGATCCCGCGGGCGATTGGAAGGCCATGCGGAAATCCGCGCGGCGCGTGTTTCAGCGGTTGGGCACGCTTCGCGACACGCAAGTGCTGGCGGAATGGATCGAGAAGCTCGGCGCACCGGACGAAGCTCCTACGGCTGCGCTGCTTGGGGTGCTCAAGAAAAAGCACGAACGGGATCGCCAGGATGCCTATGCCGCCATTCAGGAATTTGACCGCAAACAGTGGCGGTCCTGGCGCAGGGGATTTGCCAAACATTATCGCCACGTGGTGTGCAATCGCGCTGCCTGCGAATCGATCATCCTCGAAATCTGGGAAAGTGTGCGCGATCTGCACCGCCGCGCGCAACGCAGCCGGAGCCATCTCGCCTATCACCGCCTTCGCGTCGGCCTGAAGAAATTTCGCTACGCCGTGGAAAATTTCCTGCCGTCGATGTATCCGGGTTGGGCGCCCAATCTGAAACTCGTGCAGGACTTACTAGGTGAATTTCACGACCTCACAGTCCTCGATCAAGTAATCGTGCAAAACATCAGCCTCGTCGATGAGAGCGCTGTTACGGCGTGGCGCGCCAAACTGCAGGGCGAGCAATCGCTGCGGCTCCAGCAATATCGCGCAAAGATGGCCGGAAAAACTTCTCCCCTACGAATTTGGCGAGAGGGATTGCCCGCGGAAAAGGATTTGCGCTCCACTGGACTTGCGCGGCTCGGGGAATGGGCCTGGTTCGTGACGCCGGATTTCGCGCGCGTTCGCCGGGCGGCGCGCACGTCCCTCCAATTGTACGATGGCTTTGTGAATTGCGGCCTGATCGCCAAGGAATCGCGGATCGAGGAGCGATTGATCCTGCACGCCGCGGCACTGCTTCAGGAAGCCGGACGTTTCAAGAAGGCTAAGTCCTACCACAAAGAGTCTTACCGCATGATTCGCAAACTTTCTCCGCCACCGGGCTGGACGAAAAAAGACCTTGAGCATGCGGCGCTGGTTGCGCGATTCCACCGGCGCTCGTTGCCGTACCCGGACCACCAGAAATTAAGTCTTTATGAATTGCCTTTGCGGCAATCGCTCATCCGTCTGGCTGCGATTGTGCGACTGGCAGATGCTTTTCAGGCCAAGCCCTACCGGGCAATCCGCCGCCTGCAAGTTGAAAATGCCCCGGGTTTCCTTGTGATTCGCGCGGAGGGTTTTCGCGACAGCGATGCGATCCATTCCAAGTTGTCCGCCGCAAGGCGCTTTCTGGAATTTGTGTTCCAGCGCTCCGTGCACATCCTCGCGCCCGGAACGCGCATGATGCTTCCCCGAATCGTGCGCCCCGCAATGCGCATCGACGCCGCCTGAGTAGCACAGGCACTCTTGCCCGTGCGGTTTTGTAGGGTGCATGGGCAGGCCCTATGAAACGACAATCCCAAAAAGCGCACAGGAAGCCTCTCGCGGGGGCTCGGGGTAAGATTGCCTGTGCTACTAAAAAACAAATCGCAGCGAAAACTGCATCTCACGCGGATCCTGTGCGCTGGTGATCGAGCCGAAACTGGAGGACGCGCTGTACATCCTGCCGGGTCCAACAGGTGAGTTCAGATTCGGATGATTGAAGAAATCAAAGACGTCCAATCGGAATTGCAGCCCCATATTTTCGTGGACAGGGAACTCTTTCTGAATCGATGCGTCGAAATCGTCGAGGCCAGGCCCAATGACAATGTCGCGCCCGGCATTTCCGTAGGTGAATGGAGCCAGGGTGGCAGTCGTAAAACAGGATGTATTGAACCATTCCGCCGTGGTTTTTGGACCGCTGTTGGGATTGCAAATCAGATTTGGCCGTTGCGATGGCGCGGATAGCGGTTCACCGTTATTGGCATTGTCCGTTGAAAGATTCACTGTAAAGGGCGCTCCGGTTTGCAGCGTCCAAATGCCTCCCACCTGCCACTCACTGAACGCCGTATGGATCCAGCCTTCCGAATTTTTCAGGAATGGAAGCTGATACAGGAAGTTCGCAACGAATCGATGCCGGTGGTCGAAATCGGACAGCCCCTTTTCCGCCGCCAAATTGGCGGGATCCTGAGGGAAATTAGGTCCGGCATTGTCCGCGCCGGGGTTGGAGGCATCGTCCAACGCTTTGGACCAGGTGTAGGTGGCATTGACGCCCAATCCTCGCCACAAATGTTGAGTCAAGGTCACCGCCAGTGCATGATACTTTTCCCAGCCATCCCATGTGATTGTCGGGAATCCGCTCATCTGCGGAATGGGTCGCACGTGAGAACAGCCCAGCGCAGGATTTAAGCAACTGTTCGGGAAGAGATTCTGATAAGTCTCGTTGTCGGCGTGGACTGTGTACGATCCAACATATTGCGCTTGCAATGATGTGGTGGGAGAGAGGCTGCGCTGGATCGACAGGTTCCATACATTGTTGTATTCGATTTTGAAATCGTGGTTGATATTGTTTCCACTGAACGAGCCGGAGGCGGTGAGGATGTTTTCCGTGTTGTAGAGGACTGTCCCAATTGGCTTGCTGTTATTTACTGTTTTGGCCACATAGAAGGGCAAGTTCAGCGCGGCGTTTTGAATGATGCTGTACGCCGCTTGATTGGTATAGATCCCAAATCCCGATCGGATCACCGTCTTGTGGTCCGGCAAGGCCCATGCCAGGCCAATGCGAGGCGCCAGCCGCAGTGGGCGAGCCGTTAGCAAACTGCTATTCCAGCCGGCCTGTTTTGAAGTGACATAAGTAAGGCCGGATGGGATGTTTCCGACTAGGGCGGATGCCGAAGGTGAAAGCTGACCGGCGCTGTTACTGGCGATGACGATCTCCCCGCCGGGCACCATGGTATTGATAATGGCCATGTCGTTGTTGGCATCGGTTACGTTGCGGTTGAATTCGTAGCGCACGCCGATATCGAGTTTGAGGCTGGACGTAATCTGCCAGCCGTCCTCAATGTAGAGGTGTACCCAGTCGGTGCTGCCCATTAAATTTCCTCGACCTTGAGACGACCCCGAACCTTGATTGGGATCACCGAGCAGAAAATCCCCCAGGGCATTTCCTGTCCATTTGCCCGTGAATTGGAACGTCCCCCTGGCATTTTGCGCATTCACTGGATCGAAATTGAGATGGAAAAAATAGCCTCCAAATTTTACGGTATGAGTTCCATGGTGCCAGATTACGTTGTCATAAAGTTCGACGTCGTTGTCCTTGCGCGTGACGTAATTCGTCGGCTCTCCCATGGCCGAAAAGCCGGATATGGTGACGGAGGGATATCCGACATCCTGAGGATCGCCGCTCACTCCTTGCAGCCCCGTCTGCGCGGCGATATTGTTTTGAGTATTGAGGCTGAGTTCTCCTCCGCCCACCCACAACCAGCCAAACCGCAATTCATTGAGCCAGGAGGTGCTGAAAATATGGCTCCAGGTCGCTGACAAATTGTCTGTATGAGTTCGCAGGCCATACCCGAACGCCGGGAAGAGTGCCTCATTGAGCGCGGACGATCCGAAGGGAAGGAATCCGTTGGCGTCGAATACCGACGCGCGCACGAAAATATTGTCGCTGGTGCCAAAGGAATGGTCGATGCGGGCGTTGTACTGGTTGACGTCTGTCGTGGAGAGCGCCGTGTCATTCAGGTTGTTGCTCCCTGTTAGGCCCGGAGTTGGCAATGGTGTTTTAGCAAGTATGGCTGCGGCCACCGGGTCAATCGCGGGAATTGTATCGTTCGCGTATTCGGTCCCCGTGCTCGGATTATTGACCACGATTCCGGAGCCTGTGAAGTTGCCTGCGCGCTCCAAAGCGGTGGGAACGGCGAACAGCTGAGTTTGAGATTGGCGGATGCGCTGGCCTTCGTAGCTGGCGAAGAAAAAAGTCTTGCCCTTCTGAATCGGGCCGCCTGCTGATGCGCCGAATTGATTCTGCTTGAAAGGCGGGTCGGGCTGACCAGGCCTAATGAAAAAATTCCTGGCGTCGAAAAAATCGTTGCGCACAAATTCAAACAAGCTGCCATGGAAGGTGTTGCTGCCGGTTTTCGTGATTACGTTGAGAATGCCGCCCGATTTTCCGCCAAATTCCGCGTCATAAGAGGTTTGATTAATATTCACTTCCTGAATGTCGTCCACCGATGGGCTGAGAACCAGATTGTTGAAGGCTTCATCGGTGACCGAAACGCCATCGACGAGGTACAGATTATGTCCGCCCCGCTGCCCAAGAATTCCAAAAGTTTGCCCCGTTTGCTGCAGCGCTGATCCGCGCGTGCCGGCCGGCGGATTGGTCACGCCAGGTGTCAACCCAACCAGGTCGATGAACTCGCGTCCTTTGAGGGGAAGATCAATGACTTGCTGCTGCTGGATGGTGTCCTGGATGGCGGCCGACTCCACCTGCAACAAACCGGGCGTCACACTGACAGTTAAAGTCTCGCTTTGCTCACCAAGTTCCAGCGTGAAGGTTTGGCGCAGACGGTCGCCCGCATGCAGCTCAATGTTGGGCAGCACAATCTGCTTAAATCCGCCCATATTCACGGTCAACTCATAGCGCCCGACGGGAAGCTGAGCCAGCAAGTATTCGCCGGCGTCATTGCTGATGGCTGAATATTTTATCTGTGTACCGCTTTCCACGGCTGTGATGCCTGCGCCGATTACCACAGCCCCGGTAGGATCGCGAACTACTCCGTCGATTTCTCCGGTGTTCATTTGAGCAAATCCGGAAGAGGCGCCGAACGCCAAAACACCCGCCAGAATGATCGTCGCACGCAGGATTTCACTAAGTTGTTTCAACAAAATAGGGCCTCAAATCGAAAGTGGCATTTCCGCTCACGACTATTCGGTCGAAACTTCATACCGAAGCAATCTTCAGGGATGAGACACACCCAAAAGCGTCCATCCAATAAGTTAGACGCCTTCCTAATATTTGCGAATTTAAAATTACAATGGAATCGGAGCAATCTGCTGTAAGGATGTTGTAAAAATCCTCACGTCATCTAACCGAGAGGATTGGGCATGAGCAGCCGAAGCAGATCAACCATGTGGGAGGTAAGTTAAATGTTAGCCGTGAGTTACCCTTAATTTCATACAACCGTTGGTGCGCTCGGTTTGACCATGCCAAGCGCGGGATTTGCTGCGATAAAATGAGAAGAAATCAGAAGGGAACCGCTTCGGTAGTCTTGATTTCCATTGGCCGCACCGAATGTCCCTCGGAAGGCAAATGCAGGGTGAATGTGCTACCCCGTCCTGGGGTGCTTTTCACCGTGACTTGGCCCTTCATGGATTCCAAAATGCTTTTCGCCAGGGGAAGACCCAAGCCGGTTCCATGAATTTGAGCAGCCGTTACAGAAGGGCTGCGATAAAACGGCTCGAAGATATGCCGCAATTCCTCGGGGGCGATTCCGATTCCCCGATCCGAAACGCTTATTTGAACTTCTTTCCCGGTCGGGCAATGCTCGGTGAATCGCGCCTGAATTCCAATCCACTTTTGTGCGCTGCCGTATTTCAGGGCATTGGTAATCAAATTCTGAACGCATTGCGAGAGGGCCGGAAGATCGCCAACGATTCGCGGCAAATTCGGTTCAATTTGTTGCTCTACCTGGAACCCCGCGGTTCGAATCAGCCCCGCCGTGCCGGAAAGAGCCGCGTGAAGAATTTCCGGCACATCCAGCGGACGCAGGCTGTAGCGCTGCTTGCCCTCGCGGATTGCGGCGAAAAGCAGAATTTGTTCCACCATTTCAAATAGTTTCCTGGCCTGCGCTCCGATCACGGACCCGTATTGTTCGAGTTGCGGTTTTCCTTCCACCAAGCCATGGGCGATATTCTCCGCCGCCGAGCTGATGACGGTCAGGGGAGTTCGCAGTTCGTGAGAAACCGCGGTGACGAAATCCATTTGCACCTTGGCCAGTCTTTGCGCGCGAGTGCTGGTAAAGATCAAAATCGCCATGCTGATCACCAGGAGCAAGAGCACGCCAAAACCAATAGCCAGATCGCGCCTGCGCGAATCCGCAATGAATGCTCCGAGAGCGCCTCCCCGGCGATGCCTTACGATCAAGCGCCAGTCCTGGTCGGCGCCCGCGTCTTGCAGCAGCGGAAACCATGTGACCGCAGCCGAAGTCGCCGGCCCATTTTCCTCGGAAGGCGTATGGAAAATATGAATCGGAGAGCCCTTTCCGTCGCCGCGCAGTCGGCCGAAGATGTTCATGGTGCCATCCGCATCGGCGATATCAATGTTGCCGAATCCTGGGTCCGATGAATACAGCGGGCCCCCCATGTTCCCGCCCGCGCTGACCGCAATCTGGTAGTCAAGTCCTTCCGTGCCGCGAAAATATCGTTGCGCGAGGGCCGGAAGAATATTTTCCTGTACATCATTGCGGTCCAGCACGATTACGATCCAGTCCATAGCGCTGCGTTTCGGAACCTGACGGCCGGAGGAAGTGGAGGAATCGCGCCCGATGGAGCGGACCAGCGCGGGGATGCGAGGCTCGAACTGCCAGCCCGCCAACGGCCCGCCAGTAAAGTAGCGGTTGGCGAATTCCAGGCCGGCGTCCTGAGCGTTGAGGGGATTTGTCCGTCCGGAGGTCTCAGAGGGCGAGATTATCTCTACTTTGGTAGAAGCCTTCTGAAGATCTCCGCGCAGCCCAGAGAGGTTCGACGGCCAATCGGTCGGCACGAATCGCTGGCCGGCAGTCGAAAGTCGAAGCGCTTGTGCGGCCGGAGGCTCGTCGAATTGCAAAATATAAAGTCCCGCAACGAGGTTTGGATTCGCGGTGGTCTTTTTCCAATCCTGGAATCTTCGCGCGTATTGGGACCAGTCATCCTGGGCGCCAGAGTCAGGATCGACGCGTAAAGCGACACAAACTTCGGAGAAGACGCGGAACAGATCGAGGTGCCAGTTAATCATGGACATCTGCAAGCTGTCAGCCAGGCGGATGCTAGTGGCTTCGCTGACCTGGTTGCTCCAGCGGAATTGCAGCATTCCCAGGACGATCACCACGATCACGGCGAGAATGATGATGATCGTCGAGAACTCGCGCTCTTTGATGGGCAATTTCATGATTTGTCGCTAAGCCTTGAACTTGTAACCGATACCCTGCATGGTCAAAATAAATTGGGGCTGTTTCGGATCGTCCTCCAGTTTTTGGCGCAGGCTGGCGACGTGCACATCCACAGTGCGCGTAAACATATTGGCGCTGTAGCCCCATACTTGTTTCAAGAGTTCGTCGCGCGAAAGCGTTGCCCCGCGACGATCGATGAAATAGCGGAGCAGTTGAAATTCGCGCGCGGAAAGATTCACGGGCTTTCCGTCCCGCGTGGCCTCTGTGCCCATAAGGTCCACATGAATGGATCCGAAATCGAAACCGCTGGTTTGGGCAATCGGGCGAACGGGCGCGCGCCGCAATAGCGCCTCGACCCGCGCCATCAATTCCAGGGCGTTGAATGGTTTTGTTACGTAATCGTCCGCGCCAATTTTCAGTCCGTCTGACCTTGTCGCTGGTTTGCCCGCGCGCGGTGAGCATCAGGATCGGGGTGATCAGCCCGGCCTCGCGTATGCCTTTGCACACGTCGAAACCGTCCCGTTTGGGCAGCATGACGTCGAGGATGATGAGGTCAAACGGAAGTTGCGTGGCTTTTTCGAATCCCTCATCCCCGTTGGCGGCGTAATCGACGGTGTAACCTTCGTTCCGCAAGCGGTCGCCAACAGTCATTTGCAGCGCCAGTTCATCCTCGACAAAAAGCACGTTTCCGCGCATCCAAATCCACCGCCGTTGCCTCTAATTTATTCGTAGGGAAGCGTTCCGAGTAATTAAGGGGTACACACACCTATGTCGAATTCTTGACACTTTTTCTCTCATGATGCTAGTCTCGTTGTAGTTGTACAGCTTTCGTCGCTTAGACGCAAGCCACCCATGAATCAAAAATACTCTACAGACCGCAGATATTTAGCATGCCTACTTTTGCTGTCGGGCGTGTTGGTTCTCGGCATCGTGCAATGGAGTTTCCTCCCGATCCTGATTCAGAATGGACCGATTGGGAGTTCCGCCGCCTTGGAAATGTCGGCGGGCCATTCGTCGAAATTTGCGGCGCCGTTTAAATGCCTGTTTGGCGATGGGCAGAGGCCGTGCCTTGCGCAATCGAGGATCGCTATTCGAAGGATTACCTCGAGTATTTCCATTACCGCCGGAAACCGCTTTACCCGGCCATGACGATTTTTTCCTTTCCTATCACCCGCTTCGCGCACCGCCCTCTGCATAATTAACAGCAGGCCGAGTGCCTGCACTTTTTCCCAATAATTAATTGAAAGTCGCTGGAATTTGACCTGTAGGCGTTTCCCATTTTTGGGCCGAGCCGCATCGCGATTCGACATGAAAGTGACCCCTGCAGAACAGTGGCAATTTTGAATTTGGGCCCGACCACAAGCGGATACTGTCCCTGAGTTTTGAATTCAGGAAAGGAACACGATGACCACAAATCATTTGGCGCTTGAGCCGGCTGCGCTGGAGCAATTGCGCCAATTAGATGCTTGCAGCGTGGCAAACGCGATTGAAACATTTGGTGTGCGTTTGCGCAATTCAGGGTTTGCCGATTCCACCGTGCGTTGCGCTTTTGAGGATTTTCCGCCGTTAGTGGGCTACGCGGCCACAGTACGCGTTAGAACTTCCGAGCCGCCAATGGAAGGGGATAAGTATTACTACCTTCTTAACTGGCTGGAATGCTTAGCAAGCATTCCGGCGCCCCGCATATTAGTCATAGAGGATTTGGACCCCAAGCCGGGCCTGGGATCGTTCATCGGCGACGTTCACACCAATATATTGCGCGCCCTTGGATGTATCGGGGTGGTGACAAATGGTGCGGTCCGCAACGTCGAAGTGGCCAGGGAGCTTAAATTCCAAATGTTTGCAGGCAATTTTTCCGTTTCCCACGCCTTCGCTCACGTTTTAGATTTCGGAGGACCTGTAGTGGTTGGCCAAATGAATGTGAAGCCAGGCGCCCTGCTGCACGGAGACCGGCACGGCGTCCAGACCGTTCCAATCGAGATCGCGCAAAAAATTCCCGCCGTGGCCCAGCAGATGCTAGGCGAAGAGCGGAAGATTATCGAGCTTTGCCAATCCCGCGAATTCACGATGGAAAAGCTGCGGTCGGTCGTGGATGAGCTTCGAGTTAAAAGAGGGACTTTAAGAGACTGAGGCAGTGATGCGAGTTTATGGAGGTTATTCCGTGAGGGTGATCCATAGAACCATGAGTGTTTTTATCCTGCTGATTTTTTCCTGCATTCTCTTTGGATGCGGTGATGGGCAAAAATCCGCCGCCGATGCGGCGAGCGCCCCCGCGGCGCCCGTCGTGAAAGTGTCGCGAGGAAACATTGCTGACAACCTGGAGATCGCCTCGGAATTCCAGCCGTTTCAGGAAGTCGACGTGTACGCAAAAGTTTCCGGCTACATTCAAAAACTCTACGTCGACTACGGAACCCACGTAAAGCAGGGGCAAATCCTGGCCGTGCTGGAAATTCCCGAGCTGCAACAACAATTACAGCAGGATGAAGCTTCCATCCGCCGCAGCGATCAGGAGTTGACACGCGCTCGCGAAGATCTGAATCGCGCTCAATCGGCGTACACCGTCGCGCACATCACTTACACGCGCCTGGCCGACGTGCAGAAATCGCGCCCCGAGCTTGTCGCGCAACAGGAAATCGACGTGGCCAAGGGCAAAGACCTGGAAGCGGACGCGGATGTTTCCGCGCAGAAAGCAGCGCTGGCCGGGGCCGAGCAGGCCTTGCTGGTTGCCAAGGCCGCGCTTGGCAAGGATCAGGCCATGTTCGATTACGCGCGCATGACGGCGCCTTTCGACGGCGTCATCACCCAGATTTATGCATACACGGGCGCGCTGCTTCCCGCGGGCACTTCCTCCAACAAGGGAGATTCGGCGCTTTGCCGGCTTTCGCAAAACAGTCTGCTGCGCCTGGTGATTCCGATTCCTGAAAGGGCGGTTTCCGGCATTCACGTTGGAGAATCTGTTGCCGTCAATGTTTCGGGGATGAATCGAAGCTTTGAAGGAAAAATTATTCGCTTCTCCGATCAGATCGATACAACCACGCGGACCATGCACACCGAAGTGGATGTTCCTAATCCCAAGTATGAGTTGGTGCCTGGAATGTACGCCTCCGTAAAAATACCCCTTCATATGGACGCGAAAGTTTTGACCGTGCCGGTGCAGGCGTTCCAAACCACGGGCGAAGGGAAGGGAAACGTGATGGTCGTCGGAGCGGGAAACAAAATTGAAACACGAGATGTGGCGGTGGGCCTGCAATCCGCGACCAACGTCGAAATCACATCCGGCCTGCAGGAAAACGAAACCATTATTTTCGGAAGCCTGGGGCAGTACCGGGCGGGCGAAATCGTTGCGCCCAAGCTGGTTGAACCTTCGCGCATGGAAGAGGAGAAATAGATGCCATCCTTCGCTGTCCGTCATCCTTATCTGATTATTGTGTTTTGCCTGTTCGTAGTTGTGCTGGGATTGACCAGCGTGGCCCGCATGCCGGTGGATATGTTTCCTCCCATCAATATTCCCGTCGTCCTGGTTGCCACGTTCTATAGCGGCATGCCCCCCCAGCAGATCGAAGCCGACATCACCGACACGTTTGAACGATTCTTCACGCTGGCCAGCGGCGTGGACCACATGGAATCGCGATCCTTGCCCGGAGTGAGTTTGATCAAAATTTATTTCCAGCCGGGTACGGATGCCGATGCGGACGTCACTTCAATATCCAATCTGGCCATGGCGGACTTGCGAAGACTTCCTCAGGGAACTCTGCCTCCCGTCGTGCTGAAGGTGGACGCCTCCAGTTTGCCCGTATGCCTGCTGACGGTTGAGGGCCAGGGACTGAACGAGACGCAATTGCACGACTATCTGCAATTCCAGATTCGCAACCAGATTGCAGGCGTTCCCGGCGCGACCGTTCCGCCGCCCTATGGCGGGAAGTACCGGCAGATCATGGTCTACGTGGACCCGCTCAAGTTGCAGGCCCACGAATTAAGTCCCATGGACGTGGTCCGCGCCACGAACTCCTCAAACTTGATTTTGCCCGCCGGAGATGTGCGCCTCGGTCCCATCGACTACAACATTTACACCAACGCGCAGGTTGCGGATGCCAATGGCCTCAATCGAAGTCCCCCTAAAAACCGAAGGAGAAAAATCCGTTTTTATTGCGCGACGTCGGCAAAGCGGTGGACGGCTCCGCCCTGCAATACAACATCGTCCGTGTGGATGGCCAGAAATCCGTATACGTGGCAGTGCAGAAACAGGGAGGCGATACCAACACGATCGCGGTCGTAAATGGGATCAGGAATGCCATCAAGGACCTGCGCGATATTCCGTCGCAATTGAAAGCGTTTGTCACCTTCGATCAGTCTGTCTTTGTTAAGGAAGCTATTTCCACAGTGTTACGTGAAGGCGGGATTGGAATCCTGCTTACCGGGGTCGATGATCCTGATCTTTCTGGGAAGCTTTCGCGCCACTGTCGCCGTTTTTCTATCCATTCCAATTTCCGTGTTTATTACATTTTTCATCTTGCACAGCGCCGGTAAATCGATAAATGCCATGGTGCTCAGCGGACTGGCGCTCGCGTTTTCGCGCCTGATTGATGACTCCGTTGTGGTAATCGAAAACATTTACCGCCATTTGGAAATGGGCGAAGAACCCGCCGTAGCGGCCGTCAAAGGCACAAACGAAGTCGCTCTGGCAGTCCTGGCCATCATGCTGGTTGCCGTTGTGGTGTTCTTTCCGGTCACCTTTCTTTTCGGTGTGAGCTCCTATTTGTTTGGCGCGTTGGCGCTCGGTGTTGTGCTCGCGCTTTTCGCTTCGTACTTCGACGCGGTTACAGTTGTGCCCCTGTTCTGCGCCAACTATTTGAAAGCTATTCATGACCACGAGCACGGGCATGACTGGGAATAAAAAATCCTGGGGCGCAAGATTCCATTCCGGGTTTAATGCGAAATTCGAAGTGATGCTGAATTTCTACGAAAAATGGGTCAGGAAAGCGCTTGATCGTCCCGTCCAGGTAGTCGTGGGTTTCTTGATATTCTTTTGCCTTTGCTTTCTCTTGTACCCCTTCATGGGCGTCTCCTTTTTTCCGCGAACCGACGCCGGCCAATTTGTGATCAATCTGAAGGCGCCGACTGGCACCCGGATTGAGTTGACGGATGATTACGTGAAACGCGTGGAAGACATCGTGCATCAGGTTGTCCCGCCGAAGGAACTGGAAACCATCGTTTCCAATATCGGCCTGACGCCCGACCTTTCATCGCTGTTCACTCCCAACTCGGGTATGCACACCGCATTTATTCAGGTGGGGTTGAAGGAAGAGCACAAGGAAAGCAGCTTCGTTTACATGGATCAAGTGCGCTCGCGCATCGCGTCACAAATTCCCGACCTGCGAACTTACTTTCAATCGGGTGGCTTGGTCGATGCAGTTCTCAACCAGGGCGCCCCGGCGCCGATCGATGTTCAAGTAAGCGGAATGGACCTCACCCAGGACGATCACATTGCGCAGGACCTGGCGCGCCAGTTCCGGGCGATTCCCGGAATTTCCGATGTTTATATCCCCCAGGATATGGACTATCCCGCGCTCCAGGTGAATGTGAACCGCGCTCGCGCCAGTGAACTGGGACTTAATCCTCAGGAAGTCGTGGACAACCTCATCACTTCGCTCACATCCAATGCAATGATTGCCCCCGGTTATTGGGTGGATCCCAAAAGCGGGAACAATTATTTTGTGACCGTGCAGTATCAGGAAAATCAGGTCCGTTCGATTCAGGATTTGAAGGCCATGCCGCTACGCGGCTCCGGTTTGAAATTGCCCACCTACCTGAATCAAGTTGCGGACGTGAGCGTGGTACAGTCCCCCACGGAAGTGGACCACTATCAACTGCAAAGGTCCCTGGATATCTACGTAGCTCCATCCGGCGAAGATTTGGGAAAGCCCGCTGCGGCAATTTCGAAGATCATCGCCAACACCAAGATTCCATCCAATCTTCGGATCAACATGCGCGGACTGGTGGTGACCATGCAGAATTCCTTCCGCAGCTTCGGCATCGGCCTGGTCCTGGCAATCCTGCTGGTGTACTTAATTCTCGTGGCGCAGTTTGCCTCTTTTACCGACCCTTTCCTGATCGTGCTGGCTGTTCCGACAGGTCTCGTGGGAGTGATCATTACCCTTGTTTTTACAGGCACCACTTTGAACATCCAGTCGCTGATGGGCATCGTGATGTTGCAGGGGATGGTCGTCTCAAACAGTATTCTCATCGTGGATTTCGCCAACGTTCTCCGCAGCGAAGGGCGCAGCGTCATCGAGGCCGTAGCCCACGCATGCCGCATCCGTTTGCGTCCGATTTTGATGACCTCACTCGCGACTGTCGTGGGACTTCTTCCGATGGCCTTCAAACTTGAGACGGGAAGCGAAGCGTACGCGCCGCTTGCGCGGGCCATCATCGGTGGCCTGATCTCTTCGATCCTGCTGACCATTTTCGTGGTGCCGGCGGCATACCTGTTGATCTACCGGCGTCGTGAGGCTATGGCCGGCGCTCCTGCCACAGAGGGAGCAAACTAATGCAAAGCGTTCGCAGATCGCTACTTTTCATATTTATTTCAGGCGCTTTTTTTGCAGCCATTCGTTGCCAGGCGCAAGCTCCGCCAGCCTATTCCACTCCAGCTCAACCGCAAGCGCAAAATCAAAATGCGCAGCGGCTGACATTGGCGGATGCCGAAAGCATTGCCATCCAGAATCATCCGCGGATTCAGGCGGCAACGCAATTGGCCTCAGCCGCCGCCGCGCAGGTGAAGGAAGTTCAATCCGCGTATTACCCACAGGCCAACGGAGCACTTACGGGCGTGAAGGCCGAAAATAACAGCGCCATTGCCGCCGGTTTCTTAACCAGTTCCTCCCTCGACAACAAATTTGCCGAGGGCGCGTCCGTGAGCCAGTTGCTGACGGACTTCGGCCGCACGCACGAGCTTTCCAAGAGCTCGCGCTTTCATGCGCAAGCGGCGCAGGAAAATGTGGTCACCTCCCGCTCCGACGTGCTGCTGGCCGTCGATCTGTCTTACTTCAACGCCATGAAGGCCCAGTCCGTGCTCCAAGTCGCGGAAGAAACCGTGAAGGCACGCCAGTTGGTGGTGGACCAGGTCAGCGCGCTGGCTAAGAGCAGTCTCAAGTCTGGCCTGGACGTAAGCTTTGCCAACGTGGACCTGGCCAGAGCGCAGCTTTTGCTGGTGCAGGCGCAAAACGATTTGCAGTCCTCGTTCGCGCAACTTTCTGACGCGCTGGGCTATTCGGATCAACGCACATTCCAGCTCGTCGACGAGACTCTGCCCGGTCCTCCTCCGCCCGATGCCGCGCCGCTCATCGCGGAAGCCTTACAGAACCGGCCGGAAATTGTCAGCCAGGGGCTGGACGTGCGTTCGGCGCAAAGCTATGCCACCGCCGAACGCGATCTGTGGTTTCCCACTATTTCCGCTGCCGGTGTGGCTGGCCTCGTTCCCTACCGGCAGGACAACTTGTCCAGCCGTTACGCCGCTGCCGGATTTAACGTCAACATTCCCATTTTTAATGGACGCCTCTTCAACGCCGAGCACACGGAAGCCACAGCCCGTGCGCGAGCGCAACAGCAATTCCTTCGCGACCTTCAGAACCGCATTGCTCAGGACGTTCGAACTTCCTGGCTCAACGCCATGTCCGCGTACCAACGCCTTTCCCTCACGCAACAATTGCTCGAGCAAACTACGCAGGCTTTCGATCTGGCCAAAGGGCGCTACGGTTTAGGTCTGAGTTCGATCATTGAACTCAGCCAGGCGCAATTGAATTTGACTGAGGCACAGGTCGAGCAAGTCAGCGCGCAGTACGACTACGAAGGCCAAACGGCCAACTTGAATTACCAGTTGGGCCGTGTGAAGTGAGCTACAGATGCCGCGCGCAAAATATTTCCGCGCGCCTCGCCCTTGACAACACAAATTCCATCGCCCTATGCTGAGCCCTTGAAGATAGCCATTGGTTCCGACCACGCCGGATTTGAATACAAGGAAAAGATAAGAGCACTTTTGACTTCGCTCGGCCACGAAGTCCATGATTTTGGGACTTTTAGTGCCGAGCCGGTCGACTACCCGCTGTTCATTCGCCCCACGGCGGAAGCGGTGGCGCGCGGCGAATTCGAACGCGGCATCGTGCTTGGCGGATCGGGAAACGGCGAAGCGATTGTCGCCAACAAGGTGCGCGGCGTGCGTTGCGCGTTGTGTTGGAGCCTGGAGACTGCCCGCCTGGCGCGGGAGCACAACGACAGCAACGTTCTGTCGCTGGGCGAGCGAATGATTCCCGAGGATCTGGCCCTGGAAATTGTAAAGGTCTGGCTGGTCACTGCGTTCGCCGGCGGGCGGCATGCCCGCCGCATTGCCGAGATCGAATAGAAAGATCTGGAAGTTTCCGAGGGATACATGAAGCGATTTTCGCTCGAGTTTAAGTAGCGCGGGCTTCAGCCTGCGGGTTTTAGATCCTTGCAAGGATTAACCCCCGCAGGCTGAAGCCTGCGCTACGCAAACCCTCACCCTTCGCGCATTTTGTGGCCGGCCAGATTGCCCAGGCCGTCGTAGGCGGCGTACTTGTAAAGCTCGGAGAGCGTGGGGAAGTTGAAAACCAGCTCGATGAACCGGTCGATTGTGCCGCCGGACTCCAGCACCAGCATTCCCAGATGAATCAATTCGGTGGCGTTTTCTCCAAAAATTTGCACGCCTAGCAGTTGCTTGTTGTCCGCGCGGAAAATCAGCTTCAGCATTCCCGTGGATTCGCCGATCATCTGCCCGCGCGCGTTGTTGGCATATTTCGCCCGGCCCACCTGGTAGTTAATTTTTCTGATTTCGCAGGTTTCCTGCGTTTCGCCCACCGCGGAAATTTCCGGAATCGTATAAATGCCCATGGGCAGTTGCGATGCCAGCCGCTCTTTGTACGGGAAGCCGAATGCGTGGCACATGGCCACGCGGCCTTGCTCCATGGAGGTGGAAGCCAGCGCGGGAAAACCGATCACGTCTCCGGCGGCATAGATGTGCCGCACGTGCGGTTTGATAGTGATTGTTCACGTCAATGTTGCCGCGATCGTTGATTCCCAGGCCGGCCTTCTCAAGATGCAATCCCGCGACCGCGCCGCGGCGTCCGGCGGCAAGCAAGCGCTGTTTCCGCCTCGAGAACTTTGCCTGAAGCCAGCGTCATGCGAACTCCGCCCGCAACGCGCTCGGTTCCCTTTGCGCGCTCTTGAAAAAGGATTTTCAAACCCAGGCTTGCCAGGCGCGCGCGCAACAGCTCGGAAATTTCAGCGTCCAGAAACGGCAGCAGGCGTTCGCGTCCGTCGACCAGCGTCACTTCGACGCCCATGGCTGTAAAAATCGAAGCATATTCGCAGCCGATCACGCCGCCGCCCACAACGATCATGCTTTTCGGCATACGGTCCATCGCCAGGATGGAATCGGAATCGAAAATTGTTTTGTCGTCAAAGGGAATTTCCGGCGGGCGATGTGGCGTTCGAGCCGGTGGCGATCAAGATCGCCTGGCCGCGCAGCTCCCGAGTCGCGCCGTGCTGATCGATTAACGTTGATGGTGTGCGGATCTTCAAACTGCGCCGTGCCCGAGATCAATTCAATTTTGTGCGCGGTCAGATTGGAAGCAATCTTCAGCCGCTCCGCGGACACAACCGCGTCCTTGCGGTGCATGAAGCCCTGCACCGTCAGCCCTTCGCGCAGCGAGTAATCGATGCCGTAAAGCCCGCGCTGCCGCAAGCCCGGAAAAATAAAGCGCCGATTCGCGCAGCGTCTTGCTCGGCATCGTGCCGGTATTGACGCCCGCGCCGCCCAGGTTCGGCCCTCGCTCCACCAGCGCCACGCGCTTTCCGAAATACGCCGCCTGCGCCGCGCCTTTCTCTCCGGCAGGCCCCGAGCCAATCACGATCAAGTCAAAGGATTCCACGGCGAACGCTCCTCTGCCCAGCAAGTGCCACGCGCCTGATTGTAGTGGAAGCCGAGTGTCCGCGAACAGCTTTCTGCGCCAGGCAGGCTCAAGCGGGGAATTTCAGCGGGGCATTTCAATTGTTCCAAAACATCATGTCATTCCGAGCGGAGTGAGGAATCCCTCTTTCTTATCATTGACTCAAACCTAAGAGAGATTCCTCGCTCTGCTCGGAATGATAAAATGAGCAATCTTTTGCAAGTCTTATCCGAAGCTGGCATCCGCTTCGTTTGCCCCCAGCAGACCTGCGCACTTCCATGGAATTCTAGCGGCTACGGCCAGAGCCATTGTGGTTGGCGGAACGCTTGCGCGATTTATTGCCATTGCCATTCCCATTGCTGGTCTGAAATTTCATGACCTGGCGCATCTCACGTTCCAGGGCGGCTTCAATCTTTGACGATTGGCGTTCACCCCGGGCAACACGGCTCACATAGGAGGGGTCAACATCGAGTCGCCTGGCGACTCGGCCATAAAGTCCTCGCAAAACTGATGCGAGGTGAATTGGTGCTGCAACAGTAGTTTTCCTTAACATGGCAGAAGAACCTCTCTTGTAAGTAATTTGCCGCCGGAATTCCCGATCACGCGATCACATTGTTTGCTGGTTTAGGCCTTTTCGAAGCTGCGCCACGAAACTGGAAACTGATTCTTGAAAATAATTTTGCTTGCTTGTGAAAAACTTTTTAATTTCAGCCTGGAACGGGCGTGCCCACTGGGCGCCGTGATGGGGGCAATCAAACTGCCATTCGCTTGCGCAAACCTCTTCCAGCGTAAGGGGCAGGTTATCCACTACAGTCCACTTGTAGAAATCACCCTCAGGACATCGATGGTGAATTCGATAGCTCAAGCACAATCGGTGATTCCCGCGAAGGGCAGTGCAGCTCAGGCTGGGTTTATTAAAGGTGTCCAATTTAGCACACCTCCCGTGTTTGGATAATGAACTAGAGTCATCATGCCTGTCAAGTCGAAGTGTGCACTTTTGCACAGTCGTGACAAAATATGGCAATGTAAAGTAATATTTCCTTTCCATCGGAGGTTGGAGATGAAAGGGAAAAAAGAAGCGGAAATCGAAAAATTATTCAGCCAGATACCCAACAGGCAGATCACCGTGCGCGGCAAGGCGGGGATCTATCTGCAAGGAAAGCCGGCGACCCACGTGTATCACATTCAAAAGGGCCGGGTAAAATTGTCCGTGACGTCGAAACAACAGAAAGAGGCCGTCGTGGCTATCCTGGGGCCGGGAGACTTGTTCGGGGAGGGCAGCATATCCGGCCACACCTCCCATCTGGCAAACGCCACGGCCATCACGGACTGTGTCATTCTAAAGGTGCGGAAGCTTGACATCATGAAGGAAATTCACAAGAGCCGAAAATTTGCGGATTATTTTCTCAATTATTTGCTGCTTCGAGGCAGGGCAACCGAGGAAAATCTTGTGGATTTGATGTTCAATTCAACGGAGAAAAGGCTTGCGCGCGCGCTTCTGCTGCTTGCAGACTTCGGAAAAGACAAGAGCCATCAACATATCTCCCATCCCGTCAATCAGGACACACTTGCGGCCGTAGTTGGCAGCACCCGGTCGCGTGTGAACTTTTTCATGAACAGATTCAAGAGGCTGGGATTTATTCGCTATAACGGTGGAATGCAAGTGAACGGTTCGCTTTTGAGAGTATTGCTGAAGGATTGATCCTGCCCACTGAACTTGCCCCAACTTGGTATCAGGAGTTGGGGCGAAGTCCTTTTTTCGCTGCCCATCCCCGCGCGGCCAAAGTCGGCCCGGTTTCACTCCTACCTACCTTTGCTTTCAGGCAACCTCGCCAAGTTCTTGCTGTAGCGCCGGATCTGGCCGGCGGCCGACTACGTTAGTTCACCTGGTTACGGCGCTTCGCGCGCAATGCGGGTGGAGGCTTCCTTTTTAGATTTAGGTGAAAATGAATTCTTTCCTGGGACGACATCCTTCGTCGCATTACTTTTTCGAAGATACGTTCGATAGGAGTGCTGGGAGGTGCATAAATACGGAGTTTACGAGACACACTTTGCCTCCTTTTCGGTTCTTTGCTTGTCACATCTGTTCGTTAGGCCTCGGGTTTAGTATCTCTACTCACGCTACCATAGTTGAAGTTCGTTATTTGAATACTTTGTACCCCATCGCCTTTAACGTGTGCGTTACTTTGTTTATGGTAATTCCCGGCGGCCCTTGTGAGGGCTACCCGTGGAAGCCAGCGCCGGATCAGCGGGATTATCCGCGAGCGCCTCAGAACTACAAATCGCTCCATTGACAACCCCTCGCGCCTCCGACATCCTATGCGCACAAGTCAGGGTGAAAAGCCCGCCGTTCATGGAGAACTCATTCCGTGAAACGGGCGGGCTGCCTCGGGCTTGATCTTTCAATCGGAGTCTGCCGAAATGTCTTCGCCCAACGAAAAAAATCTGTCCGCGCTGCTCGATGAACGCCGGACATTTCCGCCCTCGGAAAAATTCAGGCGAGCGCGCCAACTGGAACGATCCGGCGATCTACGATCGCGCGGCCAAGGATCCGGAAGGCTTCTGGGCGGAGCAGGCGAAGAATCTGGACTGGTTCACGCCGTGGCAGCGCGTGCTGGAGTGGAACGCGCCGTGGGCCAAGTGGTTCGTGGGCGGGAAGCTGAACGTCACCTACAACTGCGTGGACCGGCACGCGCACTCGGCGCGGCGCAACAAGGCGGCCATCATCTGGGAAGGCGAGCCGGGCGACTCGCGCGTGCTCACGTTCGGAATGCTGCGAGCGCGAAGTGAATCGCTTTGCCAACGCGCTGAAATCGCTGGGCGTCGTGAAGGGCGACCGCATCGCGATCTACATGGGCATGGTTCCCGAGCTGGCGATCGCCATGCTGGCCTGCGCGAAGATCGGCGCGGCGCATTCGGTGGTGTTCGGCGGATTTTCGGCGGAGGCGCTGCGCGAGCGCATCAACGACGCCAAGGCAAAAGTGGTGATCACGGCGGACGGCGCCTGGCGGCGCGGCACGGTGGTGCCGCTCAAGGCCAGCGTGGACGAAGCGCTCACCGGAACGCCCACGCATCGAAAAAGTGGTGGTCCTCGAACGCGTCGGGAAAAGCTGCGCCCATTTCCATGAAGCCGGGCCGCGACCTCTGGTGGCATGACGTTGTCGCGAACGCTTCGGACGAATGCGCCGCCGAGCCGATGGACGCCGAAGACATGCTGTTCATCCTCTACACCAGCGGCACGACGGGAAAACCGAAAGGCGTCGTGCACACGACGGCCGGATATCTGCTGGGCGTGAGCACCACGCATCGCTACGTCTTCGACATCAAGGAAGACGATGTCTACTGGTGCACCGCCGACATCGGCTGGGTCACCGGCCACTCCTACATCGTGTACGGCCCGCTGGCCAACGGCACGACCACGGTGATGTACGAAGGCACGCCCGACTTTCCGGATCGCGGCCGCTTCTGGTCGAACTGATCGACAAATATGGCGTCGAACATTTTTTACACCGCGCCGACGGCCATTCGCACGTTCATGCGCTGGGGCAAGGAGATGGCCGCAAAAGTACAAGCTTTCCTCGCTGCGCCTGATCGGCACGGTGGGCGAGCCGATCAATCCCGAGGCCTGGATCTGGTATCACGAAACCATCGGCCACGGGCGCTGCCCCATCGTCGATACCTGGTGGCAGACCGAAACCGGCGGCATCATGATTTCTCCGCTGCCGGGAATCACGGCCACCAAACCCGGCTCGGCCACGCAGCCGCTTCCCGGAATCGTCGCCGAGGTGGTGGACATCGACGGCAAGCCGGTTGGCCCCGGGCGGCGGAGGCTATTTGGTTTTGAGCAAACCGTGGCCCTCCATGTTGCGCACCCTGTACGGCGATCCGGAACGCTACGTGCAGAATTATTGGTCGCGCTATCCCGGAAAATATTTTACCGGCGACGGCTGCAAGCTGGACGAAGACGGCTATTTCTGGCTGCTGGGACGCGTGGACGACGTGATGAATGTTTCCGGCCACCGCATCTCGACCTACGAAGTGGAAAGCGCGCTGGTGGATCATTCCTCCGTGGCCGAAGCGGCGGTGATCGGCAAGACGCACGAAATCAAGGGCCAGGGAATTTCCGCGTTCGTCACGCTGAAGGAAGGAATCCAGGCCAGCGACGCGCTGAAAGACGAATTGAAAAATCACGTCGCCACGAAAATCGGCTCCATCGCCAAGCCCGACGATATTTTCTTTACCGCCGAGCTGCCCAAAACGCGCAGCGCCAAAATCATGCGCCGCCTGCTGCGCGACATCGCCGAAGGCCGCGTGCTGGGCGACACCACCACGCTGGCCGATCCCTCGGTCGTCGCCAAGCTGAAGGAAATGTCCAAGGATGAGGGGTAGACAGTCCGCGAGAAAATAAGTTTATTTTTTGTCATTCCGAGCGGGGCGAGGAATCTCTCTTTCTTTTCATTGGCCTAAACCAAGGAGAGATTCCTCGCTTCGTTCGGAATGACAAAAAGTTGGATTTTTTTTCAGCCTCTAGGCACACCGTTGGCATTTCAATGCGACAATACCTTACGGAGGCTCACTCACAATGAAGTCGTTTCTGGTGCTCACAGCAATCGGCGGAATGCTCGCGGTTCAGCTTGGCTGTAGGCCTGCCCAGCCTCCCGTGGCTCCCGATACGCGCGCGGCGGACGAACAAACCATACGTGACGGCGAAGCGTTGTGGGTGAAGGATTTCGCAAATAAAGATGTGGAGAGAGTGGCGGCGCACTACGCGGACGACGGCACATCGATGATTCCTTTGATGACGATCATGAAGGGGAAGGACGCAATTCGTGCGGGATTGAAAGAGGAATTCGCCGATCCGAACGCCACGCTTGATTTTCATCCCGATAAGATCGAAGTCGCCAGGTCCGGAGACATTGCCTATTCGCAAGGCAAGTACGCCTTCACCAGCACCGATCCCAAGACAAAGCAGCGCGTGAGCGAGCATGGCGGTTACGTGGAGGTCTACAAGAAGCAGGCGGATGGATCCTGGAAGGTCGTGCAGGACATCGCCACTCAGGAAGCCCCGCCCGCGCCGGATAGATCCTCGAAGTAGCGATCAGGTTCGCAATCGCAAAATCACGCCAGCCGATGGGGCGATAGTTTCTTCGAAATTAGCGGAAAACCCCCGCGTGCCGAAGACGGAAGGTCTACAGCAGGGAACCGCGAAAGCCGCACATTCGATTCTCTACGATTCTAAACGGTTCTGTACGGTTGACGCTCAAGCCAACACCACCTAACATATAGGTATGCTTCCCGACTCTCAGACCCCGGCGGACGTGTCCCCGGGCGGCGCGCTAGCTGACCAGCTTGGCAGGCCGCTGCATAGCCTGCGCGTTTCGGTCACCGACCGCTGCAACCTGCGCTGCAACTATTGCATGCCGCAAGAGGAGTACGTCTGGCTGCCGCGGCAGGAACTGCTGACCTTCGAGGAAATCGCGCGGCTGGTGGAGGTGTTTACATCGCTGGGCGTGGAAGACGTGCGCCTGACCGGCGGCGAGCCGCTGCTGCGCCGCGATCTTCCGCGACTGGTTGGCATGCTGGCGGCCAATCCGCGCATCCGCGATCTGGCGCTCACCACCAACGGCGTTTTGTTTGCCGAGCAGGCCGAGCAGTTGCGCGCCGCCGGATTGCACCGCGTGACGATTAGCCTGGATTCGCTGCGGCCGGAACGGTTTTCCGCGCTGGCAGGGCGCGACACGCACGCGCAAGTGCTTGCAGGAATTGCCGCCGCGCGCCGTGTGGGCTTTCCAAAGCTGAAGATTAGATACGGTCGTGCTGCGCGGCGTGAACGACGACGAACTGGCCGACTTGATCGAATATGGGCGCGGCGCTCGAAGCCGAAGTGCGCTTCATCGAGTACATGGACGTGGGCGGCGCGACGGAATGGTCGCTCGAAAAAGTTTTTTCGCGCGCGGAAATGCTGCGAGCAGCTGGCCAATCGCTACGGAACGATCACGCCGCTGAACGAAAATTCCTCCGCGCCCGCCGAGCGCTTCCGGCTTCCGGACGGCACCGTGTTCGGGATCATCGCATCGACCACCACGCCATTTTGCAAGAGCTGCGATCGCAGCCGCCTGACCGCTGACGGTCTCTGGTATCTGTGCCTGTACGCGCAGGCAGGCATCGATCTGCGCAAGATGCTGCGCGCGGGCGCCCCGCCGGAGGAGCTTGCCGCGCACATTTCCTCCATCTGGCGCGCGCGCGCGGATCGCGGCGCGGAATTGCGCGCCGCAACAGGCAAGCGCGGCGTGCTCGTCGGCATCGAGCAGCTTCGCCAGGACCCGCACCTGGAAATGCACACTCGCGGCGGATAAGCGCGGTGTTGAGTAGCACAGGCACTCTTGCCTGTGCGGTTTTGTAAGCTGTCGCCACGCTACCGATTAAGCTGCAATCGCGAAAACCGCACAGGCAAGAGTGCCTGTGCTACTTAAACCCTTGCAGTATTTTTCCCTTGCGTGCAAACTTCCTGCATTATTTCGCCTGGAAACAAGAATTAAGAGGAGTCCCTCGGTGAATGCCAGTGCGGCCATTTCGGAATTGGTGATTGCCAATCACGTCGTTGCGCATCTGAGGCTGGTGGATTCCTTCGGGCATGTCACCGTACGGAATCCGGAAAATCCGCAGCGTTTTTTTATGTCGCGGGCGCGCGCGCCGCGCCTGGTGACCAAGGACGATATTCTCGAATTTGATTTGGACAGCGCGCCGGTCGATTTGCGCGGGCTGCGGCCGTATTCGGAGCGCTTCATCCACGGATGCATCTACAAAGCCAGGCCGGACGTTATGGCCATCTGCCACAATCACGCGCACGAACTGCTTCCGCTGGCGGTAACCAAGACGGTGATGCGCCCGGCGCTGCACACCGCGGCCGTCATTGGCCACGAAGTGCCTGTGTGGGACATTCGCGATCATTTCGGCGATACCAACATGCTGGTGACCTCCAACGAAATGGGAGAGTCTCTCGCCGGCACGGTTGGAAAAGGCAAGGCAGCGCTGATGCGCGGCCATGGAAGCGTGGTGGTGGGGACAAATGTGCAGGACACCGTGTTCACTGCGTTCTATTTGCGCCTGAACGCCGAAGTGATGATCAAGGCCATGTCCATGGGCGAGCCGATCACTTATCTTTCGCAGGGCGAAGTCGATCTCTCCGGCGAATTGCACAGCCAGCCGGCGGCGCAGGGACGAGCCTGGGAAGATTGGTGCGGGCAGGCGGGAATAGAGCTGGAAAACGAACGCCGCGAGAGTATGGGTTTCATAGTGCGGCTAGATTGAGCGGGAACACCGGTGGAGGAATCATGCCCGTATCGAATCGATGGTTAATGGCTCTTGCAGGCGTCTGCCTGCAAATGGCGCTGGGCGCGGCCTATGCCTGGAGCGTCTTTCGCATTCCTCTCTCCAAGGAATTTGGCTGGACGATTTCCCAAATCACCTCGACATTTTTGATCAGCTGGTTTTTTCTGGGCTGCGCCGCCGTGGTTGGCGGATTGTGGATGAAACGAACTCAGCCCAGAGTCGTAGCCATGACGGCGGGGCTCCTGTGGGGCGGCGGAGTGTTTCTGGCCAGCTTTTCCGCGCATCGGCTGTGGTGGCTCTATCTGACGTATGGAGTCATTGGCGGGATCGGGCTTGGCATGGGCTACGTCGTTCCCATCGCGGTGCTGGTGAAATGGTTTCCGGATCACCGCGGGCTGATTACCGGCATTGCCGTAGCCGGATTCGGCGCGGGCTCGCTTTTTTCCGCGCCCGCCGCTGGTTGGCTGATGCTGCATGTGGGGCTGATGCCCACATTTGCCTACCTCGGCGTGGCTTACGGGATCATCGCCATCTGCGGCTGGTTCATTCATGAAAAATCCACCGGAAGGCTGGAGGCCGGACGGTTGGACACCGTCGGCTACACAACTTTCGCAGCGCTCCGCGCGCGATTTCACTCTTGGACAGGCGCTGGGCACCTGGCAGTGGTGGGCCATCAGCGGACTGATGTCCATCAACACCATGGCCGGCTTGTCCATCGTTTCCCAGGCGTCTCCCATTTTTCAGGAACTGGGAAATGCAAGCGTCAAGACGGCAGCCGGCCTCGTCGGCATCATCAGCATTGGCAACGGCGCAGGACGCATCTTTTGGTCCTGGGTTTCCGATTTGACGTCCAGGAAAACGGCCTATTTCTCCATGTACCTGGTCGAGGTAATCCTGTTCTGGAGCTACCACACCATTCATTCGCTCCCGATTCTGGGAGTAGTCACTTTCATTCTGGTGATGTGCTACGGCGGCGCATACGGAATTACTCCCGCGTTTGCCGCCGACTATTTTGGTCCGCGCGACGTCGGCTCGATCTTCGGATTGATGATGCTGCCCTGGGCGTTCGCTTCGGTGTTTGGTCCCTACTTGTTTGCCTATTTGCGCCAGATCAATGGAAACTACAATCAGGCTCTGACCTTTCTTGCCAGTTTGATGACCGCCGCGCTCATTCTTCCCATTCTCGTTCGTCCCCCACAAGGGAGGAAAGGTGCGGACGCCCACGCGGGCGGTCACGCGCTGGAGTCGGACGCGGAAGCAATTTCGCCGGAGTGATTATTGCGGTGGCGCGGGCTTCAGCCTGCGGGGGTTGGTCCTTATCGAGAACGAAACCCCGCAGGCTGAACAATCCGCGAATAATTCGCACCATGTCATTCCGAAGGGCGGGGTTTGCCCGAGGAATCTGCTGTTTCTTGGAAGCCGAGAAGAAAAGCAGATCCCTCGCTTCGCTCGGGATGACGAAAAGTACTTTTTTTGCAGTCTGTGAAGCCTCTGCTACTAGAAACCTTCGTCCCAATTCATAAATGCGAATGAACTAGAACTCTTCTTCGTCGTCCGACGGCTTCTTCTTTGTAATTTTCGATGTCACGCGAATGCCGCGCGATTTCAGATCTTTGAAGATTGCCTGGCGATTTTCCAGCGGGATTGCGCCTGGAGGAAAAACTCCGGCGGAATCGCGCGGAAAATGCTTGATGAAGAGCGACGCCATTTGCGCCGTGGCATAGGAAACCGGCGAGAGCGCCAGTCCGCGCTGGCGGATTTGGTAGAAGCGACGGGAAGAGTGGCGTCGTAACGGATTTCCATGGGGTGATCCTGCTTTATCGCCGCGCACCACGACGGCGGCGGCAAACCGCGCGTTCTGCAGGCTGCCTTTGCGGATCATGCGCGCCACCTGCCGCGGGGTCGGCGTTTTCGGGAAACGCGATGCGACCATTCCGCGCGACTTGGAAAGTTTTCCTTGCCGGTACCAGCGCCGCAGCCGGTCGATTTCATTGCCGCCGATTTTTACATCCATTTCCTTCAACTTCAGAAAATAGGGAACCGTGCCGACTTCGTCCTGCGCCGCGAGCACCACGGTTGCTTCGCCGATCGGCGGCGGGAAGCGAAATTTTTCCCGTTCGCCGAAACGTTTGCCGAACTTGAAATCGGCCGTTGCGCACGATGCGCGGGAGCGAAATGGCCTCGTCGAAGGAAACTTCCGCCGACCACTGCGAAACCGGATCGTCGCTTTCGGTGCTTTCGTAAAGGCGAATGTGAACCGCGTCCACGGAGTCCAGCAACGCCGCGGCGCGCGCCACCAGCAGATTCGTCAATCCAGGCGCGGCGCCCGGCGGTGATCACGCGCGCAGCGATTCTTTTGCTGAAAGCGTTCGTCGAAGCGAAGCTGCTCGGCCTTGAACGGATTGCGCGTCAGGTGCGCGCTGAGGTCCAGATAATGCGCGCGAATGCGCAAGGCCGCCCGCAGCACGATTTCGTTGAAAACCGACGCGCTGAGCGTTGACCAGCAATTGCGAGCCCCGTGCGGCGCGCACAATTCCCCACAGATTCCGCGCGTTCACCTGCACCACGGGAATCGTGCTTTTCTTGCCGAGAAAGCGGCGCGCGCGATCGAGGTCCCGGTCGCCGCAAGTGACCTGATGTCCCTGGCGCGTAAGCAGGTGTGCGAGATAGGAGCCGGTCGCTCCGGTTCCCAGAACGAAGATGCGCATTGGGGAAAAACTTTATCATATCCGTTCGGCGACTGTGGCGCAGCGCCGCGGGATTTCCGCTGCGTCTGTGCGGAATTCATTACAGATCGTGCAGGCGGTTTGGACTTGCCGTCTGCACTGGAAATGCACAGCGCAATGAACGAGAATGGAACTGGCCGCACTGCCGGCATCAATCGAAGCAGGAAGAGGCGGCAGCGCAAGTTGCGGTCTGTCACAGGCAAAGCCGATGGACCACGAAGAAGAACGAACAGAAACTTTTCAGCCTCACGGAAGCGGAGCGCGCGCGGCGTCAAGTCGAGCCATTGCTGATCGAGGCGATGGAAGGGCGCCGCCAAGATGGCGGACCTCGAAGAACAGACTGAGCGCCATCGCCAACCGCATCCTGATCATGGGCGGCGTCACGATTGACTACGAAGTCGCGTCGCGCGATGCGTGCCGACCTCAATCGGCCTGTCGACGAAGGTCAAGGACGCGCTCGATCAAATTCACGCCACCGGCTGCGTCGTGAAAGATCTCGACTCCGGCCTGGTGGATTTTCCCGCCATGCTCAAGAATGAAGAAGTGTATCTGTGCTGGCGGCTGGGCGAAGACCGCATCCGTTTCTATCATCGCCAGGACGAAGGTTTTTCCGGACGCAAGCCGATCGACCCGGAAGACACTGGCCCGCAGCATCCGATCCAATAACGAAAAATCTTCTGCGTGCGCGCCGCGACATCGCAGCGTCCGGGAAGGAATGTCGTGAACGAAAAATCCGAAGGCCGCCTTGCCAAAGTCCGCAAGTCCGTATCTTCGCTCCGCCGTGCATCAGCCGGTGGATTGGTACGAATGGGGCGAGGAAGCGTTTGCGCGCGCGCGCGCCGAGGACAAGCCCATCCTGCTCGACATCGGCGCCGTCTGGTGCCACTGGTGCCACGTGATCGACCGCGAGAGCTACGAAAATCCGCAGCTCGCCGCGATCATCAATCAATTTTTTATTCCCGTGAAAGTGGATCGCGACGAGCGTCCCGACGTGGACGCGCGCTACCAGGCCGCCATCAGCGCGATTTCCGGACAGGGCGGCTGGCCGCTCACCGGATTTCTTCTGCCGGATGGGCGCCCGTTTTTCGGCGGCACGTATTTTCCGCCGGAAGACGCCATGGGCCGTCCCGGATTCCGCCGCATCCTGGAGGCGGTCGCCGCGGGTTTTCGCAATCGGCGCGCCGAAGTGGAAGAGGCTGCGTCGCGCCTGGCCGAAGCCGTGGCGAAAGCGGAAACGTTCACCGGCGCGCGCGGAAAATTCGATTCGCGCGTGGCCGACGATCAGGTCGAATCCATCGTCAGATATGTTTGACGCGCGCAACGGCGGATTTGGCCGCTCGCCGAAATTTCCGCATCCCGCGGCCATCGATCTGCTGCTCGAACGCTATCAGGCGGGCGGCGACTCGCGCACTGCTGGAAGTTGCCGCGACGCACGCTCGAGAAAATGGGCTCGGGCGGCGTCTACGACCAGCTTGCCGGCGGATTTCATCGCTACTCGGTGGACGAGCGCTGGTGCGTGCCGCATTTCGAGAAAATGTCCTACGACAATTCGGAGCTGCTGAAAAATTTTCTGCACGGCTATCAGGTCACGCGCGATCCATTTTTTCGCGAAGTGGCCGAAGGCATTATCGACTGGACGAATGCCGTGCTTTCGGACCAGGCGCGCGGCGGATTTTACGCCAGCCAGGATGCCGACCAGACGCTCGACGATGACGGCGATTATTTCACCTGGACGCTCGAGGAAGTTCGCGCCGTGCTTACGCCGGAAGAATCGCGCGTCATCGAACTTGCGCTATGACGTGGAAGCGCACGGCGAGATGCACCACAACCCCGCGAAAAATGTTTTGTGGATCGCGCGGCAGCCCAGCTGAAATTGCGGCGATCGCTCGGCGGCGGACGAAGCGCAGCGTCCGTCTGATGCTGGCGCGCGCGAAGGGAAACTGCTGGCGCGCGCGCGGCGCGGCCCACGCCGTTTGTGGACACGACGCTCTACGTCGCCTGGAACGCGATGTTCGTCTCGGCCTATCTCGATGCCGCGGCGGTGCTCGGCGGAGAGAAGGGCGCGGCCTGCCGCGCGTTCGCGCTCAAGACGCTCGACCGCATGCTGGCGGAAGCCTGGAGCGACGCGCGCGGATTCGCGCATCGCATCGGCGGCGCGCGCCTCGACGGATCGCTCGACGATCAGATTTTTGCCGGGCTCGCGCTGCTCGACGCCTACGAAGCGACGCTCGACCGGAAATATTTCGACGCGGCGCGCCGCGCAACGGATTTCGCCATCGCCGAATATTTTGACGCCGAAGGCGGCGGATTCTTCGATCGCGCGTCGGGCGCGCCGCCCATGGGCGGCCTCGAAGTTCGCCGCAAGCCGCTGCAGGATTCGCCCACGCCCGGCGCGAATTCCTCCGCGGCGATTCTGCTCGATCGCCTGTACGGATACACGGGAGACGCGCGCTATCGCGAGTGCGCCGGAAAGCAACCTCGAAGCATTTGCAGGCATCGCGCCGCAATTTGGAATTCACGCGGCGAGCTACGGCCTGGCCGCGCTGCTGCACGCGCGCCAGCCCTTTCGAAGTCGTTGTCACCGGCAACAGCGACGATCCGCAGGCCGCCGCGCTCGAGCAGGCCGCAAATTCCGTCTACCGCTTCGGCAAAGCCGTGCTGCGCGTCACGCCGGAGCGCATGCCACGGCCGAATGCGCTTGCGCCCGCGCTCGCCGAAACGCTTCCGCATCTTCGCGCCGATGTCGCGCAAGCGCTGGTCTGCGTGGGCACGTCCTGCCGCCCGCCGGTCACCGATGCAGCCGCGCTCGTCGCTCTCTTGACGCAAACTCCGGCCAAGCTTGGCGCGAGCTGAATCAAATTCACTGCTGCTGAAGTGAAAAATTGAAATGCCATTCAATGCTGTAGTGTTAGAATGCGAAAATGTTTTTCAGCACTTTTGCCACACTGAGCGTCATGTTGATCTTCGCTGGCTCGCGCGAATTGCGGGAAACTCAAAAGGAGCTGTTCACAATGACTGGTAACAAAAACACATTCATGCTGTCTGCGAAAAATCGCCTGGGACTCGGGTTGTTGGCATGCTGCCTCGCGGCCGCGCCCGCGACATTTGCGCAGTATCCCGCCAATTTCCAGATCACCAAGGACGGCACAGCAGTCATGCTGGAGGATTACGCCAATCCGCCGCTATCCAGCCCGACTCACGGGGGAGCGAGTTCTACAGCAATCGACTATAAGGCGCAGTTGGGCCGCGTCAATGTGTTGCGCCCCGAGCCTGCAAATGCTCCGCTCGCGTCGTCGCGTGTTTTCGTCGACGATCAGAATGGCACGATCTACATCCTGGAGACGGCCAGCAAGAAATTCACGCCGTATCTGAAATTCACGGACATCTTCCCGAAATTTGCATCAGACAGAGGCAATGCCACCGGAATTGTTTCCATCACCTTCGATCCGGGCTACGCAAAAAATGGGAAGTTCTACACCGTGCACGTGGAAAATCCGGTCTTGCCCGGTTCCGCAACCCCTGTAAACACGGCGGCTCCAAGCTTGAATCTCAACGGCTATACGACCACGCACACTGTGAATCCGCCTGCGGGCCCCGTTCATCTGGAATCCGTTCTTGTGGAGTGGACCGACACTAACATTCGCAATGCCACGTTTGAGGGCAGCGCACGCGAACTCCTGCGCATCGGATTCGATCGCAATCATCCAACGGACGACACAATCTTCAATCCGCTCGGCCAAGCCAGGCAGCAGCGACTACGGCAATCTTTACATTGGCGTGGGAGACGGCGCTCAGGGCGAAACGCCGGGTCCGTCGCACACTATCCCGCAGCAGCTCAACACGCTGCTCGGCAAGATTTTGCGCATCACTCCGGACATCAATCTGCATCCGAAAGATATGCTCAGTCCCAACGGCCGCTATCGCATTCCCTCCACTGGGCCGGATCCAAATCCATTCGTGAAGGTGGCAGGGGCGCGCGGGGAAGTCTACGCGTACGGCTTGAGGCATCCACACCGTTTCGATTGGGACCCGACTACCAAGACCATGCTTGTCATCGATATCGGCCTGCACTATTGGGAAGAAATCAATATCGTCGCCAAGGGCGCGAATTACGGCTATCCCGAGCGCGAAGGCAATGAGCAGCTCTTCGTGGACGACGCCGGAAAAACGGGCAGCCTTGAGGCTCCACCCGTGGCGTTCCCCGATCGCGATCTCTTGAAAGTGGAAGGCATCGACGAGCCGGTCATTCCCATTTACCCGGCCGCGGTGTACAGCCATTGGGAGGGCGATTCGCTGGGCAGCGGCTTTGTGTATCGCGGCAAGCTGATGCCCCAGATGCGCGGAAAGTTTATCTTCAATGACATGACCACAGGCCGCATCTTTTACACCGATCTAGCCGAGATGATCGCCACACGCGGGCAGCGCAATCATCAGGCGCCGATTCACGAGTTGCAAATCATGTACAAGGGTCCTAATGACGGCGCCGCTGCAAAGCATCGCATGTTTGATATCGTGGCCCAGACCTTTGCGCAAAAGGGTGGAACGCCCGTGGCAGGACCGAGTCCTGCCCGGCGCGGCAGGCGCCACAACAGGCTGGCGCGATGACGCCCACAAACTGCCGAAGGCCGATCCGGATGGCGTAGCCTACGGCGGCGGGCGCGCGGATGTCCGCGTATCCGTGGGCGGCGACGGCGAAATCTACGTCCTGAGCAAGTCCGACGGCATGATCCGAAAGATGACTTCGCTAGTCACACCGCCTCCCGCCGCGAAATAGGCGACCGCTTCGCGGTGAGTAAAATGTGAAACGTGCGCGCCTGGTCCCCTGCCGGTCGCGCGTGTTTGCATTACGAAACGCTTTTCTGCGCTCCCCGTGCAACCGAATGGCGGATAGGAGTATCCTACTAACGTGGGCGCATACTTAATGCTTCATGGGGTTCTGATTTTCCTCGGGTTCCTGGGCGTGATCGCTGGGCTTTCCTTGGCATTTCTCTCGCAGCGGTATTGGTTTGCGCGGGCGTGGAGATTTGCGGGGCGAATCGAGTAGTCCGGCGCGGCGCAAGGGCATTCGCTTGGTGCTGATCGCAGTAATTGCAGCGGTCGCACTCTTGGCCATCGCGGCCGCCACGCGGAATATGCGCGGGACGATTTCTCGCGGTTCGTGGTGGTCCGCGTTTTTCGGCTTGTGGCTGTCGAGCTCTATTTTTTCCTACCTGTTCATCAAAATCGTCGCCGGCGCGGAATGGATGTGGAGGCGTTTGCGGCGGTCGTCAGCGGACAAGAGCTTGTACCCCTCCGATTCACCGGCTCTCGCGGCTGGCGCAGGCCATACCGAAAACATTGATCATTCCCGGCGTCACTTTTTTCAGGCCGCGGGAGTACTCGCCGGCGCAGTTCCGTTCGTGAGCGTGGCCTACGGATTTGTGGCCGAGCGATTCCACTTCTAGGTGCGCGAAATCGAAATTCCCATCGCGAATCTTCCGCCGGCGCTCGACGGCATGCGGATCACGCAATTGAGCGATATTCATATCGGGTCGTACATGCCGGTCGCGCAAGTGCGCCGCGCTGTCGGCATGGCCAATGAATTGGGCGGCGACCTGACGGTCGTCACCGGCGATTTTGTGACCGGCAGGACCGACCCGCTGGAAGATTGCATCGCCGAACTTTCGCGGCTGCGCGCGCCGCTGGGCGTCTGGGGATGCAACGGCAACCATGAAATCTACGCGCGAGCGGAAGCGAGAGCCGCGGAACTTTTTCAGCGATTTGGCATGAAGCTGCTGCGCAAGGAAAATGCCGAACTGCGCTGGCAGGGAAGCGCATTCAACCTGATCGGCGTGGACTACCAGCGCCAGCGCGACGCGGATGGCAGCCCCCTGCCGATGCTGGCCGGCGTGGAACCGCTCGTCCGGCGCGATGTCCCCAATATTTTGCTCTCGCACAATCCGAATTCCTTTCCGCGCGCCGCCGAATTGGGCATCGAGCTGTCGCTCGCGGGCCACACGCATGGCGGCCAGGTGCGCGTCGAAATCCTCGATCATCGCTGGAGTCCGGCGCGAATTTCTCACTCCCTATGTCGCGGGCCTTTACCAGCGGCCTCTTCTTGCTGCAGCGAGTCTGCAAGATCCGATCGAAGTCGCGGCTCCGAGTGCCAGCCTCAGCGCAGCCGCACGTTCCAGCATATTTACGTCAATCGCGGACTCGGCACGATCGGCGCTCCGGTGCGCCTGGGCGTCCCTCCTGAAATCACGTTGATCACTCTGCGCCGCGCGGTTTGAGTAGCACAGGCTTCAGCCTGTCGGGTTTTGATTTTCCGCGAGGATAAGAAATCAAACCGCACAGGCTGAAGCCTGTGCTACTGGAGTCTCCCGACTTTCAGTTGCTGCTGCCGGTTGCTGTGCGCGCGGAGCGGTGCGATAATTCGGCATCACGAGAGAGAGATGCTCCGCGAGCGGAGATCTCTTCAGGGGGAAGCATGGGAGTTCGAGACGCTTGGATTGAGAAGCGATTGGCGGAAGCGGCGGCGGCGAACGGATCGCGCAACGTTTCGCAGATGCATTACGCGCGCAAGGGCGTGATCACCGAAGAGATGGCGTTCGTCGCCGGGCGCGAAAAGATCGAGCCGGAACTGGTGCGCAGCGAAGATCGCGCGCGGCCGCGCCATCATTCCCGCGAACATTCATCACAAATCGCTGGAGCCCATGGGCATCGGCATCGCCTTCAAGTGCAAGATCAACTCGAACATCGGCAATTCCGCGACCACCTCGGACATCGACGAAGAACTGAAAAAGCTGCATCACTCCGTGCACTACGGCGCCGACACGGTGATGGACCTCTCGACCGGCGGCGACATTCCCACGATTCGCAAGGCGATCATCGAGGCTTCGCCGGTGCCCATCGGCACCGTGCCGATTTACGAAGCGCTTTCGCGCGTGAAGCGCAACGAAGATTTGACGATCGGCCTGATGCTGGAAGTGATCGAGGAGCAGGCCGAGCAGGGCGTGGACTACATGACGATTCACGCCGGCGTGCTGCGCGAATTTGTGCCGCTGGTGCGCAACCGCATCACGGGAATCGTCAGCCGCGGCGGCGCGCTGCTGGCGCACTGGATGAACACGCACAAGAAGGAAAATTTCCTGTACGAGCATTTCGACGAGATCTGCAAGATTTTCAAGAAGCACGACGTGAGTTTTTCGCTGGGCGACGGATTGCGTCCCGGATGCCTGGCCGATGCGAGCGACGCCGCGCAATTTGCGGAACTGAAAGTGCTGGGCGAGTTGACGAAGAAGGCGTGGGAGCACGACGTGCAGGTGATGATCGAAGGTCCGGGGCACGTGCCGATGGATCAGATCGAGCTGCAGGTGAAAAAGGAAATGGAGCTGTGCCACGAAGCGCCGTTTTACACGCTGGGGCCGCTGGTGATCGACATTGCGCCCGGCTACGACCACATCACCAGCGCGATCGGAGCGGCGATGATCGGCTGGCACGGCGCGTCGATGCTGTGCTACGTCACGCCGAAGGAGCATCTGGGATTGCCGAACGCGGAAGACGTGAAGCAGGGCGTGATCGCGTACAAGATCGCGGCGCACGCGGCGGACGTGGCGCGGCACCGTCCGGGCGCGCGCGACCGCGACGACGCGCTGTCGTACGCGCGATTCCTGTTCGACTGGAACAAGCAGTTTGAGTTGTCGCTCGATCCGGAAACGGCGCGCGCCATGCACGACGAAACGCTGCCGGATGATTTTTACAAGGACGCGAAGTTCTGCTCGATGTGCGGCCCGAAATTCTGCTCGATGAACATGACGCAGCAGGCCGAATCGCTGGAGGGCAGGACCAGTCCGAGCGCCAGCAGAAATTCGTGGAACTGCTGGCAAGAATCGAGAAGTAGCAGCAGGCTTCAGCCTGTGGATTTTAGTCTTCTGCGAGCACAGAACCAAACTCCGACAGGCTGAAGCCTGTGCTACTAAACCGAAGCCAATTCGTATCATTTCAGTCCGCAATGCCCGAATCCACTGACAACGAAAAACTGCGCGAAGAATTCAATCGCTGGGCCGAGGCCGGCCGCGGCGAGGGGATGGAAGAAGAGCCATCTCCCCATCACCCTGCCGGTGCTCGACCTGATGAAGCTCGCGCCGGACGACAATGTGCTCGACGTGGGCTGCGGCGCGGGCTGGCTGGCGCGGCTTCTCGCCGAGCGCGTGCCCGAAGGCCGCGTCGTCGGCATGGACATTTCCGACGAAATGGTGCGCCGCGCGCGGCAGAATTACGTCGACGCTCGAAAACACCATGTTCGTGATCGGCGGCGTGGACGAAATTCCCTGGGACGCGAATTTCTTTACGCACGCGATTTCGGTCGAGTCGGCCTACTACTGGCCCGACCCGGCGCGCGGCCTGCGCGAAATTTTCCGCGTGCTGCGCGAAGGCGGCTCCGCGTGGATTCTGATCAACTACTATCGCGAGAATCCGCACTGCCACCAGTGGGCCAAGCAGTTTGCGACTCCCGCGCATCTGCTGAGCGCCGAGGAATGGGCCGCGCTGTTCCGCGACGCAGGCTTTTCCGACGTCGCGCATCGCCAGATTCCCGATCCCACTCCCGCGCCTGAAACCTATACGGGCCGATGGTTTCGAGATGCCGCGCAGCTTCGCGCCTTCCGCGAGGCGGGCGCGTTGCTCGTTCACGGGATGAAATGAAATCGAGCCATTGCATGTCCACGGATAGGCGTAACTGTTCGTGTTTGACTCGCCTTGCCGGGCATGGATATACTCCACATTCCTGAGGACCTAGAGGGAGACACATGGGCGTTCTCGATCAGCGGTTTGAAAAGAATTTCATGATTTCTTCGGTGGACTACGTGTTCAACTGGGCGCGCAAGTCCGCCATCTGGCCGCTGACGTTCGGCCTGGCGTGCTGCGCGATCGAAATGATTGCCTCGACCACGTCGCGCTTCGACATCGCGCGGTTCGGCGCCGAAGTATTTCGCCCCTCGCCGCGCCAATCGGACCTGATGATCGTGGCCGGCACGGTGACGCTGAAGATGGCGCCGGTGCTGAAGCGCGTCTGGGATCAGATGCCCGATCCCAAGTGGTGCATCTCGATGGGAGCGTGCTCGAGCGTGGGTGGGCCGTTTAACGCCTATTCCGTGCTCCAGGGCGTGGATCGGATCGTTCCGGTGGATGTTTACGTGGTGGGGTGTCCGCCGCGGCCGGAGGGCTTGATCTACGCGCTGCTGAAGCTGCAGGACAAGATCGACCAGATGTCCCTGGCCAAGCGGCCGACCGAAATCCGGCTGCACTCGGGCATGGCCGAGGATTTCAAGCGCAACGTGATGGTGGCGCAGACGCCGTCGCCGCGCTGATTGCTGTAGCCCGCCTCTTCAAGGCGGATTCTGCAACTCGAGGACCCTCGCCTTGAAGATGCGAGCTACAAACGGCAGCTCCAAAGCGCGACTAGACAGTATAACCGAGTTTCAAAGCCTTACATCAGTGAGATTCCGCTGAAGGAGCTAGCGAATGGGTTTTGTGCGTGCCGCACGAAAAGACGAAATCCCGGCGGGCTCCATCCGTGAATTTCAAGTCGATGGCCTGACGGTCGCCATCGCCAACGTTGGAAACAAGTTCTACGCGATCAACAACACCTGCCTGCACCGTGGTGGGCCGCTCGGCTCAGGGCGAGCTCCACGGTGTGGCCGTAACCTGCCCCTGGCACGGCTGGCAATACGACGTGACGACTGGTAAGCTCGTTATGAATCCAGCGGTTGGGGTCAAAACCTACGTCATTGAAGTGCGGGGTGATGATCTCTGGATTGAAGCCGGCTAGTTGCGGATGCCCAACAATCCGACAATTGTACTTTGCTAACTTATTACAAAAGTAAAGACTTAACATTTGCGATGGCAGGCCATATCACGCGGAATATTTCTGTGATCCAATCTTCCTGGATACGTGCGTCTAATTATGCTAGATGGGTTGAATATGCAGGGTTTCCCGATATTGGGAAAGCCCGGCAAATGCACGAAATCCTACACATCGGGCGAGGTCCCGTGTATAGTGTCCGACCGACTGGATGTTCGGGAATAATCACTATTCGGAGGATGCCCGGTTTGACGACGACTCGCCCACCGGCAAAGCGGAATCACTGGATGTTTTCGGTGAATCCGCACCAGTATCATTGGGATACGCTGTTTGTGAAGGGTAAGGAGATGTGGCGGGGGCGGGAACGCGCCCGACGCCATTCGCGCACTCAAAGCAGGTGCGCAAGGGCGATCGTGTCCTTTGCTACCATTCCGCGCCCGAACGGGCTCTCTACGCGATTGCGGAAGTCACACGGGACCCCTACCCGGATCCGCACGACCGGGAATCGAAAATGATGGTTGCGGACCTGCGCGCCATGGAACGCCTGCCGCGGCAGGTCACGCTGGACGAACTGCGGACCAATCCCGTCCGTGCGAAAGGTGAAGTTCCTGAAGAACGTGCGCTTGATCATTTCGCCGGTCACCGAGGAGGAGTATCAGGAGATCCTGCGCATGGCGGGCATCGTGGCGACTCCCGGGCTTCCGCTGCCGTGAAGTCGTGACTCGCGGTTTGTGACCCGTGATCCGTGAGCTCCCGTTCTCTGCTTCGGAGTCATTAACTTGTATCCCGCGAAGAACGTTGCGTTTTACTCTCCTTTCTTTTGCAATTCTGGAGCTGTGTCCCTTTCGATGAGACTCAACGATGCCTGAGCTTCCCGAAGTCGAAACCGTTGTGCGCGGATTGCGTTTGTCGCTGCCGGGCCGCACGATTGCCGATGTGCGGTTTGGGCAAGACAGACTTCGTGGACGATCCTGCCGAGATCGCTGAGCTGCTCCCCGGAAAACGAATTGCGGAAGTAACGCGCCTGGGGAAATTTATTTGCATCAAGCTGCAGGCAGGCGGGGAGAGCGCGGGGATTGGCACTGCCTCGTGCCGGTTTTTCTGATTGTTCATCTGGGAATGACCGGGCAGCTTACCGTGCTTGGTTCCAGCGATTCCATTTTGTCGCACACGCACGTGTTTTTTCTTCTCGACGATGGCCGCGAACTGCGCTACACGGACATCCGCCGCTTTGGGCGGATGCTGCTCGTACCGGAATCGGAGTTTGCGGCTTTCAAGGGAAAGCTGGGAAAAGAGCCGCTGGAGATCGGCGCTGAGGAATTTTGCGTGGATTTTGCATCAAGGCACTCGCGCGTGAAAGCTTTGCTGCTCGACCAAAGCGTGTTGTGCGGAGTCGGCAACATTTATGCGGACGAGAGTCTGTTTCGAGCGCGCCTGCATCCTGCGCGCATCGCTGAAAAGCTGAACAAGAAGCAGTTGCTGGCTCTCCATAAAGCGGTTCGCCAAGTCCTGGAAGAGGCAATTCGCCTCCGCGGCTCCTCAATTTCCGATTACGTCGACTCCGAAGGCAAGCGCGGCGAATTCCAACTCCGCCACCGCGTCTACCAGCGGGATGGAAAGCCCTGTGTTCGCTGCAAAACAATCATCCGCCGGGCAATCGTTGCAGGGCGGAGCAGCCATTTCTGCCCACGCTGCCAGCCCGCGCCGCGCACTCGCTGCGCAAGAAACAATCAATCCACAGATGAACACAGATAACGACAGGTAAACACAGATCAAGAAAAATAGAAGAAGAGAAAGACAAAGGGGTTCTTTATTTAGGCATAATCGTGGTTGCCTCTGGATTTGCGTCATTTTCACGTGTTTTATCAGTGTTTATCAGCATTTATTTGTGTTCATCTGTGGCTTGATTCGTGGATTGGGTTAAGATTTGGCGGACGAAGGGGGAATTGTGCGGGCTGTGATTCAGCGCGTTAGCCGCGCGAGCGTTGTGGTTGAGGGGCGCGTGGCGGGAGAAATTGTCGCGGGGCTAGTGGTGCTGCTTGGCGTTGGGCGGGCGGACAATCCGGAATCGGCCGCGTATCTTGCCGAGAAAATCGTAAATCTGCGAATTTTTTCCGACGATGCGGGCAAGATGAATTTGTCACTGCTTGATGTCGGCGGATCCGCGCTGGTGGTATCCCAATTTACACTGTATGGAGACACGCGAGGCGGGCGTCGGCCTTCGTATATTCAGGCCGCTCCTCCAGAGGAAGCCAACCTGCTGTATCAGGAGTTTGTGGGCTCCATGCGCGGGCGGGGCATCCGTGTGGAAACCGGCGTGTTCCAGGCGCACATGCAAGTGGAACTGGTGAACGACGGGCCGGTTACCATCCTGCTCGATTCCGAAAAATCGATTTGAGATTTCCAGCGCATTTATCGGTATGCTGCGTTTTCGATTTGGCCCTGGAGAGGTTTCTCGGCTGATGGACCGCGCAAACACGACAAGCGATTGAAACTCGCCTGGCGGAAGAACGGGACGCCACTGCGCTGGCGCGCCTTGCCGGAGAATTAGGGTATCCCTCGACGCCAGAACAGGTCCGGGAACGGCTCGCTTACAGCGAGGCAGCCCCGCATCAGGCCACGTTTGTAGCTGTGATCGATGGAGATGCCGTCGTCGGCTGGATCCAACTTTCCGAGGCTCGTCCGCTCGACGCCGAACCTCGCGCGGAAATCACCGGCCTTGTGGTCGATTCAAATCATCGCAGCGGTGGCGCGGGCCGGCTGCTCGTGGAGCGCGGCGAAGAGTGGGCGCGCCGTCGAGGGCTTGCAGTCATCGGCGTTCGTTCCAATGTCATCCGGGAGCGGGCCCACGCATTTTACGAGCGCCTCGGTTACTCTGTAACGAAAACGCAAAAAGTGTTCCGCAAAACACTTGAGTAAGCTGTGGGAAAAGGCGTGGGCGTTTGGAGTGCGCGCTTGATTTAAATGACAATTATATCGGGAGGCGATACAATAATGCAGTGTCTACTGGAACGATGAGTGCCGTTGCGTTTCGCTCCCTGGCGGAATTTCGATACCAAATCCGCATTTTCCTGAACGGCAGCGAGGAAGCCGCGCGCAAGGCCGGTCTCGAGCCGCAGCAATATATGCTGATGCTGGCCCTGCGCGGACTGCCAACAAGCCGCGAGGCGAGCATTCGGGAACTGGCCGAGCGAATGCAACTGCGCCACCACAGCGTTGTGGAGCTGGTGGACCGCCTTGAGAAGCGGCAGCTCCTGCACCGGGAGCGCTCGCGAACGGATCGCCGGCAGGTGATCCTGCATCTCACCCCGCGCGGCGAAAAAATTCTCACCGAGCTCGCCAAACAGCGCATCTCGGAGCTTCGCACGGCGGCCCCGGTATTGGTTCGCGCGCTGACAGCCGTCATCCGGTCGACGAAAGTGAATAAGCGCGTTCGCCAGTAAGGGCCACGCAAGCTGCAAGTGTGCCAGCTATGTTCGCGTAATCGGGTGATCGCAACCGCGCAAGGCAAATCCGGAGGCTTCCACAAGTGACATTTTTCGCTCGAATGAGCGAGCGCGATGAAAGCGGCGATCGCCCCGTTCAATTTCGTCTCGGCTTTATTTCATTGCTGGCTTCGATGGTCGGTGTAATTGCCGGCGTCGTCGCATTTCTTCTTTACAACCTGATCGGATTATTCACCAACCTCGCCTTCTTTGGCGTCTGGTCTTTTCATTTTCGCAGTGCCGCGGAAAATCAACTCGGCCTGTGGGTCATTGTCGTTCCCGTCATCGGCGGGCTGCTCATTGGCCTCATGGCCAAGTATGGATCGCCGAAAATCAGAGGCCACGGCATCCCCGAAGCGATGGAGGCGGTGCTCACGTCCAAGAGCCGCATCGAAGCCAAAGTGGCGATCCTCAAACCGATCTCGGCGGCCATCGGCATTGGCACCGGCGGCCCGTTCGGCGCCGAAGGGCCGATCATTCAAACCGGTGGAGCGCTCGGTTCGCTGATCGGGCAGCTTGTTTCGACCACGGCGTCAGAGCGAAAAGTTTTGCTGGCGTGCGGCGCGGGAGCGGGCCTGGCGGCGATGTTCAACGCTCCGATCACCGGAGCACTGCTGGCGATCGAACTTTTGCTCTTCGAATTTCAGGCGCGTTCCTTCATTCCGCTCATGCTTGCGAACGCGCTGGCTGTTGCGGTCAGGCTGCGCCTGTTCGGCGATGAGACCATGTTTCAGGTCGGTGCTTTCGACTACGACCTCATTCACGGAATTCCCTTTTACATGATTCTCGGCCTGATTTGCGGGGTTGCGGCAATCGGTTTTGCTTCCACCCTGAAGCGCCTGGAAGATTTCTTCGATCACATGAAGAGAGTCCCTGCCGTTTTGCATCCGGCCATCGGTGCGCTGGGGCTGGGTGTCGTCGGCTTATTTTTTTCCGCGCGTGCTTGGTCCCGGATACGCAACCATCGTGGACGTTTTGAACGTGCGCATGGCGTTGACAGCCGTGCTTCTGCTGCTGATTTTCAAGGCAACCGTGGTGTTGCTCTCGCTGGGCTCGGGCACGTCGGGCGGCACGCTTGCGCCGATGTTCATGATGAGCGCCGCGATCGGCAGCATCTTCGCCATGGTCGTGAATTATTTGGTTCCGGGCGCGCATCTGTCCGTGGGCGCGTACGCCGTGGCGGCCATGGGCGCTCTTCTGTGCGCCTGCGCCCGCGCGACGTTTACGTTTATGGTCTGCGCGATCGAAACGACGCACGATTTTCACGCCGTGGTGCCGGTCATTCTGGTTTGCGTGATCGCCGATGCCATTGCGGTGCGCTATATGCCGCATTCGATCATGACGGAAAAACTTGCCAGGATGGGCTTCGGCGCGGGCCAGGACTACGAGGCGAACTCGCTCAAGCAGCTCAAGGTTGCGGACGTCATGGTGCGCGATGTCGCCACCGTCAGTCCGGAGGAAACAGTCCGCGAATCTGCCGACCGATTCGCAAATGGAGACCTGAAAACGTCGCGCCACCACGCGCTGCCCATCGTGGATTCCGCCGGACGTGCTGCAGGGCCTCGTTACGCAGGGCGATTTGCTGCGCGCGCTGCAAATGGATCCGGACGGAAAGATGAGCGTGCTGGACGCCGGCACGCCGCTCGCTCGTGGTTGCCTATCCCGATGAGCGTGTTTTCGATGCCGTGACGAAAATGCTGGAAAACAATATTGGCCGCCTGCCGGTGGTGGACCGCAACGATCCGCACAAGATGGTCGGCTATATCAATCGCGCCAACGTGATGGGTTCGTGGCGAGGCCACCTGCACGAGGAGTCAGTCCGCGATCATGGCTGGTTGCGAAACTTCAACATGGACCGAGAGGACAAAGGTCCGCCCGGCGTTGTCACAGGCAACGTTAAATCGCTCGCGGACGATAAACTTTTGCTCACACTGAATTCAGATTCGAGCGGCCCGCCGGAGAATTTGCGCTGAACGCGCCCGTGCGCGGAGTATTTCTGGGAGATGAAGTTCGTGTGAGCTACCGGAAAGAGAGTGGCCGCAAAGTCGCGATGCGCATCGAGGAACTTTCCAGCCGGCAGTAGATCAGTAGGACAGGCTTCAGCCTGTCTTCTTTTCGATTTTTTGCTGCGGGGAGAAAAATTCAAAATAGGACAGGCTGAAGCCTGTCCTACTAAAACCCGCCACCGCCACCGCCGCCGAAACCGCCGCCGGAAGAGCCGCCACCGCCAAAGCCCGAACCTCCGCTGCTTCGTGGAGCGGAAGCCATCACCGAACTCGCGCGCGCCGTCATACTGTCCAGGCTGTTGACGAACATGATCGGATAGAATCCGCCGCTGGAGTAACCGCCCTGATACCACGAGGGCGGCTGCGTATAAATATTCTGGAATGCGCCGACCCATTTCTTTTCCACGCCCAGCGCCATCGCGAACGGCAAAAACTTCTCAAACGTTTCCGGAGTCTGGCTGATGCGGTCCATGTGATCGGCTTCCACATGCGTCAGAAAATCCTCGAAGCCCAGCACGCCCGCAAGCGCCTTGGCGCCGTCGGCCGTGCGCGCCGGCATGAACCATCCAAATCCGACGATGATTGCCGCCGAAAGAATCGCGGCGATAAAGAATGGCGCCAGGCCATTCCCATTTTCTGCGAGAGCGCGTTGCCCAGGAAGATAAGCAGAACGCCCGCTGACAATCCCGCCGCCGACGAAGCCGCTGCGCACGTAATCGGGCCGGTGCTGAAAATAGCCGCGCTCCATCAGCGCGTCGAAGATGCTGTTCTTGATGTTCGGGGAGATTCTTGTAAAACTCATTCTGCAGGCTGGAAAGTTCTACGTCGGGTTCCGCGCCATTTGCGAAAATTCCCGCCAGCAGAGCCAGTCTCATGCGCTTTCAAGTCCGGCCCATTCGCCGGTCCTTTTTTCATGTGAAAAACATATTCCTTGTTGTGCAGATCAGCCCCAGCATTCCTGATTTTTCCTTTTCCTCGATCACGATGATAGCCGCGCACGGCAAGATCCACGATCGTGGCCGTGATGTCGCGCATGGCCGCGTCTTCATCCACCAGAGTGCCGGCTTCCGCCGGGCTCATTCCTTCGGGCGGCGCGTACTGCACGGCGACCGGGCCGATGCGCGGATCGCGTCCGCGCGTGTACCACAGCCAGAACATGAACAGAAATACCGGCACGGGAAAGAAAAGCGGCCAATTGCTTTCCAGAAATTGTCCAATCAGATCGCTCGTGCCAGGCTCTTTCACGAAGCCTTTGTCCCAGCCGACGACCACCGTCAGCCCTTCGTGAAACGAGAGCGGCCGCAGCATGTACACTTCCACCGTGTTGTCCGATGTCTTGATTTCCGCGTTCTGCGCGCGCGAGCCGTACGAGCCGGTGAATTCATTGGTGCGCACGCCGGTCACGCCCGGCGGCAGCAGAATCTGCGCGCTGGCGTCGCCCACGGGGACGTCCCACTCGTCGCCGGTCACGTTCCAGTACAGTTCGTCATGATCCTCGAAAAATTTCAGACCGTTGCGAACCTGGTAGTGCAGAAGGATGGTGCGGTCCGCGTCGGTGGCGTCATCGACGTAAATCTTCCATTTCAGGTAATGGCCCTGCGCGCGAGGATTCCACTTTTAGCGGCTGTCCCGCGGCGTCGGTTGCGCTCTTCAATTTCACGAACAGAGAGTAATTGAATCCCTGCGGAGTCACATATTCGACGGGGATGGTGCGGTACAGGCCGTGCCACTCGCCGATGAAATTGGCTTCGATGGTTTCGGTCACGTCCAGCGTGGAGTCCGGCTGGACGAAAATTTCAGCGGAGAATTTCTGAATTTTGAGCTCCCGCGCGGAAGCGCAAGCTGCGAACGCCATCAGCAGCAGGGCCAGGACGGAAGTGTGCAGAACTAATTTGCGCATCGAGCCTTGCCTGTAGCGCCCGCCTTCAGGCGGGCATTTGCTCGTAGCCGCGATGCCCGCCTGAAGGCGGGCGCTACACGCAAGGTTCGGCCGCGGAAGCAGCGTCTGTTTGCGATTGCTCGTAGCGGAGGTCATGCTGCTATGCGCCGGTCGTGCCGAAGCTGACCTTGGGCACTTCGCGTTCGGCTGGGGCGCTGATCTGGAAGAATTCCCGTTCCTTGAAATTGCCCATGCCGGCGACGATGTTGGAAGGGAACTGCTCGATCATGGTGTTGAAATCGCGGACCACGGCGTTGTAGTAGCGCCGCGCGTTTTGCACCGTATCTTCAATCTGATTGAGCGTGCTCTGCAACTGCGTGAAGCTTTCGACCGCGCGCAATTGCGGATAGGCTTCGGCCAGCGCGAAGACCTGCCGCAGCGCGCCGGTCAGCATGCCCTCGGCTTCTCCCTTGGCGGCCGGGCCCTGCGCGGACATCGCCTGATTTCTGGCGGCCACGACGCCTTCGAGTGTGCCCTTTTCGTGCGCCGCGTAGCCTTTCACCGTCTCGACGATGTTGGGGATCAAGTCGTAGCGCCGCTTGAGTTGCACGTCGATGTCCGACCATGCGTTGTCGCACTGCACCTTCAGCCGTACCAACCCGTTGTAGGTGAACATCAGGTACATCACCACTGCCACCACAAAAACTACCAGGCCAATCAGCATGGAGATTCCTTTCGCGATCGCAGAAATGGCCCCACCCGGGCTCGGTCACAATATAAGAGAGGACTTATGCGCAGTAAAGACGTGCCTGCTCTAGATGTGTGGTAATCGCCCCCGCCTGTTGCAAACCCAATCGATTTAGCAACTTCCATAACAAAGACGTTAGAACATTTCTGGTTTAGGCGCGTTTCTCTTATCCCCGTTGACATTCCAATACCCTGACCCGAGACTAAACCCCTCCTCTCCAGGGCCTTATGTGTGTCTCGAGGTCCCTGCAATGATGAAAGCGCTATTCGCCGTAGTTGCTCTATTGCTTCTTGCTGCGTCTCTCCGTTCGCAAGTTGCAGAAAAATCGAAGGTAAAGGTGCGGGTTATTTTGGTGGACAAGGACTTGAATCAAAAGCCTGTTCCACACCTCACACTTTTGTTTTCCGCGGAATCAGGCAATCCCGAATCGCCAGCAGAAGTGAAAACCGATTTTGGCGGGAACGCTGAATTTCAGGCTTCACCCGGAAAATATAAACTGACCACCCCTCAAGGCCTGGATTTTGCCGGCCACCACTACGCCTGGGATTTAGAAATCGATATTCGCGGCGAGCCGCTTTCCGTTGACCTGAGCAATGACAACGCACGGGCCGTCGGCCCGGCCGCCTCCGAAGCCGCCCTCAAGACGGATGACTTAACCCAGATGTTTCAGAAGTACCAAAAATCAGTGGTCACCGTGTGGAGCGAAATCGGTTCGGGCACAGGTTTCATCGTGGATTCCTCCGGCCTGGTGATGACCAACCAGCATGTGATTGGGCCGTCGGAATTGGTGTCCGTGCAGTTCGATTCCAAGAGGAAGGTCGCGGCAAAAGTGCTGGCATTTGACGCGGACCGGGACGTAGCTGTTCTTTGCGCGGACCTTAGCGCTTTTCCCGAGGCCCTGGCCGTGCCGATTGCCAGCGCGCGTGGCGAGCATGAGCTAGCTGTCGAGGGCGAGAAAGTATTTACCATTGGCAGCCCGCTCGGCCTGAAGAAAATTATCACCAGCGGCATCGTCAGCAAGGTGGAGGCGCGCGCCATTCTATCCGACGTAAATATTAATCACGGCAATTCCGGTGGGCCGCTATTCAATTCGCTGGGTGAGGTCATCGGAATCACCACATTCCTCGTTCCGGGAGCGAACGGGCCGGGCGTTGCGGGCATTGTGCGCATCGATCAGACCTTGCCGGTGCTCGGTCAGGCGCGCAAGAAAATGAAGGATGCGTCGCTGCCTAGCGCACGGTTGCTGCCCGTTGAGCCGAGCGATCCCTATCCGCTGGACGCGCTAAAGGAAATAAGCAAGCCGGCCAAAATCGATCGAAAGCCGTACATTTTCACAATTGGTGGTTTTGATGTGGCTCTCGTTACTCCAGTTCTGCAATATGAGGTTGATGGGGAAGTGGACCGCACTGCCGCTCACGAAAAGGGAAAGAGAGCCAACAAACGCGGTGACACGTCTCAAAACGCCTTCGAACCGCTGCAGGACTTGCACGAATGGTCCGAATACATTGGCGCAATACAAGCCCGTGCTGCACGTGCAGGCCGCGCCGCAATTGCGCGAGACGTTCATGTCCACGCTGGGCCGCGAACTGGCTCCAGCGGTAGTGGCGTACGCGGGCGGCTCGCGCATGAAATTCAGGACAGACTTCTACAGGATGAAACTTCTGTGCGGCGCAAAGGAAGTGGAGCCCATACAGCCGGGCAAGGCCGCGACCGTAGTTAATGCGCACGACTCGTTCGTGAATGTTACGGACGCAACGTACGTCGGCATCTATTCCTATCCTGCCGGATGCAATTTCTCCCGTCCTGCGGCAAAGTCACGCTTGCAAATATTTTCCGAAAAAGATCCAGGAAAATACGAATCAAAGGATTTGGACCAGAAGTCGATCAATCGCGTGTGGAACGATTTCAAGCCGTATCTGGCCGCCCACAATAAGGCGCGGGAATTCGCGATAAATGCAGCTTGCGAAAGGTGCGAATTACGAATCACGAGTCACGAATCACGACAGTGGTTGCATTCCCCGCCGGCAAGCCGCCACAGCCGAAATCTTTAACTCTTACTCTGGTATAAGAGTGACATTTGCGTTACTCTTGCGCCCGCGGAAGTTGTCACGTCCGATGACACATGCACTTCAAAAACTTCAGCGCCGCGGTGTTTGGCATCGACGCCTACCTCGTGGAAGTCGAAGTGGACGTCGGCTCGGGCAGGCCCGGCGATTTCAATGTTGTCGGCCTGCCGGACATTGCCGTGAAGGAAAGCCGCGAGCGCATCAAGGCCGCGCTGAAAAATTGCGGCCACGATTTTCCGCTGCAGAGCGTCACCGTCAATCTGGCGCCCGCCGACATTCGCAAGGAAGGCTCGGCGTTCGATCTTGCCCATGGCGCTTTCGATTCTGGGCTGCCAGGGCACGTTCTTCGGCAAGCGGCTCGATCAATTTATTTTTCTCGGCGAACTTTCGCTCGACGGCAGGTGCGCTCGGTGCGCGGAGCGCTCTCGGCGGCGCTGGCGGCGCGCGAGCACAAAATCAAGGCGGTGGTCGTGCCGGAAGCGAACGCGCGCGAAGCCGCCGTCGTCGAAGGCATCGACGTGTTCGCCGTGCGCATCGCTTCCGCAGGCCGTGGATCTGATCAATGCGCCGGAATCGTTTTCGCCGGTGCGCGTGGATGCCGCGCACCATGCTGGCCGACGCCGCGCAATATGCCGTGGACATGCGCGACGTTCGCGGGCAGCAGGCCGCCAAGCGCGCGCTGGAAGTCGCCTGCGCCGGCGGACACAACATTATTTTCATCGGGCCGCCCGGCGCGGGGAAAACCATGCTGGCCAAGCGCATTCCCACCATCCTGCCGCCGATGTCGCTCGAAGAAGCCATCGAAACCACGCGCATTCACAGCGTCGCGGGACTGCTGGACGATGCGCGCGGCCTGGTGGGCACGCGGCCGTTTCGCTCGCCGCACCACACCATCAGCGACGCGGGACTGATCGGCGGCGGCGCGATTCCGCGGCCGGGCGAAGTTTCGCTCGGGCATAACGGCGTGCTGTTTCTCGATGAATTGCCGGAATTTCGAGCGCAACGTGCTGGAAGTGATGCGCCAGCCGCTCGAAGACGGCGCGGTCACCATCTCGCGCGCCGCGACTTCCATCACATTTCCCGCGCGCTTCATGCTGGCCGCCGCGATGAATCCCTGCCCGTGCGGATTTTTCGGCGATCCCACGCGCCAGTGCCACTGCTCGCCGCCGCAAATTCAGCGCTACGTCTCCAAAATTTCCGGCCCGCTGATCGACCGCATCGACATCCACATCGAAGTGCCCGCCGTGAAATACAAGGAACTGCGCGGCAACGGAACCACCGAAGATTCCGCCGCGGTGCGCGAACGCGTGCTGCGCGCCCGCGCAGCGCCAGACCGAGCGCTTTGCCGGCGAGAAGAAAAGTTTTCTCCAATGCGCAGATGCCGCCGAAACTGATTCGCAAACATCTGCGCCATCTCCGACGAAGGCGAAAAAATGCTGGAAAACGCCATCGCGCGCCTGGGCCTTTCCGCGCGCGCCCACGACCGCATCCTGAAAGTCGCGCGCACCATCGCCGACCTGGACGCGTCGGAAAACCTCGAAACGCGCCATCTCGGCGAAGCCATCCAGTACCGCACGCTCGACCGCACCTATTGGGCTTAAAAACCTCAGAAAAATCTTTAACACAGAGGACACAGAGAAAAGAGGAGAAGACCGGAGAAACCGGGGCAAAGCCAAGCATTCTTCGACAATCCTCCATTTCCTCTCTTGGTTTTCTCTGTGTTCTCTGTGTTAAAACTTTTGACTTTGCATTCGTCAAATGAGCCTGCGCCGCATAGACATGCATATCCTTTGTAATCCGCACTTCGGCCACTACCGTGACGGGGCCGGATACTCCCGCGCGCTCCCAATCGCCAAGCAGACTTGCCGATTTTTCGATATAATTAAGAGATATGCTTTCGGTAAATAACATCACTATGCGCTTCGGCGCGCAGGATCCTGTTCGAGGAGGTCACCTGCTCGTTTCTCGAAGGGCGCCGCTATGCGATCACCGGTCCGAACGGCGCCGGCAAAACCACTTTGATGAAGATCCTGGAAGGCGAAATCGAACCGACCAAAGGTTCCGTCTCGCGGCCGAAGAAGCTCGGCATTTTGCGGCAGGACCAGTTTGCCTTCGACGAATTTCGCGTCATCGACACGGTCATCATGGGCAACGCCGCCGCTGTGGAAGGCTCTTCAGGAGCGCGACATCGCTGTACGCCAAGCCGCACGACAAGCTGACCGACAAAGACGGCATGCGTCTCGGCGAACTCGAAGGAATTGTCGGCGACGAGGGCGGCTACACGGCGGAAGCCGACGCCGCGATCCTGCTCGACGGGCTGGGCGTCGAATCGACGCTGCACGAACGCAAGATGAGCGAGTTGCAGGGCGGCCAGAAAGTCCGCGTGCTGCTGGCGCAGGCGCTGTTCGGCAATCCCGCCGGCGCTGCTGCTGGACGAGCCTACCAACCACTTGGACCTCGATTCCGTGCACTGGCTGCAGGACTATCTGCACGAATACGAAGGCGTGCTGATCGTGATCTCGCACGACCGCCATTTTCTGAACAGCGTTTGCACGCACACCGCCGACATCGACTACCAAACGGTCATCATGTACACCGGCGGCTACGACGAAATGGTCCTGGCCAAGACGCAGATTCGCTCGCGCATCGAATCCGACAACGCCGTGCGCGAAAAGAAAATCGCGCAGCTGAATGAATTCATCGCGCGCTTTTCGGCCGGCACGCGATCCTCGCAAGTGACGTCGCGCAAGAAAGAAGTCGAGCGCATCCAGACATCCGAGCTGGCGCGGTCCAACATCGCCCGGCCCTACATTCGCTTCGACATGAAAGCTCCGTCCGGGACGCCACCCGCTCGAATTCAAGGGCCTCTCGAAATCCTACGGCGACTCATGAAAGTGATCGAGAAGTTCACGGCAAACGTCGAGCGCGGAGAAAAAATCGCGCTGATCGGCCGCAACGGTTCCGGCAAGACGACGCTGCTCAAGTCGCTGCTTCGCAACGCCACCGGATATATCGATGACGTCGGACCGCCATTTTCCGGTCGACGGCGGCCACGTCAAGTGGGGACACGAAGTGGCCGTCGGCTATTTCGCGCAGGACCACACCGATTCCATTGCCAAGGGCACCACGGTCATCGAATGGCTGCACCAGTTCGATCCCAAGGCGTCGCAGGAGGAATTGCGCGGCGTGCTGGGCCAGATGCTGTTCAGCGGCGAGGACGCCCTGAAATCCACGCGCGCGCTTTCCGGAGGCGAGTCGGCGCGCCTGATTTTCTGCAAGCTGATGCTGCAGAAGCCGAACGTCCTGGTGCTCGACGAGCCCACCAACCACCTGGACCTGGAATCGATCAACGCGCTCAACATCGCGCTGCAGAAATATCCGGGCACGGTGCTGTTCGTCACGCACGATCACGACGTCATCGACGAAGTCGCCACGCGCATCTGGCACTGCAAGGGCGGCCACGTCGAGGACTTCAAGGGGCCGTACGAGGATTATCTGGTCTACGCGAAGGAGAAGGCTTCGTAGACGTATCGTAGCACAGGCTTCAGCCTGTGGGTTTTGCAGCTTGCAAGGACCAAAATCCACAGGCTGAAGCCTGTGCTACTGAAACCTAATGCCTTCGCAGGAAGAACGCGATGGTAATGCTCGCGCTGATCACAATCACAAATATGCGCACGTAGCTCGGGCGGACTTTTTTGGCCACCACGCGCTCCGATGTATCCGCCGATGACTGCAGGCGACCAGCATCACCAGCGTCTGCGGCCACCAGATTTTGTGCGCAAAAATGAACAGCACGACGGCGATGCTATTCGCCGCCGCACCCATGCATGGTTCGATTCGCATTCATCACGTGAATGTCCGTCAGGCCGAACACGGTCCACGTCGCCAGCATCATGATTCCGATCGCCCCGCCGAAATAGCCTCCGTAGATAGCAATAAAAAACTGGATGACAACCACGGTCACCGGGCCGATATGAATTACCTTCTTCAGCATCGGAGAGATGCGCGGGCCAAACGCGAACAGCAGGGTCGCGACCAGCATCAGCCACGGGATCACCGAGTCAAAGGTGCTCTGCGGCGTGTAAAGCAGCAGCAGCGCGCCCGCAATGCCGCCCGCCATGCTCACGATCAGCATCGGCCGAAACGGAAAAGTCTTCCGATTTCCGGAAATCGTCGCGGTAAGCCCATGCGCTTGCCAGCACTCCTGGAATCAGCGCGACGGTGCTGGAAGCGTTGGCAATGATCGACGGCACGCCGGTGAACACCAGCGCGGGAAAGGTAAGGAACATGCCCCCGCCCGCAACCGAGTTGATAAGCCCGGCGGCAAGCGCAGCGACAATGAGCAGTAGATAGGAAGCCATGAGCACCCCGAACCGACAAATTTAACACTCTTTGTTGCCCAGGCGACCGCCACAAACCATGCCTTGCGATTTACCCCAACCGCAGGTCTCGCATTGACTTGCGCGATGGCGCTGTGCTACCCATACTGGTCCTTGGCGGGGTCCAACAGCTGGATGCCCTCGAAACCTCAGCGGATTGAAGTGGTCCTGGAGACGTTGATCGAGAGCATTGCTCTCGCCGAAGAAATGGGTACGCGTGTGGCCGCGGCGGCAGGATTTGGCGAGGACGATCAATACAAGATCGGCCTGGCGGTGCACGAAGGCGTCATGAACGCCTTTCAATACGGCAACGAGCAACGGCGCGAGAGAAAAATCCACGTGATCTTCGAATTGAGCGACGAGAAACTGGTGATTCACGTGGTGGATCAGGGAGCGGGTTTTAGCATCGAGGATGTTCCCGATCCGCGCGACGATGAAAATGTCCTGGGCGATTCCGGCCGCGGTGTGCTCTTGATGAAGGCGTTCATGGACGAAGTTGATGTTCTCTCAAGCGCAACCGGCGGCGCCGAACTGGTCATGGCCAAGCGCCACAAGCGCTAAGATTCCCGCCGAACTGCAGCGCCTGCACTCGTGTATCGCCGATAGAAGGAAAAAAGTCCGGAAAGGTTTTCCGATGAGCTTTAAAGCGGCCAGCCGTGAAGTCGGAGATGTGACGGTGATTGACATGGACGGACGGATCACGCTTGGAGAAGGTAGCGCTCTGTTGCGCGATCTGATTCGCGAAAATCTCGCCAAGGGCCACAAGAAAATCGTGTTGAATCTGGCTGGAATCACCTACATCGACAGCTCCGGGCTGGGCGAACTGGTCAGCGGATACCGTTTGGTAAAAAGCGAGGGCGGAGAATTGAAGCTTTTGAACCTGAACAAAAAAGTCACCGACCTCCTGCAAATCACCAAGCTATACACGGTTTTCGATATCCACAACCAAGAGGCGCAGGCAGTTGCCAGTTTTCAGCCATAGGTACATCGAATCTTTTCACCTGCTGCGATCTCCCCAATACGTCAAATGAACCGCCTCCCGCGCAATCCCCTTACCGCTCAGCATTCAGTCCCGTAATGGGAAAATCCTAGACAGCGAAGAAATTTTGTTGTATTGATGGCCCGCTTTTGTGGGTCCAGTAATTCCGTAGGTGTTCGAAGGCCCGCTACGGCCCACCGCCCCTGGAGCGAACGCAGGTCGAACCGGGAACGGTCATCGGAAACGGCGGACAAATTTCTACCACCGATTGGCGTTACGCCCGGCAAACAGCGACCGCTCACGATAGAGGAGTCAAGAAGGTGAGCAGAGAACAAGGTGTAGTGAAGTGGTTTAATGCATCAAAGGGCTATGGATTCATCCAGCGCCAGTCGGGCGAAGACGTGTTCGTTCACTTCTCCGCCATACAAATGGACGGATACAAGACACTGAACGAAGGCCAGATGGTCGAGTTCGAGGTCAAGCAAGGACCGAAGGGCTATCAGGCTGAAAGCGTCACCGCTGCTTCCTGATCGGAGTACACGCGTTCTGAGGGCCTTGCCCGGCGCAACCGGGCAGGGCCCTTTCGCTTTTCAAGGCCTGCAAGCAGGCCCAATCGAATTCATGCTAAGATTCAATACTCAAATCGAATTATTAGAGGAGCAACTCTGTGGCGCAGCATATCTTGCGCAAGGACCTGAAGAAGGACGAAATCCGGGAGACATTGGTCTCGGGCGTCGAATCGGTCGCTTCGCATCAACAGGCACTATGGATTGTGTTAGCGCGCGCTGCTGGTAGTGGCGCTGGCGGTATTTGGCTGGAACACCTATGCGCGGCGGCAGACGGCCAAGGCCTCCATGGCGCTGGATGATGGCTTGAAGATTTTCCAGGCGAGCATTCGCACCGCCGGCGAACCGGTCGACCCCGCCGAAGTCACTTACCTGGACGAAAAGAACAAGTACACCGACGCCGACAAGAAGTTTCTGGAAGTTGCCGGCCAATATGGGCGCACCAAGCCCGGACAGCTGGCGCAGTACTACGCGGCTCTTTCCGAAGTCCAACTGAAGAATTATCCGGAAGCGGAGAAGAATCTTTCGCAGGTTGTTGCGGGCGGCGACGAATATTTGACCAGCCTGGCCAAATACCAATTGGCCGAAGTGTACCTGCGGGAAAACAAAGGGCCGCAAGCGGTAGACTTGTACAAGCAGTTGATGGATAAGCCCAGCGAGTTTGTTCCCAAGGCCATGGCCATGCTGGCGCTGGCTGACTATTACCGCAAGACCGATCCCGCGCAGGCCGGCAAACTTTATAATCAGATCAAGCTGGAATTCCCGTCCGCTGCCTCTGAAGCCGATCAAGGGCTGGAATTGCTCAACGCAAAAAGCTGAGTGCTCGATTCTCTTCGGCTTCGCTTCTACCGGTCCGTCCCGAAAAATGGACGGATCCTAAGGAACAGCGCCACTCCGGCGGGGTGCGACCCGTATACCGGTTTCAGATTTTCTCCCACGCCATAGAAAGTAACCTGCGCGCCGATAGCCGTGGCCAATCGCGGGATCACATCGAAATCGCGATCGTAGCCCAGCGTGTAAGCCTGTACTCGCCCGATCGGTTGCTCCAGAAAATTCGGCGGAGGCGTGTTTTCGCCAAGCAGCAACTCGTTCGAACGCTCCGCGTTTTCGATCCGCGTCCAGGCATGATTTCGCGTCAAGAATCGCACAGTCGATTCAAATGCATAGCTGTCGAATACGGAATTGTCTTGGAGTGACTTTGTATGCCCCCAAATCAGGGAGCTGGCCCAATTGCCGCTGCGCAGCGGCCGGTTATACATGGCCGAGGCCGTCATGCGCTCCTGATTTTCATTGGGGAAGAGGGATTCCGGGCTTGCGATGCGCCCATACGAATATTGCCCGCTCCAATTTTTCCCCGGCTGTAGCGTCAATCGTGTGGACCACGAATCAATTTTCCCTTGACTGATATTCCAGCGATTTTCACCTGGTTCACGTCCATGAAATCCTGAGGCTTCGATTCGCGCGATGCGGTAGGTCACGCCCATGGTGACCACGTCCTCGGCGATGTGCGTCGAGTCTTCCTGGTGATGCCCGAGCGTGGCCAGAGGATTTTCTGATGCGGATGCGCGGTGCGGGTAGGCTATCGGCCCAATGGCCGGATCGCCTATTGGTGCGACGTAGAAGGAAAGCAATCCTTTGCTGCCCAGTTTCAAATCGTACAGCGCGGCAATTTCCATGAATAAATTATGAGGATGCTGCCCGTCAGCGATGGGCTTACCGTATGCCGTTTCGCCTTGCTGAAATAGCAGCGGGTACTGGCGTCCCGTGATGGTGGCGGGCTCCAGGCTCAGCATCGCGCGTGCTGTGAACACGCCTGGCCCGAGGGAGCGCTGCGCCATGCCCATGAACCAGTTGGTGGAGAAAAATTTGTCCGCGCCGCGCGGGCTTGACTGCTGCTGGTCCAGCACGAACACATTGGCGTGAAACATCAGCGTCCATTTGCCTTTGGTCTTCATGAGCATGGGGACCGGCGTCGAGTCGGGCTCGGCGCTGGTGCCCGATCCTGCATGGCGCACGATTTCCTGCGGAAAAGTTTCCGGGTGCATGGTTATCAATTCGTTTTCATTCTTGTTCATTCCCGGCATTTGCATGCCTTCCATTCCTGGCATGCCCTTCATATCGTCGTCCTTCTTGCTGTCTTGCCGCGCAACTGCGAGCGCGGGAATCAGCAGCAACAACGTAAACATTGCGAACTGGCGGCGCATGGGACGAGTCTCCCGAGGATATTTCCTCAATTAAGAATGAGCTTGGCTTCTCTGTGTTCTCTGTGATCTCTGTGTTAAATGCCTTGCACGAGCCGTGAAAAGGCTTTCAACACAGAGGGCACAGAGATCACAGAGAAAGAGAATGAGAGAAGAGATTTTCGAGGGATCTAGATGCGCAAATTTAGCTGGAAGGAATTTCTGTTATGCGGACGAAAGGAAGCAAAGTCGTCACGGGCGCCGCGAAATAGCGCCTGCGCGTCATCCGCTCGGAGAGTTTCAGTTACGGCCAAAATGAGATGAAAATGTGTATAGCCAAGGCCGTTCACTCTTGCCGAAACCGCGGACGAGTTATCGCAAGACTGCCTTTCGCACGGGCCCATTTCACCAATGAAAGTTTGATGCGGCATTGTTTCCGAAATCGCCGAAATCGCTTGCTGGTCCTGGCTGCCGCCCATTTCCTGCGTGGTCATTCCGGCCATTTCCATCCCTGCCATTGCCATGCTGCTGGCCGCCGATGAATTGGCTTCGGCGAATTCCGAATGGCAATCCGAGTTCATCGAGGCGAAGGCGCAGGAGAGATCGCAGGCCGCACCTAGTGAGGACGCTGACAGCAGCAGTGCCAGGATGGAGCCCACAAGGATGCGCCTGAGTAACATCTGCTTGAGTCTAAATGAAAAGAGTTCGGCGTTTCAACCTGAAGTAAATCTGCGAACGGAATAAGCAATCTCCACGAAATCGCGTATAACGGAATGGCGCTACTTCACGTTGTTGTTTTCCGCGCAAACGTATTCCGAAATCTGCCAGTCCGGCTTCAGCTGAAAGGTGCGCTGCGTCTTCCAGGGTTTTGTGTAGGCCTTGGGATCGTCGATGGTGTATTCATCTACTAGCGTGTTGTGGTCCACGCGGCGAATTCGTTCCGTAAGGTGCATGGCGTCGGAGTGCGGAAGGCCCATGGGGTCAAGCCAGGTCTTGTCATTAAATCCGACCGTGTCGATCACCAAGGTGTTTCCTTCAAATTTTCCGATAGCGTTGCCCATGTAGGTTGGCTCGAGGTCCTTCGGATGTCCTCGCCCGTCCGTGAAAATCTGGCGCACCAGGGATTGATACTCGAAAATCATGATCACTCGGTCGCGCGCCTGCACGATCTCCCACGGAAACGGCTGCAGCATCTCACGGGGAATGCCGGGCGGGATGCATCGCTCCGTCGGATCAGGTCCGGAATCGGGAGTGCGGTTCGCGCTTGCTTCCTGGCGCTGCTTGAAGAGCGCTTCAGCCCATGGCTGGAACGGCGGGTCTTCATTGGGCAGAATGTTTCTGTGGTATTGGTCGATAAACCACACGCCCGAAAAATCCGGCCTGGCGGTGGCGGCTGCAGCGGTATGCGATTTTGCAGGTTCCTTGTGCGGCGTGGACTGCGCGAAAATTGCCAGAGGCAATGCCAATGCTGCAGCCACAAATGTTGCGACGACAGAATAATTTCGCACTCTGGACTCCGCTTCAAAATTCAAAGCCAAATCTGTTTTATTTGAATCCTTGCCCGTCGAGCTTTTGTCCGTTCGCCAGCGTGAGGGTGATGAGGCGCAAATCCTTTGCTCCATTCTTTGCCGGGGCGCCATTCACGGTGAGCTGATCCCCCACTTTAATCATTTCCTTTTTCCAGCCCGCGCGAAGCAACATGTTGGGACTGTTGCCCTCAATGCGCCACCGCTCGACTTCGCCCTTTTCATTCTTGATGTCCATGTAAATGAACACGTGAGGATTGCCCCAATCCAGATTCGTCACGACGCCTTTCATGTCCACGGGCTGATTCATGGCATAAGCCGAACTGGAATGGTGGGCCATGAGCGGCATCGAAAGCAGAAAGCCGCCGCACATGAGAAAAATTATAACGAAAAGTTTGAACCTAATTGCCGGGCAGTTTTTCATTGCGGCACCTTTGATTGGAAAATCAAAGCTTTGCAATTTGCAAATTCCGATTGACGAATACTATACACCGGGCAGAAAGCACAAATCACCATTCATCCGGGAAAGAAACAATGTTGCGAAGTATTTTCACGCCGGCGACTGGTTCGTTCCCGGCTGAAGCGTTGTTTCAAGGCGAGGAGAAGCATATGATCAACAAACGCAGGTCAGGCAGGGATCGAGTATAAATTTTGAAATCATATGGCACAAGATTTGGCGAGGCATCGCCAGATCAGTGCGCTGGCCGGCATAGCGGAGGAAAAATGAAACGCGTATGGATGGCAGGCGGCCTGATGTTTGTTCTGGGGATGCTGACGCAATGGTGCGCTGCGTCGGCAAGGGCAAATGGCGACACGTTGCTGGCGGCCGATCGCAATTTTGACGCGGCCACCGCGGGCCAAGCATTCGATGGTTTTTCGTCCTTTCTCGCGGACAGCGTCTCGACGCTGCGAGCCGATCAACCAATGTTGCGCGGCAAGGCCGCGGTGCAAGGGGCGTGGAAGCCGCTGCTCGAAAACCACTCGATCTCCCTGCGCTGGCGGCCAATCAGCGCGGAAATCTCGAAAAGCAGGGATCTGGGGTACACGGTGGGGAGCTATACGATTACGCGGACAGATGAAAAGGGTAGCGCCCTCGTGGGAAGCGGAAAATATCTGACGGTTTGGCGCCTTCAGTCGGACGGATCGTGGAAAGTGGAATTCGATACAGGCGTCTCGGATACAGTTCCTGCATCGGCAAACCAGTAATGACCAATACCGGAGTCTGATTCACGAGAGTCAGTGCCACCGTGGCGCTTAGCAAGAAAATCAAAGCAATTACCAATCCGACCATTTGGAATGCTCTCCTCGCTGGCATAGAATCGTGCCATGGCACTGGCTTCCTATGCGATGGATGCGGCAGAAATCGCGCGGCCGGCGTTATCCTGAGCCGCCGCATCCCTACCGCAACGACTATGCGCGCGACCGCGACCGCGTAATTCACTCGCGCGCGTTCCGGCGACTGGAAGCGAAGACGCAAGTTTTCACCACGCGCTATTCCGACCATTTCCGCAACCGGCTGACGCACACGCTGGAAGTCGCGCAGATCGCGCGCACCGTTGCCGGTGCGCTGCAACTCAACTCCGATCTCGCCGAAGCCCTGGCCCTGGTGCATGACATCGGGCATCCGCCCTTTGGCCACGCGGGAGAGCGCAAGCTCGATGAATTGCTGCGCCCGCATGGAGACAGCTTCGATCACAATCTGCAGGCGCTGCGCATCGTCGAGCAATTCGAGCAGCGCTATCTGGATTTTCCCGGCCTGAATCTGACGTTTGAAGTCCGCGAAGGCATCGTGAAGCATTCGCGCGATTACGACGCGGCGAAATTTCCGGCGCTCGCGGAATATTTGCTCGACGAGCGCCCGCCGCTCGAAGCGCAGCTCATCGATTTCGTCGACGAGATCGCCTACAACACCGCGGACCTGGACGATGGCTACGAAGCGCACATCTTGAACATCGAAATGATTCGCGCGGAAGTGCCGTTGTTCGCCCGATTTTATGAAGAGGTCGAGCGCAGCCATCCGCAGGGCATCGAAAAACTGAAATTCAACGAAGCCGCCAAACGCATGCTCGAATTATGCTGGCCACCGATTTGATTGAGAATACGCAATCCGCCGTCGCGGCCTCCGGCGCGCAAAGTGTCGAAGACGTACGCCATGCGCCGCGCCGCCTGGCGGGATTCAGCGCGTCCCTGGCCGCTGAAAACGCGGCGCTCAAGAGATTCCTCATCGACGCGCCTCTACAACCAGCCCGCAATCGTGGTTGATCGTGAGCGCTCCGTGGAAGCGCTCAGCGCAACTTTTCAATTTTTACGTTGAGCATCCCGAGGCGATGCCCAAAGCCTACGCCGAGCTTGCGGAACGCGGTTCCAAGTATCGGGTCATCTGCGATTACATCGCCGGCATGACCGATCATTATCTGCTTCGCCAGCAGACTGCTCGGATCAGCTCGGCGCGATCTGCGTAGGACAGGCTCAGCCTGTCTGCGATCTTTGCTGCTTTGCAGAGTCGAAGACTGCTGAAGCCTGTCCTACTGGTGCCTGTTTCGAATCACGCGCTGCGAACGCGCGAAGTACCTTCCTTGACATCACTCCGGAGGGACATATAATGGGTTTTAGGGGATGGTTTCAGGGAACCCCGCACTAGCGGTGAATGCCGATGTTCCTAGACGTTAAAGAGCTGGCAGTTCGCAAAATTCGCATCCGGAAGAGCTATGCCCCGGGGACGGTGGATTACCGCACCGGCGACTTCCGTCAGGCGGAGCCTCTCGAGGTGCGCGCCACAGCGGAACTCGTCGAAGGGCAGATCCGCGTTACCGGGGAGCTGCACACACGGCTGGAAATGGTGTGTGCGCGCTGCCTGGAACCAGTGCATGAGGACATTGCCCGCGAATTTGACCTCTTTTACAAGCCTGCTGCCTGACCATGACCAAGGAAGAAGAGGAGCGTCTGAAGCTGGACGACACCGAAATCGCCTTTTTCGAGGGCGAAGGCATGTTTCTGGCCGATGTTCTGGCCGAGCAGGTCCTTCTGGCTTTGCCCATGAAGGCCATCTGCCGCAGCGATTGCCGAGGGCTGTGCCCGCAATGCGGAGTGAATTTGAACAATGAGGAATGCCGCTGTGAAAGTCACGTAACCGATCCACGTACGGCGCCTCTGGCGCGTCTGAAGCAGGACTGGTTCAAAAAGCAATAGGAATACCAGACGAAACACCATAGAATGCCTCAAGCTATTTGGGGCCATAAGAAGGAGTTTGTATGCCCAATCCAAAACGACGTCATTCGCACGCGCGAAAGAACAAGCGGCGCGCGCATGATTTTCTGACACGCTCCGGCGCTTGCCAAGTGCCCCAACTGTCATGAAATGAAACAGCCTCACCAGGCTTGCCCGCAGTGTGGTTACTATAAAGGCCGGGAAGTTGTGGACACCGGGGCCTGAAACCCGGGCGTTTAAGGCCTTTGCACGGTTCCCCTACCGGAGTTTGAATGATCACCATAGCAGTAGATGCGATGGGTGGAGACCATGCGCCGCGTCCTGAAGTTGAGGGCGCAGTGCAGGCGGCACGGGAATTGGGCGTTCGAATCCTGCTGGTGGGCCTTGTACCCGAGCTGAAGAAAGAGCTTGCCAAGCACACGCATCGTGGTCTGCCCATTGAAATCGTTGCCAGCGACCGAAGTGATCACCATGGACGACTCGCCCTCGGTGGCATTCCGGAAGAAGAAAGACAGTTCCGCGCACGTGGCGACGAAGCTGGTGCGAGGTGGCCAGGCCGACGCAGTGGTCAGCGCGGGAAATACCGGCGCAGTGATGGCCGTGGCGCGATTCGGGCTGGGTACGCTGTCTTCCGTGGATCGTGCGGCGCTGGCGGCTCCATTTCCGACATCGAAGGGCGGCACGGCGGTTTTGCTGGATGTGGGCGCGAATGTCGATTCCAAGCCCGCGCACCTGGTGCAATTTGCGGTGATGGGTGAAATCTACTACCGCACGATTTTCGGAACGCGGCGGCCGAAAGTGGCCCTGCTGTCGATCGGCGAAGAGGAAATCAAAGGCAACGAACTGACGCGCGAAGCGCATAGCCGGTTGAAACTCTCTCCGCTGAATTTTATTGGAAATGTCGAAGGGCGGGACATTTTCAACGGCTCGGTGGACGTCATCGTTTGCGACGGGTTTATCGGAAATATCGCTTTGAAAATCAGCGAGGGCGTGGCGCAGCATATCGCGGGGATGCTGAAGGAAGCTTTGCAGAGCACCCTGAGTTCCCAGGTCGGATATGTGCTGTCGCGAAAGGCCTACAAGAGTTTTCGAAAGAAGATCGACTACTCGGAATACGGCGGCGCTCCTCTGCTGGGGGTGAAGGGCGTGACCGTGATCGGGCACGGGAGTTCCAATCCCCTGGCGATCAAGAATGCCATCCGAGTGGCGACGGAATTGGTTCGGGGCGGGGTCAACGAAAGAATCGAGCAGGAGCTTTCCACGCTTCCAGTCCCCGTGGAAGCCTGAGCCGACGAAACGGCGGTTCATTCAATGGGAAAATTAGCATTTTTGTTTCCGGGGCAGGGTTCTCAATACCCCGGCATGGGCAAGGAACTAGCCGCGAACCACGCCGGCCGCTCGCAGTGTGTTTGACGAGGCCGACAAGGCCCTGGGATTTTCGATCTCGGATCTGTGCTTCACCGGCAGTGAAGAAGCGCTGAAGCTCACCGCGAATACGCAGCCGGCGATTTTGACGGCTTCGGTGGCGGCGTATCGCGTGCTCGCGGAGCAAGGAGTGTGGCCGGCGTTTGTCGCGGGGCACAGCCTGGGTGAATTTTCCGCGCTGGTTGCGGCGGGCGGCTTGGATTTCGCGGATGCCGTGCGCCTGGTGCGCCACCGCGGCGAATACATGCAAACGGCAGTACCCGAAGGCGTCGGCGCGATGGCCGCGATTTTGGGATTGGCGCCCGCTCAGGTAGCGGAACTTTGCCGCAAGGCGGCCGATGGACAGGTGGTGGCGCCGGCGCAATCTGAATTCTCCCGAGCAGACCGTAATTTCCGGCCATGCCGAGGCGGTGAAGCGCGCCGTGGAACTGGCGTCGGCGGGCGGCGCCAAGCGCGCCGTGATGCTGGCGGTTTCCGCTCCCTTTCACAGCGCGCTGATGGTGCCCGCGGCGCAGCGGCTCGAAGCCGATCTGCAGGCCACCACGTTTCATACCTTGCGCATTCCGCTGGTGACCAATGCGGACGCGGAGATCATCACCAGCGGCGACGAAGCGCGCGAATCGCTGATCCGCCAGGTAACCTTGCCCGTTCGCTGGGAAGAATCCGTGCGCGAGCTGATCGATCAAGGCGTGAACACGTTTGTCGAAGTGGGGCCCGGCCGCGTGCTCACGGGACTGTTGCGGCAAATCGACCGGTCGGTGCATGTGTTCAACGTGGAGGACGAAAAATCCCTGCGCTCGACGCTGGAGAAACTGGCGCAGGCGCAGACCGAAGCGGCTGAAGCGTAGAGTAGGACAGGCTTCAGCCTGTGGCTTTTTGTTAGAAATCGAGCAAGAATCAAACCCCACAGGCTGAAGCCTGTGCTACATAAACAACCCATGTTCAGTTTGAAAGATAGAGTTGCTTTGGTGACCGGCGCGTCGCAAGGAATCGGGCGCGCCACGGCGCTTGCCCTGGCGCAGGCCGGAGCGCGCGTGGCCGTGGCCGCGCGCAATGCCGAAAAACTTGGCGGGCGTGGTGGCTGAAATTGCGGCCGCCGGTGGCGAAGCGCTCGCCGTCCCCATGGATGTGGCCGACGCCGAGCAGGTGAAGGCGGGATTTCGCCAGGCCATCGAAAAATTCGGCAAGCTGGATATTCTGGTGAACAATGCGGCCATCACGCGCGACGGCCTGGCCGTGCGCATGAAGGCGGACGATTGGGACGCGGTGCTGCGCACCAATCTAACCGGCGCGCATTTGTGCGCGCAGCAGGCCATGTCCGTGATGATGCGCGCGCGCTATGGACGCATCATCAATGTGACTTCGGTGGTGGCCGAGACAGGAAATCCGGGGCAGGTCAATTACGTTGCCGCAAAGGCCGGACTGATCGGATTGACGCGCGCGCTGGCGGTGGAAATCGCGTCGCGCAACATCACGGTGAACGCAGTCGCGCCGGGTTTCATCGTTTCGCCGATGACCGATCCTTTGCCGCAAAACGTGAAGGACGCGCTGCTCGCGCGGGTGCCGCTCGGACGCATGGGAACCGACGCGGAAATCGCGGCGGCCATCGTGTTTCTGGCCAGCGAAGAAGCGGGTTACATTACCGGCGCCGTGCTCGACGTCAACGGCGGCTTGCGGATGGGATAGACTCGCGGTGCGCGACAGTCGGCTCTGCGGTCCGGCGCAAATTTGCTAAGCGAGATTCAGAGTTAAGTTGACCTAGGGCGAGACGCGTACATAGAATATCCGGTGCTTAAAATCGCACCCGACAGTTGCGAAAGAACGGCCCACGCGAAGCGGCGCACAGCGCATAGCGGAGGCAAAACAGAATGGCCAGTGTCGAAGAACGCGTAAAACAGATTATTGTCGAGCAACTCGGAGTGGATGAAGGCGAAGTAACCCCCACCGCTTCGTTCGTGGACGATCTGGGTGCGGATTCCCTGGATACGGTCGAACTGGTGATGGCCTTCGAAGAGGCGTTTGGAATCGAAATTCCCGACGAAGACGCCGAAAAGATCGCCACCGTGAAGGACGCTGTCGACTACATCACAAAACACGCCTGGCCAAGAAGTAGTTCGCCGGCCGCTGCAAAATCATCAGGGGAGTGTCACTAACGTGAGCCGCCGGGTTGTAGTAACGGGTGTCGGACTGGTCTGCGGTCTGGGAATCGGCACCGATGAAGTCTGGAAGAACCTCCTGGCGGGGAAGAGCGGCGTTCGCTCCATCACGCATTTCGATACCACTGGCTTTGATTGCACCATCGCCGGGGAAGTCCGCGATTTCGATCCGCTGCACTGGGCCGAAAAAAAAGAACTCAAGAAAATGGCGCGGTTCATCCAGCTCGCGCTGGCGGCGACGGACTTCGCCGTGCGCATGGCGGAACTGAAGGTCACGCCGGACATCGCGGAAGTCGACCGGCGTGTACGTGGCCAGCGGAATCGGCGGATTCGACGTCATCGAGCGCGAGCACTCCAAGCTGCTGCAAGGCGGTCCTGGACGCATCTCACCGTTTTTCATTCCCGCGGCGATCATCAATCTGGCTTCCGGACATATTTCCATCCGCTACGGAGCGAAGGGACCGAATTCGGCGACGGCGACGGCCTGCTCGGCGTCCGCGCACGCGGTGGGCGATTCCTTCCGTCTGATCCAGCACGGCGACGCGGAAGTCATGATCTGCGGCGGCGCCGAAGCGGCCATCACGCCGATGGGTGTGGGCGGATTCGCCGCCATGAAAGCGCTTTCCACGCGCAACAACGAACCGGAACGCGCCAGCCGCCCGTTTGACGCGGACCGCGACGGATTCGTGATCGGCGAAGGCGCGGGAATTCTGGTTCTGGAGTCGCTGGAATACGCGGAGCGGCGCGGCGCGCAAATTCTGGCTGAGATTGTCGGGATACGGAATGTCGGGCGACGCGCACCACATCACCGCGCCGGCGGCGAGATGGCGACGGCGCGTACCGCGTGATGCGCGCGGCCATTCGCGATGCGCGGATCGAGCCGACAGCAAATCGGATACGTCAACGCGCACGGCACGTCGACGCCGCTGGGCGACGCCATCGAAACCAAGGCCATGAAGCGCGTGTTCGGCGAACACGCCAAGAAAATTGCCGTCAGCTCGACCAAATCCATGACCGGGCATCTGCTCGGCGGCGCGGGCGGCCTGGAAGCCGGCATCAGCGTGCTGGCGCTTCGCGATCAGGTGTTGCCTCCGACCATCAATCAGGAGACGCCGGATCCGGAATGCGATCTCGACTACGTTCCGAATCACATGCGCAAGGCCGACGTGCAGTATGCGCTGTCGAACTCGTTCGGATTTGGCGGCACAAACGCCGCGCTGCTGTTCAAGCGCTGGGATTCCCGCTAGTCCGCTGCATTGTGCCCGCCTGAAGACGGCATACCAGATGCCAATCGCCACATGAGGTACGCATGAAGATTGTTGTCTGCATCAAGCAAGTGCCCGCCAAAGACGCTCCCCTGGCCATTACCGATGGAAGCTGGATTCGCGAAACCGACATTGGATTTGAAATGAACGAGCCGGATAGCTACGCGCTCGAGGAAGCTCTGCGCCTGAAGGAAAAGCACACCGGAGAAGTGATCGCCGTGTCGATGGGCCCGGAACGCGTGAAGCAGACCATCAAGGAAGCGCTCGCCAAGGGCGCCGACCGCGGCATTCACATTGCCGACGACAAGGCGCACACGCTCGATCCGCTGGGCGCGGCGAAATCGCTGGCGGCGGCCATCGAGCGCGAAAAGCCGGACCTCGTCCTGACCGGACTGCAGAGCGACGACCAGGGCTTCGGCCAGACGGGCGTGCTGCTGGCGGAACTGCTGGGCCTGCCGCACGCGCACGATCATCATGCAGATTGAAGTGCAGGGCGACGCTTGCGCGTGAAGCGCGAACTCGAAGCCGGATGGTTTCAGTGGGTCGAACTGCCGCATGCCTGCCGTGCTGACGATTCAGTCCGGCATCAACAAGGTGCGCTACGCCACGCTCAAGGGCATCATGGCGGCGAAGAAAAAAGAAATCGCGACGATCGCGCGCGAATCGCTGGGCGTCGCGCACGAAGCCAACGCAGCGCATCGAGCGCATCTACGTGCCGTCAAAACCAAGAAGACGGAATTCCTTGACCGGCACGCCGAAAGAAGCTGCCGCGAAGCTGCTGGAAAAATTGAAGCACGAAGCGCGCGTGCTGTAAGCCGATTCCGCTTCCGAGGTTCAACGCGTCCATGAACATTCTCCTGATCACCGAACAGCGCGAAGGGCAGTGGAACAAGACCAGCTTTGAAACGCTGGCCGCGGCGCAGCAAATTGCCGCGGAAACGCAGAGCCGCCTGGCTGCCGTAGTCATCGGCAAGGGCGTTGCGGCGCTGGCCGACGAACTTGCCGCCAGCAAGCTGGACGAAGTGCTGCTCGTCGAGCATGATCTGCTCGCAGCGTACACGCCGGACGGCTACACCATCGCGCTGAAGCAGGTGATCGCGCAGGCCAAGCCCGATCTGGTCCTGCTGCCGCACACCTATCAGGTGCGCGATTTCGCGCCCAAGCTGGCCGCGTCGCTCGGCAAGGGCATGATCGGCGACTGCGTCGGCTACCGCCATGAAAACGGCAAACTGATTTTTGTGCGCCAGATGTTTCAGGGCAAGACGGCGGCGGATGTGGTGTTCGAAGGCGCGGCGCCCTGGTTCGCGACGTTTCAGGCGGGCGCATTTCGAGCGGATTTGGTCGCGCAGGGCGCAGCGAAAGCGCCGGTGACTTCCGTTTCAGTGGACCTCAAGCCCGAACAGATTCGCACCAAGCCGCTGGAACTATTCCGCGAAGCAAAGCAGGCCGTGGACCTGACGCAGGCGCCGATCCTGGTGGCGGTCGGACGCGGCATCAAGGCGCCGGAAAATATTCCCATGGCGGAAAAGCTGGCAAAGCTTCTTGGCGGCGAACTGGCCGCATCGCGCCCCATCTGCGACGAAGGCTGGCTGCCCATGGACCGCCAAATCGGCAGCTCCGGCCAGACGGTCGCGCCAAAGCTGTATCTCGCGCTGGGAATCAGCGGCGCCATTCAACACGTCGTGGGCATGAAGGGCTCGCGCACCATCGTGGCGATCAACAAGGACCAGAACGCCCCGATTTTCGAAGTCGCCGACTACGGCATTGTCGGCGACCTGTTCGAAATCGTTCCCGCCCTCATCGAAGAGCTCGAAAAAAAGTAGCACAGGCACTCTTTCCTGTGCGGTTTCCGCGATTGATCGCTTCGTAGTTATGCTAACAATTCAGAAAAGCGCACAGGCAAGAGTGCCTGTGCTACTCAAAAACATCCTACGGCCTGAGGGAGCTGAGCTTTTCCACGCGGCGCAACTCCGGGAAATTCCATGCCCACAGCGCGGTGATGAGCAGCGTTCCGACTCCACCCATGATCACGGCGGGGACCGCACCGAACCATTGCGCGGTGAGGCCCGATTCGAATTGGCCAATTTCGTTGGAAGCGCCGATAAAAATCATGTCCACGGCGCTGACGCGTCCGCGCATTTCATCCGGAGTGGCCAGCTGCACGAGCGTCGAGCGAACTACCACGCTGACCATGTCCATGCACCCAACCAGCATGAGCGCGATCATGGAGAGAACCAAACTTCGAGAAATGCCAAAGAGAATCGTGAAAGCGCCAAAGCCTCCCACGCACCACAGCATCGTCACTCCGGCGCGGCTGCGAAAAGGCCGGTGGGCCAGCAGCAGCGCCATGCTACCTGCACCGATCGCGGGAGATGCGCGTAGCAAGCCCAGTCCCCAGGGCCCGGTGCGAAGAACTTCTGCCGCGAAGACGGGCAAGCAGCGCTACGGCTCCGCCCAGCAGCACCGCGAAAAGGTCCAGCGAAATGGAACCGAGGATAATTTTCTTCTCCGCGATATAGTGCAGCCCGGCCAGCACGGATTTCAGGCTGAGCGGTTCCTTTGAGCGAGCCCTGGCGCGCAGCTTGACTTGAGACATGAGGAACACCGCTCCTGCCGCGGCAAGCATCGACACGGTGTATACCGCCGCCGGCCCTTTGGCGACGGCGTAAATCAATCCGCCCAGCGACGGACCGAGGATCGTCCCGCCCTGATTGACGGAACTGTTCCAGGCGATGGCATTCTGCAAATGTTCCTCGGGAATAATCTGCGGCAAGAGCGAGCGGCTGGCCGGATTATTGAACGATCGCACCACGCCCAGCAGCACAACCACGCCGTACATGGGCAGCACCACGCGCAATCCGCTCAGCGCGTACATGAGCAGCAGCGCTGAGCACACGCCAAATCCCGCGTAACAACCCATCAGCAATTTTCGCCGGTTGAAGGTATCCGCCGCGTGCCCCGTGGCCAGGAACAACAGGATGCCCGGCGAGAACTGAGCCAGCCCCACAAGACCCAGGTCCAGCGGACGCTTGGTAATTTCGTAGATCTGCCAGCCCACGGCCACCGACTGCATTTCCAGCCCAGCCACGATCAGAAATCGGGCCAGTTGGTAAAGGTTGAAGTCAGGATACGTGAAGGCGACGCGCCCTGCGTTTGAGGAGTTCCCGGTCTCGGCCATCTGAGGATACTACTGTGCCATAAAATTGCGATTTGCACGAGGGGAGTGGAAGTTCATGGAAGACGGCTGGATTACTGCCAATTCTCCCCATGTCGTCCAGCGCTTATTAGTAGTATACTGGTAGTATGAAAGAGAAGACTTCTATCACACTATCAACTGATATCCTCGCCAAGGTTGACCGTCAAGCCGGTTCAAGACTTTCGCGCTCTGCCTTCATTGAAAGCGTGCTGCGCAATCTATTTTCGGGAGCGCGCTCGCAGGAAGATCCACGCGCAAGATTTGCAGAGGATCAACGCGGCAGCCGACCGCCTGAATTCGGAGGCTGAGGATGTCCTTACCTACCAGGCAATGGAAGACTAACCTGGTTTGCGGAGAGCATGCGTGAAGCGAGGGGAGCTGTACCGTGTATTCAAGCTAGGGCAGGATCCCAAGCGGTACCGAATTTTCGCGATCGTGAGCCGTCCGGCGCTGATCGATTCGCGATTCTCCACCGTAGTCTGTGCTCCTGTCTTCAGCAACGGCGAAGGCTTATCGACGCAGATTGCCATCGGGCCGGACGAAGGCATTAAACACCCAAGCTGGATCATGTGCGATAACCTTATCAGCATTCACAAGTCGGAACTCACCGATTACGTGGGATCACTTTCGTCCGCAAAACTGGGTCAACTTAACGACGCCCTTAAGATGGCCCTCGATTTAAGTTGAACCTCTCTTCATTTGCCAGTCAGGCCACTGGACGATATCCTTCTTCTTAACTTTCCCGCCCTAATTTAGGAATGATAATTCACGGTTGAAAACTTGCGGCAGCGCCATGCAATCGGTTAACGTCTAAGGTTGAAGATGGGCGCTAAACCAACGCTCGTCGTTCACTCTAGGAGGACGGATGAAGCGGATGGGGATGGCAGTCATGGCGCTGGGGCTTCTGGCCTGCAGCGTGAGAGCACAGCAAGCGCCCGCGAAGGCTCCGGCAGCGCCGCCGGCAAAAGCGCCCGCGGCCACGCCGCCTGCGAAAGCACCGGCCGCAGCGGCGCCGGGGTTCAAGACGCAAAAAGAAAAACTCAGCTATGCGATCGGCATGGAAATGGGCAAAGGGGTGAAGGCCCAGGGGATCGACGTGGATCCTTCGATCATGACTCAGGGCTTGAAGGATGCGCTTACCGACGCAAAGCCGCAGATGAGTGATGATGAGCTTCGCCAGGTAATCACCGAGCTGCAAACGGAGATGCGCCAGAAGCAAATGCAGTTGCAGGAGCAGGCCGCGGCTGAAAACAAGACCAAGGGTGATGCGTTCCTGGCTGCAAATGCAAAGAAGGACGGAGTGGTGGTCCTTCCTGACGGATTGCAATACAAGATTTTGACGGCCGGCCAGGGCAAGAAGGCGGCCGAGACGGACACGGTCCTGTGCAACTACAAAGGAACATTCGTCGATGGAACCGAGTTTGACAGTTCGGCCAAAGCCGGTGGGCCTGTCCCGTTTGAAGTGAAGAACGTCATCCCCGGATTCAAGGAAGTATTGCAACTGATGCCCGTGGGGTCCAAGTGGCAGGTATTCGTTCCATCGAGTTTGGCTTACGGCGAACGCGGTGCGGGCGGCGGCGCCATCGGTCCCAACGCCACGCTCGTTTTCGAAGTGGAAGTGGTAAGCATCCAGGGAAGTGATGCTGCCCCTGCCAAGTAAGATCGTTGGAAGGTTCGCCGGCAAACATGGGAACAATGCTATGAGGCGCTCGTCCGCTGCGATGGACGAGCGCTTTTTGTTCCGGCGCGTGCCCGCCTGAATGCGGCCACGCGCTACATGGGTGCGCATTCTCCGGGCTTGCGCGCAGCACTTGAATCGCGCAACCGCTCGTTTAAGATTTTGGTGAGGAAGGGAATTGCCAATCGTGCCTGCTGCATTCATTTGTGAAGGAGTTCGCACGCCCATCGGGCGGTACGGCGGCGCGCTGGCGCAGGTGCGCACTGACGATCTGGCCGCCATTCCGTTGAAAGCGTTGCGTGAACAGTTTCCAAAAAGCGATTGGGAATCGGTCGACGAAGTGATCTTCGGCTGCGCGAATCAGGCGGGGGAAGACAATCGCAACGTGGCGCGCATGGCCTCGCTGCTCGGCGGCATTCCGTATACGGTCCCGGCGGTGACCGTGAACCGGCTGTGCGGTTCCGGGATGGAAGCGGTCTCGGTGGCGGCGCGCGCCATCGCTGCCGGCGAAATTTCGCTGGCCATCGCGGGTGGCGTGGAGAGCATGAGCCGCGCGCCGTTCGTGATGCCCAAGGCGGCGTCCGCGTTCTCGCGCACCGCGGAAATTTACGACACGACCATCGGCTGGCGCTTTCCGAATCCGCGAATGGTGAAACTGTACGGGAACGCCTCCATGCCGGAAACCGCCGAAAACGTAGCGGAAAAATATAAAATCGACCGCGCGGCGCAGGATTGCTTTGCGTTGCGCTCGCAGCAAAAAGCCGCCGCCGCGCAAAGGTCCGGGATTCTGGCCGAGGAAATTGTCGCCGTGCAGATTCCCGGCCCAAAGGGAACGGTGAAAACCGTCTCCGAGGACGAGCACATTCGCGCGGACACCACCATCGAGGCGCTCGCCAAATTGCCCACTCCGTTTCGCGAGAACGGTACCGTGACCGCCGGAAACGCTTCGGGCATCAATGACGGCGCGTGCGCCATGTTTGTGGCCTCGGAAGAAGCGGCCGCGAGCTTCGGCTTGAAGCCGATCGCGCGTGTTGTGGGCGCGGCGACGGCCGGCGTCGAGCCGGACTAGATGGGCATCGGTCCGATTTATGCGGTTCGAAAACTGCTCACGCGCTTGAAGATTTCCATGGACGATGTGGACGTGTTCGAATTGAACGAAGCATTTGCCGCGCAGGCGCTGGCCGTGACGCGCGAACTGGGTTTGCCCGACGACAGCGAAAAAGTGAATCCCAACGGCGGCGCCATCGCGATCGGCCATCCGCTGGGGATGAGCGGAGCGCGGTTGGTTTTGACTGCTGCGCGGCAGCTTCAACGCATCAAGGGGCGCTACGCGCTGGCGTCGATGTGCATTGGCGTGGGACAGGGCATCGCGATCATGCTTGAGCGGGTTTAAGTCGTTCCTGAATCGCAAACTGCAAGTATTTTGTCTGCATAATCGCTTCTAATCGCAAATCGAAGAGTCGCTCGGTTTGAGTAGCACAGGCTTCAGCCTGTGGGATTCTTAGTCCTCTGCAACGACTAACTCCCGCAGCTGAAGCCTGTGCTACTTGCCTATTGCCGTTTCATTCGCGCAACGCATTTCTGCAAATGTTCGTGCATTTCTTCGGCGGAGCCGTGGTCGATGCGGCCGTGGCCCGGGAGAACCCATTCGAATGGTAGGCAAGCAACTTTTCCATGGAGCGCGTTTGCTCCGTCCAGGAATACCAGCAGACGTCGCGGAACGCCGTCAGAGTTTCGCGCTCGGGCGACCAGGCGAGATGGTCTCCGGTGAACAGCACTTTGTCGCGATAGAGAAGAACCTGATGGCCGCGCGTGTGGCCGGGCGTGGGGATGAGCTGAAGATCATCGTCAATTCGCACGGGATCCGTTCCCGTGATGACGCGCTCGATGCCGCGCGCCGCGGCGCCCTCCGCCTCGTGCATGACGCGCGGGCAATGGAAATGCGCGGCAAATTTGGCGTGGTCGGCGATGTCGTCGCGGTGCGAGAGCAACATGAGATTGACGCCGCCCATCTCCTCGATGCGTTTCACCAGAGGATTGTTGAATCGCGGCGAATCGACCAGCACGTTGCCGCCTTGCTCCTTGCGGGCGCACGATCAGGTAGGACCACGCGCCGAAACTCGCTTCCGAAGTAAAGCCGCAGAAGTAAACGTCATCCACGACGTGAACCGGAAAAGCTGCCACGCCGGAGCGGGCGCTGCGGCGAGACACTGTGCCGATCGAAGCGGTCGGGCAGGCCACCAGCGCCATGAGCGCGCGGTGCAACTCGCCGGGATTTTGCGGCTGATGGTAGACGCTGGATTGTCCGCCGTGATCGCGAAAGCTGGCGGGCGCGATCTGGCGGCAGGCGTCGCAATCGATGCAGCTGGCGTCGACGAAGAATTCGCCCTCGACGTTTTGCGGCAGCCGTTCGTCAATTTGGGCCATCAGCTATTCGATTCCATCAGCGCTGTCATGGTTTGCTTTCAACATTTTTCGCGAAGCGCGCCGAGATTGTTTGCAAACATATCGCAGGACGATGAATTTTGGCGGCCTAGCAACCGTAGGAGCACGGCATGCCGTGCCCCTACAGACTTCGCCGTCAGGCTACCAAAATACCTTATAATCCTTCCGGCCTGAAGTGTGGACGATTTTCTATTGCGGGCTCGAGCGAGGTGAGGAAGTGGCGGCGAAATCAAAGAGCGCGAAATCCAAGTCCCGAAGCAAGCCCGTTCCGGCAAAGAAACCGGTAGTCCGCCGCAAGAAGCTGAAAGTTGCCATTGCGGGTTTCGGCACGGTCGGCCGGTCGGTCGCGAAATTGCTTTGCCAGGAAGCGAGTGACACGTTTGAGCTGACGCACATTTTCAATCGCGAAGTGGCCCGAAAAAAAGTGGACTGGGTTCCCGCGAGCGTTCGCTGGACGGAGAGCATCAACGAAGTGCTTTCCTCGGACATCGATATTTTTGTGGAACTGGCCGGAGGCGTGAAGCCCGCGGGCGATTGGATTCGCAAGGCGCTGCGTGCCGGAAAATCCGTGGTCACGGCCAACAAGCAACTGATTGCCGAGAGTGGCCCCGAACTTGTGGAACTCTCGCGCGAAGAGGGACGGCGACTGGAGTTTGGAGCGTCGGTGGCCGGAGGAATCCCGGCGATCATTGGAATTCAGGATGGGCTGGCGGGCGATCGGCTGTTCAAAATTGCCGGCGTGCTCAACGGAACCTGCAATTTTATTTTGACCAAGATGGAAGCGACGGGCGCGAGTTTTGAAGCGGCGCTCCGAGAGGCGCAGGAACTGGGCTACGCCGAAGCCGATCCGACCAACGACGTCGAAGGATACGACGCGCGCGCCAAGCTGGTGATTTTGGCGCAAGCCGGGCTGCGCGTTCGCGTGCTGAGCGAGCAGATTCCCTGCTGGCCGATTTCCGCCGTCGAGGCCGTGGACTTCGCCTACGCGAGAGAATTGAACTGCACCATTCGCCAGATTTCGCTGGCAAAAAAAGAGACCGAAGATGGATTGAGCGTGCGCGCCTTTGTGCGGCCCGCCTTGGTTCCCTTGTCATCGCTTGTGGCGCACGTGGAGGGCAGCAAGAATCTGGTGATGGCCACCGGGCAATATGCGGGGCAAATGGTGTTTTCGGGATTCGGTGCGGGCGGCGATCCCACGGCCGTGGCGGTGGTTTCCGATTTGTATTCCATCGCGCGCAGCGGCCCGGCGCCTTCCGGCATTGCCAATGTAGTGGAGACGCCGAAAGATGTGAGCGGAGAATTCACCGCGCCCTACTATTTGCGCTTTGTGGTCAAGGACCGGCCGGGGATTATCGCGGCTGTGGCAACCGTTTTGTCGCGCTACGGAATTGGCATCGACGCGGTGCTGCAGCGGCCGGGATATCCGCACAACGCCCTGCCGTTCATCATCACGCTGGAATCTGCACGAAGCGCGCAACTGGGCTGCGCGTTGCAGGAAATTAACCGGCTCGATTTCCATGTGGAGCCTGTGCTTTGCATGCCGATCCTGATGGATTAGGATTGCGATAGATTTCTGGGCATATGGAACGCCGCCGCGCCTGGGGGATTGGTTTTTGTAAGACGGGCTTCAGCCTGTCTGGTTTTGAATTGTTGCAGATATAACAGAAGTCAAAAGAAGACAGGCTGAAGCCTGTCCTACCTAAACCGAGATCTAGTTGGTTGCCGCCAGATCGCCGCGCCACCATCTTGCCGAGAACGCTATGAATGCCGCGGCCAGCCAACCGCCTGCGTACATCGGTTGCGCGCCCCAATGCAGGATCGGCGAGTGCATCAATCCCAGCCACGAAAAAATGGAAGCGATCAGGCACCAGGCCGCGGCGCGGCCGAAATTTCTGTCGATCATTTCGGTGATTAGCGCGGAGACCACCAGCACCAGAAACAGAAAACCATTGCCGAGTCCTTGAATCGAGGACCAGTAGATGGAGCGATTCAGCGCTGCTTGAACTTCCGGATTTGCGGCGGACATCTTTAGAGCGGGCAGAGCGGAACTTATTGCGGAACCCACCACGGCTCCAGCCGGCAAAACCAATCCCAGCAGCACGGCATTGATGTATTTGTGATCCACATGGTGCAGCGTGACGCGGCCTACGCCGATGGCCACGTAGGCAATCATTGCGGCGAGAATCGCCCAGGGAAAAAGCTGGGACATGAACAGTGAGATTCCGCTCATGACCACGGCCAGGAAAATCACACCTGTCCAGAAACAGAATCCGATGCGCGCGCCCATCATTTTGTACGGTGGGTGCAGTGCGGCGACCACTGGAGTGATGATGCTTCCGCCCAGCCCGCACAGCAGCGTTCCCACGCCGTCGCAGGCGACCACCAGGCGGGCGTCGTAATTGTCCCCTGCCGAGTTTGCTCCTTCCACCGAGGCGATGTCTTGCAGCACCTGGTAAATGGACATGGGCGCGATCACCGAAAGATAGGGAATCGCCAGGCCCATGGCTTGCAACAGGCCCGGAGGTTCGCACGAACGGAAGCTGCAACGAAAAGCCGTGCCACGCGGGATGAACGTAGCCGATGGACAAACCAATCGCCAGCGGAATGAGCCAGGCGACGAGAAAAGGGGGAATTCTCCATTTTGTGATCGGAATGTTGGCGAGGACAGCGGTGGCCACAATGGCCAGCGCGATGATTCCCACCAGCGGCTGGTCGAAGATGCGCTGCAGCAAGACCAGCGCGAGATAAGTGTACATGGCCGCGCCGAACACCGTCATCATGGCGGGCTTGGGAATGAATTTGCGAATGATGCCGGCAAGCGGCGCCGCAACGAGCTTAATGATTCCAGTCCACACGACGGCCGCCGCGCCAAGCCTCCAGGCGAGCTCCTCGTCGTGCGTCTGCAAATACACGGGCAGCATGATGGACAGCGTGTAGGCGATGATGCCCGGAACATTGTTGATGTACACGTGGGCTGTGACGTTGGATCGGCTCTCGCGCTTTGCGAGTCCTACGCCGAGCATCGTAAAGCCCATGGAGCCGACAAAGAATCCCAGCGCGTAGCCGGGCAGCAGGTGGGCTGCGCTGAATCCCATGGCGATGCCAACGGGCGCAAGTAGAAACGCGGGGATAATCATTTGCGCCACGTTGAAGCCGACTTGCGCGACCGTGGCGTCAATGTCTCCGCGTTCCAGCGCCCACCAGCGCGGCGCGCTCGCTTGTCCGCTTTCCGGCATTCAGATGTGCTCCCTTGGGGTGCTTTCCAGCGCGTCACAATTGCAAATCGAAAAGAGAAAATTTGAAATTTCAAATCAAATCTCAAATCTCAGATTTCACATTTCAAATCTCGCATTTGAAATCTTAAATCTTAAATGCTTCCAGCGATTCGGGCACAAACAGTTCCTGCGGCGCGAGCAAACGTTTGGAGAGGCCCTGCTCGTGGGAGTAGCGCAGGAAGGTGCTGAGCGCGTGCATGTTGGGCTCGACGCCATAGGGCCAGAAATCCTTGCCCATCAGGGCGCGCGTTTCTTCCGCGTGGCGCACCAGCCATGGCAGCATGTATTTCAGGGCGGCGGTCTCGAACAAGTCCTCGTAGACTTCGCGCTGCGCCAGGACGAACGCTTTGTAAAGCGATTGCGCCACCCAGGGATGCTTTTCGTAAATTTCGCGGCGAATCACCACGGTGTGCATGATCGGAAAAATTTGTGTGCGCTTATAGTATTCGCGCTCCACGGCCTGGTAGTCCTCAAACAGCAGGCCCACGCTTTGCGCGCCCTGCGCCACGCAGGAAGGCGTTCGCGGCGAATAGATGGCATCGATTTCTCCGTCGCGCAGCATTTGCGAGAGCGTCTTGCTTTCGGGGATATTTTCCAGGCGGATTTCCGGCGGGAGCGAAACGGTTTGTTTTTCAGTCCGCCCGGGAGTTTCTTCGCCGCCGCGCAAATAGGTGACGCTGGAAACGGGGACCTTGTATTCGTCGCTGAGGATGCCGCGAATCCACACGCACGCGGTGAGCTGGTATTCCGGATTGCCGACTCGCTTTCCAATCAGATCCTTTGGCTCGCGGATGCCGCTGTTGCGATTGATGAAAATGCAGGAGTGCCGGAAATAGCGGGAAGGGAAGACCGGAATGGCCACAAACGGTTTGGGGTCGCGAAAAAGGGAAAGGGTGTAGGAGGAGAGGGACATTTCCGCAACGTCAAATTCCTGATGGCGAATCATGCGGAAGAAAGTTTCCTCGACGGGGATGTTGATGTAGTTCAGGTCGATCCCGTCGATGGGAATGCGCTCTTCGAGCAGCGCGCGTGTGCGGTCGTAGTTCCAGCAAGCCATCGATAGACGAAGTTTGGACATTTCAAGTCTCCCCGTTCCGTTCGTCCCACGTCAGACCGAATCCACGATTTATACCTCATCGCCCGTGCATCGGAAATGAGTCGCGCACCCGGAGGCCGAACCACGGCTTGGACATCTTACCGATGAATTTAAGCCCGCGTTTGAAAATGTTTTGGTTCCGCCGCCGTGGTTTGCATGGTAGGCGAAAACCCAATGTATTGCTGGGGAATGAGAAGGGCAGATGACGATGGGTTGCTCCACGGTTGCGTGGCAACTTATTCTTTGCTCACACCTCCTGACGCGAAGCGTGAATACCCTGGTTCCAGAGACGTATCGGATTACGCGGAAAGTTTTTGAATGCCCGCTTCGAAGCGGGCCTCATTCTCTAGTGAAGCTTGCAAAATCTGATCGAGCCGGAATCTCTTGTCGAGCCCGGAAAGAAGATAGGAAAGCCAGCCCTGAATATTTTGATCCAATATTTCCTGAGGGCGAATCACCTGTTCCCAGACAACCGTGGAGCGAACCTCTTCAGGATTAGAGGAGAAGAATCGGCTCAGGATACTGCGAGAGAGCTTCTTTGAGGAGAACATCAGGACAATTCCGGGTTCTTGGATCGAAATTTCCATGCTGTGCTTGACTTGTCGTTCTTCAAAGGAAACGCGCAATATGTCTTTCTGCTGTGGCAGGTAATCCACCATGCGCAGGAGATGGTAGCCCACTCTCCGGTTAACTTCCGTGACCAGCTTTCCGACTCGTTCCGTTAACTCAAAATTCTCGACTTGGCTCCAGAAGATTTCCTTGCCCGGGTCTGTTTTTCTTTCACTGGCCAGTTTCAGTCGCTCGAGGTGAGGAATGATCCAATCGCCGTTCCCTCGTCGTTGATTCAAAGGCGACCACCTCAACGGGTCAATTTCGCTACTACTAGTCCAATTGCAATCGGCGGGCTGCTTACATTGATCGCTCGGACAAATGGGATTCGATCGAAAATGCCGAACAACCATGCCCAATTTGACTGCTTTTGTAATCTAGTTGGGGTGCCAGAACGTGTCAAGCAGAAACATTGCCCTTTCGGGTCGGATCATTCTCCGAAACACCGTGAGTGAATCGAAGCTACGCCAAAAAATCTTCATCTTATTCGGTGATTTCGCTGCCAATTTGTGTGAATTGACGCGCTGGCTGGTTTACCGTTGATTCACCGATTATTTCCGAATCCCGCCGAAGGATAGCCCATCTAATATCAGTCAGGTTGTTTAGCTTGATGGTGACTTCGTAGCGTGGAATCGAATCGTGCGCCGCTCGGCACTCGCAAGCCAACTCGGATGGAGCGGCAAGTGGCGATGCCAGTTGCAATCCACTAAGATGATCAACCTATGAGAATGCCGGGCGGAGGAATGGGATCGCAACACGGTATGGCGATGCGCGCGGAACGCGGGCACGGCGGGGGACGCGGGCGTGCAAGCGACGCTGGCACGGAAAAGAAAAAAACGACGCGCGTGATGGATCAGCTGCCCGAAATTTGGGCGCTGATGCGGCCGCGGCGAGGGCTGCTGGCGATTGGCATGGTGCTCATGGCCATCAACCGCGTATCCGGGCTGGCGCTTCCCTTTACCACAAAATATCTGGTCGACAACGTGATGATTCACCACCAGACGAGGCTCCTGATGCCGCTGGTCGGTGGCGTGCTTCTCGCCACCATTCTGCAAGGCGTGACCTCCTACACGCTGACGCAAACCCTGTCGAAAGCCGCGCAGCGAATGATCACCGAACTGCGCCGCAAAGTGCAGGAGCACGTGGGGCGCCTGCCGGTCGCGTACTACGACGCGAACAAAACCGGCGCGCTGGTCTCGCGCATCATGAGCGATGTCGAGGGCGTGCGCAACCTGATCGGCACGGGCCTGGTGGAATTTCTGGGCGGCTTGCTGACGGCGGTGATCGCGCTGGTCATGCTGCTGCGCATCAGTCCGGTGATGACCGGGCTGGCGTTCGCGCTGCTGCTGGTGAGCATGGTCGGGCTGCGGAAGGCGTTCAGCGTCCTGCGGCCGATCTTTCGCGAACGCTCGAAAATCAACGCGGAGGTCAGCGGGCGGCTCACCGAATCGCTCTCCGGCGTGCGCGTGGTGAAGGGCTATCACGCGGAGGATCGCGAGGCACGACGTATTCACCAAGGGCGTGCAGCGCCTGCTCGACAACGTGATCAAATCGCTGACCACCATGTCCATGATGAGTTTTTCGACGACGGCGCTGGGCGGCGTGGTTGGCGCGCTGGTGATGCTGGTGGGTGCGCGCCAGGTGCTGGAAGGAAAAATCACGGTTGGCCAATTCATGAGCTACACGGCGTTTCTGGCGTTCATGATCGCGCCGGTGTTTCAGGTCGTGGGCATCGGCACGCAATTGACAGAAGCGGTCGCGGGACTGGAGCGCACGCGCGAAGTGCTCGACGAGCGGCCCGAGGATGAAGACCCGCGGCGCACGGTTACGCTGCCGGATATCGATGGCGAACTGGCATTCGACAACGTCAGTTTTGCGTACGAGCCGGGCAAGCCGGTGCTGCAGGACGTGAGCTTTCTCTCGCATGCCCGGGCACGGTGACGGCGCTGGTGGGTTCGTCCGGCTCGGGAAAATCCACCATCATCGGACTGGTTGCGGCGTTTCACGTGCCGCTTTCGAGGGCCGCGTGCTGGTGGATGGCGTGGACCTGGCCACGGTGCGCCTCGATTCCTACCGCACGCGCCTGGGCGTGGTGCTGCAGGAATCGTTCCTGTTTGACGGGACGATTCGCGAGAACGTTGCGTTTTCGCGGCCCTACGCGAGCGAAGAAGAAATTCTGGCGGCCTGCCGCATCGCGCGCGTGGACGAATTCGCGGAGCGCTTTCCGGAAACGTACGACACGATCATCGGCGAGCGCGGCGTGAAACTTCAGCGGCGGGCAGCGCCAGCGCGTTTCCATCGCGCGCGCGATTCTGGCCGACCCGCGCATTCTGATTCTGGACGAAGCGACCTCCAGCCTCGATTCCGAATCGGAAATGCTGATTCAGGAAGGCCTGGCGCAATTGATGCGCGGGCGCACGACGTTCGTCATCGCGCACCGGCTCTCGACGATTCGCCGCGCCGATCAGATTCTGGTTGTCGAAGGCGGAAAAATTGTCGAGCGCGGCACGCACGCGTACGCTGTACGCGGCAGGCCGGGCGATACCGCGAACTCTACGACAAGCAGCACGGCCTGGAAGCCAATCTGTTTCTGGCCACCGGCGAAGGCGAAATTCCCGAGCCAGCGAAGCGGACGGTGCTTCGGCGAAAAATTCCGATCCGGACATGCTGCGCCTGCTGCGCACTCCCGCCGGCGTAGCCAAGAAGTTCGATAAAAACCCCTCGCGAGTACCTCAATCGCAGTCCGCAAATTCTTGCCATTTGAAGACCAGGCAATCTGTCGCGATCGAGGATCGCCGCAGCGGGATCAGGTATGCCTGAAGGGCTGCGCCCTTTCAGGGCGCATGATAAAAGCTTGCGTGTGAACCCAGGGCGTTGCCCTGGGCTGATATCCATCGGCGCTTTCAGCGCCGAAAATGATGGCGGAACGGTTCATACCAGTCGCTCCGATTGCGGTTCGATAATAGGGCTTCCGAATTTCTGTGGCGGCATGTTTTCTCGTGCTCTCTGTGGTCTCTGTGTTAAAAGCCTCTGAATTTTTACTGCGTCGCTTGACCCCCGAAAATCTTTAACACAGAGGACACAGAGGGCACAGAGAAAACCTGAGACGAACTTCGAGAGATTCGTTTGAAAACTTAAGGAATGGATCAGGCTAGCGGCGCGGGTTCAACGGGGCGCGCAGCTTTGCGGGGGTGAACTACTTCCAGTTCGGGATTTTCCGCGGCGCGTTGCCGCACGAGGGAAATGAATGCGGCAGAGGAGCGCGGCAGCGTGCGGTCGCGGCGATAGACGATGCCCAGCTCGCGCCAGAGTTCCACGTCCGCGATGGGAATCAATTTCACTTCGCCGGCGCGCACTTCATTGCGCGCGAAGCTCGCGCTGATCAGCGACACGCCCAGGCCGGCCGCCACGAAGCACTTGATCATTCCCACGCTGGTCAGTTCCATGGTGATCTGCAGTTGCGCGCTTGTAGGGGCGGAAATGCTTGTCCAGCAACTGGCGCGTGTATCCGGTGCGCGGGAAAATCAACGGCTGCTCGGCAATATCCTTCATGCGAACGCTCTTGAGCTTTGCCAGGGGATTGCGCGGGCTCACCATGAGCATGACGCGATCCCGAAAGATCGGATGGATTTTCAGGCTGGGCGACTTGGCGGGAAGCGTAACGATTCCGACGTCGATCGTTCCGTCCTCCACCTTTTGCAGAACTTTGTGGCTGAAATTCCGGTAGATGCTGATCTGCACGGCGGGATAGAGGCGGTGATATTCCGCGAAAATATCCGGGAAGAACGTACAGGCAGGTGGCTTCGTTGGCGCCCAGAGCCAGCACTCCGCGCGGCGTGGTGGCTTTGTCGGCCACGGCGCGCAGGGATTCGCCGCGCATGATTCACCATGCGCACGGCGTACTCGAACAGGGTCTCTCCGGCGGAAGTCAGCCGCACGGACTTGCGTCCGCGGTCGAACAGTTTTTCGCCATATTCCTGTTCGAGCTGGCGCACCTGAGCGCTGACGGCCGGCTGCGAACGGAATAATTTCTGGCCGGCGCGGGAAAAGCTGCCGAGTTTGGCGATTTCAATGAAGGTAGTGAGCTGGTCGAAATCCATAATTTTGAGGCGGAATTATAGCAGAATCGACGGCGCAAGCCCGCAACGAATTCAAAATTCTAATCCGAATGGATAACAAATCGGAATGGCTAATGTCCGCAGGACAATTGGGCAGGGAGAATGGTAAGATAGACACTTTCCGGAAAGCCGATTTGGGAACGGCGTGGAAGTGTCTAGGGTCGCTCCCCGGCTGTGGGACTTTCAGCGAATCGCGAATCGTACATGCTTGTATCAAATGGCAGGCCAAGGAGGCAGGGCTTTCAGAATAAGCTAGAGGCCGTCGGCAATTGCGAGCTGCCGATTGCGCGACCCTGAATCGCTGATTCCTGCTCTCATGAAGGAACTATACCCATTTCGAGGCTTGCCGCCGGCTCAGGGCCTGTACCAGCCCGGAGCACGAGCACGATGCTTGCGGCATCGGATTTGTCGCGAGCATTGAAGGCCGAAAGTCGCACGATATCGTCCTGAAAGGCATCCAGATTCTGATCAACCTGGCCCATCGCGGCGCCTGCGGGTGCGATCCGCAAACCGGCGATGGCGCGGGCATTCTGATCCAGATTCCGCACGCTTTTTTTGAGCGCGAAACGGCAAACGCTGGGTTTTTCGCTGCCGTCTCCGGGTGAGTACGGCGTGGGCATGGTTTTTCTTCCGGTCGATACGCATGACCGGCTGATTTGCGAAGGGATCATCGAAAAGATTGCGCGCGAGGAAGGGCTTGAACGATCCTTGGCTGGCGCGACACGCCGATCAACGGCAACACGATCGGGCGGCTGGCGCGCGCTTCGCAGCCGTATATCGAGCAGATTTTTGTGCGCAGCGGCCCCGGGCATGGATCAGGACGCGCTCGAACGCAAGCTGTACGTCGTTCGCAAGCGCGCGGAAGCGGCAGTGGCCGCAACCGACCTGAAGGAGAAGGATTTCTTCTACATTCCGTCTCTTTCCTCGCGCACGATTGTTTACAAGGGGCTTGCTGCTGGCGCCGCAGATCACCGATTTTTACAAAGAGCTGCTCGATCCTGAACTGACCAGCGCGCTGTGCCTGGTGCACCAGCGCTTTTCGACCAACACGTTTCCGAGCTGGAAACTGGCGCACCCGTACCGCTACATCTGCCACAACGGTGAAATCAACACGCTGCGCGGAAACATGAACTGGATGTACGCGCGGCAATCCGTGCTGGCATCGCCGCTGTTTGGCGACGACATCAAGAAGCTGCTGCCCATCATCACCGCGGGCGGCAGCGATTCCGCCATGCTCGACAACGCCGTCGAGTTGCTGACGCTTTCCGGGCGTTCGCTTCCGCACGTGATGTCCATGCTGATTCCGGAAGCCTGGGATCATGACGACACCATGCCGGAGGACATCAAGGCGTTTTACGAATATCACGCGTCGCTGATGGAGCCGTGGGATGGCCCGGCGGCGGTGGCGTTTACCGACGGACGAGTGATCGGCGCGAAGCTCGATCGCAACGGCCTGCGCCCCGGGCGCTATCTGGTCACCAACGACGGCCTGGTGGTGCTGGCCTCGGAAGCCGGCGTGCTTGCCCATCAAGCCGGAGGAAGTGCGCATGAAGGGCAGGCTCGCGCCCGGCCGCATTTTCCTGGTGGACACCGAGCAGAAGCGGCTGATCACGGACGAGGAAGTCAAAAAGCAACTGGCGGCGCGGCAGCCGTACGCGCAATGGTTGAAGGAAAATCAGATCACGCTCGATCATCTGCCGAATCCGACGCACGTCAACCAGACCAATCACGACACGATCCTGCATGCGCCAGCGCGCATTCGGCTACACGGACGAAGATCTGAAAACAATTCTGCTCGCCCTCCGCCCTGGCGGGCGAGGAGCCTGTTGGCTCGATGGGCATCGACACGCCGCTGGCGTGTTTGTCCGACAAGCCGCAACTGCTTTTCAATTATTTCAAGCAGACCTTTGCGCAGGTCACCAACCCGGCGATCGATTCGATTCGCGAAGGCCTGGTGATGTCGCTCAATTCCTATATCGGAAGCGAAGGCAACATCCTCGAAGAGACGCCGAAAAATTGCCACACGCTGAAGCTGCGCCATCCGGTGATTTCCAACTGGCGGCTGGAGAAATTGCGCCGCGTGAGCTGGGGAAGTTTTCTGGCCACCAGCCTGCCCATGCTGTTCCGCGTGAACGGCGGCGAAGAGCAGCTCGAGGAGGCGATTGAAACACTTTGCCGGCGCGCTTCGCTGGCCATCAAGTCCGGGTACACGCTGCTGATTTTGTCCGATCGCGGCGTGGACCATGAATACGCGCCGATTCCCAGCCTGCTGGCGCTTTCGGCGGTTCACAATCATTTGATTCGCGAGGAAACGCGCAACCAGGTGGCCCTGATTGTGGAATCCGGCGAGCCGCGCGAAGTGATGCATTTCGCGCTTGCTGCTCGGCTACGGCGCGAGCGCCGTGAATCCCTATCTGGCCATCGAGACTCTCGAGGATCTTCACCGCGCCGGAGCGTTTCCGGCGGAATACCAGCTGGGACAAGGTTTTCAAGAGCTACATGAAGTCCATCGACAAGGGGCTGCTGAAGACATTTTCGAAGATGGGAATTTCCACGCTGCAGAGTTATCAGGGCGCGCAGATTTTCGAGACCATCGGCCTCAACAAATCCCTGGTCGAGAAATATTTTACGGGCACGTCATCGCGCATCGAGGGCATCGGCATCGAAGTGCTGGCTCGCGAAGCGCTCATGAAGCATGAATTCGCCATGCAGCCGCCGCATGAGTCCGACACGGAACTTCGCGTGGGCGGCGAATATCAATTTCGCGTGCGCGGCGAGCGCCACCTGCTTGAATCCGACCACGATCAGCAAGCTGCAGCACGCGGTGCGGCAGGAAAAATTCGAGACCTTCCGCGAATTTGCGGACATCGTGAACCAGCAGAATCGCGACCTGCAGATGCTGCGCGGCATGTTCGATTTCAAGCCCAACGGCCCGGCTGTGCCGCTCGAGGAAGTCGAGCCCGCCTCGGAAATCGTGAAGCGCTTCGCGACCGGCGCGATGTCCTTCGGCTCCATCAGCAAGGAAGCGCACGAAACGCTGGCCATTGCGATGAACCGCATCGGCGGAAAATCGAACACCGGCGAAGGCGGCGAGGACGAGGCGCGTTTCAAGCCGGATGCCAACGGCGATCTGCGGCGCAGCGCCATCAAGCAGGTGGCCTCGGCGCGTTTTGGCGTGACCACCAATTATCTGATCAACGCGGACGACCTGCAGATCAAAATCGCGCAGGGCGCCAAGCCCGGCGAAGGCGGCCAGTTGCCCGGCCACAAAGTGGACGACGTGATTGCTCGCGTGCGCCACTCGATTCCCGGCGTGGGACTGATTTCTCCGCCTCCTCATCACGATATTTATTCGATTGAGGATTTGGCGCAACTCATCTACGACTTGAAAAACGTGAATCCGCAGGCGCGCATTTCCGTGAAGCTGGTGGCCGAAGTGGGCGTGGGCACGGTGGCCGCGGGCGTGGCCAAAGCCCATGCCGACGTGATTCTCATCAGCGGGTACGACGGCGGCACGGGCGCTTCGCCGATCAGCTCGATTCGCCATGCCGGCATTCCCTGGGAGCTTGGCCTGGCCGAGACTCAGCAAGTGCTGGTGCTGAACGATCTGCGCAGCCGCGTGCGTGTGCAGGTGGACGGCAAGCTGCAGACCGGCCGCGACGTTGCCATCGGCGCGCTGCTGGGCGCGGAGGAATTCGGATTTGCCACCACGCCGCTGATCGCCATGGGCTGCATCATGATGCGCAAATGCCATTTGAATACCTGCCCCGTGGGCATCGCCACGCAGGATCCGGAACTGCGCAAGAAATTCGCGGGCCAGCCCGAGCACGTGATCAATTTCCTGTTCTACGTGGCCGAAGATCTGCGGCTCATCATGGCCGAGCTTGGTTTCCGAAAAGTGGACGAAATGATTGGCCGCGTGGATTGCCTGGTGCAGCGAACGGACGTGGAACACTGGAAGGCCAAGGGGCATCGATCTCTCCTCGGTTCTCTACAATCCGCCGATGCCCAGCCACGTGGGCCGGCGCTGCACGCAGGCGCAGGATCACGGATTGTAGCGACGCGCTCGACGGCAAGCTGATCGAGCAGGCCAGCGACGCGATCGAGCATCGCACGCCCGTGTCGCTCAACCTGCCCATCCGCAACGTGCACCGCACGGTTGGCGCGATGCTCAGCGGGCGCATCGCGCGCCGGCACGGCTCCGCTGGGATTGCCGGACGACACGATTCGCATCCAGTTTCACGGCTGCGCGGGACAAAGCTTCGGCGCGTTCCTGGCCAAGGGCGTGACGCTGACGCTGGAAGGCGAAGCCAACGACTACGTGGGCAAGGGGCTTTCCGGCGGGCGAGTGGTGATTTATCCGCCGCGCAATTCGCATTTTGTGCCGGAGGAAAATATTCTGGTCGGCAACGTGTGCCTGTACGGCGCCACCAGCGGCGAAGCGTTCTTCAACGGCATGGCCGGAGAACGGTTCGCGGTGCGCAATTCCGGCGCCGTCGCGGTTGTCGAAGGCGTTGGCGATCACGGCTGCGAGTACATGACGCGCGGCATGGTCGTGGTGCTCGGGCAAGACGGGCCGCAATTTCGCCGCCGGCATGACGGGCGGCATCGCCTACGTTCTGGACCAGACCGGCGAATTCGCCTCGGCTGTCTTGCAACCGAGCGGACGTGGACCTGGAACCAGTGACCGATTCGAAAGATATCGAAACTTTGCAGAGCCTCGATCGCGCGCCATGCGGAGCTCACCGATAGTCCGCAGGCCAAGTGGATTTTGAAACACTGGGACGCAACGCTGCCCAAATTCATCAAGGTATTCCCGCACGAATACAAGCGTGTGCTGGGCATTCCGCGAATCCCCGCGACGGTTGTGGCGGCGCAAGCTGAAACGTTGCGTGCGCAGGGGCAGGTGCTCGGTGGGTAAGGTCACCGGCTTCAAGGAATATACGCGCGAAATGCCGGCGCGGCGTCCCGTCGCCGAGCGCATCCACGATTATTTCGAAGTGTATCAGCCGTTCCCGGAAGAAAAAGTGCGCATGCAGGCCGCGCGCTGCATGGATTGCGGCATTCCCTTTTGCCACACGGGCTGCCCGGTCACGCAATATCATTCCGGACTGGAATGACCTCGTCTATCGCGACCACTGGAAGGATGCCATTCGCGTCCTTCATTCCACCAATAATTTTCCGGAGTTTACCGGGCGCATCTGCCCGGCGCCGTGCGAAGCGGCCTGCGTACTCGGAATCAACGAGCCGCCCGTCACGATTAAGCTGATTGAAAAAACGATTGTGGATCGCGCCTGGGAAGAGGGCTGGATCAAGCCAGAACTTCCCGAGACGCGCACAGGCAAGCGAATTGCCGTGGTTGGCTCGGGGCCGTCGGGCCTGGCCGCCGCGCAGCAACTGAATCGCGCGGGGCACTCGGTCACCGTGTTTGAAAAAGCGGACCGCGTCGGCGGCCTGCTGCGCTACGGCATTCCGGATTTCAAATTGGAAAAGCGCGTTCTGGACAGGCGCATCGAACAGATGATGGCCGAGGGCGTGCAGTTCCAGACCAACGCGCACGTCGGCGGCAACATTCCCGCGCAGGATTTGCGCAAGGAATTTGACGCCGTGGTCTTGACGGGCGGCGCGGAAAATCCGCGCGACCTCAAAGTTCCGGGACGCGAACTAAAGGGAATTTATTTCGCCATGCAATTTCTGCCGCAGCAAAACAAAGTGGTGGCGGGCGACACAGTTCCGGATCAGATTCTGGCCACCGGCAAGCGCGTCGTGATCATCGGCGGCGGCGATACCGGCGCGGACTGCCTGGGCACCGCGCACCGCCAGCAGGCAAAGTCCGTCCATCAGTTTGAAATCATGCCCATGCCGCCGCAGGAGCGCCACGCAAGCACGCCCTGGCCCCTGTGGCCGCTGCAGCTTGCGCACCGAAAGCGCGCACGAAGAGGGCGGCAAGCGCGATTGGGCGCTCAACACCGCGAAATTTACGGGCGATGAAAACGGCAACGTGAAACAGCTGCACGCCCTTCGCGTCGGCCCGCCGCCGAAATTCGAGGCGCATGCTCGGCACCGAACTTGTGATGGATGTCGACCTGGTCCTGCTGGCGCTGGGTTTCCCGGCCCCGTGAAGCAGGGCATGATCGAGCAGTTCGGCGTGAATCTCGATCCGCGCAGCAACATCGCCACCGGCGCGGACTACATGAGTTCTGTTCCCGGCGTATTCGCCGCCGGCGACATGCGCCGCGGCCAGTCGCTGGTGGTCTGGGCGATTTCCGAAGGCCGCAAAGCTGCCGCTCTCGGTCGACAAGTACCTGATGGGAAGTACCAGCCTCAGCTAAAACAAAGCGCATTTCTCACGAGCAAATATTCTTGGGTGGGTTTACGTGGCATAGGCTTCAGCATGTGCGGTCTTAGTCCTTGCAGGCTCAAACCCCACGGGCTGAAGCCTATGCCACGCAATGCCAAACTTAGGCCACTATTCCGATGGATTCGACGGGAGTTGTTACGTAGCGCGTGCCATGCGCGTTAATTTCCATTCGAAAGCCCACGTAGATGCCACGCATTTTGCAGAAGCTGCCGCCCAGCGTGGCTCCGGTCAGCCGCGCGGGTGTTAATTCCGGAAAGAATTGCCCTCCGCGAACCAGAACCTCGCCGCTACGTCCCTCAATGATGACGATCTCATAATCGCTGTTCCAGGTTTTGACGGCGAGTTTCTCCATGTCTTCCCTCGCGTCGATCTGCAGGCCATTGGCCCATGGATCGCTCGACCAGGTATCGAGCATCGCGCCCATCGGGACTTTATTTTGATCTTGCTCCGGCATCGAACCTCCTGCGGACTCCCATTTCCTGACCCCACAATTTAATTCGATGCGTGCAGAGGCCGATTCGTCACTACGTTGAACGCAAAAGAAGGCGAACCAGTGCTCCCAGCCCCACACTGTCAAGGAAACTGACTTCTCCCAGCTGCAAAACCACTTTTTTGGTCAGCACCGTCTGCTTTTCCAATTCCTGTTGAAGCGCGCCGACTTCATCGCCCACCACAATGCGGCCCTGGCAGCGAATTACCACCACATCGTCGATCCATTGATTTTGAAGTTTCAGTTGCATTGCGGGCGCAACCATATCACAACTCAAACCGTCTTGAGTAGCAGGCGCTCAAGTAGCACAGGCACTCTTGCCTGTGCGGGTTTCGCGATCTGCAGCTGAATCGGCGGTGTGCTGGCAGCTTCCAAAACCGCACAGGCAAGAGTGCCTGTGCTACTTACGGGCACTCGACCATGGCCAATCCTGCGGAGCCTTGCATAGATGCGCTTTCACCGGATTGTTTTCGATGTAATCCTGAATTCGAGCGAATTCGCCAGGGTAGCGAATCCAATGATCGAACGACTCATCCTGCCAGAAGGGCTCACCCGTACGGCCCAGCCGGGCGTTGGAGTCCCGGGCTGAAACGCCCTTGATCCCCTTTGTGAGTTTCTCGAGCGACGTGAGCGGGTCGAGCAACACGTGCATATGATTGGGCATGATCACATAGGCTCGCAACGCGTAGTGCCCGAGCTGCGCTCCGCTCTCGATGGCGCGCTGCGCGTGGCCGGCAATTTCCGGATCGCTCAGCCAGCGCGGACCGCTCAACGCCGTCGTCCAATATTCGGTCCGCAATGGCAAACTGCTTTCCGGTTTCGCCATTCCATTTGCGGAGATGCTGTGCAAAGCCTTTCGGCAGAGAGCCATACAAACGCCAGGTCACGAAGATTGAGGACGTTTCCGGTTGCCAGTGCGGTAGATTTCGTCGATAGAAGCTGACTGTCATTGTTCGTGACTGTAGCATAAGCTGCACCCGCAGCAAAATAATTCCTCCGTTGAGCGCAGGCGCTCAAGTAGCACAGGCACTCTTGCCTGTGCGGGTTTCGCGATTGCAGCTGAATCGGTGGTGCTGCTGGCAGCTTCCAAAACCGCACAGGCAAGAGTGCCTGTGCTACTTAAGGCTGCAACTTCATGCTGCGGACGAGATCGGCGAAGCGCGGGTCCGACCGCAGCGGATCGAAGGTCGGGTCCACGTTAATGGTGCCAAATCCTGATTCGATGGAGCGATCATCGAAGCTTTTTTCCAGGTAGGCGAAGGCTTTTTCTTTGTCTCCCAACCCAACATAAATTCTGGCCAGCAAGCGTGGCTGGACGTACTGTTGCCTGGAGAGTTCGTTCAACTGATCGAGAATTTTGCGGGCCTCGGTTTTTTTGCCGGCGACAGCGTAAGCGTAGGCCAGGGTGGACAATGAGGCAGCTTTGCCAACGGGCATCTTCAGCGCCTCTTCGAGGACCGCGATTGCCTCGGGATACATCTTTTTCTCGAGGTATGCCATGCCCAAATCACCGCGTGCCAGATTGTAGTCAGGCGCCATCTCCAGGGTCTTCTTCAGCTGATCAATCGACTGATCGTACTTTCGCTGATAGTAGAAGACAGCCCCTTCACCCCTGTTCGCGGAGGGTGAAATAGGATCGATATCCAGGGAGTGCTTTTTCTCGCTCAACGCTTCGTCGAAACGGCCCTCATGCACCAGCAAAATGCCGAACTGCTGGTGGGCATTCGAGTCGTTTGGATTGAGCTCAATTGCCCGGCGGAACTCTTTCTCGGCTCCCGCGATGTCCCAATCGTACATTCCCAGGATGGTGGCGCGCGATGCGTGCGCTTCTCCCAGTGTGTCGTCCAGTTCCAGCGCCTTTTCCGCGGCCGCCCTGGCTTTCGGGACCGCTTCCATAGGCGGCAAGATGGTCAGGCCCGCGAGCAGCGAATAGTCGTCGGACAGTCCGGCATATGCCAGTGCGTAGTTGGGATCTTTCGCAATGGCTTGCTGAAAGTAATCGATGCTCTTCTTTATTCCCTCCTCGTTCCCTTTGCCCCACCAGAATCGGCCCTTCAAATAGTCCTGATAGGCTTCGGGATTCACTGTGGCAGATTTCATCATGCGTTTTTCATCTTCGCCGGTCAGGTGCATGCGCAGCATGGAGGTCATTTCCTTGGCGAGGTCGTTTTGCAGGGCGAAAATGTCGGAGGCCTTGCGGCTGTATTGCTGGCCCCAGATGTGGCTGTTGTCGCGCGCGTCCACCAGTTCGGCGCTGATTTGCAGGTCGTCGCCGCGCTGCATCACGCGGCCCTTGAGGACGGCGCGCACGCCCAGCGCCTGCCCAATGGTGTGCGCGTCGGTGTCCTTGCCCTTGTACATGAAAGCCGAGTCGCGCGACATCACCTTGAGATGAGGCAGCGTCGACAGGCTGTTGATCAGGCTCTCCGTGATGCCGTCGCCCAGATACTCCGTGTTCGGATCGGCGCTGGCATTCACGAAAGGCAGGACGGCCACGGAGTCGATCGCTTCGCCGCCGCTCGTTCTTGAGCGGAAGTAAAAGCCTGCGCCTGCCACAGCCGCCAGCAGGAAAGCTGCGGCGACCGCCATGGTGGCCTTGCCGCGCCACCACGGCTGGGTGCGCGCCTCGGCGGCTGGCGCCGGCTGGGCAACGGCGGAGCGGCTGGTGTCCGTGTCGCGTTTCAGCCGCGCGAGGTCGGCGCGCACATCCGCCGCCGTTTGGTAGCGCAGCTTGCGGTCTTTCTCCAGCGCCTTGTGAATGATCTCTTCGAGCTTCGCGGGAATTTGCGGATTGAGCTGGAGCGGCGGAATGGGAGCCTGGCTGAGAATCGCGTGGAAGATGACCGCCGACGTCGCGCCCGGAAACGGCAACCTGCCCGTGGCCATTTCGTACAGCACCACGCCGAAGGAGAACAGGTCCGTGCGAGCGTCCAGTTCCTCGCCGCGCGCTTGCTCGGGAGACATGTACGCCACCGTGCCCAGCGTCGTGCCGGGGCTGGTCAAGTTTTCTTCGGACACCGTGGGCGCTTCCGCGCCCCCAATCAGCGTGGCTCCGTCGTCCTGCCGATTTATCTTGGCCAGGCCGAAGTCCAGAATCTTGGCCTGGCCGCGAGCCGTAACGAAAATGTTTGCAGGCTTAATGTCGCGATGCACGATGCCCTTTGAGTGGGCGGCATCCAGAGCGTCGGCGATTTCCTCGCCCTGCTTCAGCAACTGTTCAATGGCGAAAGGTTTGCCGCCGATCCTGTGCTTCAGCGTCTGTCCTTCCAGCAATTCCATGGCGATGAAGTGTTGGCTGCCCGCTTCGTCGATTTCGTAAATCGTGCAGATGTTTGGATGATTGAGCGCGGATGCGGCAAAGGCTTCGCGCTGAAAACGTTCGCGGGCCAGGGGATCGTTCTCCATTTCTGGAGGCAGAAATTTCAGCGCGACGTGGCGGCGCAGCTTGAGGTCTTCGGCTTCGTAGACCACACCCATCCCGCCGCCGCCCAGCTGCGACAGAATGCGATAATGCGAAATGGTTTTGCCGATCATGACAGAATACAAAGGGAAATAAGCAGCGCCTCGACTGCACACTCTATCGTATCCTGCGCTCCTGTTGTGGTTTTAGTAGCACAGGCACTCCTGCCTGTGCGGTTTTCGCGATTGCAGCTCAATCGGTGGTGTGCTGGCAGCTTCCAAAACCGTACAGGCAAGAGTGCCTGTGCTACTTGCCTGCAACCGGGCTGGTGGCTATATTAATTTGCGACTAAAGTTTTGCTGGGGCATCCAATCAAAAGTCTCCGGCGCCGGCCAATTTTGAAATCGCCGCATTGCCCTAAAGGGATTAAACATGGCGAAACCAATCCTACTGAGTGTGGACGACGACGCGGATGTTTTGCGGGCCATTGAACGCGACTTGCGCTCGCAGTATGGCGCGGACTACCGCGTCCTCGGCAGCGGATCTCCCGAAGGCGCGCTGGATCTTTTGAAGCAATTGAAGCTACGCAACGATAGCGTGGCGCTGCTACTGGCGGACCAGCGTATGCCGCGCATCGACGGCGTGCACTTTTTGCAGGAGGCCATGGGCATATATCCTGAGGCCAAGCGCGCACTGCTCACCGCCTATGCCGACACCACCGCGGCAATTGGCGCCATCAATCAGGCCAGCATCCACTATTTTTTCATGAAGCCGTGGGATCCGCCCTCCGAGCATCTTTATCCGCAACTGGACGACTTGCTTGGTGACTGGCAAGCTTCACACCATCCCGCGTATTCGGGAATTCGCGTGTTGGGCACACGATGGTCGCCCAAGTCCTACGAATTGCGCGACTTTCTGGCGCGAAATCACATCCCCTATCAGTGGATCGACGCGGAGATTTCCGCCAGCGATCCGGAGACCAAGCTGCTCCTGGAAAGTTTGGGAGACGAAGCCACAAATATTCCGGTGGTTCTCTTTCCCGATGGGACAAAATTTTTGGAATGCGTCCCCGCGCAAATCGCGCAAAAAGTAGGCTTGCGCACGCAAGCGCAAACCAGCTTCTACGATTTGGCGATTATCGGAGGAGGCCCGGCTGGGCTCGCCGCCGCGGTTTATGGAGCTTCGGAAGGTCTAAATACGGTGATGGTCGAGCGCGAAGCGCCGGGCGGGCAGGCAGGCATGAGTTCGCGTATCGAAAATTATCTTGGATTTCCTGCAGGGCTGAGCGGAGGCGATCTGGCCCGGCGCGCGGTGGTGCAAGCGCAACGATTCGGCGTGGAAATTCTGGCGGCGGAAGCGGCAGAAGTTCGAATGGAAGGGCCTTACCGGATCATCAAACTGGCGGATGGTAGCGAGTTTTCCTGCCACGCGCTGATGATTGCGACGGGAGTTCAATGGCGGCGGCTCGACGCTCCCGGGATCGACCGGTTGCAGGGCGCGGGCGTCTATTATGGCGGCGGCGCGACGGAAGCGATTTCCTGCGAGGGAGAAACTGTCTACGTAGTGGGCGGCGCGAATTCAGCGGGGCAGGCGGCCATGAATTTTGCCAAACATGCGGAACGCGTGGTCATCCTGGTGCGCGGAAGTTCTCTCTCCAGCACCATGTCGCAATACTTGATCGACCAAATCAAAGAGACGCCCAAAATTCAAGTCTGGGCGCATGCCAGCGTGGCCGAAGTGCATGGTGAAACGCATCTTGAGGAAATTTCCGTTCTGTGTTCGGATACGGGGCAGATCGACCGCGTTCCCGCAGGCTCCTTGTTCATTTTTATCGGTGCACTGCCGCAAACCGATTGGTTGGCTGGCATGCTCGAACGCGATGAGCGCGGCTTCCTTCTGACCGGGCCGGACCTCATTGTAAACGGGCAACATCCCAAAGGGCTGGACGCTGGACCGCGATCCGTATCTGCTGGAAACCAATGTGCCTGGAATTTTTGCTGTGGGTGATGTGCGGCGAGGGTCCGTGAAGCGAGTAGCTTCAGGAGTCGGAGAAGGGTCGGTGGCCGTGCAGTTCATTCATCAATATCTGAGCAAAGTTCAATGACGGAAAATACCGACTTGCTCCAAATTCCGGCTTTCTCCGGATTGCCCGAAGACCAAATTAAGTGGTTCATCGAGCATGCGCAGAGTTTGCGCTTTGTCCCCGGCGATATCTTGATGAACCCCGGCGATCCGGCCGATGCAATGTTTGTTCTTCTGGAGGGCCAGCTTCAGGCGCGCGGCGAACTGGGCGGCGAGACGGTGATCATAACCATCAATGCCGGCCAGGTGACAGGCCGATTGCCCTTCTCCAGAATGAAAATTTTTCCCATTGGCGCCCGCGCGCTCACCGATTGCCGCATACTTCGATTTCCCGAGACGCAGTTTCATGAACTTGTTCAGAAAATGCCAGAGCTGACCGAGCGGCTCGTGGGCATGATGACCGATCGTGTTCGCGAGACGACTCGCAGGGAACAACAGCGCGACCGACTGATGTCGCTCGGAAAACTTTCCGCTGGGCTTGCACACGAGTTGAATAATCCCGCTTCCGCTGCGAAACGCGCCGCCAGCCAGCTGCGCGATATTCTCCAAAAAATTCGTGACGCTGCTCATGAGCTGGGGCGGCGCGAGCTGACTGCCACGCAGAAAGCGGAAATTGAGAAGCTGGAGGCCACCATCATCGAGCACAAGGAGGCCCCGCCGGACACGCTGGCCATGTCCGATCTCGAGGAACAATTGGATTCGCTATTGCGAAGCCACGGGCAGAATGATTTGTGGCAGCTTTCCGCCGGCCTCGCTCATCGCAACATTCAGCCAGAGGTGCTCGAGTCTCTCTTTGCGGAGATGGATGCCGGCACGGCTAGAGCCGCGCTGGTCAGGATTGCAGCTGTCGCCGAGGTCTACAGCCTGCTGGACGAAATCGAAAACAGCTCGTCGCGCATTTCCGATCTGGTGATGGCCATCAAGGAATACACCTATATGGATCAGGCGCCCGTGCAAAACGTGGACATTGTGAAAAGCCTGGAAAGCACGCTGATCATGTTAAATCACAAGCTTAAGCAGGGAGTGACCGTGCAGCGCGAATACCAACGCATTCCGTTGCTGGTGGATTCGTTTGGCAGCGAGCTCAACCAAGTTTGGACCAACCTCATCGACAACGCCATTGACGCCATGGGCGGCAAGGGCGAGCTTCGCGTGCGCGCCTTTCGCGAAGATACCTGCGTAGTAGTGGAAATTGGCGACAACGGAACAGGTATTCCGCCGGAGGTGCAAACGCACATGTTTGAACCCTTCTTCACGACCAAGGGAGTCGGCGAGGGCACCGGCCTCGGCCTGGACACCGTGCAGCGCATCGTGAAAAAACATCGCGGAAATATTCAAGTCAACTCAAAGCCGGGCGACACGAGTTTTCAGGTGAGGCTACCACTGGCGGATATTCCTGCATGATTTTCACTTTCAGCATTCCTCAACCAATGTTGTCTGACCTGCTGGCGCAACCAAGTTGCGACCCTTCCACCTGCTGAGTCACCCGTTTTTCCCCTCAAAATGCGTCTGGGGAGCTGACGATCGAGAAAAGCTATTGAATTGTATTCCGGCTTCTCTGTTAGAATTGCCCCACAATTCCTATGAAAGGAATTAACGTGAAGGTAAGAATGCGGTCGTCGGTTCGTGCATCGATCTTAATAGTGACTCTTGTTCTCTGCTTATCCGTCGTTGGCGAAGTGTTTGCACAGGGTGGAGGAGGAGGTGCAGTCGGCGCCCCAACCTTTAAAGTCCTTCGGTCCATGGCTGGCACGTCTGGAAAGGAAGTCAATGGCCGACTGCTGCTCGACGATCCACGAACCGTGTTCTACTCAGGGCAAGATCACAAAATAATCGTTTATTTCGAGTGGGAAGGACCTCCCGGCCAGCACAAGTTTGAGGGAATATGGAAGAATGCTGAAAGCAAAGTGGTGTTGATTTCAGACTTTCAATATGTGGCACCCGGAAAACAATTCTCCGGCTATTGGAGTATGTTGCTTGGCGGCGCGGAACCGCCTGGCCTTTGGAGTTTGGAGGCTCACATAGATGGTGAGTCCGCGGGGGAGCTTTCCTTCCAGTTGATCGCCGGGCCTGGGTCGGCACCGCCCGTAACTTCAGGACCGCCGCCGCGTCAGCCATTGCCCACGGGGGGCCTTTATAAGCGGTTGGCTGAAGTCAGCGTTTATGTTGACAAGATTGACGACAAGGGAAAAGCGGTAACACGTGGAACTGCTTTTTACCTTGACGATGGCCGACTGCTTACGGCGTTTCAAAATATCGATGGAGCAACCAAGTTAAGGGTGATCTCGGCGGACGGCACGGCGCAGGAAGTTACGGCGGTGCGCCAATGGGACCGCTGGAAAGATTGGGCAATTCTGGATGCCGGCGCGAGTAAGGTTCAGGGAGTTACTCGAGCCGCGCCAAAATCATGGGCAGTCGGTTCCATCGCCTATTTTTTGCAAACCACATCAGGAGCAGGAAAGGTAATTGCCGACGGCACGATTGTCGGACAGAACGCTTTCCCGCGCGCCGGGCAGCGCCTGAATATCGCGGAGAATCCGAATCGCGCTTCTATCGGCTCGCCTCTTACTAACGAATTTGGCGATGTGATTGGAATGGTTGGGGGAGCCCTTGCGCCCGGCACAGATCTGCTTGGATCATATATGCTTGCCTCCCTACCTAGTAGCATGGGTTCGATGTCCGTAATTCAGGATGGCCTGGCAGTCCCTATTGATTTGGTCCCTACAGCCCCCAGTCAGAGTCCTCCCACGACTCTTGAAGAATTGACCCGCACGGGGCAGATGGTGCCCGTGGTCGAATCGGAACAAAAAGTCATTATTGGGGAATTGGCACTGACTTTGGATAAATCATATGGAAGGCCGACCCCAACTAACTCAGGCCAGCAGTTTTCTCACAAAGACCAGAAAATTTGGGTTTTTGTGAATTGGAACGAAAATATACCCTTCAAGGGAACGGCCGCCATGTCGATTTACGACGTCGACAATCACGTACTCGGACATTCCAATCCTCTGAAGATAACCTTACGTTCCGGGGCGCTCAACTCCAGTTCATGGGAAATTCCTCTCACGCCATTGCCTACAGGAATCTATCGGGTGGATGTGTCGTTGGGGGATGAAATTGTCTGGAGAAGATTTTTTCGCCTTGCCGACTAAGTTTGAAAATGGATTTGCTCCTGCATTGAAAATCGTTTCTTGCGCTAAATGGAATGTCTTCGAGAACCCACCTGTGAATCTAGGTTGAGTTTCCCCGCAATTCCCGATAGGCTCGCGATGGCGAAAGGGCCGCCAAACAATTTCCGTGACCGATAAACTCTTGCAACTGCTGCCGCCGGAAGGGCTGAAGATTCTCCTCACGCTCTTCCTGTGCTTTCTGATCGGGCTGGAGCGCGAAGAACACCGCGCCGAGGGGCAGCGATTTAGCTTTGGAGGGGTTCGCACATTTCCGCTGATCGGGCTGATCGGCTATGCCATGGCGCTGCTTTCTGGTGGGCAACTCGTTCCGTTGACGTTTGGTTTTGGCGTGATTGGCGCGTTTCTGTGGCTATCCTACCGGCACAAACTGGAAACCTACAACGAAGCCGGAGTGACCACGGAAGTTTCCGGACTGGTCACCTATGTGATTGGCGCTTTGGTGTCGCGCGACCAATTGTGGATCGCCACGACCATCGCCGTGATCAGCATGTTGCTGCTGGAGCTCAAGGAATTTCTGGAGAGCCTTTCCACCAAGATTCCGGCATTCGAGATTCTCACCTTTACCAAATTTCTGCTGCTGACATTCGTCATCCTGCCCGTGGTTCCGAACAAAGATTTCGGGCCGTTCGCGGTGAACCCCTTCAAGTCGTGGCTGATCGTGGTGGCAATCAGCGGCGTGTCTTACGGCAGTTACCTGCTTGGGAAATTGTCCAAGGGGAAGGGTGGCGTAAGACTCTCGGCGCTGTTGGGAGGATTATATTCGTCGACATTCACGACCGTGGTGATGGCGAAACGAGCCAAGCTGGCCTCTGCGCCGCACACGTATTCGGGCGGGATCCTGATTGCATCTGGCGTGATGTATTTTCGCTTCCTTGCTTTGATCGGCATTTTTAATCTGCAGCTCATGAATCGGCTTCTGATTCCTTTTCTGATTCTTGGTGCGATTGGCATTATCGGCGGTTGGGCATGGTCCAGCATTTCCGACGCGAAGCAAACGGAAACAAAACCAGAATACCTGACCAAAAATCCTCTCGAACTGGCTTCAGCATTTTTGTTGGGGTTGGTATTTGTCGCCGTGCTGGTGGCGACTAATTTTGCGCTGGCTCGATTGGGCAACGCGGGAATTTACGGGATGGCCGTGATTTCCGGACTGGCCCCGGTGGACCCTTTCATCATGGGACTCACGCAGACCGCTGGGAAAGCGACCGCCATGGGGCTGGCCGTGGCGGGAATTGTCGTCGCGGCAGCGAGCAATAATTTTGCCAAGGCGTTTATCGCTCTGGGGCTCGCTGATCCTAAGACAGGCAGGCAAAGTTTGATCCTGATGCTGGCGCTTACCGCGCTGGGCCTCGTGCCCCTTTTTTGGATCGTCCGCTAGGAACTCCGGATGAACTCATCGGAAATTGCGCCGGCGCAATCGCCCTCTTCAAACAGCGTCCTTCGCGTGGCCGTCGTGCTGGTTCTGGCCGCGATGCTCCTCGTGCCCATTTGGATCGTCGCGTTTCCTCCGCTACTGGATTATCCAAATCATCTGGCACGCGCGTTTGTTCTTTCGCATTTGAACGATTCGCATTTTTCCTTCCAGCAGTTTTACCGTTCCGATTGGGGGGCCTATCCCTATTTGGGGATGGACGCGTCGCTCGCAGTGCTTGGCCGGATGTTTCCGATTGAGACGGCGGGGCGCATTTATCTGAGCCTGTGCGTCCTGGCGCTTCCGGCCGCGGCATGGTTTTTTCTTTCGCAGGCGCAGCCCAATTCCGATTTCACTTCTTTGTGGGCGCTGTTGCTTGCTTACAACGTTTTCTTTCTGGAAGGATTTCTAAATTTCGATTTGAGCATCGCGGTGGGATTGTTGGCGCTGGGGTTGTGGCTTCGATGGCTGGGCAAGCCCCACGAGGGAACGATGGATCGCTGCGCTGGTGGCATTCACGGGATTATATTTCACGCACTTGCTGGGATTTGGCATTGCCGGGCTGATTGTCGTGGCCTATCTCGCGCTCTCGCGCCGGCCCGTTCGCGATTGGTTGTGGAGCGGCGCGCTGGCTCTGCCGGGCCTGGCCTTTTATCTACACTCCTCGCGAGTTGGCTTGAGCACGAAGAAGATCGTGTTTCACGGTTTGGGCGACAAGCTGGACTCCTTGGGCATGATTCTTCACGGATACTGGCCCTGGCTGGACTGGATTTCCATGGCTGCGTTGGTGATGTGGTTCTTGGCGGCCTGGTGGCGCAGTCCCAAATTTCGGTGGGATTATAAATGGGTCGCAATTGCCGCGTTTCTTTTTGCGCTGTTCTGGGCGATACCGTGGATGTGGGGTGAGGGGTCGGACCTCGACATTCGAGTGCTGCCATTCCTGGCCGTTGCAATCCTGGCTACGGTGCATGTCGGGCCGCGCGCAAAAAAACTTGCGGTGATACCGCTGCTGCTGCTTGCCACGCAGATGGTGAGCGTGACGCGGCACTTCAGGGAAGCGCAGCCAGCACTTGCCGGCCTGGCGCGCTCGTTCGATGCGGTGCCGCGTGGCGCGCTGGTGCTGCCCATCGTGGAAGGTGACGAGGACCCCATCGAGCGCCCCTTCACACATTTCTGGGCTTACGGAGTGATTCGCCGCGGCTGGTTCTCTCCGTACCTGATGGACGCGCCCGGCGAGACGTCCATGCGCATCGTGCACGATTCCTACACGCCCGATGGATTCTGGAATCTCGGTTACGATGAGGCGCCGGATTGGCAGCAGGTTCAGAGCGATTACGATTACGTTTGGGCGTACGACGTGCCTCGATTTTCCGCGCCCATCGCGAGCATCGGCGAACGAATTTACTCTTCCGGTCCGCTGGAGGTTTATCGCATCCGGAAATCCCAGTAATTCAATGCCGGCGGTTCGGCAGTGCGTGGCATAGGCTTCAGCCTGTGGGTTTTTTGCTCGTGTAGCAGCAACCCCACAGGCTGAAGCCTATGCCACCAAATTTGTGTTCTGCTAGCATCGATACAAGGAGCCCGGATAAAAAATGGCAACGACTCGCGGAATCGTGTTGGTAATGACTGCCGCTTTGGCTGCGGTACTGACGTGTCAGCCTGCAAATGCGCAACAGCCGGCCAAGGGCACCTGGCGTTTCCTTGTTTCCGGAGACTCCCGAAATTGCGGCGACGTGGTCATGCCCGGCATTGCGGAAACCGCGCGAAAAAATCATGCTGCATTTTATTGGCACCTGGGCGACCTGCGGCTGACCACCAATATCGATGAAGATATTCAACACCAGCCCGAGCACATCAACTCTCCGCTGACCATGGCCGAATATGGGGACATGGAGTGGGACGACTACATCGCGAATCAGATCGCTCCATTCGGTTCCATCCCATTCTTTCTGGGAATTGGAAATCACGAAACCGTTCCGCAGCGTAAGACGCGCGAGGACTTTCTGTTGCAGTTTGCCGATTGGCTGGATTCTCCGGTCCTGCGCGCACAGCGACTGAAGGATGATCCCAGGGACCATCGCATGAAGACATATTTTCACTGGATCGATCGCGGCGTTTCGTTCTACTACCTGGACAACGCCACTGGCGAACAATTAGACGATGGGCAGCTAACCTGGTTCGAGAGCGCTCTGGCTAAGGATCTCGCCAATCCCGGCATTAAAACCATCGTTGTGGGAATGCATAAAGCTCTGCCCGAAAGCATTTCCGCGGGGCACAGCATGAACGAATCGCCCAGGGGAACCGAAAGCGGCCGCCGCGTTTACGCAGACCTGCTGCGCGCGCGGGATGATTCGCACAGGCATGTTTACGTGCTTGCCAGCCATTCGCATTATTTCATGGATGGAATTTTCAATACGGATTACTGGCAGCAGAATGGCGGCGTTTTGCCGGGATGGATTGTCGGCACAGCTGGTGCGGTGCGTTATGAACTTCCGACGAACGCTCCGCCCACCGCCAAGGTGAATACCTATGGGTCGCTGCTCGCAACCGTGCGGCCTGACGGCGAAATTGATTTCGCGTTTCAGGAACTGCAGGAAAAAGATATCCCTGCATCTGTGACGACAAACTACGGAAGCGATTTCGTGCACTGGTGCTTCGCCGAAAATTCGCAGGTGAAGCGCTAAGTAGCACAGGCACTCTTGCCTGTGCGGTCTTTGTGATCGCACGTGAATCGGCGCCGTACAGTAGGCCACAAAACCGCACAGGCAGGAGTGCCTGTGCTACTAAGCCCTCAGCCAGTCCGCCTGCCAGTCCTTCACCAACTGCTTGATGGCCTTGCGATCGTTCAGCTTGTCGTCGAGCACTTTGCGCGCCAGGTCAGGCAATTCCATGTCGCATGCAAACCGCATCGAGATCAGCTGGTCCAAAGTGAATTCGGGAATGCGGGATTGCAAGTCCGCGGGCAGCAAGCCGGTCAGGCGCAGCCGCATTTCCAAACGAATCAGGCGATTCTGCACAGCCAGTGTCGAATTGCGCGCCATTACGAACAGCACGATCAAGGCCGCCCCAACAAGGACGTCCATCACCGATCCAAACGAAATGCCGTGCCGGAGGTCAACCAGCCGGCCGACAAAGTTGACCATCAACACCAATTGCCCGGCTACGAAATATGGTACCTGGCGCGCGTGATTCTGAAAATTCTGCGGTTTTTCATTAGCCATGTGTGTCCAGTATCCTTTCGATTTGAAATGAAATTCTAGCGCATGGGTTCGGGAAACGATGAAATCGGATCGACATCCACGGGAACGTCGGAAGCAGCTTGCAGCACCTTTGCTAGTTCCGGCGGAATCGATCCGTACTTTGCGAACCAGGCCTCCACGCGCGCGCGATCTCCAGTAGCTTCCTGCTCCAGCAATTCTTTGGAGAGCGCCGCGACGGCATCGGGCATGCGCGCGAAATCGATCACATAGCGGCCCGTGGAGGTGTCTCGCGCAATGGCGCCGCGCTCGGAGTAGAAATTAAATTCCATGATTTCGGCGCGCCCGTGGGCCTCGGCCACTCCGAAGCGCACCGTCCGAAAAATTCCAGCCACTTCGGAAGCATAGTATCCGTTCAACTTTTCTTTTGGCAAGTCGCCGCGGTCGGTGAGCCATTTCAATCCATAGAGGCCCACGATATCGGCCTTAGCCTCCTCCAGCGCTGAATAGGTTGGCCCAATCGCTTCGCGAATGTCCTTTCGTCCGGCGGACGTGCGCGCAAATGCAGGGCCGAGGCCGTGTGAAATTTCATGCATCAAGGTGGACGCGAGATAGCCGTCGGCGGAAGCCATTGCCGCTTCGTCGGCGCGCATCAGGCGCTTGGCAATCGGCAGGATGACATAATTCACGCGCGCGTCCATGAAATTCTTGAAGAAAATTTTCTTCGATCCTTTTTGTTCATGAATGCGCGGATCGTTCGGCAGGTTATCGGCCACGGCCTGGTAACCGTGGCGCAAATCGCCCGCGCGGTACGGCGTGTCCATTACTTCCATGGGAGAGAAAAGGCCGCGTTTCGAGGGGCGATCCTCGGCTGCCAGCGGAAGGCTGTCCTGAATTTCGGGAACATATTTCTGGAACACATCCAGCTTGCTGCTTTCGGCCTCGTTACGCACCAGAACTGCCGCGCCGTAGGAGGTTTTTACGCCCAGCAAATTATCGAGGTAGGTTTCGTAGGGCGCAAAAATAATATCGAATTTGGGATTTACCAGGCTGACCCAGGCGATGTCGCTCTCGAAATAGTTGTCGGATTGCAATGCGTCCGCGCGCATGCGCAGGAATTTTGCGAACGCAGGGTCGTCGGATAGAGCCGCGGCTTCTCGCAGCGCGTTCGCTGCGGGATCGACCCACTCTTTGTAGGCAATGTGATACGGAATTGCTTCGAGCGCGCTGCCTTTGCGGCGAAACACGGTGAACGGATCGTAAAGCGCATTCTTCTGCTCGGGATGCGCCGCGACATAGCGGTCGAATTCTTCGCGAGTCAATTCAGCGGGGAAAATCGCGCGGCCTGGCGGCCATGGCGCGGTCCCGACGAACGGCGCATTATTGTTAATCAGATCAAAGCGGCTGCCATTGATTCGTAGAAAACGTCGCAGCTGGACGTCTTTCGGTGCGCTGCTGCCTGCCAGCGATTGATACAGTTTCAACCCCTCTGGATCGCTTTGCCGCCAATAGATCGATTCCAGATGCTGGCAAGCCTCCACCAGTTTGCCAACCATCTGCCGTTCACGGGCGGTCAGGTGTGCGGCGTCAAACGGCATCTGCACCGGCTTGAATTTGGCGAGTTCCTTGGCCAGATTTGGCGCGATGACCAGTTTCCGCTCAGCGGGAGGAATGTTTTGACTTGTCCGAGCGGAATTGCCTTCCTGTGCCTTCGTCGTACAAATTCCGGCGGAGAGAACAATCAAGGGAAGCAAGACTGCAGACGCCGCATAGGTCGAGCGTTTGCGGAGAATGGAGCAAATGAAAGCAGGCAGTGGCATGCCCGGATTCTAGCAGAGGTGGCGGTTCGTCCGGCGAAATTTGCAATCCGGACCTGGCAAGGCATTAGGCAGCATAGGCTTCAGCCTGTGGGGTTAGTCCTTGCAAGGACTAAAACCCACAGGCTGAAGCCTATGCTACTTAAAACCGGATCAATTTAGGTTTTGACTTTTCGAGCAAAATGAAAAGGGAAGAGCGCACATTCACATTCTTAAGCAGTTTTTTTACGGCACATTCTTTTCCAGCCAGTCCATAAAAAACTTGGAAATTTCAGCGCTGTTTTTTTCGGACATGAACTGGTGCCCGTTCCCGCGAATTCCCACATCTTCCAGGTTCACGTACGTGGTTTTTACGCCCGCCTGATTCAGCCACTTGGCCACGCAGTGAGAGTATGGGCGGTGATAGCTGGCCTCGCCGGACACGTTAAGGACAGGAATGTTTTCCAGATTGATGAGCTTGTGCGCGGGTTCCTTTTGAATCCAGCAGGGGATGAGGTCCGGCGCGTCCGCTCTGTCCTGGCGAACGGGCTGCAATTCCGCGGGCCTTTTGATCGGAGGGTCGTAAGTGATTGGCTCGTTGGTCAGGCCCCATACGCGGCCCGCGCCCGTCGCGCCTCTTTCCGCGTTCACGATGGGCGGCGCGACTGGTTCCGCCGCGACGATGGCTCGCACCAGCTTGGGCCGTGCATCCGCCGCCAGCCAACCCGATGGAGATACACCGGAGTGTAATAAAAGAATCACTGGTTCATGAATTAAATCCATGAGAGCGACGATGTCGTCCGCGGTGAGCCGCTCCATGTCATTGCTGGTTGGAGCCTGCGAATCGGTCTTGGCAAAATAATCGAAAACAGGATCGCCCATCTTGCCTTTGTTCGGGCCGTCGCCTGGCCACTGCGTGTGCTTCGTGTACTGCGGCCATGTACTCTGTGGAGTTGAAGGCGGAATTGCGCCCGACCAGACTTCCTCCATCAGGGGGCCGGAGCGCGGCGGAAGCAAAGAGCCGTCCACGCCGGGCACATAGGCGGAGCGGCCTCGCGCTGGAAGGTCCAGCATATAAACGGTGTAGCCGCGGTTGACGAAATCATAGGCCCAGCCCGGCCGTCCATCCGGCGTTTGCAGCAGAGCCACATTCGTTTCACCGCCACCTGACTGCACGAAGACAATTGGATATTTGTAGCGAATCTTTTTCGGCACCCAGGTTTCCACGTACATGGCCCCGCGCATAATTTCCTCGCCGGGCTTGCCCACCCATTTTCCGCCTACATAGAAATGTCCCTGCCGAGCAATATTGGCCGTTGAAAACGTGGGAACGGAGGTCAGGGGAGGAACCACCGGAGCATCTTTAGTTTTTTGTTGCGCAAGACACAGGCTTGCGGCTGCAAAGACGAGCGTCACTGCGGCTGCGGTTAAAATCTTCGTGAATTTCATCGCACACTCCCCCAGGTTATTCTTCCTGAAAATTCAAGTCTGAAATGTCCCCATTGATTTGCGTTAAAAGCAAATACAACGCACCTTGTCACATTGTCAAGCGTTCAAGATATGAGCTGGTTTGTCGAGTTCGGATCATGAAAACGCGAAGGTCTACACCAATTCACGTGCTCGGGAATTTTAATCAATCGTAAATTGGCTACAACTGCAAACTAAAGTGTGCTGCCGGAGATTCGAAGGGCGATGTATGAATCACAATGACCTTGCAGAAGTGGGGTATCTGTAGGGGGGGAATATTCCGGCGTGCCAGCCTCCTGCGATCAACAACGTTGCGTCAATCTTTGCCTGTGCCGAGGGCAAGGTTGAGACCTGCCGCCTGCACAAAGGCACGGAAGTCACGATCGCGCGTAACAAGCGGAATGCCGTGATCAATGCAGCTTTGCGCGATCAGTGCATCGCCGAGGCGAGCCTTGCGTCGCTTTGACAGCACCATCGCCCGCAGCATTCCTGCCCTTTGCCAGAAACCCGATTCGATCTCAATCAGTGGTATTTCGCAGAGCGTATTAGAGACGTCTGAGGGAATCTTCGAGTCGCTTAGTAGTTCCGTAAGTACAACCGGTACCATCGCGACTTGCTTACCTATCAGAGCCTCTCTAAGCATTTGCACATCATGGCCCTCGCCACCTTCCAGATAACTTACCCAAGTGCTGGTATCGGCGGCAATCATCGGTCCGCTTTCAGTTCCGCCACAGTCTTCGAAAAACGAACCTTGCCTTGCATCTGAAGTAAGCGAGCATAAGTTCCCGATGCAGCAACCAACTGCAGTCCGGTCCGGATCGTTTGGGTAATCCCAGCGCCGCTGGCGCGCTGCGCCTTTTCGAGCAGATCCTCTGGAAGTTCGACGGTAATCTTGCGTGCTTTTGGCATGAGCTATTATACCATATGAGATACCAGCATTGAGTATGGTGTTGCTAGGTTGAAAGGATTAGATATGTCGATTCGACTACGGCAGCGCATAAGACAATCCTGGCGACTGTAAATTATGGGAATGATTTGTGTTTGGGTATCCAGGGGCGGGATGTGCAGGCAAAGTCGCAACTTGCTTTTCTAGCGTGCCAAGCCAATCGCTTTGCTATTCCGTGAATACAATCCCAACCGCGGTGCGCTCTTCTCCCTCTTGCTCTTCGATGCGCACCACGTAGCCGCGCAGGCGCAGCGGGCTGTTTGTGGAGCCGTCAATGCCGGGATTGTCGAGCATCACTTGCAGTTCGGACTGCAGCCTGGGGCTGTGGTCCAGATAGATCAACGCGCCCTGCAAGGTTAAATCGCTGATTACAGTTTCTTCCTCGAAGGCTTGACCGCCATCGGTAAGGCCGGTAACGCGCGCGCGGAAATGGGCATCGCGTCGCAGACCTTCGCGCGAGGCCGGAATAACCACATCGAGCTCTTCCTCGCCGAGGGTCATCACCATGCCTTCGGCGGCGGCCCACACATTTGCGAACCTGCCGCGCGCCTCGCGCAGTATTGCGTCCACGGCTTTGTCGGTGGAATCCGGATCGTGGTGAAACAGCACCAGGTTCTTGACCCCCACGGACTCGGCAATTTTCACGCCTTCCAGCCAGGAGGAGTGGCCCCATCCCCTGCGCGTGGTAGCCAGCAGTTCAGGACTGAACTGCGCGTCGTTGATAAAAATATCCGCGCCCTCGGCGAGGTCCAGCAAACTTTTGTCCAACTTTGGATTGCCCGGCTCATTGTCGGTGGCATACACCACGGTTCCAGCGGACGTCTCAAAACGAAAACCAAGGCAGCCTTGAGGATGGTCCAGCCAGCGAGCCGTCACCCGAGCGCCAGGCACATCAAAATGATCTCCGCCGCTCACTTCGCAGAATTCGCGTTTCGCGCACATTGCTTTGAGGTCCACCGGAAAATAGGGATGTGCCATCTGCGCTTCGAACACGCGCTTGAGGCTGCCTGCGCCAAGGTATTCGGACTGGAAACTGTAAAAATGAAAGCGATTTTGTTCCGCGTACAAAGGAGAAAAAAACGGAATGCCCTGAATGTGATCCCAATGATAATGGGTCACAAAAATGTGCGGCTCATGCTTTTCGGGTTCTTCCGCGGCATCCAAATGCCGCCCCAGCATTCGCAGCCCGGTTCCACAGTCCAGGATGACGCGCGCCCCCGCGGGAGTGGTCAGCTCCACGCAGGCCGTATTACCTCCGTAGCGCCAGGTGGCCTTATCCACCGTGGGAGTGGACCCGCGCACGCCCCAGAAACGCAGCGTGGCGACCTGGTCACTGGGAATTTTGCGTGACGGCTTGGCCAATGGTTCGGCTGAGATGGAGTAGGTAATGGGCACAGAAGCTCGAATTATCGATCTTTTTCATACTAGGGAGAGGCAAGGGGTAAGTCAATTGCCTTGCGAATCACATGTGCGTGAACTATACGAGTCACTAACTGGCTTCACTCCATGTTCGACTGTCCCTTGGGGCGCTACTCCCGGTACAATAGGAACGATGCATGTACACGCGCATGGCCATGACCACTCGGCCGGCCATTCGCACCCTTCCCATGAAATGTCCAGCGGGGTGCTTGCCGGCGCGGTGGCCGCCACCTTATTCCTGGTTGTCGCCGAGCTTCTGGGCGGCTTCCTGGGCCATTCCATCTCGTTGGTCAGCGATGCGCTGCATAATCTGTCCGACATCCCCACGCTCTTGATTTCGTGGATCGCCTTGCACTGGGTGGCGCGGCCCGCGGATCACGAACGCACTTATGGCTATCAACGCGCCGGGGTGCTTGCGGCATTTACGAACGCTATATTGCTGGTTCTTGTTTCGCTCGGTCTTTTCTACGAGGCTTTCCAGCGCTTTCTTCATCCCGTCGCCGTTCACGAAAACTGGATGATCGGTGTCTCGCTTCTGGCCTTGGCCATCAACGGGGGGATTACGCTTGCGCTTGTAAGTGGCCGGCGCGATCTGAATCTACGCAGCCTGCTGATTCACAATTTTGGAGACGCGATTTCCAACATCGGAATTCTGGCGGGAGCATTTGCCATTCGCATGACCGGCGCGCAGTGGCTCGATCCGCTGATCGGCGTGGGCATCGCCGCGATGGTGCTGTGGTCCACCAAGAGCCTGCTGATGGAAGCCGGCAACATCTTGCTGGAAGGATTACCAAAAGGGATTCGACTGGAGTCCGTGGCGCGCTCAATTTTGGCCGTGAAGGGAGCGCAGGAAGTTCACGACATTCATATCTGGACGATTGGGACGGAAATGGTGGCGCTTTCCTGCCATGTGTGCATCCCGGACATGCATATGGACGAAAGCGAAAAGATCCTCAAGGCGATCCGCGATAACCTCGATAAGGATTTCCACATCACGCACACCACAGTTCAGTTCGAACGTGCCGGCCTTCCGACCGAAACTGCTTACATTATGCCGGACCCGGTTCGAGCTTCGAAATAGTTCCGAATGGTTCCGAGGCTCCTTCGAATATGCCTCGCAAGAAGCGCCTCCCCATTTTGTCATTCCGAGCGAAGCGAGGAATCTCTCCGTGGTTTGACTTCGAGAAAACCAAGAGGGATTCCTCGCTTCGCTCGGAATGACAAAATGTTTTTGGATTTTTCCGCAGCCTTTGAAGTCCGTTGCTACGCCTTAATCATTCCCAGGGCAGGCCAACGTAATTTTCCGCGAGGGTAGTCATGGCGGCGCGCGAGCTACTTACGTATTCGAGTTCGGCAATTTGACGGCGCTGGTCGAATGCGCTCTCTGAGTCGAGGCGGTGAAGCATGGAGGTCATCCACCAGGAGAAGCGCTGCGCCTGCCACACACGACGCAGACACGTTTCTGAATATCGCTCCAGCAGATTTGTTTTTCCGGTCTTGTAGAATTCCGCGAATGCTTTGGCCATGATGCGAACGTCGGCCACCGCGAGGTTCAGGCCCTTGGCGCCGGTCGGCGGCACGATGTGCGCGGCGTCGCCGGCCAGAAACATTCTGCCGAACTGCATCGGCTCGATGACGAAACTTCTCATCCCGGTGATGCCTTTTTGAAAGATCGGGCCTTCGTTGAGTTTCCAGTCGCCTTCCGCCGCGGTTCGCGCGCGCAATTCGCTCCAGATGCGGTCGTCGGGCCAGGAACTGATGTCTTCATCGTGTGGCACTTGCAAGTACAGCCTGCTGATTTGGGGAGTGCGCATGGTCAGCAAAGCGAAGCCGCGTTCGTGGTATGTGTACACCAATTCGGGGGCGGACGGCGCGGCTTGCGCCAGGATTCCCAACCATCCAAACGGGTAGATGCGCTCGAACTCAGTGAGTACTCCCGCGGGAATGCTGGGGCGGCAGATGCCGTGAAAGCCGTCGCAACCAGCGATGTAGTCGCAATGAAGCTCTTCATCCACGCCTGCTGCGCGAAAACGGATGGAAGGATTCGCGCCGTCGAAGCCATGCACGCTGACGTCGTCTGCTTCGAAGATGATCGGTTTTCCGGCTTCCAGCCGCGCGGCAACTAAATCCTTGACCACTTCCTGCTGCGCGTAGATCGTGACGGTTTTTCCGCCGGTCAAATCGTTAAAATCGATGCGGTGTCCGCGCCGGTTGAATCGCAGTTCGATGCCGTGATGGGTAAGCGCCTCGCGCTTCAGGCGTTCTCCAACGCCTGTTTCGATCAGCAGTTCCACGGTGCCGTGCTCGAGAAGGCCCGCGCGGATGCGCTCTTCGATATATTTCTTGCTTCGCGATTCGACGACGACGGATTCGATCCCCTGCAAATACAGCAGATGTGCCAGCACCAATCCCGCGGGACCCGCTCCGACGATGCCGATTTGCGTGCGCACGTTTTTCCTTCCGCTGCGGGCAATGTGTTTCGCAGCACGCGCAGTTTAGCCATACAAGGCGCACCTTGTCCACGGTGCGAGTGGACAAGGGAACTGAGTGCGAAGCAATTTGGGACTGATTGGGCGTTATTCGTTGGAGATGGGACGAAGGACGGCCACCGCAAAGTGAGCCAAGAGCGGCGCGCCTTCATCGAGTTGCAGCCAGCGCACACCGCAATGGTCCTTGAGATATTTTCCGACGCGCGCATCGTTGATGCCCAGATGCTCGGCCAGCTTTTCTTTCAGGTTCGAGCCTTCACGGCTGCCGCGCCCGCTGCGAAGCATGTTTCCGATTCCCACGCGCAGCGTCTGGCACGCTTCGACATAGTAATAAGTGGTCTGGTCCGTGTCCGTGATCAGAAAAACGCCGGGACCGGCGGGAGCTTCATCGGCCTGCTCCAGTGAATGTAGCGAGCACGCCAACATGCGGCGAAGCTGAGACTCGAGCTGCGTCATGCGCGAGGAAAGCGCTGGATCTCCCGAGCGAACGCGCGCCGAAAATGAGGAAACGGGAGTTGCAGTCTCGAATCCACGCGATGGTTCCGGCTCGCGCACTCGAGGTTCCGCGACGTCCGCGGAAGCAGCGGGGCGAGCGGCTGGATATGTGCGCGGTTCCGCAACACGGTCAAACATGGATGGAGGAGCGGGCGGCGCAACCGGCGCTGTCGCTGACGATACGGGAACTCCCGTGCGCACTCCCTTATGACGTCCGCGCCCGCCTCGGCGTCCGCGCCGTCTGCGGCGGCGGTCCGGGCCAACTTCGGCGGATTGAGCCGCTGTTGTGGCTGCGGCGGCGAGTGTGCCCTCTGGCGACGGCTGTTCGAAAACGGTTTCTTGCGTGCCTTCGCTCATCTCTTGCTCGGTTTCATTCGGCTGTTCTTCCGAAAATTCTGCAATCATTGGGTCCAATCGGGTCACCGGCTCGGCGGTGTTCTCGCTGACGGCTAGGCCTGTGACTACCGCGGGCGTCACCGGAATTGGCGCGCCCAGGCGAACTAGCCCTTCTTCAGCTTTTTGCTTCCATTGCGGTCGGCGGAAACGCTCTGCGGCCGTGGTGAACCAGCGTACAGCTTCCGAGGCCGTTCCAGCTTTTTCAAAAACTTGTGCAAGCTCGAACGCCACCATGGCGTCGTGCGTGCGCTCGTACAGTGCGGATAGCTGGCCGGGGGGATCCGCGCTGGTTCTCGCTTTGCGGATACGGGCCTGAATTTGTCGCCAATCGCTCACTGAGCGATATTGTAACAGCCGCACGAGCGCGGAGCCATAGCAACGCAAAGAAAAGCGCGGAAGTGTTCCGCAGACGCTTGCCGCTGGCGGGAACAGAGAGCTATCATCAAGCCTTGCACCTCTCGCCCGCAGCATTGAGCGAATTTACACGCCTCGCCGCCTACGCGATTTTTCTCTCTTGTTATTTGGTTTTTGCACTTGGGAAATTCCCGGGAATGAAAATTGACCGCCCCGGAGCGGCCATCATCGGAGCAGTGCTGATGGTGGCGATTCGCGCCGTGCGCCCCGCCGACTCGCTGCATTACATCGACTTTGGCACGATTGTCCTGCTGTTCTCGATGATGCTCCTGGTCGCCTACCTTCATCTGGATGGATTTTTTGACTGGGTAACGGAATGGATTGCCGCCCGAATCCAGCCTCGGCACTTGTTGCCGGCGATTATTTTTTTAACCGGCACGTTTTCGGCGTTTTTTGTGAACGACATCATTTGCCTGATCATGGTGCCGTTCACGCTGAAGATGACACGCCGAATGGGCGTGAAACCCATTCCATACCTGCTTGCGGTTGCCACGGCGTCCAACATCGGCAGCGTCGCCACCATCACGGGCAATCCTCAGAACATGCTGATCGGCTCCTACTCGGGGATTCACTATCGAACATTCATGTTTCACCTCGGCCCGGTTGCGCTGGCCGGGCTGCTGCTGGATTGGCTGTTGCTATGGCTCATGCATACTCGCAAGGAAACGATCGTTGCGCAGCCGGTGATTTCCGCACCGTTGTCGCCCGGACCGTCTGGCAACTTGAAGAAGGCAGGCATAGTTATTTTGTTGGTTCTGGCCGGATTTCTTGCCGGATTGCCGCCCGCCCAGGTGGCGGCGCTTGGCGCGGCGCTCATGTTGATTACCAGGAGGCACGAGCCGCGGCTGGTTTACGACGAAGTGGATTGGGGACTGCTTGTTTTTTTCGTGGGATTATTTTTGATTGTGGGCGGCGCCGAAAATGTTGGCTTGACGGAGCGACTTCTGCAAGCCGGACAGCGCTGGAATTTGCAGAACTCCTCTACATTTGCGATGGTCACGGCGGCCCTGAGTAACATCGTGAGCAATGTTCCGGCGGTGATGCTGCTCAAATCCATGGTGCCGCAGTTTGCCAATCAGCAGCAGGGTTGGCTGATGCTGGCGATGGCCAGCACTCTCGCTGGAAATCTGACCATCACGGGATCCGTGGCAAACATTATCGTTGTGGAACGGGCAAAGCCTGAAGTGCAAATCACTTTCAGCCAATACCTGCGTGCCGGAGCCCCAATTACCGCTGCCACGCTGGCGTTCGGCTGGTTGTGGCTTGTATTGCTTCGGTGATCGTTGCAACTTGGAACGACAAGGGCAAATTCGATGGTGACGGCTTGGGGCCCGCACCACCGGAGCTGTTCAAGTTGCGCTTACGGTGACAGTCAGCAATTCCTGCGGCGCGGCTTCAAATGAGGCTTGCAATTCTTGCGCGGAAGAAAAAAGTTTTCCTTTGGCGTGCCGCGCGGGGAATTGAAAGGTGATTGACGGCTCATCGAATGGATAGGGATCCAACACAAAGTGACGCGTGCCAATCGACCGCACTTGCACCGGTACGCGCTTGCCGTCGCGCGTCGGCAACTCGTGCAGCAGGCTGGCCGGCTTTTGAAAATTCACGCAGGTGAGCAGCGAGAGATTGTCACTGGCCTGCAGCAACCGGAAGTGATCCAGGATCGCATCCTCGGTCTGTGTGTTCCGGTTTCAAGCAGAGGATTCGGCCGCGATTTGTTTGCGCAAGGAATCCTGCAGCGCCTTCTGCTCCCACCAGAAATTCGTCGAGCAGCGGCAATTGCGCGGGCGCGATGGTGGAGCGGTCGGCGTGATCGTGCAGCAGGCTGTAGGTGTGCATGGAAATGAGCACCGCCGCGTAGGGGTCTTCCGCGGCGATCAGGCGGACGGCGCGATCGCGCACGGCCAGATAATCCGCGAGGTCAATTTCCTCGAACGCCGAATACTTGCCGACCAGTTCCACCGAAAACGCGCTCGGCTTTCCTTGCCGCGTGATTTGCGGAAGCGCGTCGCGCGCGGCCCAGCCGTCGTCATGCCGTGCGATTCCGCGCAAGACGTGTTCGCGCGGCTCCGGCGCGCGAAATTGATCGTTGCCCCAGTGCTCGGCAAAAGCTCCCGCAAGGCGCGCGTGATCGGGATGCGTCACCAGCCACCATCCTGTTTCTGTTTCGAGTCGCAGCATGTTGGTTCTCCTCCCAAGACTGTTACGTTAATCCGCCCTGTTGCACGGGCTCTTCACTCGGGCTCGTTACTCCGTCTCCGGCGCGCGAGCCGATTCGTGCCAGCGATGCAGAAAATACCATTCCAGAAACATCACCACGAAAAAGAAAACTGAAGCCCAGCACAGTCGCGGCCAGCACCAGCGCAAACAGATAGTCGGTCTGCAATTGCGATGAAGCGTACAAAATCGAATAGCCCAGGCCGCCTTCGCCCACGCGGCTGGACCCGGCATAGAGTTCTCCCGTAATCGCGCCGATCACGGCGATTCCGCTGGCAATGCGAATGCCGACGAAGAGCGACGGCACTGCGCTGGGCAAGCCGCAATTTGAACAGCACCTGCCCGCGCGTCGCGTTGTGCATCAGAAAAAGATCCACCAGATTTTCCTCCACGCTGATCAGGCCCTGCGTCGTATTGGCGATGATCGGCGCGAGCGAAATGATGAACGCGATGAGCGTCACGGCCGGATCGCCCGCTCCCATCCACATCAGGATCAGCGGCGCGATGGCGATGATGGGCACGGTCTGCAGCAGCAGCGTATAAGGATAAAGCATTTTTCGCACCCAGCGCGATTGCGCGAAAAACAGCGCGATGATCACGCCGACCACAATGCTGGCGATCAGCCCGCCGGCGGACTCCTCCGCCGTGATGGCCAGCGAATTCAGCAAGGAAGGATATCGCGCGCCCACCGCGCGTCCCACGGCCCAGGGCGAAGGCAGCATGAAGGGCGGCACGTGAAACACCCACAGAATCAGCTGCCACAGCACGATGAGCGCCGCGAAAACGGCGAGCGCATTGAGCACGGTGATGGCCGCTGCTTCATTGGTGAACGGTCTCCCGCAGCGTGTGCGCGACGTGCGACGACGATGGCGTCAAACTCCGGTGAAGTGCGGATCGCGGACTTGCGTTGCGCCGGCAGCTCCACTCGAAACTCAGCGTAAATTCGTCCTGGATTCGGCGCCAGCACCACAATCCGGTCGGAAAGAAACACGGCTTCGGAAACGGAGTGAGTCACGAAGACGGCCGTCCATTTTTGTTCGGCGCGCAGGCGCAGGATTTCTTCGTTCAGGCGATCGCGGGACATTTCATCGAGCGCCGCAAAGGGTTCGTCCAGCAGCATCACGCGTGGATTGGTGGCCAGAGCGCGCGCGATGGAGACGCGCATGTTCATTCCTCCGGAGAGTTCGCGCGGATAAGATTTGGCGACCTGTTGCAGGCCCACAAGTTCGAGCAACGCGGAAATTTCTTTTTCCCGCAGGTCGTTCGGCACGTGCTCCAGTTCCAGGCCCAGGCCGACATTTTGTTTTACTGTCCGCCACGGAAGCAGCGTGGCGTCCTGGAAAACGAAGGAAACAGTTTCCCGGGCGTTCAGCGGCGTCATCCCATCCACGCGGATCGATCCACTGGTTGGAGCGGACAGGCCGGCAATCAATTTGAGGATCGTGGATTTTCCGCAGCCGGACGGGCCAATGATGCTCACGAATTCCTGCTTGGCGATGCTCAAGCTGATCGATTCCAATACGGCGTGAGCGCTCCCGAACTGCTTGCTTACATTTACAATCTCGATTTCCGGAACGCCCACGGTGGAATTCATTGCGGCGCCTCTATCGCGGGCAAGTACAAAGCGGAAGAGAATTCTTTGCCGTGGAATACAAAACGTGTCGACCGCCGCCAATCCCACGATGTCGCATGGCAGGAAGGCACATCGCTGCCAGGATTCCGGTCAAAAAGTGGAAACGCGCTGCTCGCAATTTCAATCCGAATGCGGTCGCCCGTATCAAAACGGCACGAAGTGGGTTCAAGAAAAAATTCCCAGCGATGAATTTTTCCGGCCGCGGATTTTGTTCCTGGAATTGCCTTGTTGGATCGTGCGACTCCGATGCAGATAAATTCCGCCGCGCCATTTGGTCTTGCGCGAACAAGTTTTGCAGTGAAATCGGCATTCTCCAGCGAGGTTGCGCAATATAGCCGGATGCGCGGAATGCCAAAAATCCACAGCGGTTTATCGAGCGGCTCGCTCGAATAAACCAGCAGATTGTTTCCCATTTCCAGTGCGGCTTGATCGAATTGGCCGCTGGCCGCGGCCGGTCCTCCCGGAGCGATGACCGGCACTTCCGGATCGTACACAAAAATGTCGCACGGTTCCTCGCTCTCCGGGCGCACGGATGAGAGGGTTCCATTTCCCTTGCGCGAATTTGCTCTGCCCTCGCTGTGCAGGTAGAGGGCATGGTCCGCGTCCTCGGGAAATGTTTGCGCGTCATGCCAGCGATTTTCGCCCAGCACGAAGTGGCGAATGCGCGGCTCACCCGCAAACGTGCCGGAATCTTTCAGCCAATGATCGAACCAACGCAGCAGGATCGCATCCGTATCGAGCAGCGCCTCAGGACCAAAATCCGCCGCGCCAATTCGATCGCCCCATGGAATGTGCACCCACGGCCCTGCGATCAAATATTGATTTTCGCGCGCAAGCTCGCTGCCTGCAGATTTTCGCAGAGCCAGAAAACCTTCCACGCTGCCGCGCAGAAACATGTCGTACCAGCCGGAAATGTGCAGCGCCGGAACGCGAATTTGATCGAGGCGCTGGCTGACGTCCAGCGCAGCCCAATATTCGCCGGGCGCGTTGTGATCGAGCCAGTCAAGCACGTAAGTGGGAAGGCCTTCGCCGTGAAGCGCGGGATGCGCGCGAATGGGCAGCACGCTGGTCTGCGACGCAAGTTGCGTCCACGCTTGTTCCAGCCTGTCGCTGGCCTCGCGCAATTCCTTGCGCCGCGCGTCCTCTTTCAACATTTGCAATCCCCAACCCAGCGTGGACGCCAGGCGCAGCGCTCCGCCGTGATAAAACCAGCCGTGATACAGGTCGCACGCCGTCATCCCCGGCGCAGATGCACTGCAAGCCCTCCGGGTTTTCCGCGGCGGCCAGAAGTTGCGTCATGCCCTGATAAGAGAAACCGTACATGCCGATGCGGCCATTCGATTCGGGCCGCGTGCGCAGCCAGGCGATCGTATCGGCGCCATCGGCTGCCCTCGTTGCGAAACGGATAGAACTCGCCTTCGGAATCGCCGCGGCCCGCGCACATCCTGAATCACCACGTTGTATCCGTGGCGCGCAAACCAAACCGGATGCGCGTAGACGACCGTGGATGCAATATCGCGTCCGTAGGGCTGGCGCATCAGGAGAGTGGGCGATGGGCCGGGCTGCGCAGGGTAGTAGTGATCGGAAACCAGTTCAACGCCGTCGCGCATGCGGCGCGGACGCCGCGCTCCAGGCGTACGCCGCTGCCGCAATCGACCCATTCACGGCGAGCTCATGGCGTGCGCGGGTCCGTAAAGCGATACATTTCTTCGAGCGCTGCGGCCAGCCGTGTGGCTGCTTGTTCCAGCCAGCGCGCGCCTTTTTCCGCGGTTGCCGGGCGCGGATCGCCCATCACGCCGCTCGGCAGCAATGTCCCTGGTGAGCCACGCAAACGTGGCCGGAGCATTTTCCGGAAGCAGCAGTTCCGGTTTGGAAATGTCGGCAATGTAGTTCGCGGTATACGCGTTGGTGTCCACCAACTCCGGCACGCTGGCCAGCAGAAACGAAGTCTCCACTTCTCCCGCGTGAAATCCGTAGGCGCGTTCCTGTGGATCAAGCCCTTCGAACGAAATTCCGCCGGAGCCGTGCAAGCGCAAATGTTCGCAGGCCAAATTCCGCGCGCAGGTCGCGCGACATGCACGTCAATCAGCGCGGTATTTCCGCCATGCGTGTTGTACAGAACCAGTTTTCGAAAGCCGGCCTTCGACAAGCTGGAGCCCAGGTCGCGCAGCACGGCCATGAACGTCGTCGCGCTAACGGAAAGCGTTCCCGGAAATCCGATGTGCTCGTTGCTCTTGCCGTAACAAACCGGCGGCAGTGCGTAGACATTGTAGATCCGCGGGTAATTTAGCGAAGCGCGTGGCCCAGCAGCAAATTGTTGATCAGCGTATCGGTCGCCAGCGGCAGGTGATGCCCGTGCTGCTCGATGGCCGCCGTCGGCAGCACAGCAACGTCGCTTCACGCGGAAGCGCGTCCACCTGCTTCCAATTCAGATAGGCGAAGTTGCGCGCGTCCGGTATCCAGGTCTTCATTTCGTTGGCGCTCCCGCCGCTGCGGATTCCGAATGAAACGTGACCATCTTCCCGGGATTCAGCAGTCCTTTGGGGTCGTAGCGCATGCTTGGCGAGCAGCTGAACATTGTCCGCGCGATAGCGTCCGCCTCCCTCGACATTATTCACGTGCGGGTTGGCGACGAACACTCCGATTTCGCGGCAGAAATCGATCATGTCGTTCAGGCGCTCCTCTGTTGTGAAGTAGACCAGCGGAATCGCGCCGGGAATCACGCGGCCCTCGCCATTTTTCATGAACTCCATGTGAAATAGGATCTCTCTGCCCGAAGCGCTCGCGCAATTGGCGAATCTGATCGCGCACTGTATCGGGGTTAAAACCGCATTGCAGGTACGTGTAGGCTTCGTCCGATCTCATGGCCCACAGCGTGGTGTGGTTCCAGGTGTAGTCGGAAAGCAACGGCCGTCGCGTTGAGCCCGAGATATACGCCGCTCTGTGTGACGGTTCCGCCGCACTCGCGCGCTGCGGTTTCCAGTTCGGCGCAGCTGGCGTTGATGCGATCATGAAGAAAATCAGCGTCTTGCCTTCCGGCGCATGTTGCCGGATCGGCGTAAAGAAAGAGGGAATCGGCCACTCGAAAATGGTCACCAGCCGCTTGGTCCACGCCGTGCCGGTGGCAATTTGTTCGCTGAAATCGAAAGCGGCGGCGAACGTGTCAAACGCCACGATGCACTGCGACCATTCGACGGCCGGAGTCAGCGCAAGCCAAATGCGGGTGATCACTGCCGTTGGTGCCCCAGGCGTGCAGAATCTCGTGAACGGCTTCGCCCTCGTGCAGCATCACGCGCGGTTCCGGCTCCATCGTCACCACTTCGATGGCGCGCACAGTTTGAAAATCGCGCAGGCCGCCGTGCGCGACCGAGCCGATGCCCCCAGAGCCGCCGCCCAGAAATCCGCCCAGCGAAGCTTTCACGATCGTCGAGGGATAGCAGCGCAATTCCCATCCTGACTTTGCGCGCTTCATTTTCCAGGGCGCCCAGGCGCACTCCAGGCTCGCAAACGGCGACGCCATCCGGCTGAATTTGCTCGATGCGGTCCATGCGGGTGAGGTCAAGCACGACTCCGCCTTGCAGCGGAACCGCCTGACCGTAATTGCCCGTGCCCGCGCCGCGCGCGGTCACCGGAAGATTATTTGCATGGCAATAGCGCAAAACTTTTTGAATTTCCGCGGCGCTGAGCGGCTGCACCACGACGTCGCCCAGCTTTCCATCGAGTTGCTTGCGCAGCACCGGCGAATACCAGTAGAAATCGCGCGACAGCTGCTCGACGATCTGCGGATTGGTGAGGACGCGCGAGGGATCGCCGGTAAGTGAACCAAGTTCAGCGACGTGCGTTGGATCCATCGAATATCATGCTCTCTCTGAAATTCAGGATTTGGCGGACCTAGTCTTGCTCGTACTCCAGGTCCGAAAAGCCTTTTGCATATTTGGATGCGTAAAGAGCGTGTCGCACAAATCGCGAAGCAAAGGTCCCTCCACGACGCAGGAAAAGTCCGAGCGGCGCGCTACTTCCTTTGCGGAAATATGAATTTGCAGGCAGTGGTGGTTGGCATCCGCAATTGTCGCGCCGAATACCACGCGGTCCAGCCTGGCCCACAGCGCATTGGCCATGCACATCGGGCATGGCTCGCAGGTGGAGTACATGGTGAATCCGGCAAGCGAGGGGCGTTTCAGTTTCTTGCAGGCAAGCCGCACCGTGCGTGTTTCGGCATGGGCGCTGGGGTCGTTTTCGCGAATGACGGCATTGGTGGCGCGCATCAGGCGCTGGCCCGTGCGCGTGTCCACGATCAGCGCGCCGAACGGCACGGGGCGCGCCGTGTTCAGTGAGCGCGCGGTGAACTCGAAAATCTCCCGCATGCGTTCCTCGTCCGTCGAGGCGCGGCGCGGTTTTGCGGAAGCTGACAATGCCATGCCGCAATCTATCACAATCCGAGTCTGGCGCGCCGCGCGCTGCTTATTCAATTTTTGCATGGCTACGATTAGACGGCATTCCTGGAAAGTCCCCGTGTTATTCTGACCTGCAGACTCGCGTATGGATTTATCGATCATGGCCAAGCGCATTTTCCGCAACTTAGTCGTAATTTTCTTCGTTAGCTTCACTGTGTTCGGATGCAAGCACTCTACTGCCGATAACGGACTTACACCCATCGTATTCCAGGCGGACTGGTATCCTCAACCCGAGCATGGCGGCTTCTATACGGCGCTGGCAAAGGGATACTACAAGGACGAAGGGCTGGACGTAACCATCGTTCCCGGCGGCCCCTACAGCTCGGTTGAAAAGCAAGTTTCCTCGGGAACCGCGCAATTTGGAATGGGATCTTCGGACAAGGTTCTGGAAGCCAACGCCAGCGGGCAGCCCATCATCGCGGTGGCCGCCACCATGCAGCACGATCCGCAAGGCATTATGGTGCGGAAAGACTCGCCCATCCACACGTTTTCCGATCTCAATGGACACTCCGTGGCCATCAAGGTTGGCGAAGCCACCTGGTTTGAATTTATCGTCAAGCGCTATCAACTGAACGGCGTTCACGTCGTCCCGGCCATGATGAATGTGGCCAATTTTGTGGCCGATCCGCAATACATTCAGCAGGCATTCGCAACATCGGAGCCGTTTTTCGCGCATCAGTCCGGCGTTGAGACGCGCGTGCTGCTGATCAGCGACGCTGGATACAATCCCTACCGCGTCATGTACACCACCAGGGATTACTTCCAGCAGCATCCAGAAATTGTTGGAAAGTTTGTGCGCGCCTCCCTGAAGGGTTGGAAAGATTATCTGATCGATCCCGGTCCCGCGCACGCCATGATCGCCAAACTCAACCCGGCGCTCAATCCCGAGTGGATGCAATTTACCTGGACGCAATTGCGCGATGGACATTTCGTGGCCGGAGACGATCCGACAGGCGCGCAACTCGGCCAACTGGATCCCAAGCGTTGGGCCACCATGTACGATCAGCTTGTCGATTTGAAGGTAATCGATAAACCGATTGATCCCGCGATAGCCTACACGCTGCAATTTATCCAGCCAAAATAGGGCGGACAGGAAACGTATGACCGGTGCGCCCGAAGCGCATCACGATAAGGCAGCATATGGATTGCGCCGCGGAGCGCTCTCTCCCGTAGAGACGCTGGCGCAATCCATTTCCACGATTTCGCCGACGGCGACGCCGGTCGCCACTATTCCGCTGGTCTGCGCCCTCGCCGGCAACGGCACATGGCTCGCCTACTTGCTGGCCACTGCGGCAATTTTCCTGGTGGCGCTGTGCGTTGCCAAATTCGCGCGTTACTCTGCCTCGCCGGGATCGCTGTACTCTTATGCGGCGCCGATCCTCCCGCCCTCCATCGGCGCGATCGTGGCCTGGAGCTTGCTGCTGGCTTATGTGGAGACGGGGTCAAGCGTCATCGGCGGCTTCTATCACTACGGCAATCTCTTGATCCTGGACGCGGGCAACCACATCGTTTCGGCCGTCATTCTTTCCGTGCTGGTCACGGCAATTTCCGTTTGGATTGCCTGGCGCGACGTGAAAGTTTCCGCGCGCCTCATGTTGTGGATCGAGGCGGTTTCTGTTTCGCTGATCCTGATAGTAGTCGTGCTGGTACTGGTGAGGTTTCGTCATCACGCGGACTGGCAGCAACTGCAACTTCGCGGCATGACCGGCAGCGGTCTGCGACTGGGACTGGTGCTTGCCATGTTCAGTTTTGTGGGGTTTGAGAGCGCCACGACGCTGGGATCCGAGGCGCGCGATCCTTTGAAAACAATTCCTCGCGCGGTAATCCAGAGCGCCCTTTTGTCCGGAGCCATATTCACGGCATGCGCCTACGCCGAAGTCTTGGGATTTCGAGCAGCCGGCCAGGACCTGGGCATCGAGCCCGGCTCCCATGCGTGTGCTCGCCGAAGTTGGCGGCGTGGGATTTCTCGGGCTAATCATCGATATTGGCGCGCTGGTGAGCCTGTTTGCGTGCACGCTTGCGTGCATCACCGCAGCGGCGCGGGTTCTTCTCTTGATGTCGCACGGCGGATTGACGCACGGTTCGTTGCGCGTGACCCATGCGCGAAACGAGACGCCGGGGCGAGCCGTGATCGTCACGGGAATCGCCGCTGTCCTTCCGGTGGCGGTGCTGGCCGCGCGAGGCGCGAGGGGGCTTGATGTGTACGGCTGGATGGGATCGCTCGGCACCTACGGCTTCATCGTGGCATACGGACTCACTTGTCTCGCGCTCCCGCGCTACCTGCGCAATCACGGCGTCTACCGTCCCGGTGCTCAGATCATTCCCTGGCTGACTTGTTTCGTAATGCTGCTCGCGCTGGTTGGCAATCTTTATCCCGTTCCGGAAGGCGCTTATGGCAAACTTCCATTGATCTTTCTGGGATATCTCGCGCTGGGCCTGCTGTGGTTTTTCTGGAACAGTAAGAAGAGGGCGTCGGCTTAAGAAAATTTTTTGGACAAACAACCATGACAACTCGGCGCTATGAGCCCATCGATTCTGGCGTAACTCCCCGCTTTGCCGGGCATTCCACATTTATGCGGCTACCGGTTTTAACGGACCCGCGCGAAGTTGATATCGCCATCGTGGGCGTTCCGTGGGATGGCGGCACCACCAATCGCCCGGGGCCGCGGCATGGCCCACGCCAGGTGCGCGAAATGTCCAGCTTAATCAAGCGCGTGCACTCCGTCACAAAAATATCGCCCTATGAAATTTGCGGCGTGGCGGATCTGGGCGACGCGCCAGTAAATCCAATCGACTTGAACCGCTCCCTGGAAGATATTCGCAAGTTTTTCGGCAAAATTGTGGAAGCGTGCGCCGTCCCTCTGGCAATCGGTGGCGACCACTTGAGTTCGCTCCCGATTTTGAGGGCCGTGGCGGCCTCCGGGCCCGTTGGGATGATTCATTTTGACGCGCACTCGGATACGGTGGACACCTACTTCGGCGGCTTGAAATACACGCACGGAACTCCTTTCCGAAGAGCCATCGAGGAGGGCCTGCTGGACCCCAAGCGCGTTGTGCAGATCGGAATTCGCGGTTCCACCTATTCCGCGGACGAGCGCGATTGGCCGCTGCAGCAGGGCATTCGCATTATCTCCATCGAAGAGTTTGAGCAAATGGGCGTCGATGCCGCCATCGCCGAAGCGCGCCGAATTGTTGGAGACGCGCCAACCTACATCAGTTTTGATATTGATGCGCTGGATCCGGCTGTTCGCGCCCGGCACGGGAACTCCGGAGTTCGCTGGCCTCACCTCGCGCGAAGCGATGCGCCTGTTGCGCGGCTTGCGAAACTTGAATCTCGTCGGTGCGGATGTGGTCGAGGTGTCGCCTCCCTTCGATCCCTCCGGAGGCACGGCGTTGGCCGCCGCAAATATTGCGTTTGAGTTGCTTTGCCTGCTGGCGGAATCGGTGGCCAAGAGAAAAACGTAGGGCTTAAGTAGCGCGGGCTTCAGCCTGCGGAAGAAGTACCAAAACTCTTTGTCATTCCGAGTGAAGCGAGGAATCCCTCCTTCTTTTCCCTGGGAAAAGCCGCGGAGAGATTCCTTGCTTCGCACGGAATGAGAAAAGGGTGGGGTGCCTACGCTCACGTCCCCGTTTGCCCGCCAATCAGGGCCACTAATTGCGCGCAAATTTCCTCAAACAAGGCCTGACCAATCTCGGCGCTGGAATTTGAAGTGCTCCCCAAAACGCCGCGATTGGAAATTCTGGAAGCGTCGATGGGAAATGTGTAAATCCCCGCGCGGGGCGGCGTGGCGTTATCGACTCTGGCCGGTCCCACCAAATCTTTTCTAAGGTGCAGCATCAGTGAAGTTTCGCAGGCGCTGGCATGTTCGGCGTGCCATCCCGTGAAACGATTGCCAAAGAGTTTGTCGAGCGACGCTTGCGGAACAAGGCTCCACCAGCTCAGTGCGGCGATCCTGGCGCCTTCAAGCTTTCTTTCCTCGCGGCACATTTCCAGAGCCTCGAAAAGAAAGCCTTCATTTTCGTAGTGTCCGTTGAGAATAACGATGGAACGAAATCCCATCGAAACATACCCGGCGATAACGTCCCGCAAGTACTCCGTGAGAACGCTACCGCGAACACGAATCGTTCCCGGTATTTCCGGGCTGCCGCCACTCTGCGGGAGCGAGCGCGCCCCATAAGAAATTGCCGGAGCCACAAATCCGTTGATCTTTTCCGCCACGCGGGTTGCGATGTGAGTTGGTATCTCGATATCGACCGTCAATGGCAGGTGGGGGCCATGCTGCTCCACCGTACCGACTGGCAGCAGCAAAATCCCTTGTGCCGCATGTTCCCAGATATTTTCGCTGTTGAGTTTCTCAAAGCCGCTCATGCCACCCCCGTCGCCGGCGGGAGCATTTCGCATGGAGTTGCTCCCGAATCCGCAAGAATCATACCGCGCCAGCCTCTTAAATTCCGCCTGCGCCGCGCCAGAATCATTCCAAAGATCGTATGCTGCAGGTGCGCTCGCTCCCGCGGACAATGGTTCTTTCCCTCATACTGCCTGAGCTCAGCCGCTCCTCAGCCAGCTGGTTTTTACAACTTGTTGACATATCCAAGATTGACCTTTGACACCCCAAAACTGGCACTCGCATAGGCTCAGCATCTCGAACGCTGCGGCATGGTTCGATATTTGGGTCAGGGTCCCCTCCCAAAAATTCCGCCGACGTCTTGAATGACCGGCGATCTCACCAGAAGGAGCAGCCATGAATTCCGAATACGCCCAGATAAAGCAAGACAAGCCCGCGCCATTTATTAAAAGAGATGCCATATCAGTTGTTTCGAAGTTTTTCGCAGCAGCGACCCTGTCCTGCATCTTGTTCACGCCCGTTTTGAAGGCGGATGACGATCGTCCCTTTCTTCCCGCGCCCGTTCGGGCCGTATCCACCGTCCCGGCCAATGGCGATGTGAATCCCTACGGAGTGGCATTCGTGCCGCCCGATTTTCCGGCCGGCGGAGCGATCAATCCCGGCGACATTTTGATTTCAAACTTTAACAATAGCTCGAATCTGCAGGGCACCGGCACGACCATCGTGGATGTCCCGCCCGCCGCGCCCGTATTCCAGTACTTCGGAGGCGCCGCGCCGCTGGGCCTTTCCACTGCCCTGAACGTCCTGCGGGCCGGATTCGTTCTGGTAGGAAATTTTCCATCTCCTGACGGAACCTGCGGCAGCGCTTCGGCGGGTTCCATCCTGGTGATCGACAAGAATGGAAATCTAGTTTCTACCATCACCAATTCCGCCATCCAGGGGCCCTGGGATTCCGCTCTGTTCGACCAGGGAGGCAAGGCGAAGTTTTTTGTTGCCAACGGATTGAGCGGCACAGTAGTGCGCTTCGACTTGGTAGTCACATCTTCCGGAGTGGCGGTTAGCTCGGTCACGCAGATCGCCTCAGGGTACACGCACAACTGCGATGCGGTCACCTTCGTGGACGCTCCGACGGGCCTGGTCTATGACGCACAGAAAGATTTGTTGTACGTTGCTTCCACTGCGGACAACTCTGTCTACGTCATTCACGACGCGGGAGATCGAACGCACGATGGCGGCATAGGCAAACTGATTTACACGGACGCCAAACATTTGCACGGCCCGCTGGGAATGGCCATGGCTCCCAACGGCGATCTTCTGACCAGCAACAACGATGTAATTAATTCGGATCCAAACCAACCCAGTGAAATCGTGGAGTTCACCGTCGATGGCAAGTTCGTGAAAGAAATTTCGATGGACCCGGCCCAGGGCGGATCGTTCGGACTGGCTGTGGAAACCATGGGCAAGACCGCGCAGTTCGGCGCGGTGGACGACGCCACGAACTTGTTTCTGATCTGGACGCTCAAGTTGCACGAATAAGAAACGGGCCCAACCCGTTCGCACTAAACAACAACGCCCGCGCCAGCTCTTTTCGGAGGTGGCGCGGGCATCGTTTCGTATAAGAACCCGTCTAAACTATTCCAGCTTATTTCCCGTAAACCAGAACTCGAAAGTTTCCCGGCTTGGCCGTTGCCAGCGGATGTGGCTGCTTTTCCGTGGGAGCCGCCGGAGGATTGAAATCCGAAGTGGTAAGAAAAACATTGTGGGTCTTCGAATCGACCTGCAAAGTCTTGGCGCCATAGAGCGTTTTAATGGCTTCCACTTCACTCAGCTTATCGGCTGAATCCTCGTGGTAAATGTGCATCATGCCTTCGCGCGTTGCGACGAATAGCATGCCTGTTCCGGGATCGAAAGCATTGGCGTCTACCCCTGCCGTGATCGGATAGGACTGGATGACCTTCCCGCTATCGGCGTCCATCATGATCACGAATTGCGGGCCGCGCCCGCCCGAAAACAGCCGCCGAGTCTTTTGATCCATGGCCATGGACGTCGGCGCGCCAGACGGCGCAGTCGCCCAGCGTGACTTGATGGTGTTTGTTTTCGCGTCGATTGCCACTATATCGTTCTTTTCGGGATTGTTGTCGTAGATCATCCCTTTGCCGTCGACGGCCGGAAATTCCACTTTTCCAATTAAATCGATGTTTGTGATCACGGATTCTTTCACCGCATCGATCACGGTTGAGTTGTGGCTGTCGCCGTTGAAAGTGAAGATGTGTTTGGTCACAGGTTCATAAATGATGGCATCGGTATCCGGCTGGCCGGTCTTCACTCTGCCGGTTACCTTCAAAGTCTTCAAATCGAAGATCACGACTTCCTGCACCGTTGCGCTGGGGCTTGAGTCGCCGTCGGTAATGAATCCTTTACCAAGATCCTTTGCAATGGCGACACCATGGCAGCGATTCAGCCCTTCAATCTTGCCCGCCACGGAATAATCGTCGGCATTCAGAACCACTACTTCCGTGCCGTGCGAAACGTAAACTCGGCGAGCCGCGGCATCCACTGAAATGTAATCGTAATATTCGCCGCCACCCGGCGCGGCAGGCAATGAAACTGTTTTGAGCAAATGATAGCCCGACGCCTCGGGCTTCGGCTGGGCGTGGGAACCCAGGAAGAAGCTCGCGCCGAACAATACCAAGAGAAGGCCGAATGCAAAACGCGCAAGACTGGAATACTTCATTTAGAGGCTCCTTTTTATTTTTGTGCACCGCACAGTTCGGAATTAGCAAAGAGAATTCGCCGCGCGACAGCGTCCCGCGCGATGCAATTTGAGAATGATTGCATGCGAAGTCGGCGCGTTGCTTCCCCAAATGTTTGGGAGCCCGCACCTGAAATACTTCGCTACTCCCGGCGGTTGAAAATCTTTTCTTGCCCTCCGAACTTTGAAAATTGTAGCACCAACTTAGCAATAAACTGTCGAAATTAGCGGATCGGCGGAGTCCAGCCTTTTCAATTTGGACACAAGATCGGCTTCCGCCTCGCGTTGCCGCCACAGACTTGAAACTAAATTTTGTCCAACGCCGAATGCAATTTTGCTGGGTAGGTGATAAATTTAATTGCCGGTTTTGAAAGAGTTGCGCGGGCTCGATTCATGTACCTCGAATGTACTCCCGCCTCTGTAGCTCCCGGGTAACGCGAGGAGATGGAAATGTTGGCGCTGGTTTTGCCATGCTGTTGAAACTTGCGGAGGAATTGCCTCTCAACGCGCCGATCGATGAAGTTTGGAAGCTGCTGCGCGATACTTCGCGCCTGACGGGCCTCTTGCCCGGAGTCGATAACGTCGAGCGCTTGCAGGTGGAAGGGGAGGAATCGTACTCCGCAAAAGTGAGCGAGAAAATCGGCCCGTTCAAAATCACCATGAATTTAGAGGTGACGGTCACCGAAACCGTGGAAGCCATCCTTGTTGAAAGCCACGATCAAAGGCGCCGATTCCATGGGACTGAATCGCATGACCGGGTCCATGCAGGTCGCTCTGAGCCCGGCGTCGTGCCGGAACGCAAATGCGTTTCGAAGCGTCCATCGAAGTTTTGGGTAAACTTGCGACGCTTGGCGCGGTTCCCATCCGGCGAAGGACGACGCAGGCGTTTGCGGAATTTGCAAAAAATATTCAGGGACAATTTGCGAAGGAGTGCTCGTGAACATTGGCTTCGACGCTGAACGGAAAGCCGACGCGACCTCGAAATTGAGCCGAGGGAGACGCTCGCCGAAGTTTTGCGGGGGCGCTGCCGCTTGACGGGAGTGAAAATATCCTGCGAGGCCCAGGTGTGCGGCAGTTGCACGGTTTTGGTCGACGGTCTTCCGGTAAGCGCGTGCACGTTCCTCGCTTACGAAGTTCGCGGCAAGAGTGTCACCACGATTGAAGGATTAGCGGACGAATCGGGACGGCTGCATCCGTTGCAGCAGGCGTTCCTCGATCATTTTGCGTTTCAATGCGGATTCTGCACCCCGGGAATGATTCTGGCTGCGAAAGCGCTGCTGGATGAAAACAGCGGACGTCACGGAAGCGGAGATCGTCGCGCACATGAATGGCAACTTGTGCCGCTGCACGGGCTACTTGCCGATCTTGAAAGCGATTCGCCAGGCGGCTAGCGGAGATGCGAGGACAAAAGTGAAGGAGCTTAGCGAATTCGCAGTCGTCAATCATTCCGTCCCGCGCGGAGACGGCATCGCGAAAGTAACCGGGAGCGCCGTCTACACCAGCGACATGGTCGTCGAACACATGGCCTGGGCGAAAGTTCTGCGCAGCCCATTTGCGCGAGCGCGAATTCTTTCCATCGACATTTCCGCGGCCAAGAGCCAGCCCGGCGTGATTGACGTACTGACCGGCGATGATCTCAAGGGCCTTCATCCCTATTACGGCCACGGAGTGAAAGATCATCCGTTGATCGCGATCGGCCAGGTTCGCTTTGTGGGCGAGCCCGTGGCGGCCGTAATCGCCGAAACGGAACTTGCGGCGCAGGAAGCGCTGGGAAAAATCGCCGTCGAATACGAGGAACTCGAAGCGATACTCGATGTGGACACGGCGCTGGCGGAGGGAACGCCGCGCATCCACGAAACGGATTTTGCCGACGGCGCCTTCCGCGGATTCGACGATTTTCCGGGCGCGTCCGGAAACATCTGCCAGGCGGTGCATGTCGAGTGGGGAGATGTGGACGCCGCATTCGCTTCGGCCGCGCACATCGCCGAAGGCGAATTTTATTTTCCCATGGTGTATGCCTACGCCATGGAACCCTATGTGGCGATTGCCGATTACGATGCCAAGGGACATCTGACGGTTTATTCCTCGGCGCAACATCCATTCATGGTGCGCCACGATGTTGCGCAAGTGTTCGGACTGCCGCTCAACAGTGTGCGCGTGATCGTGCCGTACATTGGCGGCGGCTACGGCAGCAAGTCCTACACGAAAATTGAGCCGCTGGTCGCGGCGTGTTCGTGGAAATCCGGGCGGCCTGTAAAATTGCAGCTGAGCGTCGAGGAAGCCTTTCTGACCACGCGCGGAGACGACGCGCGCGTTCGAATTCGCACGGCGGTGGACGCGAAAGGGAATCTCGTGGCGCGGCAGGCGACGATTCACTTGAATACCGGCGCGTATGCGGAAAACAGTCCCATGGTGTGCAGAAAGGCGGCCAATCGAATCGTCGGGCCCTATCGCATTCCCAATGTGAAGATCGATTGCTTTGCGGTGTACACCAACACCGTGCCGGCAAGCTCCTATCGAGGTTTGGGCGGCGCGCAGGTCACCTTTCCCGGCGAATCGCAGATCGATGAGCTTGCCGAAAATGTCGGGCTGCGATGCGGTGGAGTTCCGGCTGAAAAATCTGGCCCAGAGCGGCGAGTCGATTCATCCCGGCATGCGTCCCATTGACGCAGATATTCCTGGCGATATTCGCGAGGCCGCCGAAATGCTGCGGATGGATCGCCCGCTCGCTGCCCGGGCACGGGCGCTCCGTGTGCTGCTCGGCGAGCGACGCCGGAGCGCATCCTGTAACGCTGGCGATGGTGCAGGTGTATGCGGACGGCTCGGTATCCGTGCTGAGCGGCAGCACCGAGATCGGCCAGGGCAGCCACACGGTGCTCACGCAAATCGCCGCGGAAGAAATGGGCGTGCCGCTGGAAAAAGTCCGGCTGGTCGGTTCGGACACAGCGGTAACTTTGTTCGAGCGTTCCACCGGCGCAAGCCGCACCACCACGCTGATGGGCCGCGCGGTGCTGGAAGCGTGCCGCGAGGCCATCGCGCAATGCAAGGTGATGGCTGAAGAAGTTTTTTCGGCGCCGCAGGAAAAATTGGTGGAAGAACGCGGCGGCATTCGTTGCGGCGAAACGCGTCTGACCTGGCCGCAAATACTGGAAAAATATTTCAAGATGGAAGGCTGCAGCATTATGGGCCGCGCATATCTTCGCAAGGCCGGCGACCTGACGCTCGATCCCCGTGTTCTGGGAAATCGGCGTCGTGGGCGTGGAGATTGCCCTGGACGAAGAGACGGGAAAAATCTCGCTCGATTCGCTGGTCACGATCGGCGACGTGGGCTTGTCGATTCATCCGGCGATGACCGAGGGGCAGGATCTGGGCGCCGCCACCATGGGCCTGGGCGCCGGATTGTTCGAAGAATTGATTTACGACGGGCAGCAGTTGATGAACGGCACGATGCTCGAATATCGCGTGCCGCGTTTTTCCGATCTGGCCGAGAACGTCGGATATGAAACTGGTGCAGAATCGCGATGGCGTTGGGCCGTACGGCGCGAAAGGCGGCGGCGAGGGCGCAGTCAATCCCATTTCACCGTGCATCGCGAATGCGTTGTACCAGGCTACGGGCGTGCGCATCAGAACGCTGCCCTTGACGCCCGAGCGCGTGTGGAAAGCGCTGCAGGAAAAGAAAAAGGGAAGTCGCTGTAGCTCGCCTCTTCAGAGGAAATTACAAAGCTGTCATCAGCATCGCTTAACTGATCGCGGAAGGAGCTGCTTATTTGTCATTCCGAGCGAAGCGAGGAATCTCTCCTGGATTTTAGGCCCGCGACAAGACTGAGAGATTCCTCGCTTCGCTCGGAATGACAAAAGGTGGGCATTTTGTTGCATAACTTATAAACGAAAACATGACCACACTCAGCCGTTTCGAAATCCATCAACCCGCCAGCGTGCTCGAAGCGTCGCAGATGCTGGCGCACTACGGCGATGAAGCGGGCATCTACGCAGGCGGCACGGAACTTCTGCTGGCCATGAAACATTCGGCGCTTGAACTATCGCCACCTGATCGACCTCAAAGTAGTTCCGGGCCTGAACACCATCGAAGTGCGCAACGGCTCTGCTGGAGATCGGAGCCACGTCGACGCACCGCAGCATTGAGCGCTCCGCCATCGTGCAGCAACATCAGCCCGTGCTCGCGGAAATGGAATCGCAAGTTGCCAATGTTCGCGTGCGCGCCACTGGAACTTTGGGCGGCAACCTTTGCTTTGCCGAGCCGCATTCCGATCCGGCGACGTTGCTGCTGGTTCTGGGCGGCGCAGTGAAAGTGGAGAGCGCCGCCGGCGCGCGCGAAATTCCCGTCGGAGAACTTATTGGCGGCGCGTACGCCAGCAATCTTCAGCCTGGAGAAATTCTCACGAAGATTACAGTCCCATGCGCGAAGCCCAGCTCACCGCTCCGCCTACTTGAAATTCCAAGTGCATGAGCGCCCCACGCTGGGCCTGGGGTTGTGGCTGGAAACGCCGGACGGTGGGCGCACTATTGCATCGGCTCGCGTCGCGGTGGGCTGCGTTTGCCCGTTTCCGACGCGCGGCCTCGACGCTGAAAAATTGCTCAGCGGTTCGCGCGGAGAAGTTGAGAAGCGCCTGCCCGCAAGCTGCCGACGCGATTGCCGACGCCGCCGACTTAGTTGACGACCACGAAGGCAGCGCCGAGTACAAGCGGCACCTGATCCACGTCTACTTGCGAAGAGTGTTTGAAAAGGCGTTGGCCTAGAGCGCGCCGCGGATTTCTCCGCCTTTCTCCTTTTTTCTCTGTGTTCTCTGTGTTGAGCTTTCAAAGCTTTACCACAGAGGACGCAGAGAAAAGAAGAGAACCAGAGAGGCTTCGGAGAATGTGTGTTGTCAGTGCAATTGAAAGGCAGTTGGCGTGCGGTTGTTTGCATTATCCCTTGGGAGGAATTCGTTGAGGACTAGCCTGGGAGTTGCCGGCACGCTGCTGCCTTTCGCCGTGCTGTTCTCCGCATTCCTGATTTTTAAGTTGGATGCGCTCCGGGCCAGTCTTTGGGCCTGGCTTGTGGAGTTCGTGCTGGTGCTCGTGTTTTACCGCATGCCGCTCCTGAAAAGTTTGGAAGCCTCGGCCTGGGGCAACCTGACGATGTGGACCGGGTTCATGGTCCTTTATACCGGACAGCTTTTCGGGCAGGCCTATCGCAGCACGGGACTGCTTGAAATCCTGCTCGAATCGATCCGCTCGATGCTGCCGAGCCGCGACGTGGAAGGGCGTTCGGTCGCGCTGGTCACGCTGGTCGCCGGATTCATCGGCGCGTTCAACGGATTTGCGACTTATCCGGTAACGATCCCCGGCCTGGTCGATATCGGTTTCGATGGCGTGCAGGCCACCACCAGCTACCTCGTCTATTTTTCGTGGACGCTGCCCTTCAACAGCCTGTTCATCGCGCCAAACATTTCCAACGCCGCGAGCCACGTGCCCGTCGTGGATATCGTGCGCGTTGCCGGGCTGCTCACCATTCCGCTGGTGTTTCTTTCCATGCTGGGCTTTCTGAAGATTCTCGGCTTCCGATTTTTTGCCTGGAAGTCGCAAATTCTTTTCTGGACAACGGGGCTGGCCAACGTCCTCGCCATCATTTTGTTTACGCAGGTCTGGCCCTCCTACTACATTTTGATGCTCATCGCGGGAGCCGTTTTTTCTCTTGCCGGGCTTTATGTTTATGGACGGCTCGCCAAGCAAAAGTCCCCGCAAGACGCCATTTCCGCGCGGCCTTCCTATACACCGATAAGTTTGTTCAAGGCCTATGCACCCCTGCTTTTGGGCGTCGCCATCGTCATCATTACCAGATCCCCCGTCGTTTCCGCATGGCTCGAACGTTTTCAATTCAGCGTGGCCGCCTGGGGATACAATCGAATCTCCATCAATATTTTTACGACGGCAGGCTTCTACATTTTTGTGACTGCCCTTGTGTGCTACGTGTTTCGCAATAAGCAAGCAAACGCGGCAAAGGATTTCGTGGCGGCCAGCAAGCGAAGCGGCAGAAGCCTGGCAACACTTTGCGTTGGCAGCGCGACAGTCTACCTGATGGTGGATTCCGGCCAAATCGCGCAGCTGGGCAAAATTCTCGCGCAGGGCGGAACGTTCGTTTACTCCTCCCTGTATCCCCTGGTGGCGTTTCTGGGAGGGATGGCGTTTGGGCAAGGTCTGCCGGGAGATTTTCTTTTTTCGCGAATGCAGGTTTCCATCGCGCCCACGCTGGGCATTCCTCTGGTAGTGCTGGTTGGAATTATCACCGTGGTGACCATGGGGCCGCCGAACGCTCTGAAGCCCACGCAGATCGCCTTCAGCGCGTCGCTGGCAAACGTGAAGGGAAGAGACGGCGAAATATTTCGCATCTGCCTGCCGTGGGTGTTGCTGCAGATTGTGGTGACCGCCATTCTTTCCGTTATTCTTGTGTACTGGTGGAAATGATTTAAGGCGGCCGCAAGTTTTGTAGCCCGCCTCTTCAGAGGCGGGAGTTTCGTTGCACGCGCAAATAAGCCTCGCCTCTAAAGAGGCGAGCTACAATATCGGCGCATTCGATCCGCTGGACAGGAGCTTCGCAATGAGCGGTAACGACCGGCAATCCGTTTCGCGGCCAAGCCTTGATTTCCAATCGCATCTGGCCCTGCTCGAAAGCAAGGGCCTGCTCATTCGCGTCGACCGGCCAATCAATAAGGATACGGAGCTGCACCCGCTGGTGCGCTGCCAATTTCTGGGCGGCATTGCGGAAGAGGATCGCCGCGCTTTTTTATTTACGAATGTTGTGGACTCGCATGGGCGGCGCTATGACATTCCGGTCGTGGTCGGAGCGCTGGCAGCTTCGCCGAAAATTTACGCGGCGGGAATGGGCTGCGCGGTCGAAGAAATCGGCGACGCATGGACGCGCGCCATCGCCAATCCTATCGCTCCCATCCTTGTAAATTCCGCGCCCTGCCAGGAAGTTGTTATCCGTGGCGATGATTTGAAGCGCCCAGGCGGCGGTTTGGCGAGCCTGCCTGTGCCAATTTCCACTCCCGGATTCGATTCCGCGCCTTATCTCACCGCCACGCTTTGCATCACGCGCGATCCCGAAACCGGCATTCGCAACATGGGCACGTATCGCGGCGCGTTAAAAGCCACGGACCGGCTTGGCGTGCGCATGTCGTCGCGCATCGGCGGCGCCGGCGGCTACCTGCACTGGGTGAAGTACCGCCAGCGCAAAGAGCCCATGCCCTGCGCGATTGTCATCGGATGCGCGCCCGTTGTGATTTACACCGGCCCGCAGAAATTCGCAGCGAGCGTGGATGAAATGACCATTGCTGGAGGAGCGGCGGGTGCGCCGATTCGCACAGTGAAGTGCGTCACGCTGGATCTGGAAGTTCCGGCGGATTCGGAGATCGTGATCGAAGGACTGATCGACCCGGAGATGCTGGAGCCTGAAGGGCCGTTTGGCGAGAGCAACGGCTACGTTGCGCTGGAAGACTACAACATGATTATGCAAGTGACGGCCATCACGCACAGGCGCTCGCCGGTATTCGCATCCATCCTCAGCCAGGTCACTCCGAGCGAATCGAGCGTGATAAAAAAAGTGGCCTACGAGCCGGCCTTCCTTGCCCATCTGCGCGATCAATTGTCGATCAAGGGAATTCGCCGCGTGGTGATGCACGAGCCGCTGAGCAATGTTCGCCCCATTATTTTTCTGCAATTCGCGAATGACGCGCCGCGCACCGAGGTGTGGCGCGGTTTGCAGGGCGCCTCCGCCAAGCAGGCGGACTGCGGCAAAATCGTCATTGCCGTCAGCGAAGACATCGATCCCACAAACACGGACGCGGTGCTGTGGTCGCTGGCCTACCGCTCGAATCCGGCCGAGGATGTGCACATCGAGCCATATCGATCGCGAGGCCACGCGCCAAAATCCGGTTCGCAAGCCACGGACTCAACCATGCTGATCGACGCGACTCTGAAACACTCCATGCCGCCGCTGGCCCTGCCCGCGCGCGAACACATGGAACGAGCGCAAGCGATCTGGAAAGAGTTGGGCCTTCCGCCGCTTTCTGTGCGTCCGCCGTGGCACGGCTACTCGCTTGGCGATTGGAGTGACGCCTGGGATCTTTTCGCGCGCAATGCCGTGGCAGGCGAGTGGGCCAAGAATGGCGAGAACACGGTGAAGCGGCGGCGCGGCGGGCTGACTCCAGAGACTCCCGTCCGCAATGTCGAGGGCCGCGAAAAGTAGGGGCACGACATGTCGTGCCCCTACAGCTGAAATCACGGCTGAAATTGTGGGCGGACTTCGCCGAATTGTTGAGAAGCCCGAACTAAAGCAGCGAACCGGCAATCCGTAAAAAGGATTTCATGGCCGTTGACGCATCGAAAAAGGATACAGCCGCCCGCGGAATTCTGGATGTGGGCATCAACCAATCTCTGCCGCCTGCTCAACTGCTGGTCCTCGGCTTGCAAAACGTTTTCGGAATGACAGGAATGTTCGTGTTTCCCGGCCTGCTTGGCCGATCGTTCAATTTGCCGCCGGAAAAAATCGCCTACCTTTATGGCATGACGTTTGCCGTCTGCGGCGTCATCACCGTCTTGCAATCCGTATTTCTTCTGCGCCTTCCTATCGTGCAAGGGCCTTATGCAGGAAGCTTTGCCGCAATCCTCGCCGTCGGGCATTTGCAGGGCGGCGGGCTGGGCGCTGCGTACGGATCGTTTTTCGTTGCCTCGCTCATCTGGTGCGCGCTCACCGTGCCGGTGCGGAGATTCAGTTTCATCGGCCTTTTTGCGCGCTTTCTGCGCGCACCAATCATTTCCGGCATGATGGTGATGCTGGTCATCCTGCAAATCTCCAATGTGGCGTTGCCCAATTGGATTGGCCTTCCATCGAGCCCAGGATTTCCGGTGGTAAATATCTTGTCTGGAGCAATCGCCATTGCCGTAATCATAGGCGTGATATTGTGGGGCGGCACGCGTCTTCGCCGTGCGGCGATCCTTGCGGGGCTTGCCGCGGGCACGGCCTGTTACGCATTTTTTCGTCCAATTTCGTTTGCGGCGGTGGCCAGCGCGCCCGTGCTGGTGACGCCGCATTGGTTCCCATTCGGATTCGAAGTCCACACCAGTCTGGTCATCGTTTTTCTTCTGGTGCTGATTCCGCCGGGCATGGGCTCTATGGCCATGTACCAGATGGTTGCGGACTGGGGAGATGAAAAGCTTCCAGCGGACCGCATGGCGCAAGGCGTTTTCGGAATTGCCATAGGATCAGTGCTGGCCGCAATCGTGGGTGGATTGAGCACCATCGCCTATCCGGACAACATCGGCATGATCCGCGCGACGCGCGTGGGATCGCGCTACGCAACGCTGGCCGCGGGCGTTCTACTGATTGCGCTGGGCGGCTTCATCAAATTTGACATGTTGCTCGTGGTGGTGCCGCAGCCGATCATCTCGGCGGCGGCGACCCTGCTATTCGGCATCGTCTTCATGCACGGCGTTCAAATGCTGGCAAACGTTGAATGGGACGACCGGAAATTCGTGGTGGCGGGGCTAGCGCTGCTGGTTGGACTGGGCGGACTATTCGTCTCGCCCGAAGTTCTGCAAACCATGCCCCTCATGGCAAGGCTGATCGTGCAGCAGCCCGTAATTTCCGGCGGCCTCACACTCGTAATCCTGCACTCGATGCTCTGTACAATCAGCCCTGAAATCGTCCGAACGCAAATTTGAGTAGCGGTTTTTGTGGCGCCGGCGTCCCGCCGGCGGTTTCGCGGCGTGGCGCATTGGCCAAATCCGCCGGCGGGACGCCGGCGCCACGAAGACCAGCGCCTCAAGTGCGACGCACGTGTCTTACGTGAAATTGCACAAATTGTCGCGAGATATACGCACCACGCGGCGGACGCGGAAAGAGAACCGCTGGGTTCAAAACTTGAACGACGGGAGAAGGTCTTCTTTTGCCGCGCTGACCGATGCGTGCTCGGGAACTTCGGATAAGGAGTTGGACGATTGCAGCTCGCGTTCACAAATCCAGGAAACCAGAATCGTGCCCACAACCAGTGTCCAGGGAACTACCGGTGAAATCCAGAAAATGGCGGTATCGAAGCGCAGAAGGGCCAGCCAGGCAAGCGTGGCGCCCAAGCCCCAGGACAAAGCAATAATCCTTTGACGGTTTAGCAGCGGCAAATCGAAGGAGCAAAGCGATTCGACGAAGACGGCGAATGGAAAGGCAACCACAAGGTCCACGAAATAATGTTCGCCGATGCCAAGCGTGGCCGCCGCCGTAAATACCAGGAACAAAAATGCGATGGCCCTGGTCCACGGCTCAAGGCCGCGTGAATACCACCAAACCAGCAAGACCCAGGCCATATGCAAGGAGGGAATTGCGTTGCGCGGACCGGGCGCGGAAATATCCACTAACGCGAGATTTATGATCTGTGTGTGCGTCAAAATATGAAACGGGAAATCAAGCTGCGCGATGTGTCGCGGCCCCAGCGCTGGAAACAGATTGTAAAAAGCCACGCCGATCGGGCCCGTGAAAATAAGAGCGGCAACAGCCGACAGGGCTTTGGCCGAGCGGGCCGCGATATGCCTCGCGCAAATCAGAGTGAGTGCGACGGGCAGCGCTTCATAGAACTTCACGCTGACTAGCCCGAAAAGGGGCCACTTCAAAAATGCCCTTCCCATCAGAAAACTAAACTGTGTTCCCATGCTTCCGTCAAACGAATACAGAAGCAAATCCAGCGGCTTTGGATGCAGGGTCTCATTCCATTTCAAAACGATTGTGGCGCCCCATTCAACCGTCAACAATAAAAGGGCGGAAACGGTGGCAAACGCGAGCAGTTTTTGCTGCGATTTCTTTTCCCAAATGGTCCGCACGCAAAGAACCCAGAAACTGCTGAAGCCCGCAAAAGCAGGCCAGTGCATGGGATTGTAGGGGAGACTGAAGAACTGGTAAGCCACAACTGCATGAAGCAGAGTCAAGCAAACAACAAAAACTGCATCCTCCCTGATCGGCCGAACACTGAAATGAACAATGAGCATGCTCGCCAGGGTCATGGTGAACATCGGAAAAATGAACTCCATGACAAAAATGGTGCGATTGCAGGCCAGAAAAACGGCGGCGGCCAGCACAACGATGGTCAGGAGGATTCGGATAGTCTGGTGGAGATTATTAGCCATGCTGCTCCGATGGCGGACGACACAACGAGCCTGAAATGCAATCGCCAACCTTATTTTCCCGCGCCCGCCTCGATGAGTCACTTTCATTCTGCGGACTAGTTTCAAAGTTGCTAATGCTTCCGCAGCAATCTCGGGGTTTGCAGGCAGGAAAACGGCTAGTGGAGGAGGTTCGCCAGTGCAGCTCGGAACATGAAATTGACGATCATGGTGGGGCTGGGGAGAGTCGAACTCCCGACCTACGGTTTAGGAAACCGCCGCTCTATCCATCTGAGCTACAGCCCCATCCTGGTAAGCCATTAGTTTAATATGCATTTAGGGAGATTGCGAAACAATCTCTCCACCCCAAAATCCATCGTCGTAGTAAATTCGTAGTACTTTTGTGTCCGGAGTGTCCAAATTTCCTGCCCCGCAAACATTGCGCTAAGCCTGCCGGAGATTTGCCATTGGACCCGCGTATTCGGGGGGCCTGTTTTTCACTTCTCTACAAATCAACTGCAAAGCGACACAACTTTGAAAACCAGCGGAGGACAATCGGCTGCTTCGTGCGGGTGTTGAAGAAATCTCAAACGGTTCGCAGCCGACCATGAATGTCGGAAGTCGGGGTGCAATCTTCCCAACAACCGATTGAACCCGTTCACATCTGGACTATGCAAGCCGTAGTCTGAATTCGATTGCGCAGGATTTGTATCCCTCGTATATATTATTGTCGGGCAATCGTCCCAGTAAATCCGAACGCTCGCAATCCGAACTTGAGGGCCTATCCAGCGATCCGTTTCAGGATATCTTACGGTATGAGCGTGCTTGCCTTGGCCGCTGGAAATCGCGGCGTCAAAGCGGCTAACGGGGAAGCTGCATAATGGTTTCCAAAGAACGCTTTCCCGTGTTTCATTCGCTTTATGGATTGCAGATCGCGGCGAATATTCCTGTTTCCGGCCTCACCGTTCAATCTGAGCCTGGCCGGATTGATATTCAGATTCATCTGAAGGACGGACCCGAGCCCGTCTCCGTGTTCTCCTCCCCTCCGAACGATTATTTCTACCCCGACTCCCAACATGAATCGGCTGATGTTTGCCCCCTGCGCGTTGGAATGCTGGCCGGCGGAAATTTCGGTTTTTTTTACCACGATGGAGCGCGATTTGCCGTGGAGCGAAAGGGCCGAGAGATCTGGGCAGATTGGCCGGACGATTACACTCTCGAAGATGCGTGTACTTACCTGATCGGACCCGTTCTGGCCTTCGTCCTTCGGCTGCGAGGAGTCACGTGTTTGCATGCCAGCTCCATAGCGGTTGACCGCCGAGCGATTGTCCTCATGGGCGAGTCTGGAGCAGGTAAATCAACCACCGCCGCCGCGTTCGCTCTCCTCGGATATTCCGTGTTGTCTGACGATGTAGCCGTTCTGGATGAAAAGGGAGGCCAGTTTCTTGTCCAGCCGGGCTACCCTCGGACGAACCTGTGGCCGGATTCAGTCCGCATGTTGTTCGGGGCCGAAGATGCGCTGCCACTTATTACTCCCACGTGGAGCAAACGATATCTTGCGCTTGATCAGGAAGGCCGCCAGTTTCAGCCAACTCCGCTGCCTCTCGGTGCGATTTACGTTGTCAGTGAGCGAGAAGCCTGTTTGACTATGCCGGTAGTGGAAGAGTTCGTTGGCCACGAAGCGTTTGCGGCGCTGGTTACCAATACCTACGTGAACTACCTTCTTGACCAGAATATGCGCATGAGCGAATTTTACGTTCTCGGACGTGTTTTGGATGAGATACCTGTCCGCCGAGTGCGACCTGCAAGCAATTCATCAAAACCGTTTGAACTTTGCGAAATCATCGCCAAGGATGCGCGCCAAATTATGGCCGACCGCGGACAAATTTGATCCCGAAAGCCGCCCCAAATGTATAGCTTGAATGGCTATGGGGAAATGATCGCAGACCGGATTCGCGTCGAAGCGTTTATGCAGGCGCTTCACGGGGCGATTCGCCCCGGCGCGGTGGTCATCGATATCGGCACGGGACCGGGGACCATGGCAGTGCAGGCCTGCCGGTTTGGAGCCAAGCGTGTGTACGCGATTGAGTCAGGCGACGTGATCCAGGTTGCCCGGGAAGTCGCCACGGCAAACGACTGCGCTAATAAAATTGAATTTTTCAACGACCTGTCCAAGAACGTTACGATCGCTGACCGGGCCGACATTATAGTTTCGGATATGCGAGGGGTTCTTCCGCTTTTTCAAGGTCACATTCCATCGATTGCGGATGCCCGGCAACGTTTCCTTGCGCCTGGAGGAATACTAATCGCCCGCAAAGATAGGATTTGGGCTGCAGTGGTCGAGGCTCCTGAAACCTACGGCAAAATCGTGGATCCGTGGGAACGAAATGTGTATGGGCAAGATCTGGCCGTGGCTAAACGAAAAGTTTTGAACGAATTTCGGAAAACGCGTGTGAAAGAGGAGCAACTGCTGACGAAACCGCAACTCTGGGCGACGCTGGATTACGCCACCATCGAGAACTCCGACGTCCGCAGCACGCTCCAATGGACTGCCAAACGCAACGGCATCGGCCATGGAATCCTGGTTTGGTTTGACATGGAATTGGCGGAGGGCATCAATTTTTCCAGTGGCCCCGCGGCGCCAGAAACAATCTACGGAGCCGCTCTCTTTCCCTGGCTTGAGGCTGTATCACTGACGATGGGACAAGAAATTCGTGTCGAATTGGAAGCGAAGCTGATGGAAAAAGACTACCTCTGGCGCTGGATCACACAGATCGAATCTACGCAAAAAACGGGCGAAACTGCCGCGAGATTTGACCAGTCACAACTCCAGGGAGCAATACTCTCTCCTCCGAAGCTTCGCAGGATGGCCTCTGACTTCGTCCCACAACTAGCGGAGAGGGGAATTATGGGCCGTCGGGCTCTTGAATTGATGGACGGAAAATCTTCACTCGAGGAGATTGCCAGGGGACTGACGGCCGAGTTCCCTGGACGATTTTCAAGATGGCAACAAGCGCTCACTTTCGTCGGCTCGATATCCGATGAGTACAGCCGATAGAAGAAGATTTTCCTCCATGCGACCTCATGCTAGCCGATTTCCTGCACCGCCCCGCTGAACCTTGAGAGAATGAACCCGATGTCCCTCCCGCAATAAGGAAAAAAGAAAATCAAGGTTGATTCGATTTGCGATCAGCGGTAAAAACGCCCGCTCATTTTCCGTCGAAAACTAATTCATGGTGCTGAGCGGCGACTGTTGATTGTATCTTAGGGTTTGAAATCAAAGGAATGAATCGTGTCATCATGTTATATAAAGTAACTATAATATAGACTAAGGATTGACAAAAGTTAGTAAATTGATTATACATGTTTATTCGAGTGGCTGCATCATTACCTGTCGGGTTTTCAGCAAGATGGAGCGTCTTATGCCGCTAAAAGGAAATTCCATAAGTCAGGCAACAGCTTGTGGCCTTGAACTCGAAATATTACCTCGCCGCGCAGCTGGAGAAATCTCAAATCCGAAACGTCCGGAAGGGTCGGCGGTGAAAATGCCGTACGAAGCGCCCCGTCTCAAAGTTTATGGAGACATAATTGCTTTAACGAAGGGGAACGGTAAGCTTGCCGTCTCCCTTGATGGTTTTAGCCATATCCTCAAGACCTGATTCCTTCGAAGGAAATCTTGATTGCGCTTGCTCCCGCTGAACTGCGCCTGAGGCTGTCCTCCGAAAAAAATCCGTCAACCGCACTTGGCAAGCACCGGGATGGACGGGTGTGGCACGGACGATGCCGCCATCCGCCATTCCAGAGGAGAGGTGATCAAAGGGAGACGCGTTCTCGTCCGTCCGACTTTCAAGCGACAATTCTTTGCAAAGGACACTCGCGATGCTATCCACCGAGGACCGGTCGGCCTGAGATGCTCCCCTAAATCCTCACAAAACTGAGCATGATTTTGCACTTTTGAATGTCGTGTTATGAATTGTGATGAGTTGCTGGGGGCAGGCCTCGAACAGAATTCACCCCCAAACAAAACGCCGTGGCGGGATCGCCGCACACGACGTTTTGCAGAAAGACACGTCTTTCTAAATTTTGCTGCCTGACCTCAGTAGCTGTCCTGCGCGGCCTGAAGCGCAAGATAGACGTCCAGCAATCCATGGCCGAGGTTAGGAGCCAACGGCTCCGCATGCGCGATATCAGCCGCGGCACCCTTCGGGGTTGCCTGTTGTTGGATGTTCAGTATCAGTGCAACGGTTCCGGTTACAAACGGTGCGCTGAATGACGTTCCGGACCCGGACGCATAAGACCCATAGGGATACGTCGTAATGACATTTTCCCCAGGGGCAGCCACCCAGACGACCTGAGTGCCGTAGTTGGAGAAACTTGACCGTTGCCCCGAGCCATTCACCGAGGCCACACCCATTACCCCAGTCAGCCCGGCAGGATAGACAATCTCTTGCGCGCCGTCATTGCCCGACGATGCGACGCAGATCACACCGTTCTGCGTGGCATAAGTTATGGCATTCGCAAATTCGGTGGACGGCGCGGTAAAGTCAAAGCTCATATTGATTACGTTGACATGATTCTGGGCGGCGTAATAGATCGCACGAATGATGTCGGACGTGTAACCTGTGCCGTCATTACTGAAGGCCTTCAGTGGCATGAGCCGCGCCGTGGGCGCAACCAGATGGATGATTCCCATCACCATCGTGCCATGTCCGAAGCCATCGTCGTTGGGCGAATCGAGAACGTTGCGGGTGGAGGCGTTAACATCTGCAACAGGACATTGGGAACAATCCGACTCCGTCTCGACGGGCATGCCTGTCATTTCAGATCCGCCCGCCTGGTTTCGCGTGAAATCGTAGCCAAGCAGCAACGAACTGGCCAAGACAGGATGGTTGGGATCTACACCCGTATCAATGTCCGCGACAGTCGCCGCACCTGTCACGTGAAACCACGTTCGCGCCTCTGGCAGCTGAATCTCAGTCACTGCCGGCTGCAGAGCATATCCTTGCCAGACGCTCGCGCCATAGAACGGCATCGGAGTCCTCTGATTCAGCCCCGCAGGCACTCCGTTCGTCGGTACCTGACTAACTCCGAGGTGTTGCAACGCGTCGACCTCGGCATCCAAAACTCCAGGGATCACGCGGAGAACATTCAGAAGCGTATTGACCGGAAGGATGCTCGGAAATTCAACCAGGAAGATCTGATTGACCGCCCCGTCCAGGTTCTGGACCACTTTGCACAGGTTCAGCATGCAAGCTTTTTGAAGCAAAGGCAGCGAAATGGTGCGCACAATGAACCGCTGATTCGCCGCGGCGGCCGGACCGGCGCCCGCCAAGATTCCTGCGACAAGAAGGACCAGTAAGAGGGTTGCTCGCTTCATGGCGATGAATACTCCTTTAGTGGACAGCGCTCGCCCAGGAACATCAGAAGGCATCTCAGGGCAACCCCATTGTCTATTACTACTAGAACCAGCCCAATGGGTCATGAGTTACTAAATGATAGATCAACGGTTTTGGAACTGTTCAGAACCAAGGTACTATCACAGGATGTGATTAACGAATGCGGGAATACACTTGAAATATATAACAAACACAAGGACTTATCTCTTCTCTAAATACCTGCCAATGTAAAGGAATGGCGCCCAGTAGTACGGATGCGGGTAGCAGGCCCGGATTTCCTGCATTGCTCCTTGGAGCGCAACTGCCGGGTTCTCAGCCTGTACCAGGCGCCCGTAAAACGCAGCCATTAATTCGGTTGTGCTCTTGTCATTCACATCCCACAAGGAAAGCACCATGGAACTGGCCCCGGCGTACAGCAGGCCTCGCTGAAGCCCGAGGAGCTCATCTCCTGCGGCGATCACATTCATCCCCGTCGAGCAGCCGCTAAGGGTGACCAGGGTCGAATTAAAGCGCATCTGATACAGGTCATACAGGATCAATGGGCCGTCCCCCAGCTTAATGCTCGAGAACATGGGGTTATCCTGGCGGAAAGTCCCATGCGTGCTGATGTGGATCAAGTCACTTTTCGTCCCTTCTTCTCGCAATACCTTTGCGGCCGCGTCGGCCCCTACAAACAGTTTCGGGTTGGGGACGATCCCTTGGATGGCTCGCACTTCGCCCTCGATCTCCGGGGCCATCGCGTCCGGGATGCCAAGAATCAAGGACGATTTAATGGCCTCGAACGGCTTTTGCTGGAACTGTGCGAACACTGTCGCGCTCGGGGCATATGAGATTGAGAAGAGGTCGCACAGATATTCGCCACCCGTCCACAAGGCGTGGAAGGGAAGGTAGTGGAGGAATCCATGAGGGGCAATGACAAGGTGACCCGAATTCAGGTGCGGCCGCACAGGGGCGATCAAATGCTGGTGCAGAGACGCGAGAGTGCTCTGGATAGCCGGCAGCAGGATAGCTGCAGTCTGACGGCCGTCACTCGCGCCAAGGCGAAATTTTCCCAGCTGAAATTGCAGGCGGTGCAGCAATTCCTGGGCCGCTTTCAGCTCTCCGATAGGAATGACCTGAATGTCCCGGGGCGTGACAACCGCGCAGACCAATTGGCCGCCAACGCAGAAATATTCAATGAGTGTGCAGTTCTCATCAATGCTTTGCTGTATTGTCTCGAGTGGGAAGTTCACTGGAGGCGCGTCCACCGACGTTCCCTGCAGCGACGACGGCAATTCGCGAAGCGCGCGCAGGAAATCGATCTCCAGGGAGTTCGCCTTCTTGCGCAGCCGCTCCACGCGCTCCGGCGAAAAGCCTTCCGCACCGAACTGTTCAATCTCGATGCGGTGGTAATACCAGTTTAAATCCTGGCGCATCTTGTCGATTTTTTGAATGAGTTCGGGCCGCTGCTCGTTAGGCGCGGAGGGCCGGCTGCCGCCTTGCGAGATGATTTCCGTCAAATTCCTGGATTTTGCCGCCTCGATATATCCAAATGCTTCGATTTTGCCGTTCTCGCCTCTTTCGCCACTCAAACAGAGACCTACCAGCTTTTCGTATACTTCAAGCCTGTTGGTCATGAACGAGATCTTGAGATCTTCACCGCTGAGGCCGGTTCGAAGACTTTCCAAAAGCTTGGCCGCCTCCCGATAGGCCGCATAGGCGAGCGGCGCGTTTCCGCGCGCCTCCGCTACCTGGCCGCGTAGGAGGTAGGCCTGGCACGCGAGCTCCGATGATTCGAAGGTTTCGAGCCGTGCCAGCGCTTCATCAATGTGGCGCGAAGCCGTCTCGAAATCCTTGCGTTGGAAGGCAATTCGAACCAGCAGCAGATGCGCGAGTAAAGCCTTTCCGGGCATCGCCACTTCATCGAAAAAAGCAACCGTTCCCGCGCAATAGCGATGCGCCTCGGAGTAGCGCCCTTCGTGAAACAGAACGACTGCCTGGTACAGCTCTATCAGCCGCGGCCAGACCCGATTCTTTTCACTCTCAAATCTCCGGCTCGCATTCCTGAATTGTTTCAGCGCCTCCGCGGCCTTGCCCTGGCGGCCGAGCGCGATGGCTTCGATAACAAGGGATTTGGCAGCCTCATAACCGGTTTTCAGCTTCCGGAAGTAGGCGAATCCCTGGCGAGCCATGTTTTCCGCATCATCGCTGAGATTCAACTCAAGATAGATCTCCGAAAGATCAAGGTGGCAGAGGCCGACGTGGTAGAAATCTTTGGCCGCCTCGAACGCGCGTTTTGTGGCGTATAGCCGCTCGATGGCCTGGCTGTACTCGCCCCGCAAAAAGTATAGATATGCGACGTTGTAATCCATCTGGGGGACGAGCAAAGACATTTCGTTTTTCTCGAAAACGGCGCGCGCTTTCCCATACGTTTCGAAAGCTCGATTAAAATCGTTGAGGCTGACGAGGCACACGGCGATGTTGCTGAGAACAACCCCAAGGCCTTCCGCATCAAGGAAAGAAAGCAGACCGTCGTAGGCGCGCTCATAACACTCCAGCGCTTCCTCAAAGCGGTCTTGCCGGTGGAAGATATTGCCAACGTTGATTTCCAAACGGGCCAAACGCCAGACTTCGCCGATCTTGAGATAAAGCCCGCGCGCCTTTTCGGAGGCGGCCACGGCCTTTTCATATTCCCCGAGGAGAATGAGGGGCTGGATCGAACCGCTTAGCGCACGGGCTGCCTCATTCCACCTTCGTATCGCAAGAAAACTCTTGATTGCCTGATTGTGAAATTTCACGGCGGCGCGATTCTCGCCGATTCCGAAAAGTGCATTGGCCTTCGCTCGCCACGCAATCGCGGTGGCTTCCCGGTTTTTCAAGCGGCGCGCGATCAAGACGCCGCACTCCGCAAGCCGCATGGCTTGCTGCGTATCTTTGCGAATGCTTTCAACGACTATTTGGGCCAGCCGGGTGACGGCTTCCGGCTGGTAAAAATTCGGATGGCGCTTCAGGTACTTTTGGCGCCGGGCTTGATTTTTGAATTGAGCAAGTGCGATAAACAACTTATCCGAAGGGATCGTCGATGCGGGACTCGGCTTCATATCAGCCGCTTCCCAAAGCACGGGGGGTCAGATCTCCCCGGCTGACTGCAACGATTTATTCTGTTGGCGCAATTCGGCCCGTGCAAGCGGGTTGCGCGCGGACACTTGTCCCGTAAAAGGTGGCGGGATTTGCTATCGCAGCGAGAGGCTGGGTCGTCTTGACGACTTTTGCTCATAGAGCTTTTCATCCGCGGTATTGAGCAATTCTTCGGCGGTGCGTCCATCAGCGGGATAGGACGTCACGCCAATGCTGACTGACAGTGGAGGCTGCTCGTTCCCCTGGCAGAGCGACTTCTCGATCCTTCTAGCCGTGACCTTAGCCGATTCCGTATCCGATTCTGGCAGAACCATGGCAAATTCGTCGCCGCCGTAGCGCGCGGCCGTATCGAGCGAGCGGCAGTTTTCGCGCATCGCTTCGGCAATCCGGCAGATGGCGCGATTGCCCACGAGGTGGCCCAGCTTGTCATTGATCTGCTTCAAGCCGTCCATATCCATCAGGAGCACTGCGAACGACCGTTGCGTACGGGAAGCCCTCACCAATTCGTATTCGAATGCCTCAATAAGCCCGCGGTAGTTTTTCAGCCCGGTCAGTGGATCAGTCACGGCGAGCGATCGCCACTTCTCTTCCGCGCGCTTTCGGCCGTCGATGTCGCGGTAGGTGGCTACTATGGCCCTTACATTCGGATTGGTGGCCAGATTGGTGGTGGTGCTTTCGATCCAAGCCCAGGCGCCGTCCGCGCGCCGGCATCTCATTTCCGTGGTCCGACTGCTTCCCGGCGCTTCCAGAACTTCTTCGAAGCTCTCCTTCGCTTGCAGGACATCCTCCGGGTGAAGCAGTTCGAAAATGATCCGCCCAACAAGCTGTCCATTGGCATTGCCGATGACCCGCGAAGTCGAAGGGCTCGCGTAGATGAAAGCTCCATCCGGATTCAGGAGAGCAGTTCCGTCGGAGCTGTTCTCGATCATCTCTTGAAATGGCGTCGCTACTTCAAGCACGTCTTGCCCTCTCTCCCGATCCAAATCAGAATTTCGCTTCGTTCAGTTTCTTGAAACTCCCGGCGATCGGATTAGTGAACGCCATATTCAGCGGGCGTTTTCCAGATCGATTCGTCCAGTGGAATGAACACATCTTTGTTGTGTGAGACGCCGATTGAAATCTGAAGATTTTTGTTCTCGCTGCACTCCAGTTGAAATTCGCCAAAAAGATTGGTGTGAGTTTCAGCCAGGGTGTCGCGGCCGTTCTGAAGAAGAATGGGGACCTCACTGATCCCGATGCCGCTTGCGGCATTGTCAAGCACCTGCCCGACCAGTAGGACCTGGCTGCGTTGGCTTGCCGCCGACATGCTCAGATCAATCATGACCTCACCCGCGCGAAACATTAGCCGCCGGCACGGAGTATGCCCGCCGCGCACACCCGCGAGAACCGGCTCGCGGAGACTGTCAAAAACCAGTTGAGCAATCTCCCGGAACACGCCACGATGCGGACGCGGCCCTCGCACGGCGTACGTCCCGATGGCCAGCCGGACCGTATCCTCACTGGGCTCGCTTGCCGGCAGCACCTTTGCAATTTCCTGAACTCGACGCCAAAAATGCACCGTCTGCTCGCATTTCCCGCATCGTTTCAAATGGTCTTCCATCTCCACCTGTCGTGCCGCATCGAGCGTGCGGTTTACAAAGTCGGCGCAATCTTCGTCGGAAAAGTGCTTCATCTTAGTGGTTCCCGAGGGCTGCTTCTGTATTGGCACGGATTGGACCTCGCCTTTCCTCTGAATCATATCTGCTCAACTTGAAGGTATTCATGTTGAGGGTGCTCACGGCCAAAGAAATTCAATCTCGCTAAATATTGGCGCTGCTCAACTTGCCGCGTAACCGGCCCAAGCAGCGCTGGCGAGTAAACCCAATGGACCCGCTGACCAGGCTGAGTTCCTTGGCGATCTGGCTATGAGGTCGAGGGGAAGCCTCAAAAAAAAGCATATGAACCAACTGCCGGCATTGTAGCGCCAATTCCGAGATCGCACCCCGCAAGGCTTGTTCGCGCTTGGCTTGTTGGGCGATTTCCTCGGCTTCCGCAGGCATGCCTTTTTCGAACCATCGGATCAGCTCGTCGGACTTTGTCTGCGTCTTCAGGCCGTTATGTTTTCTGTGATACGAGACGTGCGATACCACGGTCAGAATCCAGTTCGGCAGGGCCCGTGGCTCGCGGATGTTGGGCATTTGCGAGAGCAATTCCAGGCAAGCCGTTTGGAAAACATCCGCAGCCTCTTCCTGGCTGAATCCGTATTTAATGGGCACTGAGAAAATCAGATTCTTGTACTTCTGGATGAGGGCGGACCACGCCTCCTGATTGCCATCGAGACAACCGCGCACAATGCGAGCGTCAGTCCAGTTAAGGGAATCTGCTGGAGCTAATTGTTCCAACGGCATTTGCTCTGTCTTGCTCACTGTGTTTCCTCCTGCCAGCTTCAAATAGCAGCCCGGTAACCGTTTGCATTTTTACGGTTGGCAAGCTCGGCGTCAGAATTTCAGCAGATGTATTGTTCGTTAGTTAATACTATGCGCGGTTATTAGTCCAAAATCCATATGCAGCTTTTGTCGAATGTGCCGTTATCATAACAGTGTGCGCAATTGGACTGCCGGGAGGAGAGCCCGCCATGATGAGGATTATGGTCATCGAAGGTGACGAAGGGGTCAGGAAGCTTATCCGTGAGGGTCTGCGTGACACGGCCGATGTCATCGAGACGGGAGATCCGGCCGAAGCCCTTGGATTCGCTCTGAAGTCAGCGCCAGATGCCATTCTACTTGATCTAAACCTGCCTGGTTTCTCGGGCCTTGAGTTGTGCCAGACCCTGTGCTCAATCAGCTATACCAAAAATATTCCTGTTTTTGTCATGGTGGGTGACACGGCCCTCAATTCTCGAGACGCGTGCCTGAAACTGGGCGCGCGGGAGGTGTTTCGGCGGCCTCCCGACTTCCCCACGCTCAATGCCGCGCTGCTGGCGATCAGCGGAAACCAGGAAACAAAGTCCCTGGAGGAAGTGCAGGTTCAGCTCAAGGTAATTCTCAAGCTAATGGGGAAGACCGACACAGGCAAGGCATTCGAACTGCTTACCGCTACCGACCAGGTCAGCATGAACGGATTTCAGTGCCGATGCTCGGTTCCCGTGCAGAAGGATTCGATTGTGGAAGTTATTCATGTGCACACCGAGGGTGAGCGCCGCGTGGGCCGTGCCCGCGTCTTGGCCGCCGATTGGGATGGCATGCCGTGGCAGACATGCCGCTTCCAGTTCACCGAGAAGAGCAGTCCGTGGATTGTTTGATGCAGTTATGCGGCAAGGAATCAGTCAGAACCGTCGTCTGGATTAGGAAACCGCCGCAAATTCGGAATCTTGACCGCGAGTAGACGTACAGGAGTGGTATTAACATGTGGAGCGTAAACAATTTCGCGGAATAGGAAAGAGCGGGCCGCCCGCCCGTGGCCCAATTCCACAAGCACCCCATCCATACGTGGGTCCAGTTGACCACATTCCAAATAAAGATTAAATGTATGACCCACTTACAAGAAGCACTACAGCGAGCATGCCAAGACTTAGGTCTCAGGATTGTTGTGCCATTTGTCTTGAGCTTGCGATCAGGGCCGCAAATTTATGCTCAAGCCCTGCTGCCTCAACTCGGAGCCAACAAGGGCATAATCATTGTCAACAAGGTTGACGAATTGGGCGCGGACCCAACTGATATCGTAAATGCCGGTTATGGCTATAGCGTGTTGGATGATATCCCTGTGTCAGAGAACTATGATCTGGATTCGTATGTTGAGATGTTCACTGACTGGGGCTGGGGTGCTGTTAATGAACGGAAACCTCAGTGGATGAAGTGATTTAACGGTGGTATCGATGAAGTGACCTCCCCTCCGTTATTTCTGTGCCGAACGAAGGCTTTTCCTCAGATTTCGAACATATCCCAGCCAATGGCAATAATCTTGTTATGGGCGGCTGTCTGGTCCCGGATTATTCCAATAACATCGGATTGTGATATGCTTCTAGGCACTTTGATGGTCAGGAGGCATTTGCCATGAATAAATTGATTTTGGGTGTCGCACTTTCCCTGCTGGTTGGCATTCCGGTTTTGGCTGCCCTTAAGGTTGGCGATATGGCGCCCGATTTTTCGGCGCGAGGTTCGCTGGCTGGAAAAGAATTTGATTTCTCCCTGCAAGCTGCGCTGAAGAAGGGGCCTGTGGTGGTGTATTTCTTCCCATCCGCCTATACCAAGGGCTGCGATCTTGAAGCGCACACATTTTCCCAGGAAAAGGAAAAGTTCGATGCAGCCGGGGCCACCATCATTGGTGTTTCCGCTGACAGCATCGCGCGTCTCAATAAATTTTCGGCGGACCCTGAATTTTGCGCCGGCAAGTTTCCTGTAGCCTCCGATGGAGATAAGAAGATCGCCACCTCCTACAACCTGGCAACGACCGCAGTAAAGGCCGGCCAGACGGATGTCAAGGGCGACACCATCGACCATGACTTTATCGAGCGCCAAACCTTCGTCATCGGCAAAGATCACAAGATCCTTGCGGCGTTTTCGTCCAAGGATGATGGCATTTCGCCCGACCAGCACGTCGCCAAGTCATTGGAGATCGTGCAGAAACTTGCTTCCAAGTAACCGCGAATCGAAGCGCTGATTCGCAACTGACTTGATTGTGGCGCGGGCTTCAGCCTGCGGGTTTTAGTACTTGCAAGGACTAACCCCCGCAGGCTGCCCTTCAGAACTGCTCAAGGTAAAAAGCCCGCGCCACATAAAATTGCTTCACATTCCCGAAATATCTTTCAAGACTCTACCGAGAAGCTTTGGCTAATCCCGAGCGCTCGGTACTTCTCCGCACGCAATATTATTCGGCGCCTGCTACGCGACCCCTTGGCGGGCAAATGCCAATGAAACGTGGTAAAACATAGAAGGAAATTTTCCGACATGAAATGGGGATGGCTGCTCTGCAAACTATGCCGGACTCATACTTTTTCATAATGAGGCGTATCAGATCATGGCTATAGCAACGATTAATCCCGCAACAGGACAAACAATCAAAACATTTGAGGCCCTCACGGATGCGCAGGTCGACCAGAAAATTTCGCGCGCCGTGGAGGCATTTCCAAAGTTTCGCAAATTGACGTTCGCCGATCGCGCCAAAATGATGATGCGCGCCGCGGAACTTTTGGAAAGCGAAAAAGACGCGCTTGCCCAGCTTATGACTTTGGAAATGGGCAAGACCCTTCGATCCGCCGTGGACGAAGCCGTCAAGTGCGCCTGGGTTTGCCGCTACTATGCCGAGAATGCCGAGCGCTTTCTGGCCGATGAAGTTGTAGAGACTCCGGCAAGCCGAAGTTTCATTCGCTACCAGCCCATGGGCGCGGTGCTGGTGATCATGCCGTGGAATTATCCGTTCTGGCAGGCGTTTCGCTTTATCGCTCCAGGATTGATGGCCGGCAATGTGGGCCTCTTAAAGCACGCATCCAACGTTCCCCAGTGCGCCATGAAAATCGAAGAGCTTCTGCTAAGAGCGGGCGTGCCCGAGGGCGTGTTCCAAACCTTGCTGATCGGCTCTGGCGCCGTGGATCGAGTTCTGGGCGACCCGCGCATCGCCGCTGCAACGCTGACGGGCAGCGAAGGGGCCGGCGTGAAGGTAGGATCCGGCGCGGCCCAGAGGATCAAGAAAGTGGTGCTCGAACTGGGCGGCAGCGATCCATTTATCGTCATGCCCAGCGCAAATCTGGAAGAGGCTGTAGCCACCGGCGTCAAGGCTCGCGTGGCCAATAACGGGCAATCCTGCATCGCGGCCAAGCGCTTCATCGTGCACGAGCAGATCGCCGACAAATTTCAAAGCGCGTTCGTCGCGCAGATGGAAGCCCTCAAAGTGGGCGACCCATTTGACGCAAAAACGGACGTTGGTCCACTGGCCAATGCGGAAGCGGTAACTTCGCTCGATGCCGACGTGCAGAGCACCATCAAGGCGGGAGCAAAACTCTTGACCGGAGGCAAACCAATCGCCGGCCCGGGAAGTTTCTATATGCCCACGGTCCTGACCGACATTCCTAAAAATTCTCCCGCCTACGGCGAGGAACTCTTCGGACCGGTGGCCTCTATTTTTCGCGTGAAAAATATTGACGAAGCCATTCGCGTTGCAAACGACAGCCGTTTCGGACTGGGAGCCAGCGCCTGGTCCGAATGACAAAGCCGAGCAGGAAAAGTTTCATGAATGAGCTCGAAGCGGGCATGGTCTTCATCAATCAAATGGTGTTTTCCGATCCCCGGGTACCGTTTGGGGGAGTGAAGCGGTCCGGAGTGGGCCGCGAACTGAGCACATACGGGATTCGCGAATTTACGAATGTAAAGACAGTTTGGGTGAAATAATCGCGCGTTTGAGAATTAATCTGAAATATAGCTTGCCAGCTTAAAAACCATTGGTATAATGGTCATACCATATGACCTATGTTGCAGGTCTACTATTTCGTGTGAGATGCAAGGAACCTAGGCTTGCAGATTTCCCGGGTGAGGATTAATTTTGTACAAAATCATCCAGACTTCGCGCCTGTACGAACAAATCGTTCAACAAATTGAGGAATCGATTCTTAAGGGAGAGTTGACCCCGGGAAGCCAGCTTCCCGCTGAACGCGAGCTGGCCGAGCAATTCGGCGTCAGCAGAACTGCGGTTCGCGAGGCCATCAAGGCGCTCCAGGAAAAAGGGCTTGTGGACGCGTTTTCCGGGTCGAGGAACATTCATCACCAACGGAACTTCAAATTCCATGCGCCGCTCCCTGGACCGAATCATCAAAGGCGGGGAATCCGATGGCTTGGCTTACCTCGTGGAAGTTCGGGAAATTCTGGAGCCGGAAATCGCCGCGCTGGCCGCGACTCGCGCCGACTATCAGGACCTCGCTGCCATGCGCGAGGCCGTTGATGTGATGGATGCCGCGGACTCGAGTTCCGAAGCGTTTATCGAAGCGGATCTGGATTTTCATTTGGCGCTTGCCGAAGCGGCAGCCAATCCAATTGTTCTGTCGTTGATCGATTCCATCGTCGGCTTGCTGCGCGAGCAGCGTTTGCGGATTTCCAGGGTGGAGGGCGGCCCGGCGCGCGGCCAGCAATACCACAGAAGCATTCTGGAAGCGATCGAGCGCCACGATGCGCAGGGCGCGCGCGCGGCAATGCAGGCTCATCTTTGGCAAGTGCGAGAGGATTCACACAACTCCGCTGGTGATCAAACAGCGAGCGCCTAAGGGCAAATCTGAATCAGGAGAATTCTGGGAATGGCAAATCTGGGTTTCGTGGGACTAGGAGTGATGGGCGGCAACATGGTGGCGCGGCTGCTCGATAAGGGGCACACGGTTACCGGCTATAACAGGACGCGCTCGAAGGCGCAGTGGCTGATCGACCGCGGCATGAAGTTGGCCAATTCTCCGCGTGCGGTGGCCGCGGCGGCGGACATTACGTTTTCAATGGTCACCAATTCCGCCGCGCTTCATTCCATTATGGAGGGACCGGACGGAATTCTGGCCGGGCTGACTCCCGGGAAATTGCAGATCGATATGAGCACGGTCAGCCCCGCCGTGAGCCGCGCGATTGCCGAAAAAGTTCGAGAGAAGGGCGCGGACATGATCGATTCGCCCGTCTCCGGCAGCGTGATTACACTGCAAGAGGGAAAGCTGTCGGTGATGGTCGGGGGCCGCCGTGAAACTTTTGAACGCGCAAAGCCCGTGCTGCAGGACGTCGGCCCCAAAGTGACTTATGTAGGCGACAACGGGCTGGCCCTGTCCATGAAGATTGCCACCAACTTGAGCCTTGCCGTGCAGATGCTGGCGTTTTCGCGAAGGCGTTCTGCTTGCGGAAAAAAGCGGCATCGCGCGCGAAACCGCGGTGGACGTGCTGACGCACAGCGTCATGGCATCGCCCATGGTTCAATATCGCGGCCCATTCGTGCTGGAAATGCCGGAAGAAGCGTGGTTCGACGTAAACATGATGCAGAAAGACATGTTGCTGGCGTTGGAAATGGGGCGGAGTCTCGACGTGCCATTGCCGACCACGGCGGTGACCAATGAGTTTCTGACCGCGGCTCGAGGCATGGGTCTTGCGAAGCAGGATTTCGCGGTGATATTCGAGGTGTTAGCTCGAATGTCGGGGATTGGCAAATGAAAACAGAAAGCAAATCAAGCGGTGGCTGGGACCGGAGCGGGCAGCGAAAAATGGCTGCGCATGTATCGCGGCATGCAAATGATCCGGCTGTTCGAGGAGCAGGTGAACCAGCTGTACACGCGCGCGGTGATGCCCGGCCTTGCGCATCTGTACATCGGCGAAGAAGCTGTCGCCGTGGGAATCTGCGACGCGCTGCATCGCGACGACTACATCACCAGCACGCATCGCGGCCACGGGCATTGCCTGGCCAAGGGCGCTGTCGCCGGACCGCATGTTCGCCGAACTGCTGGGTAAGGAAGCGGGATACTGCAAGGGCAAGGGCGGATCGATGCACATTGCCGATCCGGCCAGCGGAAATCTGGGCGCCAACGCCATTGTCGGCGGAAGCGCGGGAATTGCCACGGGCGCGGCGTTCTCCGCCAAGCATCGCGGCACAAAACAAGTGGCCGTTTGCTTTTTCGGAGAAGGTGCGCTTGGCCAGGGGCTGTTGTACGAAGTGATGAACCTCGCGCGGCTCTGGACCCTGCCGGTGATTTACGTCTGCGAAAACAATATGTACAACGAATACACGCATTTTTCCGAAACAACCGCGGGTGAAATTCTGGCGCGTCCGGCGGCGTTTGGGATACCGGCGGAAAGCGTGGACGGACAGGATGTCCGCGCGGTAAACGATGTGGCGAGCCGCATGGTTGAGCGGGCCCGCGCGGGAGAGGGTCCGTCATTTCTGCTGTGCAACACTTACCGCTATCACGGCCATCACGTGGGAGACGTGAGCCGCGAATATTACCGCGCCAAACAGGAAGAAACGGAATGGCGGGCCGAACGCGATCCCATCAAGGTGCTGACCAGCTGGCTGCTGAAAGAAAAACATCGCCACGCAAGCGCAGTTCGATGAAATTGACGCGCAGGCAAAAGTGGAAATCGACGCCGCCGTGGCATTCGCATTGAATGCCCCGTATCCCGGAGTCGATAAGGTTGGGGAGGACGTGTATGCCTGAAGTAGCCGTTCGCGAATTAACCATGGCCGAAGCGGTGCGCGAAGCGTTGTCCGAGGAAATGCGCCGCGATCCGAGCGTGTTTCATCATGGGTGAGGACGTCGCCGAAGCGGGCACGCCGTTCAAAGTTCTTTCCGGGATGGTGGAGGAGTTCGGCAAAACGCGTGTGATCGACACTCCGATTTCAGAGCCGGGTTTCACCGGCATCGGCGTGGGCGCGGCCATGACCGGGCTGCGTCCCGTGGTGGACATCATGTTCGGCGATTTCCTGACGCTGGTGATGGACCAGCTCGTGAACCAGGCCGCCAAAGTGCATTACATGTCGGGAGGCGCGTGGAAAGTGCCGATGGTGCTGCGCACCACGCTGGGAGCCTCGCGCCGCTCGGCCGCGCAACACTCGCAATCGTTGCAAGCGTGGCTCAGCCATGTTCCCGGCCTGAAAGTTGTGATGCCCTCAACTCCTTACGACGCCAAGGGCTTGCTGAAGACGGCCATCCGCGACGATAATCCGGTGATCTTTTTTGAAGATAAAATGATGTTCAGGATGAAGGGCCCGGTGCCGGTCGAGGAGTACACAATTCCGTTCGGCGTGGCGGACGTCAAGCGTGAGGGAGACGACATCACGCTGGTGGCCACCAGCAGCATGGTGCAAGTGGCGCTGGGCGCGGCCAAGATGCTCGAGGAAATCGGCGTCAGCGCGGAGGTCGTGGATCCGCGAACCACATGGCCGCTGGATGAAAAAACATTGATCGAATCGGCCAAGAAAACTTCGCGGGCCATTGTGCTCGATGAAGGCTACGAGAAATATGGGGTGACGGCGGAAATTGCATCCGTGATTGCAACAGGCGCGTTTTACGATCTGGATGCTCCGGTGAAACGCATTGGCGCCATGCACGTGCCGATTCCGTTTTCTCCGCCGCTCGAGGATGCCACCATTCCCGACCGAGAAGGTTGTCTTCGAAGCAGCGCGGGCCATGTGCAAGCGGTAGCTTGCTGATTTTTTTGTAGCGCCCGCCTTCAGGCGGGCATCCGTTTTTTCCGAGAATTGAAATCAAAACCCACAGGCTGAAGCCTGTGCTACTTGAGGCGGGGGGTGCATCGTGGCATTGCCAACATACGGAACGATGGCGGTGGATTGGGAACAGCGAATCGATTTTGAGCGCTTGCGGCGCGAGCGTTTGGAGCGCGCGAAAAAGCTGCTCGCGGAATCCTCCATGGGCGCGCTGCTTTGTTTTGACATGAACAATGTGCGCTATATCACCGCGACGCACATCGGCACATGGGCGCAGGACAAGAACAGCCGTTTCACTTTGCTTCCGCAAAACGACGAGCCGCTCATGTGGGATTTCGGTTCGGCGGCCAAGCATCACCGGCTGCACTGCTCGTGGATGGGCGAGCGCTCGCAGGCGGGAATCCCTCTTTTGCGCGGAGCCATGTCGCCCGAAATGGGGCGCGCGGAAAATGTCGCCAAGAAAATTCGCGTCGAACTGGAAAAGCGCGGCCTGCACAAAGAACCGCTCGGAGTCGACATCATCGAGCCGCCCATTCTTTTCGCGCTGCAGAAAGAGGGAATCACGGTTGTTGACGGGCAGCAGGTCATGTCCGACGCGCGCGTGATCAAGACGCGTGATGAAATTTCCCTGCTGAACCACGCGGCCATGATGGTGGACGCCGCCTACCACGACTTGTATTGCGCGATGAAGCCTGGCATGCGTGAGAATGAAGCAGTGGGCCTGGTGAACAAGGTCCTTTATGATTTGGGTTCCGAATACGTCGAGGCTGTGAACGCAATTTCCGGCGAGCGCTGCAATCCTCACCCACACGTTTTCTCGGATCGTGTGCTGCGCCCGGGCGATCCCGTGTACTACGACATTCTGCAATCCTACATGGGCTATCGCACCTGCTACTACCGCACTTTCTCGATCGGCTACTCCTCGCGCGTGATGGTGGATGCCTACAAGCGCTGCCGCGATTATCTGGACGCTGCAATCTCTCTCATTCAACCGGGACGCACCACGGCGGAGATCGCGGCCGTGTGGCCCAAGGCGCAGGAGTTTGGGTTCCCCGACGAAGAGGCGGCGTTCGCGCTGCAATTTGGCCACGGCATTGGCCTCGCGATTTGGGAAAAGCCGGTGATCAGCCGCCTGGTTTCACTCGAGCACTCGCATGTGCTCAAGCCCGGAATGGTGTTCGCGCTGGAAACATTCTGGCCTGCCAAGGATGGCTGGAGCGCGGCGCGCATCGAGGAAGAAATCGTGGTGACCGAAACCGGGCACGAAGTGATCACGCGTTTCCCGGCCGAAAAACTTCTAGTTGCCGGCGCGGCCTATGTGACGGTCGATGGACCGCTCGAAACAACGCGCGAACATGACGGGCCTCCGAACAAAGACGTGGTCAAAATGGTTGCGGCCAGTTCCAAGGCCTTAGGAAAAAAGCCGCCCAAAGCCAGGGTTCGAGCCGGTAAATAAATCGAAATTAAAAGAAGGCACCCATGGCTCACAGCATCGTAATGCCCGCGCTTGAGATGGCACAGGAAACAGGGAAGCTGATTTCCTGGCGAATAAAAGAAGGCGACGCCATTTCTAAAGGCGCGCCGCTGCTTGACGTCGAAACCGATAAGGCCGTGGTGGAAATCGAATCGCCAGCCGACGGAATTCTGGCGGGCGTCAAGGCGCAAGCGGGCGATGTCATTCCCGTCGGCCAGACCATTGCTTGGATCGTGAATCCGGGCGAGAAGCCTCCGTTGGAGGAAGCTTCCTCCGCATCGGGCCGGCGCATGGATAGTCAGCCTGCTCCCGCGGCTGCTGCTTCGAGTTCCGTTGCTGCTCCATCCGTTACACCCGCGTCGAGTGCCAGGATTTCTCCCAAGGCACGTCGGTTGGCGAAGGAGCACGGCGTGGATCTATCTCTCGTGCGCGGCACTGGCGGCGAGGGCGAGATACAGGCTGAAGACATTTTGACGTTCGTTGCGGCTGGTGATTCGCCGACTGGCGATGCGGCTGCAGTGAAGACCGAAACCCCGCAGGCTGAAGCCCGCGCTACTAAACCGCTCTCCCAAGTTGCCCGGCTGATGGCCGAGCGGACCACGCAGAGCTGGACGACCGCGCCGCATTTCTTCGTGAGCCGCGAAGTCGACGCCAGCGGCTTGCTCGCGGCGCGCGAAAAAATTGGGCCTGCGATTGAGAAATCGCTGGGCGTGAAGCTCAGCCACACCGATTTGCTGATCGCGGCGGTGGCGCACGCGCTGGCCAAACATCCTCTGGTCAACGCAAGTTGGGCGGGCAATGGAGTCCGCTTGCATCCGGAAATTAATGTCGGCGTCGCAATGGCGGTCGATGACGGCGTGGTGGTCGCATCGATTCCCGCTGCCAACACGAAAAAACTTGGTGAAATAGCCGCCATGCGCCGCGACCTTACCGATCGTGCGCGCAGCGGCAAGCTGCGGCCCTCCGATATTACCGGTGCAACTTTTACGATCAGCAATCTTGGCATGTATCAGGTGGACGCATTCACCGCCATCATCGTCGCGCCGCAGGCCGCCATTCTCGCCGTGGGGCGCATCGCTGATCGTGTCGTGCCCGTCGACGGTAAGCCAGGAATTCGCCCCATGATGTCGCTCACGCTTTCCTGCGATCATCGCGTCATGGACGGCGCGCGCGGGGCCCTCTTCCTGAATGACCTTGCCACCGCCTTAGTTGAACCGAAAATGCTCCTCTAGTGATAGACTCCCATCCACCGGGCAGCCCTAAAACATCAAGCACATTGGCATGAGGCGCAGTGCGGCCTGCTAGAGGCGCTCGATTCAGTTTGACTCAAGGAGAATCAACGATGGGCGACACGCCCGCATTAAATCCATCCGAAATCCCCGCGTCAGCACGCCCACCGCGCAAAAAAACTCCTTTTTACCTGACTCTTTGGGGACAGGTATTGATCGCAGTGGCCGCGGCAATTGTATACGGGCATTATTTTCCGGCCTCAGCGGTCAAGATGAAGCCGCTTGGGGACGGCTTTATCCGGTTGATCACGATGATCATCACGCTCGTGATTTTTTGCACCGTGGTCACGGGCATTGCCGGTATGGAGAATCTAAAAAAAGTCGGCCGGATCGGCGGAAAAGCGCTCCTTTATTTTGAAATCGTCTCCACGCTTGCGCTTCTCACCGGTATGGTCGTCGGAAATCTCACGCATCCCGGCGCGGGATTCAATGTGAATGTCGCGACCCTCAACGCCAAATCCGTGGAAAGCTACGCCGGCGCTTCCAAATCACTCACCATCCCTGAATTCCTTATGAATATCATCCCCACAACAATGGTGAACGCGTTCGCGGTTGGAAATATTTTGCAGGTACTGCTCGTCGCCGTGTTGTTTGGGTTTGCGCTTTCACTGGCGGGTCCGAGCGCAAAGGTGATCGTGGAATTCGTTGAGGCGCTGACTCAAGTGGTGTTCAAGATCATCAACATCTTGATGTGGACCGCTTCGATTGGCGCATTTGGAGCGATGGCCTTCACCGTGGGCCAGTACGGCATCGGGTCGCTGGGCCACCTGGGTTACCTGATCATTGTGTTTTATGTGACGAGCATCTTGTTCGTGCTGATCGTCATGGGCGGGATCGCATGGGCCGCGGGTTTCAACATTATTAAATTTCTGATTTACATTAAGGAAGAGATCATCGTCGTGCTGGCGACAAGTTCATCGGACCCTGCTTTGCCGACACTAATGGCCAAGATGGAAAAACTTGGCTGCTCGAAATCGCTGGTCGGCCTGGTGGTGCCCACCGGCTACACGTTTAACACCGATGGCAGCAGCCTGTACATGACTATGGCGGCATTGTTTGTTGCGCAAGCCACAAATATCCATTTGTCAGTGTGGGAACAGTTCACAATCTTCGGTGTGGCGGTACTCACGTCGAAGGGAGCGAGCGGAGTTTCCGGTGCGGCCTTTATCGCTTTGGTTGCCACGCTGATGGTTATCCCAACCATTCCGGTTGCGGGCATGGCGTTGGTCGTGGGCATCGACCGCTTCATGAGCATGTTCCGCGCAGTAGTGAATATGATTGGAAACGGCGTTGCGACCGTGGTTGTGGCTCGATGGGAAAATGAATTGGACGTAGCTACGCTGCGAAAAAATCTGGGATAGAGTTTCGGATTAATTTGCCAGTTCGGTTTGACGAGCGCATAGAATCTCTGGTGCCCTCGGCGTGCGCTGAACCGGCGCATCCCGAACGGTTTTGCTGAGCCTCAAAAAAATCCGACCAAGCAGTGTTTGCAAAAACTCTTATAGGGGGAGCAAATGAGAATCCTGCGTCTCGCGTTTTTCACCCTGGCCGCCGCAGCCATGATCCTTTCGGCTGGCGCGGCTCAAGCTGCCACCAAAACTAAATGGATTGACTACAAGCAGGGCGATACCACGCTGTCCGGCTATCTCGTTTATGACGATGCCGACCAGGGACGGCGCCCCGGAGTGTTGATGATTCATGACCGCTCCGGTTTCTCTGCGGGCACGCTGGCCGATGCCGAGATGATTTCCAAGCTCGGCTATGTGGTGTTTGCCGAAGATATTTTCGGCAAGGGCGTGGTGCCCAAAACTGTACCGGAGATGACGGACACGATTGCCATATACGATAAGGACCGTCCCTTGATGCGCGCGCGGGCTCTCGCAGGGCTCGATGTTCTCAAGGCGCAGCCGATGGTTGATCCGGCGAAGCTTGCCTCGGTCGGCTATTGCTTTGGAGGCACTACGGGATTGGAGCTTGTCGAAACCGGCGCGCCACTTCTCGGCTTTATATCAGTACACGGCGCATTTCGCGATTTCACGCCGGAAGCCGCAATAAATATTAAGGGCCGCGTGCTCATCCTGCACGGCGCCGAAGACCCGGTTGCGCCGATGAATGAACTCAACGCCGTGATCTCGCAATTGCGTGCCGCCAAAGTGGATTTTGAGGTTAACCTTTATAGCGGCGCCGCGCATGCCTTTACCAATCCGCAGAACCCTTCGGAGTCGCGCGCCAACGAGGAATACAAAGTAGCAATGGCGCGCTTTCTAAAAGATCTTCTGGCGCGCTGAACTGGAAGAGCATCGCCTGAATCGAAATAAACAAATGAGAAGAAGGGTGGTGCGGGCGGTGGGAGTCGAACCCACACGGGCCTTGCGACCCTGCGGATTTTCTTACCGGCTACGGCTTTCGCCGCCCTGACCTGACATCGCAGGTTTGCGGTCTGGACTATCCCTTCACCTTGCTCCGCGACACTACTTGCAACTCTGGAGGTTAGGCGCTGCCCGTCTAGTCTCTACACCTTCCTGAAAAATTGCTTCAGGCTTGGCTCGGGATCGCCAGTTAAGGTTTCCCCGAATTTGAGCAGTTCTGCATCGCCGGTTTCCCGGCGAGCACTCAAGGTATTTTAAGTCCGCTGCGTATGCCATTCCGCCACGCCCGCGTGGCCGGTCAACTGCAGCTACGTATCATAGAGCAGGCTGGCTGAATTTACACGTCGGTTTCTGATTCTGTCAGAATTCAGGTGGCGTCGGCGCGGCGCGGTACTTAGGAGGTCGGGACTTCAGTCCCGACGAAAAGCAGCGCCCTGTCAGGGGTTTTAACCCCTGAAGCTTCAGGGGCTAAAACCCGCAACGAAATGTAATCGGAATGGCCGAGCTGAAGCTCGGCCCTCCTGAACCCGCAAGGTTTCAAATTAGGACTACACTTGGTTATTGGAGTGCACTGTGAACCAGCGGGCCATGCTCACTTGACCGGGACAAATTTCTGCACGCGTTCGCCGGCCTGCACTTCTCCTGTGTAGATGTTTCCCTGGGAGTCCGTGGCGATCATGTGCAGGCCGTGGAACTGCCCGCCGTAATCGCCCGCGCTGCCGATTCGGCCCAACACTTTTCCGTCCTCGCGATTGAGGATCCACACAGTGTTGTTGGAAATATCCGAAATAAACAAATAGCGCTGCTTGGGGATCGGCCGAAAAAGCCACGCCGCCGGCCGAGCCGCGATTGCCCGTCTCGGTGGCCAGCGTGATCTCCTTTACGAATTTTCCTTGCTTGCTTGTGACGTCAATGCGGTTGGCGCCGCGGTCAGCGGCGTACACCAATCCATCCTTGGAGATATTTATGGTGAGATGATTCCTGAATTCCTTCGGCTCCGGCCCGCCGGGAGTGTAGTCGCGGTCCTTTCGGTCCGTGGAAATTTCCGATAATGCGTGGCCATAGGCGCCCCAGCCGCGCTTGAAAGCGAAAGTGTCCAGGTCAAACACCATGACGCGGCCGCCCAGATAACTATCCGCGCAGTAGATTTCGCGCGCCGGTTCGTCCAGCCGAACTTCTTCGATCTGTCCGACAATCATCGGCGTCGTCGGTGGATACTTTGCGCGAAACGCCGCGGTTGCCGCCGCGCGAGCTGCAGGATCGGGTTGGTTGCCTCCGCGTGCGGCCGTGCGTGCAGCCGCAGTGGCGCCCGTGCCTCCCGGACCTAGCGCTGGAACTTCTTGTGCGCCCTCGCCACCGCCTCCGCCCGGTTCTTTTTCCGGCGCGCGCGGTATTTCGGCAAATACGCTGCCAGTCTTGGGATCGTACTTTCGAACGGTGTTCATTCCATCTACGGCGTTGCCAATGTAAACGAATCCTTTGCTGTCCACGGCCATGCCGTGCCCTTCCGGCGGATTGAAGGACCCGATGACGTTGCCGTTTTTGTCGAAGTGAATCATCGACGGCGGAGCGACGCAGCATTCCGCGGTCGGTGGGTTGAGCATTGCGTAGTTCTGCGTGCCGTCAATGTCGTTGGGGCGATCGAGGACCCAGACATTGTCATCTTTATCTACGGCCAATCCCGTGACGCCCATCATCCACCACTTGCTTGGGCAGAGGCAATTTGGGCCAGTCAGGGTCGAATTTAAAGTGGGGCGCAGTCTGCGCTTGCGAAATCGCCGGCAGCGCCAGCACGCAGCAAACAGCCAGCGGGAGTGCAAGCAGCTTCATCCATGCGTTCGAAAGGTTTGGCATCGGTCGATTCCTATTCAGATAGTGAGCTGCCCTTCGGTCCTTTGGCGTCTGTGGGCAGTGCAGTCATGGGAGGAGCGGACTGGACCGTGGTGTGATAGCTCTCCTCCATCATCCAGAACCCGTTGTGATTGCCAAACACGCGGCTCGACCAGTAGGCTTTGCCGCCATACGTTGGCTGAAGCATGATCGAAACAACCGCGTCCCCGAAATCCCACGAGCGCATCCACAGCACAGGAGCGACTCCCACCGGCGGGCGATTGCGAATATTCGGATCGGCCATGGCCTTGGCTGTTGCGGCCACGCGTTCCGCCTTGGGAGGCTGAACGCCGTTTTCGGAATGGACCGCGCGCAGATTTTCGCCCAGGTGCGCATCGTGATGCCCTGTGCCGGACTCTTGGTCGAGCCACCCATCAAGGGCTGCTTTCTCGTTCGGCGTCAGCGGCGTGTAGGGAATCTGCTGGCAGGGATTGATGCAGGGCACCGCGAAGTTTGGCCGAACTTCATGAAATGCCTTGGACGGATCGATAGTGATCTCATTGGTGTGCAGCAGTCGCCATCCGGTGGGGCGCTGTACCCAGAAGTGAGCGGCGTATTTGTTGTCCACGTTCTCCTGAATCCACACCACCATGCCGTATTTGTGTTCGGTAATTGTCGCCTTGCTGGCGTCTGCAATGAGCGGCTTGATTCCTGCCTGAAATGCGTCATCCGGCGCCCACATTACGCCGCTCGAGTCGATCCAGGAAAAATCCTTGTCCAGAAATTTTTCGGCCGCGGCTCTGTCACCCTTTTGAATGGCCTGCACAAATGCGCGGTCGGCCTGAACGACGGCATCGTCGGCAGCCGCGGCGGGCTTGCCAGTTTCCAACGCGAGAAGCGCGCCGCCAAGCAGGATACCGACGAATGCTACGTTCGCAATCCATCGTTTCATGGCGTTCTCCCTGTTTCCAGAAATATCGATTTCCGCGGTTAAAAAATTCTTGGATGCAGCTTGGCCTGGAGTTCCACACGAACGGCTTTCTGACTGCGGGACAATCTACACCCGAAATTATCGATCCGCAATACACTGACTAAATTTCAAGTGGAATGGATTTGCGCTACCGGCGCAGATTTGCGGAGAATGATGGAGGGGAATACTGTGGCACGGGGGGATTGCATGCGAACTAAATCATCGCAAGCTTTACAGGCTGTGGTTCCCCCTAAGTCATTTTGTCATTCTGAGCGAGCGAAGACTCTCTTCGGTTTACATTTGCGAAAAGAAAGAGAGATTCTTCGCTCCGCTCGGAATGAAAAACTTGACTACTTCTTCCGCAGCCGGTTTACGCCGATTGATAAAGCTTGGTGAACACGAACTCGCGATGCCCCATGGCTTCGGCGCAAGTTAGGCGGCCATTGCAGGTGCGAATCATGATGTCAATCAGCCGGTCGCCGGCTTGATCGAGCGTCATTTCACGGCGCAGGATGCCGGAAACGTCCAGATCGATGTGCTCGACCATGGTGCGCGCGGTCCTGGGATTGGCGGTGAGTTTGATCACCGGCTCGATGGGATTGCCGATGACGTTGCCCTGGCCGGTGGGGAACAGGTGCACCACGAAACCCGCCGCGGCTTGCAAGGTCACACACTCGGCCGCCGCGGAAGAAGTATCCATGTAATACAGACCGTGTCCCTTGGCCGGGGCTTCCGCGGGCTTGAGCACATCGATGAACTTAGTCTTGCGGCCGATCTTCTGCAGATTTCCGAAAGCTTTCTCTTCAATGGTGGTCAGGCCGCCGGCGATATTTCCCTTGGTCGGCTGCGATTCGGAAAGATCGCTGGTCTTGTGGCGCTCGATGATTTCCTGATAGGCGTTGAACGTCTTCATGAATTCGTCCGCCACGTCCTTGCTGGCGGCGCGGCTGGCGCAAACGATTTCGGCGCCGGTCAGCTCTGAAGTTTCGCCGAAGCATGTGGTGGCGCCCAGCGGATCGAGCTTGTCGACGAGGTTTCCCACGGTGGGGCAGGACGCTAGGCCGGAAGTTGTGTCGCTCTCGCCGCATTTCGTCGAAATAAAAAGCTCCTGAATATTACATAGCTCGCGCTGCTTTTCCGAGGCGTCCTGCACAAACTCGCGCGCCTTGCGCGAAGCGGCAGCGATCGTGCTGATGTCGCCATTCTCCTCAATGGAGAAACCTGCGACGGGCTTGCCGGTCTTGGCGATGCCTTCCACCACGCGGCCCGTCCATGCCGGTTCGATGCCGATCACAATGCAGGCCGCGACGTTTGGGCTTGAGCCCGTGCCGATCAGCGTGCGGAAATGTAATTCGAGATCTTCACCGAACTGCAGCCGGCCATAGGGATGCGGCAGTGCCATGGTGCCCTTGATATTGTTGGCCACAGCTTCGCAGGCGGCGTTGGAAAGGTCGTCCAGCGGCAGAATGATGACGTGGTTGCGAATTCCCACGCGCCCGTTTTCACGGCGATATCCAAAAAAATCGTAGCGGCCCATCGTTACCACCTCTTGGTCTTCATATTGTGTACGTGCACGTGGTGACCCACGCCGGCATCCGCCACGATTCGGCCGACATCATGGCCGTACTTCATCACGGTGTCGCCAGTTTTCAGGTCCTTCAGCGCGATCTTGTGCCCCAGCGGCACTGCATCCAGCGCTTTCAGCGTGATGGTTTCATCGGTCTGCATAATCCAGCCGATCAGATCTTTGCCAGGCTGTACATCTTCCACCACCACCACTCCGACCGTATCGATTTTATCGTGGACAATAAATTGCGTTGCCATGGTTCCCCCATAAATGTACAAAACAAAACAAGCGAATTCCTTTGGGCGCTAAGTATTCCTCAGATGAATATTGGTTAGCAAGCGCACCTCTTCGCAAGATCGGATTTCACCATTTAATATTAAATGTTCACACGCCACTGTGCAGGAAATCCTGTTGCTGCAAACCAAAAAAAACGGCGAGGGCACTGTGTGCCCCCGCCGCATTGAATCGCCGAAGCGCGCCTTACCAGAGCAGCTTCAAGCCCAACTGCATGGCGCGGCTGCCGCCGGAACCCAGCACGGGATTGCTGGCTGCGGTGTCTGGAGTTTCGCAGGTGCAGCCAAACTGGCTGCCATTGGGATTGTTGAAACCGGCTCCGTTTACACCGGGAGTGGCGAAATTCGGGTGGTTGAGGACGTTGAAGAATTCCGCGCGGAACTCGGCTTTGTACCTCTCTCGCAAGGACCAATTTTTCGTGACGGAAAGATCCCAGTCCTTGAGCCCGCGGCCGCGGAAGATATTGCGGCCAGCGGTGCCGAATGTGTTCTGAGGAGGCGGCACCAAAAAGGAACTACCTGACATATAGCAGCCGACCGGTGTAAACGATGGAGTGCCAGTCAATATGGTCACCATGGACGACGGGGCGGCAGCGATACAGGGCGCGGTAGCCGCCGCGCCGGTGAGCAACGGAAACCCGTTGGGATTAGCAGTGAAATTGGTGGGGCTGCCGATCAAATCCCAGTGATCGACATTTTCACCGGTTCCGCTAACGTTGCTGCTGCTGTCCAGCGCAGTCCAGGGCTGTCCGGTTTGCGCGGTCACAATCGAATTGATCCGCCAACCTTCAAGCATCTGGGCAAAGCCCTTTCTGCCCGGCAAAGCGTATGTGGTGGTTAAGGTGAAGCGCTGGCGAATGTCGAAATTGCTGTTTCCATAGTCCAATTGCGGGGCGTTGCTGTTCTGGGGGATTCCTCCGCCAAAATTGGACGACGCGATGTCGAGCGCGTGGGAGTAAGTATAGCCGGCGGTGAACGAGAGGCCGTGGGAGGCGCGCTTGGTGAGAGTCGCCTGAAGGCTGTTGTAGTTGGAGTGGTCCTGGTTCGTAATTTGATAAATGAATGCCAGGTAGGGATACTGCACGCTGAAAGGGCGCAGGTATCGTCGCGCGGATTCAACTGGTTCATATCGTGGAAGCCGATCAGCCCGGTGCCGTGGTCCCCCACATAGCCCACCTCGAGGGAGAGGTCGCTTGTAAGGGAGCGCTGCACCTCGAGAGTCCAGGTGGTGACATAGGGAGTGCGCAAATTGGGATCAACGGCGACGGTGTTGCATGCGGTGCCTTTGGTGCCGCTAACCTACAACAGCAGGATCGCAATTCACAGCACCGGTCGGGAAGATGGTAGCCCCTCCGACCGAAGACCCGTTCCAGTTAACAGCGCTGCCAGGGTAGGTAAACGAGCCGACAGCGATCGAGCCGGTACCGAACTGAGGGTTGGCTGTGGTACCGCCAATGATCGCATCAGTGGGAACCGTACCGAGCCCAAGCGTGTTGCTGTAGGCAAGGAACACGTTATACGACAGTTGCTCGTAGACGAGCGCGCCGCCTGCTCGCAAAACTGTCTTGCCGTTCCCAAACATGTCCCACGCCAGTCCGATTCGCGGGGCGAAGTTATTGTGGTCGCCGTTGTAGGGAGATTTGATTCCATTGCCCACCTGGACGAGACCGCTCGCGGGAAGGAAGTTTCCCAACAAATTGTTGGAATCCTTAATGACGGTAGTTGAGTTCATAGCGGATTCCCAGGTTCAGGATCAAACGCGGCTTGATGCGCCAGTCGTCCTGAAGGAAAAGCGCGTAGCCCTGGTTCGACACGTTGCGCTGGGCGTTACCAAGCAACAGCTTCCCCTGGTTGGGATCCCCCAGCAGGAAATCCTCCAGCGCGGTGGCGCCTTTGAATGCGCCGACGCTAGCTGTGCCGGCGCCGAATCGGATAAATCCGCGGGAGGTATTCAACGCGCCGCCGGTGAAGTTATCGTCGATGACTTCTCCTCCAAACTTAAAGGCGTGCTTTCCCATCAAATAAGAGACATGATCCTGAAAGACGAAGTCGGTTTCCGGTCCTTGAATCTTGGGCCATGTGCCGCCTCCGAGCGTCGGTAAACGTTGGCCTTCCGGTGATGGAGATCTGCGGCATGCCGAAATACAGCGGATTGGTGATCCCGGTATTCAGGCCGTAAGTGGTTGGGTTCACCGTGTGGTCCCCGACAAACGAGGGCTTGAGGAGATACTGCCCGCCGAACTGCGCTTCATTGACCCACCGCGAGTTGGGGGTCCAGGTCCAGTTTATATTTCCCACTTGCGGACGCTGCGTCTGCTGGGTGAGAAAAGCCGCGCTAAGATACGCCGCGTCTTCATCGTGAACGGTGCTGTTGGCGATAAAATACATGAAGCTCAGTGAGTTTTTGTCGCTGAGGTGGACGTCGAATTTTGCCAGCCAATTATCGGACGCAAAGGTGCTCGGGAAGTTGGCGGATACGATCCCACTTGTCGTAGTAATTGCGGTAGTCGGCCAAATGGTGTTCAGTAGGTGCTGGCTCAGTGCGCTGAAGATTCGCCGTCGCCCCAGTACAAAAGGAGGCCGCAGGGGTCAGAGCACATTGCGCATTCAGGGCAGCCTTGGCATCTGGAATGCTGAGCGATCGGGTTCCCTCCCATCGTGACATTCACCGGTTCAGTAGCTTGAAAGGGGCTTCCCACAGTGTATCGTTGCCCTTCGTAGCCGCCGAAAAAGAAGATCTTGTCCTTCTTAATGGGGCCGCCGATCGTGGCGCCATACTGTTCGAGCGACACGCCGGTCTTGGCGCAAGGGGCAGGGCACCCCGGCTCGCTGGTCTCATTGAAGAAATTGCGTGCGTCAAAAGAAGTGTCTCGCCCGAAGGCATAAGCGGTGCCGTGCAGCGTATTCGTGCCGGCCTTGATGCCGACGTTGACTACCGCGCCGGGCTTCCAGCCGTACTCGGCTCGAGGATTTTCCTCGGTGTTGAATTCCTGAATGGCGTCAATCGGCAAAATCGAAGCCGCATCTCCCGCGAGCGCCGGAGCGTTCAAGATGCTGAGCGCCGAAAACGCGCCTACGTTGTACATCCCGCCGACCAGGTAGACATTGTCCTCGGGCCGCACGCCGTTGGTGCTCTGGGTCCAGCTCCCGCCTCCAGGAGTAACCGTCACGCCGGGTCGCATGGAAAGCAAATTCTGGTAGTTGCGGCCGTTTAGGGGCAAGTCGTTGATCGATTCGTTGCTGATTGTGCCGCCGAGTGTGGCGTTGGTGGTTTCCACCATAGGCGCTTCGCTGGTGACCGTAATCGTTTGCGACTGCTCGCCGGGCGTCAGCGAGAGGTCTACGCGAATTTCCTTGCCGGTTTCCAGCAAGATGCCCTGGCGCTCGGAGCTCTTGAAGCCCTTGGCTTCGGCGCGGACGGTGTAAGTTCCTGGGGTAAGGTTCGGCGCGTTAAACTCTCCGGCCTCGTCGGCGCTCAGCGTGCGCTTGAGTCCTCTTTCCACGTCGAGCACAGTCACGGTTGCGCCGGCCATGGACCCGCCGCTCTGATCGGTGACCGTTCCCAGGATGCGTCCCAGGCTCGCCTGTGAAAAAGCAGGAAGAGAGATCAGCAGAATTACAAACAACGGGAAAAGCGTGCGCGCCAGTTTCCTGGCCAAGGTCGACGAATTCATATTCCTCACCCCTCATTCAAAATTAACTGGATCACAGCGGGCCGGCCCCAAAAACTCATAGCTGGGGCATCACTTTGATAGCGCTTGTAGTCCCACATGGATTGGAAGTCAAGTAAATTCTTAAATTTGGGAGCAGAGTGCGGAATTGAAAATGTGGATTCGCCAATGTGGCAAATCTCGAATGCTCGCGCCGCATTCTCTATACGTTAGTTTATCAATAGAGAATATATCTTTTGGCGTCCTCATGCGGTGAGATTTCGCTTTTACTTCCATTTGCCTCTGGTGATAAACGCACTGTCTCCTCTTGTCAGCGCGGTTGGTAGCTGTTTTCAAAGGTCGTTGAACTGCGCACACCTAAGTTGCGATTCTGGTTTCTCGCGATTTTTTGAAGTTTGGTGCTACAGTGGCGTTCATCGGTGGTCGTCAGGAATCGCGATGGGAGATGCCATGCGAAAAAATATTTTCGCGTCAAGCGCTGCGTTGATTGCGGCTCTCGTTTTTTCAACTGTCTTGCACGGACAGACACCCGACAGACCGGCAGCAACAAATTCGCCTGCTGCTGTAAGCCAAGCGCCGGACCTGTCCGGAATCTGGCAGAAAGTCGCGCCCGCCAACGCGCGCTCTTACGCCGGATATTCCTTCATCAAGGATGAGCCTCCCATGACGCCCTGGGCGGAGGCCAAATACCTCGAAGCCAAGCCCACGTTTGGGCCCAAAGCCGTGGCCGTGGAAGATTCCAATTCGCCGGATTACAACTGCCTGCCGCCCGGCGTTCCCTACATTTATTTTCGCCCGCATCCCGTGGAGTTCATTCAAGGCACGGGCCGCGTGATGATGTATTTCGAGTACGATCACTTTGTGCGCGAGGTTTTCATGGACGGCCGAAAGCATCCGGACGATTTGGATCCATCCTGGATGGGACACTCGATCGGACACTACGAGGGAGAGACGCTGGTCGTCGACACTATTGGTTTCAACGACAAGACCTGGCTGGACAGGATCGGGCATCCGCACAGTGATCAACTCCACCTCGTAGAGCGCTTCCGCCGAGTGAGCCACGACACACTACAGGACGACTTGACCATTGAGGATCCCAAAGCGTACACCAAGACCTGGAGCGCGCAGATCGTTTTCCAGCTGAAACCCACCTGGGACATCGGGGAATTTATCTGCGAGGAAATGATGTACGCAGGGCACAAGTAGGACAGGCTTCAGCCTGTCTGGTTTTGATTTCCGTCAGCGCTGAAAAGCAGACAGGCTGAAGCCTGTCCTACCAAGGACGCCGTATCATCAGTGGCTCGGAATATTTTCAGGTCTCCGCCCACCAATCAAGTACAGCGAAACGCTCAGGAACAGTATTCCCAGCAGGACCTCCCCCGGAAAAGCGTAATTATGCATCCACTTCAACTGGTTGAGTCCGAGCAGCGCCTGCGGCGAGACCAGCATCCATGTGCCCACAAGAAGCGCAGCCCAACCAGCAAGTTTGCCAATTGCGGAATCCGTTCCGGCTCCTTCACTCCCGGAGCGCGTTCTGTTTTTCGCGGCCTCGGCGGATTCTTCCAAACCAAGGTAATTCGCAAATCGATCGTTGAGCAGCGCGCCGACCAGGCCATCGTTGGTGGTATTGCCCGCGGTGGAAAGCATGGGAATCAGCCCGGCATACATGGCCACGAATGTATTCACGAAGGTGTCCGGGTCGCGCACGTGCAGTAGAACGGCCACGATGGGCGACATGAAAAATCCCGCGCCTCCCGGAATTCCAGGAGATACCAGGCCCAGCATCAGCATGGGCGGGACAAGCAAAATTACGTCGGTCATTGAAAAGGGGATGTGCAGCAAGCGCGTCGCAGAAATGGTAATCAGCAGCATGGACATGCTGGCGCAGCTTTTGTTCAACACGGTTCCAAACACGATGGAGACTTCGGCGATTTCACGGCGCAGTCCCGAGATCCTTTTCGGCGGATACGATATTTACCGCCAGAGTTTCATACGAGCCGCCCGTGCCAAAGCCGGTGGGCCACACGGCCGCAAAATAAGAGAAGACCTGCTTGGGCGTGCGCTTGGTGGTCCACAGCGTCAAAGCAACCATTAGGACTGAAAAGGAAATTGTGACGAGAGCAGTCCAAAGGATTGTTTCCCCGTATGCGTTCATGCCTTTTGCGCCAAACTTCAGAGGGATGCCAATCGCAAGACAGCCAATCATGATCGGGTAATACCAAAGTAGGTTGCCGAAGAACCATAGGATGGCATTGCTGCAGCGGATCAATCCGGCCGCCAAGGGATACAGCGCGGGAACCATGGCGGAGAAATATCCCACCAGCATGGCGCCCAGCAGAGTCTGAATGAGCGGCTGCGAAGTGAGAAACAAAACAAAAGTGGTCGCCACTTGCCCGAACCACACGCCCGGCCCCGACACGCCCGCATCGGTCGTGACAAACGGTAGCTTAGTCAGAAGGGGAATCAATATAGTGACGAAGATCAGCGAGGCTACGCCCAAAGCTAAATACAAAGCAACGATCAACCCAAACAGCCGCTGCGCGCGGCGGCCGTGGAGAAGCACAAGTTTTGCCGTGGCTGCCGCGAGCAAAGCAAAAATCAAGGGGCCGGCGAATGTCACCACGCCCTTTGGAAACCACGAGCCGCTGACGTAGGCTGCGTTCGCGAAACCGTTTTTGGGAAATAGCAAACCGACGGCGAGTCCCACGGCGAGGAAGACCAGCACCCAAATCGGCAACGACACGCCAAAGTATTTTCCTACATCGGAGGATCGATTCTTGGCCGCGTCTGCAGGCAATCTTGTGCGCCCCCGTCACCTAGCCCAATTGGGCGTTGCAATATCTTTGTATGCTGGCAAGAGTCAACAGACACTACTACGCAGCCATGGAGCGATCAAGGGTTTCCGGGGTGCGTTGCCGAGCGCTCCGCAGAAACGTCCTTGTGGCAAGAAGTTCGAGCGCTCATGCGGTTTTTCCTTCGGCCCAAGGAACAATCGCGGCGGTCTTCTCGATTGTTGTAGAATAATTTCATTATTTTTCTTGGCCAATCGACGCAGGCGAATCGTTGAGAGAATACTTTTTAAATTGCCTATGACTGTTCGCCCATCCAGTGAGTTGCATGAGCTTGCCATCCGTGTCCTTGTCGGCGCTGGGGCAAGCTCTCTGAACGCAGGCCACGTTGCCGATGCGCTCATTGCGGCGGAATTCGATGGCATCGGTTCTCACGGCCTTTCACGCATTCCCGCGTATGCCGATCAGTTGGCCAGCGGGAAAGTTGACGGCATGGCGCAGCCGCAAGTGAGCCGCCTGGCATCGGGCGTGGTGAGAGTGGATGCGCGAAGCGGCTTCGCATTTCCTGCCATCGCCGCCGGGATCGAAGCGGCATTGCCCATCGTGCGGGAAGCAGGCGTGGTGGCAATTGCGGTTGGGAATTCGCACCATTGCGGAGTTCTTGGGCGCTATGTGGAATTGCTGGCGCGGCGAAATTTGCTGGCACTGGCATTTTCAAATTCGCCAGCGGCGATTGCTCCATGGGGCGGTACGCGAGGAGTGTTCGGTACCAATCCCATCGCCATGGCTTGCCCGCGCCGCAATCAACAACCTTTGGTCATCGACCTTGCCATGAGTGCCGTCGCGCGCGGCAAGATCATGCTGGCGGCCCAGCGCAACGAATCCATTCCCGAGGGCTGGGCGCTGGATTCCTCGGGCAGGCCCACCACCGATCCTCGCGCCGCGCTGGAAGGCACAATGCTGCCGATTGGCGGCGCAAAGGGCGCGGCGCTGGCTTTGATCGTTGAGTTGCTCTCCGCCGCGCTGACTCGCTCGCATTTCGGCTTCGAAGCAAGCTCCTTTTTCGATGCCGAAGGTGACGCGCCGTCCATCGGCCAGCTTTTTCTGCTGTTTGATATTCAAACGTTCGGTGGTGACGCTGTGCTGGAGCGCATTGAAACTCTTTGCCATGCCATCGAGGGAGAAGCCGGAGCGCGCCTGCCCGGATCGAGGCGTTTTGCAAATCGCGAGAAGATTGCCGAAGCGGGTATTGCCCTATCCGAAGATCTTTACGAGGATTTGCAGAGGCGCGCCAACGCGGCTGCCTCGGCCTAGCCCGGCTTCTAACCGGAAAGCGAATCGTGAATTCGTGGCGCGGGCTTCAGCCTGCGGGTTTTAGACCTTGCAATGACAAAAATCCGCAGGTTGAAGCCCGCGCCACTTAAAGCAGGGCCATAGTTTTGTTGAGGGGGAGATGAAGAAATTCGCGGCAGTCGGAATCCTCTCGCTGATGTCGCTTGTCGCGGCGCCAAAGGCCGCAGTCGCGCAAAGCCACGCCCCGGACCCAATTTCGTGGGCTTACGGTTTTGTTACACCTGGTCCTGATCCAGTCGCGCCACCATGCTCGCCTGTTACCAAACCTCACGATTGCTCAAAGCCAGGCCGTCCTTGGCCCGATGACGGCACTCTTCTACATCTTCCCGGCAGCGATCAATCCTTTACCATTTCGCAGGTGCAATCGTTTTGGGCTCCGGCCGATTGGTTTCCGGGCGAGCATTCGCCGGCGCCGGACATCGTGAAATTTGGGCATGAGAAGGACCACTTGAGGGCTTGCGGTCACTGCCACTATTTCAACGGGCTGGGCAAACCGGAGAACGCCCACCTTGCGGGGTTGCCGGTGAATTATTTTCTGCAGCAAATGGCTCTCTTCAAGAGCGGCGGCCGCAAAAGCGCCGATCCCAGAAAAGCCAATGCCAACGAAATGACGCAAATCGCCAGATTCCTGAGCGATGAGGAAACAAAGGCTGCCGCCGAATATTATTCCTCGCAGAAGTGGAAGCCCTGGATGGAGGTGGTCGAGAGCGCCACGGCGCCCAAGACACGGCAGTCTCCGGCCGGCATGTTTCTGCCGCTGGACGGCGGACAGAGCGAGCCGCTTGGCGAGCGCATCATCGAGGTGCCGCAGGATAGCGACCGCACGGAACGGCTGCGCGATCCGCACTCTGGATTCCTCGCCTACGTGCCCATTGGCAGCGTGGCCAAAGGCAAAGCAATTGTGAATACTGGGGCGTCGGGGAAAACAGTGCGGTGCGCCACCTGCCACGGAGCGGATTTGCGCGGCATGGGCGACGTGCCCGCGATTGCCGGGCGCACTACCATCTACTTGATGAGACAACTTTACAATTATCAGCGGGGCACTCGCCAAAGCCCAGTGATGAAAGCCGTCGTGGAGAAGCTGAGCACCTCTGACATGATTTCAATCGTGGCCTACCTGGGCTCCCTCTAGCTGCAAATGTTCCCGGAATTTAGCTGAGCCAAGAATGAGTTTCGGGCCCTTGCAGTTCTTCACCGTATTTTTCAACTTATGATAGACTCCGCCCATCTAGTCGTTCCGCATAAACACGGTTTCAACAAACGGACTGCCATTGAACAAAATGAGCGCAGTCTGAAATGCCCATCTTGGAGGCTTCTCCATGTATTGGAAACTCGGGGCCCCTATCGCAATTCTCCTTGCTGCACTGGCGCTGGTCGCGCCTACGTTCGCTCATCACGGAACCGCGGGCGAAGACACGTCCAAAGTTGTAACCGTGAAGGGAACGGTGACCAGGTTCGAGTTCATCAATCCTCACGTGCAGATTTATGTGGATGTGAAGGATGACCAGGGCAAAGTTCACAATTGGAATGGTGAAGCGTCCAACGCCCTGGTATTGCACCGCTCAGGCTGGAATAGCAAAATCATTCAGGTCGGAGACCAGATTACTCTGAACGGATACCAGTCCAAGAAAAGGGAAGAGTTCCTGCGACTGACCACTCTCGTGTTGCCGGATGGCAGGCAGCTGGAAGCATTTCCTCGCGCGGAATAAAGATCTGCCGGATCGCGATCGTCGCATGCAAGTGCGGGCCAGAAAAAAAACGGCCAGCCTATTCTGTGAGCAAGCGCGCGCAGAATAGGCTGGCCGAAATAATTTGCCACTGACGGCTAGTTGTCGTTCTTACCAGCCGACTATCGTCCGTAAAGACCCACGTAAGTCGCCTTCCCGATCACATGGCCGTCCATAGCCTTCAAGAGATCGGCGCGGGCGGTGCCTGCGGGCAGGTCGAGTTTGGTGTCCAGCGCATACATTTCAAAAATATAGTGGTGCGGCGTCGCGCCTGGAGGCGGGCAGGGCGGCTGAAATCCATTCACGTTGCGGACGTTCTTGCCCTGCACGATGCCATCGGGCGAGGAATCCGGCTTCACTCCGGCCGCCACGGATGTGGAGGTGGCGGGAATGCCCCAGAAGATCCAGTGCGTCACGTCCATGGTTCCCTTCATGGGAGCGGCGTCGGTATCGTGGAAGATCACGGCAAAACTTACCGCCGCAGCGGGAGGATTGGACCAGGAAAGAGCCGGCGAAGCGCCGTTGGGATCCGCGCACGAATATTGCGTCGGGATCATGGAACCCTCTGGGTACGCGGAACTCATCAACTTGAACTTGGATGGCGGTGGGGCTGGCGCTGCTGGTTGCTGCGCGGCCACAGTTGCGGCTACTGCCACCGATAGGATTGCCAGAACAATCAGCGTTTGCAGGAATCTTTTTCGCATTGTATTTCCTCCTCAGGTGTCTTTTGGACGCCATACTATACTCTGAAAAGTCCGAATTTGGGGCAGAAATCGCTACCGCATGGCCGGCCAGCGCGGAGGCGAGCAGCCTTTCGCGTATGCAATTTTCATTCGATCGACTGTACTGCTAATCCGTAGATTCTTTGCGTGGTGCGACGAATTTAGTATTGCTCCGGTCCAGGCGTGATTTCGCTCGAAGTCCCGGAGGGACGACACATCGTAGCCCACCACGTAAGTGGTGGGACTGCAACATCCCCGAATAAAAGCCCCGGAGGGGCGGCACAAGCTTCAAACCTGCGCCGCCCCTCCGGGGCTCTGGGCAGTTAGGACCAAATCGTTCCCACCACTTACGTGGTGGGCTACGATGTGTCGTCCCTAACGGGACTGACAGAGGAAACAAGGGCAATACCCAGTTTAGTCATGAAAGTTGCCTTTGGTTGCGGCTGCGCCGCACTGTTTGCTTTCGTTGCTTCGCGCCTCGTAAACGCTGGCCGGATCGCCATCAAATTTTTCAGCTCCATACCGATGGAAGACTGTCGCCGTCTTAAAACATCTCTCAACCTGACAATCTTGATACTTTTTGAAACATTGGAGAATCGTCTCTCGCCCGGACTTTATCGTAACTCTTGTGCAATCAAAGTTTTGAGATTTGGTCTGCAATTTGCTCCTTTCTTCATATGGGATTGTGTCTTTATAGACCACGCTGACGGATAAATTCGGTTTGGTTGGGAATAGGGGAGCCGGGCTCCCACCACACAAGAAAGTAAGTGCAGCAGAGATGCAATGGAATCTCCCCCGCTTGTTAGAGCGTTGGGGGAGGGCATGACAGGCAATCCACCGCAGATGGCGAGTTTCAGACAACAGATCTATTGGCCATAGGAGAGCTTACCGTGAAGATCGCGACAAAATATCTTCTAATTCTGGCCGGAGTAGCGGCACTTTCTTTTGCAACTCAAGCGGGCGGGGCATCGCAAGTCCAGGCGGCCAATAATGCGCCGGCAAATCAGGGCGCGGCCAAGCCGTCAACGGCAGGCCCCTCGTCGACTGGTCTCTCCGCAAGCAGTCCTTCGGGTGCCAACAGTACGTCCCGAAGCACCAAGGCTGGGAATTATCGCCGCGTGGGAAATAGCATTAAAGTTGCCATGCATGGGACGGAGCTAATGCCACAAGCGTCGGGCGAAGCCAATGTGGCAAACAAAGGCAATCGCGTCGAAATCGAGGCGCAATTTATGGGCCTGCAAGACTCCACCAGGTTCGGTCTGGAATATCTGACTTACGTGGTGTGGGGCATTTCGCCGGAGGGCCGCGCCGAAAACCTGGGTGAGCTGGTGCTCAAGAATGGCGCCGGAACGATAAAAGCCATCACCAACATGCAGACGTTTGGGATGGTGGTGACCGCGGAGCCGTACTTTGCGGTTATGCAGCCCGGAAGCCTGGTGGTGGTCGAGAACGTATTTGGCGCGCAGTCCACCTCCGCCGTCGAAAATATCGATGTGAAATTCGAACTGCTGGGGCCTCGCGTCTATTCGTCGACGAACACTAAGATCGAGAACGCTATTTTTGGCATCGATCCCAAAACGCCGCGCGAGATGTTCGAGGCGCGCAACGCGGTGCGCATTGCGCGCGTGGCGCTGGCGGATAAGTACGCTGCGTCCACCTTTTCCAAGGCCGAGCAGCAGCTGCAGTGGGCGGAAGACGCATACAGCCGGAAGTCGGACAAGAAAGCCGTGGAATCGGCTGCGCGCGAAGTTGTGCAGACGGCCGAAGAAGCCCGCGTAATGGCCGTCAAGAAGAAGGCTGAGGATGATGCACAGGGCGTCGCGCTGGCGGAAAAGCAAGCGGCGGAACAACGCGAAATCAAAGCCCGCCAGGATGCAGAGGAAGAGGCTCAGCGGCGTGTGGAAGCCGAACAAGCCCGCCTGACTGCCGAGCAGGCCAGAGCCGACGCGGAACGCGTCCAGCACGAGGCGGAGTTAGCCGCGCAGGAATCGGCGCGCCAGCAAGCCGCCGCCGAACAGGCAGCCAGCGATGCCGCGCGGCAAGCAGAAGCCGCGCAACAGGCTAAAGCCGCCGCACAGGAGCAACAGCGCGCCGCCGAAGCCGAAGCCTCCAGGGCCCGTCAGGCGGCAGCGCAAGCCGAAACGGAAAAAACGTCGTTGCGCCAGCAGCTTCTCGGGCAATTGAACGCAGTCCTGCAAACGCGAGATTCCGCGCGCGGGCTGATCGTCAATATGTCCGACGTGCTCTTCGATTCGGGCAGCTACACGCTGAAGCCGGGCGCGCGCGAAAAATTGGCCAAAGTTTCCGGCATCGTGCTGGCGCATCCGGGCCTCACTTTGCAGATTGAAGGCCATACGGATAGCGTGGGAGGTGACGATTTTAACCAGCAGCTTTCTGAAAATCGCGCCGCCGCCGTGCTGGATTTTCTGATTGATCAGGGCGTCAGACCGGCTGCAGCTGCCGCGCGCGGATACGGAAGGACGCAACCCGTGGCAGGAAACGATACGCCCGAAGGACGCCAACGCAATCGCAGAGTCGAAATCGTCGTAAATGGCGATGCCATTGGAACGCAAGCGGCCAGCGCCATGGTCGATCCGCAGTAAACGCGCTGCGATTCGATGCCGTGGCGCACCGGGCTCCACGATCTTGGCAGGCAAGGACTAGCGTTTTTGAAATTCCGGCGAGCCGAGCACCAGCCCGGTAATCAGGCCCACATTAACTTGCTTCACCGGATCGTCAAGCTTTGCGCCCAGGATCCGCGGTTCGATCATTTCCTTTTCGAGCGTCGCGCGCGTCGAATCGGAAATCTGCCCCGCAAGAAATTCGCTTTCGACGCGATCGCAGCGCCGATTTGCGGATTCCCGCCAAGCATCAGTGCCCACCAGGGAATTGATATCCACCTGCGCGCCGCGCACCTTGTTGCCGGTCAGATGCGACCGCGAAATTCATGCGATTCAGCAGAGCGCCGGTGCTGACCCATGCGGCCGCTTTATCCGAATAGCCGTTGGGCGGCAGGCACTGGTAGAGCGGTTCGCCGATGCGCGCGACCCACTGCGCCAGTTGCATGGGCTGATCCACGTCGGCCCCGAGCGCGCGCGCCGTGGACACCACCAGCTCAAATGGCGTCTTCACTTTTGCTCGAAACGCCGCGCGCGTCCAGAACTCCGGCGAATAAATCATGGTGGCCATCACCGCGCGAATGTCGCCCTTTGGATTTCTCAAACGTCTTGGCCATGCGCGCGACGAGCGCCGGAGGCGGATCGTCCGACACAAAATGCTCGCGCCAGTTGCAGCGGAAATGTGCTGCGCCGTGTGTTTATCTTTTACCAGGAGATCGAGAACTTGCTCTCCGTCCTTGATTCCTCCGCCTTTGATTTTTTTTCCCGAGCACGCGTTTCGCATCCGGATCGTGAATTCGTTCGTCGAAATAAAATAGCGGGATTTTCGCGCGGCGATTCGATGGTCCATCCCGTGAAGGCCCGCGCGACGTCGATCACGTCCTCCTGCGTGTAGCCGCCGTCGACGCCGAGCGTGTGCAAGCTCCATCAATTCGCGACCGTAATTTTCATTCAGGCCGCGCCGGCCGCCGAGCGGCGGAAGTTTTTCGCCAGGCCGCGCGCGCACCGGATGCAGCTTCAGGCGGTCGAAGGCATGCGGGTCCGCGCTCGAGGAATTATCGAGATAGAAAAGCATCGCCGGGCTCTTTGCCGTGGCTTCCAGCAAATCACGGAATTTGCCCAGCGCGTGCGGGCGGATGGCGTCGCGTTCGTACGGAATCAGATACCAGCGATCCGGATCCTTGTAGACAAAAATATTGAAGTGATTGAACCAGAAGTCCGAGAGTTGCTCGGCAAGTTGCCGCTCGCTGTACACCGCGCGAATCATTTTTGCTTCCATCAGATTCATTTACGATTTCATTCTGATCCTTGAACGGAAGGGAATTCGCGCCACCGGGCTGCTTGGCCAATTCCTGCAGGCGTTTTTGATAATCCTCGATTTTCATGCCCAACCGCTTGGCGGCAACATCGTGCGGCGGGTATTGGTCGAGTAGCGCCGCGGCGCTGAGATCGAGGGCAGGGAATTGCGCGAGACGCGCATTCATTTCCGTGTCACCGATATTTTCCGGATGAAGCTGCGCCTGAATCCAGTTCTCGAGTCCGGTCTTTTCAATTTGTTCCACCTGGCCGGGACGGGGCCCGAATCCAAGCTTGTTGAGGGCGTGCAGGATGGCTTCTTCCTCGTTCAATTCGTGGATGGGAAGCTTGCCTGCAAAATTTGCCTGGCCGCTCTTGTCGTTCCCGCCCGACGGCGATGTAGGAGAAAATGATTCCGCGCCGCCACGGCGAGGCCCAGCCCATGCCAGTGGGGCTGCGAGCACCGCGGCTGCCAAAAGCCCCGCGCCGACGATTTCAGTCCACCGCTTCATTGCTCAGTCATCGCCTTGCCAAAAATCTCAATCCCCGTTTGCGGGCATATCACCACACTCAATTTCATACGCCCAATCCCTGTGATTCTCAACCCCGAACACGCCAAGAAGTTCCGCCGCCCAAGCACAAACTCCAGGGTCGCCTGGTTTTCTCTGTGTTCTCTGTGCCCTCTGCGTTAAAGCTTTGGACTTTTTTCAAGCCCAAGCAAAGTCCTTAATACAGAGGGCACAGAGAAAGACGTGAAGAAAGAGCGAGTGTCGCCCGTAACTGGTTGACACTAACTGATCGCAGTCATACGATTTCGTGTAAATTCAATCAGCGCAGTTTGCCGCGCACCAAGCGTTCAGTTGGCCGGAGGATGAGAATGGGTCTCAACATACAAGGTATCAATCGCCGCAGCTTCCTCAAGAAGAGCGCCGCCGGAGCAACCGGCTTGCTGGTCGGCTTCTATTTCCATGGCGACATGGAAATGTTGGCAGCCGCAGCGGATGCACCCATCGTCCTCAACGCGTGGATTCATGTTGGCACGGACAATCTGGTGACGGTGCTCATCGACAAGTCGGAAATGGGCCAAAGCATCCTGACTGGCCTCGCAATGATCGCCGCCGATGAACTCGATTGCGATTGGAAAAATGTTCGCACGGAGTTCGCCCCCGCGGACAAGGTTTACACCAATCCGCGATTCGGTGTGCAAGGCACCGGCGGCAGTTCCGGCACACCCACGTCATGGAATCCGCTACGCAAGGCCAGCGCTACGGCGCGCGCCATGCTGATCCAGGCAGCGGCGCAGAAATGGGGAGTGGATGCCGCACAGTGCAGCGCGGAAAATAGCGAGGTAGTGCATGCTGCCAGCAAGCGGCGATTGACGTATGGCAGCCTGGCGGAGGCCGCTGCCAAATTGCCCGTTCCGCAGGACGTGCCGCTCAAAACACCCAGCCAATATCAAATTATAGGCAAGCCCACAAAGCGGCTCGATACTCCCGCCAAAGTAAATGGCAGCGCGCAGTACGGAATCGATGTGCGAATCCCGGGAATGGTGTATGCCGTAGTTGCGCGATGCCCGGTGTTCGGCGGAAAAGTGGCCAGCTTCGACGCGGCCAAGGCAAAGCTCGTTCCCGGCGTGAAAGATGCGATCCAGATTTCAAACGGCGTTGCCGTGATCGCGGGCAATACCTGGGCGGCCATGCAAGGCCGCCGCGCTCTGGAAGTGCAATGGGACGAAGGGCCGAACGCAAAGCTCACCAGCGCGGACATCAGCAAAGCGTTAGCGGAGGGCGCCGCGCGGCCCGGCCAGGTTGCTCGAAAAGAAGGTGACGTGGAAGCCGGACTGGCATCCGCGGCCAGCAAATTTACGGTGGACTACGAAGTCCCTTTTCTGGCGCACGCCACCATGGAGCCGCAGAATTGCACCGCGCATGTTCGCGCGGACCGCTGCGACGTGTGGGCGCCCACGCAGGCACAGACTAGTTCCCAGACCACGGCCGCGAAGATCACTGGCCTCGATATCAGCAACGTTTTTATTCACACCACATTTCTCGGCGGCGGGTTCGGGCGCAGATTTGAACCCGACTTCATCGGCGAATCGGTGGAAGTTTCAAAAGCCACAGGCGCGCCGGTGAAAGTGACCTGGTCGCGCGAAGACGATATGCAGCACGACTATTATCGAATGGTTTCCCACGCGCGCTGCACGGCTGGCCTGGATGCGGATGGATGGCCGGTAGTCTGGTCGAGCCGCGTTTCCTCGCCATCGCTGCTGGCACGCTTCGGGCCGCTTAAGGACAATTTCGATCATCGCAGCGTGGAGAGCCTGGACGATGTCCCTTACTCCATTCCAAACATATCGATTGATTTTCAATTGGTAAATACGCCAGTGCCCATCGGATTCTGGAGATCGGTAGGCGCTTCGCAGAACGGTTTTTTCCTGGAAAGCTTCATCGACGAAATGGCCACCGCAGGGAAAAAGGATCCGTATGAATTCCGGCGGCGCTTGCTTGCCAAATCGCCGAGGCATCTGGCCGTGCTGGAAACCGCGGCGACCCATGCGGGATGGGGCAAGCCGCTGCCGGCGGGCCGATTCCGCGGCCTGGCCGTGGTGACCTCCTACGACGGCTTCGTGGCACACTCCATCGAAATTTCCGTGAATCGCCAGGAACGCACGCTGAAAGTTCATCGCGTAGTTTGCGCGCTGGATTGCGGGAGAATCGTGAACCCCTCTAGCATCGAAGCGCAGGCGCGCAGCTGCATCGTTTATGGATTAACGGCCGCGATGCACAGCGCCATTACCATTGACCGCGGGCGCGTGCAGCAAAACAATTTCAACGACTATCAGGTGATGCGCTTCGATGAAATGCCCAAGACGGAAGTGCACATTATTCCCAGCGAAAAGCCGCCCACCGGAGCCGGCGAATTCGTTCTGCCTCCGGTTGCCCCCGCGCTGTGCAATGCCATTTTCGCCGCAATAGGCAGGCGCGTTCGCCGTCTCCCGGTGCGGCCGGAAAACCTGGCGTAACTGCCCGCCCTGCAACCCAAACATGAGCAATCGACACGGCAAGCGTGGTTGACACTGCAAACCGCCGGGTCTACCGTTCTATTTAGAAAAGAAAATTCGCAATTTCGCGCTTCGTCAGGAGGGCCCATGGAAATTGATAAGAAAACTTTTCTCGACAGTCTCGGCGGCCCGGAAGCGGCCGGCCGAATGGACTCCGAGGCGCGAGCCGACGCGCTGGAATCGCACATGATGGACCAGTTGAACCGGGCCAAGACCGGCGATCCCGCGTGGGACAAAGTAAAACCAGAAAAATATCCGACAGTAGCCGAAGTGGAACAGCAAATCGAAACGCGCAAGTATCGCGAAGGCGTCGGATTCATGTATGTTCCGCGCACGGGCGATAATGTGAAAAGACTTCCACCCATGCCCGCCAATCCCACGCTGTACGATTTTTTCAAACTTCGATTCATTGACACCTCAAACCACGTGCTGCAAAGCGCGGCCCTGGCAATGAGGAACGGCATGACCGAGGAAATTATTCTGGCCTGCCTGCTGCATGACGTGGTGCAGGAAATCATTCGCACCGACCATGGCTGGTGGGGAGCGCAACTCTTCGAGCCCTACGTGCCGGAAAAAGTAAGCTTCGCCATTCGCTATCATCAGGCGCTGCGCTACTATCCTGATCCATCCGTGGGTTACGAATATCCGGATCTTTATCGTCAACTGTTTGGCGCGGACTACGTGCCGCCGCCCTATATCGAAGCAACCTACCAAATGGTTCGCAAGCATCCCTGGTACATGGACGCGCGCCTGGTCACGGTGAACGATTTGTATGCCTTCGATCCCAGTGCCGTGGTGTCCATCGACCCATTCATCGATATAATCGGACGCCACTTCAAGCAGCCCAAGGAAGGCCTCGGGAATGATGGCGGTCCGGTAGCCCACATGTGGCGAACCATCGCCAGGCCAGATCAGCCGTTGTGAGTGCGGCATCTACTTGGTCGGTGCAATCGACAGAAAAACCCCGGGTCTGAAGACCCGGGCTACAGCGCAAGGACGCGGGGCAGATTTTTGTAGCCCGCCTCGTCAGTGGCGGGGGTTTAAATGCCGCGTACCGAAGCTTTCAATAAAAGGGGAAAACTGTGAGCAAGAGAATGAGAAGTGTTTTCATCATAGCCGCCGCACTCCTGTCACTCACCGCCGGATGGGTCACACTGCTTCCCCTTAGGACGGCCGCGCAAACGGGTGAGCTTCACGTGATGGTTTCGGACAGCATGAAAACAGTGGTGGAGGATCTCACCCCGCAGATCGAGCAGGCCACTGGACGCAAATTCGTTCCGCAGTTTAATTCCTCGAAAAATCTGAGAGATAAAATTCTGGCGGGGGAGCCATTTGACGCCGCGATTTTGACTTCCAATGTATTGGACGATTTGATAAAGCAGGGAAAAATCGCTCCAGGAGGGCGCGCCGAAATCGCCAGCACCAGCATCGGAATGGGCGTTCGCGCGGGAGCCACCAAGCCCGACATCAGCACGGCGGAATCGATGCGGCGCACACTGATGAACGCAAAGGCCATCACCTTCAATCCCACCGGTGCAAGCGCTCCGCACATCAACGAAATGCTCGCGAAGCTGGGAATCGCGCAGGCCGTAAGATCGAAATTGATGCTGGATACGGAACCGGGCCGCCCTCAAATAAATGTTACCGAAGGGAAGGCGGAAGTTGTTTTCTCGCTGATTCCAGAGATCAAGTTTTTTCCAGGAGTCGATCTGGTGGGTTCGATTCCAGCCGAATTTCAAGCGCAAATCGATACTTCAGGGGGAGTGTCATCGAACGCTCACGATTCTGCAGCAGCCCTGGCCCTGATGAAGTTCCTCACAGGTCCCGTAGCCGCGCCAGTCATGAAAGCCAAAGGCATGGAGCCGCGCTAAGTAGCACAGGCTTCAGCCTGTGGCTTTTGAATTTAAGCACACAGGAAAAAGCCACAGGCTGAAGCCTGTGCTACTCAAGGCAGCATCCCATTCCATCAACGAGCCGCAGCCGCACGCGCCGCGATGTACTCGCGCATGGTGGCCTCGAACGCGCGTTCCAGTTTCTGCACCACGGGTCCCATCACCGTGGAATAGCGGTGCCCGGAAATTTCTCCCACTCCCAGCAGCGTGCGGTTGGTCGAGGTGATGAACACTTCCTCTGCCGCGTAAAGATCTTCCATGGTCAGTGTTTTTTCGCTCATGGATACGCCCGCTCGCGGCGCGATTTCCAGCAGCACGCTTCGCGTCACTCCTTCGAGGCATCCCGACGAAAGCGGCGGAGTGAACACCGCGCCATCTTTCACGCAAAAAATATTCGCGGAGGTGCACTCGGCCACTTCGGCGCGCTCATTCAGCAAAATCACTTCCGTCCAGCCGGCCTTTTGAGCTTCGGCCAGGTGCCAGACGTTATTCAGCCATGAAGTGGTCTTCACGCCGGCGAGGGGCGACGCCGCATGGCGTCCATTTTCGGCAACGCCCAGCCGCGCCTCGTCCGTGTGCGACGGAAGCCCAGCCGAGTTGAGAATCAAGTCCACCTCGGGCATGGGCTCGCCGCTTTGCCAGAATCCCACTCGGTTGTAGACCATGTAAATTCGAGCCGTGCCTTCCACAACATGATTCGCGGCCAGCAATTCGCCCAGCTGCCGCCGTACCTGCGCCGCGTCGAATGGAAACGGCAGCCGCACGCGTCCGGCATCTTTTTCCAGCCGCCGCCAGTGCCGCTCGTAGGCAAACGGCTCGCCCTGAAAAACGCGCATCGTCGTGAACAGGCCCCAGCCATTCAGAAGCCCAGCCTGGCCGGGAGAAAGGCGCGCTTCATCCACGGAAACAATCCGGTCATTGTGAAAAATCTTGCGATGAATCAAGAGAACCTCGTGCGCCGTTTCTTGCGCGCTGCGCCGATATTCTAACTCAGGTTGGCCAAGTGCAGTTGCCGCCGTTCGCAGAAGGTACCTTAAACTATGCCTCTGCGATTGGCGGGAGGCGACGTAATCAGGTGTCAGGAGAAATCGACCCGAACCGTAAGACTGTGTTGTTCAAGTGAAGACAGCATTTGACGGCTGCCTTGACTACTTTCCACTCCCCCGTAATACTTGTGTACCCCCTTCCTGAGACGGCGCGCGCCTGGATCGTGCGCTGAGCTTCCTGTTTGTTCTATTTCCCTCTCAACGATGATCGCTTGGGCGCTGCGTGTCAGGCAGCCTGGGACATTTTCCACGCTTTCTAGATGCGCAAGCGTAACGGCTTGGTGACGGAGAGGATTCCATGAACACAACTTTGACTGACGTTGATAGCGGATCTAAAGTTGATGAAAAGACGCCGGCGGAAGGTAGCGAAGATAAATATGCAGCCATTGTTGCTTCGGCCATGGATGCCATCATCGTCTTGGATCACAGTCAGCAAATCACGGTCTTCAACGCGGCCGCCGAAAAAATGTTTCGATATACTGCGGCGGAGGCTATTGGAAAGCCCGTCTCCCTTTTGATGCCCTTACGATTCCACGAAGTACACGTTGCTCACATCAAGGAATTTGAACACTTAGGCGTCACCAGCCGTGGAATGGGGAATCTCAAGCCCCTGTTAGCAGTACGCTCCGATGGCGAGGAGTTCCCCATCGAAGCGTCCATTTCTCAACTGAAAACATCCCAGGGGCTGCTATTTACGGCAATCGTAAGGGATATTACGGATCGAGTGCGTGCAGAAAAGGAAGCTCGGCGTCTCTCCAATGACCTGGAGGCTGCCAACCGTACCCTTCGGGACCAAATGGAACAGCGGCGTGAGGCGGAACTTTCATTACTGGCGGCTCACATGGAATTAAGGCAGCGTGCGGACGAAATGGAAAAGAGAAATGTCACAAAGAGGCTGTTAAGCAATATGGCCGATTTTCTTCACTCTTGCACGGATTCCAGCGAGGCATCTAAAGTGGCCTCACTCCAGTTGGAGACCCTGTTTCCGGACTGTGGGGGAATTATTTATCTCACCAGCGAGTATGGAAGCGTGCTGGAATGCTTTGCCAAATGGAATACGGCGAAGCTGGCATCTCCAGAAACCATTGAACCTCATGAATGTTGGGGGCTGCGTCGAGGGCGGCCGCACATGGTCCAGAATTCCGATGCCAGAACGAAATGCGCCCATTTGCGAGAGGCCAAGGATCTTTCCTCCATCTGTATTCCCATGATGGCGCAGGGCCAGCCAATTGGAATGTTTCACATGTCCTGGAGTGAAAACACTTCCTTGCGCGACGCCGCGAATCTAAGTTCCGTTGAAGCCGTGGCCGTCTCCGCGACTGAGACTGTGGCCGTGGCAATTGCCAATGTCAGGCTTCGCGAAAAGCTCAAGGACCAAACCATGAGAGACCCGCTTACAGGCCTGTACAATCGCGGCTATTTGGAGGATTCGCTGAATCGCGAAATCTCGCGAGCGCGCCGCAACGGTGAAGTCGTTGGAGTCATAATGATCGACATTGATAATTTCAAGCTCTTTAATGATTCTTTTGGCCATCCTGCAGGGGATGAATTATTGCGCATGTTAGGGGTTTACTTGAAATCGCATGTTCGTCCAGGAGACATCCCTGCCAGATATGGAGGAGAAGAATTTACGCTGATCATGCCGGGAGCGTCGGGTGCAATTGTCCAGGCCAGAGCAGAGAAATTGCGGGCAGAATTTTGTACCATCCAGGGAAAGATGAGTGACACCAAAATCAACGGCGGCAGTATATCTCTTTCTTGCGGTGTGGCGATTTTCCCGGAGCACGGCGATACTCTGCCGGAGCTTCTGCAGGCTGCTGACGTGGCGCTTTATCAGGCCAAGCGCGCCGGTAAAGACAGGGTAGTCATCTCCTCGGATATCTGATAGCTTTGCCAGCGGTCTGAATGCCGTTCGGTAAACTTTTCGGATTTTGCGTTCCAAGAATGGACTGCTAGGGAACCTTGTAAGACGAAGTGTCGAAATGGAAGGGCCGCTCCGCGCAAACCCAATTCTTTGCCTCTCGGCGATCTCCTGACCCGGTGAATTGCGCCTCCGCCGGGAATGGACAAAGTGGCCGCGTGTATTCGGCTTTGCCGTTGTTCAAGTGGGAAGCCTCCATCCGGTCCGGCGCAGCGCCGTGCTCTACCCACTGGTCCAGCGCGCTCACGGCATCGAAATTGTCAGGCCCCGGTCCACCGGAACAGTGTCCCATCCCCGGCACCATGAACAAGCGCGCCCACTGCTGTGTTTCTTTGAGCGCCATAGTGATATTGGCATTACGCTTCAGGCCGGTTGCTTCCACTAGCGCGCCATAGTAGTCGATCGTGTTGAACGGTGAAATGCCCGGATCGGCCCAACCGTGATAGATCAGCAATTTGCCACCGTGCGCAGTGAAGGCAGTGATATCTGTGCTGGTGTGTTTGAGAAACGGAAATTTTCCTTCCGCCAGTTCCGCAGCGCTCGAGGGATCCATGGTGCGGAAATCCGTCTGCGAATTCTCAAAAACTCCCAGTGAATAGAACTGCGCTGCCGCGGCAAATGGTTGCGGGCCGTTAATCCCGAAGACCTGCCAGCCAACCGCACCGGCTCCCGCTGGCCCTTCGCTTCCCCTTGCAAACCCCGGCCATAACGTCTGCTTGCTGCGCGTGTCCACAAGCCCGCCGTAGATTTTCGCCACCGCTTCGACTTGGGGCGCGCTTAAGCATGTTGCATTGTCCTGCCCGTTCTTGCACAGCAATTGCCGCGGATCGAAGGTGCATGCGCGTGGGTCATCACTCAGGAAACCATCGGCAACGCCGTACTGTCCGCCGCATTGCTTCAGCACCGCCGAAGTGACCAGCGCCAAAGTATTTTTGGAGAGGTTGCCGGCCGGATCGTTGCCTGCCGCTTGAAAATTCCAGATGTGAGCCGCGCGCAGCCGCGTGGGATAAATCTGCGGTGCTCCTGCAACGATGCCGTCGTAATCCTTGGGATAAAGCTGCGCTTCTCCGAATCCCTGTCCCCCACCTGTCGAGCATCCATTAAAGTAGGATCGCCCGGCAGCTTTGCCGTAGAATTCCTGTACCACAGCCTTGGCCGCGATAGTCATTTCGTGAATCGCGCGATAGCCGTAGTCCTTCTCCTTCTCAACATTCGGAAGCCACGAGCCATCGCTAGCGATGTGGCCCGTGTCCGTACTGACGGAGGCGTATCCATTCTCGATCGCGCTGGCCAGCGCGCCATAACTGATCGTCCCCGCCAGTCCGCCGTTCCCAACGCCTTGCAGCTTCTGGTTCCAGCCCTGGGTAGGCATCCACACCTCGACCTTGATGTCCGAAATCGGGCTGGGCTTGATGGTCGCCGTTACGCGGCAAAATGATGGCAGGCCATGAATCGTGGCCCCGCCGCTCGGGGGCGCAAAGGTATCCGTCACGCTTCCCGCGAATGTGATGGTCGTGTTCGGCAACTCGCGCAGTGCGCTGTTGTTTGCAAGACTGGCGCAGGAATCCAAGTCAGGAGGAACGGCACCAAGCGCAGCTGCAGCAATCGCCACAACGACAAGCAGGATGGCTACAAGAATACGACTCATGGCAACTCCAATTCGCGGGATGGTACCACGGTCGCGACACCGTGTGCAGAATTCTGATAGGAAGCGCTGAGGTTTAAATCACCAGCCGCATGCAGTTGCGCCCAGGAAATTTTGTTGACAAAGTGTACAATCAAAGCGCCGTACGTGATCGCCGGCTCCGAGGGATCAATCAAGACCAGACTCGAATCATTATTTTAGTATTTGATATATAGTTGGAGTATGAGAGTGGCACGCGATCCTAGCCGCTTATTCAGTTTATTGGCAGTAGTCTGTTTGCTAAGCCCTATTCATGCGCGTTCTCAATCCAAAGGAACTCTAGAGATAACGGTTACGGATAATCGCGGTTTCCCAGACCCGAATGCCACTTTAACGTTGGTCTCGGAAGATCGTGTCCGCGAAGATAAAGTGGACAAGTCTGGACATTCTGAGTTCACGAACTTGCCGCCTAAAGGATATGAATTGCGGGTTTGGTCTCCGAGTTTCGCTGACGTGATTGTCCCAAACATTCAGATCACGAGCGAAGTACCTATGGTTGTAAATATTTCTCAGAAACTCTTTACCCCTCCCACGACCAGGGCAGAACCAGAGTGCAGTTCGTTCGATATTAAGCCCTTGCCGAGCTTAGGTTCTCTGGTCGCCTATGAAGAACGGGTCGGCAAAGTAAATTTCACAGGAAGCATTGCGGAGGAATTTAACGGCAAGCCCTTAAGTGGGGCGAGAATTACGCTCTCAAAGGTAGGGAGGAACGAAAAGAATCTTTCAATAGCAAACTCTGATGAGAATGGTATTTTTGAATTCGTTGACCTTGACCCCGGTAGATACACGTTTGCGGTTTCTCGTGACGGCTATTATCCGGCGCGAGAAGGTTTTCAGTTCTGGGTCACTCGTGAGAATCTCACCCGAATTGGAACCATCCTTCTATCTGGAAATACTTTGCAGGACATTTGCGGCATGGGAGCTATCGAAACGCCAGCAATCAACCCTAAATCAATTCCGGCCCCTGAGCTAATCCCACCGAAACCGGGCCGCGAAAAAAGATAACGATTAGCACGAGTTCGACGTGGCAATAACGCCTTTACATGATAAAAAGGACCTTCGGAATTTGGCTCATCGCTATATTTCGTCTCAAATTGTTTCTTCGCGGGCTGCGGGATAATATGCGTCGGCGCGGCCATTTGCTTATTTCGCGCCGCAAGGGAGAAGTTCATGAAGCCCTTCAGAGCGCAGCATCCTTCAAGATTAATTCTAAGCATTGTATGCATTACGGCGCTCTCTAGCTGCTCCCATGCTCCGAGTCCACCCGCGGCGGCGTTGGCATCGTTTTCGGGCGATCGCATTCTCAATCACATTCGCACGCTTTCCTCGGATGAATTTGAAGGGCGCGGGCCTGGCTCCAAAGGCGAGCAACTCACCATCAAATATATCGAAGACCAATTTCGTTCGGCGGGCCTGGAACCAGGTAATCCGGATGGAACCTACTTGCAGAGTGTGCCGCTGGTGAGCATCACTCCGAATAGCAGCATGAAGCTCACGTTGACTGGCCACGGGCGCACACTCGAACCGAAATTTGAAAACGAATTCATAGCATGGTCCAAGCGCGTGACGGAAACTTCCGTCATCGACGCCGACCTGGTTTTCGTCGGCTACGGTGTGCAGGCCCCGGAATTCCAGTGGGACGATTTCAAGGCCACGGACGTAAAAGGGAAAATTCTGGTCGTCTTAATAAACGACCCGCCAATTCCCGATCCTGCCGATCCCACGAAACTCGATCCCAAAACTTTCGGCGGCGCGGCCATGACCTATTACGGCCGCTGGACCTACAAATTTGAAAAGGCCGCGCAGATGGGCGCCGCCGGATGCGTCATCATTCACCAGACCGACCGCGCAGGTTACCCCTGGGAAGTGGTGCGCGACAGCTGGAGTGGGACGCAATTCGATCTGGCCACGCCCGACAAAAATATGGGACGCCTGGCGATGGAAAGCTGGATCACTTCGGATTTCGCCACAAAATTATTTACCGCCGCGGGACAGGAGCTCGACAAGCTGATTGCAGCCGCAGCCCGCCGCGATTTCAAACCTGTCCCGCTTGGCATTCACGCAAAGTTGACCATCCACAATTCGCTGCGCACCATCGATTCGCACAACGTGATCGCCAAGCTGGCAGGGAGTGACGCCGCATTGAAAGATACGTACGTCGTATACACAGCGCATTGGGATCACTTTGGAATTGGCCCGGAAGTGAACGGCGACAAGATTTATCACGGCGCGGTGGACAACGCCTCGGGCAGTGCCACACTTCTGGAAATGGCGCGCGCTTACAAAGCGCTGCCCACGCCGCCGCGGCGCAGCATTATTTTTCTCTCCGTTACAGCCGAAGAGCAGGGCCTGCTGGGTTCGCAATACTATGTGGAGCATCCGCTCTATCCTCTCGCGCGCACCGCGCTGAACATCAACATGGACGGCATGAACGTTAACGGCCGCACGCACGACATCGTGCAAATAGGTCGCGGCGCGTCCACTCTGGACGATGTGGTCGAAGCCGTAGCCAAGGATCAGGGCCGAGTTGTGAAGTTTGATCCCGAGCCAGAGAAGGGCCTTTACTACCGCTCCGACCATTTCCAATTTGCCAAACACGGCATCCCGGCATTTGATCCCGATGAAGGCGTGGAGTTCATTGGCAAGCCCGAAGGCTGGGGACTCGAGCGGCGCCAAAAATATACCGCTGACAGGTATCACAAGCCGGCCGACAAAATTCAGCCGGATTGGGACATGAACGGTGCCGTCGAGGACGCCCAACTCTACTTCCTGGTTGGATACCGAGTGGCCAACGATTCGCACATGCCGGAGTGGAAGCAGGGAGCCGAATTTAAGGCCATTCGGGAGGCGTCCCAGGGGGCCGCGGATAAGGTCCCCTGAGGGGATCGAAACTCGTAAGCTACCCCCCGAAAACCTCGGTGTTTCCTCCCTTAGTCCCGCTGTCCCAATCGGTTGCAGGGGGGTATATTTTTAGCGCACACGGTCAATTACATATTGACACGGCATTAAGTTCTACTTACTCTTGTAACGCAAGAGTTTCAGGAGGCTTACGTGCGAAAATTGTCTAGCGCAGTTTTGATTGCAATGTTGAGTACAGCACTTATTGGAGCGCCCGTAATGGCCGCCCCTGCAGGCACTCCGGCAGTTCCGCTCGGCATGATTCTTACAGCCGAAAATGCCAATGTCGCGGCAGGAGTGACAAATAGCGGCGCTACGGTTTATGACGGCGACCGCCTGTCTACTCCCACCAACGCAAGCCTTCGCGCTCGGCTGGGATCCGGACAAATCATTTTGCGTCAAAGCACATCCGCCGATGTACATTCTTTGCCCAACGGATTCCTGGCCAACTTGAATTCAGGGACCGTTGTTGTTTCCTCGCCAGAGGGACAGACATTTCAAGTGATCGCCGACGGCGCAACGATTCGTCCATCGACCGCGCAGCCGACTTCCGGCCAGGTCAGCATGATCAGCCCCACGGAACTGGTTTTGACCGCCACTCGCGGAACGCTGGAAATCAGCATGGGCGAGGAAGTCAAGACTCTGGAAGCAGGCAGTTCCTATCGCCTGGAAGTGGAAGCAGAGGACACGCCGGCGAACCCGCAGTCTCCGCACCCCACCGCGCGAAACCGTTTCCTGTGGATCGCCATTCCCGCGGTAGCCGCGGTTACCGGCATCGTTATTTGGCGCGCGCTGGTCAGCCCAACCGCTCCATAAACTGAGCAGAGTGAGGCAGCGCAAGCGTTGCCTCCTCGGCAAAATTCAAATGGTTTTAGAAATTTTATGGCGGCCCAAATGGGCCGCCATTTTATTTTAGAATGGCACAGCCCCGCCATCAGGCGGGGGAACAAAACTTTTCACTTCCATATCCATTGGAATATTGACAAGCTTGCGATAGGGGGAAATGTGAGCTTGCAAATGAAATCCGTGTGCGAGCGCTGCAGCCGTATACTTGCGCACGATGCGCAGGCGGCCATCTGCTCGCATGAATGCACATTTTGTCCAGAGTGCGCGTCGGACCTGCGACAAATATGTCCCAATTGCCAGGGCGAACTGGTTCCGCGGCCTCGCCGGAAAGTATCAGTTTCCTGAAAACTAAATTTGCCACGCCACTTTTCATGGACACAGGGGAACCCTTATTCAAATGATGCGCGCTCTAATCCGAAAATTGGAAACGGGAAGCGATCTATCGCGCCAGGAAGCCGAAAGCGCGATGGAGGAGATCTTTTCCGGGCGCTCCGAGGAAGAGACCATCGTCTCGCTGCTGGCTGCGTTGCGCGCAAAAGGCGAGACGGTCGGGGAACTGGTGGGATTTGCCCGCGCCATGCGCCGGCACATGACGCCGGTTTTCGCGGAGGGCTCGCGTCCCGATGAAGTGCTGGTGGACACTTGCGGCACGGGCGGCGATTCCTCGGGCACGTTCAACATTTCGACAGCGGCGGCATTCGTAGCTGCTGGCGCTGGCGTGCGCGTTGCCAAGCACGGCAACCGCTCCATCTCATCGAAGTGCGGCTCGGCCGATGTTCTTGAGGCGCTGGGTGTTTCGCTCGATATTCCGCCGCGAGCGCGTTGGCGAAGCTATTCACGAGATAGGCATCGGCTTTCTTTTTGCGCCCGCCCTGCACACGGCCATGAAACATGCCATGCCTGCGCGGCGCAGGCTGGGGCGCACCGCGTTCAACTTGCTCGGCCCTTTGACCAATCCCGCTGGCGCGCGCGCGCAAATCGTGGGGGTTTTTTCCGACAAAGTAGTGGAGAAAGTGGCGCTCGCGCTCAGCGAGCTGGGCGTGGAGCGCGCTTTCGTCGTTCACGGCGCGGGCGGTCTGGATGAAATTTCGTTGGCCGGCGAAACATCCGTGGGCGACGTGCATCGCGACGTAGTGCGGCTCTATCAGGTCACGCCTGAAGATTTCGGCTTGGAGCGCGCGCCTCTCGAATCGATTTCCGGCGGAGACGCGGCGCACAATGCGAGCCTCATCCTCGCGATACTTTCCGGCGAGCGCGGCCCGCGCCGTGACATCGTGGTGGCCAACGCCGCCGCCGCGATTGTTGCCTCCGGCCGCGCCCCAGATTTCCTGGAAGCCGCGCAGGTCGCCGCCGCATCCATCGATTCCGGCGAAGCGGGCAAGAAACTCGACGCGCTTATTGCATTCACTGGAAAATAATTCTTGAGCGCGATTTAATTTTGCTTTTCTGCCTCTACGCTTTTCTCTGAGCCCTCTGTGTTCTCTGTGTTAAAAGCCTTTCGGAATTCACCACAGAGAACACAGAGGGCACAGAGAAAAGCTACAACGAAAGAAAATTCTTCAGAAGTTGCATGCCCACTTCGGTGAGCACGGATTCGGGGTGGAATTGCACACCCTCCACGCACATCGTGCGGTGGCGCAGGCCCATGATGATGTCGCCGGTTTTCGCGGTGATTTCCAGATCCGCAGGAAACGATTTTTCCTCAACAATCAATGAGTGGTAACGCGTGGCCACAAAATCCTGCGGCAAATCCTTGAAGATTGTTTTGTCGTCATGATGAATGCGGCTGGTCTTGCCGTGCATGATTTCCGGCGCGCGGATCACCTTCCCGCCGAATGCCTGGCCGATGGCCTGATGGCCCAGGCAAACGCCCAGGATGGGAATTTGCCCCGCAAACCGCTTGATCACATCCACGCAAATGCCCGCATCTTCCGGCTTGCCCGGCCCAGGAGAAATCACGATGCGCTCCGGTTTTTTTGCGCCGATTTGCTCCAGGGTGATCTGATCGTTGCGATGCACCTCCAGCTTGCTGCCCAGTTGGCCGAGGAACTGCGCGAGGTTATAGGTAAACGAATCGTAGTTGTCCAGAAGCAGAATCATCGATTGAAACTCGTTTCAGTCTTCCCTGCGTGCAGTCAAGAACATCCTGAATGCTCGAACCCAAATTATATCTGAAGGAACGCGCAAGACTAGTGTTGGACTTCGGACTTTTGTAGCCCGCCTCTTCAGAGGCGGGGGTTTCGTAAAGGGCGGCGAAAAACCTCGCCTCTGAAGAGGCGAGCTACAAGTGCAAGAGCAACCCGCAACGCGACAAAGCCACTCAGCGAGCATCCGCGCGGATCGTATCCGGATCGGGCTCTTCTTCTTCCTGCGCGCACTTCCTGCGCATGTCGGAAACGTAGTCGTCAAGCTTGCCCTGATCGCGCATCATCACAATTTTGTCCAGGTAGGGCCAGCGCGAGTCGGGCTCCTGCTTGAGCACTGATTGATACGCCTTCAGTGAACCGAGCAAACCCGCCGTCGCCACCGCTTGATCGTCCTTGGCCTTGTCCGGATGTTCGATCATAAAGGCGGCGCTCGATATGGCCATTTGACTGACGATTTCACGGGAGTGCCCAGGCATCGATTTCGCGATCGTCCCAAAATAATCGTCGCACACCGTTACGGTAATATCGGGAATGTCCACGATCCATTGGATAACCCAGGCGCGGTTATCCTTGGCATCCTTGCCCAGCGGATCGGCTTCCAGATCGTGCGCGATCTTCACAGCGCGCGTGCGCTCCTCTGCCGTTGAAGGCCCGCGCTGATGCGGTTGCTGCGCCCGCGCAGTGTGGACAAAAGTCAACCCAAGTAAAAGCGTTGAAAATGCGACGGTTCGAATCGATTGCACCTTCATAATCTGCTCCCGCCGGCCACAGCCGGGCTATTGCCCCCGATTCCCCTGAAATCTAATAGTACACGAATTTGGTGGCGCGGGCTTCAGCCTGCGGGTGTTAGTCCTTGCAGGGACTAAAACCGCACAGGCTGAACCAACTATGTGAGAACTCGGTATCAGACCCTGAAGCCGACACATTCAAAGGCGGTGTGGCGCCAGCAAATCTTTGTAGGGCACGGCTTCAGCCGTGCCAAACGTGTACGGAATCACGCCGGCTTTAGCCGCTGGCTGTTGTATATCAAGTTGTCAACCAGGCTCTTCATGCGGGCGCTACAAAAACGTATCGATTTCCAATTCTCACTCAACTCTTTAGAGCCTTTTGCAATTCTAGTCCGATCGGGCCAGCGGCTAAAGCCTCGTCGATTTTGTGAGCGTTACGGCACGGCTGAAGCCGTGCCCTACAAAGACTTGACAGCTCTTACACAGGCTGAAGCCTATGCCACGCAAGCGCCACTCCATCTGTGCGTGTACAATTGCAGGGCAGACATTTCAGGTTGCAAGAAATCAGTTAGAGAAAGAACCTCATGGCAAAATTTGAAAAACACATATTCATCTGCACGAATCAGCGGCCCGACGGCAACCCGCGCGGCTGTTGCAATCCATCGGGCAACGCCGACCTGCATCGCGCCTTCAAGGAAAAGCTGAAGCAGCGCGGAATTCCAAACAGCAAAGTGCGCGCCAACAAGGCTGGCTGCCTCGATCAGTGTGAAGTCGGCCCGACGGTGGTGGTGTATCCCGACGCCGTCTGGTATGGCGGCGTAACGCTCGAAGACGTCGATCAAATTATCGACTCGCACATCGTCGGCGGAAAGCCAGTCGAGCGCCTGATCATCCCCGATTCCGTCCTGAACAACACCCAAGAATAAATCGGAGCGAATTTTCGGCCAGGTTTGCTTTGCGTGGCATAGGCTTCAGCCTGTGGATTTTGGGCCTTGCAAGAATTAAAATCCACAGGCTGAACCCTATGCCACGCAAGAATCCTCAGCAACCTTGTGGATGATTGACACTCGCCTACTCCCAGCGTAAATTCGCGCCACTATCTTTGGGAAAATTAAATCAGCTCAGCCGGGAGCCTATCGATGAACAAGAAATGCTTTCTATTCCTGCTATGCCTGTTGCTCGCATCGCCTTTATTCGCCCAGCAGAACGTGCCCGAACTTGCCTTTGACTCCGTTCCCGATTTCTTTAAGCTTCCAGCCGGAATGAATTTCGGCGAGGTTCCCGGAGTGGCCGTCAATTCCAAGGGCCACGTGTTCGTGTTCACGCGCTCCAACAGCGCCAACGGTCCCGCCTATGCGCCCGCCGCGGCGCAGCTCTTTGAGTTCAGCGCCAACGGCGACTATCTGCGCGAAATCGGCAAGGGACTCTATGCGTGGTCCGAAGCCCACAGCGTGCGCATCGATAAGGACGACAACATCTGGGCCATCGACAAAGGCTCCGACATGATCATCAAGTTCAATCCGGCGGGCCGTGTGACCATGGTTTTCGGGCGCCGCGCCGAAGGCGCCGACGAGGACACCAAGCCGTGGGGACATCCGAATCCTCCGCTCCCCGCCGTGGATGGGCTTTTCCGCCAGCCAACCGACGTGGCCTGGGACTCTGAAGGCAACACCTACATCACCGACGGATACGTAAATTCGCGCGTCGCCAAGTATGACAAGAATGGAGACTGGGTGAAATCCTGGGGCGACAAAGGCACCGGGCCGGGACAGTTTCGCCTGCCGCACTCCATCGTCATCGACCGCAACAACAATCTCTACGTAGGTGACCGCACCAACCGCCGCGTTCAAGTGTTCGACACGGAAGGAAAATTCCTGCGCCAGTTCACGATTGATGTGCCTCCCGTACCCGGCACGCACGCGGTGAATGGCAACACACCAACGGGCGAACGCCTGGCCGCCGTGCTCGGCGCGCCCAATTCCATCTGCATCACGCCCGGCGCAAATCAAGTGCTTTATATTGGCGAAACCACTTTTCCTGGTCGCATCTTCAAAGTTGCGCTGGACGGAACCGTGCTCGGCGTTATCGGCCGCTCAGGCCGCCAGCTCAAGCAATTTTCCGGAGCGCACCAATTGGCCTGTGCCTCGGACAATGTCATCTACGCAGCGGAAACATCCAACTGGCGCGTGCAGAAATTAATAATTCACACGCAGCCTCAAGGCAAGTAGCGGTAAGAGCACAGGCTTTAGCCTGTGGATTTTAGATTTTTCAGAACAAAAACCACAGGCTGAAGCCTGTGCTACTGGACCTTAACTTCGACGTCCGCAGTCTTGCTGTGTCCCGCGCCGTCATCAATCGTGAGAGTATATTTCGTAGTCTTGCGCGGCGAAACGTGCACGCATCGGCTGTAGGCCGGCCACACAGGCTCTTCCGTTTGCGGCTCAATCTTCACGGCCTTGGCGTTGGAAACGCTGTAGCATAGCGAGCTTTTCTCCCCGCTTTGAACGACCGGCGGGTTGGCTGCAAAAACGAGAATGTCAAACCGGTTCCCGCCCATGGCCTCGAAAGTTTGCTGATCCTGCGTGCGCTCTTTTTCCGCGGCCTCCTCCGCGATCGCGTTATTCGCCTGCCACCGCGAATAAAACACCCAGCCCACGTAAAGCCCGACAAAAAGAAATGCTACGAGCGACACGACAATGTAGGTTCGCAAACCTGTGCGAGATTCTGGAGCCGAATCGCTCAACAAGAGACACCATCCGTTACTTCCAGCTAGAAATTCCAAGCCGGCCAACAAAATAGCAGACGAATCACTTTCTTCGATTTTTTAATTTGTGTCCACCCGGAGCGGGATCGAGTCCCATATGCGCAATTTCCAGGGCGGTGAGCAGCGCGCGAGCCTTATTCACCGTTTCAGTAAATTCCTTTTCGGGGACGGAATCGGCCACGAGGCCCGCGCCGGCCTGCACGTAGGCCACGCCCTTCTTCACGACCATGGTGCGAATGGCGATGCAGGAATCGAGATTGCCGGAGAAGTCGAGATACAGAATCGCTCCGGCATAGATGCCGCGGCGCGTGGGTTCCAGTTCATCGATGATTTCCATGGCGCGAACTTTGGGCGCGCCGGAAAGCGTGCCGCCCGGAAAGCAGGCGGCCAGAGCGTCGAAACAATCCACATCCTCGCGCAATTTTCCGCGCAAGCTGGATACCAGGTGCATCACGTGCGAGTAGCGCTCCACAAACATCAGCTTCTCGACAGTCACCGAGCCGTATTCCGAGACGCGCCCCAGATCGTTGCGCCCCAAATCCACCAGCATGATGTGCTCGGCCTGCTCCTTTGGATCGGCGGCCAGTTCGGCTTCCAGTGCGGCGTCCTCTTTTTCGTTGGCGCCGCGCGCACGCGTCCCGGCAATGGGCCGATAAAACGCATCGCGGCCCTGCACCTTCACCAGCATTTCGGGCGAACTGCCTACGACGGCCAGATCGTTGAGCTTTAGAAAATACATGTATGGCGACGGGTTCACCACGCGCAGGGAGCGGTAAATTTCAAACGGATCGGCATCGGTCTTGGCGGCAAAGCGCTGGCTGACGGCCACTTGAAAAATATCTCCCGCGCGAATGTATTCCTTGGACTTCTCCACGGCGGCCAGAAATTTGGGGCGCGAAAAATTCGAGGTGACCTTAAGCGGGCGCGCTTTTCTGCGCTTGGGGTGCTCCGCGGGCACCGCTACGTCCAGGCGCCGTCGCGTAGCCTGTATTTCGCGAACGGCCTGATTGTATTTCGTGCGCAGGCTGCCTTCGCCGTCGGTGAACACGTTACGCACAATCCACACCCTGTGCCGCACGTGGTCGAACACCACCAGGCCCAGGAAAAACATCATCACGGCGTCGTCCATTCCAACATCGTCGCGCGTGGTGTCTGGAATGCGCTCGATGAGCCGCACCATGTCATACGCAAAATAGCCGATCGCTCCCGCAACCAGCGGCGGCAGCCCCGGAACGCGCACCGGGCGATAGCGCTCCACTCGGTTGCGCAAATAGTCCAACGGATTCTCCTGCACCCACGAAGTGCGGCTGTCGCTTTCCAGCACGCATGCGCCATTCACGTAGCGGAACACTTCGCTGGGATTCGCGCCCACAAACGTGTATCGCGCGATTTTTTCCCCACCCTCGACGCTTTCCAAGAGGCAGGCGTATCGCGCGTTGTAGGCCAGCCGCAGATAAGCGGAAACCGGAGTGAGCGTATCGGCCGTGAACGTGTCGTACACAGGAACCAGGTTTCCCTGTCGCGCAAGCTTGCAAAACGTTTTGAAATCAGGCTGGATCATAAATTTTTCCGCGATTTACAGGTAATTCCCCAACGCCGTGCGTTACGAGCGGCGCCCCTTGGATTTTTCATCTCGATCAAGCACCGCTTGCACCACGCGGCGCATGGCGCTTTCCGGTGCGCGCTGGCCGGTCCAAATTTCGTACTGCGCAAATCCTTGCGCCAGGAACATTTCCACGCCGGAAATTACTTCAATGTTTTTCCTGCGCGCCAGTTGCAGCAATTCCGTTTCGCGCGGACGGTAAACCATGTCCATCACCATCCGGCAATTCAGCTCCGCGCTTGTGAGCGGAGAGCCGCCATGCGGGTGCATGCCAATGGGCGTGCAATTCACAATCGCATCGAAAAATTCTTGCTTCAAGTCGGCTCGCAGCACCACTTGCCCGCCGGCCGGCCGCGCCAACGCTGCGTGCCCGCTCCGGACGCCGCGCACAAATGCACACAATCGATCCCGCCGCTACCAGCGCAAAGGCAGCCGCTCTGGCCGCGCCGCCCGCGCCAAACAGCAGCACGCGGCTTCCCGCCAGACGCATGCGCTGCTCAAGGCTGCGCAGCACACCCACGTAATCCGTATTGTACCCGTACAATCGCCCGCCGCCACGCACTACCACCGTATTGACCGCACCAATGCGCGCCGCCAGCGGATCGCAGTCGTCCAGAGCGCGCAGGATCGATTCCTTATGAGGAATTGTGACGGACAGCCCAGCCACGCCAAATCGCTTCCTCGCGTCCAAAAATTCTCGCAGGTTTCGAACCAGAAAAGGCACAAATACCGCGTCCAGCTTGCGCGCGCGGAACGCCGTGTTGTGCAGCAACGGTGAGAGCGAATGCCCAATGGGATCGCCAATCACTCCGTACACACGCGTGCGGCGTGTAATGCGTGCGGCCCGGTAAAGATCGATCATCGCATCCAGCGAAAGCTGCCCGGGCGCCGTGGCCTGCTGCACTGCCGCATAGGCCAGAGCACTGCCCATTCGCAGCGACAGAACGCGCCCGGCCAGCCCGAATTCGCCCATGGGAATGGCTACCACATTGTGCCGCCGCCGGGCCAATTCGCAAATGCGCGCGCTGTCCGAAACGGACCGGCAGTGCGCGGCGATCTTGATCGCTTGTCCACCCGCGCTTTCCAGGCGGCCAACGATTCCCGCGAGGTTTCTCGGCGTTCCGCGAAAATCGTGGTGCGAAACCATCACACGCGCGGGAGAAAGGGCACGCGTAAGCTCCCCTTTCGCCATATGCTTAGCCGTTTCAATCTCAACGTCGCACCAACCGCATCCGGAGCGAGCTGCGCGCGCCAGAATCGCGATTTGCTCTTCCCGGCTGCCTTGGAACAGCCCTCCACCCTCTTGCCGCCGGAATGTGGCAATGAGCACGGCGCGCGGCCGATGGCGCCCCAGCCATGACAGAAAAGCATCTCTCTCCGTCGCGCTCCGAAGATAATCCAGGCGCAATTCCAGCGTGCGCGTCTTGCGCAGTCCCGCCCGGATCTGCGAGATCATCCCGCGCGACGTTTCAGCGGCAACTACCCCGCACACACGGTCTTTTCCGAATAGCCCCTTCAAGCACCCTCCACCCCAATAGCTAAACTTTAGGCTTCTACCACGTGGGTGACAAATGTGTAAAGCGTCCCTGCACGTTTTCTTGACGCTCCCTGGGGCCAATGCTAGCTTTAATAGGCAGACTTAGCCGGTGTGGCGATCCCTAAAGCAGCCAACGTAAGGAGTGGCCTTCATGCACAAACATATTAGCCATCGTATTCTAATCATTGGACTTAGAGTTGGATTGGGCCTCTTGGCCGCCACCGGTGTCGCCCGCGCTCAACAGTATAGCCCGACCAACCCCTAGGGAAGATGAAATGTATTGCTCCGGAGTGATTACGGACAAAGCGGTTCCCAACAAACTTTATGTGATTTCGGGAGAAGATTCCGCTTACAAAGTAACCTACGATCCCGGCGAGTTGATTTATATCAACGCAGGGCCAGGGACAAGGCGTAAAAATCGGAGATCAATTCGATGTAATCCGTCCCGTAAAAGATGAAATGCCGCAAGTCCCGTGGTTCAAATACCAGGCATCCTTGACCCGCGCCATGGGCACGCGATACGCGGATATTGGGCGGTTGCGCATTGTGCACGTTGACGCGAAGACGTCCACGGCCGTAGTGGCCATGGGCTGCGATGTGGTGCAGCGGGGCGATCTGGTACAGCCTTTCGCGGCTCGACCGATCCCGCAATTCCACACCATAAGTCTCGATCCGTTTGCCCCTCCGTCGGGAAAGAAGACGGCCATGGTTGTGTCGGGAAAGGATTACATGGAGCTTACCGGTCCCGGCAAAATTGTTTACGTCAATCTGGGAGGCGAGCAAGGTGTTCGCATAGGAGATTATTTCCGCGTGTTCCGGTATCAAGGGAACCGCACCGAAGCGAATTTTACTTTCAAGGATGCCGCTTACAGAGTGTACGGATTTGGCAGCACCCCAATCGCATACGAATGGAACGATCTGCCACGCGAGGTGGTGGGCGAAGGAATTGTCCTGCGCGTTGGGCCGAATTCCTCGACGGTTCTCGTGACCAACGTGCGAAGAGGAGTTCTCGCCGGCGATTACGTGGAAGTGGAATAAGCAACGACGCAGCCTTTCTCCGAAATTCAACAAAAAGTAGCGCGGGCTTCAGCCTGCGGGGTTTAGTTCATGCAAGGGCCAAACCCCGCAGGTTGAAGCCCGCGCCACATAAATCACTTTCCATTTCAGGATTCGGAAATTGTTCGCTGATTCTTTTCCGAAAAAATTTCCGCGGTAAATCCGAAGATGTCCGTTGCGGGATCGCGCCACGCTTCGCGAGGCAGGCCTGCCTTGACGCAGGTTTCCTCCAGCAGTCGCCGGCCGGACCAATTTCGTTCCGTGGCAACTTGCGGAAGCAGCAGTCCCCTGAAAGACCCGCGCGCTATCAAGAGTCCATGCAGGCCCGCGACAATAGCTTCGGGCGATATGCGTTCCGGCGGCGTCAGCACCGAAATTTCGATTTGCAGGGCGGCAATTTCCTCGGGGGCAATTGGAGAGAAACGCGAATCGTGCAGCGCGGCGCTGATCGCTGAGCGTGCGACTACGTCCGCGAGCGGCCCGGGATTCTCAACCTGCCCCACGCAGCCGCGCAGCATTCCATCGCAATACAGGGTGACAAAAGCTCCTCTGCATTCGGATAGGGTTGCGGGGGGCGGAGGAAAATCGGGGATGCTTCGTTCGAGGATGGCGCTGGAAATCGCGTGGCGGGCAATCTCCACCAGAGCCAGCCAATCGTCACTGCACAGTCGGGACATCCTGCGCGTTCTTGCGTCGTTCGAGAATTCTCAGGTGACGCCGCTGCTTCACGCTGTCGTCGACACGGCCCCAAAATTTTTGGAAATACTGAGAACGCGGAAACAACCGCGCTGCCCACCACCAGCCACAAGAACAACACACCGAGCGGCCGGATGATCGGGTGCTTTGCCGCCAGCATCACCGCGCAAACCGCGATCACCTGCAAAACCATTTTCGTCTTGCCAAGCGCGGACGCTGGAATCGTAAATCCTTCAGCGGACGCGATATTGCGCAATCCCAGAACCACAATCTCCCGCCCGATAATGATCACCGCCATCCATCCCGGCACCAGATGCATTTCCACCAGGGAAATGAATGCGGCGGAAATCAATAGTTTGTCGGCGATGGGATCGAGCAGAATACCGAGCGTGGTGACTTCGCTGCGGCGCCGCGCATAGTAGCCGTCCGCCCAATCCGTGGCCGCGGCAGCCAGCAGAATCAGCACGCCCCACTCGGCAAAATTGATGGTCACTCCAAAAAATGCAATGTTGGGCTCGCGGGTCAAAAGGACAACGACTAGCACCGGGATAAAGAAGATGCGTAGAATTGTCAGGCTATTTGGCAGGTTCATGACGCACCCGGCGGGCTCCCTGCTCCCAATTGAATGTACCGCCCAGTCGCGAGGCGTAACCACTATAGACGCACCCGTGCGGGCAGTCAACGATTGCTCGAGAAGAGCTCCGCCGAGAGGCTCGATGAAGTTCCTAGAACAGCAATCTTTAGCTCGAATAATGTATACCCATTAAGCAACAGCCACCCGCAAGGCTGTGCAAATCATGACTTTACAACCATGCGAGCTGAAAACAGGCCAAATGCTGAATGATTAGCAATTTTCCGCGCAACTATCTGAAAATATTATAGTTGTGCGCATCGTTGGCGCTTGGGATAACCTTGTCGTCAATGCTCCGCTGCAGGGCGCCATTGCAGTGGCAATTAATTTCCACAGACATTTCCACAATCCGGCGGCCTCCTATGGCTTGTCATCCGCATTAAAAACGCGACCGGATTTCATCGAATTTTTGAGGGACTTTGGCTCGTTTCATTCCCTTTTTCGGGCAAGGCCCAACTTTCGTGCAATCAAATGCGTGACGCGGATCAAGCCGTTGCAGATTCCGGGGCGATTCTCAACTGGCGCGCCACGGATTCGGGAATCTCCGCGTCAAAGGTCATGATCGAGTCCTGCACTTCCGAATGCAGCACGCGGCCCATGGCATGCACCAGAGCGATGGCGCGCCCGTTTGAAAGCGGAAGCGTGAAATGCAAATGAAGCAAAGGATCGACAGGCATGGCCTCGTCGATGCGAGCCAGCAATTCCGGCAGCCCTTCGCCCGTGAGTCCGGAGACGCGCGCGGAATGCTGATTTCCGTTTACGGCTGCGGCCTCCTCGGGAGGCAGGCGATCGATCTTGTTGAATACGTGCAGGCGCGGCCGGTCTTCGACGCCCAATTCCTTGAGAATTTTCTCCACCGAGGCGTCCTGCTCGGCGTGGTTCGGATTCGATACGTCCGTCACCAGCAGAATCAGCGCGGACTCCTGCACTTCTTCGAGCGTTGCGCGAAACGCCGCGATCAATCCAGGCGGAAGGTCGCGAATAAAACCGACAGTGTCGGACAAAAGCACGCGGCGATTGGAGGGAAGGCGCACGGCGCGCACCGTCGGATCGAGCGTGGCGAACATCTTTGACGATACCAGCACGCCGGCTTTGCTCAGCGAATTGAAGAGCGTCGATTTCCCGGCATTGGTGTAGCCTACGAGCGCCACGGTCCCCAGCGGAATCGCCTGACGCGATTCCCGGCGCAGCGAGCGCTGCTTCCTCACCGCTTCAATGGCCTTGGTGATTTTGCTGATGCGTTCGCGAATGCGCCGGCGATCGGTTTCCAGTTTCTGTTCGCCAGGGCCGCGCGTTCCGATTCCGCCCGCTTGCCTGGAAAGTTCTTTGGAGCTTCCCGCAAGGCGCGGCAAGGAATAATTCAGTTGCGCGAGCTCCACTTGCAGCTGCCCCTCGCGGCTGCGCGCGTGGCGCGCAAAAATATCCAGGATCAACTGGGTGCGGTCAATTACGCGGCATTCCGTGCCCTTTTCGAGGTTGCGCAGTTGCGTGGGCGAGAGGTTGCGGTCAAAAACAATTAGCGGCGCGTTGTGCAGATTCGCTTCGATCTTCACTTCCTCGATTTTGCCGCGCCCGATCACCGTGGCGGGATCGATCTTGTCGCGCATCTGAAAAATGCTGCCCGTCACTTGCGCGCCCGCGCTGCGCGCCAGCTCCGCCAACTCTTCCAGCGACGCGCGCTCCGCATCGCCAGCGTCAATCCCCGGCACGTGCGAGGCACGCTTCATGCCCACGCCTACCAGGAACACGCGCTCGTGGCTTTCTGTCGGACGTGTAGTCTTCATTCGGCGGCGATGGCGGAGAATCGAAGAGCAGAATGTTTGCGATGGCTTGATGCAATTTCACGACTCCATTGTACACCTTTGGACTCTTGGTTGAGTAATTTGCCGGTACGCGTGCCCTATCGTCCCAAAATGCATGAGACGGAGATGCCTCAAATCGCCGTGCAGCAGTCGTTCGTCTTGTAGCGCACGCCCGTATTTTGGGCGGGCAGCCTTTCTGCGACTCAGCTGCAGAAACCCTTCGCCATCCAACAACCTAGCAACGGGTACTAGCACATGCGATGGCAGCGCCTTGCGCGATAAAACACGAATAGCGCATAATCATTTTTGTCATTTTATGATTCGTCGGCCTTTCTTAGTCACACATGAATTGGGGGCACGTGATGGTCAAACTAAAAGTAAATGGAATGGAGCGCTCCTTTGACGGGGACGCCGTCGATGCCGCTGCTGTGGTATCTGCGCGATGAGCTGAGGCTGACGGGCACCAAATTTGGCTGCGGGATGTCGCTGTGCGGCGCCTGCACGGTGCACAAGGACGGCAAGGCGGTGCGCTCCTGCATCACGCCGATGTCTGCGGTTGTCCGGCGCGGAAATCACCACCATCGAGGGGCTGGGCGCGAATGGAATGCACCCCGTGCAGAAGGCCTGGATGAAGATCAACGTGCCGCAATGCGGCTATTGCCAGCCGGGACAGATGATGCAGGCCGCCTCGTTCCTGAAAACGAAAAAGAATCCCACCGATGCGGACATCGATGCCGCCATGTCCGGAAATATCTGCCGCTGCGGAACCTACCAGCGCGTGCGTGCCGCGATCAAGACCGCGGCGGAGGAACTGGCATGAGCCGATTGAGAACGTCAGCAGGCGCGGTTTTCTGAAAGGCGTGGCTTCGGCGGGAGCGTTCGTGCTGTGTGTGCGCTCTGCTTCCCGAGCCGTTGCACGCGGCGGGATTGCCGGGGAACGCACAAGGTCGATCACGCCGCTGTTTCAATCCCAGCATGTACGTGGGAATCGATACCGACGGCACCGTTCACATCATCGCGCACCGCTCCGAAATGGGCACCACCAGCCGCACCTCCGTGCCCATGATTCTGGCCGACGAACTGGATGCCGACTGGAAGCGCGTGAAGCTCGAGCAAGCCATCGGTGACGAGCGCTACGGTTCGCAAAATACCGACGGCTCGCACTCCATCCGCGAATTTTTCGAACCGATGCGCCAGGCCGGCGCCACCGCGCGAATGATGCTCACGCAGGCCGCCGCCAACAAATGGGGCGTGCCCGTCTCGGAATGCGCCGCCGATCTGCACACCATCGTTCACACTCCCACGAAACGCCATCTTGGCTACGGCGAGCTGGCCGCGGCCGCCGCGAAGCTGCCCGTGCCGAAAGTAGCGGACCTGAAATTCAAACCCAAGAGTGCCTGGCGCTACATCGGCAAAGGTTCTCCGAGCTACGACCTCGCCGACGTGGTGACCGGAAAAGCCATCTACGGAATGGACGCGCGAGATGGACGGCATGGTCTACGCGTCCATTCAGCGGCCGCCGGTGCTTGGCGGCAAAGTGAAATCCTTCGACGACAAGGAAGCTCTGAAAGTTGCCGGCGTGAGCCAGACGGTTTCCATCGACCCGTTCGAGGGCCCGTGGGGATTTCAGCCGCTGGGCGGCGTGGCGGTGATCGCCAACAGCACCTGGGCCGCGTTTCAGGGCCGCAAGAGCTTGAAAGTCGAATGGGACAACGGACCGAACGCGAGCTACAACTCCGACGCGTACAAAAAAGAATTGCAGCAGACGGCTCGCAGCTCCGCGAAAGTGGTGCGCAATCAGGGAGACGTGGATGGCGCATTCGCCAAGGGCGGCAAAATTATCGAGGCGGAATATTACGTGCCGCATCTGGCGCACGCCGCGATGGAGCCGCTGGTTGCGGTGGCCGACTATCGAGACGGCAAGAGTAACGGCCTGGGCGCCGACGCAAAATCCGCAGGCCGTGCAGGAAACGGTCGCCAAGGCAGTGGGAATTTCCAAGGAAAATGTGATCTGCCACGTGACGCTGCTTGGGCGGCGGCTTCGGACGCAAGTCCAAGCCCGACTACGTCGCGGAAGCAGCGATTCTTTCGAAGAAAATGGGACGTCCCGTAAAAGTTGTGTGGACGCGCGAAGACGACATCCAGTTCGACTTCTACCACAGCGTCGCGGCCATGTACATGAAAGCGGCGGTGGACGCCAAGGGCAGTCCCACGGCGTGGTTGCAGCGCTCCGCCTTTCCTCCGATCATGTCCATGGGCGATCCCAAGATGAATTATGGCGCGGATTTCGAACTGGGCATGGGCTGACCGACATACCGTTCAACGTGCCCAATCTGCGCGTGGAAAATGGTCCAGCGACGGCCCAGGTTCGCATCGGCTGGCTGCGCTCGGTGTGCCAATATCTACCATGCCTTCGCCGTGCAAACTTTCGCCGATGAACTGGCGCATGCCGCCGGACGCGATCCGGTCGAATACATGCTTGAACTGATCGGACCTTCACGCGTGGTGGACATGACCAACGTTGCGAATCCGAACTATGGCGGCGATTACAAGCAATACCCCAACGATACCGGCCGCCTGCGAAAAGTCCTGGAAATTGCGGCCGAAAAATCGGGATGGGGCAAGAAGAAATTTGCCAAGGGACAAGGCATGGGAATCGCCGTGCACCGCAGCTTCCTGACTTACGTGGCCAACGTGGTTGAAGTAGAGGTCGGCGACGACGGCAAAATCCACATTCCGCGCGTGGAGACCGTGGTCGATGCCGGCCTCATTACCAATCCGGAGGCAGCGCGCGCGCAGTTTGAAGGCGCCGCCGTCTTCGGCACGAGCATCGCGCTGAGCGGCGCAATCACGGCCACGAACGGCGCGATCGACCAGTCCAACTTTGACACTTATCCGGTGGCGCGAATGCGAGAAGCGCCCATGCAAACCGACGTGCATCTGGTTGACAGCGATGCGCCGCCCGCGGGAATCGGCGAACCCGGCGTACCGCCATTCATCCCAGCGCTGTGCAACGCGATTTTCGCAGCCACCGGAAAACGCGTGCGCGAATTGCCGCTCAGCAAAATGAAATTGGTCTAATCGGTGGCAGGGGCATGGCAATACCGTGCCCCCACGACTGAATCGTCTTCCTAATTATCGCTGGCTTCGGCGGAGTTATCCTTCCAGCGCCCGTTGCACATCGTCCGGGCTGCGGGCAATAACTGTCAGATAGGCCTGTGTTGGCTGATCGGGTGTAGCGCGGCCCTGTTCCCAATCACGCAGAGTACCGAGGGGAATGCGGTATTTTTCGGAAAATTCCTGCTGTGTCATACCCAGCGCTCGACGAATAATTTTTGCTTGTGGCGTGCGTTTCAGACGCTTTAGTTCGGCGCTGCTCAAAGGCCGTGCATCGGGGTCGGCAAGAGCAGCGCGCTCGACTGCGCTTGGCGTCATGGGGCGAAGCCATTTATGGATTTTCTTGGAGGTAGGTTTCCTGCTCATATTTCGTTGCCCTCCGGGCCGATATAATTCTGATCACACCGTTCCATTCGACATAAGCCACTTAGAGAATGGAGCCGTCCACCATGCCTATGATCACGAGACGCTCTTCACCATAGTCTTGACGGTCGTCAAGAAACTCCAAGGCAAACGGGTCTTTAAACACACTTTTCGCCAGTTCGAAGCTGACTCCGTGTTTGGCGTAGTTGTCTTTTGCCTTGGATCTGCTCCATTCGAATTTCAGAATCATATAGTACGGGATTCCAGTAGTTAAGTCGAGTGCGTCGAATTTCGAAATCTACCCGTGGTGAGAAATGCAGGCTACGCGGCGGCGCTGGACTGACCTCGCCCCATTACAAACTTTTCCGCGGCGGCTATAACGGACGGATCGTCGCCGAAGCCGGGGAGCCAGTGCACGAGCGGCTCCTTGCGGAACCATGTGAGCTGGCGTTTGGCGTAGCGGCGCGTGGACTGGGCGATGGCTTTGGTGGCGGCTGCCAGCGTGACAGTGCCTTCCAGGTGCGCTTGCAATTCGCTGTAGCCGATGAAATCAAATGGCTTTGAATTCTGTGGAACGCCACTGCGCACGAGGCCAGCAACTTCATCCAGCCATCCCCGCTTGATCATAGTGTGCACGCGCCGCTCGATGCGCTCATAGAGCGCGGCGCGCGCAGGCTGCAGGCCGATCTTGATTGGGTGATAGCCTTCCAGCGGTGTGCGGCCCATGCGATGAACTTCCGAAATTGGACGCCCCGTAAGCAAGCAAACTTCGATGGCGCGAATCATTTTAGGCCGGTCGCGGGAACCAATGCGCAACGCCGCTTCCGGATCCAGCCGGCGCAAGACTCGATGCAGATATTGCAAGCTGTGCGCGTCGGCGCCCGCTTCCAGGCGCGCGCGCAATTGCTCGGATCGCCCGGGAGCGTCGGCAAGCCCTTCGAGCAGTGCGCGCAGATAAAGGCCTGTCCCCACGGTAAGGATAGGCAGCTGTTTGCGCTGCCGCAGGTCTTCCAGGGCGGCAATAGCTCTGCCGCGGTATTCGCCAGCCGTGAAAGGGAAAGTCGGGTCCACCAGATCCAACAGATGATGCGAAATGCTGCCACGCTCCTCGAGCGTGGGTTTGGCTGTGCCGATATCGAACCCGCGATAGACCTGCGTGGAGTCGCAGGCCAGGACCTCGCCACCCAATTTGCGTGCCAGGGCCACAGCCAGCGAGGATTTGCCGGACGCCGTCGGTCCCACAATGGCAACCAGCGGGAGCGATTCGCGCCCGTTTGCGGCATGCGCTTCGGACGAATTGGGCGTCGAATTGTGGGGCAGTGCTCATTGCGCTAAAGGTATTTCCAATACCGGATGGCCAGGTAAATCAAACACAGCAGCCCGAGCAATAGGAACCCAGCCACTTGAGTGCGGGATGGCTTCACTGGGCGGTCTGTGAACTCACAGGGATATTATACAGGAAAATGAAGCGCAGCTCGATATAGGGGCCGCTGAAGGCGGTCGGCAAGGGTTCGAACGGCGTGGAAGCGCGGATGGAGGATGCCGCGGCGCGATCCAGGGGTTCCTTGCCAGAGCTCCCCATCATGACGGGCTCCGCCTCCGGCACCACGCCATTCTTCATAATGCGAAATTGCAGGACCACCTTGCCCTGATCGCCGAGGCGCGCGGATTCGGGCATGACCGCGAACCAGTTGCGCTTCACGCTGGCCAAAACGCGGGCAATGTAGGTCGAAAAATCGACGCCCTCGGTGGGCGTGAGCATTTCTACTTGTCCGCCGAGGTACCCTTGACCACCTCCACCGCCGCCATATCCACCGCCACCGGGCGATTGCCTGCCAGTGGGTCCTCCAAAGGTCTCGGCTTCCGTCCCGCCGCCTCTGCTGGCCTCGTGCATGGATTCCTGCAAGGCCTTGCCCGGAGAAAATCGCGGCAATACCAGGCTGGGCGTCATATCCGGAGGCGGCGTCTGCGGCCTTATAGGGCTCTCCGCGGGATGCGGCAGTGACATGGGAGCAACGGGTGTGGTTTTTGCAGGCGCTGGGGTCTCTCGCGGCTGCCTCGGGAGCTACGGGAGCCGGGGCAGCAGGCTGCGATGCATGCGGAGGCGCAAGTTGCCGCAGCAAGCGCGGATCAACCTTCATCACCGGGCTTCTCGGCTGTGGCGCCGACGGCTCTTTCAACAATCGATTCATATCCGAAGGCAAATAAAGATCGGTGATGTTACGCGCGATCTCCGCATCGGTAGGCGGATGATACGGAAAAATTTTCGGTGAAAGCAGGACCAGCACAATCACAACAACGTGAAAGGCAATCGACGAGAACCGCGCCACGGCGTTCCAGGCCTCGGTGCGATCCACGGCGGGCTTGGCCAGGAGATTAACTTCGCCGGTGGTGAGCACGTCGGGATCGAGCACATCGGGCAAATCCTGGATGGCTACCAGTTTCTTCGGTTCCAGCTTGCCTGCATGAGCGTCTTTCGGCACAGCCGTGCGCGAATCCAGAATCGACAGCGGCACGTAGCTGGGCATTTTGCTAGTGGCATCGAGCGGAGTGTTGGGCATGTCGCGCGGAACCACAACGGCGTTGCCAAGCACTTCCAACTTGAAATAGGAAGGAATGGAGGAGTGCGGATCGAGTTCAAACTGCGGCAGGTCCGACGGCACAAGCGTGCGCGCGTCGAGATTCGAGCTTAGTCGACGGGGCGGCGCGTCAGTCCGGAGACGCAACTCGGACGGGCATTTCTTGGAACCAGAAATCCTGGGAATCATAGATTTAGCTGCGGGGCAGCAAAGGCACCCAATTGGACGCGCCGAGCGTGCTCCAGGATGCCTGCCATCACCTGGTCAGCAAGCTGCAGGGCGCGACGGCCGGCTGCACCGTCCACGGCCGGAGAGCGGCGCGTTCGAACGGATTCCAGAAACGCGCGCAATTCGGCTCTGAAGCGGCTCCTCGCGTTCAGCGGGAAGCACCGCGAAATCGAACTTGGGCTGCGGGCCGGGCTCGGCAACACGCACGCGCAGCGCATCCTGGCGCGTGTAATCAACGGAAATATATTCGTGTTGCTGGAAAAAACGCATTTTGCGCACGCGCTCGGTGGAAACGCGGCTGGCGGTGACGTTGGCCACCGCTCCGGTAGCGAAATCCAGGCGCGCGTGCGCGATGTCCACTTTTTCCGTCAGCACGGGAATTCCTATGGCTTTGATGTCCACCACGGGCGCGTCGACGAAGGCCAGCAGAATGTCCAGGTCGTGAATCATGACGTCATAAACCACATCGATATCCAGGCTGCGCGGCGTGAACACGCCCAGGCGGTGCACCTCAAAATAAAGCGGGCGGTTCAGCACCGGCATTACCGCGACGATTGCAGGATTGAATCGTTCCAGGTGTCCCACCTGCAGGATACGCCCAGTGCGCGAGGCTGCCGCGATCAATGCATCGGCTTCCTCGAGCGAGGCGGCCATTGGCTTTTCGACCAGCACGTCGATGCCGAGCTCCATCAAACGGCAGCCCACACGCGCGTGTTCAACGGTGGGCACGGCCACGCTCGCGGCGTCCACCTTGCCGGCCAGCGATTCGATGTCCGGAAAAAATTGCGTGGAGAATTCGGCGGCGACTTTGGCGCGCATGCTCGGCCCGCGCGTCCACGATGGCAACGAATTCTGCATCGGGCAGCTCGCGATACACTCGCGCGTGATTGCGCCCAAATTCTCCGGCGCCCACCACCGCAACTCGCACTTTTTGGCCTGGCTGAATTCCCGAACTCACGACTTCCCCTCTTTCGCCGGGCGTTCCGCAGCTGCTGCTAAAGCTTCGAGCGGAAATGCTTCGATGGCGATCCCGGCGGCGTCCGCAGCCTCGATGATGCGAGCGCGGTCAAACAGCAACGTGCGGCCCGCGTCCATCCCCAGCGCGGTCACACGGCAACGCTTCATTACTTCGACGGTTTTCAGGCCTACAACGGGTACATCGAAACGCATATCCTGCCGGGGCTTGCTGACTTTAACCAGCACCAGAGAGCCGCCATCCACAATACGCGCGGCGCGCTCCATGGTTTCGTCGGTGCCTTCCATGGCTTCCACGGCCACGCAGGCACGGTCGCGAATCACCACGGTCTGCCCAAGATCAAGTCCCGCAATCTGGCGGGCAATTTCACGTCCATAGGCAATGTCCCCAGCTTCTCGCGCGTCCGGCGCGCGGCGCGTAAGGACTCCAGGGGAGGGAAGCAGCGGCTTCAGGAATGAAGTCGAATCCACCAGCTTGATGCCTTCCGATTCCAGAACCGCGGCTACCGCTCCGATCAACGAATCGGTATTCTTTAGCGGGAGTGAAAACAAAAGTTTGGCCAGTTTCCAGTCAGGGCGAATGGAGCTGAAAATTTTGTTGTGTTTCACCTGCCCGGCCATTACGGCGCTGGTTACGCCCTCTTGATGCATCAATTCCAGCGCGCGTGACAATTCGCCCAAACTCACCCAATGAAAACGAGTGGCGATTTTTTCAAGCTCTGGCGAAGCTTCCTCTCGGATGGCGATCACCGCCATTTCAATTCCCTGATCGCGGGCCGCCTGCAAAACCAGAAACGGAAATTGTCCGTTGCCGGCAATCAATCCCCATCCGGCGGTGGCAACCGGAAGGGAAGCGGAACCCGTGGATGCGGAGGAATTCACTTGTGCAGACCGCGCTTGGCCGATTCAATAAATTCCACAAGTTCCCGGACGTCCGGCGAACCATTCAGCTGCGCGCGAATCTGTTCGAGCGCCTGCGTGGTGTTGAGCTTGGAGCGCAGCAGCAGACGGAAGGCGCGCTCGATATCTTCCAAACGCGCGCTATCGAATCCGCGCCGCTCCAGGCCAATCTTATTTACTCCGTAGCACTTCGTTTCGCGCTGGGTAACCACTCTTGAAAACGGCGGAACGTCTTGCGTGATCACCGTACAGGCGCCGATGTAGGCGTAGCGGCCCACGCGGCAGAATTGATGCACGGGACTGAAGGCCCCCACATTTACCCAATCTTCCACGATCACATGGCCGGCAAGCGTGGCCCCATTGGCAAAAACGGTGGAGCTGCCGACGATGCAGTCGTGAGCCACGTGCGAATAGGCCATGAAAAGATTAACGTTCCCGATGCGCGTGACGCCGCCGCCTCCGGTTGTGCCGCGGCTCACCGTGCTGAATTCCCGAAAGCGGTTGCCGTCTCCGATGACCACTTCGGTATGCTCGCCGCTGAATTTCAGGTCCTGAGGATTTCCGCCCACTGAGCTGAATGAATCGAAAACATTCCCGCGTCCGATGCGAGCGGGGCCGCGCACCACGGCATGAGGCTCAAGAACGGATTCATCGCCAAGCTCGACCTCGTCGCCCACGATGGCGAATGCGCCGATCTTCACATTTTTACCGATGCGAGCGCTTGCGGATACTACCGCGCGGGAATCAATTTCACTCATCGTGCGCACCGACAGCCGCATCGGCGGGCGCGCCGCTCGGCTCGCGATCCACCAGCATGCAACGCAGCGTGGCTTCCGCGGCAACGGCGCCGTTCACGGTGGCCACGCACTGCAACTTGCAGAACTTGATTTTCCACTTCACCACGGTCACTTCAATGCGCAGCTGATCTCCGGGCACCACCGGCCGGCGAAAGCGCGCCTCATCCACCGCGGCGAGATAGAAAAGCTTCGCGTCTCTTTCTGAAACTTCCGAAAGGAGCAGGATGCCGCCGGTTTGCGCCATTCCCTCAACTATGAGGACTCCCGGCATGATGGGTTTGCCGGGAAAATGCCCCTGAAAATACTCTTCATTTGCGGAAACATTTTTCACGGCAACGATGCGTTTGCTCGGCTCGATTTCCAGAACGGCATCCACCAGCAAGAACGGATAGCGGTGCGGCAGAATTTTCTGGATGCCAACGCTGTCAAGAATCATCTTATTACCCCAAGTTGCGCCCGTAGCAACGCTATGGTGCCGGACGACGATACATTGAATTATATGCGAAATGCGCCGGTCGGCAAACGAAGTTGCCCCCTGTCCGGCGCATTGTTAGCATAGCACCGCGATGAAGGCATCCACTCGAATGTTGTCGCTCTTGAAATGGCTGAGGCCGCAAGAAGCGGCGATGGCGCGCCTGGTCGGGAAATTTGTGCGTGCGGAATCGCCCAGCATGGACAAAGCCGCCGTGGACCGCTTTGGAAAGATGGTCGCGGCGGAATGGAAGAGGCGCGGGGCCACGGTGAAGCTGCTGGCGCAACGTGAACGAGGCGATCACGTCCGAGCGGAGTGGAATCCCGGAGGCAATCGCAGCAAGGGGCAGATTTTGGTTCTCGGCCATTTGGATACAGTCTATGGCCTTGGGACGTTGACGAAGATGCCGTTTCGATTGTCACGAGGGCGCGCCTATGGCCCCGGGGCGTTTGACATGAAAGGCGGGCTGGCCATAGCACTGTTTGCCGTGGATGCGCTTGTCGCAGCGGGCCTTACGCCTGAAAAGCGCATCGTTTTTTTGTGGACCAGCGATGAGGAAATCGGCAGCGGAACTCTCGCTCCCTTGATCGAACGCGAAGCGCGGCGCAGCGACGCCGTGCTGGTCCTCGAGCCAGCGTTGGGGATGAATGGCCGCGTGAAAACCGGGCGCAAAGGTGTGGGCGAGATCGAAATCATTGCCACCGGACGCGCGGCGCACGCGGGGCTGAACCCGCAAGACGGCATCAACGCCATCGAGGAAATCGCGCTGCAAATCGCGCGCATCTCGCGCTGGAATCAGCCCCGCCGCGGCATCACCGTAAATGCCGGAATCATCGAAGGCGGCACGCGCAGCAACGTGATCCCCGAGAAAGCCCGTGTCGTGGTGGACGTGCGCGCAACACGCGCCGAGGACATGCGCGCACTGGAAAAGAATATTTCGCGCGCTGCGCCCCATCCTGAGCGGAGCCAAGCTGGAAATTCGCGGCGGGTTCAACCGCCCGCCCATGGAGCGCAAACACTGCGCCGCGCTGTACGCCACGGCGCGAACCCTTGCAAAAGAAATGGGCGTCACGCTTGGCGAAGCCCATGTCGGCGGCGGCTCGGACGGAAATTTTACTGCGGCGCTGGGCGTTCCAACACTCGACGGCTTGGGCGCAGTGGGCGAAGGCGCGCACAGCCCCAAGGAAAATATCGTGGTCCGCGCGCTGCCGGAACGCGCCGCACTCGTTGCAGGCCTGCTGGCAACAATCTAATCCGAATCTTACGTGGCACAAGCTGAACCGGCTGCAGAAAAAGTCGATTCGCGGGGGTTAAGTAGCACAGGCACTCTTGCCTGTGCGCTTTTCGCGATGTACGGGGATTCGAGTGCGCGAAAATTGAGAAAACCGCACAGGCAAGAGTGCCTGTGCTACTAAGACCGTACGGGCTAAAGCCTATGTCACGGTTTGTGGAGGGTCGCGAGAAATCGCGTTTACTGGTAGGCCTTACGCAGAAACTGCGCGGTCGATAGCATCAATTCCGAATAATCCTCGTGCAGGACGGCGCGAATGGCATCTTCCGCGGAGGAACCTCCTCCGATTCGCTCCAGAATTCGCTCAAGGTCGTCGACGCTATTCTCGGTCATCATCTGCTCGACGACGGCCAGCGACCATGCGTAGGCGTTGGACGCGACGTCTCTCGGCAAATTCAGCCACGACGATTCATATGATTGCAGAGAAAATTCCATGTGATGGTCGTAAGCCGCGGCAAGGGACCCTGCATTGACCCGGCTGCGTTTTCCTTCCATGTATTGCGCGATGCCTTCCTGCAGCCACACAGGGCAGCGCCCGCCGGTTTTCTGCCCGACAAAACTGTGTGTGAGTTCGTGCTTCAGGACGCGTGCCAGTTCGTCTGTCATGCCGGACAATCCCGAGACCGGGACGCGTATGCGGCCGTCGTTCAGCGCACCAGACCAGCTGGGCGCGCGTGTGATATCCATGAAGGCTTGATTGGTGTAAAGAATCACGCCGATGGGTTCCGGCGGGACATAGTTGAGCGTCGCGGAAATTTCGTCGAACTCCTTCTCAAGGGTTTGAAGTACGTCGCGGGCCAGTGCCGGAGTGGCCGTGCCGTTATACTTCAGGCGAAAATGGGTTGTCTCGCCTTCGTGATACTCGGCCTCTTCGCTCGCATCGCGCTCCGCTTTTTCGAGGGCCTGGCGAGTCTCCTCGTCCGGCTTGAGTTCCATGGCGTGTTTCCATTGCGTCACGGCATCCGCGGCGCGGTTCAATCCGTAGTACGCCCAGCCGGACAATTTAGCCACCTCGGCTGAGTCCGGATCGGTGCGGCGAGCGCGGTCAAGCAAATCCGACGCCGCAGTGTACTCGCTCCTCTTCAAATGCAGGTACGCGGCCTGCATCAACAAGTCGACGTTCTCCGGGGCGAATCTCAGCCCGACGTTGTAGTGAGCCACCGCATGTTCAAAATCGCCCACACTGATTTCAAATTGCGCGGCGGCGCTTTCCGCCGCAATTACCCGGGCTATCGCAGTGGGAGTGGGGTTTGCCGAGGCCTCGGATTCAAGTTTCGATAGCAAATCACTATTAATCGAGCCGTCGCGAACGGCGCCACTGGCTGCCGGATCGGCGGACGAAGTGGCCATGGCAGCGGGCGGAGCAATGGGGAGGTTCGCGGCGCGATCCGCGGGGGTTCCAGCGGTGGAAATCGGCGACGAATCATCGTGCGTGACGTGATCGACAATCGATTGTGGAAAGCTGAAGCGTCCAGCGGAAGTTTCGTAGCTGACCTGGCCGTTTTCCTCAGTCACGTGCGTGGCGTTTATTTTTCTGCCGCTTTTCAGATAAATGGTATCGGCAAATACACTCCCGGGAATGGCTGAGGACTAGCCATAGAACCACGAATAACTTCAGGAGATGCGCCGCGGGAGACCGCATACCCCCATTTTACCAAGAAGCTGCCGCAGCACCGGGTACGCGTTTGCGCCAGATGCCCAATCCTGCTACAGCGCGAATGTGGGCTGAAAAGGCTGCGGAAAAGCAGTTTATTTTGTCATTCCGAGCGAAGCGAGGAATCTCTCTGTCGTTTCTTCGAGTTATACGCCAGAGAGATTCCTCGCTTCGCTCGGAATGACAAAAGGTTTTCGAATTTCTTGTGTGGACTGTGAGCCCCGCATTGCATTCTTCCTGTACGGTTTCGTGTCACCATCGAGGCTGGCGGGCACTGCCGGTTGCGGATGAACCAAATCTTTTCAAATAATCCCATTTCGCCTTGCCCGGTTCGAGGCTTCCCTATAAACTCTTAAGTTCCCAATGTAACTAAATTCCAGCACTGATGGATGGACGATGAAGATTCACGAATATCAGGCAAAAGAAGTTTTCCGGCGCTTCGGCGTACCCACGCCCCGCGGAGAAATGGTCACCACGCCGGATCAGGCGCGCGCTGTGGCCGAGAAGCTGGGCACCAAAATCGTGGTCGTGAAGGCGCAGATTCACGCAGGAGGCCGCGGCAAGGCCGGCGGCGTGAAGCTGGCGAAATCGCCGGCGGAAGCGGCTGACCTGGCCAAGCAAATTCTGGGCATGAAGCTGGTCACGCCGCAGACCGGTCCGGGCGGGCGCATCGTGCAGCGATTGCTGATCGAGGAAGGGCTGGACATCAAGCGCGAACTGTACCTGAGCATTCTTGTCGATCGCGCCGTGGCCGCGCCGGTGATCATGGCCAGCACGGCGGGCGGAATGGAAATTGAGGAAGTGGCGCACAAGAATCCCGAGCTGATTTTGCGCGAGACGATTCTTCCGGCCACCGGGTTGCAGCCCTACCATGTGCGCAAGCTGGCCTTCGGACTGGGCCTTTCAGGCGACGCAGCCGCCGCTCTCGGGCCCTTTCTGCAGGCGCTCTACCGCACATTTCTGGAAACCGACGCGTCGCTCGCGGAAATCAATCCGCTGATCGTGACGGGCGACGGCAAGCTTGTGGCGCTCGACGCCAAGATGGCATTTGACGACAACGCGCTGTTCAAGCACAAGGACCTCGCCGAGTTGCGCGATTTGAACGAAGAAGATCCGCTGGAAGTCGAAGCATCCACCTACAAGCTGAACTACATCAAGCTGGACGGCAACGTCGGCTGCATGGTCAACGGCGCGGGCCTGGCGATGAGCACCATGGACATCATCAAGCTTTCGGGCGGCTCGCCGGCCAATTTCCTGGACGTCGGCGGAGGCGCTTCGGCCGAGCAGGTCAAGAACGCGTTCAAGATTCTGGTCAGCGATAAGAGCGTGAAGGGCGTGTTCATCAATATTTTCGGCGGAATTTTGCGCTGCGACGTGCTGGCAACCGGCGTCGTCGCCGCGGCAAAGGAATTGAACCTTAAAATGCCGGTGGTCATTCGCATGGAAGGAACCAACGTGGAAAAGGGACAGGAAATCTTGCGTGACTCAGGTTGCAACTTCACGATCGCGCAAGGACATGAAAGACGGAGCGGACAAAATCGTCGCGCTGGCAGGCGGTGCGCGATGAGCGTTCTGATTAACGAAAAAACACGCGTCGTCGTGCAGGGCTTTACCGGCCGCGAAGGTACTTTTCACGCGCAGCAAATGATCGAGTACGGCACAAAGGTGGTTGCGGGCGTGACGCCCGGCAAGGGCGGCACGAAGCATGAAAACGTGCCCGTGTTCAACACCGTTTCGGATGCGGTTCGCGAGACGGGCGCCGACGCGTCCATCATTTTTGTGCCGCCTCCGTATGCGGCGGACGCGGTTCTCGAGGCGATCGATGCCGGCCTGCCGCTGGTCGTCTGCATCACCGAAGGCATTCCCACGTTGGACATGGTTCGCGTGGCGGCTGCCCTGAAGATTTCCAAGACGCGCCTGATCGGCCCGAACTGTCCCGGAATTATTTCGCCGGGAAAATGCAAGATGGGCATCATGCCGGGGCGCATTCACAAGCAGGGAAACATCGGCGTGGTGAGCCGCAGCGGAACCTTGACGTACGAGGCCGTGCATCAACTGACGCAGCTCGGCATCGGCCAGTCCACCTGCATCGGCATCGGCGGCGATCCGATTATCGGCACAACGCACATCGACGCCATCAAGCTCTTCAACGAAGACCCCGAGACGCACGCCATCGTGATGATCGGCGAAATCGGCGGCGACGCCGAAGAGCAGGCCGCCGCCTACATCAAGGACAACGTGAAAAAGCCGGTTGTGGGATTGATCGCCGGGCAAACAGCGCCTCCAGGACGCCGCATGGGCCACGCGGGCGCGATCATCAGCGGCGGCGCAGGCACGGCCGCCGAGAAGTACAAAGCCATGGCTGCGGCGGGAATTCACACGATTCAAAGCCCCGCGGATATCGGCGTCACTCTGGCAGCGGCGATCAAAAAGTAAGGAAGCTGAACCAGTAGCACAGGCTTCAGCCTGTGGATTTTGAATCTTGCATGAATTAAATGCCACAGGCTGAAGCCTGTCGCTACAAAAATCACCACGGAGAATTCACGAATGGCGATTGAACGTACATTAGCAATCATAAAACCGGATGCATTTGGGCGTGGCCTTTCCGGCGAAATTGTTTCACGGATTCAAAAGGCCGGATTCCAGATTGTTGCGATCAAGTCGTTGCGCCTTACCAAGAAAGAAGCCGAAGGATTTTACGCGGTGCACGCCGCGCGCCCCTTTTTCGGCGAACTGACCGAATTTATGAGTTCCGGCAAAGTAGTCGTGCTGGCTCTGGAAGCCGAAGGCGCAATCCTGAAGTGGCGGGACACCATGGGTGCCACCGATCCCGCCAAGGCCGCTCCGGGCACGATACGCCGCGACCTCGGCACCAGCATCGGAAACAACTGCACGCACGGTTCCGATGCCCCGGAAACGGCGGCCTTCGAGCTGGGCTATTTCTTCGCCGGGTACGAACTGATCTAAATTATTTTCGATTTGTCGTTCCGGCGGTGTGAAGATCCCGGGAATCCGCCGGTAGCACAGGAATTAATTCTTTGCCGCATCCGGCGCTGCAGCGGCACCTTTGCGATACACGATCTTTTTCGATCCGCCTTCGCAAGTGCCTACCACGCTGCCTTCGGCGTCCTTGTCCTTGTCCACGATGTCCAGCGTGTAGGGCTTCACGCCTTTTGCATCCAGCTTTGCCGCGATTTCCGTTTTCAAATCCTCGCAGGGTTTTCCTGCCGCTTGCACCTGAGCGCACATGGCCGCAAAAAACAGCACGCCAACTGCCGTCAACGTTTTCATTGTGCAATCTCCTCTGTTGGGATTCCCGACTCTTCTCGGAGAGTACCACAGCTTCATCAGACCTGGTCCTTTTGCGATACGTTCTGGAAACCACCTTAAATTGGGTAGAATTGAAATCGATGGAACCGATGCGCGAACTTGGAAAGATGATGGTCTTCGCGGGCGCGGCGCTTGCAGCGGTTGGCGCGCTGCTGTGGCTGGCGGCGCGGCCGGGAGGCTTGCCGCTGCGGCTTGGGCGCCTGCCGGGAGACATTGCCGTTCAAGGAAAACATGGCTCGTTTTATTTTCCCGTGGTGACGTGTATTCTGCTGAGTGTGTTCATGACGCTGGTTCTGTGGCTGGTGCAATGGCTGAAAAAATAAAGCAGCTGGAATTCAACCTCGCGCCGGAGCGAAAAATCTGGAGCGTGGCGGAGCTGACGGCGCGCATCAGCGGCATCCTCTCGACGCAATTCTCGAATCTGTGGGTGGAGGGCGAAGTTTCCAACTATCGCCCGGCGCAATCCGGACATCTCTATTTCACGCTCAAGGACGCTAAGGCGCAGGTGAAATGCGTGTGTTTTCGCACGCAGGCCATGCGCCTGAAATTTCGACCCGAGGATGGATTGAAGCTCATCGTGCGCGGATCGATCAGAGTGTACGAGCCGCGCGGCGAATATCAGATTTACGTGGAGCACATCGAGCCGTCCGGAGTGGGCGCGCTGCAGCTTGCCTTTGAGCAGCTCAAGAAACGCCTGGCGGCCGAGGGACTTTTCGACGAATCGCGCAAGAAACCGCTGCCCATGATGCCTCGGCGCATCGGCGTGGTGACTTCTCCCACGGGCGCGGCCGTGCGCGACATCATTCGCATCCTGCGGCGGCGCTTTCCGAATCTGCACCTGATCGTGTACCCCGTGCGCGTGCAGGGCGAGGGCGCGGCGGAAGAAATCGCGCGCGCGCTAAAATATTTCAACCGCAAGCAATTGGTGGACGTCATTCTGCTGGCGCGCGGCGGCGGCTCGATCGAAGATCTGTGGGCGTTCAACGAGGAGGTCGTGGCGCGGGCGATTTCCGCGTGCACCATTCCCATCGTGAGCGGCGTGGGGCACGAAACCGATTTCACGATTGCGGATTTTGTGGCGGACGTGCGCGCATCCACGCCCTCGGCTGCCGCCGAAATCGTGGTGCGGTCGCGGCAGGAATTTCAGCGGCATCTGCTGGAGCTGGAAAATAAAATTTCGCAGCGCATGCGATACATCCTGCTGGAGTGGCGGCACCACTTGAAGGAGCTCACAACGCACACGGATTTCCGCCGCCTGGAAGATTTGCTGCGCCGTCACCGCCAGCAGACGGACGAGCTGACCCTGCGGCTGGGAGACGCGCTGCAGGAGCGCCTGGAAGTGCTGCGTCACCGCTATACGATCGCCGCCACGCGCATCGCTTCCTTCGATTTGCGCGCGCGAATCCGCACGCTTGGCCTGCGCGTGGTGCAGCGCTCTGCGGAACTGGGCATGCGCATGGAGAGATTTATGGTCGGAAAAATCCAGCAACTCGAAAAGCTGCGCGTGCAACTGGATGAGCGCAGCCCGCTGCGCGTCCTGCAACGCGGCTACGCCATCTGCACGGACGCCGCAGGGAATGTGCTGAACGCCGCCGACCAGGTGGCCGTCGGCGCGGAAATAAAAGTGCAACTCGCGCAGGGCCGCCTGGGCGCGGAAGTGCGGACTCGCGAAATTCCGAAGCCGTAACTCTCGGATGGTTTTCTCAATTCTTTTCTCTATGCCCTCTGTGTTAATTTCTGAAAGTTTTAACACAGTGCAGCGAGCCGCAACCAAAGGCAACTGGTATGGCTAAACTGCAGTCTTAGTGACGACAGACTTCAGCCCGTGGGGGGCGGTTTCTGTAAAGCCCAAAAGCCACAGGCTTAAGCCTGCGCCACTAAATCCGGCGTCCCAATAAGCCGGATGGTTAACGGTTGAGATGCGCGGACTGACTAAATTATTCATCCGTCGTGCTGGCAACTTTCAGCACGGCGAGGAATGCTTCCTGCGGGATGTCCACTCGGCCCACGCGCTTCATGCGCTTCTTTCCTTCTTTTTGTTTCTCCAGCAATTTGCGTTTGCGGGAGATGTCTCCGCCGTAGCATTTGGCGATCACGTTTTTGCGGATGGCGGAAACGGTTTCGCGCGCGATCACCCGGCTGCCAATGGCCGCCTGAATGGGCACTTCAAACATTTGCCGTGGGATAAGTTTGCGCAGCCGCGAAACCAGATCGCGCCCGCGATCGTAGGAAAATTCGCGATGGCAGACCAGCGCCAGCGCGTCCACCGGCTCGCCGCCGATCAGCACGTCCAGCTTCACGAGGTCGGCTTCCTTGTAGCCCGCCAGGTGATAGTCGAGCGAGGCGTAGCCGCGCGAGGCGCTCTTCAGCCGGTCGTAGAAATCGAGCACGATTTCGTTCAGCGGCAATTCGTAGGTGAGCATCACGCGCTGCGGAGATAGATACTCGAAATTTTTCTGCGTGCCGCGTTTTTCCTCGCACAGCTGCAGAATCGCGCCCGACCGAATCTTCCGCCGTGATGATCATGGCGGTGATCACCGGCTCTTCGATCTTGGCCATTTCGTTGGGCGGCGGAAATTTTGTGGGGCTGTCCACTTCCACGACGTCTCCGGCCGTGGTGGTGATGCGGTAGCGCACGCTGGGCGCCGTGGTGATGAGGTTGATGTTGAATTCGCGCTCCAGCCGCTCCTGCGCAATTTCCATGTGCAGCAAGCCCAGAAAGCCGCAGCGGAATCCGAATCCAAGCGCCACGGAATTTTCCGGCTCGTAAAAAAACGCCGCGTCATTCAACTGCAATTTGCCGAGCGCGTCGCGCAAGTTTTCGTAATCGTTGGCCAGCACGGGAAACAGGCCCGCGAATACCATGGGCTTGATGGCTTCAAATCCGGGCAGCGGCGGCGCGGGGCGCGCGGCCTCCGTGACGGTGTCGCCCATGCGCGCGTCGGCCACCTGCTTGATGTTTGCGATCACGAAGCCGACGTCTCCCGCGACAAGTTCCTCGAGCACCACGGGCTTGGGCGTGAGCGCGCCAAGCGCTTCAACCTCGTACACCTGATCGTTGAAGCACAAGCGAATCTTCATGTGCTTGGTGATTCGCCCGTTCATCACTCGCACCAGCACCACCGCGCCGCGAAATGGATCGAACCAGGAATCGAAAATCAGCGCCTGCAGCGGCGCGTCCGAACTGCCCGTCGGCGGAGGAATGCGCGCCACGACCGCTTCCAGCACGGATTCCACGCCCAGGCCGCTCTTGGCGCTGATCAGCAGCGCGTCGGACGCGGGAATCGCCAGCACATTTTCGATTTGCTCCTTGGCTTGGTCAGGCTGCGCGGCGGGCAGATCGATTTTGTTGATGACCGGAATGATGGTGAGGTTGTGCTGCGCCGCGAGAAACGTGTTGGCGACGGTTTGCGCTTCGACGCCCTGGCTCGCGTCCACCACCAGCAGCGCGCCTTCGCACGCGGAAAGCGCGCGGGAAACTTCGTAGGAAAAATCGACGTGACCAGGCGTGTCGATCAAGTTGAGCTGATACTCGTTTCCATCCTTGGCCAGTGTAGTGCAGGCGAATGCTTTTGGCCTTGATGGTGATGCCGCGCTCGCGCTCCAGGTCCATCGAGTCGAGCACCTGCGCACTCATCTCGCGGCTGGCGTCAGCGCGCCGGTAAGTTCGAGCAGGCGGTCGGCCAGCGTGGACTTGCCGTGGTCGATATGGGCGATGATGCAAAAATTGCGGACGAAACGTGGGTCCATCAGTTAGCCTGCCGGCGCGCACTCTTCACAAAATTTGGCGGGCTTCAAGCACAGCCCGCGCCCGTACGCCGGTTAAAGTCTCCTGTCAAAAGTAAATTGCAAGGCGCAATTGTGGAACTTCGCGGCCTGGCGGGATTCATTCCCCGCTCGCTGACAATTCAGTGTGCCACAAGTGGACGCAGTCAGGAAGCGCCGCGGCGAAGCGATGCCGTCCCATTTTTAAGAATAAACAGATTTCGGAGGTCGGGGCTTTAGCCCCGACGAAAAGTATCGCCCGGCATGGGGTTTTAACCCCTGAAGCTTCAGGGGCTAAAGCCCATATCAATCCATGCGTCAATGTCCGAGCTGAAGCTCGGACCTCCGACTGCTCGAAGAAATTTCAAATTTGGACCATGCATTTGAAATTGTCGAAGGATCGAATTTCCAAAAGAATATTTAAGACGCGGAACTCTTTTTTCCCATATCTCCACGGTGAGCCTGCCACTCTTCGGCCGTGATCTCCCAAATCTCAGTGAGAAAACTGCCAGAGACGTATTCTCGCTCGACCGTCTCGACGACTCGCATGCCTTGTTTTTGCGAGATGCGGCGGGAGGCTGTATTCGCAACGGCTTTCGGAGCACGAAGAACTGGAAACTTCAGCACGTTGAACCAATAATCGGTCACCACATCGCACGCTTCGCTCATCAAGCCCTGTCCATGCCACGGCAATCCCAGCCAGAACCCTCGATTCCCGTCGCCCGTAATATGAAGGCTGATTCTGCCAATCAACTGATCAGGGGAAGTTTTGAGCCGAGGCGACCAGTGCCACTCCTCGCCGCGCTGCATTGCGGGCAGGGCGCGATCCTGGATATTCCGGTAGGCCCCGTCCGCCGGATAAGGCCATGGGACAACCTTGTTCAAATAGCGAACGATTTCCCAGTGGGGAAATAGGAGTTGGGTCTGTTCAGCGTCAGCCAATTGCAATGGCTGCAATATGAGGCGTGCTGTCTCAAGGGTGGGGATCAAGGTCTCGTTCACCATGGGGCGCTGGCCGATGGCAGCTAAACTTGGTCTGGGCTTGATCTATTATACGGAATTCAGCATCTCTTCCGCAGCGCTGTCATTAGGAGGGACACGGTACAGAGGGCGGCGGGTCGATTCCCAATGTGATTATCTTTCAGGACGGTTCCGGTCAAAGTCGTGGACTACTTGACATGCTGAGAACCATAGAGGAACAGGAGGGCGGCGGCAAACCGTCTGCCGAATGTGGGGTAGTTATGGTGGCCCCCTTCCGTGATGGTGAGCTGTACTTCCCCGGGCATGTACGCGGATTTCAGGTTCTGCACGAGTCGTTGGACCATGCGTATATACGCGGTGTTCGAACCAAATCTATCCACATCTTCGGCCGTTCCTGCACCTACTGCGATCCTGCTGGGTGTCCTAACCAGAGATTCGGTATCGCGCAAGAGTTGCCCGTTGCCCACCTCAAGTCCGGGGCTTTCGATAATCGCGGCGCCAAAGAGGTCCGGGCGGTGGATCACAGTGTAAAGCGCCGCAGTGCCGCCATAAGACGCCCCCCAGATGGCGGTATGTTCGGGTCCGGTCTCGATAGCGTACTTCGCAGCGATGGCTGGCAAGACTTCCAACTCGAGAAAGTCAGGATACGAAGTCCCGGAAGAGGCAATGGTATTGGGGTCATAGGGGTCGGCATAAGGCAGAAATTCGCGTGCCCGTGCCAGACCATCGCCGTCGCCTTGGTGGATGACGTCGGAGCCGTTATCAATCCCGACTGCAATCAGCGGTGGTATTTTGCCGGTACTGATCAGCTCGGTGAGCGTTTCATCGGCCCGCATCTCTTCGGGCAAGAACGAAGTGCAAACGTCGAAAGCACTAGCACCGTCCAGAATGTAAAGAACTGGATACTTTCGTGAGGAGTCATAGTCCGGCGGGAGCCATACGCGCAGGTTGCGTTTGTTGTGAAAGATTCGGCTGGTGAGCGGCACGATCTCAAGCCTGCCTACAACCGTGGGCTTGCAAGGCGCCTGCTGAGCGGAGGCGGGAAAAGGCAGACAAGCAACCAAAAGAGCAGCGGCGCGAAAGAATGGACGCATCAGATTCTGGAATCTAGCACACCCTGAAACCGGCGACCAAATCGAATTTGCTTATCGATGGACGACGATTTTCAAGCAGCACTGGGCGATTGCCGTATTGGCAATCTTCCCCGCGAACGCTTTGGCACGCCAAGCTGCAGCGGTATATAGTGTTTAATGGTGTCTAAAATGTCGATCCGCAAATCCGCGGTGGCAACTTCACCAAGGAAGCAGCCCGTGCCTGCATGAGCGTTGACATTGTCAAACAATTGGATAAGGCCCAGCGATTCATCGAGAAGGGCCGCATCGATGAGGCTATCGAGGCCTATCAAGCTGTAGTGACAGAGTTTCCCAATCATCTGGAATCCCTTCAATCCCTCGGCGATCTCTTCACAAAGCAGAACCGGCTGGACCGCGCGGCTGTTTATTATGGCAAGCTCTTCGATCGTCTGGCGGCTCCGCGCGAAGAACCCAAGGCGCTGGCGCTGTACACTCGTTTTTTGAAGCCGCAACAACAGCCTCCGGAACGCGTCGCGCGATATGCCTTGCTACTGCAAAAACAAAACCGCGCCGATGAGGCAATCGAGCAGTTCACGTCCGCGGCCCTCGCTTTTGAGCTGAGCGACAAGACGGAAGATGCGCTGGCATGCTTCGTGCGCATCGCGCAACTCGATTCCGAAAATCGCGACAGGCACGTGGCCGTCGCCGATATGGCGGAGCGCATGGGAAATACCATGGCTGCCGCTCGCGGATATTTGAAAGCCGCGCAGCTCACCACTGAGAATGACGGTGAAGCGCTCAATTTCCTCGCAAAAGCCCACGAACTTTCGCCCAACGATCGCAGCTCGTCGCTTTTTTACGCACAGGCGCTTATGCGCAGCGGAGACGTCCGGGCGGCCGCGGCGATTCTCGCCCCTTTGAGCGAAACCGAAAAGGATGCGGCATTTCTGGAGACCTACGCCGATGCCCTGATTCGTTCCGGCCAATTGGACAGTGCACGCGCCGTCCTGGAGCACGCGCCAAATCAAGCAGCGAGCTCACCGGATAAATGGTTCTCGCTGATTACCGAATATTTTCGCGCCGGCGAGGAAGACAAGGCCCTTGCCGTTCTTGCTTCCACCAAAAAAGGCATGCTTGCCGCCAAGCATGAATCGGAATTCGCGTCCGCGGTCGATCAACTGGTCGAATCGTTTCCAATGTCGTTGGCCCTGGCCCAGTTCTGGGCTGGCTTGTATGCTGATTTGAATCGCGAGACCAAGCTTTTTGACGCCCTGGCGCGCCTCTTCGATTTAAGCATTGCCGGCAACCAGATTCCCGCTGCGTGCGAAGCCCTCGAAAAGCTTGTCGAAATCGATCCATATGACTCGCGCAATCAGCAGCGCTTCGACCAGCTGCAGGGCCGCGCGGATGAAGATTTCGTGAAGCGTGTGAGGGGCCGGCTTTCCAACGCCGCCACGCACGGCTCAGTGGTTCCAACGAAGGAAGAGCCGCGCGCCAAGAGCGAAAGTACGCCTGCAAGTGGATTCGAAAATTTGCAATCGAGCCAGACCCTCGAGGACTTGCTTGTGCAAGCGGAAATATTCGTTCAGTATTCGCTGCAATCCAAGGCCATCGAACGCCTGCAGCGTATCGCTGAAATATTTCCAGGGGAAGAAGAACATAACGAGCGCCTCCAGGACCTCTTTAAGGCCGCGCACTGGTGGCCGGAGAAGACGGGGGTTTCCGCCAAGCCGGTCCCAGCTTTACGGGAGGTGCAACCGGAACCATCCAATGCTGGCTACGCGCCCGAAACCCTGAGAGATCTGGCGAAAATTTCTGAAATTAATCAAAGCGTGTTCCGCCAGCCATCGCCGCGCGCCATGCTTTCCGTTGCGGTCAACGAAGTGGGCAACTACTTGCGAGCGGCAAGATGCCTGGGCGTGGTTGGCGCACCCGGCCAGCCGCCACAAATGGCTGCGGAGTTTTGTTCCGTGGGTTTTGAGGCTTCCCCGGGCGGCCAGATTGTGCGCCTGATGAGCCAAATTGAGAGCGCCAAGCCGGACTCGCTGGGCGGTTTGCCGCTGGATGCGGCATCGCCCATCCTCAAGGAAATGGGGCTGGAGACCGCGCTGGGCGTGCAGCTCACGGACCCGGAAACGCAAGCCCCCGCCGGAATGCTCATTGCCGGTTACTCCGGTCCGCACTCCTGGAGGCCCAACGAAACTTATTTTCTGCAATCCATTGGCGATCAGATGCTGATGTGCGTCCACCATACGCGCCTTCGCACACTGGTGCGGACTTTGGCCGTGGCCGATGAGAAAACCGGCTTGCTTGCGCGCAGTTCCTATATCGATTGCCTGCTCCAGGAATCGCAACGCGCTCGAACGCAGGGCATCCCCCTGACACTTGCTCTCCTGCAGATCGATGGAGGTCCGGAGTTGTTGTACCAGCAGGGAGAGGCGTCCTTTGACCGGTACATGGAACAGCTCGGCGAGGCGGTGCACACAATGGTCCGCCAAACCGACCTCGCAATCAAGTACACTTCATGGGCTCTGGCGATCGTTCTGCCGGACACGCCGCTTTCCGGCGCGCAGGCATTTGCCAAGAAGATGAAGAAAGCGGTGGACGGATTGCGCCCGCCATGGAACTCAGCGCCGCTGAGCATGAGCGTGGCCCTGGCGGAGGCCATCACGCGGCCGGATTACGACAATGAGGATATTGTCACCGATCTGATCAACCGCGTGGAAATGGGCCTGGAAGAGGCTCGAAAACGCGGCGGAAACGAAATTGTTTCCCTCGAATTGGCCAAGAATTGAGGAATGGCGATGGCTTACGAAAACCTGCTGTATGAGAAGCGGGATGGCATCGGGTTCATCACCTTCAATCGTCCCAAGGTATTGAACGCGCTCAACCACAAAACGATGGAGGAGCTGCGCGATATTTTAACCGCCGCGCGCGAAGACGAAGAAGTGCGCGTCCTGATCCTGACCGGCGCGGGAGAAAAATCGTTTGTGGCCGGTGCGGACATCGCCGAACTCGCCGTGCAAACTCCCGTCGGCGGCAAGGAAACGGCGGCGTTTGGGCAAAGCGTTTTGCATCTGCTGGAGACGTTGGGCAAACCGTCCATCGCCGCCATCAATGGTTTCGCGCTGGGCGGCGGGTGCGAAGTCGCGCTGGCCTGCTCCATGCGGCTGGCCAGCAAAACGGCCAGGCTTGGCCAGCCGGAAGTGAAGCTTGGCATCATGCCGGGGTACGGCGGCTCGCAGCGCCTCGCGCGCTTGTGCGGTAAGGGCGTCGCCTACGAACTCTGCCTGACGCGGAGAAATGATTTCAGCGGAAGAGGCGCTGCGCATCGGCCTCGTCAATCACGTGTACGAGCCGGCGGAACTTTTGCCCGCGGCGGAGGCCCTGGCGAAAAAAATTATCGCGAATGCGCCGCTCTCCGTAAAATTCACCATGGAAGCCATCGAGCGCGGATCGGAAATGCCGCTCGCGGAAGGCCAGTATCTGGAAACGACTCTTTTTGGCCTGTGCGCCGCCACCGAAGACATGCGCGAAGGAACGCGTGCGTTTCTGGAAAAGCGGCCGGCGCAATTTCGAGGAAAGTAGCGCGGGCGTCACAAGGCAAAATTCATTCACATGGAAAAAAACTTTCACGGAAAAGAAATTCGGGCGGCGGCAAACGCCGCCGGGCTGCGATTTGCGCTGGTCGTCAGCCGCTTCAACAGTTTTATTACCGATCGCCTGCTGGCCGGCGCCGTCGATGCGCTTGAAGCTGCCGGCGCGGATGCCGAGAATATTTTGGTCGTTCATGTTCCCGGCTCGTTTGAGATTCCGCTCACCGCGAAAAAATTGGCGACGGCGGGCGCAGTCGACGCCGTGATCGCCATTGGCTGCGTCCTGCGCGGCGAGACCGCGCACTTCGACTACGTCGCGAGCGAAGTCGCGCGCGGCGTGCAACTCGCGCAGCTCGATACCGGCATTCCGGTTATTTTTTGCGTGCTCACCTGCGACACTCTGGAGCAGGCCATCGACCGCGCCGGCCTCAAGAGCGGCAACAAGGGCTACGAAGCGGGGCTGGCCGCCGTCGAAATGGCCAACCTGTCCAGGCAGCTTCGTCTCGGCGGACGCTCCGCAGCAGCGCGCCAAGAACGCTTGCCCGCGGGAAGCGCCGCTAGATGACACTGCGCCGGAAATCCCGCGAGTACGCCCTGCAGATGCTGTTTCAATGGGAAATGGGAAAACAGGAACCGTCACGAATCGAAGACGGCTTCTGGAAAAATGCGCGCGCCCAGAAATCCACACGCGAATTCGCCAATCAGCTTTTTGAAAACGCCGCGGCCCGCGCCGACGAACTCGATCCCGATCATCTCCGCGCATGCCCAGAACTGGCGCCTCGAACGCATGGCCGCCATCGACCGCGCCATCCTGCGCCTGGCCCTCTGCGAAATCCGCACCACCAGCACGCCCGCGAAAGTAGTGATCAACGAAGCCGTGGAACTGGCCAAGAAATTTTCGTCCGAAGAAGCCGCGCCCTTCATCAACGGCATCCTGGACGCCGCCGCAAAATCCTTCGCGGAAAAGCCTCACACCGGATCGTAGAACAGACTGTCAGCCCGCTGCTGTGAGCCCGCACTCTGTCAGAGTGCGGGAGAATTCTGGCTGCAAGCCTGTCACTACGCAACAATCGTAACTACAAGCCGCGAACGACTGTGCACGTGTCGTTCGAGTATTTTCCGCGTCGTCGCCGGACTCCGTGGTCTCCGAATAAACGCGCAGCATCGGCTCCGTCCCCGAAGCGCGCAACATCACCCAGCCGATTTCGCCCAGATACAACTTGATGCCATCCAGATCCTCGCGGCGCGCCACGTCCCAATCGAGCACGTGCGTCAGTTTCGCATCGCTGAAATGCTCGATGGCGCGTTCCTTTTGTCCCGGGCTTCAGTTCCAGATCGACGCGGCCGTAATGATGCTCGCCGAATTCCGCGTGCAGCTGCGCGACCAGTTCGCCCAGCGATTTCCTGTGCCAGGCCATCACTTCCGCCAGCAGCAGCGCCATCACCGTGGCGTCGCGCTCGGGCAGATAAAGTTTCGTGCCGATGCCGCCGGATTCTTCGCCGCCCAGCAGAATGTCGCGCTCCAGCATCAGTTCGCAGATGTATTTGAAGCCGATGGGCGTCTCAAATACTTTGCGGCCGAATTTCGCGGCAATTTTGTCGAGCATTTTCGTGGAGGAAAAAGTTTTGGCGACGTCGCCGGGAATTCCGCGCGTGCCGGCCAGATGCCAGAGCAAGATCGAAAAAATCTGGTGCGGCGTGATGAACGTGCCGTCGCGATCCATCGCGCCGATGCGGTCGCCGTCGCCATCCGCGCAAAGCCCGGCATCGTATTTGCCCGCGAGCACGGCGCGGCGCAGCGCCTCGACGTGCGGCTCGATGGGCTCGGGATTCACGCCGCCAAACAGCGGATCGCGCGTGCCGCGAATTTCGTCGCAGGCGATGCCGTGGCGCGTCATCAACTCGCGCAGCAGTCCGCGCGCCGCGCCGTGCATGGGATCCACCACAAAGCGAAACTTGGCGGCGCGGATGCGTTCCCAATCGACAAGTTTCTCGATGGTTTCGAGATACGGCGAAAGAATATCGAGCGATTGAATGTTGATCGGGCGCGGCGGCAAGCGGCGGAACTCCGTTCGCCAGCACAGTGGCCAGTTCCTTTTCCACTTGCGCGACGATCGAGGGCAGCGCCGAACTTCCGTAGCTGGCCTTGAATTTCATGCCATTCCAGCGGTAGGGATTGTGGCTGGCGGTGATCATGATGCCGCCGGCCGCGCCGCGCTGCCGCACCAGCAGCGAAAGCGCCGGCGAAGGGCAGGCCTTCTCCGCGATCCACACCGGCATTCCGGTCATGGAGACAACTTCCGCGGCGGCGCGCGCAAATCGCTCCGAGCCGAAGCGCGTGTCGTAGCCGATCAGCACGCCCGCGCCGGGCTTTTCCGCGCGCACCACGTAGCGCGCAATGGCGCAGGCCACCTTGCGCACATTCGCGAACGTGAAATCGTCGGCGATGACGCCGCGCCAGCCGTCGGTGCCAAATTTAATTGTGCTCACGAGTTCAGAAGTATATGCGAAGCATGTTGATGCGAGAAGCGCAAGCTTAGCCTGTGGGGCTAGTCTTGCATGTACAAAGCCCACAGGCTGAAGTCTATGCCACGAAAACTGCGCAGTCGCGTCGTGGAATAAGAATGTCTCAATCAGATCAAAGCGCGAAAGTTTTTCCGCTTCCAGCCACTTCACGATTTTGCCGACGTCCTGCGCGCGGTCGCGCGGGCAGAGCAGCAGTGCGTCGTCCGTTTCCACCACGACCAGATCGCGAATGCCGATCGCGGCGACGAATTTCTTCGGGCTCCAGAAGAAATTTCCCTGCGCGTCGAGCGCCGTGAATTTCCCGGCGGAAACATTTTCTCCGGCTTTGCGCGCCAGCAATTCGTAGACGGCGGCCCAGGAGCCGATATCGCTCCAGCCGACTTCCGCGGGCAGGACGAAAACGCTGGGCGCGGCCGCGCGGCGCGTGGCCGGTTCGAGGATTGCGTAATCCACGGAAATATTTTCGAGCTTGGGATAAATGCGCGCGAGCGTGCGCGCGTAGCGCGGCGTGCCGATTTCGCCGGCCAGGCGCATCAGCGCGTCATGCGTCTTCGGCAGAAATTTCTCGAGATTGCCGAGGAACGTGGAGACGCGCCAGAAAAACATTCCCGCATTCCAGAAATAGCGTCCGGAAGCCACATATTTGCGCGCGCGCGGCAGCGCCGGTTTTTCCGTGAACTGCCGCACGGCATAAAACGGGAACGCCATCGGCATCCACGGCCTTTCCGCGCGCGCGTTCGATGTATCCGTAGCCGGTTTCCGGCCGCGACGGCGGAATGCCCAGCACCACCAGCGACCCGGCGGAGTGCGCGACGTGCAGCGCCGCGCGCACAATTTTCAGATATGCGCGCCGGCTTGGCGATGTAGTGATCGGCGGGCAAGCACGGCCATCAGCGCGTCGTTTTCCTTGCCCATGCCGGCGTGCAGCAGGTGCGCGGCGGCCAGGCCGATCGCGGCCGCCGTATTGCGGCCGATCGGTTCGGCCAGAATGTGCGACGCAGGGACGCGCGGCATCTGCTTTCGCACGGCGGCGGCCTGTTCGGCGTTGGTGACCACCCACTGGCGCGACGGCGGAAACAGCGGCGCGAGGCGCGCGGCGGTTTGCTCCAGCATGGTGTCGTTGCCGACGATGTTCAGCAATTGTTTCGGCGTTCGCGTGCGGCTGCGCGGCCAGAAGCGCGTGCCGCGTCCTCCGGCGAGAATGATGGCGTGCGCGGCGAGCGGTTCTTGTGCTTCGCGTTCGTCTTGTTCATGGATGCACCACGCGCGACCATGCCGCTTCCTGCAATGCGCTCATCGGCTCAGCCGCTGCACGAAGCCGTGTCAAGGTCCGGCACGTACGTGCGCAGAAGCGTCGTGGGAGATTCGGGCGCGAGTTGATACGCGCCGAGCGCCGCGGGCAGCAGCCAGACTTGCGCCGGCGCGTAAGATTCCGCGCCGCCGGCGAATTCGATGCGGCCCTTGCCTTCCAGAAAAATGAGCAAATCGAAATGTTCCGGTGAAGTTGCGGCGGCGATTCGCTCGCGAAATTCCCAGCGCTCGGTCGCAAAGTAGCGGCACGCCGCGTAAAACGTTTCCGTAACGGCGCCGCGCGTGATGCGCACCGGGTCGCACAGCCCGCCGCTCTGTTCGCCGAACTGCATCACGTCGAGCGCCTGCCGGAGGTGCAGCGCGCGCGGCTTGCCGTCGGCTCCCACGCGGTTGTAATCGAACACGCGATAGGTAATGTCCGAGTGCTGCTGAATTTCGCACAGCACCACGCCGGGGCCAATCGTGTGCGCCGTCCCGGCGGGCACAAAAATGGCGTCGCCCGCGCGCACCGCCACGCTTCCCAGGCAATCTTCCACCGTGCCGTCGGCGATCGGCGCGCTGAAACGATTCCCGCGTCACGTCCGGATTGCAGCCCGACGCGCACTCGGCCGCTCCCTCGCGCGCGCTGACCACGTACCACATTTCCGTTTTGCCCACGCCGCCCGTCGCGGATTCATGCCGCTCCGCGTACGCGTCGTCGGGATGCACCTGCACGGAAAGTTTTTCTTCGGGGAAAATAAATTTCACCAGCAGCGGAATGCGCGGCAGGCCGCGCAGCGCGGTGCCGGTCCATTCTTCGGGAAGCGACGGCCACACTTCGCCGAGCGTGCGCCCCGCGAATTCGCCCGTGGCAAACGCGCATTCGTTCGCCCGTCAGCCAGACTTCGCCGATGGGCTCAGCTTCCTGGGAATGTTCCGGAAACAGGGGAGAGAGGTTGCGCGCGCCCCAGATGCGAGGCACGAAAATCGGGGCGAGCCGCGCAGGCGCCCGCCCCGGTCGGTTGAGTTCCGAATTCACCTGGCCGCTTCCGCCACGGAAAAGAATTTTCCGAGGCGCCGCAAGCCTTCCTCGATGCGTTCGATCGAAGTTGCGTAGGAGAGGCGGATATAGCCGGGCGTGCCGAAGGCGTCGCCGGGCACGGCGACCAGGTGCTCGCGTTCGAGCAGCTGCTTGCAGAGCGCCGTCGAGTCGGCGATGCCGTTGCCCAGATGCGCCGACAACATTCGGAAACGCGTAAAACGCGCCGCCCGGCTCGACGCAAGTGACGCCGGGAATGGCGCGCAGCCCGGCAACGATGCGAGTCGCGGCGCCGCGCATATTCCGCCAGCATGGCGGTCACCGTATCCATCGGCCCGGTCAGCGCTTCCAGCGCCGCATATTGCGCGATCGAAGTCGGGTTCGAGGTGGACTGGCTCTGCATCTTGATCATGGCGGAGATCAGCGGCTCGGGCGCAAGCGCGTAGCCGATGCGCCAGCCGGTCATGGCAAAAGTTTTCGAGAGCGAGCCGGCCACGATGATGTTCGGCTTCGTTCCCGGCACGCTGGCGAGCGAACACGGCTTCTCGTTCGCCGTAGACGAAGTGCGAGTAGCATTCGTCGGTCATCAGCCAGATGTTTTTCGCGCGGCAGACTTCGTAAATTTTCTCGAATTCGTCGGCGGGCATCACCGCGCCGCTGGGATTGCTCGGCGAATTGACGATCAGCAATTTCGTGCGCGGCGTGATGGCCCGCGCGACCTGCTCGGCGCGCAGTCGGAATCCGTCGGACGCATCGGTCATGCACCGGCACGGGCGTCGCGCCGGTGTACAGCACCATGTCCGGATAGCTGACCCAGTAGGGCGCGGGAATCAGAACTTCGTCGCCCTGCTCGAGCAGCGCGCAAAACGCGTTAAAAATGGCGTGCTTGCCGCCCACGGTCACGATGCATTCCGGCACCGTGTAGGACGAACCGAATTGCGTCGCGTGCCACTTGCAAATCGCTTCGCGCAGCGGGCCAATGCCCGGCGTCGGCGTGTATTTCGTGTAGCCCTTTTCGCAGCGCGCGAATCGCCGCGCGCTGAATGTGTTCCGGAGTCGGGAAGTCCGGCTCGCCCGGGCCGAAGTCGGCCAGGTCCACGCCCTGGGCGCGCAGTTTTTCGGCCGCCGCCAGCACGGCGGCGGTCGGCGAGATGGAAATGCGGTTTACGCGGGCAGCGAGTTGCACGGGATGAATCTCCTTTTGGTCCGGTTCAAGTAGCACAGGCACTCTTGCCTGTGCGGTTTTGTACCAACACTAATGCTGCTCGATGTAATTACACTTGCAAAACCCGCACAGGCAAGAGTGCCTGTGCTACTACAGCATCTTGGCGCGCAGACGCTCTTCCACGGCGGCGGCACCAGGCCGGTGATCGACCCGCCCAGCTGCGCGATTTCGCGCACCAGCCGCGAACTCAGATAGCTGTACGCCTCCGCCGGCATCATGAAAACCGTTTCCAGATTCGGATTGAGCTTGCGATTCATCATGGCCATCTGCAATTCGTACTCGTAATCCGAAACCGCGCGAATGCCGCGCAGCAGCACGTTGGCCTCGCGCAGCCGCGCGTAATCCACCAGCAGCCCGCTGAACAAGTCCACTTCCACGTTGGGCCACGGCCGCGTCACTTCGCGCAGCATCTCCACGCGCTCGTCCAGCGTGAACAGCGGCTCCTTGTCGAAGTTGCGCAGGATGCTGACCACCAGGCGGTCAAAAATCTTGGCGCCACGCTCGATCAAGTCGAGGTGGCCGTTGGTCACCGGGTCAAACGACCCCGGATAAATGGCCAGCACATTTTTCATGGTTTCGCCCGTCTGCGTCCGCTCGCTTCCAAAGTATTGTAGCGAAAATCGCCGAAGTTTACGCAAGGGAATTGCCAGCCCCGCAAAATGCGCTTGAGGCCATTTTGGCTGAGTGAGACTCAAGAGGTAAATATAATCTAGGCCACATTCCGAGAAGAGGTGCCGGAATATGAAAACCATCCTTCCTGGTGGCTCGGAAAAAGGTCAGTGATCGGAAGGAACAGAAAGCTACAGAGCGTTCCCTGCAGCCTTTGAATCTGCTTCAACCCAGCCACTCTCTTGGCCTTTCCAAATATGCTTCTTGGTGCGGTGAACGGGGTGAGCTTTGTCAATGAGCGCTACGGCCAACAACCTCATATTGTGGACGCTAAGTTCGGAATCGTTTATGAGCTTTTCGTCTTCCGCGTAGAAAATTGTGTAGGAAAATTCGCACCCTTTGACTGGGCAGAGGATAGTTTCCTTTTCCGGAAGGTTGTTAGGCGCGGGCTTTTGGTCCTTCAAGTGCCGTTCAATTATAGCTGGCATACTGACCTCCGAACTCTTTCAAACTCCCCGTATATGAGAGCACGGGCAATTCCTCGGCTCACCCTAAAAACATTACCACGGCCTTGATTTGAAGGCGGTGGAATCTACTATTTACCGCTTGCCGACCCAACCCAGCCGATATCTTCATAGGCGAATGCTGGCGAAGCCGTAGGCGCCCACGTTGGCGAGTCCCTTTTTGGCGGCCCAGATATCCGGCCGCTGATAATGTCGTCACCGAGTGGACCTCCTGCCAGATCAGCGTGTCCGCCTGGTTTGCCAGTGCGATGGCCTTTTGTGGATCGAGTTCCTGCACTGCCTGGTCCAGCACATGATCCAATTCGTCGCTGCCGATGCGAGAGAAGTTCTGCTGGATTTTGTCACCCACGGGTTTGCGTGTAAATCGATTGTGACGCACTGATAGGAAACGGCGTGCCAAGCCACGAAAATACGGTCATATCGAACTGTCCCGGCGTAATGTATTTGTCGAAGAAATTATCGGTGGGCACCGTGTTGATGGAAACACCCACATTCACCTGCGCCAGCATATTCTGAATCAGTTCGGATTCCGAGCGGCTGACCGCTACACCGCCCGGGATCACAAGTTTAAGCGACAGAGTCTGGCCATCCTTTACGCGCTTATTGCCCTGCACTTTCCAACCTGCGGCATCGAGCATCTGCTTAGCTTTTTCCGGATTGTAGGCGACGACCCCTGAATTGTCCTGATAACCCAGCTGGTTTTCCATGAAGATATGGTTGCTGAGTGCGACTGGTTTCACCGGCAATTGGCCAAGTTCCGCCTTGGAGATGGCCGTGCGATCGATAGCCATAACAATCGCCTGCCGGACATGCACGTCCTTCAGCATGGGGCTGACGCCGTTAAAAGTTATATGCCGAAAATTCGGGCCGCCCGCAACGCGAATGTCCACGCCGGGAATCGACTTCACCCTGTTGTACTCATCCGCGCTTGGACCGACATCCATCAGGTCGATTTCCCCGTTGGCCATGGCACTCGGTTGCGCGTCATTATCAATCACGCGAAAAATAATCTGATCCAGTTTGGGCTTGTTGCCCCACCACTTTTCATTGGGGACCAGCGTATAGGTCTTGGCCGTGACATCGTTGCTGGCCAAGCGGAAGGGGCCGGCGCTGGTGAGCATCGTGTTCTTCCAACCCGTATTGAATATCTCGGGGTTAGTGTTGGTGGAGGCTGGGTAAAGGGGTGAGTACAGGCCTTTCCAGTCGGCGTAAGGCGTGCTGAAAGTGACGATCACTTCAAATTGATTCGCGCCCTGGACAACGCTTTTGACGTGATCGTATCCATTGCTGGATGCAATGTGAAACGCCGGGTCCTTCCCGGACATTGCTTTCCATTGGGCGATAAAGTCGGCCGCGGTGATCGGAGTACCGTCCAACCAGACCGCCTTTGGGTTCAGCTTGTACTTCACCACCTGCGGAGGACCCGGCGTAAGCTCGGGTTCGCCACTGAGGTAATCGGGATCGTAGATTGGCTTGGCGCGCGCATCGGAGACAAACACCTGAGGCATCATGGGTGAAAGTACCCATTTGCCGGAGCCGGTGGTCCCATCCAGTTGGTTGTAGTTGAAGTTGACGATCATGGCCTCAACCGCCCAAGTCAATTTTCCGCCTTGCTGCACTTTGTCGCGCGGTTGCGGATTCATCTGATTCTCTTCCGCGAGCGGGTTTGACTTCTGCCCGGCGCGGCTCCGACTTCTCGGCTGCTGGAGCCGCATCCGGCGATTGTCGCGAGAACGGCCAGGACTGCGGCCGGCACCGTTATCAGGAATGTTTTTCGCCTCAATTTAGTTTTCCCCTTCCGCGTAATGGCAAGCTGCACGATGATCCGACCCCGCACTGCCGTGATCGCATAACACAGGATCAACGTCAATACACATTTGACGCTGCTGGTCGTTCAATTCGTCTGCGAATTTTTGACACCTGGTGCGGAATCGGCAACCTGAAGGTGGATTCGCGGGACTGGGCAGATCGCCCTTAAGAATAATGCGCCGCCGCGCGCGCTCCTTAACGGGATCCGGAAGCGGGGCCGCCGAAAGCAGCGCCTGTGTATAAGGATGCTCTGGATGGTTGAAAACGCGGTTCACTTCGCCGATCTCCACGATTCTTCCCAGATACATGACCGCGACGCGATCGGAAATGTGGCGGACAACGGACAAATCGTGCGCGACGATCAGATAAGAGAGGCCGAGTTCAGCCTTCAGCTCTTCCAGCAAATTCAGGACGCCGGCGCGGATGGATACATCGAGCGCCGAAACCGGTTCATCCAGCACCAGCAGCTTCGGTCTCAGGGCCAGGGCCCGGGCGATACAGATGCGCTGGCGTTGGCCGCCCGAAAATTCCTGAGGGTAGCGGCTGTTGTGCTCAGGGCGAAGGCCGACCATCGTCAGCAGTTGCTCAATGCGCTTCGCGCGCTCCGCCGCCGGTACTCCGTGCGTCACCATCGGCTCAGCCAGGATGTCGGAGATGGGCATGCGTGGATCGATCGAGGCCATCGGATCCTGAAAGACCACGCTGATCTCGCGGCGTATTTGGAAGCGGTCCTGGGCATTCATCCCGGCGGTGCTCCGGCCAAGCACCTCAATGCTGCCGGAAGCCGGCCGGGCCAGACTGAGGATCTCCATGATCGTGGTTGTCTTGCCGCAGCCCGATTCTCCGACGAGGCCCAGCGTTTCGCCCTCGCGAATATCCAGGTCGATTCCATCCACCGCATAGATCGTTCCAACGCGCCGCTGCAAAATGGCCCCTCTAGTCACCGCGGAAGTGCTTCTTGAGATCCGTTAACCGGAGTACCTGCGTTCGGCCTTCACGGGGGAGATCCTCGATCTGGGAAGGAACTGCCGCGGAGACGGGGAAGATATCCACGCCTTTGAGGTTCTTCTGCTCGATTTCAGCGCTGCGATGGCAGGCGGCAAAATGCTCGTCTCCGGAGCTATTCATGCGAAGGAGATCCGGCTCCCTCTCGCTGCAAATATCCACGCGCATCGGGCAGCGCGGCGTGAAGGGGCAGCCCGGCGGCAGATTTGTCAGAGAAGGTGGATTGCCTTCAATGGGTGTCAGCGGGCTTCCGGGGAGCGCATCGATGCGCGGGATCGATCCGAGCAGCCCCATGGTGTAAGGCATTCGCGTGCGGTAGAAAACGTCTTCGACCTCGCCTACTTCCACGAGTTTGCCCGCGTACATGATGGCCAGACGGTCGGCGAATCCCGCCATGACGCCAAGATCGTGGGTGATCATCACGATAGCGGCGCCGGTCGCCTCTTTCGCTTTCTGCAGGAGATCCAGAATTTGCGCCTGAATCGTGACATCGAGCGCCGTGGTCGGTTCGTCCGCGATGATCAGCTTTGGGTTGTTGGCAATGGCCATCGCAATCATGGCGCGCTGCCGCATTCCGCCGGAGAATTCATGCGGAAACGCCCGCGCCCTCTGCTCTGGGTTCGGAATGCCCGCCAGATTCAATAATTCGACGGCGCGGTCCATGGCGGCCCGCTTCGAAATGTTCTGATGTATCTGGACCGCTTCCGCGATCTGATCCCCAACGGTAATAACCGGTGTGAGCGCGGAGAGCGGGTCCTGGAAGATCATGGAGATCCTGCCGCCGCGTATCTTGGAGAGGTCCTTATCGCCAACGCCCAGAAGCTCTTCTCCCTCGAAACGTACCGATCCCGTGATGCGGGCGCGGCGTGACAACAGCCCCATCACCGCCAGTGAGGACACCGATTTACCGCAGCCCGATTCTCCGGCGATTCCCAGCACCTCGCCAGGCAGCACGTGGTAGCTCACGCCGCGCACAGCCTCAACCGCGCCGGCTTCGCTCGGAAATGTCACGGAGAGGTCGTTGACTTCCAGCAAGGGCTGACTCTGGGTCATCTGGAGGCTGAACCTTTTCCGGAGGTAGATCCTGCATTGGGATCGAGGGCATCGCGCAGTCCATCGCCAACGAGGTTCACGGACAGAACAAGAATGACTAGCAGGATGGCGGGAAAGTAGAACTGGTATGCATTCGCCGTCTGAGCAGATTCCCAGTGATCGCCGATCAGCGTGCCCAGTGAGATATCCGGAGGCTGCACACCGAAACCAAAAAAAGAGAGACCGACCTCCGCCAGGATCAGGCTGCTGACATTGATGGTGGCATCGATGATCAGGAAGGAAGACATGTTCGGCAGGATGTGCCGGAGAATGATTTTCCAGTCGGGCACGCCCATGAAACGCGCTGCATAGACGAATTCGCGTTCCTTCATCGAAAGCGTCATGCTGCGAATCACGCGAGCCGTGATCATCCACTGGAAAGCGGCCAGCAGAACGACGAAGATCAGCCAGGTCCTGCCGTGAAAAACGGGCGAGAGAATGGCGATGATGAGAAAGCCGGGCAGGACCAGAATCAAATCGATCAGGCCGACGATGGAGCGGTCCGTCCAGCCGGAGAAATATCCCGCCGTCGCGCCGGCGATGGCTGCGATACCGGTGGAAAGCACGGCGCCGATGAGCCCAATGATCAATGACTTCTGCATTCCCCGCATGGTCAGCGCCAGCATGTCGAAGCCGTTTTGCGTGGTGCCGAACCAATGTGTGGCAGAGGGATGCTGCAGGAAGGCATCGAAGTCGATCTGGTCGTATCGCCAGTTGTAAAAATGCGGTCCGATATAGGCGAACGCGAAAAGCAGCAGAACAATGATGAAGCCGGCGATGGCCAGCCTGCGGCGCAGGAAGCGCCGTAGAACGAGCCGCATGCGCGAATCGTGGCCGGTGGTCTCCACGGGCACTTCGACGATTGGAGAAGGTGTGGAAGTCATATCGTCAGCCCCGGCGAATGCGGGGATCGAGCATGACCGTCACCACGTCCGACAAGAAACCGGCAACCAGCACAAGAATCGCAACGAACATGCCGATGGCGACCGTGGCGTTCACATCATTCTTCTGAATCGACTGCACGAACCATTCGCCCATCCCATGCCAGCTGAAAATCTTCTCGACGAAAATCGATCCGATGAAGATCAGCGTGAATTCATAGGCGAAGAACGTCCCCATGGGTATCAGGGCTGTGCGCAGCGCGTGGCGTATCAACGCCTGGGACCGGCGCAGTCCCTTGGCCTGGGCAGTGCGGACGAAATCGCTCCCCAGCGCGTCCAGCATGGAATTGCGCTGATAGCGGCTGTAAAACGCGAGTCCCTGCAGGATGAGAACAAGAGAAGGCAGGACAAGGTGCTGGAGCCGATTGATAATTTCGGCGGAGGTCCATGCTTGGAGACCGGGCGTGTATTCGCCCGTGTTGTAGACCAGACGGTGGCCGATCGCGTCGTTGAACGATGAGCCGGCGTTCGCCAGAAAAACGGCGAGTACTACTGTCGGGACGGACAGGATCACAAAGGATAGAATCGTCATCGCGTGGTCGGAGAATTCGTACTGGTTGACAGCGCTCCAGGCACCCGCGGCAATCCCGCAGAATGAGCCAAGCAGGGAACCGATCAGAAGCAGGCGCAGGCTGACGCCCACGCGGCGGCGCATTTCAGCATTGACAGATTCGTGGTCAATCGTGAACCCGAGATCTCCGTGCAATACGCCGTCTGCCCACCGGCCGAACCGCTGCATAACAGGAGTCTTGTCATTCAGGTTGAGTGAGGTGAGCTGCGCGTCGACCACGCCGGGCGGTGGTGCAGGATTGCGGCCTTCGAAATTCGAGCGGGGATTCAGAGCGGTTGCCGCAAGAAAGTAGTTGGCTGAAGTGGCAATCAGAACCACTACGGCAAGATACATGACCCTTCGAAGAAAGAATATACCCAAGGCCGGATTGTAGGAATACATTCCCGACTTGTCAATGAGGTTGAAATCGATGCCAACCCCGAAGAACTAATAACTGTTCATGTGATCAAGCTTAAACCGATTGACTTTCAGCGGCAATTTCTTCGCTTAACCAAATCACCTGGCGTCTCGCGGAAGGTGCCATTGACGACGCTTGTCTTCGGGGCGTCGAACCGCCTGTTGTTTTCGATCTGGTGATCCGGGATCATATGGCAAGGAATTGCGCCCCTGATATGATTTTCCAGATTTGTTGGAGTTCTGTGACCGGTTGGCCATGGATTTTACCGCGCTATTCAATTTCTGTAGTTCTTCTCTAATCAGTCGCAATTCACTTGCGATGCTGTCGGCGGTCTCATCTTTCATGTTGCACCCTTTCACCAGCTTGCTTGGAGCTAGCCTTCAAACAACTCGCATTGCCAAATGACCGGCAGGGCCATTGGGTTTAGTTTACACGGCAGGGAAGGCTTTCGCTGCGGAACTTAATCATCAGCCTCTTAAACCGTCTTCTGGAAATTGGTTGACTGTCGAGTTTTATCATGTCTGGGCTCGATCGTAAATACGACGGAAATCGGCAAACCCCAATCTGCAATCACACGCAGGCATTCTTATAAAGTTGACGTTGGATTCGACCTGAGCAAAAATGTCGAAAATGTGGAAGCCATGGACTCCCGTTCGCCAGTGTCCCCGCTGTGGCAGCTTCGAGGTATACCGCCATAGATCCCGTTTATCATTCAAGCGCCTCATGCTGCAATTGGTCCTTGTGCGCCGTTTTTCCTGCAGGAACTGCAATTCCTTGTACTACGGTTATTTGCCCAGCAAAAGGAAAGCGGGACAGGTGAGGGTGAAGGATTGACAGAGCCAAGCCCTGTAAACATTCCCAGATGAATGTGGCCGGGCAATTCCTTTGAGTCCGCGTGAGAACTGAAATAGCAAGTTTTTGTAGCGCCCACCGGAAAGCGGGCGCTACATAAGCCAACCCAGAAAGTTGCCCGTGCACACCACTCCAAGTCCGGAAGTTCTAGAAACGAAATTCCAGACCGATGTTGGCCTGCCCCTGGTTAGCATGGCTGGTGATAGGTGTTGTGAAGCAGCCCAGAAACTGATCGCAGAAAGTTGTATTGGAACTCGTGGTACGCGAAGGCGACCAGCGCATTTCGGCCCGCAGGGCCAGGTGCGGTGCGAACAGATATTTCACTCCGCCGCCGAAGTTGTAGGAGAAGCGATCACCAAACGATAAGACTCCGTGCGAATCGAAATCTGTTACACCAATCCCACCGACGACAAAGGGGCGCACCTTCGAACTTGCCCAGATTTCGTACAGCAGACTTCCTTGATACATATCCAGGTGCGCCCTGTTCGTTAGCGGCACAATCTGATTCGTAGCAATATCGTGCGCGCTCAGTGTGGTGGTTTGGCGATTCCACATGAATTCTCCAAAGAAGTGCGGTGCGAAGCGCGCCCCGGCATTGAATCCCCAATTCAGCGAATCGCTGATAGGCAGGTAGTCCACATTCGGTGTGTTGATGGCAATCCTGCCGCCGAAACGAGAGCCCAGGAAGAGCGAAAACGTGTACTTCGGCTCGAAACGGTTAAACCCTGCAGGGCTTGGAGAGCCCGCCGCCGGATACGCTGCTGGCGGGTAAACGTCGACCGGGTAAATTTCCTGCGCATGCGCTGCGCTTGGCGCGATAGCCGCGAATAAGCACCCCAGCCAAATCAGGCCTCCTGCAATTTCCACGGCTCTGCACACATACCTCTTCATGCTCATCAAAATTCCTCCGGTCAAAATAGCCTCCGCGGCTGGGCTATCTCGCACGGGGCAACAGCTTGGTACTAAGATGCGAGTTCGATGCCAACTGTATGTATCGGAGAAAAATAGATATTGTTCAGTACGTGTGCAATGCACCCGCAGTCAGGGACGCCAAAGATTGAGTTGTGCGGGAAAGCCTACTCGAAGTAGGCTAACTATTAGGGTGAGGCTAAAGGATGTTCTGAGACTTCCCGGCAAGCCCGCCGATTTTTTGGCGAGCGAGAAGAGGAACGGTGTTCAAAAATTCCATCAAGTATGTAGTCATGATTCTTATTGTGACGGCGTTCTCCGGTTTAGCGGTGATGCTTGCTGCTCCGGCCGCGCAACAGCCCACCGTGACCCGCAAGATATTGATGAAGCAGGATGCGCCAATCGCAGGCTATGAACAAGATATGGTCGCAGTGGAAATTCCCGTTGGCGGACGCGAAGGCCGGCACACTCATCCCGGCTCGGTCATGATTTACGTCCAAGAGGGCACACTCACTTTTGACTGCGAAGGAAAACCCACCGCCACCTATAACCCTGGTGACGTTCTGTACGTCGAGCCCGACAAAATTCACGAAGGAATTAACAACGGCACCAAGACAGTCAAAGTCATCGCCAATTTCCTGGTTAGAAAAGGCGTGCCCCTGACAAGCCCTGCAAAATAGCGTTTGAGAATGCAATGGCAGCTACACGAGGAATTATGAGAAGAACCCATTTGAGTTGGATCGCGCTGACAGTCCTTTGCTCGCAATCTGCCGTGTTTGCGCAGGCAGCGCCACAGCAAGCGCCGGCCAAGAAAATTTCGAAGCCCGCCGCACCGTTCACGTTTGCGCCGCTGGACAGCTGGAAGGCGGTAGTGCTCGCCGGGAACAGGGAGGCGCTCACAGGCTACTACTCGACCAATCCACCGGCCACGGCTAAGACGCCGCGAGGCGAATCGTCCGATGCAGGCGAGGAGCCGGCGTTCTGGTCCTCGCTGAAGCCCGCAGGGCTGAATCGGCTGGATGTTAAAGTTCTCGAGGTAAAGAATCTTCAGGCGGGCATGATGGTGTTGGTGCTTCGAATTGAAACCGACACCAAGACTACAGCTGGAGAAAATTCCTCCATCATTTCCGCCGCCCAAGTGTGGATGCAAAAGTTGGGCGATTGGAAAATTGTTTCCACGCAGCGAGGCGATCCCGCGGCAAAGCAAGCGCGCCGTTTGCCTGAGCCGGTCAAGCCCAACACGCGGCTCTATGCTCCGCCTGAACAGGCCCAAGCAGAGATTTCATCTGCCCTGGCAGCCGCTGGCAAACAACACAAGCGAGTCATCCTGGTGTTTGGCGGAAACTGGTGCTACGACTGCCATGTACTGGACGCCACCTTCCACTCCAAGGAATTCGCTCCGATCGTGAACGCCAGCTACATCGTCATCCATGTCAACGTCGGCAATTACGACGCCAACCTGGATCTCGCGGATAAATACCAAATCCCGCTGAAAAAGGGCGTGCCCAGCCTGGCCATTCTTGATCCCGATGGGAGTCTAGTGGTGAGCCAGAAGCAGGGGGAATTTGAGTCCACGGTGCGAATCGGCCCGGAGGATGTGCTCGATTTCCTTAAAAAGTGGAAGCCCCAGCCCAAAAGTTAACGGTTCGAATGTAGGGGCACGGCAATGCCGTGCCCGCCCGGCTCAACCGTTCGGCCCCAATAAAGCCCCAATTAACCTCCCCAAAACCCATTTCGTTGCATCTAATTTGACGTATGCGACCAAAATGGTCGTAATGTAAGGTCATGGCCCATTGGGAGTTGCCGATAGGCTAATTGCTTGACATCTGCACGGGACTGGCATTACTATCAATTGCGACTGATTTGGTCGCATATACAAATGTTGAAGCTCTCTAAGAAAGCGGACTACGCTCTGATCGCTGTCAGACACTTGGCAACGCATCGCGACGTTCTGTCACAGAGCGCATCTGATATTGCAGAGGCCTATGGGATTTCCGCGCCGCTTCTCGCGAAGGTGTTGCAGCGGCTGGCAAAAAACGGACTGCTGACGGCGCGCCATGGTTCAAGCGGTGGGTACCAGTTGGCTCGGCATCCCAAGGATATTTCGGCCCTGGACGTTATCAACGCGGTGGACGGGCCATTGGTAATTACGTCCTGCGTAACGAATCACGGGAACTGCGACCAGAGTTCCACCTGCACTATCCGCGAACCGCTGCGGCGAGTGAACGAAAGCATCGCGCAAGTGCTGCGCTCGGTCTCCATTTCGCAAATGGCCGAGGATTCGCCCGAGGCAGAGCTGGTCGGGCTATCAATTTAAGAAAAATTTGTGGGTCCGCTGCGGCGGACCCCAACAATAAAATTTTCAAGAAACTGCATCAGGGGATGGAAAGAATTCGAAACGGGAGACACAAGAATGGCTATTAAACTGCCGATTTACATGGATTACCACGCCACCACTCCGGTGGACCCGCGTGTGGTCGACGCAATGCTGCCGTACTTTCATGAAAAGTTCGGCAACGCCGCCAGCCGCAATCACTCTTTTGGCTGGGCTGCAGAGGAAGCCGTTGAGAATGCGCGCGCGCAGATTGCTCGCCTGATCAACGCCACGCCCAAAGAAATTGTCTTCACGAGCGGCGCCACCGAATCGAACAATCTGGCGCTCAAGGGTGCCGCGGAAATGTACCGCGAAAAGGGCAATCACATCATCACGCAGGTTACCGAGCACAAAGCCATTCTGGACACCTGTAAGCGCCTCGAAAAATACGGCTACGAGGTGACTTATCTCCCGGTCGCCAAGGATGGCCGCATCGATCTGGACGACTTGCGCCGCGCCATCACCGCCAAAACAATTCTGATCACCATCATGTACGCCAACAACGAAATTGGCGTGCTGCAGCCCATTCAGGAAATCGGCAAGATTGCCAAGGAAAAGGGCATCTTGTTCCACTCTGACGGTGTGCAGGCGGCCGGCAAAGTTCCGGTCGACGTGCAGCGAGATAATCTGGACATGATTTCGCTGACCGCGCACAAGCTTTACGGCCCCAAGGGTTGCGGCGCTCTGTACGTGCGCCGGCGCAATCCGCGCGTTCAACTCTCCGCGCAGATCGATGGCGGCGGCCACGAGCGCGGCATGCGTTCCGGCACGCTGAACGTGCCGGGCATCGTGGGCTTTGGCAAGGCAGCCGAGCTTTGCCAGAACGAAATGGTGGAAGAAAGCACGCGCCTGCGCGCAATGCGCGATCGCTTGAAGGACACGGTATTCGCCAAGCTGGACGAAGTTTACATCAACGGCTCCATGGAGCATCGCCTGCCGCACAACATCAACATCAGCTTTGCTTTCGTCGAGGGCGAATCGCTCTTGATGGGCATCAATGACGTTGCTGTTTCCAGCGGTTCGGCCTGCACTTCGGCCACACTCGAACCGAGCTACGTGCTTAAGGCTCTGGGCGTCGGCGAAGACCTGGCGCACACATCGATCCGTTTCGGCCTGGGCCGCTTCAACACCGTGGAAGAAGTGGATTACGTAACCAACCGCGTGATTGAAGTGGTGGTGCGGCTGCGCGAACTGTCGCCGCTCTACGAAATGGCCAAGGAAGGCATCGACATCAGCAAAATGAATTGGGGAGCTTCAGCAGGACACTAAGAATATTTTGAAAAACGGAAATAAATTAATTCGTCAAAATATCGAAGGAGAGTGAAATGGCTTATTCAGACAAGGTAGTCGATCACTACGAGCATCCGCGAAACGTTGGCAGCCTGCCCAAGGAAGATCCAAACGTGGGCACTGGCCTGGTTGGCGCGCCGGAGTGCGGCGACGTCATGCGGCTGCAAATGAAGATTAATCCCGAAACGCAGATCATCGAAGAGGCCAAGTTCAAGACCTTTGGCTGCGGCTCGGCCATTGCCAGCTCTTCGCTGGCCACCGAATGGGTTAAGGGCAAGACTGTTGCGGAAGCGCTGGCCATCTCGAACACGGACATCGTGCGCGAGCTCAGCCTGCCTCCCGTAAAGATTCACTGCTCGGTGCTGGCCGAAGACGCCATCAAGGCCGCCATCGCGGACTGGAAGAAGAAGAAAGAAACCTCCACGCCCGCGGCCACCGCAACCACGGTTGGCAGCTAGTTCGACAGGCGCGGAAGTGCTGCTTAACGTCCTTTTGCGCCGCTCGGCAAGCTTGGCGTGTATTTGGGATGCATTGGAAATGGGCCGGATTGGAATAAAATTATGATTCACATTACCGAAAAAGCGGCAATCAAAATTCAGGAGCAACTCGTCAAGGAAGGCGTGGCTGTCGAAACCGGCGGACTGCGCGTTGGCGTTCAGGGTGGTGGTTGTTCCGGCCTGACTTACGCCATGCGCCTGGAAACACAGGCGCGCGACCGCGACAAAGTGGTCGAAGAAAATGGCGCTCGTCTGTTCGTGGACCCAAAGAGCTTCCTTTATCTGAACGACACAACGCTGGACTATCAGGAAGACCTGATGCGCCGCGGCTTCGTGTTTCAGAATCCGCAGGCCACTCGCAGTTGCGGTTGCGGCAGTTCGTTCACGGCGTAGCAGTAGGACAGGCTTCAGCCTGTCGGTTTCGCGAGTTGCAGCAAAGCAAAGGCTCACTCTCAGGGAAGGTAGCAGGCGCTTCAACTCGAATCGAGTGAAACGCATGGTTGGCCGGGATGGGGAGCCCGCCAGCCATTTTTTTTGGTAGCACAGGCTTCAGCCTGTGGATTTTAGTCCTTGCAAATTTTAAAACCCACAGGCTGAAGCCTGTGCTACTGGCCCCGCCGATCATCTCAAACTATGAACGCACCGCAAACAACCGTCGCGACAACCGCAATCTGCCGAAGCTGCCCCGCAGCAACCGGCGGCGCGCTGTTTTGCCCGGCCTGCGGAAAAATTCAGCCGCTGCCGCCAGGCGCGGATTACTTCGCCTTCTTCGGCCTGCCGCGAAAGTTGACGCTCAACTCAGAAACGCTCGAGCAGCGATTTCACTCGCTCTCCTGGAAGCTGCATCCCGATCATTTCGCGCGCGCCTCGGAAGAGGAGCGCCAGCTTTCGCTGGACCTTTCGTCGCAACTGAACGATGCCTACCGCACCCTGCGCGATCCGGTGGCGCGCGTTGAATACCTGCTCAGCCTCTCCGCCATGCGCAAGGAGGGCCATAAGAAGCAGCAGGCGCCGCCCGAATTGCTGGAAGAAGTTTTTGAGCTGAACGAATCGCTGGACGAGCTGCGCGAAGCGCGCGCCTCTGGCGGAAACGCGGAACAAATGCAAAGCCTGCGCCCGAAACTCGAAACGGCGCAGCATAAATTTGAATCGGCGCTGGCAGAAGTGGACCAGGAACTCGCAGGCGTCTCGACCGAATGGGACAGCGCGCTCGATTCCAGCGCGGACGAAGCCGCAAAAAAGAAGCTTATGGAGCGCATGAACGAAGTTCTGAATCGCCGCTCGTATATCAGGAATTTGGTAAATGGAGTGAAGCAGGAGTTAGCAGCGACGTGACGCGCGACCCGTGATCCGTGGTCCGTGACAAAGATTTTCACGGGGCACGAGTAAACCCCAGGAGGAGTTACCGCAAGTGGCAAAGACCGTCGGCATCGATCTCGGCACCACCTACAGCCTGATCGCTTATCAGGATAAACGCGATGGCCGGCCGAAGTGTATTCCGGGCCCGTATGGCACGCCGCTATGTCCTTCCGTGGTGAGCGTCGACGCGGACGGCTCAATTGTGGTCGGGCAGGCCGCGCAGCGCCGCTTGCTGACTCAGCCGGACCGCACCATTTATTCCGTGAAGCGCCTGATGGGCCGCGGCCCGGCCGACATTCAGGATGAGCTGAAACTTTTTCCCTTTCGCATCGACCCCGTAAGCAAAAACGTGATTCGAGTGCGCCTTGGCGACCGCGTATTCACGCCGCCGGAAATTTCCGCGTTCATCCTGCGCGAACTAAAAAGTTGGGCTGAAAATTATTTTCAGGACACGGTCGAGCGCGCAGTGATCACCGTGCCCGCTTATTTCAATGACGCGCAGCGCCAGGCCACGCGCGACGCCGGCCGCCTGGCCGGCCTGGAAGTCCTGCGCCTGGTGAATGAGCCCACCGCAGCGGCGCTGGCCTACGGCTTGCACGAGCAGAAGCGCGGCAAAGTAGCCGTATACGATTTCGGCGGCGGCACCTTCGACATTTCCATATTGAAATTGATCTCCACGAGCGATGGCGACATCTACCAAGTGCTCTCCACCAATGGCGATACGCATCTGGGCGGCGACGATATCGACAACGCATTGCAGAGCATGGCACGCGAGGAAATTCTCAAGCAGGGCGTGGATATTTCCGCGCATCCCGAGGTTGTTCAGGAATTGCGCAAGGCGCTGATCGCCGCGAAGCACGAACTTTCCAACGCCGATAGCGCCACCATCAAGTTTCCGTTGCCCGATGGCAGCGTCTATTTTCGCGAAATCTCGCGCGCCGAATACGAGCGTTTGATCCGCCCCATCGTGGACCGCACCATGGGCCCCGTTCGCCAGGCGCTGGCCGACGCAAAGCTGACGCCCGCGGAGATTGAGGAAGTCGTGCTGGTCGGCGGTTCCACGCGCGTTCCGCTGGTACGGCAAACGGTAGAGCAATTTTTCGGACGCCGCCCTCACGCCGAACTCAATCCCGACGAAGTGGTCGCGCTGGGCGCCGCTGTGCAGGCCGACATTCTGGAAGGCGGCGTGAACAACATGCTGCTGCTGGACGTCACGCCGCTGTCGCTGGGCATCGAAACGATGGGCGGCGTGGTGGCCAAAATTATTCCGCGAAATTCCACGGTGCCCGCCAGCGCGCAGGAATTATTTACCACCGGCGTCGAGAACCAGACCGGCATCGACATCCACATCCTGCAGGGCGAGCGCGAACTGGCCAAGGATTGCCGCTCGCTCGCGCGATTTCAATTAAAAGTTCCGCCCGGCCCCGCGGGCCTCGCGCGCATCGAAGTAAAATTTCTGATCGACGCCAGCGGCATCCTGCAAGTTTCCGCGAGCGATCTGCGCGCCGGCACCGCGCACTCCATCGAAGTGCAGCCGACCTACGGCCTTGACGATGCCGAAGTCGAGCGCATGCTCGAAGAATCCATCGAATTCGCCGAGCAGGATTTTTCCGAGCGCCAGTTGATCGAAGCGCGCAACGAAGCCGAAAGCGTGCTGCACGCTCACGGAAAAAGCCCTGGCTCGCGAACGCGCCGAGGCCCCGGGTGAATTGCCCGAGGACGAACGTCGTGGCGATCGAAGGCGCGATCGCCGCGCTGCGCGAAGCCCTTGCCGGCACGGATTACAAGAGCATTCGCGCGTTTGGCGACGTGCTGAATCAGGCGTCCACGCCGCTGGCCGAACGCATGATGAATCGCGCGCTGGGCGCGGCTCTCGAAGGCAAAAATCTCGGCGAGGTTTAGGTTTGTGTAGCGCCCGCCTTCAGGCGGGCAGTTGTCGGCTCGCGCGCAAATGCCCGCCCTGACGGCGGGCGCTACAAAGAGCATTTCAGATATAAATCACGACACAGCAATGAGCAGTTAAGAAGGAGAACACCATGGGCGGAAGCAACCCCTACATCGAAAAAGCTCAAGTACACGCCCGCGACGAAAAAGTTCAAGGTGACCTTTCAAGTCCGCGAGGGCAAGACGGTCGAAGTCGATCCGGAAAACGTTCCCTACGCCCGCGAAGGCCTGCCCGGGAAGCATCCTGGATATCGCCACGGGATTTCACATGGGACTCGACCACGCCTGCGGCGGCGTGTGCGCCTGCTCCACGTGCCACGTCATCGTGCATGAAGGGCTGGAGTCCTGCAACGAACCGACCGATGCCGAACTCGATCAACTGGACGATGCGCCGGGCCTCGACCGTGAAGTCGCGCCTGGGCTGCCAGTGCGTGCCAGACGGAACGCGCGACCTGGTGGTCGAAATTCCCGAGTGGAACAAGAATTACGCCAAGGAAGCAGAGCACCAGTAGTACAGCACGAGTAGCACAGGCTTCAGCCTGCTGTGGGGTTTAGTCCGTGAAAGGACGAAAACCCACGGCTTGAAGCATATGCCACGCAAACCACCACGCTTTTGGAGGAATCGAAAAATGCCCGCCACATTTGATTGGGACAACGCGGAAGAAATCGGCATTCAGCTGGCGGAAAAATATCCGGACGCCGACCCGCTCACGGTGCGCTACACCGACCTGCACAAGATGGATCACCGTCCCTCGACGGATTCACCGGCGATCCCAAGCAGTCCAACGAGGGCAAGCTCGAAGCGATTCAGATGGCCTGGCTCGAAGAGCACAACGAGCGCAAGGCGTGATTTGTAACTGGTGACTAGTGGCAGGTGAAAATCGGACGGCGAAATGCGAGCCTTCCTTTTCTTGCTCTCAGGTCTTCACTCTGAGCTCTTGACTCCTAACTCTGAAATTTCGACTCCGCCTCTCAACCCTGAACTCTTGCGCAGCTGAATGTGTTAGAATTCCAAAGCGCAAGGTTCGCCTGGCGTGATCCCCTGTGGCCCGATAGAGTAATGGTTAACTCGTCGCCCTTTCAAGGCGAAGATTACGGGTTCGACCCCCGTTCGGGCTACCAACCCTTTCCTTTCATCTGGCATTGCCCCAGAATTCAAAGAGTTTTTGTAGCGCCCGCCTTCAGGCGGGCATCTTCTTGCTTCCAAAGTGCCCGCCTGAAGGCGGGCGCTACACCATCCAGGACCGGGTTTTCACACAGACTCTGAAGCCTACCCCACAGAAACAAATCCAAAATACTTCAAGGCCCTGGCTTGAATCGCGCTGAAAACGGCGCGGCGGACGCCGGAACCGTGCACGCAAATTGCGCGGGCCAGCCCGGATCTGTAACTGCGTTCCGGCAAATCGAAGTATCGTTGTAGATCACGTTGCTCAACAACACCGGCCCATCCAGCGGCTCCGCGTAAATTTCGTAGTTCTGCGCCGTTCCGACCGGCAATCGCTGCAGAGAAAAAGTGCCGTCGAATCGCGCCGGGCCGGGGCCGCTGCAACTCCAGCCGGCCAGGACCGCGGCGGTCACCGTTCCGGTTGCGTTGTCCAGTGCCACCACTTGTGCGGGAAAGATGCCTGTAACCCCGGCCGGAGAAATGGGCAAAGCCAGAGGATTCGCGGGCAGTACGCGCCCGCTGATCGCGCCGACGTGTGCAGTGTCGCTTGGGTCCGGATACAGGACGCGCAGAGCCGGTGCGATCGTCATCGGACAGCGGCGCGTCGGGAGATTGTGCCGTGGGCCTTGCGCCGGTGAATTGTCCCGGCGGCGGAGCGAAGGGAAACATCATCGCGGCCCACACTCCGGAATGATTGAAGCCGAAAGTGTGGCCGAGTTCGTGGGTCACGATGGATTCGAGGTCGTAGGCATTGGGGTGCGACGGTAGCGCCGCGGGAGTCGCGAATGTGTTGTTGGGGTCGTTCGGCAGGAACAATGTGTCCGCGTCCATAATTTCGCCGACGAATGTGGAAGGATTGCCCGCTGCGGGCAGCGGCTCGCCGATCGTGTCCGCGGAAACCACGCGCGTGAACGCCAGAACGCCGAGTGTGAACCCCGGGTCATTCTGGTTGAAGCAAATGGAATTCACTCCGTCCGAGGAATCGCACGCTGCCTGATTCGCCAGGTTTGCTGCAGCGTGCCGAGCGTGGACGGCGTCAGCAAAGCTGCCGGAAACGCCTGTCCACACCGCGAGCGAAGTTTGAATGACCGCATCGATTTCGGCGATTTGTCCGCTGCGGAGTCTGGTCCGCCGTGAGGATCGTGACTGGGCTTCGCACCGAGCGAGGTGCTCCACTGGCGGTTGATCGATGCGGGCATGCAATCGTCAAAGCGCGTCAGTTGCGGGCAGGCAGTTCCGCCCGATAGGGACGGGTCCTGGCGCATGTCCGCCACCGTCGTTCCCAGATCGTACGCCCCGGTATAGGCCGCCGTAATTTGCAAAAGAAACAGGAAGGCAATGGCGACGGAAATTTTGGTGCGAATTTTGTTGCGAAAAGATTTGCGGCAATTTGCGCTCATCGGATTTCTCCCTCGCTGCGCGCAATCGCCGTGGCGATTCGCGCGCGAAACTCGTCGATCGGCATTCGACGGATGCCTTCGTTGCGAAACGTGCGCGTCGTCGCGTCGAACACGGCGAAGGCGCTGGAATCCTGCGTCACGGTTTGCGTTTCCGGTTCGCGGATCGCGCGAAATTCGGAACGTTCCCTCAACCCAACCTGCCACGGTGAATCCGCCGGCGGGCGAGCGTTTCAGAAACACCACGGCATCGTCGCCCGGAATGAATTTTGGCGTGCCCTCCACTTTTGAGATCAAATGCCCGACGCGTCCGCCCGGCAGGCGCACGCAAAATTTCGGCCGGTAAATTGCCCTTCATGGTTTCCACGACCTCGACGGTGGTCAGCGTCCAGATCGAGCCGTTTTCCCAGCGCGATTGGGCGCCCGCAAAATTGACGCGCGCCACGGCGTCGGATCCTGCCGCCAGCTGATCGAGGCTCAGCCGCACCAGCGTGGTGGCGCGAATGGCTGTTAGCGATAAGACTGCAAGCAAGAGAGAAAGAAAATATCGAATTTGTCGATGCGCATAATTTATTGCACCTCGATCGAGCCGGTTCCGGCGGCTTTATCGCCCTCCGGATTCTTAACAAAGAGAGTTCGCGGGCCGGGTGCGGCTGTCGCGGGCACCAGCAGCGTTAAATGCACAATCCCCAGGCCCAGAGGCTCGCGATTGATGACCGTGATGTCCGGAGCCGGAGGTCCGCTGACCGTAAACGTGAAGGAGGCAGAGAGCCCGCTCACGGAAAAGACGCACAAGTCACCGCTTCCATTTCCCGTGGCCGGACGCTGAATAAGGACAGGGCTTCCGGCGAGCGTGCAGGAGCCTGTCGCCACGGAGTACGCGCCGATGGCGGCAATGTTGAGGCTTACATTTGCTTGACGCGCCCGATCCGCCGTTGGTGCTCAGTTCGACCACTACGATGTCGTTACCCGTGCTGGTGGGCGCGCTTGGAGGGAGCGGGATCGTGCCCGTCCCCGATCCTTGCGCCAGCACCACGAAGGTTTGCGTATTGGAGAGCGTTCCGTCGGGATTCCGCAATTGCACGCTAAGATTTCCCGGCGATTGCAGATCGGCGAAACCGAGCGACGTGATGCATTGCGTGATGGACGCGCAGGAAGTTGCTCGCGCCGTGCCCGATACCAGGATCGTGGAACCCGGTCCGGGAATGGTCGCAGCGAAGTTGTTTCCGGTGACCAGCAAAGTAAAGCCGCCGGCCGTGCCCGCATAAGCGCTGCTGGGGGAGAGTGAGAAGATGGCCGGGTTGCTTGTGATCGTGACTGTTGCGGTTCCTGACTGGGTAATGTCTTCGGAACTGATGGCCACAATTTCGATCAGATTGGGCGATTGGCGCGGCAGCCGGAGCAATGAAAAGTCCGCTGGCGTCGATCGTTCCGCAGGCGCCTGGATGTACCGCAGCCAACTCCCGCAACCTGCCAGACGACTTGCTGATTCTGTGCGCCCGTGACGGTCGCCGTGAATCGCAACGGCTGCGTCTCTGCCAGTGCCGCGCTGCCGGGCAAAACGCTGAGCAAAACGTGAGGCGAAATCGTGACGCTTGCCGTGCCGCTCTTGCTGACATCCTCATGGCTTGTTGCCGTAATTGTGGCCGGGTTGGGAGAAGGCAATCCAGCAGGCGCAAGATAGTCGACGCTTCCGCCGTTGCTGGCGGAAACCGGCTGGCACGGGCTGGACCCCGTCATGCAAATTTGCCCGGTTACAGGATTTCCTCCGGCGATTCCATCGACGAGCCAGGACACGTTTTGATTGGGCGTGCCGTTGACCGTGCGCGGTGAAAGTTTGCCTTTCGCTTAGAGCCAGCGAGGCGATGGCGGGCGCAAGCGTAACGCTGATATGAGAAGTAAAGGTGATAGTAGCGCTGCCGGAAATGTTGGGATTCGCATTGCTGCGCGCATGGATAGTCACAGTGCCGCCCGCCGGCTGTGTTTGCGGGGCCGTGTAGGTCGTGCTGTCGGGCGAGATTTGTGAATTCAGGATGAGGCCGATCGTTGAGTTCCCGCCGACCGCTCCGTTCACGTCCCATGTTACGGTCGAATCCAGCGCTCCTGTCACCGTGGCCTGAAAGGGCTGCGCGCTTCCGAGCGCCATGGTCGCAGCCGTGGGTGAGACCAATACGCCGATCGCCGGGAGAATGGTTACGGAAAGAGAAGCTGCTTTAGTCGGATCGGCTTGCGGCGTTGCAACGATTTGCACGGTTGCAGGCGATGGCGGAATCGATGGCGCGCTATACACGCCGCTTGAGGAAATTGTTCCGCACGCCGCGCCGCTGCAGCCCGCTCCCGTGACGCTCCAGGAAATTATGCGGCTGGGGTTGGAGTTCGCAGCTGGCGTGAGTGTGGCCGCGTAGGTGGCGGTGTTGCTGGCGTTGACGGACGATAGCCCCGTAATGCCCAGAGTAAACGTGCTCGTGACGTCAATCGCGGCAACGCCGCTCTTTGATGGATCGGCTACGCTCGTGCCGGTTAAAGAAACGCTCGCCGGTGCCGGAAGAATTTGCGGCGCTGTATACGCCCCAGTTGAATCCACCTTTCCGCACGCGGCGCCCGTGCATCCAGTCCCTGAAAGAGCCCATGTTACCGATCGATTCGGATTGCCCGCTGAATTCACTGTGGCCACAAATTGCCGCACGGCTCCCAACTCGACTGGCGCTGCCTGCGGCGAAGCGGACACGCTGATGTCGCTGTCAATTGTCACCTGCGCGGTGGAACTCTTGCTGGGGTCCTCCAAGCTTGTGGCCGTCACGGATATGGAATTGGGCGTTGGGAGATTCGCAGGAGCCGTGTAGGTGCCGTTCGCGTCGATGGTTCCGACGGCGGCATTTCCGCCGGGAATTCCATTCACGTTCCAGGCAACAGACGTGTTGGTGGTATTGCTCACGATCGCGAGGAATGTTTGCGGCTCGCCCAGCAGCACGGTTGCGATGGACGGCGCGATCTGCACCGTAATATTGGGAGGGGGCTGCGACGGGCCTGTGCCTACGACTCCGCTGCAGCCCAGGAATGACGCAACGAAAAGCAGCGCTGGACGCCAATAAAACGCCGATTGAGTCGGGTGGCAGCGTCCGCGAAGTTTCGTGCGCCCGTTCATTGCAGCGTGAAATGCACGCGGTGTGCCAACGTGGTGCATTCAGAAAATTGCGCTCCTTGCAAATATTCTTTGGATTGAAAGCAGGCGGGAACTTCTGCAACGCGTGCGCGTTCAGCATGTTGCCGGACATTGCCTTGCGAAATTCATTGCGCGACGAAAATGTGGAAGGTCGACCCCATTTCGATCTAAAGCAGATTTCGTACCGAGTTGGGAATTACAATCGGGAAGGGTGATCAATTTGGGGCAGGCGGCGATTTCCTGGCGCGCTCACCGCGCCTACTGTTCCCGGCAGATCCCGGGCTGATACGGAAAGTTGACAGGCTTGCTTGTCGATTGAATAATCTTTGTATGCCACGTCCAGAAACCGCGCACCGCGTCAAAAGTTATTCCGCCGCGACAGGCTACGTGTACCAATATTATTTTTACGAAGTCGAAAAATCCACGCGAGGCGCGGCAGCTGGGACCGAATACGTGTACATGGCTTCGGTGGACCGCAAGCATGTTTTTCCCGTGAAAATTTTTGTGAACAAGGACTCGCTTGAAAAATGGTCAGCGCGCACTGGGCGAGCATTCACTGGAACGGAAGAATACGCCGTCGCCAAAATGCGCCTGTTTCAGGCGTTTGACGAGGTCGAAAGTTTTTCTACGAAGACACCAGACCCCACGGTCGATGAGTCAAACCTCGACGCGCTGTTATCGCAATTGGATCTCTGATCCTGCCGGCTTACCTGGAAGAATGCTTCGATTGCTGCGAGGTTGCCAAGAAAGAGCGTGTTTCTGCCGCGTTCAATTTTAGCAAAGTCACATTCGATGTCAACAATTGCCGCCTGAAAAATGCTCGTAGCTGTGAGAAAGTCGTGGAAATCCATTCGAACAGAGCGCTGCTCGGCGATCCTACTTGCGAAATATTTCCGCCAGAGCCCCTGCCAGGTCAGGCTGTTGGAAGTGGTAGCCGGATTCGTGCAGCTTCGACGAGTTCACTTTTTGGCTGACCAGAAGCAAACTGTCCGCCATTTCTCCCAGCGCCAGCCGCAAGGCGAACGCGGGCGCGGGAAAAATGGCCGGCCGGTGCAGCGTTTTCGCCAGCACGCTGGTAAATTCGCTGTTGCGAGCGGGATTTGGCGCCACCACGTTGACAGCTCCGCTGAGGCTTGCGTTGGCAAGCGCAAATTGCACTATGCCCATGACGTCCGCCAGAGTCACCCAGGACATCCACTGCCGCCCATCGCCAAGCCGCCCGCCGGCGCCAAGTTTGATGGGTAGAGCCATGCGCGGTAGCGCCCCACCGTTGGCCGCCAGAATTATTCCGAAGCGCAGGCTCACCACGCGCGCGCCGAATTCGGCTGCACGTGCGGTTTCCGCCTCCCATTCGCGGCAAAGCTCGGCAAGAAAATCAATGCCCGGCGCGCTTGCCTCCGTGAGCGTTTCATCGCCGCGATTGCCGTAGTAGCCGATGGCTGAAGCTGCCACGATCACCCGCGGCGGCCGCTGCATTTTGGTTAGCGCTGCGATCAGTTGCCGCGTGGCGTCGATCCGGCTGGTGCGCAGCAGGTGCTTACGCGAAGCGTTCCAGCGCCCGTCGGCAATGGATGCGCCGGCTAGATGAATGAGCGCGTCCGCGCCCTCGGCCGCAGCCGCGCCAAATTGCCCCGCCACGGGATCCCATGCGATGTCTTGTGCGCCGGTCCCGGCTGCATTTTTCTGCGCCGTTCCGGGCCGCAGCAGCCGCGCAATGACGTGGCCTTGCCCCTGCAGCGTTTCGACCAGCGCTGTTCCAAGGAATCCCGTCGAACCCGAAACAAGTATTCGCATAGGAAAAATCCTACTGCCTCTATAAGAACGCTACGTTGCAGGGATGCTCCAGGTCAAACGATGAATTTTGGAAATTCGAATTTCATCGAGTTCGACAAAGTTGAATGAGTTGGAAATTCAGCCTATCTATTGGTTTATGTGGCGCCCGCCTTCAGGCGGGCATCTGCTAGATTGCAAAGTGCCCGCCTGAAGTCGGGCACTACACAAAATTCGCACGGCGTGGTCCTCACGCAGACTTACACGGGGTCTTACGGTTAGCGGACGGGAACAAGCCGCAACTCAACGACATTCGATCCAACCCGAAAACGCGTATCGCGGGGCGTTGCCCAGCTTGCCGCTATTCTAGTCGTTTCGAGTGGGTAGATTCCTGGCGGAATAATCGAAATTGATGGTGTTGATTGCCACCCGAATACGATCGTGCGCGCGGTCCAGGTGGTCGAGAACCTTGGCCTGCAATCCCGTACTTCCGGAATTGTCCTTTTCCTTGCTGCAGTCCAGCATCGCTTTATCCAGCATTCGCATACTGGTGGCCAGGCGCTCAGGCCATTGCATGTGTGCGTCGATAGCTGGAATTTTCCGAGAACTGGGGTCTTTTATGTTGACCTCTGTCCTGATCTCATCGATCGCTCCATCAATGTTGCCAATTGCCAGGCTCACTTCGTCCTGAGAACCATTTTGATTCTGATCCCCGGCCCGCTGCAACAATGCACGTGCCATTCGCAGATCTTCCAGGGTTCGCACATACCCCGGGTGCTTTTGTCTGGCAAGCGCCGCCCAGGGAAGCGATAAAGCCAGTGCAATTGCCATACTGGCGTAGAATTTCGAACTTCGTAACATAAAAGGAAAGCCTCCTTATTCATCCAGAATCCATTGAATGAGCGGCTGTGGCGATAGTACTTCGGGTTAGCATGTCCGAAGAGTTATGACCAAAATGGGCTGCCAGAGATGGTTTAAAGTGATCCTGCATGGGGATCGATCCGCTTGCCATTTCGCTTCGAATCAATGACTTGCGTTCCATGTTCCGGCTGTGACTCACTTTGCGGCAGAACGAGCCCTCTCCGTCCCGAAAAGCACGGGACGGAGAGGCCCCTACGAAACCGCAACACCTTGGGAAGGATGGTTTGGAGTGGCCGCCCGCTTTTTGGGCGGGCAGTTTTTGCCTTGCAGTAATTCAAAGTGTGTCATTACCCATCTCCAGGGGAGTGGAACTTTCCTCTGCACGCGGATAGAATAGCGCCATGCGTGTTCGGGTTTTGTTTTTCGGGCGTCTAAAGGACATTGTGGGCACTGCCGAAGAGCAGGCGGAGCTTTCCGATGGCGCGCGCGTGGAGGACCTGTTTGAACGTTATGGCAGGAGCTTTCCAGAGCTGGCAAAGTTCCGTGCATCGGTCGTGGCGTCCGTGAATCAGGAACTTGCGGAGTGGCGCAAGCCGCTTGCCGCAGGCGACGAAATTGCGTTTCTACCTCCCGTCAGTGGCGGCGCAATGCCTGCGGGGGCCGCAGTTGAGGACGATCTGTACGGTTTGGTAAGAACCACCATCGAAACTCCGGAAATTGTGGCGCAACTCAAGGCCGCGACCGATGGAGCGGTGGTGGTGTTTGAAGGAATCGTTCGCAATCATTCCGCCGGCCGCACCACGCTCTACCTGGAGTACGAAGCGTATGAGGCCATGGCTATGGGGAAAATGCACGAAATCGGCGCGGAAATGCGCCAGAAATTTTCAATTCGGCGCTTCGCCATGATTCACCGGCTGGGCCGCCTGGAAATCGGCGAGACGGCGGTGTTGATCGCTGTGTGCTCGGCGCATCGCGCAGCTGCATTTGACGCCTGTCGCTTCGGCATTGACACCTTGAAACGCAACGTGCCCATCTGGAAGAAAGAGTTTTTCCGCGACGGCGCCGCCTGGGCCGAGGGAGAAATTCCTTCCGCCTGAGCAATCCTTTTCGCGGGAGCGGGAATCCTATCCCTGTGCCCAACGCATTGTTTCCTTGCTCCTCTCAACGCAATTGTGCGCCAAAATTTGCTGGACGCCGTGCGAGTTCCTTGCGCGGGGCAGCGGCTCTCTGTGGTTTACTATGTGCTAATGGCATTGTTTATAACAGCCCCGATGAGGCCCTTGGCAGCGCACCCAGCGGATGAGCAGGATCAGCGTGGGCGCATTCGCTCCGAGGTCACTCTGGTCAGCGTGCTGGCCAGCGTGCTGGACAAGGATGGCCGCCCCGTACTGGGGCTAACCGCGGACCAGTTTGAGGTTCGTGAGGAAGGCGTGAAGCAACAAATCGCAAACGTGGACCCGGAAACGCAGCAGCCCCTGGACCTGGCATTGATGATCGATTCCAGCTTGAGCGAAGTCAAGGAACTGGAATTTGAGGCTGATGCCGCTTCGCGATTCATTCAAAAACTGGTGCGTCCCGCCGACCGCCTTGCGGTGTACGAATTTGCCGACGTTGTAACGCAACTTGCGCCGTATTCCTCGAATGTGCCGTCTCTGCAATCGGGGGTGCATCGCATCGTTCCGGGAGACGGCACGGCCATGTATGACGCGATTTTTCTGGGCTCACAGGGCCTGGCAAAAAATCCCCTGGGCAGGCGCCGCGCCATCGTCCTGGTGACCGACGCCGGCGAGACCACCAGCCGCGCCGATTTTGAAACTGCCCGCCGCGCCGCTCTGCGCGCCGACGCGCTGCTGTATACAATCGTTGTGCGAGCCGTGAAAACGGAGGGCGGGCGCAATACGGCCGGCGAGCACGCCCTGGAAACCATCGCGGATTCCACCGGTGGCGCCACCTATTTTCCAGACACCATCGCTCAACTGGACGATATGTTTGACCGCATCGACCGCGAACTTCGCACGCAGTACCGCATCTCCTACTATCCCGACCCACGCCCGCCCGCGGGCACATTTCGCAATCTCGAAGTTCGCGCCACATGCCAATGCAAGGTGCGCAGCCGCAAGGCTTATTATTCGGGCGGGCGAATGGAGTGAGGCTGAGAGCAACCGTGACCCGTGATTCGTGGCTCGTGATTCGTGATATGTGCGAATCGGTTTCCGCGGCAAAGAGCCTCCGCGATTTGAAATCTCAAATCCAGAATTTCAAATTTCAAATTTGAGATTTCAAATTATCAACATATGAAGTTCTGCTCTCAACTCTAACTCTCAACTCTGAACTCTCAACTTTTCTCCTGGCAATCTGGCCTACTTAAGGCGCATGAATTCTGGCATGATTTAATGTGAGGATTGGATAATCGCATGAACTCTTTTCTGGACGTGGCCATCGAGACGGCGCGGGAAGCGGGAGCTATCCTGCTGGAGGAATTCCATCGGCCGGTCAAGATCAGCTATAAGGGCGAGGTGGACATCGTAACGCAGGCCGACAAGCGCTCCGAGCAGGCCATCGTCACACGGCTGCGAAACCATTTCCCTAAGCACGCGATTGTGGCAGAGGAGGGAGGTGGGTCGGAACGCGAATCTCCCTTCCGCTGGCACGTCGATCCCCTCGATGGCACTACCAATTTTGCCCATGGCTACCCCTGCTTTGCGGTTTCCCTGGGCTTAGAGGAGGACGGCGAGCCGATTGTTGGCGTAGTTTTCCAGCCGGTAACTGGAGAGCTTTTTACCGCCGTCAAGGGAGAAGGCGCGTACCTCAACCAGAAGAAAATCGAAGTGTCCCGAATCGATTCGCTGGCGACAAGTTTGCTTTGCACTGGCTTTCCCAGCGTGAAGCGTGCCCAGAATCCCAACATCCACTACTACTGGGATTTCACCCTGCGCTCCCACGGCGTGCGCCGCGACGGCTCGGCCGCCATGGACCTTGCTTCAGTGGCTTGCGGCCGCTTCGAAGCCTTCTGGGAGTTCGGCCTGCACACCTGGGACGTCGCAGCGGGCATTTTGCTGGTGCGCGAGGCCGGTGGCACGGTGACTCGCTTCGATGGCCAGCCCTATCAGCTGGGAGACCGGGAACTTTTAGCGTCCAACGGCCGGGTTCACTCGGAAATGAAGGAAGTCGCCGCGGGCATTGCCGAACGCGCGGGGTCCAAGACTCCTCTTCAGTAACTGGATCATTATCATGAGGGGATTTTTAGGGCCTCGAATGCGCCATTTCCGTTTTGCACACGAACTTGCAACTCCTTGCATTGACGCATGTTTTGACGAGTGTTAGGCTCAGCAAAGTAGCGCTGTATTTACTGAGGGATGATGGGGAATAGCCTTATTTTCCCGGTTCCCGGAAATCCGGGAGCCGCAGAAAAACTGTCTCGCTGGCTCGGCCGATGGCGCCGGGGCGGCATTGAGCATTATTCGGAGACCCCCACAGTCGAATCCTACTCCGGCTGGGGTTCCGGCACGCGATTTACCGTAAACGATGAGCGTATCTGGCTGGATGCGCTGCCTAGCGCGTTCCACGGCCTGCGCGTAGTGCAGATTTCAGATATTCACCACGGATTGTTTCTCCCCAAAGAATGGCTTTCCGAAGCGGTGCGGCAGGCCAATCGGCTGAATCCCGATGTCATTGCGCTTACTGGCGATTTCGTGACCTATTCACGGCGGAACATCGAGCCGGCTGCGGAACTGCTGGGGCGTCTGCGGGCGCGCTACGGGGTGTACGCCGTCCTGGGTAATCACGATTTCCGTGTGGATGCCGATGCCGTCGCGTCTGCCTTGCGCCGGCAGCACATCGAAGTCCTGCGCAACCGGCACATTGCGTTTTCTCACGGTGGGGAGTCTGTGTACCTGGCTGGAGTAGACGATTATGGGTACGGCGCGGACCTGCGGCGCGCCATGCGCGGGGTTCCCAGCGATGCCGCCAGCATCCTGCTTGCTCACAATCCCAGAGTCATTCACCTTGCCTCTCGGAACAACGTGAGCCTGGTTCTTTCCGGGCATACCCATGGCGGCCAGGTGAATGTGCCGCTGCTTGGCACTGTTTATGGGCGTTCACCGGAGCGGTTGCGCTACAAGATTGGCTGGGACCGCATGGGTGCCACGCAAATCTACGTGAGCCGCGGAATTGGCACCATCGTCCTGCCCTGGAGATTTCGCTGCCCCGCGGAAATCACGCACTTGCAGTTGCTGCAGGGCGCCGCTGGCCCATCGCTTTCGGCAGCGGCGGATTGATCCCCCAAACCTATGCGCGTCGTTGACCTGATTCGCCGCAAGCGCGACTCCGGCGAACTCACCCCCGAAGAAATTCACGAGCTGATTGCCGCATACACCACGCGGCGACGTGCCCGATTACCAGATGTCCGCGTGGCTGATGGCGCGTGGTGCTTCGCGGAATGACGCGCCGCCGAAATTGCCGCGCTCACCGAAGCCATGCTGCACTCGGGCCGCGTGCTGGACTTTTCCGACCTGGCAGGGCGCAAGGTGGATAAGCACTCCACGGGAGGCGTGGGCGACAAAACTTCGCTGATCATCGCGCCCATCGTTGCGGCGGGCGGTCTGAAAGTGCCCATGATCAGCGGGCGCGGCCTGGGCCACAGCGGCGGCACGCTCGACAAGCTGGAATCCATCCCCGGATTTAACGTCAATCTCTCGCTTGCTGAATTCCGCCGCGTGCTGGAAACCTGCGGCTGCGCCCTGATCGGGCAGACCGCAGAAATCGCTCCCGCCGACAAGAAAATTTACGCCTTGCGCGACGTGACCGGCACGGTGGAAAGTCCGGCGCTGATCTGCGCCTCCATCATGAGCAAGAAACTGGCCGAGGGCATCGACGCGCTGGTGCTGGACGTAAAGACCGGCTCGGGCGCGTTCATGAAGAATCTTGAAGACGCCGCGAATCTGGCGGAATTGCTGGTGGAAACTGGAACGCGCATGGGCAAGAAAGTGGTGGCGCTGATTACAGATATGAATCAGCCGCTGGGGCGCACCGCCGGCAACGCCATGGAAGTTGCGGAATGCATCGAAGTGCTCGGCGGCGCAGGCCCCGCGGACCTGCGCGAACTTTGCCTGGAGCTCGCGGCGTGGATGTTCCTGCTCGGCGAGCGAGTAAAAACAATTGACGAAGGGAAGAAGCTTGCCGCCGACTTGATTGCCTCTGGACAGGCGCGTGAAAAATTCCGCGAGATTGTGGCCTTGCAGGGAGGCGATGCGGGCGTGGTGGACGATCCACAACGCCTGGCTCACGCGCGGCAGAAGCTCGACGTGGTCAGTTCCGCCGCCGGATATATCGGCGGCAGTCCAGTGCGAACAGCTGGGCGTCGCCTGCGTGCGTCCTGGGTGGCGGCCGCGAAAAAAAAGAAGACAAGATCGATCCCGCCGTGGGCCTGGAATTTCACAGACGCATCGGCGACGCCGTGGAGCGCGGCGAGCCGCTGTGCACGCTGCACTACAACTCGGACGCGCGCCTCGCTGAAGCTCGGCAACTCGTCGAAACCGCTATACCGAATCGAACCGGAAAAGCCGGAAACACTTCCGCAGCTTACCGTATCGAGTTATCAGCGAGATAGATTCCGGCGCATTTGAATTTCCATGTCCAGACTTGTTCGCTGACGTGCTAATGTGGCGGGGATTTCCCGGGCCGCAGCCGGCGATGCGAGGAGAACTCGATGGGCCGATTTACCGGCGTGCTGGGCTTGCTGACGATGCTTGGCGGCTGGCCTATTTGATTTCCACGAACCGTCGCGCCATCAAATTGAAAATGATCGTGTGGGGACTGAGCCTGCAGATTGGTTTCGCATTTCTTGTGTTCTGCTGGACATTCGGGCAGCAAGATTTTTTACCGCGCGGGTGATGGCGTCAACCAAGCTGCTTGCCTACGCGTTTGTCGGCTCGGAATTTGTTTTCGGGGAGCTGGGCGAAGCAGCGTCCTCGATCGGATTTATTTTTGCGTTTCAGGTTTTGCCGACGATTATTTTTATCGCTTCGCTGTTTGCGCTGCTGTACTACCTTGGCGTGATGCAGGTGATGATTCGCGGGGCGGCGTGGGTGATGCAGCGCGTGATGGGCGCGAGCGGAGCGGAATCGCTGAACGTTGCTGCCAGCATTTTCATGGGACAGACCGAAGCGCCGCTGACGATTCGGCCATTTCTGCCGGACCTGACGCAATCCGAATTGATGACCATGATGACCAGCGGGATGGCGCACGTTTCCGGCGGCATCATGGCGGCGTACATTGCGTTTGGAGTGGAAGCGAAGCACCTGCTTGACGGCCGTGATCATGACCGCGCCGGGCACGCTGCTGATTGCGAAAATGATGGTGCCGGAAACCGAGCAACCCAAGACCATGGGCGTGGTGCACATGGAAAATGTGGAGCGCGACTCCAATTTCCTGGCGGCCATTGCGCGCGGTACGGGCGAAGGCCTGGGCATGGCGGTGAACGTGGGAGCAATGCTGATGGCGTTCCTCGCGCTGATCGCGCTCACCAACGGCATCATGGGCGGGATTCACAATTTTCTGGGCGGGCACGGCATGATGTGGTTTCCGACCAGCCTGCAGCAAATTTTCGGCTGGGCGTTTGCGCCGATCGCCTGGATCATCGGCGTTCCGTGGCACGACTGCGTGCAGATCGGCAATCTGCTGGGCACGCGCATGGTCGCTCAACGAGCTGGTGGCTTTTTCCATTCTTGGTCCGATGAAGGGGACGCTTGACCCGCGCTCGTTCACGATCGCGACGTTTGCGCTGTGCGGCTTCGCGAATTTCAGTTCCATCGGAATGCAGATCGGCGGCATCGGCGCGCTGGCGCCGAATCAGAAGGCGCAGCTTGCCAAGTTCGGCATCCGCGCGATGCTTGCGGGGACCATGGCCAACCTGATGTCCGCTTCCATTGTGGGGATCTTTTTGAAATGAGCGCAACCGTGGCAATAAAGTCAAAACCAAGCGTGGAATTTGTGCGCGCTGATGTGGCCGCAAAATTTATTTTCACGAAGACCAAGCTGCGTCCGCAGATCGGCATCGTGCTGGGCAGCGGTTTGGGCGCGTTCGCCGACGAACTTGCGGGCGCGGCGCGCATCGAGTACAGAAATATTCCCAACTTTCCTCGCTCGACCGCCATCGGCCACGCCGGGCGAATGGTCATCGGCAAAGTTGCGGACGTGCCGGTAGTCGTCATGCAGGGCCGCGTGCATCTGTATGAAGGCTACTCACCGCGTGAAGTGATTTTTCCGATGCGGGTAATGGCTCGTATGGGAGTTCGCGCCGTGCTGCTCACCAATGCCGCGGGCGGAATTAACACCAATTTTAACCAAGGTTGCCTGGTGGTGCTGCGCGATCATATCAATCTTCAGGGGACCAATCCGCTGATCGGGTCGAACGACGAGCGTTTCGGCGAGCGCTTCCCGGACATGACGCAGGTCTACTGGAAGCCGTACCAGGCGGCGGCGCTGCAAGAGGGAAAACGACTGGGCATCGAGATCGCCGAGGGCGTGTACGCGGCGCTTTCAGGACCGAGCTACGAAACGCCGGCGGAAATTCGCTACCTGCGCGGCGATCGGCGCGGACCTTGTGGGAATGTCAACCGTCCCGGAAGTGATTGCCGCGGCGCACATGGGGATTCGCGTGCTTGGAATTTCCTGCGTCACCAACATGGCCGCCGGAATTCTCGACCAGCCCATCACCAGCGAGGAAGTGATGGAAACTGGCGAGCGGGTGAAAGCTGACTTTGTGGCGCTGTTGCGCGCGACCATTCCACGCATGAGTAAGGACCTGCCGTGAGCGAACAGAACGTTTCTCGCGACTCCAGTTTTGACCGATTGATTGCCGCAGCCCGCGTGGCGCGCGATCACGCCCATGCGCCCTATTCCAATTTTCGAGTGGGCGCCGCACTCCGCGCGCAATCCGGAAGAATCTTCACCGGCTGCAATGTGGAAAATGCCACCTTTGGATTGACGCTGTGCGCGGAGCGCGTGGCGATATTCAAGGCCATCTCCGAAGGCGAACGCGGCTTCGACGCTGTGGCCGTTGTCGCGGATACTGAAACTCTCACGCCACCCTGTGGCGCGTGCCGCCAGATCCTTTGGGAATTTTGCGGCGACGCGGAAGTGATCCTGGCGAATCTGAACGGAAAAATCGAGCGCTACCGCATGTCTGCGCTTTTTCCGAAACCCTTTGATGGCAAGTTCCTGTGACTAGAATTCATCTCGAAAATAATTCTTTTCTTGTTTTACGGGGCGAACATAAGCTCATGGCCTCGCGCCAACGGCGCGGAGGATGCCAGCCCGGGGCAGCGCCCCGGGGACCATGGCGAACTACTGTTTCCGCCCTGAAAGGGAGGAAGGGCTCTGCGCCCTTTCAGGGCGCTCCCGAATTCAAGGGTTGCCATACCCAGGGTGTTACCCTGGGCTAGCATGCGGTACAGACCGGGGACATGTCAGACAGAATGGACCGGGGAGATTCCTGACACTGCAAATTGACAGGGCATGTAGAACTACAAGATGCCCTGGAAAGCGAGCAGTGTGATGGACGAGAGAATGCGGTTTGTTTTGGAGCAGGAACGTGGATTGCACACGATGACCGAGCTGTGTGCGATCTACGACATCGCGCGGGAGACCGGATACTATTGGCTGCGGCGGTACCAGCAAGGAGGGCTGGAGGCGCTGCAAGACCGAGATCGGGCACCGGAGCGTCACCCCAATCAGATGTCGCAGGAAACCGAAGCGGCGGTGCTGGAGTTGCGGCGAGCGCACATGCACTGGGGGCCGCGCAAACTGAAACGCGTGTTGGAGCGGGAAGTTCCGCGGAAACCGTGGCCAGCGGCGAGCACGATCGGAGCAATGCTGGCGCGGGAAGGGCTAGTAATTGCTCGCAAGAAACGGCGTCGTGCGCCGCCCTACACGCAGCCGTTTGCATCGGCCGATGGGCCGAACCAGGTCTGGTGCGCGGATTTCAAAGGTTGGTTCCAGACTCAGGATGGGCAACGCGTGGATCCATTAACGATCACGGACGCGTACAGCCGCTACTTGCTGCGCTGTCAGCGCGTGGCCAAGACCGACGGCGAGCACGTGCAGGCAGTGTTCGAGGCGGCGTTTCGCGAATACGGCCTGCCGCAGGCGATGCGCACCGACAATGGAGCGCCATTCGCTTCGCGAGCGATAGCCGGGCTGTCGCGCTTGGCAGTATGGTGGATGAAATTGGGGATCGTGCCGGAGCGCATTGCGGCCGGACATCCGGAGCAGAACGGGCGGCACGAACGGATGCATCGCACCATGAAGCAGGAGACGGCCTCGCCACCGAAGGCGAACCCGCACGCGCAGCAGCGAGCGTTCCACCGTTTTCGCCGCGAGTACAACCAAGAGCGTCCGCACGAAGCGCTAGGAATGCAAACGCCGAGCGTGGTGTATAGGCCGTCGCCGCGGCGGTATCCGGCGCGCGTGCCTGAACCGGAATACGGCAGCGCTCTGCAGGTGCGGCGTGTGGATTGCCGTGGAGTTATTTCCTGGAAAGGCGATGTGGTGTTTCTGAGCGAGACGTTGATTGGAGAACCGATTGGGTTATTGCCCGAGGACGACCGCTTCTACACGGTGTACTTTATGACTTCTCCCATCGCGCGCTTTGACAGCCACCGACGGAGGATATTGGCATTGCCAGCGGTTCTCGCTTCGGCAGGAGCAGGGGCAGGGGAAGCTTCCCCTGCCCCTGCCCCTGCTCCTCATCCACCGCTCGCAATACAAGCAAAAGTGTCAGGCATGTGCCCGGTCTAAAATGTCAGGCATGTCCCCGGCTGCACAATCCGTCGGCGCTTTCAGCGCCGGAAAACGTGGATTTATTGGAAGCATCCCTCGATTGCTTTTCGATTGGTTCGAACATGTCCCACGCGGATTTCAGCGGCCATCCTTCGCAGAATATTCCTGAGTTCGGGTACGCTTTTCACGAATCACGAATCACAAGTCACGAATCACGACGCGCGCCGCCCTACGAAGAGCGTGCCGCGCTTCTCTGGTGTTGCAGGCGCGCTGCGGCTGTGCGCAGGGTATCTGCGACGCCCTTGTTTGTGGTTAGAAATTTGAGGTCTTGCGGCTTCAAGTGCGGCAGCATGTGCAGCGTAATTTCCAGCGGCGTTTTGGGATTGAACACCAACCCCTTGGTGATGGCATAGTTCTTGCGAAACTTGCGGTTGTTGGCGATCAGCCGCAGTGTTTCATCGGTGAGGGTAGCCATGTTGGCGAAGGACTCCACTTCCTGTTCCGTGAGCAGCGGCGATTGAAGCACGGCGCGCTGCACTAGTTTGCACGGATCGCGGATCAGCAGCAGTCGCTCACTGCGACCTCCCTTGACCGCAAGTTGCACGCGTTCCACCACGCGCATGCGCCCGACTTTTTGCAGCAGCGTTTCGCGCACCGCTTTGTCCGGCTCGGCTGCCTCCACCGCATCCCTAAACGCTTCCATGGGTTCCGGTTCATCGCTCTGCAACTCCCCCAGTTGCGCGCGCTGCTCTATGCTAACCACGGTGGAGGCAATCAGTTCGGCAACCAGCGCGGGAGAAGTGCTCAGCCGGTCCAGGTCTTCGAAAAGATCTTGAACGCCGGTGACCGAGAGATATTTGATGACAGGGCGAAGGACTTCGATGGGGCAGGTGGCATTGCTTGCCAGCGCGTCAGCCACGCCGGGCCTGCGCGAAAACTCGGCGGCGCAGTAGGCGAACATTTCGGGCGCGGCGTCGGGGCGGGCGAGTGCGGCTAGCACAATCTTCAGCGGCTGCGTCAACAAAACTCCCGCGGCCTTCTCGCGAACCGCGGCCTGCGAATTCGCGGCAAGAGTGCAGAGTATTTCGATGCGATCTTCAGGCTCCAGCGCGGCCGCCTCATCACAGATTGCCAGCTTTCGGTCCAGGCTCGCCCGGCCGGAGCGAATTTCATCGCGCAGAGCTTCGTTAATTTCCGCCTCCGACGATTCCCTTGAGGGCGTCGCGGGTAAGCGTAATTTTTCCTGAATGGCCCGCTGGCCCCACAGGAGGGAGTGGTTTACCGTTCAATTCCAGGCGCAGCGCGCCTGCATCCTTAGCCGATACCAGGAAATGATCCGCGGCCGAGAATAATTGATTTTCTCCGGGCCTCATAGTCCCGTCATAGACCACGTCCTTGTCAGCAACAACCGTGACCTTGGTCTTCTTGGACGCCTCCACCTTCAGCTCAAAGCGGTCGGTCGCGGGCGATTCTGATGTTGCCATGGATGTGGAATTTGCTGACACGGTACCCGGCGTGGTAGCTGCTCCGGGGTTTTCGTTTTGATCCGGCGCCGCGCCGTTTGCGGCAGAAAGGTCCGCAGGGCCCTGCTGAGATGCTCCAGCGGAGTCAGCAGGCGTCGCCACATTCATTGCAGAGACCCGGGCCGCGCGCTTTGCAGCCCGCCATGCCAGGATTCGCCGCGTGCCTACCCAGCCTCCCGCCAGTAACGCGACAACGAGGACAGCGGCAATAATCACGGCGATCCAAGGTTGATCCGGGTTGACTGCCGGAGGCCTGCCGGTCCATACAGGAACGCTTGGGCGGTCACCGACAGCCATGGTGTACTCCGCCACGGTGTTTTCCTCATCCAGGCCCAAATAGCGTGCCACGGCTCGCACGAAGCCTCGATTGAAGACCCCGCCGGGGAGCTGATCCCACCTCTCATTTTCAATGGCTTGCAGGAAGCGCGTGGCTATTCGTGTGGCGGCGGAAATCTCCTCCAGTGCCACACCCCGCATTTCCCGTTCCCGTTTTAAGCTTTCGCCAAAAGTCCCTTTATCCATGGTTTTTGTCAGAGGCCCGCGAGTCCATGCGAATATAGGCGGGAGGCGCAATAGTGTCAATCTCCCGCGATCCAGGGTGTGACTCAAATATATTTTGAGGAGAGCTAACGGCAAGCGCTGCCGAAACGGGCAGCCAAATGGATTCGTGAGTGCACATGCCTGCAAATGGGCAAAACGGCATCGGAATGGATATTCCGTCGCATCGTTGCCGATATGCGAAGGTCCTGACGACAGTCACACTCTAACGTTGCCGGCCGCACAATCGGATGTATAAACCAGGATACCCTTCACTAGCGAGCAACAGCTCAACAAGTGGGCGTTGCACGGAATGGCAATAGCTGACTATAATTTCTAGTGCCCCGTACGCCTCCCTTGAACTGGAGGGTGAGCCAATATGGATTTTGGCACCAAGGCTTTCAGTGACCACGACTGAAAATTTTTCGGGCGTCGATCGACGCCGAATGGCAACGGTTCGGGGAGAACAACGCGAGGCTGGCGAAATCGCGGTGTTCCACGAATTGGGCAAGGCGCTCACCTCCTCCCTGCAGCTTGATCAGGTTCTCCGCACCATCATGGAAAAGATCGACGAATTTTTGCGTCCGGACACCTGGTCGCTTCTGCTGGTGGATGAAGCCAAGCAGGAACTTTATTTCGAGTTGGCGGTTGGCAAGGGCGCACAGGCCTTAAAAGACGTGCGCATCAAGTTGGGGCAGGGAATTGCCGGTTGGGTGGCGCAAAACGACGAAGCCGTAATTGTGGCCGATGTAAGCAAGGACACTCGATTTTTCTCGCAGATCGACGAAAAGACGAAAATGGAAACGCGCTCCATCGTGGCGGTTCCGGTGCGATATCGCGATCATTGCCTGGGCGTCATCGAACTGATCAATTGCGTGGAGCGAGACGGCTTCATGGAGCACGATATGGCGCTGCTGGAAGCGCTGGCGGATTTCGCCGCGATCGCGCTGGAAAATGCACGCCACGTAAAACGCATTCATGAACTGACCATCACCGACGACTGCACCAGCCTGTATAACGCGCGGCACATGGATTTTATTCTGGAGACGGAAATATACCGTTCGCAGCGCTACGGTTACGAGTTTTCGGTGGTCTTCATCGACCTGGACCATTTCAAGAGCGTCAATGACACGCATGGCCATCTGGTCGGATCGAAGCTTTTGGCCGAAGTGGGGCAGCTCGTGAAGAGCGCCTGCCGCAGAATCGATTTTGCATTTCGCTATGGCGGCGATGAATTTGTAATTGTATTGCCGCAGGCTGCCAAAGAGAGCGCCTTTGTGGTCGCCAGGCGGCTGCACAAATTGATCGGCGAAACACACTGGCTGAAAGAAGAAGGGCTGGACATCCACTTCACGGCGAGCATTGGAGTAGCGTCGTTTCCGTCGGATGCCAAGACCAAGGTGGAATTGCTTCATTTAGCGGATGAAGCGATGTACGCAATCAAAAACACCACGCGCAACGGCGTGGCGGACGCGAAAATCGGCGTCCTCCCGCCCAGGTAGCAACCCTCAACGCTTCGATTTCCACAACAGCGCAAAGTCCCCGCCTCCGCATTTTCTTGATTCACCACCTATGCCATGCTAGGCTCACCACTTCCGGTGGCACGCCGCATGGTGTTTGGATTGGATGTCCCGGACGAGCCGAGACGAGGAGCGCATGTCCAACGAAGCATTGGGGATGATTGAGACCAAAGGACTGGTAGCTTCGATTGAAGCGGCCGACGCCATGGTGAAGGCTGCCAACGTCATCCTCATCGGAAAAGAATATATTGGCTCCGGATATGTCACGGTGATGGTGCGGGGAGATGTGGGCGCCGTAAAAGCGGCCACGGACGCGGGGGCGGCTGCTGCGCGGCGCGTCGGCGAACTGGTCTCCGTGCACGTAATTCCGCGGCCGCACGAGCACGTGGAAAAGATTTTGCCCGGAGGCGGCGCGCCTCCTGCGCGTGAAGAAGTAAGTTTGTAGCCCGCCTCTTCAGAGGCGGGGTATTGCCGCTCAGCCATCTAAACCCTCGCCTCTGAAGAGGCGAGCTACAATACCTGGCGAACGCTACGGTGCAACCCGATGTTTGTAGGAGAAGGTAAAGCGTTTTGAGCCTGCGCGATCGCGACCTCATCTCCATTCAAGAAGCCCGCGAACTGGCGGCACGAGCCGCCGCCGCACAAAAGAAGTTCGCGGAATTTTCCCAGGAACAAGTCGACGCAATCGTGGAAGCCTGCGCCAAGGCTGCGGCCGAAAACGCGGAGCCACTGGCCCGCGCGGCCGTGGAAGAAACCGGATTCGGAAACGTTCCCGACAAAATTGTGAAGAACACGCTGGCCGCGGTAAATGTGCCGGGCGCCATTCGCACCATGCGCACCGTGGGGATCTTGCGCGAGGACCGCGAAAAAGGAATCGTCGAAGTTGCATCTCCCATCGGGGTTGTGGCTGCAGTAATTCCTTCCACCAATCCAACTTCAACCGCAATTTACAAAACGCTGATTTCCATCAAGGCCCGCAACGCCATTGTGCTGAGCCCGCATCCTTCCGCAATTAAGTGCATTTGTCGCGCGGCCACTTTGCTGGATCGCGCCGCGCTCACGGCGGGCGCGCCCGAGGGACTGATCCAGTGCATGCAGCACACCACGCTGGAAGGCACGCGAGAATTGATGCGTCGGCCTGAGGTTGGAGTGATACTGGCGACGGGCGGCACGGGACTGGTGCGCGCCGCGTACGGCTCGGGCAAGCCGGCATATGGCGTTGGACCTGGCAACGTGCCCGCGTTTATCGAGCGCACGGCCGACGTGCGCAAAGCTGTGGCGGACATCATCGCCGGGAAAACATTCGACTACGGAACAATTTGCTCGTCCGAGCAGGCCATCGTTGCCGAGGATTCAGTGCGCGAGCTTGCGCTTGAGGAATGCCGCAAGCAGGGCGCCTATTTTCTTTCCCCTGAAGAAATCGAAAAAGTTACGCGTGTAGTGTTCCTGCCGGGATCGCGCACGCCGAATACACAAATTGTGGGCCGTGCCGCGACGGTGATTGCCGAGATGGCTGGAATCAAGGCGCCGCCCGCGACGCGCGTGTTGATCGCTCGCCTAGAGCCCGAGCAAGTGGGGCGCGATTTTCCGCTCTCCGCCGAAAAACTGTCGCCCATCCTGGCGTTTTACTCCGTGCCAAATCTTGCCGCGGGGATCTCACTATGCCGGCGGCTCTTGGAATTTGGCGGGCTGGGGCATACCTGCGCGATTCATTCGCAAAATCGCGCTGCAGTTTTGCAATTTGGCGAGGCCATGCCCGCGTTTCGCGTGATCGTCAACAGCGCCTCGGTGCACGGTTCCATCGGCTATTCCACAAATCTTTTTCCAGCCATGACGCTTGGCTGCGGCGCGCCCGGCGGGAACATTACTTCGGACAATATTGGCCCGCAGCACTTGATGAACGTGAAACGCATCGCCTGGGAATCGCGCGGGGTCGAGCATCGCACCGTCCCCGCGGATCAGCGCATGGCGGGCGCCGCGAATTCGCCCGCGCCCCAAGCGGTGCAAGCGGAGGTGAGCATGCCAACTGCACAGGAAACCTCTTCGCCGAGCGCGAAAGCGGCGCCCGCCGAAGGGAAGCCGGCGGAATCGAAACAAGCCGCGCCTGCTCAGGAGTCAGCCGCTGCGAGCGTGGATCGCGCGGCCATCGCTGGCATTGTTGAAAAAGTTCTCGCGGCGCAAGGGATCGCTCGCGGCAGCGGCGCGCCGAAATCCGCGCCTGCTTCTGCGCCCGCGCCGGAGCAAAAACCGGCTGCTGCCCCAGTTGCTGCTCTAGCCTCGGCGAAAGAATCGGCAAGCCCTGCGGCCATCGCCGCCGAAATTGCAGATCGCTTTTTTGGAGCGTCCGTGAAAACGAAGGAAGGCTACCCGCACCGTCACCGGACCCGCGCAATCTGCGAAAGCGGAAGCGCCAAGCGCACCCGCCCCAGCTTCGTTAACTACGAAAAGGCCGGAGCCGCCCGCAAAAAGCGCCATCGAAATTCAAGTGTTCGTCAGCGAAAACGATGTGCGCCGCGCGATGACGCGCAGCGAAAAAATCTTCATCGGCCGCAAGACCATCCTCACGCCATCGGCGCGCGATCTGGGGCTGGAGCACGAAGTGTTCGTGGAAACAGAAACCGGATCGATCCGTTAAAACTTCATACTAGAATTGCAAACGCCCATGGACACACATTCACTGCGTGAGTCACTAACAGATGCAATCCGTTACTGGGAGCCTCTCCGTTTGCTTTATAACGTTACATTAATTGTCATCGTCCTAGTCTACTTTTGGAGGGGCTACCCCACTTCAAGAACAGAACTGTCTGTCGACTCAATTCTCTTCATCTTCCTTTTAGCTGTCTTAGCAAATGTGGCGTACTGTACCGCATACCTCGTTGATATTTTTGCGCAGTCTTCAGGATTTCGCGAAACGTGGCGAAAGAATCGCTGGATTCTATTTGCGATTGGATTATTGTTTGCTGGGGTGTTGACAAGGTTTTGGGCGGCTGCGATGTTCACATCATTGTCGAAGTAATATTTCCAATTTCGGAAATGTCATGAAGTCAATGAAAGGGAGTCAATGAGAAAACTGGCTGGAATTGGGTTCACAATTGCGTCGACTCTTCTGTTTGCTCAAACACTGGCGGCGCAGACTTCAGAAGTGCGCGTGCTGGCTTCTAACGGAATCAAGGCTGTGGTGGAGGATTTGCGCGCGCAGGGTGAGCGCGCCATTGGCCATGCGATCAGCGTTGAATACCGCCCCACTGCCAACTTGAAACAAGAGATTGATGGGGGCGCGGCGTTTGACGCAGTGATCGTGACTGTGGAAAGCATCGAGCAATTGAGCAAGGAAGGGAAAATTACTGCGTCCGGGGGAACTCCTATTAGCCGTGTTGGCGTGGGAATCGGAATTCGCAAGGGAGCGCCGCGACCCGATATCAGCACTCCCGAAGCGCTGAGGCGCGCCATGCTCGGCACCAAGGCCATTGCTTATGGCCCGGTCGGCGCGAGCCTTCCTTACATCAATAAAATGCTGGAAACTTTGGGGATCGCCGACACCATGAAGCCCAAAACTTTATTTTTTAATACCTCCGACGAAACGAACGAAGCCGTGGCCGAGGGCAAGGCGGATTTCGGCATGACGCTGGTCAGCGAAATCCTGCCAGCAAAAGGCGTGGAGCTGCTTGGACCTTTTCCAGAAGAGTTGCAAGGCTACGTGCGCTTCTCCGCCGCTGTTGGTGCGCAGGCAAAAAATCCTGAAGGCGCAGCTGCGCTGATTAAATTTCTGGCTGGGCCGGAGGCGCTCGCGTCCATCAAGGCCAGAGGCATGCAATCTCACTAGAAGAAACTACGCGGTATTTTGAAGCGAGAATTTGTGGCGCCGGCGTCCCGCCGGTGGTTTTTCGGGCTCCAATGTTGCAAAACCGCCGGCGAGACGCCGGCGCCACAAGAATGCAATTCCGCGCAGCCCGTGTTTAACATGGTAGAATTGCGGCAAATCGGCGCGAACGGCAGTCAAGTTCCCATGATTGAGTTGCGATCCACGTGCCGGCACGCTTTATATGCTTCGCAATCCGCGAAGCGAAGAGGGAGAACACTCATGAAGCGATTTTGGAGCACCCTAGGCCTTCTCCTCTTTTGCGCCACTCTTGCCCACGGCGCCACGGACGCCACGATTTCCGGCGTAGTGAAAAATCCGGCGGGCGCACCGTTTCGCGGCGCATTTGTGCACGCGCAAAATGTGCAATCGAAAATTACCGTGAACGTGATGTCCGACAATCAAGGCCGCTATCACGTTCCGGGCCTGCCCGCAGGCGAATATCAAATTCGAGTCACGGCTACCGGGTACAAGGCCGATCCGCGCACGGGTGTGAAACTTTCCGCAGGTGCTTCCTCCTCGCTCGATTTCACGTTGCAAGCGAGCGCCGTGCGCTGGAGCGATCTTTCCATGTATCAAGGCAAAACTCTGATGCCTGAAGGAAAAGGCAAAGATATCCTGACCGGAAACTGTTTTGCGTGCCACGGCTTTCAAACTCGCATGGCCGCGGTGAGGCGCGATCACGACGGCTGGACGCAGGCGGTGAACTACATGCTGACCACGCGCCATGCGCGTCTGGCCAATCACATTAATGACGAGGACGCTACCGTCCTTGCGAATTATTTGGATGACGCATTCGGCGCGGAAGCAAAGCTGCCCAAATCTCCCGTCGATATGCCGGGATACAAGGCCACCCTTCGACCCGTAAGCGACGATGGCTTGAAAATTACTTACGTCGAATACGACATGCCAGGACCGAATCGCATGCCCTTCAGCGCCACGCCCGATAAGGACGGCAAGCTGTGGATTCCAGACATGGGCTCGGTAAACACGCTCGGCCATCTTGACCCTTCCACCGGCGCGATCCAGGAATTTACCGCGCCCAATTCCTTTGCCGCGGGCATTCACTCGGCCGTTCCCGCGCCGGATGGTTCGGTGTGGATTTCCGAGCAGGCCGCCAACAAAGTTGGCCGCTGGGATCCTAAAACAAAACTGATCACCGAATATCAGGACACCTACAAGAAGGGAATGGAAGGCCTTGAAGATGGCGGCTCGAAGCATACCGTGCGCGTGGATTCCAAAGGGCGCGTGTGGGGATCCGCCGTATTCAACAACCTGACCATGTACGATTCCAAGAACAACGAGTTTTCGCATTTTGCGGACACCTTTTCTCCCTACGGCATCGAATTCGACAAGAATGAAAATGTGTGGTTCGCGGAATTTTATCCGGAGGGGAAAATCGGCATGGTGGACGCGAAAACCGGGAAGGTCACCAGATGGGCCCCTCCCACAAAGGGCGGCTGGCCGCGCCGCATTGAGATCGACGAGGATGGCATCGTGTGGTTTGCGGAATATCAGGGCGGCAAGATCGGGCGGTTCGATCCCAAGACGCAAACTTTTAAAGAATTCGATTTGCCCGGGCCAAGAGCCACCCCGTACGCGCTGGGTATCGATAAAAATCACAACATCTGGTATTCATCGGATGAGATGGACGTCATCGGACGCCTCAATCCGAAAACCGGCAAGGTCACCGAATTTCCTTATGCGCAATCCGAAAACATGATGAAGGAATTCTTCCTCGATGCACAGGGCCGCATGTGGTACGGCTCTGCCCCGAACAATAAGGTGGGATACTTCATCCCATCTGATTTGGAGTGAGGATTTTCCGCCACAACTGTTGAAGCATTGAGCGGCCCACCCTTGCGTAACTAGTATTGGCGGGCCCTTGGAGTGTGGAAGAAAAGCGATTATTGCTTTGAATCTTCGGGTTCAGTCGCCACACGAGGTGCCTGCCGCAAGAATTTTATCAATCCCTTCCCGGTCGCCCCTTTTGCACGGGTCTTGAAAAATTCAGCAGCAGTCTCCACCACACCCACTTTTTCCGCTACGGCCACTGCGATCCATTGATTCAGGGATACACCGTCTTCCATTGCCAGACGCTGTGCGGCCTTCTTGATGGATCGTGGCAACTTCAATGGATAAATCGATTTACTCATCTCTTCACCATTCTAAGCAAATCAGCCGGATGAAGCACCCAAATTACGTCCAATTGGTGGTATCGGCGAGTTTGATCTTGACGCCATGGAACTCCGGCAGTGTATGATTCCATGAAATTCAATTTGAATACGCAAAATTTGGGCTCAGGAGGGGTTGGGAAATGGGAAGTCGTTCACGCATCGTTGCGCTGGCGCTGGCCATTGTTTTGGATTGCCGCGGAGCGGCATTCGCCCAAACCAAGAAGGCGTCCGATGCGCCGGCAGCTTCAACATCTTTCGATCCGCATGATTTGTCAGGCGTCTGGAGCCAGGAGCATCCGCGCAATTTGCCTGTGGTGGAGCGCTACTGGAATTACGAGTTCAACAAGGAAGAGCCTCCCATGACGGCTTGGGGAAAGGCGCAATTCGAGGCCACCAAATCCTCATTCGGACAGCATACTTATCCTCTCGCGGAAACCAACGACCCGCTTTACCACAGCTGTACTCCGGCAGGCCTGCCGCGTGTGTATCTGCATCCATTTCCCATGGAAATTGTTCAGCTGCCCGGCGAAGTCATCATCCTATTTGAGTACGACTCCCTGCGGCATCCGATCTTTACGGACGGCCGCAAGCATGATGAAACTCTTGGTCCCCAGTGGATGGGCGATTCCATCGGCCATTGGGAGGGAAACACGCTGGTGGCTGACTCCGTGAATTTCAACGATAAGACTTGGATCGATCGCGTGGGACACCCGCACAGCGGCGACCTGCATGTGGTCGAGCGTTTCAAGAGAATTGATCACGATCATCTGGTTGACGACATCACCATCGAGGACGCCAAGGCCTATACCAAAACCTGGACGGCACATCTGGATTTTGTGTTCAGGCCGACATGGACTCTAGGCGAGCAGTTTTGCGAGGACGAGCATAGTTTTGAAAATTTCGACAAACAGGGCGCGACAGGGGCGAAATAGTCGGCATTTAACGCGCGCGGATAAACACGTTGAAACTCTTTCCGTCTAGATTTGGATATTTTGAAGAGCTTGGTTTTCAATCGCTACCATTTTCTGCGGCCAACAATTTTGACTGATTTGTATTTCCACGGAGGCTTTTGGAAATGAAAAAGTTCGCTCTCATACTGGTCATGGCTTGCGGTGCCCTGCTTGTTTCCGCTCCACTTCCCGCGCATCACGGGGAGGCTAATTACGACACAGAAAAGATCGTATCCGTCAAAGGAACGGTGACGGAATTTCAGTTCATCAATCCTCACACCCTGATCAACCTGGACGTAAAGAACGACAAAGGTGATATGGAAAAGTGGGCTTGCGAAGCGCGCAGCCCGACCATGCTTGTGCGCGCCGGCGGCTGGGACAAAAACACGCTGAAGGTGGGCGACGTCATTACGGTCTACGGGTATCGGGGCAAGAACGGCGCGCTGGTCATACGCCTTCAGAAGCTCACGCTCGCCGATGGCACGGTGAAGGACAACTTGTAATCGTTCTTTGTGAGGGCCAATCGCTCCAACAACAGAGCCGCGCCGAGGAGTCTTGAAATGCGAAAGTGTTCACTGGGACTAGCGTTGGCGCTGGCGATTGCATTGGGTTTTGCGCCTCATGCCTCCGCGCAAAGCAAGCAGCCATCCGACAAAGCGGCGGCCCAGAAACCTTTCGATCCGCATGATTTATCCGGGGTCTGGTTTGACGATCATCCTCGGCCGGACAGAGTTGAGGATCGATATTGGGTCTACAAATTCACCTTGGAAGAGCCTCCCATGACCGCCTGGGGCAAGGCGCAGCTGGACGCGGCCAAGACCTCTTTCGGGCCTCACGCATTTCCACTCGCGCAGACCAACGACCCCGTGTATCACACCTGCGCGCCGCTGGGCTTCCCGCGGATTTTTCTTTATCCATTGCCGATGCAGATTGCCCAGACGCCCGGCGAAGTCATCATGCTGTTCGAGTATGACTCCGCCCGCCATCAGATTTACACGGATGGCCGGCTGCATGACACCAGCCTTGGCCCGCTGTGGATGGGCGATTCCATCGGGCATTGGGAGGGAGACACGCTGGTTGCCGACACAGTGAATTTCAATGACAAGACCTGGCTGGATCGCATGGGCCACGCGCACAGCGATGCACTTCACGTGATCGAGCACATCCGGCGCGTGGACCACGATCACTTGGTGGACGACGTCACCATTGATGACCCCAAGGCATACACCAAGCCCTGGACCGGGCATCTGACATTCGCGTTGAGGCCGACGTGGACAATTGCGGAAGCCTTCTGCGAGGACGAGCAGAGTTTTCAAGAGATTGACGATGCGGGTGCTGCCCCGGCGAAATAAAAAACCGGCTGGCAACGGCTATGCTTTCGCGAATTCTGAAGTTGCCGAGGGATTTCGTAGTGCAAAAGCATTCATGGCGCATTGCTTTGGTCCTTGCGATGGCGGCGAGTTGTTCCTGCACTGCTCGCTGCTCAAACCAAAAAGCCGTCCGAGATTCCGGCGTCTGCAAATTCGTTTGACCCGCATGATTTGTCAGGCGTTTGGATGCAGGACCGTCCGCGCATGAGCACGGTCCTCGAGCGCTATTGGATTTACGAACTGACTCTCGAAGAGCCGCCCATGACCGCATGGGGCGAGGCGGAGTACAAGTCCCACAAATCGTCCTTCGGCACTCGCTCGGTGCCCATCGCCGAAACCAACGATCCTATTTATAACGGCTGCTCTCCCACGGGATTTCCGCGCGCTTTTTTTCACGCCTTCCCGCTGCAGATTGTTCAGACGCCAAGTGAAGTCATCATGCTGTTTGAGTGGGACTCCATGCGGCACCAGATTTATACCGATGGCCGCAAGCACGATGAATCTCTCGGCCCTTTGTGGATGGGCGACTCCATCGGACACTGGGAAGGGGACACTCTTGTGGCGGATACCGTGAATTTCAACGAAAAAACCTGGCTGGATCGCATCGGCCATCCGCACAGCGGAGCCTTGCACTTGATCGAGCGCATTCGTCGCCTCGATCGCGACCATTTGCAGGACGACATTACGATCGACGATCCGAAGGCTTACACCAAGCCCTGGACGGGCCGCATCGTATTCGCCCTGAAACCCACCTGGACCCTGGCGGAAGAATTTTGCGAGGATATCAGCAGCTTTGAAAGCATTGAGCAGCAGGAGACGACACCGGCGAAGTAGGGACTTTAGGATTGACACATCCGCAATCGCGGTGGGATATTTCCGGTGTTGAACCGCGGGGCGCGAATATCCCCTGGTTATTTTCATCGGACCGGATTCATGTTTTTCTGGAGCTTCGGAAAATGAAAAAATTGGCGCTTTCTTTGGCAATGTTCATCGCCGTTCTTGTTGTTTCTACGCCGATCCTGGCGCACCACGGAGAGACGAATTACGACACGGAAAAGCTGTTCACCGTGAAGGCCGCGGTTACCAAATTCGAGTTCATCAATCCCCACACGCAGATTACCCTCGAAGCAAAAAATGACAAGGGCGCGGTCGAAACATGGGTCTGCGAAGCGAGAAGCCCCGCCATGCTGGTGCGCAACGGCGGGTGGGATAAGAACACGCTCAAGCCCGGCGACGTCATTACCGCCATCGGCTTTCGAGCCAAAAACGGAACGAATATTTTGCGCCTTAAAAAGATTGTGCTTTCGAACGGTAAAGAGCTCCCCGATCTATAGAAATAGGGAGTGGCTAACTGTCCGGACTACGGGCTAAATGGGCGGCGAAAAAAAAAAGATAATTTATTTTGTCATTCCGAGCGAAACGAGGAATCTCTCTGGGGTCTGGGCCCATGAAAAGAAAGAGAGATTCCTCGCTTCTCTCGGAATGACAAAATGGTGGTTTTTTCCGCTGACTGTAAGGAACGCGAGCCCCAGTTGCGAGGTTTTCCATTGAACATCAAGCCAATCGCTTCAAGCATTTTAATTGCAGCCCTTCTTATGGCCTGCGCTCCGCTGTGGGCGCATCACGGGAATGCTGCTTACGATGAGGCGCATTGGATCACCATTTCCGGCACGGTGACGGAATTTATTTGGGCCAACCCGCATTGCCAGATTTTCATGGATGTGAAGGACGACAAAGGCAAGGCTGTCAATTGGGCCATTGAAAGCCAAAGTCCGGGCATCATGCGCCGCAACAGCTGGACCAGGACTTCTCTTCAGCCCGGGGATCAAATCACGGTCACTCTCGCTCCTGCCAAGAATGGAGCGCCGGTCGGCTTTTCCGGAAACAACGACGGGAAAGTCGTCTTCCCCGATGGTCGCGTTTTGAAAATGAACAATAGATAGCAGGGGCGCGTTCGGTTTGGGCTGTGCGGTTTTGCCACTCAAAAGTTCTGTTGGCCGAGCCACTTTTTCGAAAGAAAGCAGGAGGAGCGAAGTGCGCAGTCGCCCAATTCATGTTCTGGGGTATTTGACGGCGGTGGTCGCCTTATTAATGGCCGCGCCCGCCCAGTCCGCTCCCCAGCAAGCCGCAACGAAATCCACTTCATCGCCCGATTCCAAGCGCGACTTGACCGGCGTCTGGCAACTTCAGGGTGGCAATGGCGGCGCGCAGCCCATCGCTGAAGATAAGGACATGCCACCGATGACCCCGTGGGCCAAAGTGAGGTTCGACGCGCAGAAACCCGGATACGGAACGAGAGGCGCGGCGGGCGGCAACGATCCCATCCTGCAATGCGATCCCATCGGTTTTCCGCGCGTCATGCTGATGCCCACGCCAAATGAATTCGTTCAGTTGCCCGACCGCGTCCTGCAATTCTGGGAGCGCGAACACGAATGGCGCAGCATCTGGACCGATGGGCGCGCGCTTCCCAGCGATCCCGACCCTACATGGTACGGATACGCAATAGGCCACTGGGAGGCGGACGGCACGCTGGTCGTGGAATCCAGCGGCTTCAACGACAAGACCTGGCTCGGCCCGACGGGCTATCCGCACAGCGAAGAAATGCGCATCGTTGAGCGCTACCGCCGCGTGGACCATGACACGCTTTCCTACGACATGACCATCACCGATCCGAAGGCCTATGCCAAGCCCGTGGTCACGCCGCATCGCAGCATGAAACTCAAGCCTAACGAAGAAATCAGCGAGCAGCCCTGCGTGTGGTCGCAAGAAAACGAATTCGCGCAACGAATACGAAATCCCGCCACGCCCAAGCCGCAGAAATAACCAGTAGGACAGGCTTCAGCCTGTCTGCTTTTCTAATCGGGTCAGCAAAGCCTGCAGCAATAGAAACGACCGAATTACCAATAGCACAGGCACTATGTGTGGGATTTTGCTTTGAGTGGCGCGGTCCGCCGGGGCGAACTGCGCCACTTACACGCACTTACATCGTGGAGACAAACGAATAGCCGTGCTCTTGCGCACGATTCACCGCAAGGATTCCCGCGGGAACCATGCGCCCGTTGCCGATCAAATTCGCGGTAATTTCCTTTACCACGGCGTCGACCTCAAGGCTGTTGGCCTTGGCAATTCTGGTTGCAATGCCCCGAGTGGACGTGGCGCACACGGCAAACTGGACGCCCTTCTTAATTAGCGCTTCCATTCTTCCGGCTTGCCCTGTTTCCCCGGCGGGACCATACACATTGATTTTGGGTGCCTCTTTTGTTTTCGGGTCGACGAACTCGGCCTGCTCGGCAATCTGTTTTCCGTACTTGGCCCAAATCGCGTCGTTGTAGGCGAACGAAGTGGCCTTGTGGCGCGTCACGATAATTACAGCCAGGTCGCTATCCTTCAGGCCGTAGGCCTGCTCATTAGTGGTGTAATAATTCGTGGCAAATTGCAACGCCCAACCAACGCCATCCCCAGACGAGGCGTCAAAAATATAGCGGTGCACGCCGGGAATTTTGTCGTACCAATCATCCTGCGCATGGCGTGCCGGTCGAAACGGCGCATCCGCGGCTGCCTGTGCCATCGCCGGGGGAGAATTGATCGCGGCCGCCCCTGCTACACCAACTCCCACGCCGAGCCGAGTGAGAAATAATCGCCGGGCCATCGGAGATTGCAGCCATTTTGAGTTCATGGGGATATTCTCCTTGTTCATTCAGTGTTCAAATATGGCCACAGTATAATCCCAATCCGGCGCAATGTTCTATGGAAGCTTAGCCTATGGCGAAGTATGCCCATTCCGTGCCGAAGTAAACGGCACGGAGAGGCTCCAACGAAACCCTGCCAAATTGCCGCAGTTGATTTTGTAGCGCCCGCCCGGTTTTCGGGCGGGCAGCTTTCCACATGTCCGCGATTCCACCCGCCGTGCTACCCGAAATTCCATACACAATTCTCACACACAGCCAAGTAGAATTGACACACTCGCTGCGCACGGCGCACACTTGCAAAGTTATGATCGTGGCGGGAATGAGTACGAAGAGTAAGAAAAAGATTGAATCGAAATTAGCTGAATGTTTTCGGTGACCACCATGAAAAATTCATTCCCGGCTTTCCAGCAAAAATTAATCGATATCTCGCAGCTCAAATCCGCCATTGCCGTCCTCAATTGGGATAAGGATGTCTTCATGCCTCCCAAAGGCAGCGGGCCTCGCGCCACGATGCTGGGGTATCTGGCAGGCGAGCTGCACGATAAAGTCCTGTCAAAGGAATTTCGAGCACTGTTGCAAGAGGCCAAAGCGGCCGCGGACGAGGGCGGCCTGCCTCCAGGCGAAAGCGCCATCGTGCGCGAAGTCTGGCGCGATGTGACCCGCGAAGAAAAACTTCCGCTGGAATTCGTGAAGGAGCTTACGCAAGTCACCTCCGAGGCGTATCACGTCTGGATGGATGCCCGTAAGAAAAAGGATTTCAAGCTGTTTGCACCTCACCTCACAAAGATCGTGGCACTGAAGCGCCGCGAAGCGGAATTAGTGGGATACAAGCAATCTCCCTACGACGCATTGCTGGACACTTTTGAGCCGTATGCGACCACGGAGGAAATTGCCACTGCGCTGGGCGACTTAAAGAATTTTCTAGCGCCGTTCCTCGTCAAGATCAAGAACTCCAAAACCAAAGTTTCGCAAAGCGCCATCGCTGGCGATTACGATATCGAAAAGCAGAAAGCGTTTTGCGCCCTGGCCGCAAAACAGATTGGCTACGATTTCGATGCAGGGCGGCTGGATGTCAGCGCTCATCCATTCAGCACAAGTTTTCATCCGCTGGACGCGCGCATCACCACGCGCTATGACCGTGCCGAATTTATGCAATCGATCAGCGGCGTGATTCACGAAGTGGGACACGCCCTGTATGAACAGGGCCTGCCCGCCCAGCATTTCGGCACGCCGCTTGCCGAGGCAGTTTCGCTGGGCATCCACGAATCTCAATCGCGCCTGTGGGAAAATATGGTCGGCAAGAGCCGCGCCTTCTGGACCTACTTTTATCCAGTGATGCAAATGGAATTTCCCGCTCCGCTGCAAAACGTTTCGCTCAGGACAGTTTTTATCGCGCCATAAATACCGTGGAACCGTCGTTCATCCGCGTGGAGGCCGACGAAGTCACCTACAACCTTCATATCATCCTGCGATTCGAGATTGAACGAGCCCTGATCGAAGGCCACATCGCGGTGGAGGATCTCCCGCGCATTTGGAATTCGAAGATGAAAGAACTGCTGACGGTGGACGTGCCGGACGATTCGCTGGGCGTATTGCAGGACGTGCACTGGTCGGGCGGAATGATCGGATATTTCCCCACCTATTCCCTGGGAAATCTTTACTCGGCGCAGTTCTTCGCCGCCGCCCGGCGTGACATCCCCGCGCTGGATGATGAAATGGCGCGAGGTCATTTTGCCAGCCTGCTCAAATGGCTCCGTGAAAATATTCACGTCCACGGCAAGCGCTATTCCGCGCAAGAGCTTGCAAAAAAAGCCACCGGCGAAAAACTGAACAGCAAATATTTCACAGACTATATCTCGAAAAAGTACGGCGAAATTTACGAAATTTAGGCCGCAAGTATTCCTTACGTGTAGCCAACGTTCGGCGTCTAGTCCGAATTTCTCACAAGCGCGCATTAGAAACCTGGATTGTCTTTAATATGACTTCACATTTTTCCGGCGATGCGGTTGTAGGGGCACGGCATTGCCGTGCCCCTACGGCGAGTACATGAGCCAGCAGATTCTTCAGGGGATTTAGGTTAAGACTGAATTGCGCGCATGAATTTTGTGAGTAGGGGAGGGCTGGATCTTTGAGGCTCTCTGCAGAACACATCGCTTGATACAGGCACCGAAATTAATTTCAATTTGACATTGGGAATCATTTCGTTTACAAATTAACGCTCATATGAATCACGACGTCCAGACGACCGCGCAGGCTTGTACATGTTGCTCCTGCTGTCCGTGTGTGTCTTCTGGCGCCGGGAGGCTGACGATCTAGATATCCGATCATAAGCCGGGCAATTTTCTGAATCCCACCGCCAGTTACACGCTGGCGGTGGGATTTTTCTTTTTAGGCCTGTTTTTTGCGAAAGAGATTGAAAGCGATACCTGAAACTTTGGAGGAAAAGAAGATCATGACCCGACTGAACACAAACAGAGGGATTTGGAAAGCAATTTTAAGTTTGCTTTTGCTGCTTGCCGCAGGAAAGCCCCGCACGGCCTGGGCGCAAGGGGAGGCCTCGATCCTCGGGGCCGTCGTGGATACCAGTGGCTCCATCATCGCTGGCGCCACAGTGAAAGTGAAAAATGTGGAAATCGGCACGGTCCGCACGTTGGTCACCGACAGCAGCGGGCGATTTGACGCCCCGTCGCTGCCGGTCGGAAAATACGAAGTGTCCGCCGAGCAAGCCGGATTTCGCAGCGAAGTGAAAACGGGAATCACTCTTGCGATTGGCCAGCGCGCCGAAGTGAACCTGATGCTAGCGGTGGGAGACGTTCAGCAGTCGATCAGCGTTGAAGAAACTGCCATGCAGTTGGCCGTGACCACCGCCGATTTTTCTGGCCTTGTTGGCGAAACGCAGATAAAAGATTTGCCGCTCAATGGCCGCAGTTACGATCAGCTTCTGACGCTGAATCCGGGAGTGGTCAACTACACCTCCCAGCGGGCCGGCGGAATTGGGACTTCCAATTCAGTGGTCGGCAATATGTTCTCGGCCTCGGGCCGCAGGCCGCAGGAGAATCTCTACATTCTCAACGGCGTCGAATTCACAAGCGCGTCCGAAGTCAACAACACGCCGGGGGGAACCAGCGGCCAACTGCTCGGTGTGGACGCCGTGCGGGAATTTTCGGTTGTCACGGACGCGTATAGCGCCGAGTACGGCAAGCGCTCCGGCGCACAGATCAACATCGTGACTGCCTCCGGCACCAATCTGGTGCACGGCGACGCCTACGAATTCCTGCGCAACAGCGCGCTGGACGCCAGAAACTTTTTCGACCTGCCGCAAATTCCACATTTCGAGCGCAACGTGTTCGGCGCTTCGCTGGGCGGGCCGATTCAGAGGGACAAGTCGTTCCTGTTCGCGAATTACGAAGGATTTCGCCAAGGCCTTGGGCTGAGCGATGTCACGCTCGTTCCCGACGCCAATGCACGGCTGGGAATTTTGCCATGCGCCGCGCTGACCACGGTCACCTCTTCTTGCAATGCGTCAACACCCGCGACGCACGCCCCGCTGGCAAGCGGCGTCGCCAATTTGCTGAACCTGTGGCCCGTGGCCAACGGGCCGGAGTTGACGATCAATGGATTGAATAGTGGGGTAGCCGAATCTTTGAGCAGCCCGCAGCAGCACATCCGCGAGGATTTTGGAACAGCTCGATTCGACCAGATATTTTCGGATAAGGATTCATTCGCAGCTGTTTACACCGTAGATGACAGCCAATCTTTCTCACCGACCACGAATCCTCTGAGCACCGTGGACATTTTTTTGCGGGAGCAAGTGGCCAGCTTAAGCGAAACGCACGTCTTCTCTCCCAACATTCTCAACAAAGCCACCTTCGGATTTTCCCGTGGCGCGTTTTATTTCAATAGCGGAGTCACCGGTACGGCGTCATCGGTAACCGGCGCATGGGTGAATACAACGGGTGTAAATGTACCCGGAGCCGTGGTGATCGGCGGCGGCACAACGCTCAATGGCGCTTCGGCGCTCACCAACGGCGGCACCAACGCCGGAAGCAATCTCACGGCGGTGCGCAACCTCTTCACGTACGAAGATCAGGTCAGCATCACGCACGGCAAGCACCTGATTAATTTCGGCGTGTGGTTCGAGCGCGTGCAGGCCAATGACAACCTCATTCAGGATCAATACGGGCAGGCATCGTTCAACAACCTGCAAACATTTTTGCAAGGCTCGATGAGCACCTACACCTTCGCCTCAAACCCCACACCGATGTCGTGGCGCTCGCTGGAGGGCGCGTTCTTTGCGGAGGACTCCATCAAGCTGAAGCCCAGCCTTGAGATTCGGCTGGGATTCCGCGGAGAATTCACAAATGGCTGGAACGAGGCTTACGGCCGAGCCTCCAATTATTTGTTCAGCAACGGAGTGATAGAGACAAATCCCGTGGTTGGCAACTCTGCTCTTTCCGTTAACAATGCCAGGTTCCTGCCCGCACCGCGCGCTGGAATCGCCTGGTCGCCATTCGGATCGAAGAAAACCGTGATCCGCGCAGGCGCTGGACTTTACTATGCGCTGATCGACAATCTCAGTTATCGCCTGGACCAGAATGGCCCCTTCAATACCGTGCAAGCCTCGAAGAAAGCCACGGTTGCGCAAATTGAAGGCGCCGGCGCGCTTCCAACGCCTCTAGTCATCCCAAGCGGAGTTCAACCCAATCTGCAAACGCCCACGGTAATTTCCTACGATCTGAAAATCGAACAGCAGATTTTGCCCAAGACAACACTGAGCGTCGGCTACATCGGCTCGCACGGCTATCACGAAATTCTTTCCATCGACGCCAACGTGCCAAGCAACGTGGCCATCTGCCCGGCATCGCCGTGCCCGGCAAATTATCCTTCGGGCGCCTATTTCTATTTCACCAGCCTGGCAACGCCTTTCACCGGGACGCCTGCGCTGGCAAACCCGGCGGTGGCCAACACGACGCATTGGTTTTCGGAAGGCGTAAGTTCCTACAACGGCCTCGAAGTGGACGTAAAACAACAACTCAGCCACGGGCTGCAATTTCGCGGAGTTTACACCTATTCGAAAGCGCTTGACGATGGCGACAGCATGAACACCAGCGTCGCAACCAACTCCCCGGCGTTCGTTTCGAATCCGCTAAACCCGTTGCAGTCGGATTACGGGCGCGCTTCCTTCGATGTCCGCAACGCCGCCGTGATCAACGCCACGTACGACCTGCCATTCGGCGGGAAGAACGCCACTGGTGCAAATCGCTGGTGGAATACGGCCATTGGCGACTGGCAACTGAGCGGAATTGAGACGCTGGTTTCCGGCCTGCCATTTACGCCGCAGCTTTCCTACAATCCCTCAAACGATGGCGACTCGCGCAATCCTGTGCGGCCGTCCTTGAATCCAGCCTTTACCGGTTCCATCATCGAGGGCGGCCCTGGGCAATATTTCAATCCCAGCGCGTTCATTCAGCCGTTGGCAAACACATACGGCAACGCGCCCCGCAATTTCCTGCAGGGCCCCGGCCTGGCCACAACCGATTTTTCCATTTCCAAAAAATTCCTGTTCACGGAGAGATTCAACCTGCAGTTCCGGGCCGAGCTGTTCAACATTTTCAATCGCACAAATTTCAACAATCCGAACCCGGTGGTCTTCACTTCGGCGACCACTGTTCTGCCCTCTGCCACGGCAGGCGTCATCACCTCGACTTCCACCACTTCACGCCAGGTCCAGTTTGGCCTGAAGCTGCTGTGGTGAGCTGAACTCGTTAGTACCGGATCGAGTTTCCCTTAGGCCTGGGAATCCCGGCATCGACGGTCGTTTCTCAACGTGCCATGCCGGGATAACTTCCCGGATAAAAACAATTTGCGTCAAAGGCGCGGTCGCCAAGTGGTAAGGCAAAGGTCTGCAAAACCTTTCTCGGCGGTTCGATTCCGCCGCGCGCCTCCACAGTACTGACTCGCCCTTCTCCCAATCGGCGTGCGCGCAATTTAGTTTGACGCACATCTATTGAAGATGACTAAGCTGCAGGTTCATGAACACGCCGTAGGAGCACGGCAATGCCCTGCCTCTCCAACTTGGAAGATACTTCCGACATGGTTAATCCCAGCAAGCGCGACAGCGCAGCCAGAAAACTCAATCTCCCTTGCCCAGTAAGTGCTTAATTTGGCGAACTCCAAATTTACAGTTCTGCCTTGCCCATAAACACATGATTTTGGACTAGCAGACAGTTCAGGGACTCTGCGAGGTTTACGTGGTTGGGGGACGTTGGCCCCAGCAGGCGTGGAGAAGCGCGTTGAGGAACCAGAACGACGGGTCCGTCCAAGGCGCTATGAGTGTCTTGTATTCCTCTTCCCGCGACTCCGTTAGGGTGCCACCGGCTTGTTCCCATACCCGGATGGCCTCCAGAGTTTCCTGCCACCATCGCGCCCAGCTGCCACCCCCGCGCACTACTTCCGCAGTTGCCTCGTGGCGAATGTTCTCCAAGCCGCAACGCTCGAATAGCACGGGAAGCTTGCGCCCAAAGGTGGGGTCATATCCACGCGATACCCACCATTCGCCATTGCGGTATGCGCTGTTGTACCGGGCGTAATACTGATGGGAAGGATCCACTGGAGCGATCGTACCCCAGTCACCGTCCTCATCAACGAGCCACCCTCCTGGTCGCAAGCATTCCGCCATGCGTTGGATAGCGGACTCCTGCCTTCCAGCGAGCCAGAACAGCATCAAACGTGTACTGACTAGATCGAACGAACCCGGGTCGAGCGCGTCCAGAGGATCATCGAGGATGTTGTGCTGACGCACCTCAAGGTTCGGAAGATTGAGCCGCTTCAGGTATGTGACATCAACGTCTGTCGCCACGACATGGCCCTTCTCGCCGACCTGTTCGGCTAACCAGACGGCCATGGACCCGCGGCCTGCGCCAACTTCAAGGCACCGCCAGCCAGGCTGAACCAGTTCACGCCGCCGGCGAGAGAGAGGGTCGAAGATACGCTCCAAGAGACTCAACCGATCATCTTCGTTTTGTAGACGCCCGCTCGCGGAGAGTCGGTACCCTGGCCCGAGATCTTGAGGCTGAGCAAAACTGGATCGATCCCGAGGTTCTGTCATGGCGCAACCATAGTGAGATGTCTTGTTCGTGTCAAGGGATGCGGAGTTCAATTCGTTTTGCCGAGTGGACTCCCAATCTCCGTGGAGTTACCGTTCTTTGTGAGTTGTCGGCTGCTCTGAAGTTACTCGCGGAGGAAACCACCGCGCCGCGAATCGGAATGCTGTTGGGAAATTCCTGCATCAACTGCGAAGCGCGGAATTGCAACTCAGCCATACTCCGGTAATGCGTTTCACAAGCCCTATCCTTTCCGGGTGGGGATTACTTGCGGTTTGCCTGTGATTCGGGAGTTGGACCCAATTTCGTTACTTTTCGGTCCGTGATCGGGTAAACTCGGCCGACTCGAACAGATCGTGACAATGACCAAGGAGGTCTCCAATTATGGCTCCGACTAGACGCGACTTGCTTGCAACAGGCGCAGCGGCAGCAGCAATCGCCGCCGTGCCGGGCGTGTTTGCCCAGCAGAGTGGACAACCAGGAGCTGCCATGTCCATCTATGAAAAGGGCCCCGTTCGGATTCACTACGAGGAGACCGGTTCCGGCTTCCCGTTGTTGCTCATTGCTGGCGGTGGATTGAACTCAGCGATCGCTGGTTTGACGAACCCTTTTAACGCGATTGAGGAGTTCAAGGGAGAGTACCGTTGTATCGCGGCAGACCTTCGCAACGCCAACTCCGGTCAGTCCTCTGGTCCGCTGGAGATCGACCGGCCGTGGGATTCACATACGGATGACCAGCTCGGCGTGATGGATCATCTTGGTATAAACAAATTCATTGTGATGGGCTTCTGCATCGGCGGCCCATTTATCTGGAATTTATTGAAGCGGGCGCCCGATCGCATTGTCGCAGCCGTGCTGGCGCAGCCCAGTGGATGGCGTCCGGAGATGCCCACACTCAACTACGACACCAATATGAGCGGCTGGGGTCCGGACCTGGTCAAGCGGCGGCCTGACGTCACCATGGATGTCGTCCAAAAATTCCTTACGAAGATGTACCGCAGCAACCCTGATTTTGTCTTCACCGTGACACGCGATTTCGTGCGCAATTGCCAGACACCCATATTGATTCTTCCGGATGATATCCCGGCGCATCCGTACGCCGTCGCCATGGAGGCCGCCATGCTCGCGCCAAAGGCGGAAGTGAGCATGTTCCCATGGAAGGAACCCAAGGAGCGGATTCCGCTGGCGGTGCGCCAGATACATTCTTTCCTCCGGGCACATCGTCCGGCTTCTGCTTAGACGGCGGTGTACATCTCGCCTGAAATTTCCACTTTTCATCGCTTGGCCCAGTAAAGCAGCAACGCATTTGAATTGAATGGTCGAATAACTTCGGGTTGGTCGGCAATTCGTAAGTAATCCTGGCGCAGGCTTGTTTGGGGGTCGGTCTTGGGATAACGTGCAGTTTGCCCGTGATTCAGGACTTGGGCGTGTCGATGCCTCCCTACAACAGGACACGGCCGCGCGCTATGCTCGAACTCATCGAGTGAAGGAGACATTCTTGAACTATCAATTGCATTTTCGGCGCTTGGCTTTGCTGGCCCCCTTCAGCGTGGGCCTTGCAAGCGCAGTTCTACTGATCGCTCCGCTCGCGCCCGCAGCTCCGCAGAGCGCGCTGAATCCGTCCGCGGCCGATGGGGGCCGCGGAGTTACCTCGATCGCCGCATCACCCGAATTTTCCGCTAAGGAACTCGCCGCTCCGCCGGTAAACAACTGGGTGAAAAACGGAGGCGCGCTCAACAATCAGAACTATTCGCCATTGAAGCAGATCAATCGCGAAAACGTCGGCATGCTTAAAGCCGTGTGGCAGACGCATCTGGAGGGCTCCGGGCTGGCCAACAAATATTCGGGCGAAGGGCAGCCCGTGGTTTATCAGGGCGTGGTTTACATCGTGACGGGAGCCGACGACGTTTTCGCCATCAGCGTGAAGACCGGCGAGATTGCGTGGAAATACAAGGCCAATCTGGACCAAACGATTACAGGAGTGTGTTGCGGCTGGGACAGCCGCGGCCTCGCCGATGGGCGACGGCAAGATTTATGTCGGACAACTGGACGGGCGCTTGGTCGCGCTCGATCAGAAGACCGGTCAACCGAGATGGTCCATCCAAGCGGAGCGCTGGCAGGAGGGATTCTCTATTACGGCAGCTCCACTGTATTACGACGGAATGGTGATGGTGGCGTTTTCGGGCGGCGAAAACGGCATCCGCGGCCGCCTCAAGGCCTACGACGCAAAGGATGGCCATCCGCTGTGGACGTTCTACACGGTCCCCGGGCCGGGTGAACTCGGGCACGACACGCTGGCCCACGGATACAGACGCGTGGAAATACGGCGGAGCTACGGTGTGGCAAACTCCCGCAGTGGATCCCGATCTCGGGCTCCTCTACTTCACCACTGGAAATCCGGGCCCCGACTTCAACGGGAAGGCTCGCCGCGGCGACAATCTTTTTGCGACCTCCATGGTGGCCATCGAAGCGAAGACCGGGAAGTATCGCTGGCACTTCCAGCAGGTCCACCATGACCTGTGGGATTACGACGGCCCGAATCCCGTGATGCTATTCGACGTAAAGGTAGGCGGGCAATTGCGCAAAGCCGCGGCCGAAGCGAACAAGGACGGATGGGTGTACATTCTCGATCGCACCAACGGCAAGCCGCTAATCGGCATCGACGAGAAGCCGGTGCCGCAGGAGCCTCAGCAATATACCTCGTCGACGCAGCCCTTCCCGCGCGGCGATGCGTTTGTGCCGCAGTCGATCGATATTGCTCCCGAGGGTTATTCGCTGGTGAACAGAGGGCGGATATTCACGCCATTCTGGACGGAAGGAGTGATCTCGAAACCGTCGAACCGTGGTGGTGCGAACTGGCCGCCCAGCTCCTACGATCCCGATACCAATCTACTATTACGTTTGCGCGACCGACGCTGCGGGCGTATTCAAAGGTGGCGAAGAAGATGAAAAGTCCCCCGCAACCCGGCCAAAGATATTTGGGCGGCGCTTTTGGCGGCATGCCGCTGGCGGCCATCGGAATTTTCGCGGCGCTCGATATGAAAACCAATCGCCTGGTATGGCAGCAGCGGTGGAAGGATAGCTGCTATAGCGGATCGGTGACCACCGCAGGCGGCCTGGTGTTCGTGGGTCAGAAACGACGGCCGCCTGACGGCTTTGAATTCCTCCGATGGCCAGCGTCTGTGGGAATTTCAAGACGGGCGCCGGGGTGAACGCCCCGGTCGCGGTCTTCGAGTACGAAGGCGACCAATACGTCGTGGCCTATTCCGGTGGCAGCACGTTCGCTCCCGCCCCGCGCGGTGACAGCCTTTTTCTGTTTTCGCTGAAAGGCACCCTGACCTCTGGCTCCCAGAATGCGTCGCAGACGCCGGTTGCCGCAGGCGAGCATCGGTAGAGGCCGGCAACCCGTCCTCCAATATCAATCCTTGTTCCCTGGTCCTTCGCGCCTGACGAAAAGCGGAACATCGCGTTTATGCCAGTCGAGACAGTGGAAGGACCGAAGGCGCAGATCCACTTAACCTTCCTGATGAACTTCTCCGAAGACCAAATTAAAAATACATTCGGTTGGCTCCCTAAGCGCTAAAACGCAAACCGCAAGCTGAACTGCCCTTGTCGGGATGATGTGATCGTGCTCTGGATTTGACCCGCTGTCTTGTTGGCAGTGGCAACCGGTGCAGTCGCACTGCCGGTGTTGGTGAATACCGTAGTAACAGCGGGATCCGCAAAATTGGTGTGATTGAAAGCGTTGAACATGTCAGCGCGGAACTCCAGGAACATGCCTTCGCGTTTGAGCGGGAAGACTCTCTTCAAACTGATATCCGTGTCGACCAGAGTTGGGCCGGTCAACGCCAAAGCTCCCACATTTCCGAGATAGCCGAGCGGTGGAAGCACAAAACAGGAGGCCTTGAAGTAATTGGTAGAGTTATGGTTGTTAATTGCATTTTCCGGGTTGCAGCCTGCAGCCCAATCGGGCCTGTCGGCGCCCGCCCCCGAAGTAGCCGTGCGAGAAACGTTGAGGCCATCCGTAACCGTAAACGGTGAGCCAGAAGATACAGAAGTGAGGGAGCTGACCTGCCACCCACCCGCCAGCGCCTTGACAACTCCCGAACTGACCATATGACCGAACGGAAAATCATAGGTGAGGTTGAAATTAGCTGCGTGGGTACCAAGGAAAGAGCAGCGGCCCCGCTTCGCAAGGTGATCCAGGCTAGGCTCCGAAGTAGCCGACCCACCAATCGTGTCGCCGCCCGGCAGGCCATCGGTCGCGTCTGTAATGCAGCGGGCATACGTGTAGTTGAAGCGCGCGTACAAGCCTGTAGATACACGCCGTTCGATCGCCGTTTGCAGCGCGTTATAAAAGGTGTTGGAGTCAAAGAGGATGCCGCCCATCGCGGATCCGTAATTATTGTTGATGAAACAATTCTTGGTGATGCTCGCGGTACAAAGTGTCGCATATTGAGTGGTGGTGTTAGTCTGACTCGCCACTGTTCCCAATAAATTCGCGTTCTGCACACCCACGCCTGCCCAATACAAGCAGTTCAATTGGCCTTGAACAGTACAATCCGGATTGATCGGCGCCGGGACATTGCCAATCATGATCGGCTGGCCGTTAAATGTAGGAACCTGGCCGGGAACTTCGGTTGCCGTGGGGTTGTAATCCGAGAAACTAACCTGCCTGCCGAAATGCCGGGATTGGCTACCCACGTAGGCAATCATGAAAGTCATATGCTGGGGGAGTTGCTGCTGGATCGTAAGATTGTATGCATACTTTGTGGGGGTCTTTGGATTGGGGGGAATCGACCCGCCGAAGTTCTGTTTCAGCGTCCCATTGGATAACGCGCTGGTTACCAGCGAGAGATTTGCGGGGAAGGGCATGGAATTTGAAAGCGTCACAGTGGTCGCAAAAGGAGGAGCGTTGTACGGTCCCGAATAATAAGTGTCATCTTCAATTTCGTTGAAGAAAATGCCCGCTCCGGCGCGGACGCTGGTCGTGCCTTTTTTGAAAGGATCCCAGTTGATGCCGATTCGGGGCGCGAAGTTATCCTTGGTCGATGTAAAGTAAGGCGGGCCAACCCTGGGTTGAATTGAAGTCTGCGGGGTCGGATTCCAAATCTCCGAAACTTTGTTGTTCTTCTCGCGCGGTCCCGGCACGTACTCCCAGCGCAACCCGTAGGTGAAAGTCAAGTTTGATTTGACTCGATAGGTATCCTCGCCGTAGAACGCGATCATGTGCTGACGCCATGCGCGGCCCGAGTTTGAAACGCTCTGATCGATCCAGGTAAACACCTGCGCGGGACCGCCGGCCGAAAACTGCGCCAGATTCTGGAAGGTGTAGCTTCCGCGAGAGACCTGGCTATAAATGTTCTGATCGTCGTACCACAATTTGGACTGGCCCCCGAATTGGAAGGCGTGTCTCCCGTGCGAATAATTCACGTCGTCGCTCAAAAGGCCGGAGGTGTATCCGATCCAACGAGGAGCATAATTGGCAGATACCCCGTTCCCGAATGCCGTCATGCCCCCAGAGACAGCGATCACCGGAACCTGTGGGAAAGGACTTGGTGTGTAAATCGGGTTGGGGTTCACGAACAGGTTTGCGGAATATCGGGAAGGATCACCGGTAAGATCTTCCACGAAGAGATAGAAAATCCGGTTGATGCCAAATCGGGCCGTATTGACCACATTGGATGAAACGATGTGCGTGTCTTGCAGGGTGAAAGTCTGCCGGTGCATGGTTTGATCGTCGGCATTGGCCCCTGTCTGAACGGGCTCGTATTGATGAGCCTGGTCATTATTGTAAGTGGAAGACAGCGTATTCTTGGATCCGAAGCTATGGTCGATTTTGACTAAACCGTAGTTCTCGCTAATATTTTCCGCCGGATTGCTGGTATAGACGCATAATCCGCCGCCGACTTCTCCCCCATTGCACACTGGAAACAATGGATTCGAGCCGGCGTAAAATATGTTGTATATCTGCGAGGAAACTGGGACCGTCACGTTTGTGCCAGTCGGGAGGGTATTCGGAGCAGGACCGCACCCGCCTGCGCTGGTCGCCGATGTGCCCGAGCAGGGCAACTGCCCGCTCCCGTTTCCAGTACCTCGCGCATTTGCGTCCGGCAGGTCGGCCAGAAACGACTGCGACGCGGATAACCGGTACCCTTCATAGTTGAGGAAGTAAAAAGTGCTGTCTTTTTTGATTGGACCGCCCAGCGCGGCGCCGAACTGGTTTCGTCTTAGCGGCGGCGCCGAAGCGGTCTTATCGAAAAAGTTCCGGGCGGCCAGATTGTTGTTGCGGAAGTACTCATAAATACTCCCATGCATCTGGTTGGTCCCGGACTTGAAGAGCATGCTGACAACTCCGCCCGATTCTTCGCCGTATTCGGCAGGTGAGTCGACAGAAATAACCTTGAACTCCTTGACCGCTTCCACACCCAACAAAACACCGTCGTTTGTCGGCAGGCTCGAAGGCGCTGTACGGTATGTCCAAGTCAGGTCCATCCCCTCTTGCAGGTAGCGGTTATCGATGGACCGATCGCCCGAAACCGATAATTGCTTCCCGTACGACGAGTAAAAGTTGTATTGCACGCCAGGCTGAATCACCGCCAGTTGCTGAATGTCACGGGCGTTCAGGGGCACCTGACCAATGAGATTTTGGTCCATGATTTGGGAAACTTCCGTGCTCTCCGTCTCCATGGTCGGAGCCGCTTCTTCCACGGTCACTGTTTGGTTGGTGGAACCCACTTGAAGCTTCATGTCGACTCGCGAGTTCGAGCCAACCGTCACCACTACATCCTTGATCTGGGTTGGATTGAATCCCTGTGATCTGGCTTCAACAGTGTATTTTCCAGACAACAGCGATGGCACGTTATACTCGCCTTCGGCGGTGCTCACCGCGTTGCGAACCACCCCCGTGTCCTGATTCGTGATGGTAATTTGCGAGTTAGGAATCGCTGCGCCCGACGAATCCAGAACGCTGCCGAGAATTGTCCCCGTAACCGTTTGCGCTCGCAGGTGGCTTGCGGGCATCACGATAATTGAGATGATCGCGACGGCAATAACGCGTATCCACGTAGTTCCATATGCGAATTTGGAGCGCATCTAAATACCCCCGTAACAATTTGTAGGATCTCTTCCTAACACGCAGGCCCGAATGCGCATGAGGATACTCTTGGCCGAATCGAAAAGCAATGAGTGGTTCATTCGCCCGAAAAGTCTTGACACTCCGATTTGCGTAGCATACTTTCCTGCGTATGTCGTCGTGACGATGCCTCAAGAATTTTCTCATCGCGTGCGCCGAGAATGGAATTTCCCTAGGAGATCACCATGAAAGCCGCAATGATTGCTTTGCTCACTCTGTTCGGTTTCGGGCTGATCGCTAATCCACTGCTCGCACACCACGGTAGCGCAGGGTACGAAATGAACAAGATGACCGTTCGCAAGGCTACTGTGACCGGTTTCGAATGGACGAATCCTCACTGCGCGATCTTTTTCGATATCGCCAGTGATAAGGGCGTCGTGGAGCATTGGACGATCGAGGCCCCGCCTCCAACCATTCTGGTCGATAGAGGCTGGACCCGGAAGTCTCTGAAAGCGGGCGATGAGGTGACTGCTTATTTCCACGCATCCAGAAATGGCGCCACCGTCGGAATCCTCCAAAAGGTTTATTTTGCTGATGGCAAGGGCCTTTGGGCTTATAACGACCCGCAACCCGCACCGGCCGACCCCAAATAAGCGCCCAAGTGAAAATTCACAATGCTTCGGCAGAATCGAGATTCGCAAAGTGAAATACGCCAATTCGAAAGGCTCCACGATGAGGAGATCCATGAGGCAGAGAACCAATGTTTTGGCGTGCTTTGCACTGGCTGGGATATTCGCGATTGGCTCCACTGCCTTCGCGCAGAACGCACCGTCGCCTGGTGGCACATCCGCGCAGGGCACATCCAAGGTTGTGGACTTGAGTGGAGACTGGGATGCCGGCGCCGGCGCTTCCTTGAATCCCAAGGACCGCGGCGGCAAGACCTTGGAAGATGGAACTCCCTATCAGCCCTGGGCGCTGGCGAAATTGAAGGCTGAGCGGCCGGGGTTTGGAGTCAATGCCACCTTTGAGAACACCACCGATCCAAATATCAATTATTGCGATCCATTTGGTCTTCCGCGCATCTACTTCAATCCCTCGAAATTCAGGTTCATCCAATCACCAGACGTGGTCTATATCTTGTTTGAATACGGGCCCACCTGGATTCCCGTGTGGATGAATCGCAAGCACAGCGAAGACCCTGACCCAACCTGGTACGGTGAATCCATTGGCTGGTATGAGAACGGCGACACGTTGGTTGTGGACTCGGTGGGATTCAACGACAAGACTTGGCTGGATATGGTGGGGCGTCCACATACCGAGCAATTGCACCTCATCCAGCGCTACAAGCGTGTGGATAAGGACCACTTGCAATACGATGTCACAATTGATGACCCAGGCGCATATACGAAGTCTTGGACGGGCCAGAAAATCTTCAACGCTTCAAAATCCCCGTTTGGCCGGTATATGTGGGTGTGTACCGTGTCTTCCAATAAAAAATTCGACGAAGCCGTCTCAAAGAAGACCGTGACTCCCTCGGCGCCAAGTAAATAGAGCGACTCTCGCCACCGCTCGCCAGAATAAGGCTCTGCTGAAGTAATGACGTCGCCATGAAAATTACATCGGCCCCACCTTAGAATTTTAAATCTACTGAACGACAGCAAAATCCGCACGATCCAATTCCAGTGATAGGCGCCGGACGCATATTCCCATAAGTTCGCTTCACGGGATCTTGCAACCCGGAAAATTGGTTGTGCCGCTTGCAAGACAGGCGTAACATGCCCTCGGTTCGTGCCTGCTATCGCAGGCAGAGCAAGAGGAAGGCCGGCAGGAATTTGGAGGAACCCATGACGAATAAGCTGCATACGAGGATTGCCTTTTTGTGTCTTGCTCTCGTTCTGGTTTCCGCTCCGCTCTTCGCACACCATGGAAATGCGGCATTTGACTACAACAAAAAGGTTACCGTGTCCGGCACAGTAGTAGATTTTCTCTGGGCCAATCCTCATTCCGTCCTAAGGTTTGACGCCAAGGATGATAAGGGTGAAGTAACGCATTGGACTGTGGAAGCTGGCGGGCCGCCGGACATGGCCAGGCAAGGCTGGACCCATAACTGTTTTAAGCCGGGTGATCAGGTCACCGTTACCGTGATTCAAGCAAAAAACGGTACTCCGATTGGGCGCTTCGCTGGAAACGACAATATCATTCTCAACGGGAAGCCGTTTCCGGCCGGAAGTGGGAATAGCTCCGCGGCCGCCCCAGCCGCAACCAAACCCTGAGAAGACTCCAGACGGAAACTGCGACTCGCCGCCTGATTACAAGGACGGATTTTCGAGCCGCCTGAGGAACCGCAAATGCTAAAGCGTGTCGTGATTTGGATGCTTGTGCTGACCGCTGCGTCGGGTCTTTCACCGCTTCTGAGAGCTCAGTCCGCCGCGGCAAACGCGTCCGGACCAAGCGTGTCTGGAGATGACCAGAAGTGGGAGCAAATTCCGCCGGAAAAGTCAGCTTACGCCGTCAAGAAAAAATCAGCGCCCGCTCCGCGGCGCGACATTTCTGGTATCTGGGATGCGATTGCCTCTGGGGGAATCGAGGCAAAAGGGGCAGCCGAGCACCCGGCTTTGATCAAGGGCCACCCGCAGGACGAACTCGGCGGGCAGCCCGATGAGAGCAAGATTGAACATCCGTTGCCATTCACGGAGGCGGGGCTTGCGGCGCTCAAACCGCACAAGCCGAGCGTGGGAGTTCGATCGGTCGGACCAGCTCTATCAAATGATCCTGTGAATGGCTGCGATCCGCCGGGATTCCCGCGGATCGAACTCTACGACTTCCGCGAAATGCAGATTGAACAAACCAAGACTCAGGTCCTGATGTTGTATGAATTAGATGCCAATTATCGTGTCATTTGGACTGATGGGCGCCAATTGCCACAGGATCCCGGGCCGAGATGGTTCGGTTACTCGACCGGTAAATGGGTGGACGATTACACCTTCGAGGTCACAACGATTGGGCTGAACCCGAAAAGCTGGATCGATCATGCCGGCCGTCCCCACACCGGTGACTTGAAAGTCGTGGAAGATTTTCACAGGACGGACTTCGATACGATGGAACTCAGCATGACCATCAGCGATCCGAAATATTACTCACAGCCCTGGCAGGCCCTGAACAAGTTCGTTCTTCACCGTCTGCCCGACGATTACGACTGGATCGAGTATGTGTGCTCACCGTCGGACAATGTTGATTACAACAGCCTGGTCGGCGACCCTGTCTCCAACAACCAAAAATAGCGGAACGCCGGCGTTCGGGGAGACGTACTTAGCTCTTGTCGTCGCCGGTTTTCGCCGTCTGCAAACCCAATCCCCACTGAAATCAGTAACCCAAGACCCGAGAAGTCGGCTTACTGGAAACTTGCTTTTAGGGCCCTCACAGGGTCAAATTCCCACATTCCGATAAGATGGGTGGTCTCAATGGGTCGATGCAACACTTGCTTGCAGTCTATCTGCCGGAGTTTGAAATCCCAAAGTCTTTCGTGGACGCTGATTTAATCGCAGTGCTACCTCGTCGAGTTCTGCTTGAGAGTGGACGGACAGGTCGGTTCTTTTAGGAAAGTACTGTCGCAGCAGTCCATTGGTGTTTTCGTTGCTGCCGCGCTGCCACGGGCTCTGCGGATCGCAGAAGTACACTTTCACATTCGTGGCCACCGTGAAGCTCTTGTGCTGGGCCATCTCCAACCCGCGATCCCAGGTCAACGAGCGCCGCAGCGATGCGGGGAGTTTGCGAACGTGCTGGCTCAGCGCGGCCACCACGGCAGCCGTGTCTTTGCTGGGCACCTTGACCAGCATGACAAAACGCGAATGACGTTCCACCAGAGTGGCGATGTGACTGTTGTTGGTGCCGCCGATCAGATCGCCCTCCCAATGACCGGGAATGGCGCGGTCCTCGATCTCAGCAGGTCGTTCTCGAATGGAAATGGCGTCGACGATCTGGCCGCATGTGATGTCCGCGATCACGGGCGTGCCGCGAGCGGCGTATACGCCGCTTGGTTCGCAGGTGCCTGAATCAGCTCCTTTTTCAGCGCTCCACGGGCTTGAATGAACAGGCTGCGGTAAATGGTTTCGTGGGACACGCGCATGCTCTCGTCGTCGGGATACTGGGTCTTCAGCCATCCGGAAATCTGTTCCGGCGACCAGTCCAGGATCAGTTTACTCGCAACGATCTTTGCAACTTCACGTGCAGGGCCAGAAGGCAGACGCTTGGGCCGCAAGGCCGACTCCCAAGCCTGGTGATCGGCTTCGCTGGCTCGATACTGAGGTCGCCCGCCATGGCGGGCGACCTCTCGGCTCACCGTTGACACCGCCCGCTGGAGACCTTTGGCGATCTCGCGAATCGACAAACCGGAAGCAATCCCTCGGGAGATGTCCTCTCGCTCCGCCAGCGTGAGCGTTAGCAGCGAGCGACGACGGACGGCAGGAGCAATCCCGCCGTGCTGCGACAACATAAAGTCAATGACCCCATGGTCCTTGCCGAAGGCCCGCCCAATCTCATGAAACGACTGCCCCACCTTCCAACGGCTCCACATCTCGATCCGCTGCGTCGCGGAAAGCTTCCATCGTCTCGCTTGCGCCATAAACACCACCTTTAGAAAAAGATTTATAGCAGATGGTGTTGCATCGACCGGTTGAGCTGGCACCTCTTCTCGGAATCTGGCTTTTCCTTCAAAAACCAGATTCCTCTAACAACTTTGGTTGGACAAATGAAAGGGCTACGGGATAGGGACTCAGTTCGCCAAAATAGGTAAGCCGCACGCCAGCCTTGAATCGGCGGAGTCACCTCAGTGGCTCCGCCGCTTTATTGTTCGTTCGAAATAAGTGAGCGAACCGCTTAACCTTTCGCTGTAATCATCTTGGCTACGTTTTGGTCAGCCATGGCGACATATTCGACTGTTACGGGCGTGCCAACTTTCACCTGACCTTGCACTTGAGTATCTTTGTCCAAGACAAACTGCACGGTCTTCTTTTCGTTCCCATCGTTCACTGCCACCGCAAATGTGGTCCCATTATTTCCAATGGACGCAACAGTCCCGTCAATTGACTTCGTTGCCTGTTGGGATTTCTGTCCCGATTGAGGAACAGTCGAAAGAGGCTGTGTCCTTACTGCCGCACTGGCTAACATGGATCCAACAAGGAACAGAGATGCAGGAAGTAGAAGCTTTTTCATAGGTTTTCTCCTTGTGTCTGCTTATAGTGCAGGCGGGTAAGTGAGATTGGAGCACGTTATTCTCCGCACCGGTGAAAATCTACCTGTAGCCAGCTATGTCCACTAGCATATGTAAGTTAGAAGGTTGCTGAGACGCGAGACCTTGCCCCAATGAACAGGCAGAAAGAAGTTTTTTCACTTCATGCGGCAATACTACTCAGTTCCGTGCCACGACCGGTTGAGCCGGCACCTCTCTTAAGAAAGTGGCTGCTAGCTTATTGATTTTTCAGGGATACCTATAGCCACTTTCTTCCGCCCCTGTCTGGTTGGAGCACAGTCTATTGCTTCTCGGAAACTGGCTTTTTCCGGGAGTAGCTTAGCGATTGGCCGCTAGCGACCCGTGCCAACGAGTCCAGCCGTCTCACGTAGCTTGGGTGTAAGCACTGGGGGAAACTTTGTTGCTCGCTATATCCTATTCCCATCACCAGTTGTTCGCTGCCAACGCCTCACCTATACTCGGCTTCTAAGTCTTCGAGGCTCTCTGAACGAATGCGAAATAGCGAAGCGCAGAAATACGCGCGGTGGTCGCTCGCGGCGGCTGGACTGCTGGCCGCGATTGTTGCGGGGGTCTACGCGCGCAACACGTGGCTGGCGCGACAGGCGGAGAAGAAAGCGCCGCCGGCCGTTCCGGCGACGGTCGAGGCGCGTTCCAACGAGTTTTCCTATTCCAAAGTCGATGGACAGAAAACGATTTACACAGTGAAGGCTTCGCGCGCCACGGAATTCAAGGAAGGCAGCAGGGATCTTGCTGGAAGACGTCACCATCGTCGTGTACGGAAAAAAAGGGGATCGCAACGACACGATGCTGACCAAGGCCTGCGATCTAATTTCAAATACTGGAAAAGTCAGTTGCGCCGGGGAAGTACTAATCAACCTGCAGGCCGCGAGTGCTCCCAAAGCCGACGCCATCCAGGTGATGACATCGGCTCTGACGTTTGACCGCGACTCCGGCCAGGCGCGCACGGAAAAGCCCGTAAAATTTCATTGGCCCGCGGGAGATGGCCACGCCGTGGGCGTAGCCTACGATTCCAACGCCGGAACGCTGCAATTGCTGCGAAGCGTCGAATTGAGCCTGACCCCTTCGAGTGCGGCGGTTGCCAATAGCGCAGCGGCGCCACCTGAAAAAATTGTGCACGTGTCGGGCAACAGCCTGTTATTCCAGCGCGAGGCCAGACTTGTGCTGGTGGATGGCGATGTCCACGCGCAGCAGGCGACCATTGAACTGACCGCCGAAAAATTGCAGATGGAGTTGGATGCCGAGTTTCAAGCCAAGCGCTTTGTGGCCAGCGGCCATCCCCAAATGCATGATTTGGCCAGCGCGCAAGGACCAATTACGCTGAGCTCTGACGAAATTGTTTCGGGCATGAGGCCTGACGGCTCGGTCGAATCCATCGCGGCAACAGGAAGCGTTCACGGCACACGAACGACTCCCGTCGGCGGCGACGCAATCGATGCCGGCAGCATAAAGGTGGATCTGGCCACGCGCGACAACATACCTCGCCTGCTGACGGCCAGCGGCGGCGTCACGCTCACGTCCACCAGCGCGGCCTTCAATGGCGGCTCGCGACGCGTGGTGAGCGATGCGCTGGAAATGCATTTTTCCAAGGGCTCCCGCCCGGGCCAAGACCTTGTGGACAATATCAACACGCTGGCCCCGGCGCGCATCGATTGGCAAGACGTGGCAATCGCAAATGGCAAATCGGTTCCGCAATCGACGCGCATGGCCGGCAATCGCATGAATTTAAAATTCGATGGGCAGAACCAATTGCAGCAACTGGTAAGCTCCGGCAGCGTGCAAGTGACGCGCAAACTGGGCGATGCCCCCGATGAGGTGACCGCGTCGCGCGAACTTACGGCCAAGTTTGACAAAACGGGCCAGTGGACAAGCATCGACCAAACCGGCGATGTCCATTTCCACGATGCCAGTGCACGCAGGGCAGGGAGACCGCGCCCATGCGGATCGCCTCGCCAATACCGTCGCGCTGGACGGGTCGGTGATGTTTTATCGGATGCCACCACGCGCACCACGGCGCAATCGGCATCATTCGCTCAAGGTTCGAACGCTTTGCGCGCAGACGGGCATGTGCTGACCACCGATTTGCAATCTTCGGCGTCGAGCATTTCCAATCTCGCGCAGGGTCCCGCGCACATTTCGGCAGAGCACCTCGCGGCGGACTCCGCGCGAGGCCACGCCGTGTATTCAGGGAAAGCAAGATTGTGGCAGGGGCAATCCGTGATCGAGGGAGACACTATCGAATTGGATCGCCCGACGCAAACCTTGGTGGCCAAAGGTCAAGTGCGCGGCGTTTTTCCTCAGGCATCATGGACTCCGAAGCCAGGGGAAGCGTCCACACAATCATCAAGCAAGTCATTTGCCAATTCAGCTACCTCGCCGAAAAAAACTGCGGGCCAATCGACGCACGCTGGCCCTGCAGCTTGGCCATGTTCGCGGCGAGATGCTGACCTATTGGGATGTCGAGTCGCGCGGCCGTATCGAGAAGGACGCCAGAGTGGACTCTGAGCAAGGTTCTCTCCAAGCGGACCGAATCGATCTTTATTTTTCCGACAGCTGGTGCCGGAAGCAGCAAACAATTGTCGCGATCGGTGGCCAATGGGGCCGTGACTGTCCGGCAGGAAGACCGCCGGGGAACCTCGGAGAAGGCCGAGTACACGGCCTCGGAAGGCAAGTTTGTTCTTTCGGAAGGTAAACCAACTCTATATAGCTCAACTGGAGACACGACCACGGGCCGTCAATTGACCTTCTATTTTGCGGATGATAGGATTCTTGTAGATTCGGCGGATGGTTTGAAGACTGTAACACTTCATCAGGTCGAGAAATGATGTGGCATGCTCAAGCTCCAGGCCGTCGAACTCAGTAAGTCGTATCGAGGGCGAAAGGTAGTAGATGACGTCAACCTGGAGATTAGCCAGGGTGAAGTGGTAGGGCTTTTAGGGCCCAATGGCGCTGGGAAGACAACTACGTTTTACATTCTGGTTGGTTTAGCCCGGCCGGATTCCGGGCGTGTCCTCCTGAACGGGGACGATATCACCGACCTCCCCATGTACCTCCGGGCCCGCAGTGGTATCAGTTATTTGCCGCAGGAACCTTCGGTTTTCCGGCAACTTACGGTCGAAGAGAACCTGATCGCGGTCCTCGAAACGCTGCCTTTGACTTCGGAGCAACAGCGCGACCGGCTTGAGGAGTTATTGGCGCAGATGAAGCTGGAAACGGTTCGATCCAACGGGGCTTACACGTTGTCTGGAGGCGAGCGGCGGCGCCTGGAAATTGCGCGCTCGCTGGTGCTGGAGCCGGCCTTCATCCTGCTGGACGAGCCTTTTGCCGGAATCGATCCGCTGACCGTGGTGGACATCCAAAAGATTATCACCGAATTGAGCCGCGAGGGAATCGGCGTCCTGATCACCGACCACCAGGTGCGCGAAACCCTGAATGTTACCGATCGCGCCTACATCGTGCAGAACGGCAAAGTGCTCGCCGCCGGGACGCCGGATGACCTCAGCGGCAATGCCGAAGTCCGTCGGGTGTATCTAGGAGATCATTTCCGTTTGAATTGACGCTTATGAGCTGGCTGCAGCCAAAACTTCACCTACGGGTCGCGCAGAAGCAGATCCTTACGCCTGGCCTGGTCCAGATGGTGAGCGTTCTGGCGCTGAATCGTCTGGAGCTTCGCGAGATGATCAATCAGGAGATGATTGAGAACCCGGTGCTCGAGGAGCTGTCCGAAGAAAGCGTCACCCCCGAAGATTACAGCGACGAAACCTTCCTGAAAGCCGAAACCGAAAAAATTCCCGAGAACAGAGCCTGTCAGCCCGTTCGAGGATTTCGACGTGGCCTCGTTCTTCAACCAGTATCTCGATAGCGGCGGCGGCAATCCCGAGCGCGGCGAACACGGAAGTCATCGAGCGACCTTCGTTTGACAAGTTTCTTTCCTCGGCGCAGGGCCTTGACCGAGCATCTTGCCTGGCAAATGAGCGTGACGGTTTGCAACGACGTGGTGCGCGAGATCGCCGAAGCCATCATCGGCAACCTGGACGAGAACGGCTATCTGAGCGCCTCGCTCGAAGAAATTTCGCAAAACGGAAAGTACTCGATGGAAGACGTCGAGGAAGCCCTGGCCGTGGTGCAGGAATTCGATCCGCTGGGCGTGGCTTCGCGCAACCTTGCGCGAGTGCCTGCTGACGCAGCTTCGCACCCTCGACGAGCAAAATGCGCTGGCCATGCAGATCGTGTCCGAATGCCTGCCCAAGCGGCCCCTGGCGGCAAGCGAAGCCGAGGAACTGAATCCGGAAACGCCGCTGGCGCGCCTCTTGCAGGCCAACCAGTTGAAGGAAATTGCGCGCGCCCTGAATCGCCCGGTGGAACTCGTGAAGCGCGCCGTGGACGTGATCAAGAAACTCGATCCGCGCCCCGGCCTGCGCTACAACAAGACGCAGCCGCGCCTGGTCGAGCCCGACGTTTATTTCCGCAAGGTGGACGACCAGTGGCAAGTGTTCATGAACGACGATGACGTGCCGCAACTGCGCCTTTCTCCCGTGTACCGCCGCCTGCTGGCGCGTGACGCGGCTGACCGCGAAGTCCGCAATTACGTGAAGGAACGCGTGACCGCCGCGATGCAATTGATGAAGAGCATCGAGCAGCGCAAGCACACCATCCTGCGCGTCTGCCAGATCATTATTCAGCGGCAATTTGAATACCTGGATCACGGCGCCGACCACCTGAAGCCCATGATGATCAAGGAAGTGGCCGAGGAAGTGGGCGTGCATCCTTCGACGGTCAGCCGCGCGGTATCCAGCAAGTACGCGCACACGCCGCAGGGAGTTCTGGAACTGCGCTCGTTCTTTTCGGAATCGGTCAACGGGCCCGGAAGGCAGCAACATGTCGCTGCAGACCTTGAAGCGCCTCGTGAAGAAAATGATCGACGAAGAAGATACCTCCCACCCGCTCACCGACGATTTGATCGCCAAGAAACTGGACGACGCCGGAATCCATGTCACCCGGCGCACCGTGGCCAAATATCGCGAAGATCTCCGCATTCCAAGCACGCACCAGCGCCGGGTCAAGGTGTAGGCTGGGCCGCGTGAAGCGCCGAACCGCGCGCGACCCCCGCCAACTGGTGATTCTCACCGGGCTCAGCGGCTCGGGCAAGAGCACCGTCCTCAAAACCTTCGAAGACCTCGGATTTTACTGCGTCGATAATCTTCCTGTTGCACTGATTCCCACATTCAGTGAATTGCACATGCAGTGCCGGCGGAGAAATCCAACGCGCGGCGCTGCTGGTGGACGTGCGCGAGGGCGAGCAACTGGAAAAACTGCCCGCCATTCTGCGGCAATTGCGCGCCGAAGATCCCGCCACGCTGGTCTTCATCGAAGCCACCGAAGATGCCTTGCTGCGGCGCTTCAGCGAGACGCGGCGGCCGCATCCGCTGGGTCACGATCGCCCGGTGCTGGAGGGCCTGCGCCGCGAGCGCGTGCTGATGGAGCCGATCCGCAAGCTGGCCGACGTGGTCATCGACACCACCAAGTTCAACGTGCACGAATTGCGCCAGTTCATCACCCGCCGTTTTCAGAAGACGGACCGGCGCCCGATGATGGTTTCGCTCGTGAGCTTCGGATACCGGTACGGAATTCCGGCCGATGCCGACCTGGTGTTTGACGTGCGCTTTCTGCCGAATCCCCATTTTATTCCCAAGCTGCGAAAATATTCGGGGCGCGATCCGCGCGTGGCGCGTTACATTCGCTCGTTTCCGCAGACCGGGGAATTTTTGCGGCGCGTCGAAGGATTGCTGATTTATTTGATCCCGCACTACATCCGCGAAGGGAAGAGCTACCTGACGATTGCCTTCGGCTGCACCGGCGGGCGGCACCGTTCGGTGATGATGGCGGAAGCGGTGCGCAAGACGTTGCACAAGAAGGGCTACGCATCCAAGGTCGTGCATCGCGATATTGCAAAGTAGGGCGCACGGCATGCCGTGCCCCTGCGCATGATAAGCTGCGGCGGCTTGACAAAGACGCGGTGATTCGTAGCGTACCAAGGCTCGGGGTATTGTTTCTCTCACAGGGGATCGACAATTTTTTTGAAGAAACGCGAAGAATTCGGCCGGCTATTGCGCTATGTCATGCCGTACAAATTGCGGCTTGCGGCTGGGGTTGTGTGCCTTTCCGTGGTGGGGCTGGCCGAAGGGTTGATCGCCCTGATGATCACCCCCATTGTTGGCACGATACTCAATCCGAGCGCTGCGGATAACAGGCTTCCTCTGATTGCAAACCCATTCACTCATCAGGAAATCTACCTGAACTCGTTCCTGCCCTCACAGATTCATAGTGTCGGGACGCTTTTCTCCATTGCGATTCTGGCATTGTTTATCGGGAAGGGTGTCGCGGAATATTTTGGCAATGTGCTGGTGCAGTATGCGGGAATTGCCGGAGTCACGGATCTCCGAAATCAGGTCTACGCAAAAGTTATCCGACAGCCCATCGGATTTTTCCAGCACCATCAGACCGGGCGCTTGCTATCCACGGTCATCAATGATGTCGAGCGGGTTCGAAATACGTTTTCGGAATATCTGGCCTTTGGCTTCCGGCACACCTTCACCTTTTTTTTCTTGCTCGCGGTTCTGTTCGCGATCAATTGGAAGATGACGCTCGGTTCGGTCATCCTGCTTCCGATGGTGGTCGTGCCGGTCAGGACGCTTGGAAAGCGCATCCGGCGCTCCACGGAAAAAATTCAGGCGGGCATCGGCGAGCTGTCGCAGATTCTGGAAGAAACGGTCAGCGGCAACCGCGTTGTGAAGGCGTTCGGGATGGAGGATTTCGAGATCGGTAAGTTTCGCAAGTCGGCGCGACGACTGCTGCGCGAAAACATGCGCTGGATTCGTTCGGCGGTGGTCACATCGCCGATGATGGATTTGCTGGGCGCAGTGGTGATTGTTTCATTGCTGTTGTACGCCCGCGGACAAATCAAGATGGGCGCGATGACCGCGCGGAATTTTCGTCACATTTATTTACGCGCTGTTCAAATCCTACGAGCCCGTGAAGGGGCTGGGCAATGTCTACCAGCAATTCGAGCTGGCTTTTGGCGCCACCGCCAAAGTTTTCGAATACATCGGCCGCGCGGAAGAGCCGGCCGTGGAACCGGGATTGCCCGCGCTGCCTCCCTTTTCTCGCTGTGCGTGGAATTCGATCGCGTAAGTTTTGCATATGACCCGGAGACTGCCCATCCTTCGCGATATTTCTTTTGAGGCGCGCGCCGGAGAAGTGATCGCCATTGTCGGATCGAGCGGGGCGGGCAAGACCACGCTGGTGAATCTCCTGCCGCGATTTTATCCTGTGACGTCGGGCGTGCTGCGCATCGATGGAGTCGACTCTGCGCGAAGTGACGCTGCGCTCCCTGCGCGAACAGATGGCCATCGTGACGCAGGAGACCATTCTGTTTAACGACACGGTCTGGAACAATATCTGCTACGGCCAGCCGGGCCTGCCGCAAGAGCGCGTGGAAGCCGCGGCCAAAGCAGCTCTGGCGCACGAATTCATTCTGGAATTGCCGCAGGGCTACCAGACCATGCTGGGTGACCGCGGGCAGCGCCTGAGCGGCGGACAGCGGCAACGCATTGCCATTGCGCGTGCCATACTGAAGGATTCGCCCATCCTGATTCTGGACGAGGCTACTTCGGAACTGGACTCCGAGTCCGAAATGCTGGTGCAGCGCGCGCTTTCGAACCTGATGATGGATCGCACCGCGTTTGTGATCGCGCATCGCCTCTCGACCATCCGGCGCGCGGACAAAATTATCGTGCTGGACGAGGGCAGGATCGCGGAAACGGGAACCCATCAGGAATTGCTGGCGCGCGGCGGAATCTACGCGCGCCTTTACGAAATGCAGTTCGCGGACGTGGATGACGCGGCGACTCCCGCGCCCAAGGCGGATTGATGAAGGCTACTACGGCACCTAGCGGAATTTATTCCATGACCGGCTTTGCGCAGGGGCGCGTCGAGCAAGACGGTGGCGCTGTGCGCATCAACCTGAGAAGCGTGAACCATCGCTTCCTGGACCTGCATCTGCGAATGCCGGATGGATTTGAAGTGTTCGAATCGCGCATCCGGCAAGCCATTCGAAACAAATTGCGCCGCGGCCACGTGGACGTGAATGTGTACTACGAAGCGGTAGGCGCGGGCGCGGTGGAAGTGAATCACGAATTGGTCGCGTCTTACATGAAGGCCGTCGAGCGCTTGCGCAAGGAATTCGGCGTGAAGACCGAGCCGGACCTGGTGGCGCTCCTGCGGCTTCCCGGCGTAGTCGCCGCGTCAGGCTCCGCGGGCCAGCTGCAAAGCGAGGAAGAGCAGGAGAAACTCGGCAAGCAAGTGGATGCCTGCCTGGAGCAAGCTCTCAACAGGCTGGAGACTATGCGCAGGTCCGAAGGGCAGGCGTTGACCGCAGAAATGCAGCGACTCCTGGGGCAAATTGCCACGAGGACGGCGGAAATTGAAACTTTCTCCGAACGCGTGCGCCCGATCATCGCGCGCCGGCTGGAAGAACGGCTAGGAGAGTTGCTCAAGGGCGTGCAGGTCGATCCGCTGCGGCTGGCGCAGGAGGCCGCGATCCTGGCCGAACGCAGGCGACGTCAGCGAGGAGCTGGCCCGGCTTCGCAGCCACGTGGAGCAGTTTCGCGCCTTGCTCTCCGGAGCGGGCGAGGCGGGCAAGAAACTCGATTTTCTTTTGCAGGAGATGCAGCGCGAAGCCAACACGTTGCTGTCCAAGACGCCGGGTGTGGAATCCGAAGGCCTGGCCATCACTGGCCTGGCGCTGGAAGTAAAATCCGATATCGAGAAGCTGCGTGAACAGGCGCAGAACGTCGAATGACGCTGGCCCAGGCAAAGCAACCTCTGGTGTTCATTGTTTCCGGGCCTTCCGGGTCTGGCAAATCCACGCTGGTGCAGAAGATGCTTGAGGTGCCGGGCACCATGTTTTCCGTATCGTGTACCACCCGGCCCCCGCGCGCTACGGAAAGCGCCGGAAAATGGTATGATTTTATATCCGAAGAGGAATTTGACCGCAGGGTGCAAGCCGGAGATTTCCTGGAGCACGCCCGCGTTTTCGGAAAGCATCAGTACGGCACGCCGCGCCACTGGCTGGAAGAGGCGCAAAGCAAGGGGCTGGACCTGGTGCTCGAAATTGACGTGCAGGGCGCGGAACAGGTAAAACAGAAGCTGCCGCATGCGGTGGCCATCTTCATTTTGCCGCCCGCCAAGGAAGAACTGGAGCGCAGGCTGCGCGCGCGGGGGCAGGATTCGGATGGTGCAATCGAGCGCAGGCTAGAACGCGCCGAGCAGGAAATTCAACGTTACGAGGCGTACGATTTTCTGGTTGTGAATGACGACATGGACCGCGCCGGACGCGAAGTGCAGGCCATCACGGTAGCCGCGCGTTGTCTTCGCAGTTGCTTAAGTGAGCGCGCATTGAAAATATTGGAATCTTTTGGAGGATGACCAGTTTATGACACCCGAGAGCCAGGCACCGGATAGCAAATTTGCATTTGTTGTGGTGGCGGCGCGACGAGCGAGGCAATTGATGCTCGGAGCCAATCCGCTGATCGCCAATCCGCACTCGCAGAAATCCACGCGCGTGGCGGTCGAGGAGCTGCGGGCGGGCGTGCTTGAATATCAGCTGCCCGAAATTCCGGCCGATTTGTTCGACAAGGATGGCAAGCGGCGCAAGGTCTAGCGCGCCGAAACGATTATGCGCGTGGCACTGGGTGTTTCCGGCGGAGTAGCTGCCTATAAGGCGGCGGAACTGGTGCGCAAGCTCCAACAGGAAGGCATCGACGTTCAGGTTGTAATGACCGAAAGCGCGCAGGAATTTGTCACACCTCTCACCTTCGCCGCTCTCACCGGGCAAAAAGTAATCACCGAAATGTTTGGCGGGGAAGCAGGCTCGGGCGCGAACGTGGAAAGCGCCATCGAGCATATTGCCGTTGCCCAGCGCATCGATTTGCTGGTAGTCGCGCCAGCCACCGCGAACACCATTGCCAAAATGGCCCGCGGCGTGGCCGACGATTTTCTGACCACTTTGTATCTTGCGACCACCGCGCCCGTGGTAGTCGCTCCCGCCATGAACGTCAACATGTGGGAGCACGCCGCGACGCGCGAAAATATCGAAACGCTGCGCGCGCGCGGCGTTCACATCGTGCCGCCCGATGAAGGCTATCTGGCCTGTGGAATGACCGGAGCCGGGCGCCTTGCCGGCGTCGATGCCATTGCCAGTGCCGTGCTTCAGCAATTGGGAATTTCGCACGACTTGCAGGAAGAAACCATCGTCGTAACGGCCGGCCCCACTTGCGAAGACCTTGACCCGGTGCGATTTATCACCAATCGATCCTCCGGCAAAATGGGCTACGCATTGGCGCAAGCGGCTGTGCGTCGCGGTGCCAGTGTGATCCTGATCAGTGGGCCCACGCGGCTCGATCCGCCGCAGGGCGTGCAATTCGTTTCCGTGCGCAGCACCGAGCAGATGCACCGCGCGGTGGTGGAACATTTTTCGCGTGCTACGGCGCTGATCATGGCGGCGGCTGTCGCAGATTACCGGCCCGTGGCCCCGCAATCAAAAAAGATGAAGCGGCATAGCGGCCACCTGGATTTACAGCTGGAGTCCACTCCCGATATTCTGGCAGATGTGGCACGTGGCAAGGGCGAACGCTTGCTCATTGGCTTTGCCGCGGAAACCGAAAACGTGGGCGAGCACGCGCGCGCCAAGCTGCAATCCAAGCAAGCCGATTTGATCGTCGCAAATGACGTGACGGCCGAGGGCGCGGGATTCGATCACGACACCAATATTATTACTCTCTATTTCCGCGACGGAAGCGAGAAGGCCTACGCGCGCATGCCCAAGATAGACGCGGCGCAACGCATACTTGACCAATTCGTACGCTTGCGCCAGACAATGGGCCGGCCCGCGGAATCGCAGCCAACGCGCTGACCCAAAGATGGATCCCACGCCCACGAAAATACCTCGCGAAAAACTGGAAGCCTGGCTTCGCTATTATGACGATTTGAATCTCGGTGCGTTTTACACCGACCGGAGAACCATGGGAAAACGCACCATTAAACGAGCGGCGGAAAAAGCACCTGCCGCAACAACTGAATTACAGCATGCCGCGACCCCCGCGCAAGTTGCGTCTGCAAAGGTCTCTGTGCTCTCTCCAACGCTTCCTGTTCTAAATGCGCCTTCCATGTTTGAGGTTATCGACCGAGTTGAAGGCGATACGCTGGAACGCATCCGCGAAGACTTGGGAGAATGCACTCGCTGCCGCCTGCACAAACAGCGAAACAAGATTGTTTTTGGCACGGGGAATCCGCGCGCAGAGCTGGTGTTTGTTGGAGAAGGCCCCGGCCGTGACGAAGATATGCAAGGGCTCGCCGTTTGTGGGGCGCGCCGGAAAGTTGCTGACGCAGATGATCGAGGCCATGGGGCTGCAGCGCGAGCAGGTCTACATCTGCAACGTGGTGAAATGCCGCCCGCCGGAAAACCGCAAGCCGGAAGAGGACGAGGTCGCCACTTGCTCGCCCTTTCTGTATCGACAATTGGATGTGATCGCGCCGAAGGCCATCGTTTGCCTGGGCCTGACCGCCGCGCAGGCGCTTCTGAAAACCAAGGATCCCATTTCGCGTTTTCGCGGCGAATGGTTTGATTATCGCAATACCAAACTGCTCGCCACGTATCACCCGGCCTATTTGCTGCGCAATCCCAATGCCAAGGGCGACGTCTGGAAAGATCTGCAAAAAGTGATGGCGCATTTGGGATTGAAAGCCAAGAAGGTTGCCCGCTAAATACTTTCACTTTAGGGACAGGCCGCTTTTTTGGCGGATGGCCTTTTCTTGCATCAGTTAGCACAGGCACTCTTGCCTTTGTGCACTTTGCAAAAACCGCACAGGCAAGAGTGCCTGTGCTACCTCAAACCGTGTCGCTACCGAACTGTTTGTGATCCTGCGCAGCTTTCCATTTGAAATCATAGCTAATTCGACACTGGGAGATCAGCTGCTTGGGTCGCCTGGCTCCCGCGATGTTAAGTTGGTAGTAGGTGGGTTCCATCATTTTCGTGCGCGCTGGGATTCTCCTGCCTCGGCCAGTTCCAATGATGGAGGGCTCACGTGAGCAATATTCGTCTGCGCACCAAATTTTTGTTGTCCCTTCTGGCGATCACGGCCGGGTTGACCGCTGCCACGCTGCTCATTGTCAGTTACAGCGTGCGCAAACGGGTGCGCGAAAATATTCGTGAAGAAGTAAGCAACTCCGTAGCCAACTACCAAAGTTTCCAGGCGCAGCAGGAAGAATCCCTGACGCGCGCCGCCGCCCTTCTTGCCAACCTGCCCAACGTTCGTGCACTGATGTCCACCGAAGACGAAGCGACCATTGACGACGCATCCACGGACGTTTGGAAATTGAGCGGAAGCGATTTGCTGGTCCTGGCGAATCGCTCGGGGAACGTGGCTGCCATGCGCACTGGATCCGGTGGATTTGATGCCGGCACGGCGCAAGACCTGCTTCACCAATCGCTTGAGCGCGGCGAATCCAGGACCTGGTGGTTCGGCGGCGGCCACTTGTACGAAGTGTGGCTGCAGCCCATTTATTTTGGACAGCCTTCCCAGAACACGACGCTGGGGTTGCTGGCGCTCGGCCACGAGATTAACCAGCGGGCGGCGGGCGATTTTGCCAGCGTGGCGTCGAGCGAAGTGGCTTTCAATTTCGATGGCGTGCCCGTCGCAAGCACGTTGCCTCCCGCGCCGCAATCCGAACTGGCACTCCGAATCCGCGAGCAATCGCAAAGCCCCTCCGAAGACGCGCAGGAAATTCAGCTCGGCTCAGAGCATTACCTTGCCAGGACAGTGAACCTATCCCAGAATGGCGGCCCGCGCGTTTCCCTGACCGTCCTCAAGTCTTTTGACAAGGCCACACGATTCCTAAGTGGTTTGAACGATGTCCTGATCGGGCTTGGATTGTTCAGCATAGCGGCGGGAAGCGTGCTGGTCTTCTGGATTTCGCATTCTTACACAAAGCCGCTGGCTGGCCTGGTCGCCGGCGTGCGTGCTCTCGGCCAGGGCGATTTCAGCTATCCGCTGGACACAAAGGGCGGCGATGAAGTCGCGGAAGTCACCGACGCATTCGTACGCATGCGCGCTAATTTGGAAAGCACGCAGCAAGAGCAAAGGCAACTCGAGGAGCGCCTGCGGCAGGCCCACAAGATGGAGGCGGTAGGCAGGCTGGCCGGGGGCATTGCGCACGACTTCAATAATTTGCTGACGATAATCCGCGGCAATAGCGATCTGCTCAAGGACCGCGAGGGCGCGGACGCTTTTCATCGAAGGTGTGTGGAGCAGATTCAGAAGGCATCCGACCGCGCCGTTTCCATGACGCGGCAATTGCTTGCCTTCAGCCGAATGCAGGTACTGCAGCCGCGAGTGCTGGATTTGAATGCCACGGTTGCGGAAATGGGCAAGATGCTTCCGCGCCTGATCGGCGAGCACATCGAATATTCGTTCTCGCCCGATCCGATGCTGGAATCGGTGAAAGCGGATCCTGTGACAGATCGAGCAGGTCATCTTGAATCTGGCCGCCAACGCGCGTGACGCTATGCCCAAGGGAGGCAAGCTTTCAGTCACGACATCAACGTCCTGATAGATGAAGCGAGCGTCGTAAAAAGCCGCCCAATGGTTCCCGGCCAATACATCCTGCTCTCGGTGAGCGACACGGGCGAGGGCATGGATGAGGCCACAAAAGCACGCATCTTCGAACCATTCTTTACGACCAAGGAACTTGGAAAAGGGACAGGCCTCGGGCTGGCTACCGTTTACGGCGTAGTGAAACAGAGCGGCGGTTTCATTTGGGTGGAAAGCTCACCCGGTGCTGGCACCACATTTGAAATCTACCTTCCGCGCGCTACGGAAAAGAAGTCAAAGACCGAAGCTGCGGCTAAACCCGCAGTGATTCCGAGAGGGAGCGAGACAATTCTCGTTGTGGAAGACGAAGCGGGCGTGCGCGAATTGGCCTGCCAATTTTTGCGGGTCAAAGGCTACACCGTCCTCGAAGCGGAAGGGAGCCAGGAGGCACTGGCCATCGCCCGCAGCCATAACGGGCCGATTCACCTCTTGTTGAGCGATATGGTCATGCCCAAGATGAGTGGTGGAGAGCTCGCCGTTCAACTGAATGTGATGCGCCCGGAAATGCGCGTGGCATTCATGTCCGGCTATTCCGAATTCTCCAGAGGGGACATTGGCAAGGAATTTCCGGATGCTCCCGTTTTGCAAAAGCCTTTCTCTCCAGCTTCCCTGGTGGAGATTGTCCGCGCGGGGCTCGCGCGGCCTTCGGCCACAATGGCCCGCGAAGGTAGTGAGATTCACGTTACCTAGTTGTACCATGAGTCCGCTCAGGCTTTGCGCCTTGAGGCGTTGGATTAAAGGCGTTCAAGGAGGCAATCGTGTTTGCCAGTGGATACTTAAAAACTTCATTTAGAATTTACTCCGTCGCCGGTTTCCTGCTCTTCTGCGCGGTTGCAGTTCGTGGACAGGAAGTGCGCGGCGCGCCCTCGTCCAGTGCGCCAGCTTCGCTTTCTTCCTCGGAGGAACTGACGGAGGTCCGCGCACTCTCCAGCTTGATTCAAGACCTTCAAGCGCAGGTACAGTCGCTCAACTCGCAGCTTGGTGACCTTCGATCGGCTCAGGAGCGCGCTACGGCTGAGTCCGGCGAGCTTCGCAGAGAGCTGGAAACGATGAAATCGCAAGGCGCATCCTCCGGCGGGCCGTTGAATCCGTATACGGCGCCCGTGGGCAAGGAAATCTCGGCGCAGCCCGCATCGTTGGCCCCTTCAGCGCAGTCCGAACCGCAATCGCCCGGCGACCGCATCGCCAAATTGGAAGAAGACCAGCAAGTGATGGAAGGCAAGATCAACGACCAGTATCAAACCAAAGTCGAAAGCGGATCGAAGTATCGGTTGCGGCTTTCGGGCATTGTCCTGCTGAATTTGTTTGAAAATCACGGCACCGTGGACAATCGAGGACTTCCCGGAAAACGCTCAACCGCAGCAATTCGGTGCGATCAAACGCTTCGCCGGGACATTCGGTGGATCGCTTCGCCAATCGCAAATCAGGCTGCAGGCTTTTGGTCCGGATATCGCCGGTGCGCGTACCAGCGCGGACGTTAATTTTGATTTCGCCGGCGGATTTCCGCAAGCGCCGAACGGGTTGCGGATGGGACTCGTTCGTTTGCGCACCGGAACGTTGCGCTTCGACTGGGCCAACACATCGATCGTCGCCGGACAGGACCGACTTGTTTTTCGCTCCGTCGGCGCCCACGTCGCTGGCGACGCTGGCGATTCCGGCTCTGTCTTACGCGGGGAATCTGTGGGCCTGGACGCCGCAAGTTCGCATCGAACACCGTGTCGCTTTATCCGATACGTCTAGCCTGTCGTTCCAAGGTGGAATTCTTGATAGTCTCACGGGCGATACTCCGGACGAGGGGTTTGACCGCTACTCCCTCTTGGGGTGAGCAATCCGGCCAGCCGGCATACGCCGCTCGAGTGTCCTGGACGCAGCGAATGATCGGCCAGGATCTTTCCGTGGGAGTCGGAGGATACTATGGCCGACAGGATTGGGGATTCGGCCGCAAAGTGGATGGCTGGGCCGGCACCCTGGATTTGACGCTGCCGCTCGGAAAACAATTCGAATTTACCGGGCGCATTCTACCGGGGCCGGGCAGTTGGCGGGCTTGGTGGCGGATTGGGCAGAGAGTGCTGCTCAATGGATCGTTCATTAACCCGTCACAACGTTTCGCGGACTGGATTCCATGGGAGGCTGGGCGCAGTTGAAATTCAAGGTCCGAAATCCAATTTTGAGATCAACGGCGCGCTGGGTATAGACAATCCGTTCGCCGGTGAATTGCGGCTCTACAATGCCAACACCATCTATCCCAGTTCGTTCACCAGGAATCTGAGCCCACTCGTGAATTTCATCTATCAGATTCGCTCGGACATTTTATTCTCCACCGAATATCGCTACTTGAACACTTCGGTGCTCGATAACGGCTCGGTCAGCGCGAATCACGTCAATCTGAGCCTGGGGTATATTTTCTAATGAAGCGCCTGGCTCAATCGCGGCAAATGACTTGCTCTCGCTCTGCCGGCCTCGGGGCCTGCGCGTTGCTGGCGCAGACGGGCGTACCGCCTGTAACGGTTAAGGTCGAAATCGTGAATTCCCACGCCGCAAAAAATCCGGCCCGGGCGAAAGAAGCCGTCGATTTATCGAATATCGTCATTTGGCTTACTCCCGGCGCGCCGGAATCGCGGCGGCGGCTGCGTCTCTCTCAGAAGCCATTCGGTGCCGCAGATTGCCCAGACGAATAAAAGTTTCGATCCCCATGTGCTTGTCATTCAGGTGGGCACGGCGGTCCAGTTTCCCGAACAAGGATCCTTTCCTGCACAATGTTTTCTCGCTGTTCGACGGCAAACGATTTGACCTGGGATTTTACGAGGCTGGATCCAGCAAGACAGTTCACTTTGACCGCGCCGGCGTGAGCTTCCTCTTCTGCAACATTCATCCGGAGATGAGCGGCGCGGTGGTGGCTGTGGACACTCCTTACTTTGGAACATCCGACCGGAATGGCCGCGTGACCATCTCCAACGTACCCGACGGCCGCTACCAGCTGAATGTCTGGTACGAGCGAAGCCTCGCCGGAAGACTTGAAGGCTGCCGGCACGCCCCGTGACGATATCCGAAACGGCCAGATCGTTGGAAACCATCCGCGTTGTCGAAAATCCAAACTTCACGCTCGAGCACAAAAATAAATACGGCCAGGATTACGTTCCGCCTGCCAACACCAGCCCTGCCTACAACCATCCTCTAGCTGCCGCCAGTCTGCATCCACGGCGCCATCGCAATCTCAGGGTGGCAGGAATTCCGGAGCTATTTCCGTTTTGAGCGGGCAGGTCTTTGAACGCGCTCTTTCGAGCGGCTTTGGCCGATTTCAGCGGTCCATCCATGCGAAACAATCGAACGCGCGCGATTCGTGCATTCTCCTTTACGCGCAACTGTGGAACTCCAACCGTCAGCAACAATTCCACCGGATCGAGATGTCCACGCACGAAGAGCGGCACGTGCGATGCTCCGGCCCGCAACAGGCGATCCTCCGGTTCGATCAGCGCCATCTGATCCGGCGCAGGTTGAGCGTTTCATTGCATTCGACGAAATAACTTTCCTTGTCCAAGTCCCACCACCGGTAGTTGTCCTCCGGGCGTAGCGTTGGGCGCTTCCATCGGCACTCGCCCGGCCGGAACGTATTCGCCGCCGCCGAAATCGAGCTTTCCAGTGGGATCGATAGCGTAAATTTTTTGCACCGTGAGGTGCACGGAAAACCCATGCACCTGATATTTGGCATGGATGATTCCCGCAATGTGGTTTGCTGCGTCTTTTCCCGACAATAGTTGCATGAGAGGGACTATAGCCAACGGGTTTCGGGCCGTCCACGATCTCGGCGAAGCGATGCGGCGTAAAGGACAGCCCTTAAATCGTCTTGTCCTTTGAATAGCAGAGATTCTGAGGGTGCATTCCACGCACTTCGGTTTGCGCGCCTGGCAGACCTTGCGCCCATGCCAGATCAGCTGGTGCGAAAACAGCATCCACTTCTCCTTGGGAATCACTTTCATCAAGTCCTGTTCGATCTTTTTCGGATCGGAGTTGCGCGTAAGATCGAGCCGGTTGGAGAGCCGCATCACGTGCGTGTCCACCACCACGCCCACCGCGATTCCGAACGCCGTGCCGAGAACCACGTTGGCCGTCTTGCGCGCCACTCCCGGCAATGTCAGCAGTTCGTCCATGGTGCGCGGCACTTCGCCGCCGAATTCCTCCACGATTTTCTTTGCTCGCGCCCATGATGGATTTTGTTTTGTTCCGGAAAAATCCCGTGGGCCGGATGTCCTGCTCGAGTTCCGCTGGATTGGCGTAGGCAAAATCTTTTGGCGTACGATATTTCGCGAAAAGAGTTTTGGTCACGCGATTGACGCGCTCGTCGGTGCATTGCGCCGAAAGAATCGTGGAAATCAGCAATTGAAACGGAGTGTGGTGTTCAGCGCGCAAGTCACCTTCGGGTAGGCTTCATCCAGTTTCTGCAGAATTTCGCGCACACGTTCAGGATTAGGCTTTGGGGACTTCAGCCTTTCCGGGGACGGGCCGCTTGAGTTTTGCCGTTTGTGCGGCGGATTTCTTTGTTTTTGATTTTTGTCTGTTCATTGACACTTCTTCACTTCCTTCCAACCAAGCACTTCGATGCCGATGGGTTGAGTTTGAGTAGCACAGGCTTCAGCCTGTCGGTTTTGGTACTTGCCAGGCCTAAAACCCACAGGCTGAAGCCTGTGCTACTTAAACGCTCCTCGAAATATCTTGACGCGCACTCAATAAAAAATCGAGCGCCTTGTGAAACGCTTTTCCGCGATGGCTGTACAAGTTTTTCTCTTCACGAGAAATTTCCGCGTATGTCTTTCCGAGAGCTGGAAAAAGGAAAATCGGATCGTAGCCGAATCCGCCCTGCCCACGCGGCTCATCCAAGAGAATCCCTTCCGCAGAGGCGGAAAACAGTCCGCGCATTTCTCCCGCCTCAGCCACGGCCACCACGCATACAAAACGCGCCCGCCGCTCTTGCTCTTTTTTGCCGCTCATTTCGCCGAGCAATTTCCGGATTCGGTCCGCGTCCGACGCGTCCGGCCCGGCGTAGCGCGCGGAATGCACTCCCGGCGCGCCGCCCAGCGCCGGGACGACCAGCCCTGAATCGTCGGCGATCACCATGCCCTCGGCAAGGCGGCTGTAATGCAGCGCCTTGCCTGCGGCATTTTCCGCGAAGGTGGGCCAAATTTCTTCGAATAACGGCAGGGAATCGAAGTCGGGAATGAATGTAAGATCGACGGACGCGCCTGCCGGCTCGGCCAGCGCGCGATATTCGCGCAGCTTTCCCTGATTCGAGGAAGCCACCAGCAAATGGAGAGAACTTACTTTGCGCGCGCACGGAAATCGGTGTTGACCAGCTTGGATTGATGCTCGGTCATGCGGCGGATTCCGGCCGCTGCCAGCGAAAGCATGTCCTGCAACTCGGCGCCGCCGAACGGCTGACCTTCGGCCGTTGCCTGAACCTCCACAAATTTTCCGCTGCCGGTCATCACCACGTTCATGTCGACCTCGGCGCGGGAATCTTCGTCATAAGCGAGATCGAGCAGCGAGACGCCATCCACCACGCCAACGCTGGTCGCCGCAACGGAATCGATCAGCGGAACCGTCTTCAGGATGCCCGCCGCCACCAGGCGCTCCATGGCCAGCGCCAGTGCAACGTATGCGCCGGTAATCGACGCGGTGCGCGTGCCGCCATCCGCCTGGATCACGTCGCAATCCAGCCACACGGTTCGTTCTCCCAGCTTTTGCTGATCGACGATCGCGCGCAGCGACCTGCCGATCAGCCGCTGAATTTCCAGCGTGCGTCCGGACGGCCTGCCGCGCATGGCTTCGCGCGCCGTGCGCTGCTCGGTGGCGCGCGGCAGCATTCCATACTCGCCGGTCACCCAGCCTTTTCCCTGGCCCTTCAGAAGGACGGAACGCCATCGTCCACTGTCGCCGTGCAAATCACCCGCGTGTTGCCCACTTCGATCAGCACGCTGCCTTCGGCGCTGGTAATAAAGTCCGGCGTCATGTTGACCGGACGAATCTGATCGTGCGCGCGTCCATCGCTTCGCAAGTTTCCTCCTCGTGACATGGCCCAGAGTTTGCCCGCCGGCAGCGCCAGTGTCAACCACGGATAAGAGTCACAGCTCGCACATTTGCAACCATCGCCGATGACATGGCTGCAAAAAATTGTTATTGTTCATCTTAGTTGCGAACTCATCCAGAAAATCTGTTTGTTGCAAAGAAGGGGTGCGAAAACCATGACCAAGCATGATGAATCTCGTCGCCAATTTTTAGTGCGCGCGGCTGTTGGAGCAGGCGCCGCCGCGAGTGTTGCTGCAGGTGCGGGTCTTGTGTCCGACGCCGCGGCACAGAATCACGAGCAAATGGAGGGAGGCGCATCGACACCCGGCGCGCAGCATCCCAGCGGCGCCGAACACGGCGCGTTCTTCAACCACGCCGACGCAGCCACCATCGCGGCGTTCACTGAACGCATTATGCCCAGCGCTCCCGATAAGCCCGGAGCGCGCGAAGCGGACGTGCTCAATTACATCGACCTGGCGCTCGCCGGCGCTTACTCCGAGCTGCAGGAATTCTATCGGCGCGGCCTGGCGCAACTCGACGCCTACTGCCGCGGCGCATACAAGGAATCATTCGTGCACCTTGCGCCTGAAAAGCAGGACGAAGTGATCACCGCGCTGGAAGAAGGGAAGGCAGCTGGATTTGCCTGGCCCACGGCCCAGGAATTTTTCAATACGCTTCGCACTCACACCATGGAAGGCATGTTTGCCGACCCGCTCTACGGCGGCAACAACGATTTCTCCGGATGGCGGCTGGTAGGTTTTCCCGGCGCGCAGGCAATTTTCACGCCGACGGACTTGCAGAGCAAACAGGCATTCACGCGCGCGCCCATCGTCGGTTTGCAAACAACGGCCAAGGGCCCGATGGGGAGGGGATAAGCCATGGCAACCGAAAAAACAGATGTCGTAATTGTGGGCATGGGCGCGGTGGGCGGAATCCTCGCGGCCGAGCTGGGCAAAGCGGGAATGAAAGTGATTGGCCTGGAGCGCGGCCCGCGCCTCACCACGGCGGACTTCAATCCGCACGATGAATTGCGCTATTTCCAGCGGCAGGAACTTGCGCCCCAACTGGAAGCGCCAGCCCGTAACCTGGCGGCCCAATGCCAGCGCCGTGGCGCATCCCATGCCGATTCTGAATTACGGAAATCAGGCGGGCGGCGGCACGGTACACTACGGCACGCTCTCCTGGCGCATGCACGAAGACGATTTCCGCGCGCGCTCGCACACGATCGAGCGCTACGGCGCGTCAGCCGATCCCGCAAGATTCCTCGCTCGCCGATTGGCCGCTCTGCTACGCCGATCTCGAACCGTTCTACGATCAGGCCGAATACGAATTGGGCGTTTCCGGCCAGGCGGGAAATTTGCAGGGCCGCAAAATCGATGGCGGCAACGTGTTTGAAGCCCCGCGCAAGCGTGACTATCCGCTGCCGGCATTGCTGGACGATCAATCGGGCGTGCTGTTCGCGGAGGGGGCGCGCAAGCTGGGCTATCATCCGTTTTCTTCGCCGCGCGCGATTCTTTCGCAGCCGTACCACGACCGCGCGAGCTGCACGTACTGCGGCTTTTGCCAGTCATTCGGCTGCCACGTGGGCGCGAAGTCCAGCATCCTTGTCACCAAGCTGCCCGAAGCGGATGCCACCGGCAATTTCAAATTGCTGACCGGCACCATGTGCTACCACGTGAACACCGACAACAGCGGCCGCGCCACCGGCGTGTCTTACTACGGCCCGGACGGCTCGGACAACACGATTGAAGCGGAGTTCGTGATTCTCTCTCCGTTCATTTACGACAACACGCGCCTGCTGTTGCTTTCCAAGACGGAAAAATTCCCGAACGGCCTGGCCAATTCCAGCGGCCAGCTGGGCAAGCACGTGATGGCGCACATCATGGCCAAAGTGTTCGCGGCTTACGACGACCGCTTCGTAAACATTTACATGGGTCCGAGCGCGCAGAAGCATACCATCGACGATTTCAACGCCGACAATTTCGATCACAGCGGCCTAGGCTTCATTCGCGGCGCGCAAATTTCGATTGCTCCCGCGGATCTGGAAGCCGGACCGATCGGCACGGCCATGAGCATGGACCCGCCTCCCGGAATTCCAAAGTGGGGCGCGGCGTATCGCGATTTCTTCGCCAAATATTTCACGCGCTACGCGGGCATCAATGCACAGACCGAAAATCTGGCCTACGCCGATCAGACCATCGATCTCGATCCCAACGTGCGCGATCAGTACGGCATGCCCGCGCCGCGAGTGACCTACGATTGGCGCCGCCCGAATGAACTGGCGCGCGTCGAATTCCTGATGCAGAAGATGGAAGGAATCGGCCACGCCATGGGCGCGTCCAAAGTGTGGCGCGCCGCGCTGAGCCCAGGGCGTTCCGGGCGCGCACCACGAAGGCGGCACGCGCATGGGCAGCGATCCGAAAACTTCCGTGGTGAACCGCTACGGGCAGACGTGGGACATTCCGAACCTTTTCGTGATCGGCAGTTCCACGTTTCCATCCATGAGCGGATTCAATCCCACGCTCACCATTCAGGCGCTCACCTACATGAGCGCCGATGCCATCGTGAAGCGCTACAAGAGCAGGCCCGGCCCGCTCGTTTAGCGCAGCGGTAGCACAGGCTTCAGCCTGTGGGGTTATATCCGCGCAGCGCAAAAGCCACAGACTGAAGTCTGTGCTACTAAAATCACTTCCTGCGCGAGTTTCAAACTTAAGCGGATTTATTGCAGGCAGTCGGCAGTAGCGTGGGAATTACGTCTTTGGCGCTGCTTTGGCCGGAGCAGCAGGCGCAAGCGATGCAACAGGGAACAGTCCAAAAAGATCCAGATGCCCCGCGAGTGTATCCGCTTCCTGCCCGTGAATCAGAATCTTCAATTGCCGGATGCCTGTCACGTTTGCGCCCAGCGTTTGCGTGATCGATTGCACTGCCAGCTGCTCGCTCAGAATTCCGGAAGGCATGGCAGAAGAAATTTCATCCGAGAAATCCGCGATGGCCGTTCCGTCCGGCTGAATGTAGAAGGCAAGCAGACTCGCTTCGGAGGGCAGCGTCCGTTTCTCTGGTGCGGGCGCGCGCGCGATCAGAGCAATAAGAAGCTGCTTGGAGCGCTCCACGGGATCGGCGGAAAGCGGAAGCTGAATGGGCGTGGGCTCCACCGTATTGGGGGAAGCAGTTGACAGCCAAAACAATACCGCCGTTACCTGCACGTCGGTGGGCGTGGAGATCGGTTCCTGCATGACTTCGCGGCGCGCCTGTTCCTCGGTCTTGGGGACGCTGCGCAATCCCTGCAGGGCCTGGCGCAATCCCGGCAGCGTAACGAGGCCCACCGCCACCATCACGGCGAGGATTATGATTGTCGTCTTGAGCCCCTTTGACAAAACGCTACCTGCCTCCCGCTTCATAAATCGTTCGAAACGCGGCAACCGCGCGCGCCACGGCGTCCGCCAGCCCCGGCCCCATTTGATCGAGCGTGGAGCGATCCGGCACGCTGATGCTCGATACCTCGATGGCGACGGCGGGCGCTCCAACTGTTCTCAATTGCCGGACAGGCGCTTCGAATGGAGTTTCCGACGAGCCGCGAAAGCGCTGCGCCATTTGGATTTGGATTAACTCGGCCAGCCTGCGGCTCTGATCAATAAATGTAGTTTGCGCGCGGTCCCACGGCAATAGACCTCCGTGCGTTGCGCTAGCCGTTGCGGCCGGAACTGCCAAGCGCTGCATGGAATACACACGCACCGTACCTGGCTGGCCCGTGGAGGAGACGTGCAGCGATATAAAAACATCCCCGCGCTGCGCATTGGCCAGCTTGGATCGGTCGTCAAACGAAGGGTCGTCATTTGCCTGGCGCGTGAGCACTACGCGCAATCCCTGAGCTTCCAACGAAATACGCACCAGCCGCGCAAAACTGAGCACAACATCGCTTTCCGCGATACTGGACGCTCCGCGCGCGCCAGGGTCCGCGCCACCATGCGCTGGATCAAGCACTACCATGGACAAAGTTTTTTGAGGAGGAGCGGGTTGCTCGACGGCCGGCTGTGCAGGCGGTGGAACCTGCTGCTGCGGAGCGGCAGGGGAAGTTTGCGGCGCGGGCTGGCCGGGCGCCGCAGGCGATTGTGTCGATTGCGCCCGCGCCGAAAGTGTCAGGGCAGCCGCGATCGTCAGCACAAATAATAGGTAAATCGATTTGCTGGGCACTCTCACGAGGATACCAGAATCGTTTCAATCCTGAGAGCAAGTCCGGCTGATTTTTTCCTGTGGTGGCACTGTGGTGCGGCTTCACGTAGCACAGGCTTCAGCCTGTGGGGTTTGCTTCGTGCAAGGACTAAAACCCACAGGCTGAAGCCTGTGCTACGAAATGCCCGCACCGAAACATATGATTTCTAGAATTTCGGATTAGTCGAAGACAACCGTCTTGTTGGCATACTGCAGCACGCGATGATCCAGGTGCCAGCGGACAGCCCGCGAGAGAACGATTTTTTCGAGGTCGCGGCCCTTTTGCACCAGGTCCTGGAGCGAATCGCGGTGAGAGATTCGTATGGCGTCCTGCTCGATGATGGGGCCGTCGTCCAGCGCTTCGGTCACGTAGTGGGCGGTGGCGCCGAGCAGCTTGACGCCGCGCTCGAAGGCCTGTTGGTGTGGCTTGGCCCCCAGAAACGCGGGCAGAAAAGAGTGGTGGATGTTGATGATTCGCTTGGGATGCTTGGCGATGAATTCCGGAGACAGAATTTGCATGTATCGCGCCAGGACAATTAAATCGACTTGATGCCGCTCAAGAAGTTCGCGCTCGCGTTGTTCGGCGTCGGATTTATTTTCCCTGGTGACTTCGATGACGTGAAAGGGAATCCCGTAAAAATCCGCGTGGCGTTTGGCGTCGGGATGGTTGGAGATGATCAGCGGAATCTCGCAGGGCATTTCGCCGGTGTGCCAGCGGTACAGCAAATCCACCAGGCAATGGTCGTACTTGGAAACGAATACGGCCACGCGATGGCGATCGCTGGAAAGCGCGACCCGCCACTCCATCTTCAGGCGGTCTGCGATTGGAGCAAAGTGCCGCGCGAACTCCTTCATCTCGATTTTAAAATCGGCAAGATCCCACTCGATGCGTGCGAGGTAGAGGCCCAGTTCCTCAACCACGTGTTGCTCGAAATGAAGCGTATTGCCGTTGGCCCGGAAAATGAATTCGGAGAGCGCCGCGTCCAGTCCCTTGGCGTCCGGGCATTGTACCTGCAGGATGGCGCTTTGTTTCACATTTGCTCCTTCAAACCTGCACGGGATTGTACCTGAAGCAGCTCTGTAGAAAAATGCGGAGGCTTGGCGTCCATTGCGTAAGCAAAATTTCCGGAACTCCCTAATGCCGGTAGCCGTTAAACTGCTAGCTGCAATTGCCAAGTCGAAATCGCCATGTGGGAACTAAATTGAAGAGGGGTGCCATTTTCATTCATGGTTAACAATTTCCTGCGATGGGTCGGTTGTGCTCTGGCTGTTATAGCGCTGATTGCCGGCGCGGTTTTGCTCATGGGCGATGCCAAAATATGGATTGTTCCCGGCCTGTCGGCCGCAGTGATTTCCGCAGCGCCTTTGTTGCTGATCGGCATTTCATTCTTGATCGCGCAGCCGATCGTCCGCCCTCGACCGGCGGAGCTTTTGAAAAATGTGCTGCTCGCGGGAACGTTTCTGCTTTGGGGAGTGATTCAACTCATGCCCCAAAATGTTTTAGCGCTGCGCCTGGGCAATCTCGTAATCGTGCTTTATGTTGTGGATCTGGCGTGGACTACGTTTGCCTCGATGAATTCCAGGAAGGGGACCTAGCTCGGATTTCTCACAAGTGCGCCTGAGATTTCTGCATTTTTCTTTGCATGACTCCACACTTTGCTGGTAGGGGCACGGCATTGCCGTGCCCCCAGGGCGTGCCCATGAACCAGCACCTTATTCATAAGCCGTTCACCGAGCGCAGCCATCAGGCGCCGCTAGAAGAAGTAACGCAAGATCCATTCGGCCACACAACAGGGTTTTTCGGCGCTCTCCGTTTCGACCGTGATATCAAAGATGGCCTCAACGCTCCCAGGTAAATCCCTGCACGATTGCAAGCGAATGCGCGCGCGAATCTTTTCCCCTGCGCGAACCGGAGCAGGGAATCGAACGCGATTCAAGCCGTAGTTGATGGTCCGCCGCACTTCTGCAGGCAATTGAATCGCTTCCTTTACGAGGCGGCTCATCAAAGAGAGCGTCAGAAATCCGTGCGCGATGGTCGCACCGTAGGGAGATTCGCGGCGAGCGCGCTCGGGATCGACGTGAATCCACTGGCGATCATCCGTAGCGTCAGCGAATTGACCGATCCGTTCCTGAGTCACCGGCAGCCAATCGCTGACAGCGATTTCCGGCCCACATAGTCTTTCAACGATTGCAAGGATTTCAGTACAAAGGTCGGCATGGAGTTGGGTTTATGTAGCGCGGGCTTCAGCCTGCGGGTTTTGGACTTTGCAAGGCCCAAAACCCGCAGGCTGAAGCCCGCGCCACGTGTGTTTGCTTTACTTGGCTGCTTTCAGCTCGGCGTAGACTTGACCAACGAAACGATCCGCGAGGCGATCCCCGTTGGGAGCGGCCGGAAGAACGCCAGAGTCGAAAGAGGCAGTAGGATGCGCGGCCACAACTTCGTCCGACGTTTTTCCTTGCTGGATTAGTTTGGCGACCTGGTCGCGCACGCCCAGGATCATGTCACGATGCGCGGCAACTGCGCTCCTGTCGACGTTTGCGCCGTGTCCAGGAATAATCTTGGTCTTCGGTCCGGCTAGGGCAACAATTTCAGCGAGTCCGTCGATCATCCCATTGAGCGAGCCGCCGTTGGCGCGATCGATGTTCGGGTATCCGATGGAGCGGTAGAAATCGCCGGTCATGAGCACGTCCGCATTGTGAAAGTAGACCATGGTGTCGCCGTCAGTGTGCGCCCTGCGGATGGGCAGGAGGTCTATGGTTTCTCCGTCCATGTGGAAGGTAACTTTGCCTTCATACGTTACGACGGGAAGCGCCGCATCCGGAGCGGACATGCCCGGCTGGCCATTTGCGCCCGGGGCGGGATGCATCAGGCGATCGCGCAATTCATCGCGCGCAAAAATCGTGGCGCCCAGCTTGCCCATGTTTTCATTGCCGCCGGTGTGATCTGGATGCACGTGCGTGTTGACCACATAGCGAATCGGGTTGGGTGAAATTTGTTTGATGGCCGCAACGATGCGATCGGTGAGCGGCGCGAATTGCGTGTCCACCATGAAAGTTCCTTGCGGCCCCACGAGCACGCCAATCGTGCCGCCGCGGCCGTCGACTGTGTAGAAGTTGTCTGTAATCTTGTTTGTCTTAACCACCGTCTTGCTGTCGTCCACCGGCGCCTGTGCGCGTGCCGATGCCGCCGCAAAGAGTGACACAATCAACAAGGCTGCCGGCACAGCGAGGGCGCGTCGAATCGATGAAAAGTTTCATTGGCATTTGCTCCTGATGGAAAATGCGATTTTGACTTGGGTTGCTGTTCGAGAGTATATACCAAACACGCTTTGCGCCGATGCCCGGGCCTAGGAATTCATTTGGCTGATCTGGAGGTTTCATGAAATGGCTCTGCAGAATCGCTTTGCTTGCCCTGTTGGCGGCACCCGCTATTCGCCCAGGAAGGGCCGAGCGTACCGACTCTTCCGTTCGAATCCGTACCGAATCCATTGAAATATTCAGTCGATCAAAACTTGGGAGAAGTTCTGAGCGTTGCCGTGAACTCCAATGGCCACATCATCGTGCTGAACCATCCCGGCACGGCCACGTCCGGCCCTGTCTACGGGAACGCCACAACGCAAATCTTTGAGTTCGATGCCGACGGCAAATATCTGCGTGAAATCGGCCACGGCGTGTACGGTTTGGCCTACGCGCACTCGGTGCGTTTCGATAAGTACGACAACCTCTGGGTGGTGGACAAGGCGGCAATGTCCGTCATCAAGTTCAACCCCGCCGGATACGTCCTGATGAACCTCGGGCGGCGCGACGAAGGGCCCGACCAGCCTCGCTACCGCCACGCCGATCCTCCGCCCACGCCCGTCGACGGCTACTTCAACGGGTCCACCGACGTGGCCTGGGACAAGGACGACAACATTTACGTGAGCGATGGCTATTTCAATTCGCGCATCGCCAAATTCGACAAGCACGGCAACTGGATCAAGCAATGGGGCGGCCCGGGAACCGGAGGAGTGCACGCCAATGAAAATCCCGGCCACATCCGGAATCCGCACAATATCGGCATCGACCGCGACAGCAATGTGTACGTCGCCGATCGCGGCAACCGCCGCATTCAGGTATTCGATCTCGACGGAAACTTTAAAAAGTTCATCTTCCTGAATATGCCGTACGACAAGACGCGCCATCCGGTGCTGGGCGATCTGCCCGTGGAACGTCCCGATGAAACCGCGCCGTGGACCATCTGCATTACCAACACGACGCCGCAATATCTTTACACCACGGACTCAGAACCCGGCCGCCTCTACAAGATTCAGTTGCCGGAAGGAAAAATTCTTGGCAAATGGGGCGAGTCCGGCCACGAACTGGGCCAGTTAAACTGGGCGCACGGCATCGCCTGCCCGTCGGAGGATCTGCTATTCATCGCAGACATGAACAACTGGCGCGTGCAGAAGCTGGTTACCAAAGGGAAGAAGTAGGCTGGGGGAACTAGTAGCACAGGCTTCAGCCTGTGGGGGTTAGTCCTGGCAAGGACTAAAATCCACAGGCTGAAGCCTGTGCCACCAAAATACGAAAAAATCGCCCTGGGCTCTTGGGAGCCCAGGGCGATTTCCTTTTAGAGAAGTGAATTACTGTCCGATTTCGAGAATCACGAACGTTCCCGGGATTGCTTGGGGACGCGGTCGCGGATTCTCCGGTGTGGGAGCTGCTGCGGGCTTGAAATCCGCAGTCTCCGTGTACACGCGGTGTGTCTTGGCGTCCACGGCCATCGTGCGGCTGCCAAACTGAGTGGTGATATTGCCGACAACCCTGTATTTATCCGGCGAATCCTCGTGAATTACGGAAACGAGTCCTTCGCGGCAGGATGCGAATGCCAGACCTGTGCCCGGATCGAACCCGTCGCCGTCAGGATCGCCGCCGATTGGAGGCGAAGCGACCACTTTTCCGTTGTCTGAATTCACGACGATCATGACTTTGTCGCAAACTGAAAAAATCCGGTGGTGAGCGCTATCATAGGCCATGGCTGAAGGCCCGTCGCAACCGGTGAGCGGCCAGGTGCCTTTGACGGCAAGGGTTTTTGTGTCGAATTCCTGGATGGAATTCTTATCCTCGATGTTGACCCACATATTTCCACTGCCATCGAGGATGGCTTCTTCCGGCTTGCCAGCGAGCTTGACCGTGCCGACTACTTTGCCGGTGGTTGCGTCAAGAACGGTCGAGTCGGCGCTCTTGCCGTTAAAGGTAAAGACGCGTTTGGTAGCTGCATCGTAACGGATCGAGTCCGGATCCTTCCCGGGGATGGCAATCACGTCAGTGGCCTTCAGAGTCTTCAAATCGACGACCGAAACCGTGTTGGCGTCTCCGTTGCTCGTAAACCCCTTGCCCAAATCGGTGGCCAGGGCAATTCCATGTGAGTTCGTGGTATTGGCAATGGCGATATCGCCGATCACTTTGCCGGCGGTAACGTCCACCACCTGAAAATGGTTTCCGCGGGCGACATACAGACGATGCGTGTCCGAGTCCATCATGAGGTAGTCCCATCCGCCCTCGCCACCCACCGGCATCCTCTTGATGATCTTGTAGCCCGACGCTTGCGGTGCGGCGTAAACGACCACGGAAGCAATCAATGCCAGAGCGGCCAGTGGGCCAATCCGGCGCAACCATCCTGTGATCTTATTTTGTGACATTACGAAGCATCTCCTTATAGTTTCGTTCGAGCAGAAAACAACATGCATGGTTCTACTCCAATAATACGTTTCATGGCCGCATAAATTTCACCCAGCGGTCAAGCATTGCTCTGGCCTTACTCCAGCCTTACCGCGCTTCGACCGGTTCGCCAGTTTCCACTGCCGCTTGCTTGTTGCGCGTCAGGTAGTACTGAATCGCCGGCGTAATAATGAGCGACAACACCATTGAAATCAAGATTCCGCCGATGACCGCGATGGCCAGCGGTTGCAGCATTTGCGAGCCGGCACCCAGCGCGAGGGACAACGGTAGCATACCCGCCACGGCGGCCATAGCCGTCATCACGATAGGTCGTAGACGACGGCGTCCTGCCTGAATCATGGCCTCTTCCGCCTCGAATCCAACCCCCACAAACTTCTGATTGGCGTCCAGCAGCAGAATGCCGTTCTTGGCCACGATTCCCAGCACCATGATCAAGCCCATGAAGGACGAGACGTTGAAAGTCGGTGCGCGTAATGTACAGCGCGAAAAAGACGCCCGACGTCGACAGAACCGCCGAAGAGAGAATTGCCAGCGGCGCCGAGAACGACCGGAACTCGAACAGCAACACAATGAAGATCAGCACCAACGCCAGCAAAAGCACGGTGACCAAGTCGCTGAACGACTTCTGCTGTTCCTTGTACGTGCCGCCATAGGCTACTCGGATGGACGGAGGCAAGTGCAAATCGTTTACCGCTTTTTGCACCGCGGCGATACCACGGCCGAGGTCAATGCCTTCGAGGCGCGCCGTCACTTCTTTTTCCTGCTGCAAATTGTCGCGCAGAATTTCCGTTTGGCCGGGCACTTCCTCAATCGTGGAGACCGAACCGAGAGTGGCGGAGCCATTGTTTGCATTGACGATCATCGTATTGTTCATGGCTTCCAGCGATGCCCGATTGGACGCCGCATAACGCACGCGCAGCGTATAGGGCCGCGAGTCGATAATCAGCGGCGCAGTGGCGGGTTCGCCATCCACAATTGCAGAAGCGATGGTGGTGAGCTGATCGGTGGTGAAGCCGGCCTTGGCTGAAGCCGCCGGATTGATCTTGAACACAACAGCCGGGCCGCTGGTTGTGTTGTCGATTCCATCCTCGACGTCCACCACCGGCTTCTTGTAGTTGATTTGAATTCGGCCCAATGCATCGGCCACTTTAGGAGCCCAGGAGGTCAGCTGATCCACATCCGGCGAAAATAATTGTACGACCACTGGCTGCGGAGCGCCGGTGAGGTCTGAAATCATGTCCTGAAGCACCTGAGTAAATTCCACGTCCAGCGCGGGTTCCTGTGTAGTCACCTTGCCGCGGACTTCGCTGATGATGTCGTCGATTCCACGGCTGCGTTTGTCCTTCAGCTTGACCGCGATGTCTCCTGTGTTCGGCTCGGTGACTGCGGCAAGACCCAGCTGCAATCCAGTGCGCCGCGAAGTGTTCTCCACTTCGGGCACGGACTTGATGATATTTTCCACGTGCGTGACGACGCGGTTGGTCTCCGCAAGCGAGCTACCCGGCGGCATGACGTAGTCCAGAATGAATCCGCCCTCATCCATGTGCGGAAGCAAGTCCGATCCCAGTTGCATGAAACAGAGATAAGAGACAGCGATCAAAACGGCGCAAAGCCCGCCAAGCCACACCGGATGCTCCAGCGCGCGGCGCAGCCAGCGTTCGTAGAATATAACTACCTTCTCAAATATTCCGCCTCTGAGCGATTCTTCTTCCGCTTCCATCATTCGCTTCATGCGCGCAAGTTCCACGGCTTCCGCACTCATGCCAGTGGTTTCCGCGACTTCGGCTGCCTCAGCAGGTTCTTCTTTCCCGCGGCGAATCAGGTGCACGCCCAGGTTGGTGGACCAGGTGAGCGCCAGCGCCAGGGAAGTGAGCAACGAAACGCTCATGGCAATGGCCAGCGCGCGGAAAAATGTGCCGGTCACGCCAGTGATGGAGATCAACGGAAGGAACACAACGATCGGCGTAAGCGTGGACCCGATCAGGGGAATGGTCAATTCGCGCAGAGCAGCGCTGACCGCTTCCAGCCGGCCTTCGCCGCCGTCCCTGTGCAGGATGATGTTTTCGACCACCACGATGGCGTCGTCGATAATCAATCCGCCGGCCGCCGCGAGGCCGCCCAGAGTCATCATGTTGAAGCTCTGGCCCAGCATCTTCATGGCGATGAACGTTACGCAGATCGCCACGGGGATAACCAGCCCGGTCATCAACGCCGTACCGATGTCGCGCAGGAACAAGTAGATGATAATTCCGGCCAGCAATAATCCGATGATGATGGCATCGCGCACGCTGCCAATGGACTCACGCACGATGTTGGACTGGTCGTAGAACACGTTCAAATCAACGCCGGCGGGGAGGCTTGAGCGCAGTCCGTCAATTTCCTGGTGCACCAGGTTGGCTACTTCCACCGTGTTGCTGTCCGGCTGCCGGCTGACGCTGACAAGCACCGCCGGTACTCCGTTGGCCGTGACCACTGTGTAATTCGGGGCGGAAGATGCCGCTACCGATCCAACGTCACGAACGCGAACCGGCGCGTCGCCCACATTCTTGATCACCATGTTGCCAATGTCTTCCACGTTATGAACCTGGGAATCCAGCAGCCCCAGGAACAACTGGTGGTTGCGGCTGAGCAGTCCAGGCGAATCGACGATGTTGGTGTGATTGGCGGCGTCCAGAATATCCTGCACGGTCACGTGCGCGCGCAGCATTTTGGAGGGATCCGGCGTCACCTGAAACTCGGGCGTCTGCCCTCCCTGCACAATTACCGTGGCAACTCCATTCAGTCTGTTCAGGCGCGGCTTGATGTCATATGTGGCAATTTCCCATAACTGTGTCTGGGGAACTTTTGCGGACGTCAAGCTGTAGCCCAGGATGGGGAAGCTGGCGAAATCCAGCCGGTGCGTCTCAATCGCGGCGGTGGTAGGCAGCGTGCTTTGAATGCGCGCGATTTCCGAATTCACCAGCTGCAGCGTGGTAATCATGTCCACGTTCCAGTTGAAGGACAGGTCGATTTCGGCCGATCCGCGGCTGGTGGTGGAGCGAACGTCCTCAAGTCCCGGAACGCTATTCACCGCGTTCTCCAGCGGGCGCGTGATGGTGACTTCCATCTGCTCGATGGGCATCACGCCGTTATCCACGCCCACGATGATGCGCGGGAACTGCGTGGATGGAAAAACGGCGATGGGCAGCGAGAGCGCCTCGTACGCACCGACCACCGCCAGCGTCAAGATCAAGAAGATGATCGACTTGGAGTGCCGGGCGAACCAGTAACGCGACTCCGGATTTGCAGATACCTTCGAATGGCTGGGTGTCTTATCTGACATTTAATTTTACCTGCCGCAAAGTCGTGATTGAAAATCCGAGTGCAATGGCCGTGCAGATTCCGGCCGGTGCTGCAAATCTGCTTGTGTTTCCAATCGTCCTGCCGTTGGCCGCGAACATGACCCTACTCGTCCTCGTCGTCCGGCATTTTGGGCGCCTGAACCTGAACCTTGGTCTTGGCCAAAACGGGATCGTCCTCGTTAGCCAGTTCGAACGCTCCAATCGTGACCACGCGCTCCCCGCCCGACAATCCATCGGTAATCTGCACGGTCTTGGCTTCGCCGTCCTTGATGCCGATCTTCACCTTCTTCTTGCTGGGTGCGTTGTCGGTATCCAGTACGATCACTTGATTGAGGCCGTCCGGCGTTGTCAGCAAGGCCGCTTGGGGGATCACCACGGTGTCCTTCACGGTTTCCGCGACCATGGTCACTCGAACGCTGCTGCCCGGTCGCAAACTCCCTTTTGGATTGGGCGCCTGGACCCAAACTTCCACTGTCGTGCTGTTGGGGTCTACCGCGGGGCTTACCAGAGTGATTTTGCCCTTTACATGCACTGGCTCACCGGGAATGGAAATAGTAGCTTCATCGCCAATTTTTAGAGACGCTGCTTCGGCTTGCGCCACATGCGCGCGGGCCACGATCTGCGAAAGGTCCATAACGGTGATGACGGGAGTACCGGTCGCAGGTGTTTCGCCGGGATAGTACGGGCGGTCGGTAATGACGCCGTCGATGGGGCTGGTGATCTTGCTATAGCTCAGCATGGCAGTGGCGTTTTCCGTGTCGCCCTTGGCTGCGTCCCTCGCGCCTTCCGCTGCTTTGAGGTCGTACTGCTTTTGCGACAAGTCGTAGGTATTCTTGGCCTGTGTCAGGGCCACGGAGGCATCGTCCAGATCCTTGGCCGAGACCGCGCCTTCCTTGTAGAGCGTCGCGCGGCTGTCATAAAGCTTCTGCGCCGAGTCCATGGATTGCTTGGCGAACTTCAAGTCCTGTGCGCTCTTCTGCAATTGCATTTGGAGGGTGACTTCGGCTTGCGACAAGCCACCCTGGCTCTTCATCTGCGCGCCGGTCAAATCCTGATTTTCCAGTTCGCCGAGCAGCTGTCCGGCCTTCACGTGGCTGCCCTTGTCCACGTACCATTTTTTCACCGAGGAGACAACCTTGGGAACAATGGCCGCCTGATCGCGCGGGTAGAGCACCGCGTCCGTGACCACCTTGCGCTGGATGATCCCTTTTTCCGCGCCGTCCACCTGCACCGTCACAGTTGGGCTGGCATCGGCCGCTTCCTTCGTGCCACAGCCTGAGAACAGAATGCCCGCTGCCGCCAGGACCACAAGCGAGCGTAACGCTCTGCTCACTTGCGGGCCGGAAAGCGCTGCGATTTTCGTTTGCGCGATGCCGTTCATCGATTTATTCATCGAGTGAATCATTGGGGGAAAAGACATTGATTTGCTCCCATTCATTTGCTTGCCTTTGAGTTTTCGGTCCATCAGAAATTACCCGTAAATGTCTGCAGTGTTGCCAGCAGCGTACGATAGCGCACTTGCGCGTCGGCATACGCGTTTCTCGCGGTCACAAGGGACGTTTCCGCATCCACTACTTCGGATGCCGGAGAAGCCCCGCCTTCATAACGCAAATTGGTGAGACGCAGGCCCTCGACCGCAAGTTCCGCCGTGCGCCGCGCTTCTTCCAGCGCGCCGCGCGCCACCATGGCCTCGTCGTAGGTAGCGTATAGTTCGCTGATGTCCATGCGCTGCGCCTGGCTGAGCGCCGCCTTTGCTGCCTGCTGCTTATATTCCGCTTGATGCAGCTTGCTGCGCAATGTGCCCCAGTCCCACACGGGAACAGTCAATGCAGCGGTAAGAAAATAACCGAGGTTGGGAACGACCCCAACCCCTTGATCAGGAGCCGCAACCGACGCGCGAGTGCAATGAAGGGCGAAGCAATTAGCTTCTATACCGTAGTCGAAATCTACGCTCAGCGTCGGCAGGAACGCGCTCTTGGCCAATTTAACGTCGAATTCCGCTTGCCGAGCAGTTTCCAGCGCAACGCGCATGTCAGGATTTTGTTTTTCGGCCATCTCTTGAACTTCCGGAAAAGGCGGCAGCGCCGGCGCGGAATCCAGATCATCCACCACCGTGAAATTTTCGTTAAAGTCGGAGAAAAGAATTACGGCAAGCCCCAGGCGGGTGTCTTCCATAGCGAAGCGGGACTCGTCAAACGCCTGCTTCTGAATGCGATATTGAATTTCTGCCTTCACCGCATCGCTATGAGAGGCCTGCCCCTGATGCTCCGAATCCGAAGTCGTATCCATGAAATGCTTGGCCTGATCCAGTCCGGCCTGCGCAGTCGCATATTTGCGTTGCGCTGCAACCAGTCCGTAATAGCTTTTCGTGACGGTCACATTTAGCCCGCGGCGTGCAATCTCCGCCTTGGCGTTGGCCATGGCTTCTGCCGCCTTGGCTCGCGTAAATCCCGTGCCCATGAGCAGGCCAGGGGAAAGATCCTGGTGGTAGACAGCCCAATCACGGTAGATATGTACACCGTCGTTGGTAACGAATCTTCCGTCGGAAATCTTGCCGCCATCCCCCTGCGTATTCAGATATTGCGATGTTGCAGTAATCGTGGGCAGCATCGCGTTGCGTGCCTGGATGCGGTCTTCCCGCGCATTCTTTGCGTCGGAAACTGCGCCTGCCAGTGTGGGGTCAAGCTTGCGCGCCCTTTCCAGTGCGTCCTGCAAGGTCACGGTCACTGGCGCCCCTGCCTGCGCCGGTCCCGGAGCCTGGATGAACTTGACGTCCGTTTCCGCGCCCTGCGCCGCAGCCCGTGGCGCTGCAGCCAGCATAACTGTCGCAGACAGGGCCAGCGCCACCAAGGAAAACCGCTTGATGGAAGGGAATAAACCGCTTGGGCGCGCATTGAGCGGCCCTTTAGGGATGGCATTATCTACAAAATAGTATGAATCACCCATGAATTCCTTCTCCTCCTGCCCCCGGCCCCTGCCGGAAGCCGCCACGGAGTGTATATATCCAACGTGCATTAGAAAAGCAAAATCTGAACGATTCGATTATGTTCGCGTTCAGAAGATGACCGAAGCATAGCAAGCCCACATGAAAATTATCTGAAGGAATTTTGCTTCGAAAAACGTGGTGGTTTGGGAAAGGCTTGGCTGACTTTGTCCCATTTCCTCCTCCAGGCAACACTGCCTGGGTCAGGTTTCAGGAGAAAATCAATACGAGCAAAGAAAATACCCACACTTTGACCTTCGAAAATTCAGAGGAAGCGGACCCCTTTCAAGCCGCTTGTTCCACCAGCGGTTGAATGCGCAGCAGTCGGACTTCCATGCCCACTGGTGCCTTTACGATTTCGCAGCATTTGAAATCGGACTGCATTGCCAGCGATGACATTTGCTTTTCCGTGTAGGCGCGCCTGAGGAGCATATGTTTGAAGGTAAACTTGGTCATCCATGCTGTTCGCTGCGCTGAGATGCAGTCCATCCACATAGGCCACAATTTCATCCCAGGGCGCGTCCTTGCGCAGATCGATGATTACAGCTCTGCCCAGCGGCTTCAGCACGCGATGCATTTCGTTCAGTGCTTTTAATGGTTCAGAAAAATTCTTGAAGGCTGCGCGGCAAACGATCAAATCAAACATGCCGTCCTCGAGAGGAATGTCCGAGGCGCTGCCATGGATGAAGCGGGCCGGCACGCCTTCCTGTTTGGCATATTGGGAAGCCATCTCCACAAACGATTGGCTGATATCCAGCCCGGTGACTTTAAACGCGCCAAGTTTTGCCAGTGCAATGGAAAGAAATCCCGGGCCGGGCGCGATCTCCAGCACGCGAGCGTTTGCGGGGAGATCTTTAGCGAGTTCACGGGCAAGGCGTTGAAATTCAGCGAGGTCCTTGCGCGTGATTTTGGCGTACCAGCTGGCCAGCGCGCCCTCCATGGAAATTCCGAGATAGGGTTTTCTTGTTGAAGTTTGCATGATCATTTCTCCTTTTATAGTTGTGGCGCCGGCGTCCCGCCGGCGGTTTTTCTCCCAGCCACTCGAGCACAAAAGCCACCGGCGGGACGCCGGCGCCACAAAAAGCTACTTCCTCCTATTGAATTACGCCTAATGCTGTCACTTTTCTTTCCGATTCTTTTGTGCCCCCGCTTTGCCGGCCAGGTGCTGCTTGCGCATTTCCGACCAACCGCTGCGCAATCCCGCGGCGTCGCGCTTCAGATCGGAGAGCAAATCTTTTGAGAACTTGTATTCCGCGAGTGTGATGGCTTTGTAGTATTCGCTCTCAAGAGAAAACAGGCGCGGCAATTTCATTTCCCGGCACATGCGCTCTTCCCGCTCGCACTCCTCCAGGGACTTTTTCAGCAAACCCAGGCGAATCTCCAGCAGGCCGATGACTTCTTCCGGCGGCAGCACCGGCAAGAGCGAAAGGGCCGCTTCGAACATGGGATATTCCTTGACCGGGGAGCTGACCAGCTCGCGCATCCAATCGACTAATTCCACCTCGCCCGTGGCCGTCAGCTGGTACACCGTTTTTTCGGGGCGCTTGCCTTCTTTGAGGATCTGGCGAACGGCAATGAAGTGTTCGCGCAGCAACTGCTCGATGACGGTGTAGAGCGAGCCGTAGTTGAGCTTGATGCTGCTCTCCTTGTGGCGTTCGCGCATGGTGGCGGCCATTTCATAGGGGTGCATGGGGCGCTCGTACAGGAGGACCAGGATGGCCAGGGCCAGCGGATTGGAGAAGGGCCGCTTCGTATCCGTCATAGGATATACTCTACCAGATATCCGTAGCCGAGTATATAGGAAAAATTAACTCAAAACGAGCCTGCGGGCGGCCCTGCCTTGGAACTGCAGGGATGGGCTTACAATGGTGCCGCGTTTGAAAGCAGGGATGAAACTCCGCTCAGGGGGGAACATGAAGCGCTTCGCCTTTCTCGCACTGATTTTAATTTTTACAGGCATGGCGAAATCCGCTGATCCGCCGCAGACATTCGTCAAAGCGGGAAAGCTCCTGGACGTGCGCAGCGGAAAAATGTTGAGCAATCAGGTGATCGTCATTCGCGGGGATCGCGTCGAGCGCGTAGCGGCCGCCGATCAAGTGCAAATACCAGCGGGCGCGACGGTGGTGGACTTGAGCCGCGCCACTGTCTTGCCGGGATTGATTGACTGCCACACGCACATCATGCTCAGCGACACCGACAATTCGCACTATGACGACATCCTGCTCAAGCAGTCCTGGCAATACCGCACCATCCTGGCCACGCTGAATGTGAAAAAGGATCTCGATGCCGGATTCACGTCCATGCGCGATGTGGAAACCGAAGGATCGATGTACAGCGATGTGGACGTGCGCAACGCCATCAACAATGGATTAATTCCCGGACCGAGGCTGAAAGTGGCCACGCGCGGCATTTCCTCAACCGGCGGATATGGCCTTGAAGGATACTCGCCGGAAGTGGATGTTCCTCGCGGCGTGGAAATTGTGGATGGCGCGGTGCAGGCGCGCAAGGCGGTCCGCGAGCAATTTGATTACGGAGCCGATCTGATCAAGATTTACGGCACCGACCGCTACTATTTCACCGCCGATGGGAAAGAAGTGAGCATCCCCACCTTCACTCTGGAAGAAACCCAAGCCATTGTGGACGAGGCGCACGCGAAACATATCAAGGTTGCCTGCCACGCCTACGACGGCCCGGGGCTGCACCATTGCATCGACGCGGGCGTGGATTCCATCGAGCACGGAATCGGGCTGGACGATGACGCGGTGCGCAAAATGGTTGCGGGCGGAATCTATCTGGTGCCCACCTTGTATGTGTACAGCGGAGCGCTGGAGAAGAGCGACCTGGAAATGTCTGGCGGAAAAGTCAGCCGCTTGCAACTGCACGAAGTGAGCTTCAAGAAGGCTCTGGCGGCGGGCGTAAAAATCGCCTTTGGCACCGATGCCGGCCCGTTTCCTCACGGCACGCAAGCCATCGAGTTTGAATGGATGACGCGATACGGAATGTCGAACCTGGCCGCCATTCAAGCCGCCACAATTAACGCCGCCGATCTGATGGGCTGGGCCGATCAGGTTGGCGCAATCGAGCCCGGCAAATTTGCGGACATGATTGCCGTGACGGGGAATCCACTGGACGACATCAAGCAACTTGAAAATGTGAAGGTTGTGATCAAGGGCGGCGCCGTGGTGCGAAATGCCCTCAGCAAACCATAAGCTAGCTTGGCTGGATTCGATGGAAATGGCACGCCCGCCTAAACCCGAGTGACCTGGGGAGGGGGTGTCGAAATAAGCGCATATCATGAAACCTGCATCACCGCAGGTACGTCCAATCTGCATACAATCTCGTACTTTGGCCATGCCATAAATGAAGTGGAATTTTTGTGCGTAGAGTTCAGTTGAGAAATGGCCGGGGAGTACGTACTTAGGTTGACAATTCACATGCGGCTGTGAGAGATTCGCCGCCATCGAAAGGGGTGATCAATGAAATTCAAGTCACTAGCTTCTTTTTTACTTCCAGTTGTCGGACTTTTCGTGCTTTCCGTACCGGCTCTCGCGCACCATGGTTTTGCAGGCCGTTATGACGAGGAACATCCCGTCACTGTGCAAGGGACAGTCCTGGAATTCGAATTTGTGAACCCGCATGCGGCGATCATTTTTGAATCAAAGGACAAGAACGGTGTCATGCAACACTGGCATGCTGAATTGGGCGGCGCCAATGCACTGCACAGGGCCGACGGGTGGGATCGCGACACGCTAAAGGCCGGGGACAAGATCACCATCATTGGCCCACGCAACAAGAACGGTTCCAATGACATGAATCTTTCTCACGAAAGCAAAATTACGTTGACGGATTCCGGCAAGGAAATCCACAACAGCATCAAAGCCGCGCAATAAGCTGTTTTTTTGTAATTGATGGCTTCGTGCTTTTTCGACGCACGAACAGGCCACGCTTGCGCTGCGTTTTTTCGGGGATCGCTGTATCTTCTTGAAACTGAATTGCAAAGGTCTTCAACGGAGGCCAGAATGAATTTGCGCAAGAATATTTCTGTGGCCAGTCTATTCGGCCTAACGCTCGCGGGGTTGACCTTTTGCAGCGCAGCAGGCTTCGCGCAGGCGCCCGCGCCCGCAGCCGCGCCTGCGGTCGCCCCAGCTCCCCAAGCTGCCGCCGGCCCCCGGGGCACTCCCATACGCGCCGCGGGCCTCGCATGGAAACCAGCTTCGATTGCCTACATCAAGGCCTCTAACGCAAAGAATTTCAACCAACTGGGAATCATCGTGGCGATGAGCGGCGATGGCAACACCATGGCCGTAAGTTCGACCGTGGAAGATAGCGGGGCCAAAGGCATCAACGGGAATCAGGCGGATCATTCCGCGATCAGTTCCGGTGCGGTTTATGTTTTTGTCCGCAATGGCGGCGCATGGGCCCAGCAGGCATACGTAAAGGCATCCAACTCGCAGAAGAGTGACCAGTTTGGCTCCTCCATAGCGCTCAGCAATGACGGGAACACCATGGCTGTCGGTGCCATCGGCGAATCCAGTTCGGCTACGGGCGTGGACGGAAATCAGGCGGATAACTCGATGCCGGGCGCCGGAGCGGTTTATGTCTTTACGCGCGCCGGAACCACCTGGACGCAGCAATCCTACCTAAAGGCTTCCAACACGGGCGAAAAATCAGATGGCGACCAATTCGGTTACTCCGCTGGCCTTGAGCGGCGATGGCAACACGCTGGCCACAGGCGCAATTTCCGAAGATAGCGCCGCCACTGGTATCAACGGCAATCAGGCTGACAATTCCGCCGATAGCGCCGGCGCGGTCTATGTCTTCGGGCGTTCCGGGGACAAATGGGCGCAGCAGGCCTACGTAAAGCCCTGGAACACCACGAACCGGGGAAACCTTTTTGGCTACTCCGTGGGCTTGAGCGGCAACGGCAATACCATGGCTGTGGGCTCGTATGACGAAGACAGAGGCAAGGGTGCTGCATACATTTTCACTCGCACCGGCAGCACATGGGCGCAGCAGAATCGCCTTCAGAGTCTTGAACGCGGAAGCTGGCGATTCGCTGGGCTGCTCCATCGCCATCAGCGATGACGGCAACACCATGGTCGCGGGCGCGTTCGACGAAGACAGCCTGCTCCGAGGCATCCAACCGCCAAACGAGGGCTCCAATGACGCGCTTTCCGACGTTTCAACCGGTGCGGCGTACGTTTTCGTTCGAAACGGCACGACTTGGACGCAGCAGGCCTTCATCAAGGCCACCAACACACGGCTCAATGACCAGTTCGCCTGGGCCCTCTCCCTCAGCCGTGACGGCAACACGCTGGCCGTGGGCGCACATCTTGAGGACAGCGGCGCGACCGGCCTGAACGGTGACCAGGAAGATGCCACAGCCGAAGATTCCGGCGCGGCCTATGTCTACACGCGCACCGGAACTACCTGGACGCCTGTCTCATACGTCAAGGCTTCGCCCCTGCATGCCGGCTCAGAATTTGGAATTTCACTGGCGCTGAGTGGAGACGGCAAAGTGCTGGCCGTGGGCGCTTTCAAGGATAGCGGTGGTGGCGTGGGCGTGAATCCGCCTAAAAACGCCAAGCCGGCCGAGGAATCGGGCGCGGCATACATCTATTACTGATAGGACTGACACTGGGATCGCTAATGCAAGGAGGCAAACGCAAATGCGGACGAAATCATTTTTCCTATTTAGCGGCCTGATTGTTCTGGCTGCTTCGTGTCTCACAGCCGGCGCACAGAACGCGCCAGCACCCGCCGCCGGAGGCGCTCCGCCTGCTGCGGGCGGCGGACGCGCTGCCGGACCCCCGCCTCCGCCCATGACGCTGGTGAGCACGGACATCTCCGACGGAAAAACGCTTGCCGCAAAATTCACTTGTTCGGCGGGAGCGGACGCCATCTCGCCCGCGCTGCAATGGATGCAGCCGCCGCGAGGCACGGCCAGCTTTGCGTTGATCGTGCATGACATGGAGCCCCGCCCGCGCAAGGGCGTCGACGACATCCTGCACTGGATGGTCTGGAATATGCCCGCCGGCGCGAATTCACTTCCGGCAGGCGTTTCATCCGCGAGCGCGGATCTGCCGGACGGCAGCCATCAAACCAATGGCAACCCCGGGCAGGGCGGAATCTTCGGCTACCGTCCCCCGTGCCCGCCACAAGACGTACCCGTGGCGCACCACTATGCATTCGAACTATTCGCCCTGGATCAAAAGCTCGATTTGCCAGCAACCGCTACGCGCGCCGATTTGATGAAGGCCATGGACGGCCACATCGCGGGGCACGCCGCGCTCGTTGCGCCACTGGCTCGATAGGGAAGGCGCATGACCTTTCAGTAGCACAGGCTTCAGCCTGTGGGGTTTAGGACTTGCAAGGCCAAAACCCACAGGCTGAAGCCTGTGCTACTTAGAACCATCCACGTCGACTGATTTGCAACTACCAATTGAGGAGAAAAGTTTTTTCTTAGCGAATCGCCTCCCTGCACAGTCGCTCAGAGCCGTTGCAACGTCAGGGGATCGGGTTGGCCCGCAAAGTATTTTTGCAGGGCATCCTGGAAAACTTGGCAGTCGGTCGCGGCGCACGCAAATAGAGTCATCGAGGATCGAAACTTCATATGGTCAGGAGATCCGAAGATCTCTTCGATCGAGCGCCCCTCTATCTGGTTCACGAGTTGAGTGCACTCCTTCAGGCGAGTTCCCAGAATAGTATGCGCCAGATACGCTTCGGCTTCTTGCCTCGAGGCGATTCCATAGGCAGTCGCCATGTGGCTGTGCCCCAGGCCGCGAAGCTGCGGGAAAATGAACCACATCCAGTGACTCTCTTTTTGGCCGCTGCGCAATTCCCGTAATACTCGCGGGTACACTGAATTCTGGGCATCCACGAAACGCTGCAGATCATTTGGGTCATTCATGAATTGCATTCTACGGCCTTGCTCAATCCAATGCCCGTTGTCTTGGAATTCTCCATTCTCCACCCGGCAATCCAAATTCGCCAGCCTTGATTCGTACTACAACTCCGTAGTAGTATTACAGAGTGCTAGAGTTCATCGAGTTTCCGGTATTCACCAAGCGGTTGATGGCTCTCGCGAAAGATCGCGCCGATGAAGTCCTGCTGGAAATTCAGAGCGATTTGTTGGCGAACCCCGAGGTTGGGAAAGTCGTACTAGGCGCGGCGGGCGTTCGAAAGGCTCGCGCCGGCGATCCCGGAAGGGGAAAAGGGAAGCGCGGCGGTTTCCGCTACTTGTATTATTACATCGAGGAGGACGGACAGGTCTTCCTGCTGATGATTTTTAATAAAGATGAGCAGGACGACTTGACCAGAGATCAGAAAAAGACCCTATCAAGGCTGATTGAAGAATTGAGGGAGTCGAAATGAATACGGATCTTTTTAACGAGATGATAGCCGGATTTGCCGAAGCGAAGAAATATAGAGCAGGGCGAAAATCCAAGTTGCGTGCTTCTCGTTTGGCTTTCGGGCCCGTTCGGATGAAACCCGCGCAAATTCGCCGCATCAGAACACGCTTGCAGCTGAGCCAGCCGGAGTTTGCTGCATTCCTTTGCACCAGCGTCGGGACCATTCGAAGCTGGGAGCAAGGGAATCGTTCCCCGAATCGGTCTGCTTTGCGCCTCCTGGTGATTGCCAAGGAGCGGCCGGCGCTACTTTTGCAAAGACGTGCATAGAATTAAAATCGAATCACCCATCGGACTCAAAGTTGTGATTAACAGGGCCTGACGCCTGGCCGCAGAAATGCATAGGAGAAAATCATGACAAAATTCACTCGAAGATCCCTTGTTGGGCATGCGGCGCTGGGCCTTGCCGCGCTTGGCGCGATGAATGCGCCGGCGGAGGCGCAGCTGGTTTACAAGGCGACAGACTGGAATTTTGCGGACTTCGACCGCCTGCTAAAAAAACGCGCCCGCGTGAAGCAGGTATTCGACGAGACTCAGATTGGCGGCGGACGGTTTCTCAATAACATCAAGAATTCTCTCAATGGGCTGCAATTCGGTTTCAGTATTGCTGCGGACCAGATTCTGATTGTGTCGGCAATGCATGGCCCTGCCAACATGCTCAATTTCGACGACTACGTTTGGAAAAAATATCGCATTGGAGAATGGCTGAAAGTGGACGACCCGCTGACGGGGCAACCGGCGGTGCGCAATATCTATCTCGTGAAAAAGGCCGGCATCAGATGCGCAGCGCGCTTCGCAAGATCCCAGCGATGAAAATTCGTCATTCCAGGACACCAGTATTCAAGCCCTGCAGGCTCGCGGAGTGCAGTTTCTTTGCTGCCACACGGCCACGGAAGAGCAGGCACGCGCGCTCGTCAAGCAATATAGCCTCGGGCAGCAGCCTGAAGAAATCGTAAAGGACCTGCTGGCGCATACCGTGCCAGGCGTGCTGGTGGTGGCGGCTATGGTGTCGGCCATCGCTTTAATGCAGAGCGAAGGGCGTTTCTCCTATGTCACGGTTTAATCAGGGCGAGGGGCGCGGCTTGCAAGAGTTCCGTACCGCCTGGCGCATCGTTGGCTCTGGCGCCCTATCGATGGCGTTCGCTATTGCCCTTTTTTCGCAAGCCGCTCCGCCCTGGAGCAAAGGAAAAAATAATCCAGCAGCGGACAAAGGCTACGTGTTCCAGGTTCCGGATGTGGACAATGTGCCCGACCTGCACGGAAATGCTGAAGGCGCCAAACTTGTGCTTTTTATCGGTGGCAACCAGTTTTTTGTTCTGCCGGAGCTGGTTAGTGCTTTTGAAAAACAACATCCGGAATTGCAGGGGCACATTTTCTATGAAACCTTGCCGCCCGGAATCCTGCTCAAGCAAATGGAAAGCAACAACACGATTACGCTGGGCAATTTTACGTTGCGAATCCAGCCCGACGTCTATGAAGCGGATTTTGGGGTTTTAGCGGGGATGGAACGCCAGAACCTGGTGGAAAAACCGCTGCCATATGCCACAAACGGCCTGTCCATCATGGTCTCGGCATCCAATCCGAGGCAGATTCATTCGCTGCAGGATTTGGGCCGTCCCGATGTGCGGCTTTCCATGCCCAATCCGCAATGGGAGGGGATTGCCAAACAGATTGGCGATTCCCTTCGCAAAGCGGGTGGAGAAGCGCTGTTTCATACCGTCTACGAAGAGAAAGTTCAGGATGGCTCGGCCTACCTGACGCAGATACACCATCGTCAAACGGCCATGCGAATCATGAAAGGCGAATCGGACGCCGGAGTCACATGGAGTTCTGAGGTTATTTTTCAGGAAAAAATCGGCAATCCCATCGCTGGCATTGAAATTCCAAAAGATCAAAACTTCACGGCGGTCTACAGCGCGGCTGTTCTGCGCAACGCGCCGCACCCCGAAGCGGCGCGCGCCTGGGTGGCTTTTCTGAATACTCCGGAGGCTCAGGCGGTATACAAGGAATATGGATTCAGTCCGGCAAAATAGCCTTCCGGGAACCGATATTGATGATTGACAATTGTATATACAAATGTGTAGACTGGGGTGCGGATGGACTTGCGGGTCAGCGGATTCGATTGGGATGAGGGCAATCGAGCCAAGTGCCAAAAGCATGGCGTCTCCATCACGGAAATAGAGGAACTGTTTGTGCGCGACCCCCTTGTGGCTCCCGACCCCAAGCACTCGGCGGATGAAGACCGCTTGATCGCGGCGGGAAGAACAAGCAAGGGGCGGCCCGTCTTTGTGGCGTTCACCATCAGGATAATGAACAACCGACGCCTCATCCGTCCGGTGACGGCCCGGTATATGCATGCCAAGGAGATTGCGGCTTATGAAAAAGAAGATTCCACGGCTTAAAACCGATCGGCAGGCTGAGGCGTTTCTCGCACAGGATCTTTCCACCCTCGATTATTCGCAGTTCAGGCCTGCGCAGTTTGAATTCGAGAAGAAAGACGAGCAGATCAACATGCGAGTGCCGAAGCAGTTGCTGGCGGCGGTGAAGGCTCGGGCCAAAGTGCGCGGCATTCCCTACACGCGTCTCATACGAGAAACCTTGGAACAGGCAATGGCCTCACAAAAGTGACGATCCGGCGGGGGACCGCCCCGTTCATCTCCACTTGCGTGCTAAATCGAACGGGATGGCAAAGGGAATCCATTACGCCATAACCCAAACTTTGACTTAGGTTTAGGGGGCGGCATTAAATCGAAAGTTCTGCCGCCCACCTAGAGTGCTTGCAAGTAAATTAAGCGATTGCTTTCCAGTCCACTCTGTTACTTCTGCAGCAGGAACCTCTGCACTCGCTCGCCGTAGAACACTTCGCCCGTATAGAGGTTGCCCTTTGAGTCGGTGGCCTCCATGTGGACGCCGAAGAACTGGCCGGCGTTTTGCCCCATGCTGCCCAGCGTGCTCAGCACTTTGCCGCTCTTGCGGTCCAGGAACCACACGTGGTTGTTGGTTAGGTCGGAGACATACAAGTACTTCTGGTCTTTGTCGTTGGAGAACATGACGCCGCCGGTCGAGCCGCCCACGCCCGTGCCCTCGGCCATCTTAATTTCCTGCTTGAAGTTGCCCTGCTTGTCGGTGACATGGATGCGGTTGCCGGCGCGGTCGGCAGCGTAGACCAAGCCGTCGTTTGAGAAATTAAACGTCAGGTGGCCGACGAACTCCTTGGCCATGGGACCATTTGGAACGTAGGCATGGTCGGCAGCAGCGGTGCTGATCTCCGTGAGCTTGTGACCATAGGCGCCCCATCCGCGCTTGAATTCGAATTTGTCCAGCGAGAAGACCATCACGCGGCCGCCGAATGCGTTATCGGCGACGTAGATCTCGTTTGCCGCATCGTCGGTGCGAATCTCTTCGATTCCACCGATGATCATCGGCGTAGTTGGGGGATACTTGGCAATGAATGCCGTTCGCGCCAGCGCTGCAGCTGTCCCTGCTCCATCGCCGCGGGGACCGCGTGCGGTGCCTGGTATGGTAAGGAATCCTGCAACGGGGCCGGCACTGCCCTCGCCCGGGTCTCGCTTCGGGAGAGTCGGCTCAAGGAACGGCTTGCCCTCCGGCGTTTCGGGCACGTGAGGCACTGCCATCATCATCTTGCCGGTCTTAGGATCGTACTTGCGCACGTCGTTCTGACCGAGATAGACAAAGCCCTGCTTGTCAACGGCCATGCCGTGCCCTTGCGGCGCATCGAACGAGCCGATCACTTCGCCGTCTTTGTAGCCGGGACCGTCATGCCCCGCGATGTGAATCATCGAAGGGGGATGAGTGCAGCAGTCGGCAATTGGGGGATTCAGTTCCGCTTCGACTTCGATGGATGTCAAATCGTTGGGGCGGTCATACACCCAAACGTTATCGTCCTTGTCCACGGCCAAACCGGTAACGCCGCCCATCTTCCACTTGTTGGGAAGAGCCTTGGGCCAGGTCGTGTCGACCTTGAACTTCGGACCTTCCGACGTTTGCGCTGCCGGACCCTTTACCAATAAGAACGCGAACGCAAATGCCAGGCCTAGTACACCCGCAAAAATCCATTTGTACTTTGACATCGATGCTTCCTCCTCTTTCAAACTCGTTTGACGGATCGCTTGTCCCAAGGGACTGTTGCGCGCAGTCTATTCCGCCCAGTGCGGAAGGTCAACCACGTAGTGATTGCTGTTAACAAATGACGTGGGAAAGAAGATTTCAGTTTCGAAAAATCCGCGAAATGCTGAGCCACCTCCGGAAAAGGCTTTTAACACAGAGGACACAGAGAACGGCCACAGAGAAAATCGGAGAAATCAGTGGAATCACCAGACGTGGGGAGCGCGGATTGCGGATTGAGAATTGGAAAAAATGGAGAGCGGGAATAGCGGCCTGACGTCTTCGGTTTTCTCAATGGTTTTCTCTTTGTACTCTGTGTTAAGGCTTTTTTTTCTGCATGTGCAAAGCACTTTTGAGGTGATCAGGGGAGGAGTTCCCAGGGTTCTCGCAGTCTCACTACGCGAGCGAAAATATTTTGACAGCTCTTGATTTATGAACTATAGCTATTCGTGGCAATTTTGCGATGGCGGAGAAGTTTGCCCGCACGGCGATTGCCCATTACAGAGGAAACCATGAGAGATCGAAACCGTAAATATACGCGCATCACCATCCTGGCTACCGTCGCACTTGCACTTGCTCTGCTAGTGGTTGGAAATGCCAGCCGGTCACAGGCGGCGCCTCCGCAACCTCAAGCGGCATCCAGCAAGGTGATGCACACGGACGATTTTCAACGATCGGCGCGGCTGGATACCTATCGAGTGATCGCCGACAGCGGCGCGGGGCGCGGCGAAAACATTTATTTCTACAAATGCTGGATGTGCCACAACCAGTACGCCAAGACGGGCCCCTACCTGAAAGAGCTTTTTAAGCATGAGCAATTGATGTCCGGCGATCCCGTGACTCCGGAAAACGTGGCGGCGAAAATTAAAGATGGCGGCGCGGGCATGCCCGCCTTTGGCACCACGCTGAAGGACAACGATATCGCCGACCTGGTTACCTACATCAAGGAAGGCAAGTGCTGCGTCGAAGGCGAGAATCCCGGACCGAATCCGTGGTATCGGGCCGAAACCAACAAGTGGCCGGTGCAAAGCGGACTGAATGGCGGCGCAACGGGAACCGTCAAGAATTCAACGGGCGATTCGCCCGAGGGCATCGGCGTGCAGCTGATCGCGCCAAATGGCATCCGCACCACCGTGTATACCGACGGGAAGGGGAATTTCGAGTTTCCCAAGATGCAGACGGGCGATTACGTCTTGCGCGTCCCGACCCCGCTGCTGTTTAAGCCCTACGTCATCAATTCCGTGCATATCGATGGCGCGACCAAGCTCAGTGACATTGAGCTGGAGAGAGTTTCGGACAGCGATGCGCTGCCGGCTACTCCTGAGATCGAGCGCCAGCTCAGCGGCGCCGAACTGCTCTGGAATATGCCAGGCACTGCGAACGAGAAGGCCACGCTGCAAAAGAATTGCTCCGCATGCCACTCCTGGAACCAGATCTTCCGCAACCGCTACGACGAGCACAGCTGGGCACTGATCGTTGACCGTATGACGCAGTATTCCGGCACCTCGCTCGTGATCCGCATCAAGGGAACTACCACCACGGGCGGCGGAGCCAATTCCGTCACGCGCCGCGACGGCACATCGCCCGAGGAAGTCCAGACGCTGGTGAAGTTCCTGACGCGCGTTCGCGGCCCGAACGCGCAAGATGAGCCACTGCGCGCATTCCCGAAGCCGCGTGGCGGAGACACGCGCGTGGTCGTCACCGAGTACGAATTGCCGCAAGCGCTGCTGGCGCTGCATGACGCGCAGGGCGACTCCAAAGGAAATATCTGGTGGACCAGCCACAAGACCGACCTGGTCGGAAAACTCGATCCCAAAACCGGCATCGTGACCGAGTATCACATCCCGATGACGCCCAAGGGCATGCCCGGAACGCACGCGGTCAGGCTCGATAAAAGCGATGTACCCTGGTTTTCCGAAAACTGGAGCCACAATCTCAACCACCTCGATCTGGCCACCGGAAAAATGACACAGGTGAAAATCGAGGATGCCGTGCCCCTGAACGCGCCGGGCTTCGGCAATTTTTCCCTGACTCCTGACGGCTACGTCTGGGACAGCCGCGATGACAATGTCCGCAAGATTGATCCGGAAACGGGCAAAGTGGTTCAACGCTTCCCACTGCAAGTCAGCTTCAGCTACGACAATCTGATCTCCCCTGATGGGAAATACTATGGAGGGGGCGGGTTGCCGGCTTGGGGAAACACCATCGAGCGCATGGACCTGAAGACAGGGCGAGTGGATCAAGGCGAATTCGGGCGTGCACATGATGACAGGGAAGCGTGGCGGTTTCGATCCCTATGACAATCCATGGTTCGGCGGTGGCGATGGCGCCCTGATCGAACTGAACGCCAAGACGGGCCTGATCGAAGAGCACCTGCCGCCGATCGCTCCAAGCCCTTACACGGATTTCTACGAAGCGCAGCCGGATGCCAACGGCGAAGTTTGGGCCGGCGTGCTGCACGGCCGGCAGATGGTTCGCTACAACCAGCACAATGGTGAGTGGCACGTGTACGAAATGCCCGAGCCGTTCGCCTATGACCGCCGGACTTACATTGACGCCTCCACGCCATCCAGTTACCGTATGGTATATTGACTACAACGGTTACCTGGTGCGCGTGCAGCCTAGAGAGTAACCGCCAAGGCGAGCGTAGAAGCTTCTGCTCATCTGGCGCCAAGACCGCCTTATGGATCACTCTCTTCCAGAGCGCATCTTTGCGGATCCAGTGTGGCACGCGCTCGAAACAACGCAACGTCGCTTTGCCGTTCCATTGGGAGAGGCTCGCCGGTATCCCGCCGATATTGCCCCGTTCGGGGCTGTCGCGTCTCCCACAGTTCCAGCTCTCAATCAGCTTCGTTCTCTTTTGGCGCTGGGCGAATCCATTTGGATTTTTGGGCAGGGCCACCCTGGCGTGCCCGGATTATTGGTCGAGCAAGCGGCGGAATGTTTTCAGATGGCGCTTCCCGAGACTATGGCGCTGCCCGCCTTGAATGATGAGATCAGAAAGCTGCCCGATGAGAGCGCTTCAGAGATGATGGAACTTACCAGCCTGGCTTTTCCCGGTTTTTTTCGCGACAAGACCTGTCAGATGGGTACTTACTACGGAATCCGTTCCGGCGGCAAACTAGTCTCGATGGGCGGAGAGCGCATGATGCTCGACAATTACGTTGAGATCAGCGCCGTTTGCACACACCCTGGGCATCGCGGTAATGGATACGCGGCAGGCATTATCGGGCAACTAGCAAGGGATCATCGCCGCGATGGTCTGGTGTCCTGGCTTCATGTTAGTTGCGAGAATCGCAATGCCATTGAGTTGTATCTTCGCTTGGGCTTCCAAGTAGTCCATAAAGTTGCAGTTAGCCAGTTTTCCCGCACAGAATAGGAACGGCCTGTTGAATTGTGCGGACCCAAATACGGATCGCCCGCCGGCATTGATTCACTTTGCCGTAGAACGTGCCCTCTCCGTCCCGAAGAGCATGGGACGGAGAGGGCACTACGAAACCGCAACACCTAAAAACGGATGGTTTTGTAGCGCCCGCCCGCTTTTCGGGCGGGCAGACTTTGTCTTGCAGTAATTCAACCTGAGTCACCATCTGCCGGCCGCCTCGGTTGTGTCTCAGCAAGAACAGGCGTAGAATGCGCGGCACGTTGTTCCGGATCGAAATTTTCGATTGGAAACGATATGGGCCATGGGCGCTGGAGCTAATTTTGCTGTGCGCACGGACCCAGGAATGATTAAACGGGGAGAAAATCGATGTTACGCATAAACGACGAAGCTCCCAATTTCACCGCCGAAACTTCGCAGGGCACCATCAATTTCCATGAATGGATCGGCGACGGCTGGGCCATCCTGTTTTCGCATCCCAAGGACTTTACGCCGGTGTGCACCACGGAACTGGGCTACATGGCCGGGCTTGCAGCCGGAATTCGAGAAGCGCAATTGCAAGATCATCGGGCTGAGCGTGGACCCGGTGAGCAGCCACGGCAAGTGGGCGGTGGACATCGAAGAGACGCAGGGCCACAAGGTGAATTATCCGATGATCGGCGACCCGGAGCTCAAGAGTGGCCAAGCTCTATGACATGCTGCCGGCGGACGCCGGCGACACCTCCGAAGGCCGCACCGCCGCCACCAACGCCACCGTGCGCACCGTATTCGTGGTCGGTCCGGACAAGAAGATCAAGCTGATGCTCAGCTATCCGATGAGCACCGGCCGCAACTTCGACGAAGTGCTGCGCGTGCTCGATTCGATGCAACTCACGGCCAAGCACAAAGTGGCCACGCCGGTGAACTGGAAGCAGGGCGACGACGTGATCATCCTGCCGGCGGTGTCCGACGAAGAAGCCAAACAGAAATATCCCGGCGGCTGGAAGGCGCCCCGGCCCTATCTGCGGATCGTTCCGCAGCCGAAGTAATTATCCGCATACAAGGGTGGTCGAAAGTGATCTTCAAGCAGTTCTACCTGCCGTGCCTGGCGCACGCTTCCTACGTGATTGGAGACGAAGCGACAGGCACGGCGGCCGTTGTTGACCCGCAACGCGACACCGACCAATACATTGCCTTTGCCGCCGAGCACGAGCTCAAGATCAAGCACGTTTTCCTGACGCATCTTCACGCCGATTTCGTCGCCGGGCATTTGGAACTGCGCGATCGCGTGGGCGCGACGATCTATCTGGGCGCTGCGGCAAAAGCGGGATACGCATTTACTGCCGTTTCACGATGGCGACATTCTCGAATTCGGGCGCGTGCGCCTGAAGGTGCTGGAAACGCCGGGCCACACGCCGGAGTCGATCTCCATCGTCGTTTACGATCTGAATGCCAGCGATACGCAACCGCACGCCGTGCTGACCGGAGACACTTTGTTTATCGGCGACGTGGGACGGCCCGATCTGCGCGCGGCGCTGGGCTGGTCGGCGGCGGAGCTTGGCGGCATGCTGTTCGATTCGCTGCACACGAAACTGCTGGCGCTGCCGGACCAGAGCCTGGTGTATCCGGCGCACGGCGCGGGCTCGCTGTGCGGAAAGTCGCTCAGCAAGGAAACGGTATCGACGCTGGGAGAGCAGCGCCGCTCGAACTACGCGCTGCAGCCCATGAGCAAGGAAGCATTCATTCAAGTGGTGACGGCCGATCAGCCGGACGCTCCGGCCTATTTCACTTATGACGCGGTGCTGAACAGCGAAGAGCGGCCCACGCTGGATCAGACGCTGGCGCGCGATGAATCCGCTGACGCTCGACGACGTGCTTGCGCTGCAAGCCATCGGCGCGCAGATTCTCGACACGCGCGATTCGGCCGAATTTGCGGCGGCGCACCTGGCGGGCAGCATCAACATCGGCCTCGGCGGCCAGTACGCGACCTGGGCCGGAACCGTGCTGGATCGCGAGCATCCGATCGTGATCATCGCCGACCCCGGCCGGGAGAACGAATCCGCGACTCGCCTCGGGCGCATCGGATTCGATCACGTGGTCGGATATCTGCAGGATGGATTGCACAGCCTGGAATCGCGGCCGGAATTGACGGTTACGACCGAGCGCCTCAGCGCGCCGTTTGCCGCGGAGCTTTTGTCATCGCCCGAGCCGCCGCTGGCGATTGACGTTCGCGCGCCGCGCGAGCGCGAACAGAAGCACATCGCGGGCAGCCTGGCGATTGCCGCTCAATCATCTGGCGGAAAACTTGCAGAAAATTCCCAAGGACCGCTCGCTGCTGGTCTATTGCGCGGGCGGCTACCGGTCGTCCATCGCCGCGAGCTTGCTGCAGCGCGGCGGATTTGAGCGCGTCAGCGAAATTGCCGGCGGCATCGTAGGATGGGAAACCGCGAAGTTGCCTGTTGAAACGGGCCAAGCTTCGTAGAGGGAAATTGTTTTTGGGGCAGGTTCCTGCCAGCAAAAAAAAATCACAACCAAATTTTTGTCATTCTGAGCGAAGCGAAGAATCTCTCTTTCTTTTCGTGGGCCTAAACCGAGGAGAGATTCTTCGCTTCGCTCAGAATGACAAAATTACGTACATTTTGAGAGGCCCGTTCAGGCCTTGGGCTATTTCCATTTGTGGAAGCGCGGCCTATTTTTTGGCGGGAGATGCTTCGGCTGGCTTCAACTCGCCGGCGGCCTTTTGAAGGTCCTCGACGGCTTTCGCTTCCAGCACAAACAGTGCGGTTCCTTCCAATCTTTTAGCGAGAAATCCGTCCCCGCTCTTTGCGATATCCACTTTTTCCACGCGCTTGCCGTCCCCGGAGGTCACCACCAGGGACAAGGCTGGAGCGGAAAATCCAGTGGCCGCAAATTTCGTCGCCGTGAGCGTGCGAATCGAGCGCAAAAATTCCTGAACGCTGACGGGGTCCATCTTTTTTCCGTCGGACCACCAGTCCTCGCCGCTGCGCGTCAGGAAATATGCTTTCGATCCATCGTGGAGCTCAACTTTCTCCGGATCTTCCGCGCCGAAATCAAAAACAATTTTTTCTCGAAAGTCTTCGGCATCCTTGTTGAGCGCATCTCCCAATTCGGTGGGTACTTTGTACGCGCCATCCATTGCAGTGGTTTTCGCGTAATAATCGTTGCCGGATTTTCGCACTTGCAGTTCTTGCGAGCCGGAGGCATCGGTAGCCTTCACAGCGGCGATTGGCGTGCCAGACGCGAAGAGGGAAGCGGCCTTCCTGGTCTCGGCTTCCGGCGCGCTGGGGTCCATGGTCGCGGTGCGCAGCTTCTCGATGATGGTTTCCATTTTGGAAGTATCGCCGCGCAGATTGGCGGGGCTGCGAACCGTCCACTTGCCATCGTCGGAGCCAAAGGTCAGACGCAGTTTCGCGCCATTGATTTCCACGGCTCTGAGCTTGTCGAAATCGACCGGCATTAAACGCTTGTCGCGCAGGTCATTCAGGCTTTTGTCCAAATTTGTTTTGGTATTTTTGGGGACCGAATACACTTTTGATTCACCGGAAACCATGACGTAGGCAGAGTCGCCGGTGGGAGTTTCGTCGCCAAACAGTATGGTTTGCGTCTTGCCATCTTTTTCCGTTGCAGAAACTTGAGCCTCGGGTTCCGCCAGTCCAAACTGCTTCAGGTCCGCGGGCTTCTCGTCAATGAGCGTGGCGCCGTCCATCGGGGCCAGGTTGTACAGAATTGTGGAGACCGAGCTTTGATCCGCAACCAGAGATTTGGGCGACGTGATTTTCCAATTTGCCGCGCCCGCGCGGGTAAGGACAACATCGTCGCCGGATTTCTTCTTCACTTCCAGTTTGGAAATATCGTCCTGAGTCAGGGAAACGACCTTGACGTTTGTCACGCTGGGGCTTGCCGCTGCGCTGTCGCTTGCCGCCTTGCGGTGATTGGACCAATACAGTGTGGCGGCCAGCGCTGCAAGCACAACGGTGGCAACAACGAGTTGTCGCATCTTCATCATAATTTTGGTCTCGCGGTGATCGGGTTGAAATCGAAGCTGCCGCTATCTCCTCCGCCACCACACGGAGAGGCCCGCCAGCAACAGCGCTCCCGGCAGGAGAAACTGGCTGCTGAAGCGAACCCAATTAAATTGCGCGCTAGTCATATTGACTTTGCGATCTTCCTGCGGCTTCGGGCGAATGGAGATCAAATCTTCATCCGAGGAAAGCCAATTCATGGCGTTTAGCGCAAGATCGCCATTGCCATTGAACGAGATGAAGGAATTCGCCAGCCAGGAAGAACTGCCAACCACAACAAAGCGCCCCTCTGAATTTTCTTTGCCGGTTCTGTATGTGCCGGCCGCGGCAATGGTCATGGCCCCGTGTTTGTTGCTGGGGTCGCTCGGATTCACGTCGGCGGTATTCAATTTGTTGGTCGCCAGGCTGGATTCCGAGGAATCAAACAGCTTTTGCACGGTCGATTTGTCGGTGTTCTTGATGGTCAAGGAGCGAGCCAGAGGAAAGCCCGTCGCAGTACCCTTCATTTCGTTCACGATAGGATGGGGAGCGTATGTCGAGACAAGTGCGATCGTGGGACCAACTCCCAGCAATTGCCCCACCGGGCTTAAATCCAGGAGTAGGTTTTTTTCAACGGTGACGCCCCATCCCTGCAGGACATTGTCCAGTGCTTCATTGTCCGCGGTGGGACGCCCGATCTTCAATGGTGGATCCAGCAGAAACAATGCGCGGCCGCCGCCTTCCACATATTTCTGAATGGCATCGACCTCCGACTGCTGGTAATCGTTCTTGGGTCCGGCGAGCACAATAACCGTGCAGTCCGAGGGAATTTCCGCTTTTTCGAGCAGGCTGATGGCCTTCGCCGTGTAGTCGTCCTTGGTCAAGGAATCTTTAAACTTCGAAAGGCCCGGGCGATCGGCATCGTCAATCTGGCGTTCGCCGCCGCCGGTCAGGAAGCAAACCGAGCGCGTATTGCTTTTGAGATCGCGGATGATTGCGCCCGTGACTTCTTCTTCCGTCATGCTCTTGGCGTCTTCCTTCTTTGCGCCAATCTGCACAAGGGTCGTGCCGTACTTGGTGATGCCCGCGGCGCGCGCCGCTTGAGGATTTTTATCGGGATCGCTGTATTCCAGATGCACCTTGGGAGAAAGCGTCGCGTAGCGGTCCAGCAAATCCTTTGCGCCCTGGAAACCGCTGGTCTTGTCAAAATAAGTGATGTTGATGGGTTGCGAGACTCCCTTGACGATTTTGGCGGTTTGATCGGAAAGGCTGTAACGCTTGTTTGCCGTCGAGTCGTAGGACTTGTTGTATCGGTTGGACAAAACGTTGGCCACCGAAACGATGCACAGGACGACCAGGATATAGAGCGTCACGTAGGCCGTGTACTTTGTTTGTCGAGCTTCCATCCACTTGCGATTCACTTACGACCTCCACCGCATCGATTCCATCGAGCGCGCTGTAAAAAACAATCCCAGGAAAATTACCGTGGCGTCAAAGATGACGTCCTTGGTATCGAGCAAGCCCTTGGCAAACGATTCAAAGTGCGTAATCACGCTCATGTAGGAAAGCACCTGCGCCCAGGTGGAATTTTCGTATTGGCTGACCCAGCCCAGCACCCAGAGCAGCAGGCACACGCCAAAAGTCACTGCGCCGGCGATGATCTGGTTTTTGGTCAGCGTGGAAATAAACGTTCCGATGGCGATCAGGCCGCCTGCCTGCAACAGCAGGCCGAGATAGCCGATGGCCAGCGGCTTCCAGTCGGGATTTCCGTAGCGGAACAGGAACAGGATATCGAGCACCGTCGAGAGCAGCATCAGCGCGTACATGATCACCGCGGAAAGCCATTTGCCGACGATCACCTGCACGTCGGTGATGGGCGAAGTGGTGAGCAATTCGATGGTGCCGCTGCGCTTTTCCTCTGCAAACAGGCGCATGGTAATCAAGGGAATGAAAAACAGGCCAATCACGTTGATGTTGGCAAGCAGCGGCCGCATCACCTGCTCATTCACGTTCATCGGAAATTGTTCGCCTTCAGCAAGGGCTTCCATGGCCGCGTTCACGAAGTAGCCCACGGAATTCCAGAAGAAGAAGCCGAAAATAACAGCGAACATCACCAGCAAAATGTAGGCGACCGGCGAAACGAAATAGCTGCGAAGTTCCTTGCGGCAAATAATCCAGACATTTTTCATTAGTTCGTTCCCCCCGCAGCCACGGCTTCCGGTTCCGCGGGCGCTTCCGTTCCTGTCAGTTGCAGGAAGATTTCTTCCAGGCTCATCGACGTGGTCTTAAGTTCATTCAAGTCCCAGCCCGATTCGACCACGGCGCGAGCCACATTGCCGCGCACGCCCTGGTCCTTGGTGGCCTCGACTTCAAAAATCACGCGCTTCTGCCCGTCCGGCTTGGGTATGACGCGGCTCACGCCGGCAATCTGCTCCAGCTTGTGCTGCACCGCGGCGGGATCCACGCTGCCGTTGCGCCCTGCGACTTCCACCAGCACGGATTCGCCGGAGCGCGCGCGCTGCTGCAAATTGCTCACCGAATCGGTGGCCACAATTTTTCCCTTGTTGATGATGATCACCTGCTCGCAGGTCTGGCTGACTTCCGGCAGGATGTGCGTGCTCAGGATGATGGTGTGATCGCCAGCCAGGCTCCTGATCAGGTCGCGCGTCTCGTTAATCTGCTTGGGGTCGAGGCCCGCCGTGGGCTCGTCGAGAATCAGCACGTCAGGATTGTGGATAATCGCCTGCGCCAGGCCCACGCGCTGCCGGTAGCCTTTCGAAAGCTTGCCGATGATCTTGTTTCGAACGTCGGCCACCGCGCAGCGCTCGCAGGCGTAGTCGACGCGAGTGCGCAATTCCGCTCCGGATAGCCCCTTCAGCTGCCCGACGAATGTCAGGTACTCGGCAATGCGCATCTCCAGGTAAACGGGAGGCGTCTCGGGCAGGTAGCCGATGCGCTTCTTCACTTCCAGCGGTTGTTCCTGAATGTCGAATCCGGCTACGGTAGCCGTGCCGCCCGTGGGCGTCAGGAAGCAGGTGAGCATGCGCATGGTGGTGGTTTTTCCCGCGCCGTTTGGCCCCAGGAATCCGACAATCTGGCCGCGCTGAACCTCAAAGGAAATCTGGTCCACGGCCGTGGTGTGCGCATACCTCTTGGTAAGACCATTCACTTTAATCATAAGAGTTCTCTTTTAGACAGACGCATAGCAGATAAAAAGGTTTCCACAGTCGCAGATTTGCAATGCGAGGAATAATCTTAAGAACCTTGCCGCCGCATGTCAATCCTCAACATTTTTGCGAGCCAGCCGTTCTTGGCTGTGGCTTTAACTGCGTGGGGCGGCCAGGGAGGCGGTTGGCGCAGCCAAAAGCGGCCGTCTCACAAAATAATCATGACCATGGTATAATGACCATGGTTATCTGGAGATCTGACATGAGAAAAGTGGCGGCGGGTTCATTTAAGACAAATTGTCTGGTCATCATGGACGAGGTTCAGGCCAGGCACGAAACAGTGGTGATCACTAAACACGGCAAGCCAGTGGCCAAGCTTGTTCCGGTAAACGCTGAGCCGGACGGGATTTACGATTTCCTTGCAGGCAAGGGCACCGTTGTTGGCGATGTCGTTTCGCCGGCGATTTCTCCTGAAGAGTGGGGCGTGCTCAAGTGATTCTCCTCGATACCCATGTAGTGGTCTGGCTGGCGTTTGAACAAAGCCGCGTTTCCTCGAAGGCCAGGGCCGCCATCGACGACGCGCGCAGGAACGCGGACGGCCTGGCCATTTCCGATATCACTCTGTTGGAACTGGCCACGCTTGTTCGCAAAGGACGCATTCATCTCAGTATCAGTCTGGAATCTTTCCTTCAGGAAGTAGAGTCCATGTTCGTCGTTCTGCCTATCACCGGCCGTGCATGTGCCCGCGCCATGATCCTCCCGGCGAAATATCCCAAGGATCCGACTGACCGAGTGATTGGCGCCACCGCGCTAGTCGAGGGGTTACCTTTGCTTACGGCTGACGGCGCAATTCGCCGGTCAAAAATTGTTCAAACGATTTGGTGATCTCCAAGTGGTTTGTGATTGTTAGGCGTGGGTTGGGCGGATGCACACTTTCAAACTCATATGGTCCGCTCGAAGTCCTAGAAGACCAGCCGCACTCTCCGATTGACAACGTTCATCCCGGATTACAGACTGACTTAACATGCTCGACGCGGTGCATATTTCCCCCGAAGAAATTTTAGCCATTTTGACGGCAGTCAGTTTCGCCGCGGGACTGAATGTTTATGCGACTATCGTCACGATCGGCCTGCTTGCACACGCCGGCGCATTCCCGTTGCCTCCGGCGTTGCATCTGCTTGCCAACTGGACCGTGATCGTGTGTGCCGGAATTCTGTTCCTGGTGGAATTGTTTGCGGACAAAATTCCTGTGTTTGACCTGCTCTGGAACGCTCTGCACACCTTCGTGCGCGTCCCCGTGGCGGCGCTGCTGGCCTATGGAGCCACCGCCCAGCTCTCCCCCGCATGGCAACTGGCGGCCACTTTTTTGGGAGGGATGATCGCGCTGGCAGCGCATAGCGGGAAAACCGCTGTTCGTGCAGCCGTCACTCCGCACCCCGAACCATTTTCCAATATTGCACTGAGCCTGGGGGAGGACGCGCTGGCCATTTCTCTCACCTGGCTTGCGACCAGGCATCCTCTTTCAGCGACCATTATTTCGTTGGCGCTTGTACTTGCCGCCGTCGTCCTGGTTCACTTGGTTATGCGAGCCCTTGGAAATATGTTGCGCAGGGCGCGAAAGGAAGTTGAATTAATCTTGGGCGGGGCATGACTGCGCGTCTTGTTGAAACGAAGTTGACACAAGCCCGGCGGCCGGACCGTCTCTAGGTTGGACCGAAAAAATATGGCGCGCCCGGAGGGAATCGAACCCCCGACCCTCTGCTTAGAAGGCAGACGCTCTATCCGCTGAGCTACGGGCGCATCCTTGGCTGCTCCCTGATTCTACTGCGCTTGCAAGGCGATTTCGAGTTCCAACTCTTCGACGTTTCTTGGAGCACTTGGAGCAGGTACATCAAATCCGACGCCAACGATCTCCGCTTCCCGGAGGCGGGTCGTGAGGTCTTCGTCCAATCGGGAATAGAGTTCGCTCATCGTTTCTGGTTGGTGGCCCATCCAATAATTGTTGATGTCTTCCTGACACCTTTTGCCCCGAAGCCACGTTTTCCGAAACCTGCGGAAGCCGTGCCAACCCATCCCCGGCTCGTCTGCACTCAATTCGATTAGCTTGGGTGTGAGCCAACGCTTTTCGAGATTGTTGTGCAAATATGGCGTGCCGTTGCGGGTAGCAAACAGCAACCCCCTTTTTCCGGTCATATACGATTGCAGATACTCTGCAACGGCCGGGTGCAAGTCAACCTGACGATCTCCAGCGTCCGTTTTTAATTCTGCTCTGACGACTGGCTCGCCCCTTTCGACTTGCTGTTCGACTACGATAGTCCTGCCGTTGTTCGTGAAGTGCTTGGTTTCAAGAGCAAGGGCTTCACTGATTCGCAGTCCCGTCGCAGCCAACAATACGTACAGAACACGTTCTTTCTCCGAATCGGCTTTGCTGATGAGAGCATTTACTACGTCGGTGGTCAGCGAGGGACGCCTTTGGTCTTTCTTCCTGACTTTGGGCAATCCCATAAGCTTTCGATTCCATTTGCGTTCGAGAATCGGCTCACCTGTGTTGTTATCTACAAGTGAGGCGACCACCAGCCTGACATATTCAACGTACTTGTTGACAGTGCGCGGCGACAACCCAGCAGCAACCATTTTGGAGATTACTGGCTTGACCGTCATGTTGTTCACGTCCGAAAGTGGGAGCTTCCCGATCTCAGGAATGACCCACTTGTAGAGGCCGCCTCGCACTGAAGCAAAAGACTTCATCTGTTCGTTTTGCACCAAGTACTCGACGGTCTGTTCTTCGAACGTCACACCGCCCTGAACCAGTTCGTTGAATATCTCTTCGGAATTCGCCCCGCTGTTCTCGACAATCTCCCGTGCCTTCCTCCGGACATTTGGTGAAGGAGGTTTGGGCTTACCTTCTTTGTCGAACACGGCTGGAGCGATCTTCTCGCTCATCTGCATTCGCCGTTCTTGACCTCTTACATCCTGTCGCCATCGAACTCTGTACCAGCCATTCTGGACGACGACAGTTCCATTCTGACCACTGCGACGACGCATGGACTTTCGTCCTTTCCGTCGTTGCGGCGGTCGCGCTTTTGAAGCCTCGACACTAATACCCCTTGAAGGAATTTGCAACGCGGACGGCATCGGACGCTGGAAGGATGCGTTGTCTGCGCCGCCACCGGACGATGAATCGCTAATCGACACAGCCTCACCGTACAGCCATTCCGAAAGCTGTACCGAGACAGAACATCGCCGAGAAGATGCGAAGAAGTCTGGGTGACCGATGAGGCTCAGGTAGGCGCAGTGCCAACCGTGCAACTAGTAGTTCAACAAGTACACTCGGATTATGACGGGCTGCGCTTCCAAGGAGGTTTGGAACAACAAGCAGGCGGGCGATAGTTACTTTCGCGTGCACCTGTCCACAGAGATCAGAGCGAGCGGCTGTAAACTTCTGCCATGGAGCCACTTTCTTCTCAGCAGGCGCGGAAGCTGTCGGAAGTGACGAAGTCGGGTTTTGAGAAATACGCTGCGACTCATGGCGACCGTATGCGCATCGGTTCCGTAACCGACAGTCCAGAGAAGAACATTGCTTTAATCCGTAGCTATGGCACGGAATTCGTCCGCATCCTCAACGGTCAAACCGAGTGGATAGAGGATTTGCCAGAATTAAGGAAAGATTTATTCACGCTGGTCGAAAACGGTTGCCCGAAACTAGACATCATTCAGCTAGCTTTTGCCTGCACAAGAGGACGTAGCCTTGCTGCATCCGACAGTCTTGCGAGTATTGGACTCGCCGGTCCTTCGTTTCAAATCCTCGCCCAGCTTTGCGAGTTGGTCTCGGAGAAAATAGCGGCGCTGGACATCGCGGGTGGGCCAATAGATTCCCTTTCAGAATTGTTGCCAGAGTTGCCTGACAATGAAGATCGAGCGCGTTTTGTGGAGCAATTGCGTGGATTGCCAAAAACCCTCAGTTTTTATGGCAACTTTCTCGGTCTCTACTCTCAAAAAAAGGGAGTGCACAAGAAAGTTGAGCCTATCCAAAAAGACTTTGAGCTAATTCTCTTTTATAACCTCTTAGCCCATTATGGGCTTGGATTCCCCACGCTCAGTCGTCTTCTTATGGTGATGCGCCGGGTTCGGTTCGGAATTTCTAAGAAAGCACGATATGTGCACAAACTTAGCCCGGCTCCGGTAAAGCGGAGCAAAGGGTCTGAGGCTGGTAAAACAGCGTTGCGAGACCCGTTTGGTCTTGCCGCCCTTCAACGGCGATTGTACCGATTTTCAAAAGAGCACAAGAACTGGCACTTTTTGCTGATGTGGTCGCAAGTGCGGTACCTGTCTGACGAGTGGTCAACGCAGCGGGCGAGCGGTGAGACGCTGCTCGACCTCATGCCTAAAATTCTGCGGAAACCTATGAACACCACGATCCCCGTGGTCGTCAGTCCGACTCCGCGTCCCGGCAAGCCTGTCGGATGATTTTCGCGCAAGCGAAGCTCCCGTTTCGTTAGGGCGGGAAAATGCGTTCCCCATTCCCTTCCTGCGGCGTCGCACCCTTCACTTTTCCCGACTGATTAGGCGCAGACAAGAGTAGCCGAAAAGCGCCCCTCCCTGTCTCTGTGCCAATTCCACATTTCCCGTACTTTTGAAACGTACTAACGCGGAACGTACAAACAACACCGCCTCAGGCGGAGGGAGAAAGACCGATGACAGTAAAACTGTTCGACACGGAAGGCAAAGATACGCGGGATCAGCGCCGGTTCCACGTGAAGATGATCATGGGCACACGGCACGTGACCATCGTTGACACCAAGTACAAGCCCCTGACCCGCGCCATGAAGCTGGACGTGAGTCCCGAGACCATCAGCGAGGCGAACTTCGCGGAACTTTTCGCCCACGTGGTCGCCGCTCTGAGCCAAAGCGGCAACATGGCGGACGACGAGAGCGCAGCGTGCATCACCTTTCCCGCAGGCACGATCCAAATCGAAGTTCCGTTCGAGGGGCAGGCATGAACACGTTGGGCAGAACGGACGAGGAAGCACGCGCCCTACGTGACTGGCACACGGCGTACCACGAAGCCGGGCACGCGCTCGGCTGCCGAGTCGCCGGATGCCCGGTGGTCAAGGCGACCATCGAGCCGAAGCGGGACTGGGACGGCCACGTGCAGCACACCGTCCTCGTGGGCTTCGAGCAGGGGGCGCTGATCTCACTGATGGGGCGGGCGGCTGAGGTCGAGTTCGGCGTCCCAGACAACTGGGGCTACGACGTGGACTACGCCCACGCTGAGAAGGACATCAAGACGTCGATCCGCTTTGGCAAGTGCGAGGCGTGGTCGAAGCGGACCGGGATATGGAGCAGGCTGAACGGGCGCAATGTCGCCGTCGCACACCGCTGGGACGTGTGCCCACGCGTGAGCTACGAGGGCGGCAAGCTGGTAGACCACGTGGCGGACTGGAAGAGGTCGGTGCGGGTCAAGCCCGGCGAGTGGAAAGCCGAGTTCGACAGGCTGCGCCGCAAGGCTCGCCGCTTAGCCCGCAAGCACCGCGACTGGATCGAGCGCGTCGCGAAGCTGCTCGTCGAGAAACGCACGCTGACTGACAAGGAGATTCCCCAGCTATGAGCACGCTCACCCTTTACCACGGGACGCTCGCGTCGCTGGTGCCCTCGATCATGGAACGCGGGCTTGAGCCTCGCGGCGACCGACCGAGTCATGACGAGTATATGCAGTCGGCATCGATGCCTGACTTTGTCTACCTGACGTCGAGATACGAGCTTGCGCTGGAGCACGCGTGCCGCATCAGCGAGCGCACGGCGGACGGCGCGGACGTAGCCGTCCTCGAAGTGGACATGTCGGCGCTGAAGCGCAGGCTCATCTACCCGGACGAGGACTACCTGAGCGGCGAGTGGAACAGCGACTTCATATTCTGGACTCTCGACGAGCAGCTTGCGTTCATGGAGCGCAAGAGGGACACGTGGAAGGAATCGCTCTCGATGTTCGCAACCGTCGCCTACAAGGGCGTGATCTAGGCGACAGCACTCTCGCGATGCAGGGTGCCACGGTTGTTTGAGCAGGAGAAGCGGCGCAGGTTTGTCAGGAGAGAGTCAAACGCGTGAGCAAGGAGAAAGCAATGAGCAGCAAGAACAGCGGGACGAAGGCGGGCAAAGACTCCATCTTTGAGACCGAACGAATCACCAAGCGGCAGGTCTTCAGAGGCGAGGACGGCACTGTCTCCATGATCGCCGAACCGATTCATAAAGCAACCCGCGAACCGAAGTCGAAGGGGCGCATCAATCCGATCACTGCGGCTCGGCACCTGTCCGCGCTGGACTCGCTCCTACGCCGGGGAATCATCGACGAGAGCCGCCACGCAGCCGAAGTGGCGATGCTCAAAACGAGGCTGGGATGAACGAACGGATGATGAACGACGAAGACTACAAGGTGATGGTCGCGGCGTGCAAGGAGTGCGGCAAGGAATTTGAGATGCGCATTCCGATGCCCATCTACGAAACGATGGTTGCCGCCTGCGAAGAGGACGGCGAGACGCCGGTCTTCACTGGCCGCTGCCCGGACTGCCAAGCACGCGATCCTTCCTGAAATTTCTTGAAGGAAGCGGGCATCACGACCGTGGGCGGTCTCTCGCGGAGGATAGAACGGTGAGTTTAGAAAAGCGCGAGGGCGTGACGCAGCAGAACGAAACTCGGGTGCCGTGGGTCGCCCCGCCAAGCGGAAATCCGAGGCGTATCTCCACCGTTTACGCGGGAGACGTCAGCAGCATGCTCAGTGTGCTGGACGACGACTCTGTCGATCTCGTCGTCACGTCGCCGCCCTACGCGGAAAGGCGCAAGAAGGCATACGGCGGTATTCCTGCCGACAAATACGTCGAGTGGTTCCTGCCCATTTCCGCTGAGCTTCGGCGCGTGCTCAAGGCCACGGGTTCGCTCGTCCTGAACATCAAGGAGGGCACGCAACGCGGCGAGCGCCAGACATACGTGTACGAGTTGGTGTTGGCTTTGCGCAAGCAGGGATGGCTTTGGGTAGACGAGTTCATCTGGCACAAGACGAATCCTTTCCCGACCGGGAATCGGAACAGGCTCAAGGACGGGTTCGAGCGCTGCTACCACTTCGCCAAGACGAAGAACTTCAAGTTCTTTCCCGATGTGGTGCGCACGAAATCCGACAGCAAGTGGGCGAGGGATAACGAGCGGCGGAAGAACAAAGGCGCTCACCGCACCACGAACGGCTCCGGCATGAACATGAGCCGCAGAGTCGTCGGCGACCTCGTCAGACCTTCGAACGTGGTGACTATGCCCTCTTCCAGTCTCAACATCGGGCATCCGGCTGTGTACCCGCTCGGCTTGCCTGAGTTCTTCATCCGGCTCATGACCGAGGAAGGCGACGTCGTGTTGGACCCGTTCATGGGCAGCGGAACAACGGCTCTGGTGGCGCGAGGTCTGGGCAGGTGCTACGTGGGAGTGGAACTCTCTGAGGACTATTTGTGGGATTCCGCCAAGCGCCTTGCGCGGACGCCATTGTCGATCAGGTGATCGTGCGAAATTTAGCGCCACGAGATTGTGCGGACATTCTCGAAAGTCAGTAGTAGATGGTCAGGAGTAGACGAGCTTCGCAGAAGGAGAAGGATGGAACCATGAGATTTTATTTCGAACCAGAACCATTTAATGGGATGACGGACATGATGAGCGTCCAATCCGTGGGTCAGTGGGGCGACAACTTTTTCATCGTTGAGGCTGAAACCGAAGAAGAAGCGACAGCGAAGCTCCTCTACTTGCTAGAAAAGAGAGTCCTCAACGGATCGGTTCGACCGGCGACGGAAGAAGAGTCCAAGGAGTTCGAGGAGTTCCAATATCAAGACTGGCGAGACTGTGAGAACGCTGCCTGTATCGCGGAGGCTTTCAAAGAAGACCGCTTAAAGAGACCGCAGGAGTACGAGGAACTCTCAAAGAGATGGCGGCAGTTCCAAGAGGAACTTCAGAAGGAGAGAGAGAAGGAGTCGAATGAAAAAGAAAAGTAAGCAGCCGCCATCAAAGGTCACCGTGTTGGCAGAACTGACTCGGGTCGCCGAAAAGGCTGGGATTGGATACGGAGAAGTCACCCGAGACTTTTTCCGCACCAACGGTCGAGTCGGAGACAAATGGAACCTGTACTGGCCCTCGTTCAAGGCGTTCGTTGCTGCATGGATCACCGCAGCAGAGGCGGGGGATGACCTGTACTACAAGGTGCTCGTGGAATTAACCAGCCCGCGTCGGAAGCACGCACGTTAGCGGTTCGGGGAATTTGCCCGGACAGACTTTTAAGATATGAGCACAACCGAGCAGGATTTTGACAGCGGTATCGAAGAGAAGCAGCGTGAAGATCAGGTTGCGAAGAACGCACCAGAAGCGCATCCCTTTCCCTTCGGACAGGGCAGGGTTAAGCCCGACCCAGAAACGAACCCTTGGGCGTTGCTGGACTGGAAGGAATGGGCAACTCTGGGTGATGAACCATGGTTTTGGTCTGAGTAATCGCCGCGAAATTACGAAAGACGCAGTAATAAGTAGTGGAGGGCAATCGGAGCGGCGGAGCTAGTCACCCGCAAGTTCCGAAATCCGGCGACTACCGGATGCTCTTTTAGGCGGCGCGTTTCGAACCGAATCGCAAAGGTGGGGACGGGTTTTCACTGACCCTGTTTCCCGTCCCCTACACCTCGCCGAACAGGGATCAGAATCTAAAAACACGGGGTCAACACTGGGCACCACAGAAGCCCGCAGTTCTTCACTAGATTTCACCGAAATCGCTCAATTGGCAGACCAAGGCATGGTCTTTGTCGGATGTGACATGGGGATGAGCAGTTCCCGCTTGCTCTACTGGCAAGACAGAGCCACAGACAACAAGTTCATGCTGCTGGACTGGATCAAAGGCGGCAGCAGCGCCTTGCGACAGTTGCGAAGCGCGGGCACTCGTTCGTGCTCGATCTCGATGATCCCGCTGCGTGCGAGCAACTCGGCTTCAAGCGAGAGTGGCTGAACGGCTACTACGCCGTGGACACCCCCTCCGGTGGCGAGCACCACCACGGGCTGCACGACGTCACCAGCGAACCTTTGGGGAACGTGATCAATGTCTACCGCGTGAAGGGCGACATGAAGTCCGGCAAGATTCTCGAACTCAAGATTCACGACCAGAGCGTCGCTGCGCCCACGGCAGAACGGTTCGCCGACGAGAAGAAGTGCGCGGGAATCTACGCCTCCCTGCATTCGCGGTGCCGAAGACGACGCGGCATCAACCCCGAACTGCTGGTTTGGCTAGAGGAACATGGTGAGTTTTCTAAGCCGCACGAAAAATCTGGTGCGACCCGCGTTGACTTCCATCCTAGTTTCGACCGGGAAAAGTTCCTTGAATGCCACGATTGCACGGAAGACAAGTCCGGCATGGTGGATGGAGCGTTACACGTGGTGGTCGAGTCCTGCCCCTTGTGTGGCAAGGAGGCGCGAGAAAGCACGGTCGCCGCCGGGATCACCAAGTTCATCTTCGGCGGCTACAGCTTCGGCTTCGTGTGCCACGCCTGCGGCGTCAACTCGAAAGATGAGTTGGAGGAGAGTCTGTCAGAACTGGTGGACGGATTCGAGCCGTGGAACGAGTTCATCTACGAAGATGACGACCCGGAGTTTCTAATCAGAACCTTTGGCGCGGAAAAGGTGGATGAGGGTGTGCCACGAGTGCTGACACTTTACCGGAAACTATCTATCTTTCTTCTAAAGAGGTTTTCCCAGAAAGTGTCAGCACCGCTGACACCGCCAGCGATCCGATGCGTTACTCGGACGCGGGGAACGGTATGCGCCTCGCGCAAATCTACGGCAAGGACATTCTCTACTGCCGACAGTCGGACGAATACCACGTCTGGGACGGCGCTCGATGGGTGCGCGACCTGAACAATGTGCGGATGCTCCAGATGGCGAAGGCGGTCACCGAGCAGATGTTCCGTGCCGCCGAAACGCTCGGCGATGACGCCGCGAAGGCGCTCCGCTCCCATGCTCTGAAATCGCAATCCGTCGCTCGCCTGTCCGGCATGGTCAGCCTTGCCAAAATCCGTGTCAGAAATGTTAACCGGGGTGACTTCGACCTCGATCCGTGGCTCTTCAACTGCCTGACGGCGACGATTGACCTTCGAAGCGGAGTTTGCCGCGAGCATCGCCGCGAAGACTTCATCTCCAAGCTTGCCCCGGTAAAGTACGATCCCGCCGCCGACTGCCCGCTTTGGAAGAAGTGCCTGAACGACTGGATGCTTAGTGACAAGGAGAAAGTCAGCTATCTCCAGCGGCAAGCTGGATACACGATGACTGGCTGCACCAATGAAGAGGTCATGCCGATCCTGTGGGGAGCAGGTCGCAATGGCAAGACTAAGTTCTACGTGACAATCTACAACGTGCTTGGGGATGGTGAGTATGCCAAGGCTGCGAACTTCGATTCCTTCGTCGTCAAGAAGGGCGACGAAGGTATGCCGAATGACATCGCGGGTTGGTGCGGCATGCGCCTTATTGTCGCGGCTGAGGGTGAGCACTCCAAGCGTCTCGCCGAAGCCAAGCTCAAGCTGTGCATTGGGCGCGATCCAGTAGTGGGCGAGTTCAAATACCAAGAGGAATTCACTTATATCCCTACTTACAAGGTATGGCTCGTCACCAATCCCAAGCCGCGCATCGTCGGCACCACCGAGGCGATTTGGGACAAAATCCACTTCGTCGCTTGGAAACGCTATTTCCGCCCGGAGGAACGCGATACGGGGCTTCAGGAAAAGCTCGACGCGGAGGCGTCAGGCGTCCTGAACTGGATGATCGAGGGTTGTCTCCAATGGCAAAAGCTGGGTCTGGCGCTCCCCGCCTCGATGAGGGAAGACACAAACACTTATCGCCACGAGCAAGATGTCGTGGGTCGGTTCATAGACGAGGAGAGCATGTTGGGCGAAGAGTTCACTTCCCCAAAGAAGCTAACCTACGTGTGCTTTAAGAACTGGGCAGACGATGCAGGGGAGCACTACACGATGACGCAAGTCGAGTTCAACGAGAAGATGATCGCCAAGTTCGAGGAGGGACGCTCCAAGGAGGGTCGATTCTGGAGAGGCTTCAAGCTGAAGCGGCACGAATCCGACTTTGAAGCCCATCTCGCGGCACGCCGGATAACAGTCAAGGATGTGGAAGATTCGATCCACTAGTCGAGCCGGGCGGACGCAGTCACAAGAGGAGGCAACGAGGTGAAGCATTTGAATCGCGAACAGCTAATGGCGCTGACACAGAAGGCGTATGGCAAGGAACAATGGTCGCCGGATGACGTCTATGCGCTCCGGGCGTGCTGGGAAGAATTCGAGAGGTGCGGATTCGGTCAGCCAGTAATTTTCTTTCGGCCCGCCTACTTCGACGTGCTGAAATTCCATGAGGTAGATAGCGGCGAGGTCGGTGAAGAGCAAGTTCAGATGTACGAACGCGCCGGAGCAGAGATCGCACCCAAGTACCGCGAGATCATGCGCAAGCTGGGGGGCGTGCAGGTCACGCCCTACGAAAAACCAAAAGATTTGCCGAATTTCGACGAGTCGGACGCTCTTGAGGAACTCATGCGGATCACATCGCCGCAGCCTCAGCGCGATTCGCCGGATTCGTGATCCACTGCGCTACTTTGCGGCGCGTCTCCTGCACAATCCGCGACTTTCGGAATCATTTCGTAGAGCACAGTTTCGGTAGTTCCCGCAGCGTGCGGAACTGCCCGCGCAGAGCGAAATTGCCATTCTTATGGCAAATTGCAGTGATGCACCTTGCCACTAAAATCGGTTCGTCGAGGCGAAAGCCGCTCACAGCCGATTCCACGGAGGAAATCTCAACATGCGTGCAAGACCGCAAGTGAAAACGTATCTACTTATCACCAAGCTTCGGCGATGGGCGCGTATCGGTGCGTACCCTAGCTGTTATCCGAATTTCTCGGCGACGACGCCCGCCGCAACTTCGCTCGCTTGTATGCCACGACACGAGTCCTTGGCCCGGAGTTTGGGCCTGACTCCTCTTTCCGCTTACCCTCCGCTTTGAGCGTCACGAGTTCGAACGATGGCGTATCCACGCAATGACGAACTGGTTCGGGTCGCCGGGCGCTGGTGGTGGTTCCCCGGCAAGCACAGATCACCGCAGAGTCACAATTCGAGTGGCAAAACGGCAGGGCTTACCTGCTGGAACCCGATAGCAGCGCCGTTGAGGGAATTTTGTTCGTGGGCGAAGTCGCGCCTGAGTGACGCGTTACAGAGCGAGCGGCGTGCCACGTCAAGAATACGAGCTACGCTTCTATGATGGGCGCGAAATGGAGAAACCAATGAACGCCGAACCTAATCAATTTCCGTGGGGATCGCACCTCGTCAAGATGACGATTTTCTTTGACAACGTTTTTCGAATTCCACCGAGCAATCAGCGCGGGAAATTCTGCATCGCCTGCGACTCGCAAGCCACATTTGTCAAATTGGATGGGGACGGCGAGCCGCTGGCGTTCTATTGCGACGATCACGTTTTCGAAGCGCGTCGATGACAGGGCGGCGTGTCCATGCTCAAAATCAAGGTCAAACGGCGCTCCGACCAGCGTGCCGCCTCGCAGGATACACGCCACGTTTTTAGCTATCTCCCAGTATTAATATCGTGTGGGCGGTCAGGACGCGGATGCCCGAAGTTCAAATCCGCTTCGAAGGGTATCTCATCCGCGAGACCGCAGGCAGTTTGCTAGGAACGCCGCCCTGATTTCTTTGCCATGCAAGACACCCATGCTGTTATCACCGAAGTTTCCGAGAAGGGCGTCGTACACATTGGCGTGAACGGTGATCACAAGCACGCAGCTTAACGGGATGCGCACCTAGAAACTGGGAAAGGAGGCTAAACATCAGCCTCCAAGAAACCTGTCTCGGTTCTGAGCCACCGAGCAAGCATTGTCTCGCTTTCGGTTCAACCCAGAACTTCACCGCGCTCCCGACAGGAAAAGCTTCCTGCTCTGAAGGGCGGCGAGCCTCGCTTCCGTCTTGGCGATGCGGGCATGGACGTACCGCAGCGCCCGCTCCCGCCTGCGCTCGCGGTGCTTGCCGCCGTTCTCCTCGTTCAGGTAGCAATTAAAAGCGCACGCCTTGCACTTGTCCTGCAAGCCGCTAAGCCGCCGCCTCGACTTGGAAAACTTCGCCGGGTCGGACTCCCCGCACACGCGGCAGCAGTGCCCGACCGCAGCCAAGCGGCGCTCGAAGAAGCCGACGCCGAGAATCCGTTTGAGCATGCTGCCGACGCGGCCTCCTTTCTTGCCGAAGCGGGCAGCCACCGACTCCACCGACTCCTCGGGATGAGCCTGCGCGTAGGCGACGACAGGCTCCCATCTCTTCGCTGTGCTGAGGAACATCCGTTCATCTTCTGGCGCTTGATGCCAGCGCGTCGCAGCCAGCTTTTGAGGGCGGGGCGGTTGACGCCGAACTTGGCTGCGATCTCGGCGACCGCCTCGCCGGGATGTTCTTTCGCGTAGATCAGGATCGGTTCACACCGCTCCTTGGACGGCAACGGGCGTCGGCGGCGCGGGTCGTGGGGCACGAACTGCCCTTCGCTCTTGAGGCGGTGAAGGAGCGCGGAGTAGGGGACGCCGAACTTGGCTGCGATCTCGCTGATCGGCTCCTCGGGGTGGGCGGCGAACCGCTCGACGGCCTCTTTCACGGGCGGCGGCAGCGCTCGGGGCGCTTGGGGCTTGCGGCGGCGCGGGTCGTGAGGCACCCACATCCCGGCGCGTTTCAGTCTGTCTACCACGGTGGGCTTGCTGACGCCGAACCTAGCCGCCACGCTGCCGATGCCTTCTTCGGGATGCGCTATGACCCAAGCCGCGACAACACCGGGTTGCCTGTTCGTCGCTCGCCACGTTTTGAGCGCGGCGCTGAGGCTGTGGCGGTGGACGCCGTAGCGCAAGGCGGCAGCGCCAATGCCGTCGTTCGGGTTCACGACCGTGTGGGCGACGGCAGCGACCATCTCGGGCTTGCGCGTCCTTTTCCAAGGCTTGTAGTTTGCCGCCTTCGGGCGAGCCGCCTTGCGGCACACGACCTGACTGTTCCGCCTTCTCCGCACCCGGTACAGGCGACCGAGCGTCTTGGGGTGGCAGCCGAACTTGCCCGCGACCTCGCGCAGCTTTTCTTCGGGGTGGGCGATGATGTACTCCAGCGCAGCCTTCGTCTCCGGCTTGCCGGGAACCTCCCTTTCGCAGACCGGGCTTGGCTCAGCCCCTTCCCTGATCTTCTCCAGCGTGAGACCGTAGTTGCGCCACAACTTGTTGCGGATGAACTTCGAGTGCAGCCCGAACTCCCTGCTTGCCGCCTTGAAGGCGCGATGGTCGGGGCACTTTCGGACGAACTCGATTATTTGCTCCCACGGATGCTTGCGGTTGGCTGCGACTATAACAATGCTCACTGTTCTTCTCCTTTTGCACGCAGATAGAGCCTGCCGATGTGCCAGTGGTCGCCGCACCTGAACACGTTCAGGAAGCCCACCGTCTCGCTGCCCCTGTCCCGCAGCGTCATCGACCATTTGAACAGCGCGTTCTCGGCGTCCTCGCGGCACGCGAAGATGCGATGCGGCGACCGCTGCCTGCCGCACCGCCGCAGCCTGAGCCGTGCGCCGTTTTCGGGTTGCGCTATCGCCTGCCTGAGGGCGGCTGCCAGCCTCATAGCGCCTCCTTGCTTACCGCGATCTGCACCAGCGGCGACTCGTGGTACTTGACCCCGCCCAGCAAAGGATCGGTGCCGGGGCGAAACGCGCTGTGCTGCTTGAAATGGAAAGCCACTCCGGACTCGCGGCAGCGGTCGCGAAGCTCCAATGCCCACTCGTTCTCCATCGAGCGGAAGCCGCTGCCGGACTCGCCCCCGGCGATCAGCCACTGGTATCCTGCAAGGTTGATGTCGCCCATCGGCTCAAGCAGCGGCTCAGCGGAGATGAACCGGACGACAGCAGGGACGCCGCGCAGGTCGTCCAAGCGGGGATAGGAAGAGCGCACGCCGCATGTTGTCCCGAGCCACACGTTCGAGTAGCCGTTGCCCCAATCCTTCGGCAGACGTGGCGGGGCTAGGCGCGGGCGCTTTGTCAGGACGAGAAAGTCTAGGTTGGAGCAGTCGCGGATCACCCGCCACGCCTCGTCGCGCCACTGGTCGGCGTCCTGTATGAAGAAGTCCGTCAGGCTGGCGCAGAAGACGCGCACTCTGCGCCCGAACTTTTCCTGTAGCTCTGGGGCGCGGGCATTCCACTTGAAAGGATCGCGCCAGGTCTTGGTTCGGGTGACAGCGCCGAAGTCCCTGCCCATCCGCTTGCTCACGAGGAAGTCGGCATAACAATGATCGCATTCGGCTGAAACGTGGCGGCACCCGATCCACGGGTTCCAAGTGTGGTCAGTCCAGTTGATGTTGCTGTTTTCCATGTCAGGCCTCCAGAACGCTTTTGTTGCGAAACGTGAGGTTGATCCGCTCCACCACTGGTTTCGCGGTTTTGGGCACCCAGTGCTGCCACTCTGCGTTCGTCCTGCCGCGCATCACCACCAAGTCGCCGTGACCCGGCAGGAATTCGACCGTCGTCGATTTGTCCAGCTTCGACCCGCTGATGATTTTCGCTAGCCTGAACGGTCGCGCTGCCCCGAGCGTCAGGCTGGGAATGGTCGGCGTCGCATCGCCGTAGTCGTTGTCGCTGTGGGGCGAAATGTAATCCTTGCCGCCCCGGTAGCGGTTGATGAGGATCGCATTGAAATCGCCGAAGCCCGCTGCCGCAATTTTGTCGATGACAGCTCGAAGGTAGTCCGGCATCGGAGCAGCTTTCAGAACAATCCCTTTGGAATAGGGGTAGTCCCATGAGCCATACCACGCTTCGAGACGTGGTATCGCCTTGCGCCCGAAAAGCTCGATGTAGTTCTGCTGAAAATTAGCCTCCGAGCGAATGTGGCCCAGCAGAGCGTCCGCCTCTTCGCGGCTCAGGAATTCGTGAACGAAAACTACGTTGGGCATCGCGCTACCCACGGCAAGCCTCCTCGTCTGTCGCCTTCCTATTCGCTAGAGCAGTGCGCCACATGGTGTTCCACGCTTTCATAGCCGCGATGGAACCGGGAGCAAGATTCAGCGATTCCGCAGCCATCGCGGTCGGCTCCCCTTGGGTCAGAGTCTTGTAGCCAGCCAATACGAGCCGCAAGGAGTGGTCGGCGGCTATCGCATTTCGCGCCGTCGCGACGGGCGAGTAGACGTTTTGCACTTCCCAGATGTCCTCGGAGTTCAGCGACAGGATTTCCGCCAGCATTTTCCGGCTATTGAGAAAAACGGTTTTCAACTGCTCCGGCGTATATGAGGGCGACTCGATGCCGCCGATTTCGCGGCACTTTGCCTGCCACACCGCATCGTGGTCATGGCCCGGTCCGACGAGCGCGTGAGCAATTTCGTGGAGCCAGATGCCTTTGACCTCCCGTTCCGACATCAAGTCGGCGGCATAGGTTTCAATGCTGATTTTCTCGCTTTCGAAATTGCATCTTCCGAGACAAGGGTTTGTGTTGTGCCCTTGGACAGCGATTTCCCATTCCGCGAGACCGTGCTGTGCGGCAAGGTCTCTGCCGATTTGTTCTACGTGTTCTTTGCTTGCCATGTTGTTTCTCCTGTTGAAGTCGATTTGTTCCACTGTTGTTGCTTGCTTTTTCATTTCTGTCTCCTTTGCCGATCCAGTTCTGCGTTGGTACTCTTCAAAAGTACGTGGAATGTGGAATTGGCACAGAGACAGGGAGGGGCGCTTTTCGGCTACTCTTGTCTGCGCGTCTCCTCGGCAGGGCCTGAACTGGACTTCCATACTTGTTTCCCTCCGCCTTGAGACATACTTCCGACGTTCGGAAATTGGCTAGTTTTAGCGCAACTCTATTGGGCCTATTTCCAACAACTTGCGAATTCCGCGCTGGCAGAAACCCGCATTGTTCACGTTTCGTGAACATTTGTGTGGCAAAATAGGGGGCATGAAACGGGATGCGTTCGCGGGTGCGTTCGAAGGTTTGGCGTCGTGGTCGCAGTTCAGCTACAAGAAGCAACTGCACGAGGCAATGTCCGCCGTCCGGTGGGAACTCAACAAAACGGTGCACCTGTACGTTTCGAGGTTCCCTAATACAGGCTACCGGACGCTGGCGCGGCAGCTACACATCTCGCCTGCGAAGCTGTCCGAGATACTCCGCCCGTTCCCGCACGGGCGCAAGCCGGGAAGGCGTGGGAAACCGAAAACGCCGCAAAACAACGACGTTGCTGTGTCCCAACGACAGTCACTGCCTCGCACCACCTTGACCGCGAAGACGCGGAACTCGCAATGAATCACGCGGAGCAGGAGCTTTTTTCGCCCGAAGTAATCCAAAAACTTAAGACCTACGTATATCGGCTCATTGATCCCCGGAACGGAGAGACGTTCTACGTAGGGAAAGGACAGGGGAACCGAGTGTTTGCGCACATTCGAGGCGAACAGACCTTAGAGGGCGATGATCTCGACAACAAGATGAAGCGTATTCGCGAGATACGCCTCGCTGGATTCGAGGTCGCTCATGTGATCCATCGACACGGTATGGATGAGCAAACAGCCTTCGAAGTCGAGTCCGCCCTGATAGATGCGTATCCGGGACTCACGAACGCGGTTGGTGGTGTAGGAACGAACGACTACGGCGCGATGCACGCGAAGGAAATTATTCGTCGCTACTCCGCCGAGCCTGCGGTATTCAAGCACAAAGCGATACTAATCAGCGTCAACAGGACCGCCAGCGAAGTTTCGCTTTACGAAGCGACACGATATGCATGGAAGATCAGCAAGTCCAAGGCAGAGCAAGCTGAGATCATTCTAGCTACCGTGCAAGGTCTGATTGTAGGTGCCTTCGTGGCAGAGAAATGGTTGAAGGCGACTACGGCCAACTTTCCCGGTCGAGAAGACGTGCCCGGCAGGTTTGGCTTTAAGGGGAGTGAAGCGCCAGTGGAGATCGCCTCTTTATACGTAGGAAAGCGCGTGCCCGACGAATTCCGAAAGCGTGGAGCCGCCAACCCAATCAAATATACGTGGAGCAGGTAGAGTCCCTCTGACTAGGTTCGGAGCAAGGATTTCCGCTTTCACAAAGCGACGGCGGATTGGCGGTGAGGCCGGGGAGGAAGGCGTCGCGGGCCGTGATGTTAGGCTCAGAAGGTATACCCGGTGAAACATCTAAACCCTAGATTCTGGACTAATGGATTCACCGGGTTACGAATTCTGCGCGAAACCCGTTTTGGAACGGCGAGCGTCAGCATCTCTAAAACCCCGAAATACGCTATTACGGCACTTCCCTTGAGCATTTAATCTGCCAAAAGCCCTCTAGAAATCTGCAATTCAACTGGACGATTTTCGAGCCTCGACTGTATTACTTACCCCGAAGATGCACATGACGATCCGAGAACTGATGGAGGAACAGCGGAGGCGAGTTCGCTCCTGCAATCCAGCGGAACGACTCGCAGCGGCACTGCTGATTCCCGCCGAACTATCCAGACGACTGCGGCTGCTCGGCAACTCCGAGATCGCCCAACTTCTGGACGACGAGGTCTGCGGGAACATGAGCATCTTGGCTCCAGAGGCGACCGTCTGCGTCGAAGCCGCGCTTCGCCTCAGACGAGCTACAGGCAGAACGCAACTTTGTTCCACAGACAACTGACTGGCGGAGCGAACGAGAGAGTCGAAGTAAGCGGAGCGCCAAGGTGTTACGAGCACCGTGGCGCTCCTGACCGAAGCAACCCGAATTGCTGGTGGCGCGGTCGATCAGGCTGTTTTTCGGAAGAAAGGGGTAAACATGGAAGACATGCTCGATGAGATCACGGAGCACGCGCCTGACGGGAAAAAGGTCGAGGAGCGCAACGAGTTTCAGCGGGCTTGCGACGACTTCGTGAAGGCGGAGAAAAGATTTTGCAAGCTGAACCTCTCCGTGCGTGTGGACATGAGCGCCAACGCGGACGGATGGTTCGCCGCGCTGAAGCAAAGGTATGTGACCGAGGAAAGGGTATGGGAAATATTCTGTTCGGGGTTCGAGACTGTTCAGATGACGCGCCTTTATTTGACTTTCCGCGACCACTTGCTCCGGGGCGAGAGCCTCAAGCCGAACGCCTGAAACGCCTGCGATTTTTCTGAACTGATCGACCTGCGTCTCATTGTGGCTCTCTCGCAGTGGGTGATCGAAAGCGCCAAGACTTATTTGGAGGAGACTATATGAAACGAGCCGTCCTGTATGCCCGCGTAAGCACGAACGATCAACATCTAGAAACTCAACTTCTCGACCTGCGCGAAATGGCGAAGCAGCGCGGCCACGAGGTCGTCCGCGAGTACACCGACACATCAGCGGAACAAAATCGAAGCGACCCGGACTCGACCAGCTTCTGGCCGATGCGCGGCGGCACCGCTTTGACATCGTGCTCGTCAGCGCGTTCGACCGCGTCGCCCGAAACGTGCGCCATTTCTTGGAAGTGCTCGACGAACTGAATCATCTTGGCATCGAGTTCGTCAGCCTGCGAGAAAACATTGACACCGGAGGTCCGCTTGGCAGGGCAATGGTCGTAATCGTTGGCGCGATAGCTCAGGTCGAGAGGCAGGCGATCGTCGAACGGGTCAAGGCGGGCATGAGGCGGGCGCGGCTGGAAGGACGGCAAATCGGTCGTGCGCCACTGCGTGTTGACCGTGATCGCGATCCTGCGTGACCGCGAGCGCGGTTTGAGTCTGAGCCAGATTGCGAGAGCCCACCGCATTTCGAAAGCGAGCGTTTGTCGCATCGTCAAGGATGCCAAGCCCCCTGTCTCAGATGGGTTCATTCCTACCGTTTCAACTTTCGTTCAGGACAAAGAACTTGTTTCGTCAATGTAGGGGGTAGGTTAGCTGTCTCTAATGGAATACTCTCCGAGACTACCGACCATCAGCAGTAAGCCCACTGCTCTCGCTCTTCGCCGCGCACCTGTCCGAGGATTACTGAAGATTGGAGATCATGAAAATGCTCAAAGTTTTGGTTGCGGAAGACGCCCACTTGCTCGCCCAATATTACGTAACACTCCTTAGCCAGTGGAATTGTGAAACCGTTGTCGAACATACAGGCACAGACGCGATTCGCCGGGCGGCGACATTCCGACCCGACGTCGCTCTCCTCGGTGTCGTGATACCAGAGATGGGCGGTGTTGAAGTTGCTATCAAGTTGCTGGAAATCTGTCCCGGAACGAAGAGCGTCCTCGTTACAGAGTCGGTTCCGCCCGAGACGGTAAAGCGGCTGGAGGCGCAGGGCTATCACTTTCCGATGCTTCCTGCGCCTTTCACCCGCGAGGAGTTGCACGCAGTGGTGTTTGGCGACGCTCAAGGAGAAGTCCTGAAGTGAGCGAAATGGCACACGCCCTCCGCAGGTCCGCTGAAGCGCATCCGCGCCTGCCGCTCTTCGATGGCTACCGCGCCGGACGGAGGAGCGTGCTGCGATGATTCGGTGGGTCAAGGAAATGCTTCTGCTCACCATCCTGCTGGTGCCGTAAGAGAGGAGACCCTGTTGCTCAGATCGCTGCTGAAGAACTTGCTCATCGCGGTCGTGCTTCTCGCCGCTTCGGCAACTCTCCCGTTCGCTTCGTTTTGGCTGTGTCGGTCGGAGATCGGCGGTCAAATCGTCTTCTGGGTCGGGCCTTGGACTTGCGCCGTCTGGGTCTTGCTCGTCTCGCAGCTTGTCGGCTCTCGGTTTTGGCTCGGAGCCGCCCACGTCCGCGCATGGCGAGCGGCGCACGGAGGCTATCTCGCAACGAGCCTCAAGGCGACCGCATGGATGTTCTTCGGCTTGATCGCGAGCTATGCCTGCGAGCTTGGCGTCATCTTCCTTCTTCCCCCTTCCCGGCTCGCCATGCGCCTTTTTCCGCTTTCGACCTACGCGCCCGTGCTGCTCGCCCTCGCATGGTGTAGCCGATGAGCGCGAAAAATGTGCCGCGACTAAGAGATGATGCAGGCCGGAGGAAACGCAGGCGGCTAACGCCGGAGCTTCACGGCGAACTTAGCCAATGCGTGCATGACCAGCAAGGCAGTGGGACTTCCGTGTCCATTGGTGAGGAGGAAAAATGACCGACGAAGACCGGGACGATGAATTGATCGCCAGCATGTTTGATGAAGTGAAGGAAGTCCGCGTGGAGACGGTGAACGGCAAGCTTCGCGTGCAGACTACCGACACGGACTTCGTCAAGGCGTGCAAACGGTTCGTCGTGGCGCACAAGACATTTCAGTACTGGGATCGGAAACGTGAGAAATACAGCCGACAAGGCTGTGCGCGATGCTATGGTGGGACGCTCTCGCCGAACTGAGCGACACCGAGAAGATCGTGAAGCGCGGATTCGTCGGCGAGCATTCCGATCCGGCGTCAAACCAGCAGTATGTGCAGTTTCGCGAGGTTTTGCTTGCAGGCAAGACCACGAAGGCGAACGCGTGAACCCGCGCAGCCTACTGGCGTACATCGGGGAGGGTCAGTGGCGCGTCTTTTGGCTTGTGTTCCGAGATATTGAAAAGGCGATGGCGCGAGGAAGCGCTGCGGTGACCGTCAGACTCAGCAAATCAAGGTTCATCGCAGGCTGCCAGTGCCTCAAGCGGCTCTACTTTCAGGTTCACCAGCCGGAACTCGCTGCCGAGCCGGACGCTGCCGCAGACGCGATCATCGAGCAGGGGCGCGAGGTCGGGCTACTTGCCCGTCAGATGTTTCCGGGTGGTGTCGAAGTTCGCAGCGACGGCGGGCTTGGATCAGGCGATCCGCGCCACGCGAGAGCTAATCGCAAACCGAGACGTCCCGGCGATCTTTGAGGGCACGTTCGAGCACAATGGCGTTCTCGTGCGCGTCGATATTCTCCATCGTCGCAGGGACGGTCGATGGCGTCTCATCGAAGTCAAATCCACGACCGACGTTAAGGATCACCATCTCGGCGACGTTGCGATCCAGCACCGGGTGGTGACGCCGCTCGGGAGTCGATCTCGCGGCATCGTGCTTGGCGCACGTGAATCGAGAATACGTGTACGAGGGCGGCCCCATCGACGTACAGCCGTTTCTTCAAGATTCGGAACCTGACCCGGCAAGTTGAGAGATTGCAGCCCGAGCTTACGGTTCAACTTCGCTCAGAATTTCGAGTCCTCGCAATGCCTGAGGCTCCCAACATTCCTGCTGGACGGCACTGTAGCAATCCATTCACTTGCGAGTTTTTTGATCATTGCAATCCCCCGATTCCTGAAGATCACATTCTGCGTCTTCCCAGAATTCATGCCAGCACGGTCGCAAAGCTTGTCGCTCTCGGCGTCCAATCCATTCACGACATCCCCGAGGACTACCCGCTCACGGGACGGCTCCGTCGTGCGTGTGCCAGCGTGCAAATGGGAAAGCCGTGGTTCAGCCCGGAAATCGGAGAAGAGTTGGGCAAGCTGAAGTACCCGCTCTACTTCGCTGATTTCGAAACCGTGAATCCTGCGTCTGCCACGATTTTCTGGGATGCGCCCATACGACCAACTTCCGTTCCAGTGGAGCGTGCATGTGCAGCGCACAGCCGGGCGCAGCACCCGAGCATTTCGAATTTCTTGGCGACCGACACCAGCGATCCTCGGCAGGCGTTCATCTCGGCGCTGTGCGATGCCCTCGGTGAACGCGGCAGCATCGTCGTGTACCACCAGCAATTCGAATCTCAGCGGCTCGTCAGACCTTGCCTCGTGGCTGCCGGAGTTCTCGGGGCGGATCAAGAAGATTCAGCGCCGACTCTGGGACTTGCTGCCAATCGTCCGCGATCACGTCTACCATCCGGCATTCGGCGGCTCGTACTCACTGAAATCGGTGCTCCCGGCGCTCGTGCCCGAGATGACCTACGACGGCATGGAAGTCGCGGACGGGCAGGACTGCCGGGCTGGCTTGGGAATCGCTGATTGCGCGGCGGATTGGATCGAGAGCGAGCGCGACAGGATCAGGAAGGCGCTGCTGGACTACTGCGGGCAGGACACGCTGGGGATGGTCGCACTCCTAGAGAAACTTCAGGCGGTTTTGAACTGATCAATCCAATTTCAAATTCGACGCCATCGATCACATCAAGAAACCCGAAAACGCCTACCAGCATTTCATAATCCAGTTAACCATCCGCAGCACTCTGGATTTTGGAGGCATGAAGTAGCTAGTTCTTGATTTGAGCGTGAGACCGTGCCCGATATTGGCAACGAACTCTTGCAGATGCTCTCCCTCGATGACGCTGCTGACACCGTAGATGCGGCCGACGAGCACGTCGAGGTAATCGTTGTGATCGATGCTTGTGGGCTGCTCCCTATCGAGATGGCGTCTGATTTGCCAAGCATAGAGATCGGCTGCTTTTAGCGGCAGTATGCTTTTGTCATGGCGGAAGATTGGCTTGTTCCCCAGCCTGCTGCGCGTCTGAGGAGTGACATTTGCGGTGATGAACTGGTACCACTTGCTGGCGTTTTTTCCGATTCGCCCTTGGTCGTCAAATACCCAGTCCACGGTACCCTTAATGTTGGCCTTGTCCATGAATGCGGCAAAAGACATGATGATGTTGTAGAAGCAAAGAAAATATGGACTGTCGATTTCCGGTGGCACTTTGCCTTTGACGACGCGATCATAATTGGGCCAAGCCAATACGCTTTCAACCCGGTACAGAGCTTTTCTTTTTGTGAGTCGAACGAGTCGCCTAATTCTGGCGTCTCTTTGTGCCTCCGTCCAGATGACAGAACCGTCCTCACTAAGCAGCCTGATCGCCGTTTGCATTTTGAAGTCTGGCGTCTTAGGTTCCCGGTCACAGATAGTCTGCCATTTGTGGGAAAAGCGTCCCCATTGTTTCGGGCAGGCAACAAAGCCCGCGAGAACAAAAATATTCCCGCGATCTTTACCTTCCCCGCTGCCGCTGTCATCGACGAAACCGTTCAGCGCCATGTCACTTCTCAGGGACTCTCGCTGGCTAACCGACACTTCAGCGTCCTCAAATACTCGCTACCCCGATACGTCATAATTGTATCGGCTTAGCTGCTGTGACGAGAGGAATAGAGCGCGGCGACTCTGCTATAGTTAGCCGTTCCTTCCCCCAAGAAATGGTCGTCTCTACGGAGTTTCGGCAGCCAAGGGGGCTTCGTCTTCAGGGGCACACTAAATGTTGTTAGAGCAGTTGAAGCCCAACATCGTCATCCGAGGCCCAATTTTCCCTGAACCCGTTCAGGTCATCGTCGTCATCCCCGTGGGCACCTCCGTCAAGCTCGTCGGTAAAGGGCTAAACACTAATCAGGTGCATGAATTGATTCTGAGTGCCGAGCAACTAGCCCAGCTAAATTCCAGCCCTGAAAAAGAACCCTTCGACGGCGATCCGTTGCGT
>CAWGSV010000004.1:0-514737 GCA_963825365.1 uncultured Acidobacteriota bacterium | reverse complement strand
TGGAGGCGGGGGGAGTTGAACCCCCGTCCGAAAAGCGTTACGGCTCGAAGCCTACATGCTTAGCTCAATTCCGTTTGTTTCGCCTGCCGCGCTCAGAATGAGCAAGAAACGCAGCCGACTAGTCCGATTGGTTCTCGCCGTCTCGCCGCGGACCGAGACTTGACGGCCAGCCTACTGTGTGACGTTTCTTACCGGGCCCGTAGGCGAAGCCCAGGGAAACGTAACCGTCGCTAGTTTAAGCTAGGCGGCCAATGCCAATTGTTGATTGGCAGTTCTAGTTTTCCACCCGATTAAGGGCAGGTGGCGCCCTGCATGCCTTCGAGTCGCGACAGCTTCCGTCGAAACCGTGTCGCCCCCTTTTTTTATTTTACCACTATCTGGCAAGGAAGAGTTGAGAGTTCAAAGTAGAGAGTCGAGAGTTAAGTAGGTATATAATTGTGGTAGCGAAGCAGTGAGGCAAAGAGTTGGCCGTCGGTTGAGGCGGTGTTTGCTCGCAACTCTCAACTGTCGACTCTTAAATCGGCTGACCCCGCACCGTGCGCGAACCGAAACCTTGGCACGATGCGGAGTTGACACTTTTCCTGGTGGTTCCGATAATCGACATTAGGGCCGACTCACAGGAGGCGCTAGGGTATGGCAGCAGATCCAAACGCACTTGAGCAGGCGGTTTCGCGAACGCTGCGAGACAATCTCGAGAGAATTCAGCGCACTGCGGACGAATTGCATCAGGCCATCAATGACCTGGTGGCCGCCTGCGCCAGCAGCCGCGCAAGCAACACGCTGCCTCCGATGGTGCGCGCGCAAACTTCTGCCGCAGCGCTTTCCGCCACGCTCGAAGTCCTTTCCCGATTTGTGACCGGCGCGCTGCAGCCTCCCGCGCGGCTACCATTCGAGCCGAACGCTTTCCGCGTTCCTTCCCTGGCCGTGCCGCCGCCGGCCGTTAACGCGTTCGAGCAGCCTGCGCTCCCGCAGCCGCATCCCACGACAGAGATCCATTTGACGCCGCCGATGCCTGTTGCGCCGGTGACGCCTGCTGCCGAAATTCCTCCTTCGATTGAGGAGCCGCGTGCGGTTCCGGAGAAACAACCGGCATTTGAGGTCCCTGGGTTTTCAGAAGCTCTCGCGGCGATCGAGCCACCGCCGGTATCCAGCCCGGCATTTTCGATGGAACCCTTGCCGGAACTCAACCTGAACATACCGACCGAAGCCAGTGTTATGGTCAAGCCGCCCGCCCAAGTTGAGCAGGCGGAAGCAGAACCAATTTTTAATCTCGACTTGTTGCCGCCGGAAGAGCAAGAATTGCACCGGCGGGCATATCGAGTCGCAAAAGTTTCAATGCAGGACATCAGGATGTTGCGCCCGGAAGATGTCAGGCTCGGGCGCGAGAATAAAGATTTGTGTTTCAGACTGCGTGATGACATTGAGAAGGCTCACAAAGAATACGATCGCCGGTTCCTGTCCATCCAATCTCATCCAGTGGATTATTTCTACGACTGGATGGTGGAAATATTGGGTGGCGGGGATCCGCAAACGCTCGGCGAATATCCATACCGCACGGCTATCCTCCATCGATAGCGCAAGCGGGCGCACCGGGCGCTCTGTCCACTCCCACATCCTATTCAGTGTTGCGGCAGTGGCGTTGTGCTTGCTTGCGACGCGGCAGGCGCGCGCGCAGACTCCCTCGCAATCTCCGGCGCAATCACCGGCGCGGTCTTCCGCGCACACCGCGAAGAAATCCTCCGCGAAATCTTCAGCCAAGCCTGCAGCGGCGAAGAAGCCCGCGGCTGTAGAGCCGCCTGCTGGACCAGATGCTTTGGAGAAGCAACTCTCGCTGCTCTCACGCGCGCTGCGCAACCAGCCCAACGCGACCACCTATTCGGCGCTCTCCGCTTTTGCCTCGCGAACTGCAAAAAATGAAACCGGCGCACGCGCGGCGCTGGCGCTTGGCTATTACGATCTCTCGCGCGACAAGCCGGACTTGGCGCTGGAATGGATGCGCAAGGCCGTGGGCGAAAAACTGCTCCGCGAATATGTTCTCTATTGGCAGGCGCAAGCCTCGCTCGCGCTGGGACAGAAGGAAGCGGCGCTCGAGCAGTTGCAAAGTATCCAGCGGGATTTTCCCGGCAGCGCCATGGCCGAACAAACCGTGACGGCCCTCGCGCAAACGGCGCTGGCACTTGGAAAAAATGCTGACGCGCTGGCGGCGCTGGATTCCTACCCCAATACAAACGCAAAACCCGCTTTGCTTCTGTTGCGCGCACAGGCGCGTGAAAAAATCGCGGCGTCTAAATCGGAAAAGCCTCTTGCCGCGGCCACGGATTATCTCGATCTCTACTACCGCTTTCCTCTGAACGACGAAGCCAAATCCGCGGGGCAGCAAATTCCCGCGCTGCAATCCGCGCTGGGCGAATCTTTTCCCGGCGTGCCCATGCAGACGCAGGTCGCGCGCGCCGAGGCATTCTATGTCGCCAAACGCTGGCGCGAGGCCGGCTCGGAATACGCGAACCTGCTGAAGAATTTGTCCGGAGTCGATCACCAGCTGGCCGACCTGCGCATCGTGCAGTGCGAAGTGGAATTGGGCGGCAAGCTCGATCTGCTGAATGAGGTTTCGCTGACCGATCCGGAACTGGACGCCGAACGGATTTTCTCGATTGCGCAAGCGCATCGCGGGCTAAAACTCGAGGCAGAATTGCTCGCGGATGTCGATCAACTGGCGAAGCGCTATCCGCAAAGTTCCTGGACCGCGGAAGCTTATTTCGGAGCGGGCAATTTTTATTGGGTGAATCTGGATCGCGCGCGCGCCGCGGAATTCTATCGACGCTCGCTGGACATTTCTCCGGACGGAAAAAACGCATCGACCGCCGGATTGGCGCCTGGCCTGGACCGCTTATCTGCAACGCAAGCCGGAAGCCGCGGACATGCTGGAAGCCTATGTGCGCCGCTATCCCCAGTCGAGTTACGTGCAGGATGCGCTGTATTGGCTGGGCCGTTCTTATGAGCGTTCGGGCAACGCGGAACTCGCCCGGAATTTTTATCTGGCCGATGCCAACCGTTTTCCGCTGACTTATTTTGGAGCCAAGGCCGCCGAACGTATTCATCCCGAGCCGGATGGAATCGGCGTGGGGCCACTGAATCCCGCCGATTTTTCATTGACGATCCCGGCGGCGCCCCCCGTGCCGGCGCTCGATCAGCCGATTGCCGCATCAGCGCAGGAGCGGCAGGCTCGCGCACGCGCCCTCAGCGACATTGCCTTCGATTCCTCGGCGGAGCTGGAATATCGCGCCGCATATGCAACCACTCACGCGCCGAAATTTCTGATTGATGCCGCGGGCGCGGCCATCGCGGCAGGGCATTACGGTGCCGGCATGGCTGCAGTGAGGCAGGCCATTCCTCAGCTGGAAGCTCGGCGCATCACGGACATTCCCAACGACGCGTGGCGAGCCGCGTTTCCGCTTCCTTACGAATTAGATCTGCGTAACGAGGCGGCGCGCAATCAACTGGATCCCATGCTGGTTGCAGGGCTGATTCGGCAGGAATCCGCGTTTGAATCCAAAGCCTTGTCGCGTGCGGGCGCCGTGGGCCTGATGCAGGTAGAGCCCAAGACCGCGCTGAAGCTGGCGCGCCAATTAAAAGTGCGATATGCGCGGGCGCGGCTGACCGATCCGGGTTACAATTTGCAGCTTGGTTCGCGCTATCTGGCCAATCTGATCGAAGCCTTCGGAACGCGTGAGGCGGCGCTGGCCGCCTACAATGCAGGCGAGGATCGCGTGGAGCAATGGACGGCGGGCCAGAATTATCTGGAAACGGCTGAGTTTGTGGAGTCCATTCCGTTTACCGAGACAAGGGAGTACGTGCAAATCGTGATTCGCAACTCTGATGCTTACCGCTCCATCTACGGCCCCGCTCCTTCGGGATCGCGCGAATTGACGCGCTACTCGATTCAGGGCGCAATTGAAAATGTGGCGGCTCACCCGGCCGCTGCCCATGCAACGCACGCCAGCGCCGCGCGAGAATCGCGATGAGCGCGCCTTCGAGTGCTGGGGACGCATTAAAGCCCGCGGGAAACCCGGTAGCGGCCGCCGCGCGGCGAACGCTGTCCGCCAAGGCCGAGCGCTTCACGGAATCCGTGATTCGCGAAATGACGCGCCTGGCCATGCAGCACGACGCCGTCAACATGGCGCAGGGATTTCCGGATTTTCCCGCATCCGCCGAAGTGAAGGAAGCTGCCCGCCAGGCTATTTCTGACGACATTAATCAGTATGCAATCACCTGGGGCGCCAAGGAATTGCGCGACGCCATTGCCCGCAAATTTGAGCGCACACAGGGCGTGCGCGTCGATCCCGAACGCGAAATCACCGTCACCTGCGGCTCCACCGAAGCCATGATGGCCACCATGATGGGCATCATCAATCCCGGCGACGAAGTGGTGATCTTCGAGCCGCACTACGAAAATTACGGTCCTGACGCGATTCTCTCCGGAGCCACCCCGCGCTTCGTGCAACTGCAGCCGCCGGACTGGAATTTCGACCGCGACGAATTGAAACGCGCCTTTGGTCCCAAGACAAAAGCCATCATCCTCAATACGCCCAACAATCCCACTGGGAAAGTGTTCACGCGCGATGAGCTGGAATTTATTCGCGACCTCTGCGTGCGCTGGAACGCATACGCCGTCACCGATGAAATTTACGAGCACATTATTTATGACGGCACGAAGCACATCTCGATGGCCTCGCTCGACGGCATGCGCGACCGCACCATCACCATCAACGGCATGTCGAAAACCTACAGCGTCACCGGATGGCGCGTAGGCTGGGCCATCGCGCCGCCGGACGCCTCCGTGCCGATACGCAAGGTGCACGATTTTCTGACGGTGGGCGCCGCGGCCCCGCTGCAACAGGCCGGAGCAGTAGCGCTTGAATTGCCCGTGAGCTACTACGAAAAGCTCGCCAAAATGTACGTCGAAAAGCGCGACCGCATGTTGGGCATTCTGACCGACGCTGGTTTCCGCTGCTTCAAGCCCGCCGGCGCGTACTACATCATGACCGATATTTCCGGCTTCGGTTTTCCGGACGACATGGCCTTCTCGAAATATCTTGTCGAAAAAATAGGAGTCGCGGTGGTGCCCGGCTCCAGCTTTTATGACGATCCCAAAATGGGCGCGAAACAGGTGCGCTTCACCTTCTGCAAAAAAGAATCCACACTTGCCGCCTGCGCGGAAAAGCTGTCCAAGCTGCGCGCGCGCTAGCCCTCGTAGCTTCTATTCGGACTCTATTTCGCTCTGTACATCTCACAACGCCCATGAAGCCCGCCGTTGGGCGCAGCTTAAACGGCCTCAGGCAGATTGAGTCATGATCTGATATGACCATTTATCGCAAGTTGGCGCTCCAAATCCAATATCCCCACCCTGTTTAAAAGTTCGGTAGCAGGATTGAAGGGAGAATCGTTGACAACTCCGCAGAGGCGAATCGCCACGCCACGCGGCCTTGATCAGATCCTCTTTACGATATAAATAATCAGGCAAATTATCACCAAGGTACCGATTATTCCGTATCCAAACATTGTTGCCTCCCGTCCTTTGACTTGCGGCTTTTAATGGCATTTGGCGGCAAGGGCAGCTTCCAGGCGGTCAAACCGCAAAAGCCCACCCAGACTACCGTATGCATTCATCCCCGTATGAAGATGACCGCCACATTCCATTAAATCCAAGAACATCATGGCCACATTTGTGAAGTCCGTCTGTGCAGTTATGAACACAACTTTAAACCTATGAGTTGCTTGACTTGCGGCTCGCGCGGTTCTACTCTCTGCGCCAACGCTACTGGGTGGAGGGTGACATCGCATGACTATCCTGACGAATAAGAAAAAATATTTTTGCGGTCGAGGGAATTCATGGCTGCTGCTTGCAGTGCTCTTCGCGGCTGTGCCTCTTGCGGCCAGCACGGCCAGAGTCTACGTCGCGAACAGGGGCGGGACGACTATCGATGTGATCGACACGGCCACGAACAAAGTCGTGGATGTGATCCGAGGGATTGAGTCGCCGGAAGTGGTGCGATTTTCGCCCGACGGTAACCGCCTGTATATCACCAGCAGGAGCGAGGACGTCCTGGACGTCAGGGATCGAAAAACCGGAAAGCAAATCAAGAAGGTGCCCCTCAGCGGCTGGGCCAACGACGCGCAAGTAACCAACGACGGAAAGCTGATCGTGGTGTGCATCCGCAACACTGGCCTCGAAGCGGAGGACAAAGGGGCGCTGGACGTGATCGACTCCAAAACCTTGGTAAAAATTAAAAGTATTCCCGTGAGAAGAGGTCTGCACGACGTGGCGCTGACGGACGACGGAAAATTTGCGGCAGCCGGCTCGCCAGGCGGACAATTCATCACCGTTTTCGATCTGCAGAAAATGGAAATTGCCTGGGAGGTTGTGTACGACCAGGGAGTGCTGCCCGTCATTATTGAAAGCAACCCGGACGGCTCGGGCCACCGCATTTTCGCGCAGCTCAACCAAACCAATGGATTTTCCGTGGTGGATTTTGCCACTCACAAAGAAGTGCTGCGCATCAAGAATCCCGACGACCCTAAAGGCTTCCCTCCAGGCTGCGAGGGCATCAGCCACGGCATTGGCATTTCGCCGGACCACAAGACACTGTGGACCAACAGCAGACCGGCCAACGCCGTTTTCGTTTACTCTCTTCCTGAGCTCAAGCTGATGGGGCATGTCTCCTTGCCGGAAACCGAAGTGCCGGGAAAGGCTCCGCGCGGCGGCGGCCCTGCCTGGGTCACGTTTACTCCTGACAGCAAGACCGTTTACATTTCCACTTGCGGGACAAAATCCATTACCGCCATTGATGTGGCTGGCAATTAAGGAATTGAGCCGCATTCCTGTTCACGAAATGCCGGACCGCATCAGCACGCTGGTGCTGCCTTAACAGGCTGCGGGAAAAGCAGTTGATGAAAAATTAATTTATGTTGTCATTCTGAGCGAAGCGAAGAATCTCTCCTGGCTTTAGGCCCACCAAAAGAAAGAGAGATTCTTCGCTTCGCTCAGAATGACAAATGTCTGGGGTCATATTCCACGGCATTCAAGACGCGCGATTCGGATATCCGCCGGGGAAGACGCGAGTTCTGGGTGTCTCGCAAACATGGAAACGGAGTTGAGGCATGACGAATTCGAGAGTTCTGCCAAAAATAATTCTTGCCGGCTTCGCTAATTGCGACTGCGGCGCTGCTCTACGCGTTTGCTCCCCCCACGAAGGCGCAGACGCCCGCGAACGGGGAGACGCAAACTCCGCAGCTCGATTATGAATTTTTCAAAACGCGCGTCGAGCCCATCTTTCTGAAAAAACGCTCGGACGAGCATGTCCGCTGCTACGTTTGCCACCAGGTCAGCCGCCACGGCGGCGGTCCCCTAAGCCTGGAAATGCTGCCACCGGGAAAAAGTTTTTGGACCGAAGAGCAATCCCGCCACAACTTCGAAACCGTTTCGAAACTGGTGGTTCCCGGCAACCCATCCCTGAGCCTGTTTCTACGAATGCCCATGGCCCCGGAGGCAGGCGGCCTCGCCGATACACATCAGGGAGGCCGGCAATTTGCGTCCGAGGAGGACCCGGACTGGAAAAACATGAAGGCCTGGGTTCTGGGGCAAAAAGCGTCAGGATCCTCCGCGCCGTAACTCTTACTCTTTCATCTTCACGAACCGTTCTCCATAAGCAGGCTGCGGAAAAAGTCGTGCATCGCAGGCACTTCTGCTTCTGTGCTTTTCTTGACTCCAGCGAAACCCGCACAGGCAGGAGTGCCTGTGCTACTTAAAACCCGCTCCAAATCGACCTTTTCCGCAACCGTTAAACCCGCGGGAACGTCAATAGGCATTATGTGCTTCTAGTGAAGCGCGGCGGGTGTAGCATGCGAGAGTTGAACCCCGTTAAGTCTTATGCTGAGGAGGGACTGAAAATGAGACGATTCATGACCATCGCGCTGGCGCTTTGTACCGTATCCGCAGGATTGCTGGCTGCGCAGACCGGCAAGCCTGCCGAGGAAGATGCAATCGTGAAAGCCGATCGCGCGCTCGCGGCGGCTTATGCCAAGGGCGACACGGCCGCGATTAAAAAAATGCTCGACGAAGAGTTTACCTGGATCGATACGGACGGAATCATGTATGAACGCGCGGATACGTTTCCGCGCAAACCTCAAACCGCTGGTCCCTATGACTGCCGACACGGTGATCACCGAACACAAATATGGCAAGGTGGTCTGGATCCAGGACAACGTGGGCCACAAGTATGCCGCGCACTTCTGGGTGCAGCGTCCTGAGGGCTGGCGGCTGCTGCACGTGAATGAGATCGAGGCTCGTCCGGCGGTGCCCGGCGAGAACTCGCGGGCCACATTTACCATTCCTTGCATCAATCCTTGCAAGGAGCTGCCCTGGAAGCCGCTCTCGGCCAACGAAAAAGCGGCCATCGAGGGTTGGCAGGAGCAGGAGAATGGAACCGGCCACCGCTTGATGCACATGGGCGACAACGTGTGGACCATCAGCTCGAACACCATGACTCCACAGCAAACCAAGCCGGCCGATGGGCCGACAAAAGTGGAGCCCCCGACTGCCGATCGCCCGTTCATCAGCACCACGCCTGCCGTGTGGGTGCGCACATGGGATTTTGGCGACGCAGTGGTGGCGGTCATGCTCCAGCCAACCTGGGGCGGGAAGCCCTATTGGTCGAGCCGCGTCTTCGGAAACCATAACGGCTTCTGGAAGATGGAAGAGAGCTACCACACCACGATTCAGGCCGCGCCGCGCATGCAATATGTGCCGGATAAAGAGCCAAGCCCGAAATCAGGCAACTGAGAGCGAGTTGGCTACTCGGTAGTGTATTGACAGCGATGCCCTGCGAGTGTGGGTGCGAGGACAGGCTCGCTGTCCAGTTCAGATCGCGCTATGCAGCGAAGAACATAATATCGGAGAATCCATGAAGAAGCACTTCTTGACGATCTCAATCTTGCTGGGCATGGCGTTGCTTTCAGGGCATGCCGCGTTTGCGCAGGGCACCACTGATCTTGCGCGCCTTTGAAAAGCGCTGCACAACCTGCCACGGCAACCCGACCGTAGCCCAGGCCCCGGACGGATTGGCGCTGCGCAAGCTGACGCCGGAAGCTGTCTACGCAGCGATCACCACGGGAGCAACACACGCCAAGCTCTCGGATGTTTCCGACGACGAAAAGCGCATGATTGCCGGATATCTTGGCGGACGCAAAGTGGACGCGGCCAAGCTCACGGACGCGAAATTGATGTCCAATCCGTGCCCCGCAAATCCGGCCATCAAATCGTTGACCGCCGATCCGATGTGGAACGGATGGGGCGCGGATCTCACCAATGCGCGCATGCAATCCGCCAAAGCCGCAGGATTGACTGCCGATGATGTTCCCAAACTCAAACTGAAGTGGGCCTTTGGCTTGCCCGCTGCGGAAATCATGTGGGCGCAGCCTACAATTGCCGCGGGCCGCGTGTTTGTCGGCGCAGATAGCGGCGCAGTCTACTCCATTGACGAGGCGAGCGGCTGCGTGCACTGGTCATTTCAGGCGGACGCCGGAGTGCGCAACGCCATCACCATTCGAGCCATCAAGGGGCAAGGCGCCGCGAAGTTTGCCGTCTACTTCGGCGATATCAAGGCAAATGTCTACGCCCTGGACGTGGCGACTGGCAAGCAAATCTGGAAGACCAAAGTGGAAGATCATCCGGCAGCGCGCATCACAGGTTCGCCTGTCGCCTATGAAGACCGGCTATATGTTCCCGTATCCTCGACCGAAGAGCGGGCCGCGGGAGGCAGCACCACCTATCCGTGCTGCACGTTTCGCGGCAGCGTTGCCGCGCTCGATGCCAACACAGGAAAACAGGTCTGGAAGACTTTCATTATTGCAGACGCGCCCCAACCTAGAAAGAAAACCGCGACGGGCGTGCAACTCTGGGGCCCGGCCGGTGGCGCAATCTGGAATTCGCCGACGCTTGATCCAGCGCATCACGCGCTGTACATCGGAACCGGCGACGCATACACGGAGACCGAGCAACCGATCAAGACGACGGACGGCGTCATGGCCATCAACATGGACAATGGCAAAGTCCTGTGGAGCGCGCAGGACACACCAAACGACGTATGGCTCGCCGGATGCAACCCGCAAAATCCTTCCGAAAATTGCCCGAAGGATATCGGACCTGACTTTGACTTCGGATCTTCTCCGATTTTGCAAACGCTACCGAACGGTCACCGAATCCTGGTGGCCGGACAAAAGAACGGAATTGTGTGGGCGCACGACCCGGACGAACAGGGAGCAGTCGTCTGGAAAACGCAACTGGTGGAAAAAATCGTTCGCGGCTTGATCACCTTCGGTGGAGCCGCGGATGAGCAAAACGCCTACTTCGGCCTGAGCACAGGTGGAATTGTGGCAGTACAACTCTCGAATGGCGAAAAGAAATGGTTCGCGCCCATTGAGTCCGCGCGAGAAGGCCGCGGAAACGGCCAATCCGCAGCGATTACCGCAATTCCCGGCGTTATTTTCTCGGGCGGATGGGACGGCACGCTACGCGCGTTTTCGACAGCGGACGGACATCCTCTTTGGCAGTACGACACGATGCAGGATGTTAAAACCGTGAACGGCATCCCTGGCAAGGGAGGTTCGATGGGCGCTCCAGGTCCTACCGTCGCCGGCGGCATGCTCTTCGTGGGCTCGGGGTATACATTCGGCGCAGGTTCAACGGGCAATTTGCTGTTAGCATTTTCTGCCCAATAATCTTGGAGATCGTGTCCGCTTTAATTTGGTTTCGGCGGGTCCTGAATCTTCTGGCTTGTATCCACGGCGAAAAGGATATAGTTCGATAGTTCGTGGCGGTTCAGAAATCGGTGGCCGTCGACATCGATATAAAAGCTCACGCTTTGCGGCAGCCAGAGTTGAAGTTTTCGTTTAGGGAATTCCACAGCGTTGTAATCAACACTCATATGCTCAGTCTGTAGCCGGATCGCCGCGATGGCATCCAGCAGATCGAAATCGATGTGTTCAATTTGTGATGTTTTCTGAGAAATCCATGCACGTCCCTTGAGTCTGACATCGTACCAATTGCCGTCTGCATACACGGCTTGGAATCGAGACGGTTTGTCGACGCGCTGGCCAAAATGCAATTGCCAGGCCGGCTGGTCATGCCACCACCCCAAGCCTTCGCAAGTTATTTCAAAATCGTCGAAACGCAAAGGGTGAAAGACCGCCGCGCCGACCGCAAGGCCGACTGTGCGAATTGGAATTTGAGTGGTATTGCCGTTGCCGATCGATTGCCTGCTTTCTTCAAACCTCAGATCTCCGTCGCGAGCCAGTGAAACTGCCGCCAAATAATTGAAATTATATTTTGTAGATTGGCTGGAGCGCCCGTCCCTTCCGATTTCCTCCGAGTCGATAGCCTCCGTAGCGCTGAAGCGGTCTACGTTATCCAATAATTCCTGGACTCGTTGACGCGCTCCTTTCACAACCTGTTGAACGGGGCAGGCCACATCCAGCACCACAGGCGGGACGGTCGCATCCACGTTCGGGGGCGGCCACAGCACTGGTTTGCGACTCTGCTCGACGGATGCCAACATCGACGAATCGACTTGGTTCCAGGCCACCATGGCGGGCTTGTCGACGCCACTTTCAGATGGCTCTCGACTCGCAACCGTTGCCGCGGCTGCTTTTTGCGCGTCCGCCAGTCGGTCCTGTAATACTTTTTGCTGCGTCCTGACTTTGTCGGCTAGCGGCCCAGTTGGAGCAAGCCGCAGATAATTGTTCAGATCTTCCAGGAGCGCGGGAGCGTTTTCATTCTGGCTGTGAATTCTTGCAAGGATAAGGTAAAGCAAGGGAATATCAGGCCTCAAATTTGCCGCGGCCAATGCGTTTTTTTCGGCTTCGGCGGTGCGATGCAAGCCAACCAAGGAGCGAGCCAATTGGGCATTCATCTCCCAGGATGCAGATTCCAATTCAAGTCCTTTTCGCGCGAAGGGTTCGGCGTCAGCGAAGCGTTGGCTATCATTCAGAAGAGTTGCCAGCCAGAGGAAAGCAATGGGGTATTGACTCTGGCTTAGCTCCATGGCTTTCCGCAGCGCCAGCTCTGCGCTCGGATTGTCATTTAAATGCATTTGGGCGATGCCAATCTGAGTGTATGCCTCGTAATATTCCGGATAATCCTTTATGGCGTGCTCGAATTGTTTTATGCTCCGCTGGTATTCAGACTTCTCGTTCATCAAGGCCAGACCCTTCTCCATGTCATCGCGCGCCTTTTTAGGGATGGAGAGTTCCCGCGTTGAAACAGAAGGTAGGTCCGGGGGCGGACTGTCCTCAGACAGAATTGGAATTAAGCCGATGGTAAGACCAAGCATCGATTCTTGCACATCCAGCCGTTGGTTAGCTGTATGGTATCGCGAGTCTTGGACGATAATGTCGTAGCTTCCCACCCCAACACGAAGAAATTCGAAGTCGCCCCCCACGTGGGTAAACATCGTTCCCACTGTCACGCCGGTAAATGTACGAAGCTCGACCCTTACATTTTCCAAGAACGAATGGTCTTTTGCGTCGATTACCTTTCCCCTGATGGAAAAATTGGGTGGTGCGGCTTTGTTCGATCCGCTTCTATTTGATTGGCCGGCTCCTTGGGCATGGAGTTGCACACACGAGAGGATCAATACCGTACAAACGGCTGGCAAAAGGAGAAGACGAAATTCCGACAATCGACTCACGGCGCACCGCCGATAAAGTGTCGAAAGTATACTCTTCGATGATATTCGGAGCAACCTGGTGAACGACCCGCTAAGCTAATGGAATGGGCACATCTCGAATCATGCCCGAGCTGGTAAGTTCGTTGGCAGTTCTGGGAAGGAGCATCCAAAAGGGCAATCACCGTTGGTTTAGAAACCACAGATTCGCAGGAAGGGAACTCGCAAAATAAGTCCCAACCCGGCGGTTTTTCGTCCGCACTAATTTTTTCTCTCTTACTTCGACCGCGCGATATATACTCCATTTCACCTAAACACGATTTGCACCAAGTCTTCCACCCAGGGTGAAATGGGCCGCCTGAATTCCGGCGATTCCCGATTAGTAATTTTGAAAAGAGGCGTATATGCCGAGATTAATTCCAGCAATGTCTGCGTTAGGACTCCTGAGTTTGTGTCTGGCCGGATCGAGTTGGTTGGCAAGCCAGCCCGCACGGGCCGCGGGACAACAGGCGCAGACGCCGCAAGGGCCTCCACTCCATACGCTCTTTTTCCGGGAAGACTGGAAGCTTGCCAGCGGCTTGCCTAATATCAATACTCCGCAGGAACCGGAGCACGCGCTCTTTCAAGGGGACGTCGCGAACCAAAATTTGGAAGTGCGCCTGTACGGCGACAAGAGTGACATTGTTACCGTCAACCAGCCAAACAACAATAACATCACCTACGTGATGACGCTGCTCTGCGCCTCAAACTGCGCAGTCACGCTCAGGGACAAGAACAATGACGTGGATCTCAGCGGGTTTGCCACCATCCACTGGCGCACCAAGAACAGCGGTTTTCATATGCTTCATCCCGTTGTGAAGCTGGCCGACGGAACGTGGCTGGTGGGTGACCATGCCACCGCTTACTCCACTGATTGGGTGGAGTCCGAAATTCAACTGGCTGACGTGCGCTGGCAGCCTCTCAATATCGAAAACGTGATCGAGGGACGCGGCGACAAGTGGATCGATAATCCCAACCTTAGCAGGGTGGAGGAGATCGGCTTCACTGACCTGATGCGGGGAGGCGGTCACGGAGCACCAGGGACGCGTGTCGACTGGATTGAGGTCTATGGCAAGCCGGTGCCGCGAGTTGCGTCGAGCGCAACGAGTAGCAGCAAGTAGAGAAGCAACTTTTTGACAAAGAAAGATGGTCCTGGCTATGTGGGTTTCTTCAGGAACAGTGTCTCGCTTGGCCTCGACTTCTCCCTTCAACATGCCGGGGTGGCGCTCGCGAGCGCGTTGCTGTTCACGAAGGGAATCGCACCCGCTGCCAGATCGGCCAAAGCCGCGCGCCGCTTCAAAAACATTCCGCAACCGTATTTTTCGGAACGCATGGCGATTCTCGGCAAGTAATTCCTGCAAAATTTATGTGGCGCCACAAAGGCGGGCACGCGCAGAGTCCTGGTTCACCGTTTGAAATCCAACTGCACGACAGTCCCAAACGTCAAATTGGGTTATCATTCCGGTATCGATACAGTGACGTAATCAGCAATCTCCAAGAGGAGGAACAATGAAGCACAAGAATTTGCAAATCCTGATTTTGTTTGCAATTTTTATGGGTGGTTGCAGCACGTACTCTCCAGACGCGGGCCACGAAGTCGTGTTGGTGGACAAGCCATGGTTTTTTGGGCATGGTGGCGTGCAATCTGAGCCCGTGAAAACGGGGCGAACCTATACGGCCCTTTCGACCGACGGCATTGATGTGTATATGCAACCGCAAAAATTGGAATCCGAATTGCCAGACACAATGACGCAAGACGGCGTGCCGATTACGTTTCATGCAATCATGGTTTTGCAGGTTGTCGATTCCGTGAGCCTTATTAAGAATTTCGGGCCGGATTGGTACAAGAACAACATGGAAGAGCCGTTCAAGACCATGATCAGGCAGGCCGTGCGTAAGCGCGGAATGAATGAAACGGCTATCTCGACTACGGCGCTGGACGCGATTGACGCGGAAATACGCGACCAATTGATTTCGTTTATCAAAGACAAAAAATTGCCGGTTCAACTTTTGACGATGACTGTTGGCAAGGCCAATCCCCCGGATGCGATCAAGAATCAAAGAATTGAGACGGCCACGCAGGAGCAACGCATTCAAACCGAGAAGCAGACCAAGCTTGCTGAGGATCAACGGCAACAGGCAGAACAGAGTCGCGCGAACGCTGATAATGCCTATCGTGAAGCCATGCATCTTTCCCCGGAACAATTCATCCAACTGGAAACGATCAAGATGCAAAGGGAGGTTTGCGGCGGAAGCGGAAAGGCAGGCTGCACATTCATCCAGAACGGATCAGCAGTCCCCACGCTCAGTCTGAGGTGAGAGTCATGGCCGACATGGCCCAGCAGGAGCAACAGACAGAAAAGCCCCGCACTATTTGTCGCGGCGGACGTAAGACGGGGCACCTCAAGTTCAACTTCAAAGCCCGGGTCACCCGCCTTCTTGAGTGTGAGCAGTTGCTATTTCTTGGGCCGTGATTCGGGTGGAATCATGCCAGCCACGCGATAGTAGACGGTCAGCTGGCCGTAGATTTCGCCCGAGTGCCCGATAATGCCAGTGGCCAAATCGCTGAGACGAATCTGCTGCTTACCAGCGTTTGCGGGGACGTCCCCTGCGAAGGGATCGACCACCAAAGTGGATATCCCTGCGTTGCCTTTGGATTGGATGGCTGCCGCACCATCGGCAAAAGATTTTTTCACATAGGCAACGATGGCAGCTTTATTTTTGAACTGCTCGCGCGGAGGATCATTGTCTGGCGGAAGTTTTTGCCCGAGAGCGGAATTGGTGAAAAAATAGTTCGCAGCAGCGCCATGGATCATCCTCACAGCAAACGAGGCTGTGGAAGGCGCGGCTTTGAAATCGTACTTATCTTCCGGAAAATCCTCGGCCATGGCGATGAGTTTTCGGCCGATTTCATTCCATTGTTTCAGCAGCGCTACTGACGGGCTATCTGCCATTTTCGGTTTAGCCGCGCTTTTCACCGCATCCTGCGCGTGTGCAGGCAGAACGAAGAGGATGGCTAGACTAAGCGCTTGCAGCTGATGGGTTATCTTCATTGGCGTATGCCTCCCTACGAGTGGAGCCCGGCGCATCTTACCTCAATTTAACTTCGATTTCTCTTCAGTTCCACGGCTAATAATCTCATACGAGAGAAGCTTCAAACCCACTGACCCCCTCGATGCCCACGAGGGGCCGGGCACCCCAAGTTCTAATGTAGAGCCCGGGCCACCCGTCCAGGAATTCTGTACTCTCTCCAAGCCCTGTCTTGGCTGTGAATTCGCTTTGTGCATGGTTACAAAAAGCGTAGGATGCGAAATCAGGGATCCAAATCGGAAATTCCGATTCAAGTTGTTTTTGGTGAATCAGCATGCCGAAAAATGCAAAATTCGCGCTAGTTAGCTTGGCAGCCATCTTCTCCTTCGCAGTGTTTGCCCAAACCACCGGGCAAAACCTGGAATACACAAGCGACGCTCAACTTCGCCTTCCGGAACACTACCGGGAATGGATTTATCTGAGTTCCGGTTTTGATATGAGCTACAACCCGGCAATGCCGATGGACCACCACATGTTCGACAATGTTTTTGTGAATCCCGAGTCGTTCCGCGAGTTCATGAAAACGGGCACTTGGGCTGACAAGACCATCTTCGTCCTCGAATCTCGCCGCGCCGAGAGCAAGGGCTCGATCAACAAGGCGGGAAATTATCAGGACACCTCTGTTATGAGTCTTTCGGCACACGTGAAAGATGAAAAGCGCTTTCCGGGAAAGTGGGCCTTCTTTGGATTTGGCAATGAAAATACCGCCAGGATGATTCCTCAATCCGCGGATTGCTATTCATGCCATACATCGCATGGGGCGGTGGACAGCACATTTGTGCAATTTTATCCGACCTTGTTGCCGGTCGCTAAAGGGAAGGGAACTCTCGCTCCCTCGTATCAAAAAGAAACTGCCAACTCCCGCTAAGCCCTCTATCTTCGAACCGATCTTCACATCAGGCAAATCAGGCCCATACTCCGAGCAGAGCGTTTATCTGATTAGCTTTTGCGCATATTTATGAAAGTTAAAAATCTACTTGACAAAACATATGGCGATAGTAGATTTAAACTATCGCATAGGAGATCATGAATGCTCTCGTCGAAACTCACTAAACTGGAATTGCAAATCATGGAGGCGCTTTGGAGTCGCGGCCTGTGTTCCATTCGCGAGATTCAGGAAACCTTTCCGGCAAGGAACCGTCCTGCCTATACCACCGTGCAGACCACGGTCTATCGGATGGAATCAAAAAGGAAGATCGTCCGCCGCGCCAAGAGGATCAGCAATGCGGATATTTTTGAGGCAACAATTTCCCGCGAAGATGCCCAGGGCACGCTGATTGACGAGCTTCTGGCTTTGCTGGGGGGACGGGCGAAGCCTGTGATGGCGCATTTCGTGAAATCCGGAAAACTCACCATGGACGATGTGAAGGACGCTCAGAAAATGCTTCGTGAGATGGCTAGAAAGGACAAGTCCACATGATCCCAGCGGCCTTTGCTTTCGTGGCAAGTCATCTCTGGCAATCCACATTGTTCGCTGCCGTGGTGGCGCTGCTCACTCTGGCGCTAAGACGCAATCAGGCGCGAGTACGATATTGGCTATGGCTGGCGGCATCGTACAAGTTCCTGGTCCCTTTTTCGTTGCTGGTGAGCATCGGCCATCATTTTAAATGGCACGCAGCCCAGGCGATCGTTCCTCCTTTGCTCTCCGCAATGGTGGGTATAGTCAACGCGCCAGTTTTCCTGACGGCAATTTCCCCTGCAGAAGCCGCGCCTAATCATTTGTCCGTGCTGCTCTACATCGTCTGGGCAGTGTGGGTCTGTGGGTTTGTCACCGTCACGGCAGGTTGGTTCGCCGAATGGCTGCGCATTCGCCGTATTGTGAATGCCGCCTCTCCCTTGAATCTTGGTTTACCGATTCGTGTTGTGTCCACTCCGGCCCGGCTTGAGCCAGGAGTGTTTGGAGTTTTTCGCCCAGTCCTCGTTCTACCAGAAGGCATCGCAGCGCGTTTGACGCAGGCGCAATTGGAAGCGGTTCTTGCACACGAGCTTTGCCACGTGCGCCGCCGCGATAACCTCACAGCGATGATGCACATGCTGGTCGAAGCCCTGTTCTGGTTTCATCCGCTGGTTTGGTGGCTAGGCGCGCGATTGATTGATGAGCGCGAATGCGCTTGCGACCAGGAAGTTTTGCAAACAGGCAGCCAGGCGCATGTCTACGCGGAAAGCATTCTTAAGGTTTGCGAGTTCTACCTGGAGTGTCCATTGAAATGCGTTTCCGGCATCGGCGGGTCCGACCTCAAGAAGCGAATGGAGCGAATGGAGCGAATCATGAAAAAACATTTCGGAGAAGCATTGAACGCGCGAAAAAAATTCCTGCTGGCATCCGCCGCTGTCGCTGCGTTGGCCGCGCCAGTTGTCGCAGGCGTGCTGACTTCCACGCGTCTGCGAGTCCAAGCAGCAGACCAATCTTCGGTAGCCGTCACGGACCGGCCGAAATTCGAGACTGCATCAATCAAGCCGAGCGCCCTTGGCAGCCAGGGCACATTTCTGCGCCGTCTGCCGGGGGACTCTACACGGCAACGAATGCCCCACTCCGGGCCCTTATCGCAAGTGCATATCTTAATGAGTTTCCTCCGAAAGGCGAATTAATATTCGGCGGTCCCGGCTGGATTGACTCGACGTTGTTCAACATTGAGGCCAGAGCGAGTCACAACACCGGGAATGCACAAGTGCATTTGATGGTTCAGTCGCTGCTTGAGGATCGATTCAAGCTGTTGATGCATCACGAGACCCGGTTGCTTCCCATATACGCGCTTATATCAGCGACTCCCGGAAGAGCCGGGTCTCAGCTCACGCCGCATTCGGATGATGAAAAGTGTACCGACACTACGACTGGTGCAAGGCTGTCGCAGCCAGCTCCGGGCGCGCCAATGCCGGCATATTGCGGAGGCTTCTTTATGAATCCACGACCGGGGGATTTGCGTGAGACCGGTAACAAAATAACTATGAACATGTTGGGGCAGTTCTTGGGGCAATCCGTGGACCGACCGGTGGTGGATCGCACAGAACTAAATGGAGTCTATGATTTCAGTTTTGAGTTTGCGCCGCAACAGGGTCCGGGTTCTCAACTAGGAGCCACTTCTAATGCGTCCAATCCATCAGCCCCGCCATCCATCTTCAACGCCTTGCCTGAACAGCTTGGCCTCAAACTGGAGCCGCAAACTGCTCCTGTCGATGTGATCGTCATCGACCATGTGGAGGAGCCATTGCCAAACTGACGACGGTGCTTCTCGTCGCGGACAAGATTTGCACGTGGGAAAGGCAATTCTTGCGGGGAGCTAAGTCCCGAGCGGAAAAAATACTCTTTGTCATCCCGAGTGAAGCGAGGGATCTGCTTTTTTCTCTCGGCTTGCAAGAAACAGCAGATTCCTCGGGCAAACCCCGCCCTTCGGAATGACATGGTGCGAGTTTTTCCGCAGCATGTGAAGCCGTCACGCAAAGAGATTATTCGTGAGACGGCTTCATAATAAAAGTAGAACTAAATTTGTCAGCCCTGGAAATTCGGTGGAGGAAGTTTCAGCATTTTGGTTAGCGTTCCGCCCAGGATCATTTCTTTCTGGGCGTCCGGAATTTCCGCTTTCAAGATATTGTCCACCGCGTCGGGCCAGGCATAGATCGGAATGTCCGTTCCATAAACGACCTGAGTGGGGCCGGACCTGGCCACCAGGTGGCGTATGTCCTCCGGCGAGAAGACCATGGCATCGACCATCAGTTGGTCCTTGAAATAATCGGCGGGCTGCCTCTTATTGGCGCAATTGGCGTTGCCGCGCACGATGCAGGCCACGTCCGTGCGGCCCACGTACGACGGGAGATAACCGCCGCCGTGCGCGCCGATAATTTTCAGGTTGGGAAACTTGTCGAGCGTGCCGTCGAAAATCAGGCGTGAGAAGAAAATCGTCGTCTCCAGCGGATTTCCAATGATATTTCCCAAATCGCCTTTGGTTCCTTTCCAGGCGTCTTCCTTCAAGACATTGTCAGCCCCGCCGGGATGCTCGAACACCGGCACGTTCAACTCCTGAGCTTTGGCCCAGAACACATCGTATTTGGGGTCCGACAAAGACTCCCCGTTGACGTGGCCGCCGATTGCCGCGCCACGAAGGCCGAGTTGCTTCACGGCGTTTTCCAGTTGCGCCGCAGCCAGATCGGGAAATTGCATCGAGGGTGAACTAAGCGCCACGAAGCGGTCCGGGTGCGCCTTGCACCATGCAGACAAACCCTGATCGGCTGTGCGCACAATCTTGTCCGCCAACTCGCGATCTTTGACCCCGTACCACCAGAAGCCGTTGATATCCAACACCTGAATATCAATCCCGCGCTTGTCCATTTCCCAGATGCGCTCATCACCCATTGGCCTGCCGTTGGCGTTGCGCGCGAATTCCGTGCCCGCAACTACCTGTGCAACCTCGGCCACGGTGGCGTGGGCGTGCACATCCACCACGCGCACGCGCTTTCCTCCAACCTGCACGATGCGCCTCGGTTGCGGGCCTGTGGGCGCACCGGCCGCTCCGCCTCCACCTTGTCCCCCTGCTCCTGCACCTCGTCCACCTCCACCCTGTCCCCCTGCTCCCGCTCCACGTCCACCTCCACCTTGTGCGCTGGCATTGGAGAGCGCACCGCTGATCATCAATGCTCCGGTCGTGGCGCCGGCTACTGTCTTAATAAAATCTCTGCGGTTCGGCATGTTCGCTCCTTGAGAACGGCACAATCAACGACGTCAATTTCAACAAGTTTCAGCAAAGGCTCGCTCAAACACTTTCAGGCCCAGCAAGCTACACAAAAAAACTAATTTTGTCATTCCGAGCGAAGCGAGGAATCTCTCTTTCTTTTCATGCGCCTAAACCGAGGAGAGATTCCTCGCTTCGCTCGGAATGACAAAAATGGCTACTTTTTCAAAAGCCCGCTAGGGCGCTTTCGGATACCAGTCAAGCAGGCGCACTTCAATCCCGCTGCCAGCCAGCTTCTTCTGAAAAATTGTTGGGTCGGAAGTGCCGTAGTGATATGGGATGGCCACTTTGGGATGAAATGCCAGCGCGGCGTCGGCGGCTTCATCTGGCGACATGGTGGGGCGTTCGAACATGCAGATGAAGGCCACATCGATGTTCTTCAGCGCGCGCATTTCAGGTATGCCTTCAGTGTCTCCCGAAAAATAAAAACGTTTTCCACCATAGGTGAGGATGTAACCGTTGCCGCGGCCCTTATCGTGAAAAAATTTGCCAGGCTCTGGCCCGTGCACCATGTTGTACATGGGGATGGCTTCGATGGTCCACTTGTCCCAGGTTGTGGACTCGCCATTGGAAAGCGGCTTGGCGGCGGTAATGGTTTTGACGACCGAGGGCGGAGCGATAATCTGCGTGCCTGCTTTGCTGAGGACTGCGTCGGCGGCCGCGTCCATATGATCGCCATGTATGTCGGAAATAAGAATCAGGTCGCCGGGCCGAAAGCCGCTGTAGTCAACCGGCCCCGGAGGGAGATTCGGGAATTTCAATTTCCCGGCAGGGTCCACATAGATCAGCTTGCCTCCGGCCTCGATCAATGTCGCTGGCATGGTAGATCGGAGTAATCTTGACCGGTCCGGCAGAAGTCTCAAATGTTTGTGTTTGCGACATCGCTTGGCCATGCGCGCTTACGGCCAGGGCAAAACAGGCAGCAAGAAAAGTCAGGAATTTCATCTTTGACCCTCATTTCTTCATTCGCTTGGATCTGCACGGTACAGCCACGTGCACGCGGGAACTTGGCTGCTCACGATCTCGATTAGGTCTTGCCGCGGCTTTTTAGATCGAACGGCAACATACATCCGAGCTCTTCAAAATGCAATCCTCCGGCCAGGCTTCTTCATCAGTGTATGAAATGGCCACGTCGCTTATTGGATTGCTATTAACCAGACGTCTTTAGGAAGCGTGTGGTTTCAAATAGCAAAACTCTTGCCTTCGCCTGTGTCAGCGGGTGTACCATCGCAAATGCTCTTGCATCCGAAATGCGGTTGCAGCCGCATCTAGAATGGAAAACGGCATGCCTTCAAGCAAATCTCTGAGTACAATTCTCTCCGTTTGCTGTGTACTGGCCCTTGGCGCGGTGCTGTGCATTTGCGCAGTCGGCTGGCCCGCAGCCGTTGCCGATGCCGGCGCCAATTGCCGCGCCGAAGGATATTCCGTACCCCGGCGCGATCCGTTTGAGTGTGGACGCCACCGACATTGACGCGGCACATCTTCAACGTTCGCGAAACGATTCCAGTGCGCGCCGGCGAGTCGATCGTGCTGCTGTATCCGCAGTGGCTCCCCGGCAATCACTCTCCGTCGGGACGAGTCGACAAGATCTGGCAGGCCTCATGATTTACGCCAACGGCGCCCGCGTGCCCATGGGTGCGCGATCCGGTGGACGTGTTCGCGTTCCACGTTAACGTGCCGGCGGGCGCATCACAGCTCGATCGTGAACTTCCAATTCACTTCGCCGGTCGATGCACCCGAAGGCCGCGTTGTGATGACGCCGGACATGTTGAATCTGCAATGGAACGCGGTAGCCCTCTATCCCGCCGGCTATTTCGCGCGGCAAATCATGATCGAGGCCAGCGTTCGTCTGCCCGAAGGATGGCAGTTCGCGACCGCGCTGGAGACCGCTGCAAGCAATGGCGGCGTCACCACCTTTAAGCCGTATCGCTTCGATACGCTGGTGGATTCGCCGATCTTCGCGGGCCGCTATTTCAAGCGCCTGGATCTGGACCCCGGCGGTCCCGCGCCCGTTCATTTGGACATTGTGGCTGACCGCGCAGATCTGCTGGAAGTGAAACCCGAGCAGCTGCGAAGCGCACCGCGCCCTGGTGCAGCAGGCCTACAAACTTTACGGCTCGCATCACTACGATCATTACGATTTTCTGCTCGCCCTCACCGACCAAATGGGCGGCATCGGCCTGGAGCATCACCAGTCGAGCGAGAACGGCACGGTCCCCACCTACTTCACCGAATGGGACAAGAACGCCGACGCCCGCGATCTGCTGCCGCACGAATACACGCACTCCTGGAACGGCAAGTTCCGGCGTCCGGCGGACCTGTGGACGCCGAACTTCAACGTGCCCATGCGCGACAGCCTGCTGTGGGTTTACGAAGGCCAAACCCAGTACTGGGGTTTCGTTCTCGCGGCGCGTGCGGGACTTCTGACCAAGCAGCAAACCCTCGATGCCATGGCAGCCACTGCGGCACTCTACGATCACCGCGTCGGCCGCGAATGGCGCGCGCTTCAGGACACCACCAATGATCCCATCGATCGCCATGCGCCGCCCGCTTCCCTGGCGAAGCTGGGAGCGCAGCGAGGACTACTACTCCGAAGGTCAGCTGATGTGGCTCGACGCGGACACGCTGATTCGCGAGAAGTCCGGCGGCCGACGTTCTCTGGACGATTTCGCCAAGGCCTTTTTCGGAATCAACGATGGCAGTTTCGTTCCCTCCACCTATTCGTTCGAGGATGTGGTGAAAGCGCTGAACGCCGTGCAGCCCTACGATTGGGCAACGTTCCTGCGCGCGCGGCTCGATGGTCATACGGCCCCGGAGCGCCTCTGGATGGCATTGCTCGCGGCGGTTACAAGCTGGTTTATACAGAGACGCCCATCGATTATTTCAGGGACTCCGAAGTGCGCGCGCAAGGCTGACCGACCTGACCTATTCCCTTGGCATGATCGTCGGCGCGGAAGGCCGGCTGACCGACGTGCTCTGGGAAGGGCCTGCTTACAAGGCCGGACTGACCGTCGGCACCAAATCATCGCCGTCAACGGCATTGCATTTGATGTCGACCGGCTCAAGACCGCGATCAAAGACGCGAACAAGACCGGCGCCGCCATCGAACTTCTGGTCAAGAACGGCGATCGCTACCGCACCGTCAAGATCGACTACCACGACGGGCTTCGCTACCCGCACCTGGAACGCAGTGGGCAGCGCGGCTGCACGTCTGGATCAGATCCTCTCACCGCGAAACTGACGCTTTCGCAAAAATTAGTTGGACCGTGGCGAGTAAGCGGAAGTTTTGCTTTGTGGATCCTCAGTGATCTAATTGTTCCGGAGAGCGATGCTCTGCGCATCAATGCTGCATTGATATTTATCCAACACATGAAATCACATTCATGAAGCCTCTGGAAATACTCGGCGAGACAGTCGCCCCCGACGGAACCATCTTGAGGCTGACGCGTCGTGACACTGAGTTCATCATCCTTGCGAGCGGCAGAAGTCTTATGTCCAGCCGCATGCACGGCTCAGAGGAGGCTCTGGCCACCTTCGCGTGCGCACGGGCGCGAAGTATGGAGGAGCCCTGCGTGCTCATCGGCGGGCTCGGAATGGGTTTTACCTTGCGCTCCACGCTCGATTTGCTTCCGGCGGATGCCATTGTTGTGGTCGCGGAGATGGTGGCCGATGTGGTGGAGTGGAATCGCGGTCCGCTCGGCCCGCTCGCTGCGCACCCCTTGAAGGACAAGCGCGTGCGAATCGAGATTGGCGACGTGGCCGCCACGCTCAAGTCAAACCACGGCAAATTCGATGCCGTGCTACTCGACGTGGATAATGGCCCCACCGCATTTACGGCATCGGACAACGCCTGGCTCTACGGCGATCGTGGAATTGCCGCCGCGCATGCCGCTCTCAAAGCGGGCGGCGTGCTGGCCGTATGGTCCGCGCGAGACGACCGAAAATTCGAGCAGCGCTTGCGCTATGGCCGCTTCGCCGTGCAGGTGGAGCGCGTGCGTGCTCGCCTGAAAAAAGGCGGCCCGCGCCACACTATTTTCCTGGGCCGCAAAACTTCAGCCATTTGAGAAGTCTGCCTTCCGCTTCACTGGAAATTATTGGCCGTCACGGAGCGTCCACCACGCATCGAAATCCGATGGTGCCCGCGCGGTCGCGCCCTGGTGACATCAGCAGAAATTTCTGGTGTTCGTCCAGACGATAGGTTTGAGGAAAATACCACAGGGATCCTCGCGGTTGATAAAAGGCGCCGCCGCGAAGGATGGCTGCGCGTGTGTGCTCGTCGCGAAACTCATCAGTCCATTGCGAAACATTTCCGGTCATGTCCAACGCGCCGAATGCGCTGGCGCCTGCGGGAAACGCATCTACGCTGGTCGGTGCGCGCATGGTTCGCCCGTGGTCGGGACGAGGGAGCGCGTCATCTTTCCATTCGCTGCCCCAGGGATACAGCCTCCCGTCGGTGCCTTGTGCCGCATATTGCCATTCCCAATCATGAGGCAGCCGCTTTCCCGCCCACGCCGCATACGCCCGCGCATCTTCGATCGAGACCCAGGTCACCGGTTCGTTTCCCACGCCTTCGGGAAACGCTCCGCTCGACCAGCGCCTTAGAAAATTGTGATCATCCGAGGGACGGTAATGCGAGGAATCCAGGAATTTCTTGAAATCGGAGTTGCTCACCGGCGTGCGGTCAATGTAAAAGGTTTTCATGTGCAACAGTTGGCGGTGAAATCGCCGCGGCCCGTTTTCCCAGGGATATTGCACGTCGACCCCGGGATCGTTTCCACCTTCGATTTCAATTCCGTGCACGTTGAAATCGAAATCACCGCCCGGGACTCGAATCATGCCGGAAGGTGCGGATACGGCAGGCTTGGTCGCCGGGACCGCAACCATCTTCTGCGGAAGATATTTCCATTCCCGCGCATAGCTGCTCAGGGGACGTTTGGTGCGCTCTGCCATGAACGCCAGCAAATCTTTCCATTGGCCGCTGGGGGCATTGTCTGAAGTCGCATATACCGCTCCAAATCCGAGACCCTCAATAGAGAATTGCAGTGTGGCAGTGCCTGCAGCGATCTCAGGAGTCAGCTCAACGCCGTGCCACAAGTCGTAGTAACGCATTCCGTCTTTGTGCGGAATCCGAATCTGATGGCCCTCGACGTCGTACTCGTTGCGATTCACAATCGTCCACAATGTTCCGCTCTTGCCGGGGAAACGGCTTGCGAAGATTCCGGATTGCAATGTTGGTGCGAACGGCTCCCAACCGGCGCTTTGCAAAGTTTCTCCGAAGGCGCGTTCGATTCGAGTGAAGCGCAGCACCGCTTCGGCGTCGTGCGGAGTCATCCCATACCAGAAGCCCCACAGATTTTCGAGCGAGGCATAGCCGATACCGTTGAAAAAAGCATGTTGCAGACTGTTCGTCTTGTCACGAGTAAATCGGTCAGTGACATTGACCGTGTGTCGCGGCTCCAGCCATTTGGCCTGATCTACCATTGGCGTGAAGGGATAGGGCGTGTCCTCCCAGGTGACCCAATCGTTCCAACTGATAGTGCTCCAAGCCAGCGATTCGTCGCGAATCGAAAATTGAGGCTCCAGAGCGCCAGCGCATGGTGCGCGGCATCGGCCGCCGCATGAAAATTTGCGGGAACATCCTCCAGCGTATCGAAATTAACGCCGTCCGCGCCGATTTGCGCCATCAATTCAGCCAGCGCCGTTGCGGTCGGAGCGCCTTCGTCGCGCGTGCCGCTATCCCATGCCAGCGTGGGGAATAGAACTCGCACGCCGCGCGCGTGGAATTCATCCACCATGCGACGGAGGCCGGAGACTCCGCCGGGCATGTCGCGGATCAGGTCGAATTGATTGCGGTCGTCCGCGCCGATGTTGGGATAAAGCGGCCAGATCAGCACGGCGTCAATAGGGCCGAGGCGTCCCTCGATATCCGCCAGGAATCGGCCGACCGTGTATTGATTCTTGTCAGGGTCGAAAAATGTGCGGTCCCAGATCAGCATCTGGACCTGCGAGTATACGTGTTGCGTCCATGCCAGTTCGGGCCGCGAATACTCCGCGCCGTCGTATCGCAGACGCCCCAGGCGGTCTTCCCTCCACGATTTCATTCCCGCCCGCCACGCATCCGCGGCCGCCGGGTTTTCCGGCCCAGGCAGCAGGACGTCTGTCGGTCCAGCAGGCTCGGGCAGATTTACGACACCCGTTGGTGGGACCAGCGCGTGCCGTGGCCGCCATTCATCGGGAAGCGCGCTGGCGGAAATCATGGTAAACACGGCCAAAGTAAGTAAGCCGAATTTGCGCGAACGGCTTACGCGCAAAGCGGAATGGGATCATTGCAGAGGGCCTTGATGCGGTTGGCAACGGATGCGAATCATCGCGGGACAGCATCGCCTTTCTTCATCATGCGCTGCAGTCTACCCCCACTTTTGCGCGGTCACAAGAACGTTTGCGGCTCCGGCATGCGACTACCTTCGGCTGACTTTCGGAGCGTCTGCTTGCCGGCTCACCTAACAAAACTCAAGCCCGACAATAAATTTACGTAAGAAGAATCAAAAATCTCCAGGCGGGAAACTTGCCATTCTCGCTTATTGGCCTCTCTCGGAGGAAAAAAAAGGCGCCCGGCAGATTCACAGGCGCCACTCCTACAGCTCAATCAAATTGTTCCATACCTCACTGGATCACCTCCTTCTCGGCACAGAATGCCGATATGCATATTATTAAGCCATTTTTCCCCAAATCCAAATCGACTTTTTTTATTGTTGCCATATTTAAGTTAAATAAGAGGAGTTGGTCCAAAGCGAGCGGTGCAGGGAAGGAAGATGTGTCCGCATATTCAACCATGCGAGTACGCTTCAATTCTCATGCTTCGAACGGCTGGGCCGCACGAACACCGCGAAATGCGTTATCATAAGGCTGTGAATCAAACATTCTCATCGGAAGCCATCACAAGAAACATTCGAGTGTACGTCGAGGCGCAATATGACCCGGGCCGCTCCAGCCCAGGTCATAGCCAGTGGTTTTTCCTCTACACCGTCAGTATTACCAACCAGGGCCAGGATGCCGTGCAACTCATCAGCCGCCATTGGGTGATCACCGACGGGATGGGAAAAGTGGAAGAAGTTCAAGGGCCGGGCGTCATCGGCAAGCAGCCAAGGTTGGAGCCGGGACAGAGCTTTGAATACACTTCTGGCTGCCCCCTCACGACTCCATTTGGCTCCATGCAGGGCACCTACCAGATGGTTAATCAGGCCGCCGAGCAATTCGATATTGAGATCGCCCCGTTTACACTGTCCGAACCATACACCACCGTAAACTAAATTAATATTCCCGTCATCGCCAGCGTCATTAGCCGTCGATTGTATCGCGTTGCGCATTATTGGTAGTTTTGCCTGCCAGCTGCATCAACCGGTCTTTGATTGGAATCCGCGTTTGATTCCCGCCGATTTTCGTGATATCAGAGACTCATAAACCGTTAAGTAACGCACTGGACCTTCCGAAAATAATTTTTTTTGCGCAGGAGCCAAAGAGGAGAGACCGCCATGGCGACACCTCAGGCAATTGGGCTTGAAGACGCTCGATCTGCTTCCGGCTTCAATCGTTGGCTGATTCCGGTTGCGGCCATTTCCGTTCACATTTGCATTGGCTCGGTGTATGCCTGGAGCACATTCAATCGCCCCATCAAAGCGATCTTCCCGAATTCGCCCTGGTGGTTTAGTCCGCCTTACACGACTTTCACGACTGGCGCTTGTTTTGCTTGGATTGAGCGCGGCTTTCGGCGGACCCTGGGTCGAGCGGCGCGGTCCGCGCGTGGCCGCCACGGCCGCGGCAATTTTCTTTGGCATCGGGCTGATGATCGGCGGCGATCGGGCCTGGCGATCCGCCAATCGGTGCTTGTGTGGATGGGCATGGGGCTGATCGGTGGAATCGGCTGCGGGTTGGGATACATCTCGCCGGTAAGCACGCTCGTAAAATGGTTTCCAGACCGGCGCGGGATGGCCACCGGAATGGCCATCATGGGCTTTGGCGGCGGAGCGTTTCTGGCTGGCTACTCTGAATGTTTACTTCATGAATCTTTTTGGCGTGGCGCGCACCGTGATGATTCTGGGCGTCACCTACTTCGTCATCATGATGATTGGCGCGCGCATCATTCGCCGGCCTCCTGCGGGTTGGAAACCTGCCGGTTGGACGCCCCCGCTCAATCATTAACAAGATGATTGCGGACCACAGCGTGAGCCGCAACGACGCTGTACGCACGGTGCAGTTTTATCTGCTTGTGGGGAATTTTGTTTATCAACGTCACAGCGGGAATCGGAATTCTCGCGCAGGCCTCGCCCATGATGCAGGATTTATTCCGCAAGACAACGCTGGAAGCTGGAGCGATCGTCTCGATCATCAGTCTGTTTAACGCAGGCGGACGATTTTTCTGGGCTTCGCTTTCGGACTACATCGGCCGCCGCAATACCTACCTCACGTTTTTCGTGGTGCAGGTGCTGCTCTTCCTGGTGATTCCCGAGCCTTGCAGCGAAGGGCGCGTGGGTGCCGTTCGAGATTGCCATCTTTATCGTGTTCACCATGTATGGCGGAGGCTTTGCCACGGTCCCTGCATTTCTCGCGGATATTTTTGGCGAGGATAACGTAGGCGCAATTCACGGCGCGCTTCTGACGGCCTGGAGCGCCGCAGCAGTCGCGGGCCCGGTGATCATCACGGAGCTTTCCGAGAAGGCCAAGGCCGCACTCGCGCCCGGCGAAAGCAGAGTTCACATTTACGATCGGCCGTTGCGGCTGCTGGCATTTCTTCTGGTGGGCGGATTTATTCTCACACTTCTGGTTCGGCCCTTGAACCAACCGGCCTCCAGCACTGTCACCCATGAATAGTACGCGCCGTAGGGGCATGGCATTGCCGTGCCCCTACAACCGCGAAGCCGGTAGAATGTGAAGTCATTCCAGGAAAATCCTGCGATATAGGGCGTGCTTGTGAAAAATCCGGGCTAGTCCGAAGCCTTGCTCAAATACAGCATGTTGGTTTTCGATTTGCGCTTGCCTCGTTCTTTGGTCGGGGAGATGCCTCGCTTTGCCTCGAAGCGATTTTCGCCCCTCAGCCATTCCGACAGTGGCCGAGTGCCGATTCTGATTTGCGCGCGCCTCAGCATCGCGCTGAGAAAGCGGACTTCGGCGGTAAGGTTTCTCTCCGGATGTCCGCGCGCCTCGCGCTGCACGATCACCTGGCCTTTCGTGACCCACAGCAGTCCCCACTTGGGTGGAAGATCCTTCACCTGAATCACATCGGGCGGGCAAAGATAATAGCGGCGCTGCCCCATTCCCGTGCGCGGAATTCTTGCGCACAGGTTTGGCCGCGTCTTTCAGGAAATCCGCACGGCTCAACTTGCATTCGATGAGCACGGAACCCGCGCCCGCGACCCAGCCGATCACGTCGGGGTTTTCGTCGGCCGGCGTGGCAAATTCGTACAGCACCACGGAGCATTGTCTGCCGAGCCAGCGGACTCCCATCGCCACTAAAGTTGAATGCTGCATGTTCACTCCGGATTGTTGCACATCGCGGCGCCGGAATGTTTGGCGGTTTCGCAGAAATATGCGCACTCGCATCCGGGATTGACATCCGAACCTTCGCCGAATCGTGTGGGACAATACTGGCTGCAATAAAATATATTGTCATTCTGAGCGAAGCGAAGAATCTCTCTTCTTTTGAGCCTTCAAACGAAAGAGAGATTCCTCGCCTCGCTCAGAATGACAAAATGTGGGAACCCTAATTCCGCAGCCTGAGACTGCCCAGCCCATGTGGCCGCCTCTCCAAACGTGGCCATCGCGGGAGTGCTGCGCTTGCAACCGGCCGGAAACCCCTTCTTGCCTCCAGGCAAACAGCTGCCTAAGCTAAAGCTGCACACTTCATGGCAATTCACCTTTGGCCTGAGTTTCGGGAAGGCATCATGCAGACTAACGACAAAGATACACAACGCAGCCCATTCGCAACTCCAGGCAGTTCAGGCTCTGGTGGACACGGAACATCCTACCTGGGGCCGGGCCTGCTAATTAAAGGCGAAATTTCCGGCAATGAAGATCTTACGCCTGGACAGCAAGGTTGAGGGATCGATTTCCATTGGTGGTTTCCGGCTTACCGTGGGACCCAACGCGCATCTGGATGCCGACGTGGTGGCCCGAGAAGCAGTCATCTCCGGCCAAGTGAAGGGGGATATCCGCGCGCACGATCGAATTGAAATCCTGAAAAGCGCATCCGTCGTGGGCGACCTGACCACCAGCAAGATCGTGATCGAAGAGGGCGCCTACATGAATGGCGGCATTGAGATCGGCAACCAAAACAAGCCGATAGGAACTGATTTGGACACCCTGTTGAAAGGGTCCAAGAAAGCGTAAGAGAATTTAGAAAAGCATTTCAATCAAGGCAAGTAAACTCGTCTTGATCCCCGGCCTCTTCGTACGTCTCCGCCTCCAGACACGCGACAACCTACTTGTCGTAGTCATTCTACAAAGCTGCACCTGCGAAGGGCAGACGACGATTCACGAAACCTGTGTACAATGCGGCGTGTCTTCGATTTCAAGAATGGAGATTCTGATTCCCGATGGCCACCGTGACGAAACCCACTCCTGCCACTCTTTTCCTGGAGTTCTCCCGCGAAAAACTGCTGGAGCAATACTGGCCGCGCTTGCGCGGCTGCGTTGAATCGCTGGCCGACCAGCAAGTATGGTGGCGTCCCAACGAGGCCAGCAACAGCATCGGCAATTTGGTCCTGCATCTGAATGGAAACGTTCGGCAATGGCTGGTTTCGCCATTCAACGGGTCGAGTGACACTCGCGACAGGCCCGCGGAATTTTCCGAGCGTCGAGTGATTCCCGCTGCTACTCTCCTGGAAAAGCTTGGCGCCACCATACAGGACGGCTCAGACGTTCTCACGCGCCTTACGGAAGCCGATCTGCTCACCAGCTTTCAAATCCAGGGCTACACGGTCAGCGGATTGGCAGCCGTCTACCAGGTGGTGGAACACTTCGGAATGCACTACGGACAGATCCTCATCATCACCAAGCTGCTGCGCGGTGAAGACCTGGGCTTCTACCGCGAGCTTGGATAAGACTGGACGGCTAGAATGAATTTCGGCGAACTGGTCAGTCTTTCGCCAAATCCGTGAGCTGTATTGCACATCCGGCAAAATGTTGGGGTTTCCGTATTATCAACTCGATGGGAGACCGGCTTAACTGTTCTCATATAAGCGAAGATATCTGCAAGATCTTCATCGGTCATATTGCGAAATTCATGCCAGGGCATGATCGAACTCAATTTGCGGGTATGCACATAACCCGTTCGCAGTGTCTGAACAAATAGATTCTGGTCATAGTAAGAAATTCCGGATGCGTCGGGCGTAATGTTCGCGCTGGCGACACGCCCCCAAGGACCGTCGAGGATAAACCCGCCCGCGAAGTCCATGCCGGCCATCGGCGCGCCTCGAACTTGCGGCGTGTGACAAACTGCGCAGTTCGCAATCTGCGTGAGGTAGGCGCCCCTTTTCACGGGCGTCGAAAGATCGGCTTGCGCTACTGGATTGTTCAGCGGTTCGGGCGTTCCACGAATCAAATATTTAACGGGAAAGATGATCTGCGATTGCGGCAACTCATTCCGGACGGGTGTTAAGGTTCGCAAATAGACCACAATCGACGCCAAATCCTCGTCTGACAGTATGCGGAAATTCTGATAGGGCATGAGCGGGAAGAGCGCTCGTCCGTCGTGCCCAATCCCCTCGCGGATTGCCCTCGCCAGCTGGTCGTCGCTCCAACGTCCTGCGCCGGTATCCTGGTCGGGGGTAAGATTGGGCGCATAAATTGTCCCGGGCAGGCCCCCAATCGGCAAGAGTTCTCCCGACCCCTCCTTACCGACGGGAATTGGCGCATCGTGTTGAACCCAATCGTGCGGCGAATGGCAACCCATGCATCCGGTGATGGATTCTGCCAGATATCGCCCGCGAATTAACCGCTCTGGGCTGGAAGCAAAGGTCTGGGATTTAAGCTCCCGCGATTTCGCGCCAAGAAATGGACGCCAACCGATGGTCATAGAAATGCCAGCAACCGCCAGAAGGAGCAGAATGAGAAAACCGTAACGGAGTATTTTTGCCAGTAATCGCATTTTCAATCCTCTTGGTCGCTGAACCCGCTCAATAAGCTAAAGAAAAGGGGTTATAGCTGTCAAACCGGAGTTTCACAAATAATTGAACGGTTTACGCGGAGAACTTTTACAGATGTTTCCAGTAAGGACTTAGTCGCGGCCGCTGTGGGAATTGTCCTTAGGGGCGGCTAATGGGAGTATGGACCTGCTGCTTTGAGCGTCAAGCTAATTCGCCAGAATGTTGAAATTACATTACTCTACTCTTACTCACTATTCTGATCGGAATATGAGAATCCCCATGGAATTGAAGCGGGTCTCATTCGCGGAAGCATCGTACTGATGTGAATCCCGGACCTTAAGTCCCCAGCAGGCCACGCCTCCTCGCAAATTTCTTGTGTCCAGCGCAAGAGAAGCGTACGATGCGCACACGAGTGGTCTGACGCGAAAAAATTCCGGCTGGGAGAATCGCAACGGATTTACGACAGCCATCGAGGAGTTTTGTACCCATGCGAAAACAGTGGTTCTTCGCTATTCTTCTGCTGTGCGCGGTAATGTTTGTCTCCGCTTCTTTGTTCGCTCAGGACGATGGGCCGCCTGCCGCGGCGCGTCCGGGTGGGGCTGCTCCGCCGCAAATGCGCGGTCCTGCGCCTCCGGTCCCTGGTCCGCCCCACGATGCCCACGATTTGAACGGAGTGTGGAACGCACGGCGCGGTTACGGCGGCAATTCCTTTGGCAGGCAAGGGCCTGAAATGACGGAATGGGGGCAACAGCAATTCAAGACTGCAAAAGCTTCCAACGGCGGGGAATATACCCTGGAAACGACCAACGATCCGGTCATCGCCAAGTGCCTGCCTCCGGGCACGCCGCGCATCTATCTCCAGCCTTTTCCCATGCAGGTGATTCAAACTCCCAAAGAGGTCCTATTCCTCTTCGAATACGACCATATTATTCGCCAGGTATTCACCGATGGACGCAAACATCCCGCCGACGTAACGCCAACCTACATGGGCGATTCCATCGGTCACTGGGAAGGTGACATTCTTGTCGTCGATACTGTGGGCTTTAACGAAAAGACCTGGCTGGATCGGATCGGGCACCCACACAGCGATCAGCTGCACGTGATCGAGAAGTTCCATCGGACCGACCAGAATAATCTGGAAATCGATATCACCATGGAAGACCCGAAAGCCATGACCAAGCCATGGAACGCGCATTTTGGGTTTTCGTTGCAGCCGACCTGGGACATCGAGGAACTGGCCTGCACCGACAACGGTGATTTCGTAAAATTTGAAAAATAGTTTTTTCAAGGGCTGGCCCGAATCCAGCTCAATAGCGTGCTGAAAACATGCTTCCTGAATTTTGTCTTTCCGTTCAGATAACGTTCACGGTGAACCGAGCAAAGCGAGGAATCTCTCTTTTTTCTCATGAGTTGAAATCATCCGGAAATTTCTCGCGTCGCATGAATAAGGAATTAGTTCAATTTTTCCGCTCATGGTCCCATGCGTGGCCTACAGCGCCGGTCCTGTGTTAGAATCCGCCGCGAACGCCCAGGAGAATCCGAATGGCCATGGAATTCGATCTAATTCCGCAAGGCACGCTCCTCCAGGAAAACGGCCACGGCGAAGCCGTCGACGTCCGAGCCAGCGCCACGCGCACGTTTTATTGCACCATGCTCATTCGCGAGCAGATCGAGCAGGAATCGGTGGACGTGTCCATCTGGGGTTCCGCCGACGGAGAAAACTGGGGCACGCAGCCGCTCTTGAGATTGCCGCAGCAGTTTTATCGCGGCGAGACGCGAGCCGTGCTGGAGTTGAGTTTCGTTCCGGAAGTTAACTTCATTCGCGCGGGATGGGATTTAAATCGATGGGGGCGCGTCGCGCCTTTGCCAATGTTCGTTCTCGGTTTGCATCTAGCGGAAATCCCGGCCATGCCGTTGCGGACGGCGCAGCCTCAGTTCACCGCAACAACCTGAGAACTTTCTTTGAACTTACCGGGCCCTCGTTCCCAAATAAAAGGGGTAGGAATCTTTCAGTTGGGTGCTTCGTGGTGTGGCTTCCTACCCCCCCGAGTGGTCTTGTTTAGTAGACGTTCTATCTTTCCCGCAGGTTTCAACTTCAAAAAAATATCCCGAATTCAGTATTTTCCATGGATAGCGCAAAGGATCAGCGATTTCCCTGGCTGGGAGGCGGCAGCGAAGGAAGTCCCGATGTGTCCGGTGCGGCCGGCGCGGGCGCGGCTTTATCGGTGGAAGTATCCTCGTCGTCCACATCCTCTTCATCGTCATCCGATTTTTCCTGCCCGCTTCCTGCGGTCTCACTCTTCTTGGAATTCAGCATGGTCTGAACGCGCTCTCTTGTTTGGCGCGCCTGTTCGGCCTCCGGGCTGTTGGGCGATTGCCGGAGATACTCGTCGAGATCCTTCATCAGCGCGGGATAATCCTTTTTCAGAATATGAATATTGGCCAGCAACAGGTAGACAGGAGGATTGTCCGGCATCAAATCGCGGGATTGTTGCGCGCTTTTTTCGGCCTCATCCGCTTGTTTCAGTGCGTTCAATGCGCGCGCCAGTTCAAATGGGCCTCGCCAGGAGGACTTGTCGGTGGAGATTCCCTTGCGGGCACTCGTCTCCGCTTCTTCGTAGTGCTTGCCATCGTTCAGAATGGCAGCCAGGCTGAACAGTGCATCGGAATATTGTCCCGAGCTGAGCTCAACGGATTTCCGCAAGGCTTCTTCGGCCGAGCCCACTTCCTGCAATTGATAGTAGGTGTCGCCCATCTCCGCATAGGCCTCGTAGTAGGTCGGGAAATCCTTGATGGCAAGTTGAAACTGGGCGATGGCTGCACGGTAATCCGACTTCAGGTAGATCAGGGCCATGCCTTTTTCGTATTCCTCGTGGGCCTTGCGAGGGACGCTGAGTTGATGGGCCGAGATCGACAACTGAACCCCGGGAGGCGCCGCCTTCGCGGACTGTCTAAGGGCAATGGAAATGCCCAAGCTGGCTGCCGTTGGAAACTGAGACCGTTTGCTCGACTCGATCGTACTCCTTTACCGCGATTTCAATAATGTAGTCGCCTCTTCGAATTCCATCAAATTCGAAATCGCCGTTGCTGATCGAATAGACGGTCTTAATGACGCCTCCCGGCTCTTGTTTCAAATTGACTTGAATATTTTCCAGTCCGTGGTGGTCGCTGGCATCGCTGACGTTTCCGCTTATGTTGAAAATCTGGCGCCGCGATTGGGCGCTTCCCGGCAACGCACTGAGCGCAATAAGCAAAAGGAAGATCGGTATTCGGCGAAGAAACATAGCCCCTCCGTCGGGCGGGGTAAGTAGACCGATTTTAGCACGCCTTCGCGCCGCCCGGCGCAATTTTGGCGGCGTAGAGTTGTAGGGACACGGCATTGCCGTGCCCCTACCGCCGATACTTAGAAAAAATGTTTCACTTCAAGACAGTTTGCCCGTTGCAAGTGAAAAAGACGGCTAGCCGTTCAGATCCACGGTCTGGAGATATTGAGGCAGAGCCACTTGCCATTTGAGAGTCGATTCGATTTTCGATTTCAGCACGGCGGACGCTTGGGGTTCGCCGTGAGTAAGATAGGTTTGCCGGGGAGGCGCGGGGATCCCGCTGAGCCAGCGCATCAGTTCGCTTTGGCCCGCGTGCGCCGAAAACTGACGCAGGTTGATGACTTCCGCGCCAACCGGAATATCCGCGCCGTGAATGCGCACGGTTTTCGCGCCTTCTTCCAGATTGCGTCCGCGCGTGCCCTCGGCCTGAAATCCAGCCAGGAGGATGGCGTTCCTGCGGTCCGGCGCCAGGCGCGCAATGTGATGCAGCACGCGCCCGCCGGTGGCCATGCCGCTGGCGGAAATGATGATGGCCGGAGTCTTCACGTCGTTAATTTTTTTTGAGTCGTCCACCGTGCGCATGTAGTGCACGGTGTGAGCATCCAGAGGATTTCCGTTCTTTTCATCCGCGGTAAAGGTCAGATCGTGATCTTCGTGATGCTTCAAATATAAACTGGTGACGCTGATGGCCATGGGGCTGTCCACATAAACTGGAAGTCGCGGGATGCGCTTTGTATCCTCCAATTTGCGGATGATGTACATGATGGATTGCGTTCGGTCCACGGCAAACGCGGGGATCACAATCTGCCCGCCGCGTTTTGTCACGCGATTCACAACCTCAGCCAGGGCGTCTTCCGCGGAATCGGCGGGATGATCGCGGTCGCCGTAGGTGGATTCGCAGAGCAGCACGTCGCAGCGCGTCGGGGGTTCGGGATCTTTCAGAATGGGCTGGTTGTAACGGCCGACGTCTCCGGAAAATAACACCACCATTTTCTTTCCATTTTCGGTAATAGTCAGTTCCAGGCTGGAGGACCCCAGAATATGCCCCGCGTCATGCGGGCGCACTGTAAATTGCGGAGAAATGGTGAAAGAATCGGCGCGCGGAATTTCGCGCATGGCTTTCAGCACCGGGGCCACGTCTTCGCTGGTATAGAGCGGCAGTGGCTTGGCGTGCTTGCTGTATCCGCCGCGGCCGGCATTCTCGGCGTCTTCTTCCTGCAAATGCGCGGAATCGGGCAGCAGGATGTTGCACAGCTCGATGGTTGCCGCGTCGGCATAGATCGGCCCGCTAAATCCATCGCCCACCAGTCGCGGTAAATAACCCGTGTGATCCAGATGAGCGTGGGTCAGCACGCACCAGTCGAAGGACGCAGGCTTCTGGGGCAGCGCATTCCAGTTGCGCAGGCGCAACTCCTTCAGCCCCTGAAATAAGCCGCAATCCACCAGCAGCCGCTTGCCTTCAGCTTCCACCAGATATTTTGAACCGGTAACCGTTCCCGCTGCGCCAAGAAATGTGAGTTTAGGCATGAGGGAGCAATTCTAATGGAAGTTCTCGGTTTTTGGGTGCCAAACGAATGAAAAAAACGGAAGGCCAGGAATAACACAGAGGACACCGAGAAGGATAGAGAGAGAAATGCGGAGGGTGCGCAGAGAGTTCGCGTATCGCAGTGGAATTTCGCGGGGATATTCGTTAAGATGCTTGCGGTCTGCCAAACCATCCGTAAATTGTTTTGTTGTGTGACGGGCGTGTAGCTCAGCTGGGAGAGCGCATCCATGGCATGGATGAGGTCGCAGGTTCGATCCCTGTCACGTCCACCAAATTCCATCGTAACAATTTCCTGAATTCACGAATCGGCCGTAGGGGCACGGCATTGCCGTGCCCCTACTCCAGAACCTTTGCTGCAAAACTGGCGAGTTCCTCGTCTTCCACGCTGTACCTGATCTCAATAGGATTGCAGCACACTTCGCAGTCCTCAACGTAACTTTGCCGGCGCACGGAAACGTCCAGCACCATGGATATTTGTTCACCGCAGTAAGGGCACTGAAAGTAATGCTCCATTAACCTGAACCCCATCAAGTTTCGCTAGCTATACTGCGGAATAAGTAATGAATTTTGTCATTCCGAGCGGAGCGAGGAATCTCTCTTTCTTTTTATTCGCTCAAAATCAGGAGAGATTCCTCGCTCCGCTCGGAATGACAAAAGCTTTGGAATTTTGTTCGCAGCCTGTGACGCCGGATCCCCATCCTGCATGCACTTACGGCACTCGCGCGCTGGCCACCGGGACCATCCACACGGCATAGCCAAGTGGGTCGCGAATATTGGCGATCATCTGATTGAAATACGCCAAGGCGGATTCGCGCGATACGGGGGTGATCTCTCCGATGGTGTCCACGTAACCATCCCGCCAAGCTCCCAGAATTGTCGCGAATGTTTCCCGCGGGACGCGCAGCGTATCCACCACCACATAGTCCATCTTAATTTCTTCCAGCTTCATCGTTGCCATGATCCCGTAAATATCGCGGCCTATGAACAGGTCCGTGCCGGTGCGTTCGCCAAAGGCTCTTGGGATTTGATGCCAAAAATCGCCGGGATCAAGACCGGCGCGCTGGAAGTGCAGCATGCCGTAGTCCTCGGCAATGATATGCAGATATCCTCCGCGCCGCGTAACGCGAGCAAGCTCGCCGATCACGCGGTCCGCATGCGGAATAGATTGAAGCACGTGCCTGCATACCGTGAGATCGAAGCTGCGGTCGGGAACTTGCAGTTCGAAAATACTTTGATGTTCGAACGTCAGGCGCTTGGCGAGGCTCGCATAGCGATTCCGGGCAAGTTCCAAATGGCTGTCAATAATGTCCACGCCCAGCACTTGCGCACGAGGGAAAAGCTCGGCCAGCCGCGAGGAACCTTCGCCCGTGCCGCAACCCGCATCCAGAATGGCAGGAGTCTCCGGCAGCGCGTAGCGAAGTAGCAGCGGCATTTCCTGCGGCCAAATGGCGCGCGCCTGTGCATCCAGATTTCGCACCATGGACTCGTGCGCCATATGCTTGGCTTGTGGATTGAGATCAGTCAATGCGTCCTCCCGTGCTTTGCGATCATCAATGCAAGGGGCGAATCGCGGCCTGGGATTTTCGCACAGGCTCCTGTTCCTCCAGGGAAGCCTTTGCAATAGCATCGGCAATTTCCTGCCAGGAAAAATTCTCGCCTTCCGGTACGGCCATCGAAAATTCGGCGATTGCCCGTGCCAGCCAGTCCTGCCGCTGGGCCGTGGCCAGAGCCGTGAGCGGCTCCAGGCCCGCATCCGCAACAGCCTGGGCCGCTTCGCGCATTTCCGCGGCGCGCCTCTTTCCGTGCTCGGCGACGCGGCTGATCAGATAGTCGGGTAGTGCAGCATCCCAGCCCATGCTTGGAAATGTGGCGGCAAGGGATTCGAGAACCTGTTTTTCGGCTCCATAACGGCGCGCCGTAAACATGGACTCGACGGTAATGGCTTCGAGACCCTTGATCATAATGCTGCGGCACATTTTTATGGCCGAGGCCACGCCAATTTGATCGCTGATAGGTTTGACATTCATGCCGATCGCTTTCAATTTTTCAGCCACGGGTGCCGCGTTCACGCCTCCCAGCAGCATAGGAACCTTTAATCGCTGCGGAGCGACTGCTGCCATCACGGCAGCTTCCACGAACGTGGCCGGTGATTTGCCTAGAGTGCGCGCGATTTCACGCTTTGTTTCAGGCGAGACCGAGTTGATATCCAGGTAGATTTGCCCGCCACGCAGATGCGACGCAGCGTTCGCTGCCACGTCCGCAGCGGCAGAAGCGGTCACAGCGGAAATCACCAAATCCGCGCCATGGACTGCGGCTTCCAGTCTGTCGCAGGCGCGGACATTTGCGCCGCTGGCCTTAGCTAACATTGCTGCCCGCGACGCCTCCACATTCAACAAAATGTCAAATATGCAGACAGATAATCCCGCTGCGGCAAAGTCGCGGCCGAAAATCCCGCCAACCTCTCCAAATCCTATCAGCGAAATTTGACGTATCGAATTTTCATTCATGAGATCCCCATTACCCTGGCGCTTCTCATTTCAATGCTTTGCGTGCCATTTGGGCCGTTTCACGTGCGACAGCCTCTCTTCGCTGCCCTTCGAGGATTGCGAATTGGCCAAACACGTAAGGATGTTATCGCCGAAACTTGCAGCTGTGAATACAGTTCTTCTTGCGGCATTAGGTCGATGTCCCTAACCCCTTTCCCTGCAACTCGGTTCTACCACCGCTGTACCATTGCAAAGGCGGTACCCGAGGAGCACAATAAGTTAAAGAAGGGGGAACCAATCCTCCTTTGCGGTGTCTAATCTGAATGAAGCGCTTGCCAGCCATTGTTTTCGGCTGACCAGGTCTCTGGTCGGGAGATCCTGTAAGCGGCTTCACGGTCTGTTGCGCAGGGCACAAGTCGTTTGGCGTGAGTCTTCCGCAAAGCGTCTGGCGCAGGCAGGCGAGAGAGGCGGCAAACGTGTCTGACTTGGCGCGCGTCCTTCCATGGTCGCAGGACGAAGCCGAGCTCGTGACGGAGCTGCAGGGTGGTTCCGGCGCTGCGTTCGACTGGCTGGTGACGCACTATTCCGGTCCCGTATACGGCCTCGTTGCCGGGATGATCTCGGAATCCTCGGACGCCGCCGACATCACGCAAGACGTTTTCCTGAAGGCCTTTCGCGGCATTCGCGGATTTCGGCGCGGCAGTTCGCTGAAGACCTGGCTTTACAGAATTGCCATTCGCGAGGCGCTGAACCACCGCCGCTGGCTGTGGCGGCATCACCGGGAGCAGGATTCGATCGACACGGAACCGACGAGCGGCCACGCAACGCTCGAAATTGAAGACGATCGCGGCACGCCTTTTGACCAGGCCGCGTCTCACGAAGTGCAGCAGGCCGTGCGCAGCGCTCTGGTAAATGTGCCGCAAGTTTTTCGAAGCGCCGTGATCCTGCGGGATTTGGAAGGAATGTCCTACGAGGAAGTGGCTGAAGTTCTTGGCGTGACGGTTGGCACGGTGAAATCGCGCATTTTGCGAGGGCGGCGAATGTTGCGGGAAATCCTGGATCCTTTGCTTCGCAACCCGCTCTGCGCGCATGCCACTGTGCACACTTCGGAAAAGACGGACGACAAGAAGGAAGGCAAAAGGGAATCGATTTTGCATTCCACTTTGTTTTGAGGAGTTGCAAGTGAAATCCAGCCGGACCGACACAACTGGCTGGGCGCGCCCCTGCAAGACGGGTGACGCTGAGGGAGGTGTCTAAATGGATTGCCAAAAAGTAAAACGATTATTGCCCGGTTATCTGGACGGCGCCATGCCAACCGGGGCGTGGACCGATACACATGTGTCCGTGGGGCGCCATTTGGAAAGTTGCGGCGATTGCCGCCATGAGTTAGAAGCTTACCAGGCTCTCTCCTCATTGATGTCCAGGGTGCAGTACGCCACGCCACCAGCGGATTTGGCTTTGAAGATTCGCGTGCAGGCCGCTCACCGCCTTTCGGACCGCAACTGGCTGCATTATGTGCGTCGTGCCAGAACTCGCGCGGAACTGGTCCTGAAGAATATTCTGGAGCCGCTGGCCATTCCTGCCACGGGCGGTTTTACGGTTGCATTCGTCGTTTTTGTGATTGTTTGCCAGATGCTGGGTATAGGAGCGCCATTGCGCGCGGGTTCCAACGATCCGCCCACGAACTTGCTGCAGCCTGCACGCCTGGAAGCTTTGGCGCCATTCCCGCTCACTGGACTTGAGGAGTCCGGTCATTCAGGGCCGCACGCCTTGCTTGTGGAAGCAACCATCAGCTCGCATGGCGAGGCCGTCAGCTACAGAATTCTTGCCGGGCCCGATACGGATTTAGTTCGCCGCCAGCTGGATTTGGTGCTGCTCTTTTCGCGTTTCCGGCCGCAAATGAGCTTTGGCCGCTTTACCTCCGGCGGACGCGTGGTCCTCAGTTTTAGCGATATTTCCATCCGGGGATAACCCTCAAGCCGCGGTTTTTCTTTCGGCCGCAGCCGATCATTTCCCGCATATCTCCAAAAATTTTTAGTGATCTTAATTTCCATGTAGTACCTAAGTACTATAGCCAGCCTGCTCCTGCCAGGCCGAAAATAAGAATATTCTTAGGGACTCGTCCATTTTCTTTTGGACCCTTTCAATATCGAAATACCATGACGCTCACCACAAAACATCCACTTGAGACCAACGCCGACGGCAAGCAGGGCGAGGAATCTCGGAGTTCCGTGAGCAATTCCGGGGAATCCACGCGTTCCAATCCCGTCTGTCTGGAGGTTGGCGTCACCATTCGCAGTCTGCCCAGCGAGGCGGGCGGCGTGGCTAAGCCGCTTCGCGAAGATGTGCGCACCGTCATTGTGTTCGATAACGGGGCCGTTCTTCGCTGTCCTGTCAACTTACCCGTTGGGTTAACTATCATTCTTACTAATCCGAGTAAGCGCGACGTGGTCTGCCGCGTGGTTGGCGGCCGTAATCTGCCAACTGTAAAAGGATACATGGAAGTCCAATTTATAGAGGAGGTCAGCGATTTCTGGAGGATTCACGAGGAGAGTGCGCCGGCAGTCGCCGCGCCGCCACCCATCGTCCAGCCTGTCCGTCCGGAACCCGCAGCGCCTCAACGCACTCCCGCGCCACCTCGCGCGGCTGCCATTCCGGAAGCGCCTGCGAAGCCTGCAAGCATGTCACAGGACGGCGCGCCGAGCTTCGATGACATAGGCGGACTCACCAGCACTCCCGTATCGATCGCGCCGCGCCATTTGAAAGCCGTCCCGGACAGGCCCAGTCCAGAATTGGCAAGTCAGGACGCAGGCTACAGCCATGCCGGGTCCTCCAAACCTACTTCGCTTGCCAATTGGAATTTATCCGAACCAGATCCCGCCCGCCGCGAAGGAAACGTCAGCGGCGATATCTTCAACCTTAACTCCAGCGCAGTCACGCGATTTCATGAGCAAGGGATTGATGGCTTACGAGAAGCCTGGTGCATCGTCCAGTACTGCCGGTTCGCGAATGCCAATGATTGTGGGCGCGGCTGTCCTGGCCCTGGCAGCGGTTGGCGGCGTGGCGTTTTTCATGCGCGGAAGCGCCGCGCCCGCCTCCGTTGCGCAAACATCCGTGGCCAGCCAGGCATCCACATCGGCGCAGCCTTCCAGCAGCGCATCTGAATCTTCCGGGGCAGCGCAGATTTCGGCGGCTCAAGAAGCGGTAGGGACGCAGTCTTCAGCGCAGTCCGTCGCTATGGAACAAGCTCAGCAAGCAACCGCCATCACGCCGACTCCAGCCGTGGTCATCGGTTCGGCAAGCGACGATTCAAGAGGGGATCAACAGAAAGTTCGTTTGTCGGAGAAGAATGCCGTTGTCGCAAAAAAAGCAGAAACATTGGCTGAGCGCAAGCCGGCGATGCCGAATTTAAAAATAAGTTCTCCCAGCGCACCCAAAAGAAATAATTCCGATTCCAATAGCGGAGTGGCGCCCAGTACGGAAATTGCCATGGCGGAACCGGGGGGAGCAGTCCCCTCTGCGGGACTGTTGACATCTGGAGGGCGTACCTCCAGCGCTCCGTTGCCTCCAACTTCCTTACCCGCACCTGCTCCTGTGGTTCAGGCGCCTGTAGCCACGCCCAAGACGGTGCGCCAGCCCAAATTGATTTCTTCGTCAAAGGTCTCGTATCCTGCTTCTGCAAAGCAAGCAAACATTCAGGGAACCGTCACACTTTTTGTGACCATCGACGAACGCGGCAACGTCATCGACGCAAGGGTGCTGAACGGGCCGTTGCTTCTCCGGCAGGCGGCAGCCGACTCGGTAAAACTTTGGAAATATTCACCCGGCCTTCTGGATGGCAAGCCCGCGCCATCGCAAGTGACTGTCGGTGTGGATTTTAAGCTGAATTAATTTTCGCGAAATTTTCTTCATCTTTCCCCGTTCCCAACTACAATAGGAATTAGAGCAACCAAGCTCTCGAAATAGCCGTCCAACTGGACAGGGTTTCTTGACTGCGCTGGCTCGGCCTTGTAGATTCATTGACTGACTGGATGCCCAATTGCCGCTAATTTGTTTCAGCAGCCGCATTTTTAGGAACGCGAGCCTCGCAGCCATCCTGCTTTCGGTTGCGTTCACACCCACGTATGCCCAAACGCCCGCATCTTCTCAGGCCGGCGAATCTCGGCGAAGTGTTTCCGTGGAATCCGATCGCCAGCTCTTCGCAGTCATGTGCGCGCTGGATGCCGCCGGATACGTGTCCGGAGCTCCGGGCGATACCCCCGGGCGCATTCAACTGCGCAAGAAAATGCTCGCGCTGCAGGGCCCCGCAGTGATCGCGCTTCGCAAATACTATAGCGAGCATGCCCTGGCCGATTCAGGCGCCACGTTTTCGCGCTTCGTTTCCTTCGCGCTGGTGATTGGGCCGCCTCCCGACTTTCGCTTCGAATTGCGCCGCGATGATCTTGCCTCCGGAAGCACTGACCCTGGAAGGCTTCAATCCCATCCTTGCCAATTTCGATGACGAGGCCAAGATCGACGAGATTTGGAAATTTTATCAGCCGGAATACGAGCGCAGCGTTGAGAGCATGCGCGCTCCAATCTCCAGCCTTGTTTTCACCGCTTCGAATTATCTGCGTGAAATTGCACGACCGAGCAGTGGACGTACGTTTTCCGTCTACGTCGAACCGCTTGCGGGCGACAAAACAATTTTCAAGACATTTGGCGATCAGTACGCTTTAGTGGTCCGGCCCAGCACGGATCCGCCGATGGACGACATTCGCCACGCATTCCTGCATTTCCTGCTCGATCCGATTGCCATCCGCTACCGTGTTCAGGCATCCAAGGCTTCGCCGCTCCTGGAATTCGCCGCGCGTGCCCCGCAGCTTCCGGTGGACTTGCGCGACGATTTCTCGGCCTTCTTTGACGAATGCCTGGTTCGCGCCGTGGAGCTTCGCTTGCGCCGTCTGTCTCCCGCGGACCTGGCCCAACCATCGATCAGGCCGAAGCCAGCGGATACGTTCTGGTTCGCCCCATTTATGCTGGCCTTTCAGGATTTGAAAAATCGGAACCCGCCATGGGGTATTACCTGCCGGACTTGATCAAGGGAATCGATGTGGATGCCGAGCAGCGCCGTTTGCGCGGCGTGAAGTTCGCGGACGCTGCACCGGCAGTCGACTCGGCGCCGGAACGCAATCGCGCGGCGGCCAAGCAGGCCGCGTCCTCGAATCCGCTGGACGACGATCTGGCCGAAGGGCAGCGTCAAATTTCCGCGCGAAACGGCGCCGCCGCCGCTGCGTCGTTTGAACACGTGCTGGCGTCCCGGCCGGACGACCAGCAGGCCACCTATGGCCTTGCCGTGGCTTCCGCGCTGCAAGGCAAGCCCGAACAGGCACGCGAGCTCTTTAACAAAGTGATCGCGGCTGCGCAAAATCCGCTGGCCGGACCGGGTGCACATTCCGATCCATCGAATCTTTCATGGTCGCATATTTATCTCGGAAGAATGTACGATGTAGAAGGCAAGCGGGACCTCGCCGTGCTTGAATATCAGAGCGGCGATGGCGGTTACGGGGCGCCGGATTCGGCGCGAACCGCCGCGCAGCGCGGAATCGAAACGGGATACCAAACGCCGTCTCGTGACCGGCAGCCCGACGGCAAGTCGTAATTATAATCCTGCTCTTCGAGCCGCTGTGCGGCGCAGGCAGCAGGAGGCAGCAGGGCGACAAGCAATCCACTCGGAGAGTTCGATCCGTTCCGAGAATTATTCTGACGGAGGAGATTTCTATCATGACGGCAAAGTTCTTAAAGTGTCCAACGGCACTGCTAGGTTTCGCCGTCGCCATTTCATTGGGGCAGGCGATGCCAGAGCGCAATACGGCCAGTCGTCGTCACCCGCGCCGGCGCCAGCGCAGAATACGCCTGCGCCAAAGAGACGACGGGCAAGCCGCAGAAGGTCAATAAGGCGGAAGAAGCCGCCTACAAAAACGTGCTGGCTGCCCAGGGCGGCGACCCGGCAATGGTAATCCCAGTCAGCGAGGATTTCATCACGAAATTCCCGATGAGCAAGTATCTTGGCGGAGTTTACGGGATGCTGACCACCGCCTATTTCACTACAGGCAACACCGATAAGATGTTCGCAACTGGCGCCAAGGCGCTCGAACTCGAATCCCGACAACGTGGATGTGCTGGCACTTCTCGCCATGGCCATACCTCGGCGAATGAAGCCGAATATGCCGGACTTTGCCGACCAAAATTAAGAAAGCGGAAACGTATGCGCACCATACCATCGAGCTGATGCCCTCGCTTCCGAAACCGGCAACGGTCGACGATGCAACATTCGAAAAGGCCAAGAATGACAAGCTCTCGCTGGCGCATAGCGGCCTTGGCTTGATCGACCTCAACGTGAAGAAGAACTACGAGGATGCCCGGACCGAATTGACCCAGGCCGTGCAACTTGCCTCCAATCCCGATGTGGTCGACTACTACCTGCTGGGCACGGCCGATTCGCAAGCCAGCTACATGAATGGCGCCATCGCCGCCTATGAGAAGTGCGCGGCCAGCGGCCCGATGCAGGCTGCATGCAAGGCTCGCGAAGACGCTGTCAAGAAAGATGTGGCATCCGGAACTGAAGTTGAGCAGGGACTGAGCCGGAGCCTATGGCCGTCATCGAGATCGCGGAGCTGGAGTCGATTCTCGGACATTCATTCCGCGATCCTCGATGGCTGCTTCAAGCATTGATGCACAGCTCCCGTCTTCCGGAACGCTCTGCCGGAGGAGCCCGCCGAGAGCAACGAGAAACTGGAATTTCTCGGAGACGCCGTCCTGGAACTTGTGGTGAGCGAAGAGCTCGTTCGCGAATTTCCGGACTGGAGCGAAGGGCAGCTTTCCAAGAGCCGTGCTCGCCTGGTTAACGCCACCGCGCATTTCCCATTCCGCCGCGCGCCTTGGTTTCGGCAAGTACCTGCGCCTGGGCCGCGGGGAAGAGAAGACCGGCGGCCGAAATAAGCCGGCGCTGCTGGCGGACGCCTACGAAGCCTTGATCGCTGCGATCTATCTGGATGGCGGGCTGGAGGCGGCACGCGGATTTGTGAAGCGCACGCTGGTCGAGGGCGCGATTGCCGTTGAGGCCGAACGCCTCGGCCACACCGACCACAAATCGGCGCTCCAGGAATTCCTGCAATCGCGCGGAATGCCGCCGGGCGTGTATCATGTAATTGCCGAAAGCGGCCCGGATCATCAGAAAGTATTTCAGGTGGAAGTTAGAATCGCAGGACAGGTCAACGCGATTGGAACCGGGAAAACCAAGAAAGAAGCGGAGCAATCCGCCGCGATTGCGGCTCTGATACAATTGGGCGGCGAGCAGAACTGAGGAACGAATTGACGTCTGAAACCGCACAGGTCGTGCAAGCGCGCGAAGCAGCGGCGCAGCCTCGCGCGGAATCCCATCCCGCCACGGTGCGCGAGTACATCGAATCGCTTCTGGTCACCGTGATTCTGGCGTTGTTCGGCACCACCTTCATCGTGCAGGCCTTCAAGATTCCCTCGCAATCCATGGAGCCCACCCTGCTGGTCGGCGATCATCTCCTCGTGAATAAATTTATTTTCGGCGGGCGCGGTCACTGGTACGACCATTTTCTTCCGTATCGTGAAATTCGCCGCGGCGACATTATCGTTTTCAAATTTCCGTTTCAGGATCATCCGCACTACGTCAAGCGCGTGATCGGAATTCCCGGCGACCGCGTCAAGATTGTGGACCAGCAGGTTTACGTCAATGGCAAGCGCATCAGCGAGCCCTACATCGTCCGCGATCCGGCCGCGCCCTACGATCCGTTCGGAGACAACTTTCCGCCGCACAGCCCTCAATATCTGCAGGCCAACATGCAGCCGGAATGGGCGGACGAAATTTTTCAATACATCCATGACGGGGAAATTGTGGTGCCCGCGGAAAAATATTTCGCCATGGGCGATAACCGCGACCACAGCTGGGACAGCCGATTCTGGGGATTCGTGGATCGCGACGCCGTCATGGGCCGTCCGGTGGTCATCTACTGGTCCGTAACGAGGCGATGAAGGCGCGGACCGCAACGTGAATTCGTGGTTTTACAATCTGCTCGATACCGTTTTGCATATGCCCACTCGGACGCGCTGGTCGCGGATGCTGCATGAAGTTCACTGACGTCGCGCTTTTCTTCTTTCCCGCCATTTGCAACAATTCCTGACTACACGATGACCAAGCGAAACTGGCTGCGTGCGATTCTGATCGGCGGCGTGTTTCTCCTCGCCGCGAGCTTCGTATTTTCGCGCGCCTTGCGGGCCGGCTCCGTGCGCCGGTACCTTGTCGCGCATCTCGCTGCCAGTTTTGGCCGGCCGGTCGAGGTTTCCTGGTTCGACTTCAGCTTGCTGGACGGAGCGCGAATCGAGGCTCACTCGGTCAGCGTCTCGGACGATCCCCAATTTGGCGACGAATATTTTCTGCGCGCCGATACGCTCACCGCCGGGTTGCGCTGGCCGGCTTTGCTCGCCGGACGATTCGAGTTCGGCGCCGTCTCGCTTTCGCGGCCAAGTCTGAATCTGGTGCGCGACGCCGAGGGCCACTGGAATATCGAGCGCTGGCTGCCTCCAGCCGTTTCAGAAACCTCTTCAGGCCTGGGTACTCGCCCCGGTTTTGTGGGGCCCGTGGATATTTCCAGGGAGGTCCGCGCGTCACGCCCTTCCGAATCGACGTGGATGGCGGCCGCATTAATTTCAAGCAGGGAGACAACAAGAGCCCCTTTGCGCTGATCGACGTTTCGGGGCGCGTCGAGCAGAACGGCGAGGGCCGCTGGCAACTGGATCTCCAGGCGCGGCCCATGCGCGCCGGCGTGGAACTGCAGGACATCGGCACGTTGCGCTTGCGCGGTTCCATTGCGGGGACCACCGCGCGGCTTCAACCGGCGGATCTCTATCTGACATGGCGCGCCGCGTCCGTGGCCGATGCGTTGCGGATTGTCCGCCAAAACGATTACGGAATGCGCGGCCAGCTCTCGCTGGACCTCAATGCGCACGTCGCGCCGGTGAATTCTTCTGCCGCCGGCAAATCGGATTCCGCCGCGGCACAATGGTCCGTTTCCGGAGTGGCTCGTCTGACGGGAATGCACGGCTGGAGACTCACCGGGCGCGATAGCGATCCCGCCGCCAATCTTTCCGTGGAAATGAATTGGAGGCCTGGCGAGCGCCGCGCGGAAATTCGCAAGCTTCTGGTAGAAATGCCCGCGTCGCGCCTTCAGGCAGCGGCGATTTGGATTGGGCGCGCGGGTTTCATCCTGATCTGCACGTGGAGTCCTCCACGCTCGCGCTTGCGGATATTCTTTCCTGGTATCGGTCCTTGCAGCCGGGTGTCGCGGAGGATTTGCGCGCAGATGGCGTCCTTGGCCTGGACGTGAAACTGGGCGGCTGGCCGATTCAACTTCAGCAAGGAGCCATTGCGAGCGTGGGCGGAACGCTGACGTCAAAATTGCTGCCCGCGCCGCTGCGAATTGGGGCCTTAAACGCCAGCATATCGCGTGGTGGTTTCGATTTTGCGCCGACGGAATTTTCCTTTGCTCCCGTTTCCTCCGCGATTGGCAGCGACAAGCTTCAGGCAGGGGCCGTTGATCGGAATTCATTCGTGTTGCGCGGCGCGCTTTTTCCGCAGAGCAATGGCATATTTCGCTGGCCACCGGATGGCAATCTTTCCGTGGAGGGCGCGGTTTCGCGCACACAAGATTGGCTTGCCCTTTCCAGCGCGCTCGCGCAACCCGTAAATTCGGATTGGACAGCTTCGGGCGGTCTGCAAGTAAAACTGAGCGAAGTTCTGCGAGCGGATTCGCCCTCGGCGCACTGGCTCGGGACCATGGATTTTCTTGGCCTGGATTTGAGCCCCGCATACATCAATCAGCCGGTGCGCTTTCCCAATGCGCATATCGAATTTGCGGCGATGAAGAGGACCATTACGCTGTCCTCAGCGGAGGCGTTTGGCACGGCCTGGCACGGCTCGATCAGCAGGAAAAACTCGGAAAAGGAATGGACGTTCGATCTGTCGGCCGATCATATCGAGGCTTCAGATCTGGATCGCTGGCTGGGCCCGCGAGCCCGGCCGGGATTTCTGGCGCGTTTTACCGGCTCGAGTACCTCCGCCGCATCGGATGCGCCGCCCGATGCGCTGGTCACTAAAATCGCGGCGAGCGGACGTCTGCGCGTCGCCGCGATCGACGTTTCGCCGATACATATCGAAAAATTTGACGCCCAGGCGGAACTGTCGGGACGCACGTTTCACATTCGCAAGGCTCAAGCCGATTTCTTTGGAGGAAAAATTTCCGGCGCATTCGACGCGCGGCTCCTGCCCGATCCTTCGTACGAATTTCAGGGACGTTTCGATGGTGTGGACCTTGAGAAGCTTGGGCGCGCCGTGCCCTTCCTGGACGCTCGAATCGGCGGAAACGCTTCCGCCACGCTCGCGCTTTCCGCGCACGGAATTGGCCGCCAGGATTTAATTGCCTCCATGCTTGGGCAGGGAACGCTGAACGGGAGGAATGTTGCGTTGCGAGGCTTCAATTTTTCCAGCATGTTTGCGGGAAACAATCCGGGCGACGCGCCGGACATTTTCACATCCGTGCAGGGAGACTTACCGAATCCAAAACAAGGGCATCGACCTTACCAGTCTCGCGTTGGAAAATTCCGCCGGGCGATTGCAAGCGGAAGGCCACATCGATTTTTCTCACGCGCTCAACATCCCAGTCCACTCAGTTGCAATGAATGCGGCTGCGTCTGTCGCGTCCATCCCGTCCCCAGATTTTCTTTTGGGCGGAACGGTTGAGAACCCCAGGCTCGTTCTTCCATCCGTCGCTCCCAGATCGCCGGCTCGGTCCGCTACGCGGTAGTCAGCGTCATGCAGCTGGTGGGCAAGGCATTCGAGTTGTTGGAGGTCCGAGCTTCAAGCGGGCATCTGGTTGATTCCAAAGTGCCCGCCTGAAGGCGGGCACTACAAATATTCGTCGAATTTGAGTTCTCACACAGACTCTTAAGCCTCGACCTCCAAAATCGGAGCATTCTGCAAAAAGGGACTGCAACCATCGCGCTGCACGTTGCAACCGCCGATTCCGCATCATAGTATCGAGAGATACGAAGGAGCTCTACATCCTTGATCCATCGTCGTCCAATTTGTCGCTGTGCGTGCGTTCTTTTTCTGTTGTTGCCGGCGAATTCAATTGTCGTTGGCGCGCAAAATAATGCTGGCAAGAAATCGCCTTCACCGCGTGTTTCCCTCGCTCCGCGATTTATTCCCGGGCAGACGTTTCGTTACGAAATGGAATTTGAGACCACCACGGACACCACGCGATCCGGCTTGGCGACGGATCCGCAGGGGCCGTCCAGTTTGGTGGTCGATTGGAACGCGACGGTGCGTTTGGAAATCCTGGCCGACTGACGCCGGCACACCGGGCGGAATCCGGCTGCGAACCACCTATGAAAAATCCGCGGCCAGCGTGCGCAGCGATACTTTCGATCCGGCGGGCACGGACACCAGCGATCAGTACAAAAAGTTGGAGGGCAAGGTAATCGAATTCACGCTGGACGCCGATGGGAAAGTGAAATCGGTTGCAGGCATTGAGGGAATCGTCGACTCGGAGACAGCTGCGAAATCGGCGCGGGATTGGATCGCGCAATTGAGCGCCAGCTCGGGCGCCCCGCCAGGAGGCGTTTCGGTGGGGCAGAAGTGGTCTTCAGAGCAGCCCGCCGATTCCTTGCCGCTCGCAGGATTGGTCTGGCGCACGGATTCGGAATATCTTCGCAACGAGCCATGCCATCCGGCCAATCCCGACGTTCCGGCAACTCCCGGCGCAGAGAAACAGCCGGCGGATTCCGCCTCGCGCGCACAACCGGCGATGGACTGCGCCGTGATCCTCGCAAATTTGAATCTGGTCCGGTCAAAAGTGATGCGCGATGTGACTCCTCCAGAATTGCGAACAAGTGGAGTGCAATCGGCGGGGAAGTGGAATGCCTCGGGGCAAAGTTTGCTGTACGTTTCGCTAGCCTCGGGCATGGTCGTGAGCGTGACGCAATCCGGAACCCAACAAATGGACGTGACGATTACCTCAAACCACAACACTTCCATGCATTATTCGGGAACAATTTCCTCGCGTTCACAAGTTGCGCTGGTCGCGGCGGATGCGGTCGCGAAATAATCGGCCGTGGGATGGCATTAAGTAGCGCGGGCTTCAGCCTGCGGATTTTAGTCCTTGCAAGGACCAACCCCCGCAGGCTGAAGCCCACGCCACATGAATGCATAAAGACTAGCGCGGCTGCATCGGCTGCGCCGGGCGCGGCTCCGAAGACGAGGGCACAATGCTCTTGATCCGCAAGTAGGTCACAATATTGCCGTAAATCTCGTTGTTGTGGCCGTAATTCAAAATCAATAGAGCCATGCGCAGACTCTTGGTTTGCCTGCCACTCTCCTGAGTAATGTCGATCACTTCCAGTCCGGAGGCGTCCGTCAACGCGGCGTAAGCGCTGTCGCAGTAGGTGAAAGCGTCGTTCAGCGCCTTCAGTAAATCCGCTTTCGTGGGGAACTTTTCCAGGTCCATACCCGCGGCGGGATTCTTTTCACCCTTGGCCTGCGCGCACCAAAGATAGTTGAACTTTGCGACGTGACCGACTTGCTGCCCGAACGTGCGCACTTCCTCTTGCGGCCCGGGCCGCATGCCGTAATTTTCTTCCGGCATTTTCTCGGCGGATTTCACGATGTTATTGCGATTGCCCATGTAGGCGTTCTTAAGCCAGGTGGACAACGGGTTGGCCGGGTTTTGCGCAGATGGAGTTTGCGGTGCCGGGGCAGTCTGGGCCGCGGCGGGAATGGCCAGCAAGGATCCGAACAGAAATACGGCTAAAATTTTTTTCATTGTAAAGTTGCTCCAAAGCAGAAAGGTTGGCTCGTACAGCCGAGCCTGGCGGACCAAGTTTATATCAAAGCCCATGCCAAGTCGCGCGAAGTCGCACCAAGTCGCATTATCGCAATGGGCCCCGTCCTCAAACTTATTGCTCCCCCTTAGCCATCAGCGAATTGCGCTATAATATATGGTTCTGCACGCGCCGTTAGGGGCGCCGTGCAGTACATACACCATGAACTTCAAACTCATGAGCGATTACGAACCGCGCGGCGATCAGCCGGATGCCATCGAGCAGCTGACACGCGGGATTGAAGCGGGCGAAAAGCATCAAGTGCTGCTGGGCGTGACAGGCTCGGGGAAAACTTTTACCGCGGCGAAAGTGATCGAGCGGGCCAACCGCCCCGTTCTGGTGCTGGCGCATAACAAGACGCTGGCCGCGCAGCTCTACAGCGAATTCAAAAATTTCTTTCCGCAGAACGCGGTGGAATATTTTGTCAGCTACTACGATTTCTACCAGCCGGAAGCCTACATCCCCGCATCCGACACTTACATCGAAAAAGAATCCACCATCAACGACGAGCTGGACAAGCTGCGCATGAGCGCCACGCGTTCGCTGTTCGAGCGCCGCGACGTTATCGTTGTCGCGTCCGTCTCCTGCATCTACGGCATCGGCTCTCCCGAAGCCTATTTCGGCATGATCCTGGCGGTCGAAAAGGGGCAGAGCACCGCGCGCGAAGCGCTGCTTCGCAAACTGGTGGATATGCAGTACCAGCGCGCGGAAGATTTGCGCCGCGGCACATTCCGCGTGCGCGGCGACCGTCTGGAAATTTATCCGCCCTACGAAGACAACGCCTACGCCATCGAATTGTTCGGCGCGCAAATCGACGCCATCCGCCAGATCGATCCGCTCACGGGCGCCGTGCGCGCCGGGCAAAACGATTTGCCCAAGCTATCCATCTATCCGAAGTCGCACTACGTGATGCCCTCCGAGCAGAGAGAACGCGCCATCAAGACGATTCTCGAAGAGCTCGACTGGTGGGCGCCCGAACTGAAGAAACAGGGCAAATACGCGGAAGCGCAGCGCGTGTGGCAGCGCACCATGTTCGACATTGAAATGATGCGCACCATCGGCTATTGCCACGGCATCGAGAATTATTCGCGGCACATGTCCGGCCGCCTGCCGGGCGAAGCGCCGCCCACGCTCCTGGATTATTTTCCCGAGGATTATCTGCTGTTCATCGACGAATCGCACCAGACCATTCCGCAGCTGCACGCCATGTATCACGGCGACCGTTCGCGCAAGCAGACGCTGGTGAACTACGGCTTCCGCATGCCCTCGGCGCTGGACAATCGCCCGCTGAATTTCGAGGAATTCGAGCACCGCACCGGGCAAATCGTCTACGTTTCGGCGACGCCGGGACCTTACGAGCTGACGCATTCCGCGGGAGTGGTGGTCGAGCAGGTGATTCGCCCCACGGGCCTTGTCGATCCTCAAATTGAAATTCGCCCGGTAAAGGGCCAAGTGGACGATTTGCTGGAAGAGATTCGCAAGCGCGCCGAACGCAACGAGCGCGTGCTGGTCACCACGCTCACCAAGCGCATGTCCGAAGACCTTGCGGAATATTTCACCGAGACCGGCGTGCGCTGCCGCTACATGCACTCGGAAATCGATACGCTGGAGCGCGTGCGCATCCTGCGCGACCTGCGCCGCGGGGAGTTCGACGTTTTGATCGGCATCAACTTGTTGCGAGAAGGATTGGACCTGCCGGAAGTTTCGCTGGTGGCGATTCTCGATGCGGACAAGGAAGGCTATCTGCGCAGCGCCACCGCGCTCATTCAAACCATTGGCCGCTGCGCAAGGCACGTGGAAGGCCGCGCGATCTTGTACGCCGACCGCATCACCGGCTCCATGGCCCAGGCCATGGAGGAAACCAGCCGCCGCCGCGCCAAGCAAGTGGCCTACAACGAAGCGAACGGAATCACGCCCATGTCCATCATCAGGTCCGTGGACATGAAGCTGGCCGCCATCGTGGAAGCCGACTACGTAACCGTGCCAGCCGAGGATTTTGACGACAAGGACATCACCAGCGAAGCCAAGCTGGGCGAAGTTCTCGCGCAGCTCGAAGTGCAAATGCGCGAAGCCGCCAAAAAATTCGAGTTCGAGCGCGCCGCCGCCCTGCGCGACCGCATCCGCACGCTGAAGCTGCGCGACCTCGGCGGATTTTTCTCCGCCGCGAGCTGAACCTGCGATCGCAGAACCGATTGCCTGACGAGAAGTCAACGTGCCCCCGCCCCAGTCTCAGAGTCGCAGTGTAGCATGAGCTTTTCACGTTGCATTCTCATCTTGGCTAAGCTAACATGAGCTTAGCAATCAAGGAGGCCGGTATGCCTACCGTGACCATCCATCAAGCCAAGACCAATCTCTCCAAATTGATCGAGCGCGCCTCGCAAGGAGAGGAGATCATCATCGCCCGTGGCTCGAAGCCCGTCGCCAAGCTTGTCCCTCGTCGGTGCGGTAAAAGGGAAACGCCAGCCTGGCTCATTAAAGGGAAAGTTTGAGATCGGGCCCGAGTTTCTTTGAGCCTCTGACTGATGCCGAACTCGCTGAGTGGGAATAGTCTATTTGCGCGCCCTATTGGATACCCACGCGCTGATCTGGTGGTTTCCGGACGACGTCGTGCATTCCCCGAGACCGTTCGCGCGATGATCGCGGACACCGGAGAATACGATAGTTGTCAGCGCTGCTTCCGCTTGGGAGTTGGCGATCAAGTTTCAGCTGGGAAGACTCCGCGAGGTCGCCGATCTGATACCGACTTCACAGGCCGGATAGAACACGAGGGATTTCAGGTTCTGCCCATTTCCGCGGAACATGGTATTCGAGCCGGCCTTCTGCCGCGCCTTCACAAGGACCCGTTCGATCGCATGTTGATCGCTCAATCGCAGGCGGAAAACATTCCGATCATCAGCAACGAAACAGTCTTTGGAACCTACGGCGTCAGAAGGTTGTGGTAGCGCGGGCTTCAGCCTGCGGATTTTAGTCCTTGCAAGGTCTAGAACCCACAGACTGAAGTCTGTGCTACTAATTCCTCACAGATCGCGCTCACCGAAATGATATACGGCGATGCTCAGAGCAACGAACATATACACGCAGGCGTAAACGATCATGGCAGCGCTGGGGATGGAAATGTCGGCGAAGGGTGAGAATTGCAAAGATCCGGAGAGCGGCGACTCCATTTCAAAGGCGGCGCGGCGCCACACAGCTTCACTCGGCATGATCAGGCTTGAAATTATGCCGACCATCGCCAGTCGCGAGCCTTCCGTGAATCCGCTCATTTGTTCCAGCCAGCCGCCCAGAAACGCGACACCCAGCAGGCCAAGCGTGATGACGCCGCTGGTCGAGCGTCGAAAACCAGGTGCCAAACATGAACGTGACCGTCAACGCCACGATGCATTCCAGAAAAACCAGCAGCATGCCGCGGACTGGATGTTGCGCTGGAACGCCCCCGATCCAGTAGCCCTCTGCGATTGTGCCCCAGAACATCAGCGCCACGTAGACGCCCGCCATGGCCACGAAGCCCAGCCATTTGCCGATCAGGATTTGCCAGCGGGCCAGCGGTTTGGTGGCGATGGCGTGAATCGTGCCGGAAGTGATTTCACCGGAAATGGTGTCCACCGAAGTAAGCGTGGTCATGACCACGGCGAGGAGATCGACCGTGTACAGGCCGATCATGAGCATGGCGCTGATCACCTGGTAACGCAAAAACGGTGGCACCGCGGAGTTGCGAAAATCGCCGACTTGAAAACGCAAACCGATGCCGAACACCAGAAGAAATGCAGCGCCGGCCAGCAGCGCGGTCCACAAGATTTTCTTGCGCGCCGCTTCGCGAAACGTGATGCCGGCCATGATCCACACGCCCATCAGAATCCCCGATCCTCTCCCATCACGCTGATGAACAACTCTTCGAGTGACAAGTCGCTGCGGAGTGAACTGGTAAACTTCCGCGCCCGAGCCCACCAGATAGCGCAGAATATCGGGAAGCCGCTCGCGGGACGGCGTGGTTAGCGTGAGCCGTTCCTCGTCCACCTGCACGGAGTCGGCCCAGCGAGAAAGGCCCGAGACGCACTCGTCGCTCAGTTTTCGCGCGCGCACCTCGACGCGCACGGCTTCTTCCTGCTGCACTCGCATGTCGCGGCTGGTCACCACCTGGCCTTCGCGGATAAACACAACCTGGTCGCAAGTAATTTCGATTTCGCTGAGCAGGTGAGAATTCAAAAATACGGTGGCGCCGCGCTCGCGCTGTGCGCGAATGATGTCGCGCACCATGCGGCGGCCCAGGGGATCGAGTCCCGAAGTTGGTTCGTCTAAAAAGATCACATCCGGTTCGTGAATCAGCGCTTGCGCCAGCCCAGCGCGCTGCATCATGCCTTTTGAAAAATTCTGCAAACGTTTGTCGATGTGCGGCGTGAGTCCCACCAGATCGATGAGCGCGGGCACGCGCTTGGAAAGTGTAGCCGGAGGAAACGCCGCAGAGGCGGCCATGAAGGTGCAAAAGTTCCGCGGGCGTCAGCCATTCGTAAAAGCGGAAATTTTCCGGCAGGAAACCGATTTTTCGGCGGATTTCGCACGTCGCCCGAAGGCGCGCCCAGCACAAATGCCTCGCCGCTGGTGGGCTGTTGCAAGGCCCAGAAGCATTTTGATGGAAGTGCTTTTGCCGGCGCCGTTCGGGCCGAGGAAACCGAAAATCTCGCCCCGGCGCACGGTCAAGGTCAAGTCGCGCACCGCGACTTTGTCACCGAAAACCTTGCGCAAGTTTTGCGTTTGGACGGCGTAGTTATCCTGCTGAGACAGAGTCAACTCCTTCTCAATTTCTGTAGCGCTCGCGCTTCGGCGGACGAGCACACTCTCGCATCGAAACTGCCCGCCTGAAGGCGGACGCTACAAAAGCTTTTCTTATTTCAACGAATCCGCCAGTGTCACAGCTTGGCTGGCATCTCCGAATCCGACCAGAGAATAGGCAAGTCCGTCTTTCGTCCAGATGAGGGCGTAGCCGGGACCGCGCCTGCCGGCCATGCTGAGAAGAGTGCCGTTCGTCCCGTTCACCTTCACCACTTCGTAGGATCGCAGGGAGCGTGGGACCGCCAGAGTCAAGGTCGCTTTCCAGTCGACCGTGTGCAGAAAATCGCTGGCCTGTGTCGCAGTCATCCCGGCAGTTTCCAGTCCGATTTGCGCAAGCCCGGCGACGTCAAGGCGCCGCGGGCATATTGACGATTGGAGTTGGGCCCTCACGCAGCCGCACACAGTCGCTGTACTGAGTCGTTGTGGGCGACGGTCCAGTGATATTGTTCGCGACCACCTGACTGGCACTTGCCGCAGTGGGACAGTTCCCATATTGCACCTGCACCGATCGCGGAACCTGCACGCCGACGCTTGCGCCATCGATGGACGGTGGCAGCACCAATTCCGGATGGCCCGCTTCCGTGGCAATCGCCTGCAAGCGAGAGCGATCCACGGTCACGGCGATCTTGTGCGATCCTCCAACCACAAGTTCCGGCTTGTCTTTTCTGGCGGTAAGCAATCGCACATCAAACCCCGCCATTTGGCGGGCGCTGGCAGCATCGCTTGCCGGGCGGTCCTCTTCGTTTACCTCGACCTGGACTTTGTCGGAAATCATCTGCGTAACCATCTGGTGCAGCGTGGGGTTGGCATTGGAGTCAACGTAGGGAGAAAAATCCGCGTTGACCGCCTGAACCTTTTGCATGCGCAGCGACTGCAGAGATTTCAGCGCCGCGTTTCTTATCGAAGGCACAGACAAGCTCCCGACGATGATAACCACCACAATCAGGATCAGCCAAACACGTCCTTGTGATCGACCGGCAGTTGCCATTGGAGTTCCCCTTTCCGGTTAACGAAGGCGCGGGAAATGCATGCCCTCAGGGCTTTTAAGTTAGCAATTGAACCTGAAATTTACATGAAGACCCGCAAGTGGCGCTGGCTTTAGTCTGTGGAAGAAGTTAAGTAGCACAGGCACTCTTGCCTGTGCGCTTTTTGCGATGTATCGCGATATGGGTGCGCGAAAGTTGAGAAAACCGCACAGGCAAGAGTGCCTGTGCTACTTTTTCCGCAGGCTGAAGCCTGCGCCACTTCAGACCATTCCTTTACGCAGCTCTTCCAGCGGATAAAACGTGTCGCGCCAGATGACCCCGCCCTGCCACAGCGTCGCGATGGCAGAGCGCGCCAGCATCCAGCAAAACAGCAGCGCGCCGAGCGGATGCGTGAGCCCGTAGAGCGGGGAAGCGTCCGTCGACCAAATCATGCCTCCGTGAATCAGAACGGCGGCAGCCGCTGCAATGCCCGCAAAAACGCGCGCCCATCCGGACGCAAACACCACCCCGAGAAACGGCGACACGCTCATGATGAGTGAAAGCATCATGGCTGCGACGGCAAAGAACGCATTGTAGTGAACCGCGGCAAACATATTTTTGGTGACGCCACGAATCACATTGTGCACGCCGCTGTGCCAGCGCACGCTGACCAGGTCCTGCGCGACGGCCACGCCGGAGCGGCAGCCGGCCATCTTGATCAGCTTGCCAAGCTTCATGTCTTCGATCACTTCCATGCGCAGCCGAGCATGCCCGCCGCTTTTTTCGTAGGCCGAGCGCCGCACCATCTGAAAAGCGCCGATTCCAACGTATCGCGTGGAGCGCGGGTTGGAGGCCAGCCACGGTTCATTTCCAAACACAAATCCCAGCCCAAAATAAGAAATGGCCACTTTTTCCCAGAAGCCGCGCATCTCGACCGCGGTGAGAAGCGTCAAGTGATCCCACTGCCGTTCTGTGGCCAGTGCGACGGCGCGGCGCAACACATCCGGCGCGAAATGCACGTCCGCGTCCGTGAACACCAGCCACTCGCCGTGCGATTTTTCATAACCGGCTACCAGCGCGTGCGGTTTTCCCAGCCAGCCGGGCGGCAAGGTGTCAATCTCCGTGAGGATTAGGCCTCTGCGCGTTCGCTCAAGGTCGTGTAGGATAGTAGGAGTTCGGTCGGTGGAGCGGTCGTTGACGGCAATCACTTCAAACTTTGGGTAGTCTTGGGCCAGCAGGGTTTCGATTGCGGCGGGCAATTTCTCCGCTTCATCGCGCGCGGCGAAAATGATGGAAACGAGCGGCGCATCCTGGAATTCTGCCGGGGCAACGTCGGAGAGCCATGGCAAGCCCGCCATGCCAAAGCCGGCGCGGATACCCTGAACTATCCATAGAGAAGCGACTGAACTAAATAGTACAATCCAAAAAGTGTGCAATATTAGATTACCCAGAAACGACCGATCGCAGCCATAGAATGCTAACACAAGAGATGTCGGAGACAGTATCCATCGTCGGAACGGGGCGCGTGGGGCGCGCCCTCGGGCGGCGCTTGCGCGAACTCGGATGGCGCATTGGAGTGGTCACGGGCCGCTCCCTCGGTTCGGCGCGCGCGGCGGCCCGTGTGATCGGCGGCGGACAAGCCATGGGCCGGTTGGCCGCGCAAGTTCTAAATTCAAAAGTCATTCTGATCGCCACTCCGGACGGTGCGATCGAAGGCGTGGCAAAAGATCTTGCTCAGCTTGGCGGGAAAGAGTGGCGCGGGAAAATTGTGCTGCATACCAGCGGTGCGCTGGATAGCAGCGTGCTGAAGCCGCTGGCGGATCTGGGAGCGGCCACCGGCTCGATGCACCCGATGCAAACTTTTTCCGATCAAAATATTCCCGATCTCTCGAAGTGTGTTTTTGGGATTGAGGGAAGCCAGGCTGCTTTGCAAGTCTCCAGAAAAATGATTCAGCAAATGGACGGAGTGGCCGTGCGCTTGTCGGGAGCAAACAAGGCGGCGTATCATGCGGCGGGGACCTTTGCGTGCGTTTACGTCCTGGCGCTCATGGAGGCAGCCACGCGCATGCTCATGTCGCAAGGATTCAAGCGACGCCAGGCGCTGCGCGCGCTCCTGCCGATGACCAGGCAGACGCTCGATAATTTCGAGCGAGTGGGCCCCGTGGCTGCCTGGACGGGCCCGATGGCCAGAGGAGATTTTTCGACGATCGAGCGGCACGTGGATGTGCTTCCTGAATTCCAGCCAGAATTCCTGGACGCTTACAAGGCGCTTTCTTATCTGACAGCTGGAGTCCTTGCCACAAAGCCCGGCGCCGTGGTGAAGCATCTGGAACGGATCTACCATGCAGCCGAAGTTTCGAAGAAAAATAAGCATGCCAATTCCAAAGCATTGACGGCCGGAACTGCCGGCAAGTGATTTTGATCCCCAGGGGGTTTCTTGACACAACTGAACATTCCAATTGAGAGCACGACCCTGCCCAATGGTCTACGTGTGGTCATTTCGCCGGACCGCACGGCGCCGGTAGCCACCGTGGGCGTCTACTACAACATCGGGTTTCGAATCGAGCCGCGCGGCCGCAGCGGTTTTGCCCATCTGTTCGAGCACATGATGTTTCAGGGCTCGGCCAACGCCGGGAAAATGGTGCACATCAAGCTGATCAATTCCTCCGGCGGCGTCTTGAACGGCTCGACGCACTACGACGTCACAAATTATTACGAATCGGTGCCCTCCAACGCGCTGGAACGCGTGCTGTGGCTCGAAGCGGACCGCATGCGCGCGCTCAAGGTGGACGACGAAAATTTGCGCAACCAGCGCGACGTGGTGAAAGAGGAAGTACGCGTCAACGTGCTGAATCAGCCCTACGGCGGATTTCCGTGGCTCGATCTTCCTCCGATTGCTTATCGCAATTGGTCCAACGCGCACAATTTTTACGGAGATTTTGACGATCTGGACGCCGCGACGCTCGATGACGTCCAGAAATTTTTCAAAACGTACTACGCGCCATCCAATGCCGTGCTGCTGATCCTTGGAGACGTCGACACCGACGAAGCCATCAAGCTCGCCGAACGCCATTTTGCCTCCATCCCTTCGGGGCCGCAGCCGACGCCCGCCGACATCGACGAGCCTCCGCAGATTGAGGAGCGGCGCGGCGTGGTCGAGGAAAAATTCGGCACGCTTCCCGGCATTGCCATCGGCTATCAAGCGCCGCGCCGGCTGACGCCCGAGTGGTACGCCGCGGCCATGCTGGATGAAGCGCTGCATGGCGGTCGCGTGGGCCGCTTGTATCGCCGCCTGGTGCTCGAGCAGCAAATTGCGGTGGGCGCCGAGGGCGGCATCCATTATCCCGTGGGAGATTTGTTTGACTACAACGGGCCGACGCTGATGGTGACGCGCGTTCTGCACAAGCCCGAATATTCCGTGGACGAGACCATCGCTGCCTACGATCAGGTAATCGACGAGATGAAAGAAAAGGGAATCACGGCCGAGGAATTGGAGCCCATCAAAGTGAAGTTTCGCTCCAATTATTTCTCCATGCTGGAAGGCGGCCACGGGCCATCCATTCCGCGCTACGGCCTGATGCACCTGCTTGCGTGTTTCTCTCTCTTTGACAACGATCCGAAACTTGTGAACACGATACTCGGCGGATTCATGGAAGTTACTCCGCAGGCCGTGCAGTCCATCGCGCAAAAACTTTTGACGCGCCATAGCAGATCCATTGCAATTCGCCAGCCGGCGATGAAAGGGGCTGCCTGATGTCTTCCTCGCCTCGCTCGGAATCGCAATCGGCTGTTCCCCCGCTCACACAAGCGCGGCCTGTGATCTGGCCGCAGCGCGTGCACAAAACACTTTCGAACGGCCTGGAAATCGTTCTGGTTGAGTCGCACACCATACCGAAATTTACCGGCGAGCTTTTCTTTCGAAGCGGCAACGCCATGACCGCCGCCAAGGCGCCCGGCCTGGCTGACATGACCGCTACAGTGGCCCGCACGGGCACCACGGCGCGCTCCAGTCGGCAAATTGAGGAAGACCTGCGCCGTACAGGCTCCGATCTTTCTTCGGGCGCCGGAGCCGACACCAGCGTGATTTCCTTTGGCGGCCTGTCGGATTTTTCGAATGAATTGCTGGGGCTCGTCTCGGAGCTGGCGCAGCATGCTTCCTTCCCGTCCGACGAATTCGAACGCGAGCGGCGCCAACTTGTCGAAGGTTTGCGCATCGAGCGCACCACGCCCGGTTTTTTGGCCAGCGAACGTTTGAGGCGCGTGCTGTTCGGAGCGCATCCCTACGGAACGATTTCGCCGACCGAAGAGCAGGTGGCCGGCTATCGCGTCGAGCAGCTTGCAGATTACTACAAGCAGTATTACCGCCCGGGAAACGCGCTGCTGGTGATGGTCGGCGATTTCTCGCCGCAATCCATGCTTGCGCAAATTGAAAAGGCCTTCGGTTCGTGGGCCTCTGGTCCGGCGGAGCAAGCGCCCGATCCGGCGCTGCCCGATTTGCAGGCGCGCAAAGTGTACCTGGTGCATCTGCCGGGATCGGTGCAGACGCAAATTCTGATGGGCAATCGCGCCATTACGCGAAAGCATCCGGATTGGCTGCGGCTTACGCTGGCCAATTCGATTTACGGCGGCGCATTCAATTCGCGGCTGGTGATGAATATTCGCGAGGATAAAGGCTACACCTACAGCCCGCACAGCGGTGCGCATTCGCTGCGCCAGCACGGTTATTTCAGCATTGGCGCCGCGGTGCGCAATGACGTGGTGGCCGCCGCGCTCACCGAAATTTTCTATGAGCTCGATCGCATGCGCTCCACGCCCGTGGGCGAGGAAGAACTGGATGACGCGCGCAATTATTTGACCGGCGTATTTTCGCTGGGACTCGCGACGCAGGATGGACTGGCCGGGCAACTTGCCACGTCCACGCTGGAGAAATTGCCGGACGACTACCTGGAGACGTATCGCGACCGCGTTTTGAAACTCACTTCGGCGGATGTGCTGGATGCCGCGCAGAAATATTTCGATTCGGCGCACGCGCAGATCGTGATCGTTGGCGACCGCGCGCAAATCGAATCGCAAGCCGCGCAATTCGGCGCGCCCGAGGTGTATGACGCGCAAGGCAATCGGATTTAGGTTTAAGTAGCATAGGCTTCAGCCTGTGGCTTTTTTGCGCCCCTACGAAAATCAAAACCCACAGGCTGAAGCCTGTGCTACTGGAGTCCCGCACCACATGCAAGCAAGGCGCGTCACAATTCGATATCTGATCATGGGCCTCGCGGTGCTCCTTGTGTTTTGCGCGGCCGCGCGGGCCGAGAAGAATCCGCCTTCAAAGCCCATCGATCTGAATGTAGCCAACGTGAAGGAACTTCAGGAATTGCCTGGCGTGGGCGCGGTTACAGCGCAAAGAATTATCGACCTGCGGCAGAAGAGCGGAAGATTTCACCGTGTGGAAGATTTGCTTGCCGTGCGCGGCATCAGCCAGAAAAAGCTCGACGCCATGCGGCCATACATAACCGTTTCCGCGCCGACTTCGCCCGCACCACCACCGCAGAAAAACGCTCCTCCCGCCAAGAAGGTAAGTCCTCAGTAGCGCCGGCGTCTCGCCGGCAGATTTTGCCGCTCAACAAGGTAAAACTGCCGGCAGGATGCCGGCGCTACCAAGTCGTTACGGAATCCAATTGAATCGCGGCAATTTCATTCTTTGCGTTGGATTCTTTTCAAGGAATGCCTACAGCGTTTGATGTGTGTGTTTTTTATGCGATGCGGTCTGCAGCGGTACTTGTTCGGCGATGGTGAGACCATAGCCTTCGAGTGCCACCACCTTTTTCGGATGGTTGGTCAGCACGCGCAGGCTCTTCAATCCCAGGTCGATCAAAATTTGCGCGCCGATGCCGCTCTCATGCTGCAACTGGCGCTGGCGCGCGATATCCATGTCCAGCTGCCCGCGCGAATGAAATTTCACATCGTGGGAGCGCCCCTGGAGCAGGCGCCGCAGTGTCGATGCCGAAACCTCGCCCCGTGTGGTGAAGGTAGACGAACACGCCGCGATTCTCCCCCACGATGGCTTCCAGTGACCGCTCGATCAGCTCGTGGCAATCGCATTCGGTGGAGGCAAACACATCGCCAGTGAGGCAGTGCGAATGCACGCGCACCAGCGGCTGCCCATCCGCTAAATCCCCGCGCACCAGCGCGATGTGCTGTTCGCTATCCACGTCCGAGGCGTACACGATCATTCGGAAATCGCCGTAGCGCGTGGGAAGAGTGGTCTCGGCAACGCGCCGCACGTATCGCTCGTTCTTCATTCGGTAGCGAATCAGTTCGGCGACGGTCAGCAGCTTCAGGCCATGCTCGCGGCAGAACTTGGCAAGCTCCGGCAGGCGCGACATTGTCCCGTCTTCGTTCATGATTTCGCAGATTACTCCGGCGGGAGTCATGCCGGCGATGCGTGCCAGGTCCACCGACGCTTCGGTCTGCCCGGCGCGCACCAGCACGCCGCCGTTTCGCGCCCGCAAAGGGAAAATATGTCCCGGGCGTGCCAGATCGGTCGGGCGGGACGCCGGGTCAATGGCCGCCAGGATGGTGATGGCGCGGTCGGCTGTGCTGATTCCAGTGGTGGTGCCGCGCCGCGCGTCGATCGATTCGGTGAAGGCCGTGCCGTAGTTGGATGTATTTACGGGGGACATCAGGGGCAGGGCAAGCTGGTCGCAGCGCTCCTCGGTCAGCGCAAGGCACACCAGGCCGCGCCCGTGCTTGGCCATGAAATTGACGGCCTCGGGCGTGATTTTCTCGGCCGCCATGGTCAGGTCGCCCTCGTTCTCGCGGTCTTCGTCGTCCACCAGCACGATTTGCCGTCCCTGGCGGATCTCTTCGAGGGCTTCTTCGACGGTGGCAAACGGGATAGGTTCAGCGGACATGACGGTTTCCTGACTCCTGGGCCTCAATCTGCAATTTGGGTGGCTCTTGCAACTATACCGAATCCGCTAATGCGCGGCAAGATAGCCTCAATGTAGCACAGGCACTCTTTACCCCGAGCCCCTTGGAGGGGCTGCCTGTGCGGTTTTCGTCATCGCCGCCGGCTCGTTTGCCTTCGCGCGAAGAAAGCAAAAACCGCACAGGCGAGAGTACCTGTGCTACACGAGGGCTACGCACTCTGTGCGTTGAACATATTTTTCTCATCCGCCGAGGGGCCATACATGCCGGGAATTTCCACGTTATTCACGCGCAGATAGACACCAAGCTGCGCCCTGTGGTGAATCAGGTGGCTCAACACCATGGTGCGCAATACAGACGCGCGCGACATGGAGAAGATTTGTTGCCCTTTGTAAGTCAGCGTCCATGGCTTCATGAGCTCTTCGTCCGTTGCTTTGGAAAGTAATTCCCGGGCTTCCGCCACGTGCTTGTCGAAGGCTTCGAGCAATTCTTTGCGCGTCGCCGGCGTAAACGGCTTTTCATCTCCTGTCAAATCCATTTTCTCGAAACGAATTGTGGCCGTCCCATAGGACGGAATCTCCGCCGTGTGCGCCGCCAGGCGGCCCAGGGTCATCGATTTTTCGTGTGGTTTGAAGTCGAACTTTCCATCGGGGACGCGCTCCAGCATCTTGCGAGTGCTTGCCATCTCTTGATTGAATTCCGGTAAGAGCATTTGTGCGATTGGCATGGTGTTCTCCTAAAAGTTTGAAGTTCGGGGGCAAAGGAGAGAATATCACCCCTGCCAAGGCGAAAACAAGGCGAAACTAGCAGATTCCCCGTTTTCGGCAAAAGAAGCTAAGAAATCGACCGCGAAGTGTTCTTTGAACTTCTGATATTCGTCAATGGTGAGATAAGTTTCTCCGTTGTGTTGAGGCCTTACTTGCACAAGGGCAAAACCTTTTAACACAGAGAACACAGAGAAAATCCACAGAGAAAACCGGAGAGATCGAGGCGAAGCTTTCCCTTTAGAGCACGCAGGACTTGCATTAACCGGTGGGGACAATTGGTCCGGCACACTGATTTCTCCGCCTTTCTCCTCTTTTCTCTGCGTTCTCTGTGTTAAAGATTTTGCCTAATGCCCCTCGTCGCAAGCGCCACCAGAGTTCCTGCGGTAAATGTCATAGTTGGCTAAACTTTGAACTGGTGAGAAATCTCCGCGCAGCAGGTCGAGCAGACGGCTCTTGTTTTCCACGGGTTCGCCGCCAACTTGCAAATGTTTCTTAATGACCAGCCAGCAGATATTTCGCCGGCGACTAATTTCTAAAATTTCTTCCGGACTATAAGGGTTGATGGTGTGATCGAACATCAGCGCCGGAAATTGCGGCCGCCGGCCGGTGGTGTAGTAGAAAAGATCTTCTCCTGGGATCATCAGTAGCCCCTGATTCCTGGGAATCTCGCGGTCGCTGAAACGAACCAGCTCCTCAAATTGTGGAATCCACGGGCCGCGCATGGAAAGCCCCGCGAGCGTGGGCAAAGTTGAATGGGTCATCTCGCCGCTGGAGAGGTCAGCGTAGTTCAACCGCTCGTGGCTTGCGACGTAGAACCCGCCGGAGACGAAAATGCAGAGCGCCGCCGCGCCGGCCAGCAACTCAATTTCGCGCGCGGACTTTTCTCCGGCGAGCGTAAACAATTCCGCCAGAATTCCCGCGAGCAAAATAATCAGCAACGGCCAGATGGCATAGGTCGATCCCCAGAGCTGCTGTGAAAGAAAAGCGCCTTGCACGGTGGTGATTATAATAAATGGCAGAAAGCGCGCCACGCTTGGGCCGCGTCTCAAATTCCACAAAGCGAAGAGCAGGGAAATAATCAGCACCACCGGCCACAGGGCCAGAAGGCGTTCCGCGCGCTCCGCAGGGTCATCGTCCACGAGCAGATAAACAATCGCCCACGCGAAGGGCGCTGCCATCAGCGCCGCGGCCAGCAAGGAAAGCAGGCGCATGCCGCAGCTATTGCTATTCCGAAGCAACAGCACGCCAGCCGCAAATGCCGCGAGCCACAAGAGCAGCGCGGGATTTTCATAGGGCGCAACCATGTCCGACACGCCCGGCAATCGGCGGGATGCGGCGAACTCGATCGTCCAGTGCCAGTAATTGTGCAGCCCCACGGTGAAGTGCAGGATTAGCACCGCAGCGGCGAAGCCAGCGGCCATCCCGGCCAGTAGCGAGGCGTAGCCCGCCGCACGGCGGCGATTCCAGGCCGCATGCGCGACCAGAATGACGGTTGCCCCTGCAGCCGCGGCCAAAAATGCCAGCCCGGTATTTTGTTTCACGAACAGCGGAACGACGAAAAGCATTCCAGTGAGAAATGCGCGCAGAGGCGGAAAGTTTTTCTCTTCCAATTGCAGGAGGAGAAACACGCAGCACAGGATGACGAATGAGCAGTCCGGATCGTAGAACGGATGCGGGAGGACGCAGTAAATTCCCAGCACGGTAAGCGGCGCGGCCAACAGAAACGCCACCAGACGAAACTTTGGAATTGCCGCGCCGCGCAAGACCTTCAGAAGAATCAGCCATGTAAGGATCGTCGCGACGCCGCCGACTATGGCGCAGTACAGCACGTGGTGAAAGAAGACGCGCCCGGTGAGCCGGATGAGCAGCGCCTGAATCAAAAATGTTATAGGCGCATAGGGGAATGGAAAATCGCGATAGGGAAGCTGGCCCAGTGAAATTCGATAGGAATTTTCCAGAATGTAGCTGAGGTCCCACAGAACCGCCAGCCGCGAATTTTGCCAGACAACCACGGCAGATGTGCCCAGAAAGAGGGCGAAAGCGGCGGCCCAATCCCACCACAACCATCGCTCTGCGCTAGTGGAATCGGCGGCCAATTCGGTTGGGGGCATGATTCAAGTAGAACAGGCTTCAGCCTGTTTGGTTTGCTGTCGGCGTTAAGAAAGTCAAAACCAAACAGGCTGAAGCCTGTTCTACTTACTTCTTCAAGAACGTGCCTTCTTGCAGTTCCTGATACGCTTTTTGCAGTTGCGCCTGCGTGTTCATCACGATGGGGCCGTACCAGGCCACCGGTTCCTCCAGCGGCTTTCCGGAGACCAGCAGAAAGCGCACGCCTTCGTCGCCGGCCTGCACCACCACTTCGTCGCCTCGATCGAAGAGCACGAGCGAGCGATTGTCAGCCGCAGAGGGGGGAGTGGTGTCCGCCCAGCCCACCGATTCCGTGGGCACCGAGAGCGGCTCGGAAGCATTGCAGAATTTTCCAGAGCCTGCGAAAACGTAGGCGAAGGCGTGCCGCGTGGTCTCCACGGGCAGCGATTTCCTTTGGCCGGGAGGCACCGACACGTCCAGATAAATCGGGTCGGCGGCCACGCCGTCCACCGGGCCGGCTTTTCCCCAGAATTTTCCGCACACCAGGCGAACGTGCGTGCCATCGTCGTCCGTGATGTTGGGAATGTCCTTGGCCTCCACGCCCTGATAGCGCGGCGGCGTCATCTTGAGCGAGGCCGGAAGATTTGCCCAGAGCTGAAAGCCGTGCATGCGCCCGGCCTGATCGCCCTTGGGCATTTCCTGGTGAATGATGCCGCTGCCCGCGGTCATCCACTGCACGTCACCCGGGGAGATCGAGCCGCTGATTGCCCAGGCTGTCGCCGTGATCGACGGTCCCGGCAAGCACGTAGGTGATCGTCTCGATCCCGCGATGCGGATGCCAGGGAAATCCCGCCTTGTAATCTTCCGGAACGTCGTTGCGAAAATCGTCCAGCAGCAGAAACGGGTCGAAGTCGGAAGTGTTGTCGAAGCCGAATGCGCGGCGCAAATGCACCCCCGCGCCCTCGCGCGTGGGCTTGGATTTGATCATGCGCTTTACAGGACGGATGGACATGTGAAAAAGCTCCTTATCGCTTGAGTCTACTCTAACGTGCCGCGCCCTGCCAAATGGCCGTGGCGCCGGCCGAGCGCAGATTTCTTATGAGAGGGAAATGTCATGCGCTGGGCGAACTTCGTAGGTACAATTCTTGCGGTTCTCTCTTTGGATTTTCTCTGTGTCCTCTGTGCTAAAGGCTTTGCGCGGCGCTGTGGGAAAGCTTTAACACAGAGGACACAGAGAAAAGAGGAGAAAGGCGGAGAAGGACGAAGTAGGATTATAAACCTCAAAAAGAATAGGGAGTGGACGAATGAGTAAGAAGACAATTCTGAGCGTGGCCGTCACGGGCAATCAAACCACGGTGCAGCAACACCCGGGCCTGCCCTGCACGCCTGAGCAAATCGCCACCGCCTGTATCGAATCGGCGAAAGCGGGCGCGGCCATTACGCACATCCACGTGCGCTACCCGGATGGCAAGCCGAGCATGGAGCTCGCCACTATAGTGAAGTGGTGGACCGCATTCGCAATAGCGGCGTGGACGTGATTATCAATCTCACCACTGGCCCGGGCCAGCGCTTTATTCCCAGCGAGGATGACCCGAAGGTAGCTGCGCCGGGCACCACGCTGACAACTCCGATGCGCCGCGTCGAGCATATCCTGGCGCTGAAGCCCGAGATCTGCAGCCTGGACCTCAATACCATGTGGTCGGGCGCGTCAGCGGTAATCAATTCGCCGGGCAGCATTACCACCATGGCCAACGCCATGAAAGAAGCCGGAACCAAGCCGGAACTGGAAGTGTTCGATAGCGGCGACATTGCTTTGGCAAAAGACTTGATCGAAAAGGGTGTGATCGAAAAGCCGGCACTGTTCCAGATCGTCACCGGAATCAGTTACGGCTTTGCATGTACACCGCAGACGATGATGTATGCCAAGTCCCTCTTGCCGGAAGGCGCGCACTGGGCCGCGTTCGGCGTTGGCCGCCTGGCCTATCCGAGCCTGGCGCAGGCGTTTCTGCTGGGCGGACACTGCCGAATCGGAATCGAAGACGCCGTATATCTTCGCAAGGGCGTGCTGGCCCCGAGCAATGCGGCGATGGCCGAGAAAGCAGTGCGCATCATCGACGAACTTGGCGGCGAAGTGGCCACTCCGAAGGAAGCACGGGAAATTCTGGGACTTCGCAAGTAGATAACGAAGGGTTCATGTAGCGCCCGCCTTCAGGCGGGCGCTACATGAACCCGGCAAAACTTAGTTCTCACGTACACTTTACGACGTGCGCGCCCGCTTCCGTGGAGCGAAGCCAGCAGGCACCTTCCGTTTTTATTCCTCGTCGCCATCCAGCCCGTTGGTGGGCGTGATTGTGCCGAAGAGCCCGTCACTTTCATCATTGATTCCCGCGCTGAAATAGAGCGTGTTTGCCGTTCCGGCTGTGCCGTCGTTGGCAAAGGTGAGCGACCAGAGTCCGTCAATTGTTAACAGGGAATTGTCTGGATTCTGCAGGAATCCTTCGAATTTGTAGGTAAACCCGTTAAATGCCGCAACCCAGCCACTGCCAAAATTTCCCACCAGAATCGAATTGCTGAATTCGCCGAAATCCCGAGTGGTCCACACCACGCCCCACGGCGCGTTGAACCAATCGCCATGCTCGAGATGGCCGATATGCCTGCCCCTGGGAGAAAAGATTTCCACGAAACCAAGTCCGGTGCCCGCTGTATCGTCGTGTTTCTGCGCGTCCTGCTTGGCGTAGGTGACGAAGAGGCTGCCGCCGATGTTCTGGATATTAAATGGCGCGTAGCCGTCGCGGTCTCGGTCGCAATCGTGGTGGTCGCCATCATGATCGTCCCGGTCACAATCTCCATCCAAACGGAAAGCGTCATCTCCAAGGTGCACGCGTTTGAACGTGGTGTCGTAAACCTCCACCCTGCCGGATCGGAAATTGGTGACGTACAGATATTTCTTGCCGTTAATCTCGCCCGAGGTTGCGCCCTTGTAAACGGCTCCGTGCGAGGACCCGTTATCGGAATTGTCCACTTCCAGCACGGCGTTTGGCCCCGAGGCCCAAGCCGAGATCGTTCCATCCTCCGTAGCGAAGATGAAATGAGCTGCAGCGCCTCCAGGAGCAACCAAGAAATCAGTGGCGCTGCCGTTGAAGACGACGCCTGTTGGGGTGGATTGCGTGCCGGGCGCAAATCCCGGCGGAGGAATGGTGACGATTCCGGTGCCGTTAATCGGGATGATTCCTCCCGTAGCATTGTAAAGAGTGGAAACGCCGGAGTTGTTATTGGCAACCCACCAGGGGCTGGTCGCGCTGCGCGTGATTCCCCAGGGATTTTTCAAGTTGGGATCTGTCACGGGCGCCATGCCCGCAATGTCGGAAACCAGAGGGGTCACCTTGTAGTTCTGAGCGGAGGCCATGCCGGGAAGCATGAGCAACGCGAAGCCAGGGAGCAAGAACGACTTCAACGACCGAGCGCCAAACTTCATTGTTGCACCTCTTGAATTAGAGTGTCGAAATTCGGGCTCCAGCATGGGGACGGATTGAGGGCTGAGCCGATTTTCGAGATATGTCATCATGGAGATAGCAGGAGTGCGGGGATGGGTTTGTCACCGCGCTGTTGGATAATTGTCAACAAATTGTACAAAACGAGGGCGATCCCGGATCGAGGAGTGAAAGTTTAGTAGCGAGGGCCACCAGCGCACCCCAAATTCAAAGCCTTAACCCCAAGTGAAATTGCGGGAGCGGGATCAACGAGTAGAGCGCAGACAATACCGCGGAATGCAAAGGGCCGGCCGCCCTCCTTACGTCACTTGCTGACCGGTTCCGGTTGGGAGGCTTCCTGCGGCAGAGCGTCTGGCAAGAGCTTTTTCGAAGCGGCTGCGGTTGCAAATTGCCGCAGGAAGCCAGCGAGCGCGATGGCCAGCCCTATCATGATGAACCTCAGAATTGTCGCGCCTATTCCGGATTCGCCTGCGGTGTGATCGCCTAGAAAGCCGATGGTGCCGTTATTTCGAGAATACCATCCGTGCCAGAATTCCTGGTCGATTGCGAACCATTTCTGAATTTGGGTCTGGCCGACGGCGGCGGCAAGTTCGCGAGACCGGGAAAGTTCCACGAGCTGAGCGTATTGGTGTTTGAGAATCCAATTGCTCCAGGCCGATTCCGAAAGGGAGTCCGCCGTCAGCGCGGGTTGTTTTTTGGCAACCACCTCGCTAAGGCTTGGAAAGATTGTCCTTTGCGAAGTATTTTCCAGGCTCTCCACGCGGGCGTGCAGAAGGATTCCGAAGGAAAAGTCCAGCAGGCAGCCGGCAATCACCAGCGTCAACAGGGCCCGGCGCAATGGAAATGTGCCGGCCAGCATGGATAATCCGAGGACTTCCACTGTCAGCAAGGTGGCATGAGCCACGCCCAAAGGGTCTCTCTCTCCGACGGATGCAATGCCCGTCAGTACGCAAAACGAGATCATGGCCAGCCAGAACCAGCGTGTCGAGCCGGGCAGGGAAGGCCTGCGCAGGGCGCTATACAGCAGCCACAGAATTATGGGGCCGCCGATCAATCCCATGCTGAAGATGACATTGGTTTGATAAAAAATAAATGCATCGTCGCGTAGGTTTCCAAGGAATCCTTGATGCTTGAAACCATCCAGGTACAAAGGGCTGCGCGCTACGGCGGGCACAATGGAATCGACCACATTGGCCGCGATCCTAACCAGACTGTTTCCCTGATATTGCTGGCTGGAAGTGACGCTGGTATTGGAGGCCAAGGTCGAGCGCGTTCCGTAAGTAGCCATCGACCAGCCAACCCACGTCGCGAGCAGCAAGCCGGAGGTAGCGGCAATGGTCGCGATTTCCTTCCAGCGATGCGCCCGTTTTGGAAACACGCGGAAGAGATAGTGCAGCGCCAGGAACAAGACGTACGGCGCGGCGGAATAGTGCACCAGAATCCCCATCGCCAGCGCCAGGAACGCGGCGGTCATCCGCAGGCGATCGTTTTTTCTGCACGCCGCCAGATAAAACCACAGCCCCAGAATGACGTAAAACGCCGTGAAGGCCTTGGTCCAGCTGTAGGTGACGTTCTGCATCACCATGGGATTCAAGGCGAACACCGCGACCAATGGCCACACGGACGTCCTGCGCGCTCCGACCAGGCCGGCATGATCAGGCAACACGGCAGAAACATCAGCAAATTGAGCATCGAGAAAATCACCTGGAAAATTTCAAATCGGTCGGCAGTTTGTCCCAGGAAGAATGCCGCAAGCAGGTTCATGGCGGGAGGCCTTGCGGGAAGCTGGTACCCCATCATGATGGGAGAGTTTGTGGGAAAGTGATGCAGGAAAAACAGGGTTCGTTGAAAATGCTCCAGCCAGTCGCCATACCAGAATGCGCCGGAATAATTGCGGATCACGGCCAGGAATATAAGCGTCCAAAGCAGCAGGAAAGAGAAGCCAGCGACCGCTTGGCGGACTCGAAACGACCTTAAGAGCCGCGCAATATCCCCCCAGGCCGCGATGCACAAGCCCAATGAGGCGAGAGAGACCAGCGCCAGCAACCTGCGCGGCATTTCAGCCCCGGCCGGTGTGAGGCAGTAAATGGTACCGAATACCAAATACAGGATGCCAAGCGACGCCCCGATCGACCCGCATAATTTCTCCATGGGGCTCCACCGCAAATTGCGGGTGAGAAGAAAACCGGCGGGGAAACTGCAAACCACCAGAAGGACAATCGCCAGGAGAAGTTGGAAAGCGAGCATATGAGAACAGTATAGTCACGATCTCTCAGCCCGGATAACAGTCCATGCGCAAGGCATAGCTAAGAAGTCATTAGTACATCCTGTGACATCTGCGAGTTTGGAGTCTGGACCCTTTGCCTTCATCCCTAGAAATCACGCCAAAGTAGGGGCACGACATGTCGTGCCCCTACTGACAATCGAGCTTGGGCTCACGGTGGTAAATCAGGGTCGCAGAAAAATGAAATTCCTAGCAATTCAAGGCAAAGAGGGGTATGAATGACTGCAGCGGTTCCCCCCTATAGGAAACGGCCCAGCTATCAGCTCGTACTCTGGAGGACAAAATGAATTCAGAAACCAATGTGATCGCGCCGAAGAGAGGCGACCACGTAGCAATGGCTTCTCAAGAGGGTGTGTTTGAAGTTGCCGACATCAACTCTTTGATGCAGACAGCCAACCTCAAGACGATGGATGGACAAGGGCACATCACGCGCAATGTTCCCTGGACGTCGTTAAAGCCCGCAGGCAAGAAATAGCGGGGCTGTGAGGGTAGCGGAAATCTGCTGGGAAAAAAATGGCCGGAACGCCAGCGGCGTCCCGGCCCGAAAGCAAATCCTCAGAGACTATCTTCGAGGAACGAGCGGAGATTCCTCGACCTCGATGGATGTCGCAACTTGCGCAGCGCCTTCGCCTCGATCTGGCGAATGCGCTCGCGAGTCACAGCGAACGACTGTCCCACTTCTTCCAGCGTGTGCTCGGAACCATCTTCCAACCCAAAACGCATCTTGATCACGTGTTCCTCGCGCGGCGTCAGCGTCTTCAGCAGGGATTCGGTCTGCTCCTGCAGGCTGATGCTGATGGCCGCGTCGGACGGCGAAACGGAAGACTTGTCCTCGATAAATTCGCCGAGGTGCGAATCTTCCTCTTCGCCGATGGGAGTTTCGAGCGAAATGGGCTGCTGCGCGATTTGCTTGGTCTTGCGCACCTTGTCGACGGGAACGCCCAGGCGCTTGGCGATTTCTTCGGCGCTCGGCTCGCGTCCAAGTTCCTGCACGAGTTGCCGGCTGGTTCGCACCTGCTTGTTGATGGTCTCGATCATGTGCACGGGGACGCGAATCGTGCGGGCCTGGTCGGCGATGGCGCGGGTCACGGCCTGGCGAATCCACCACGTCGCATAGGTGGAAAATTTGTAGCCGCGGCGCCATTCAAACTTGTCGGCGCCCTTCATCAGGCCGATGTTGCCTTCCTGAATCAGGTCCAGGAATTGCAGTCCGCGGTTGGTATATTTCTTGGCAATGGAAACAACCAGGCGCAGGTTGGCCTCGACCATTTCCTTCTTGGCCTGGCTGGCTTCGGCCTCTCCGCGGAGCACCACCTGGAGCATGCGCTTCAGGTCGACGAGTCCTGTTTCGCTGGCGACTTCGATTTCGCGCAATTCGGCGCGGCGGTCGCGCAGTTCCTTGCGCGCCTCGGCGGCATGCTCGCCCTTGGAGGCGTCAGCGCGGCGTTCGAGCTTGACGATTTCGCGCTCGAGCGATTGCAGCCGTTCGACCGTGTTGCGAATCTTGTCGATCAGCCGCTTTCTTTCGAGCGAATGGAAATCGATCGAACGCGCAAGCTGCGACATCTCCACGCGCGTGCGGGCCAGACGATTCCGGTAACGCAGGTAAAGTTTCTTGTTCGATTTCGGCGTGCTTTCCAGTTGCGCGGCCTGCTTGTGCGCCAGCGCGTACAGCTGCTCGATCTTCGCAATGATGCGAAGAATTTCGCGCGTCTTGCTCTCGGTTTCTTCTTCGGTCAGCTCTTCCTGGTCGAACTGAATAATTTTCTTGATGGACAGGCGTGCCGTTGCGAAGGTCCTCGCCAACGGAAATCAATTCCTTCAGCACGATGGGCGAACGCGAAATCGTCTTGAGCACCATCAGGTGCCCGCGCTCCATGCGCTTGGCGATGGCCACTTCGTCCTGGCGCTTCAGCAGCGGAACAGTGCCCATTTCCCGCAGATACAGCCGGACCGGATCGTTATTCTTGTCCAGCATTCCCGGCGTGAGGTCGAGTTCGCTTTCCTCGGCGACCGGAGCTGTGATCGGCTTCGGAGGCGTCCGGAATGGCAAGCACGGCGCCACCAGGAGCGAGCTTCCTCGTCGCCTGCAACGCCAGTTTGTTCGAAGCCAGAAAGATGGTGTTCGCCATCTTCCGGTTCCGGCGAAGGATCGGCCGCAGGCAATACGTGCTCCTCCTCATCGGGAAGCAGGTATCTGCGTTCCTTACCAATGCCGATGATGCTACGAACCTCATCACCCGTTTCGTGATTATTCAAAGGCAAAGCAGTTATCCCCCTTGCGAATCAGCTTACTACGATAGCGCCATGTCTTGAGTCATGCCGCCAAGAGCAGAATCAGTTTGATACACACCCTGCCTCATTTGATTCTTTGCTCTATACTATTAGAGTCAATTGGCGGCGACTGGTCACACGGAACTTCCTGACCATTCGCTCTACTTTTAACGCTATTCTTTTCAGTACAATACAGAGTGGCAGGACGCGGGGCGAGCCAGGGAGCTTCGATCCGCACCTTCACTTCGTAAGCCTAATTCTTTCGACGGATTATAATGCCAAAAGTATGCTTCAGAGGCTTGCCACAGCCGCTGAACCCCCATCATGACCATTCAGAAAGATTCCATACTACAAATCCCATTGTCTCACGATTTCCAGTTTCATGCACGCAAGATCGCTGCGAGGTTCTTGCAGAAAACTTGGCTAGAGCCATTTTCGCCCCAGCCACCAGGCTCCCCACGTCCGTACCGAGAGCGCGATACCTTACCACAAGTGCCTGCCGGATGCCTTCCGGATTTTAAGTAGAACCCGGCCTGCAATCTGTTGCAAAATGACCCCTCATGCCTGTCGATCGAATTCTCCGCGGCCTTAAACGCTTTCGAAAGAGCGTTTTTCCAAAGCATCGCGAGCTATTTCGCAAGCTGGCCCTGCAACAGAGGCCCACGGCGCTGTTTATCACCTGCGCCGATTCCCGGATAGATCCCTGCCTGCTGACGCAGACCAAACCGGGTGAGCTGTTCCTGTGCCGGGTGATCGGCAACATCGTGCCTCGCTATCCGGAAACGATTGGCGGCGTTTCCGCGACGATTGAATACGCCGTTGGCGTGCTGGGCGTTTCCGATGTGATTGTATGCGGGCATACGGATTGCGGCGTCATGAAAGGCGTGTTGAATCCCGAAGCCCTGAAGCCCCTTGCAAGCGTGAGCGCCTGGCTGGAGTTGGCTGAGCCCGCGCGAGAGGCCGTCGCCAAACCCGATTCCGATTTTAGCGATCCGAAATTTCTGCTGAAGCTTACCGAGCGCAATGTGGTCGAGCAGCTCAAGAATCTGCAGACGCATCCGTCCGTGGCAGTGCGTCTGGAGCAAGGGAATCTGAAACTTCACGGCTGGGTCTACCACATCGGCAAGGGAACTGTGACTACGTTCAGTAAACGCCGGGAAGAATTCGTTCGAGTACGCACCGTCAAACCAGGCAAGGCGGCGGCCGCGCGCGGGTGATGCGGACATGCCCTGTATGAAGCTGCGGAAGAACTCCTAAAACCTTTTGTAATTCCGAGCGAAACGAGGAATCTCTCCCGGGTTTAGGCCTACGAAAAGAAGGAGGGATTCTTCGCTTCGCTCAGAATGACAACGTATTTGAGAAGTTTTTTCACACCCTAATTTTACGCCTTCCAGGCAGTCGAAGACACGAAAGAGAATTGCGGGTAGACGTCGCGAAATACTTGCGCGATGTCCGTTACGAATTTCGGACTGGTGGCCGCGCTCTGCGGAAATTTTCGGCGGACTACCCAGCCCTGCAGCTTTTGCCAATCCGCCGGATCGAGCGGCCAGCCCTCGTGCTTGGTCCACTGGCCCTTTTCCGTAGAATACCAATAACTCTCGTAGCGGCGGCCGAGACGCTTCTTTTGCTGGGAAAACCATTTCGGATTAGCTTCTACACGCGGAAGGATCATCTGGCGAACGGGTGATTTTTTTAGCGGGCCCATGAAGTATGCGCGGAATCCGGCCGTGACGGTCTCCGCGGAAATGCCTACAAAGAGCTGCGCCGTTGCGTTGTCTTTCCCATCGGGATCGCGGAAAGTCAAATACATATGGGTGTGATAAAGAGTCTTGTCCTTGGCGAAGCGAATATCGCGATTGATGCGCGAAAAATTGACGCCCGTCCGGCCGGAAATATCGAAGCCGCTGTGAAGCTGAATCGCATGGGGGACCAGCGCCGCCAGCAGCGCTCGAAATGGCTGCACTACCTCCGCGCGGTATCGCTCGCGGTTGGCGTCCATCCACTCCTTATGGTTGTGCCGCTTTAAATCGCGAAAAAATCGAAGTGTTGCAGGTGTAATGATCGCGCCGCGCCCTGGCATGAGTGTTCGCGCTCCCCTCATTTTGGTCAATAGACTATCGCCCCTGCGAATCAGGAGCAGGCAGCGAATATAATCCGGAATTTCCGAATTGGCCATCCTGGATCAACATCCCGGACTAGCAACGTCTTTGAGGTCCGCTCAGAGAAGTGCGGCTGAAGCGACGGATCCGGAGATCTCAAGCTGAAAAGGCAGGGTGTCGTACGGGTCGATCGAAAAGAAAAGTAAATTGTTCTTGCGAGCGTTTGATATTCGCCGTCTATGCCCGACGGTCGGTGTGCCCAGACGCTGCAGTCTCCAGCAACTCACCCGACTTTTCCGGCACTTTCCCTTGCGCTTTTTTTGGTGGGCTTACTTGTTCTCGCACTTGCGTATGTCGCCGATCTTCACGGCGTATCCGCCTTTCCAGAGGGATGCTTGTGCCCATCGACAACTTTGGGCGAAGACTGGCAATCGTCTTCAGCAGGTTGTAACAGATCGGGGCCCCGATAATAAGTAGCGCCAAGGCGACCAGAAAGCCCGGCAGTTCATTGGCGGCCGGTTTCCAGCCCGGCCATTTTTCCGGGACCAACAGCAACTCCGAGGTCGCGAGATCGTGCCTCATTGAAGCGGAATGGTCCATCAACTTGTCGGCATCGCTCACAAGCTGGGCGTTGACCGCCTGTTCGTAATTGATAATCAAATATTCAAGGCCAGGATCCGAATTCAAAGTGACGCGAAGCCAGGAAACTGCGTCTTCTCTGCTGGCAAACCATGGCATGGTCTCCAACGCTTTGCCCCGTGTTTTCGCCTGCATTGTGGCTTTGTCTTCGGCGGGCGTTGAGGCGGATTTCTCTACAACTGTAGCCGGCGGCTTCGCCTTGGATGACTTTGAAGACTTGTGCGCTAGCTGTTTTGCCGGAGTCTCGGTGGCAGACTGAACATTAGGCGAGACAAGTGCACCATCTGCAGGTGCCTGAGAGGCTGCCTGCGCTCCATCGAGCGGTTCCGCTGGATTGCCATCGGCTACCAGCTGTGAAGCGGTCGGCACAGGCGTAGCGGTATGGCGCGAGGAATGGCGCGACTTTGATTTTATTTGATCTGTGCCTGCAGGAATAGGCTGCAACACATCCACCATCGCTTTGCGATATACATCGGGCACAGCTTCTCTACTTGCCCCATCCTCACGCGTCCGCGAAAGTTGCCCGGCCTGTTTCGTGATGGCATCTGCGCTGGCCATTAGCTGAGCTCGCACTTGCGCGTCGGAAGACAGCATCCGGAATAAACGGATGGCATCGAGATGCGCGGCAAATACAAGTACCAGAGAGAGGACAACAGTTATCACACGGGCTTGCAGGGTGAACCGTTGCGAGGCCCTGTCCATGGCATGATCGAACCAGGAATGCACCCCATCCAGCCGTGGTTCCGTTTGGCCCGAGGCCGGCTTTACCGTCTTCTCTTCGGCGATGGCTACGTCATCTTCGTCATTCTCCGGCAGTTCCCGCACAAATTTGGCAAACTCCACGGCCGTGGAATTTACTTTGTTGCGTGGTCCGCTTTGCGCCTCGCCAGCGATCACCAGCATGGCTCGCTGCGCAGGGTCCGGTAAGGAGCCACCGGGCGGCGCCGAAAGTTTCTCCAGCACGCTGACAAGTTCATCGGCGCGAACAGACGTGGCCAATCGCCAGCGGCTGATGAGACCTCCAAGAACTGTGCCGACAATAGCGCCAGTGCGCCATGGATGCTCGTAGAAACTAAGGAAGGGCACGTAGCTGGTGACGACGCTTGAGAAGGTGGAAATGTCTATAGACGATAGTCGCTCAATGGCCGCCAAAGCGGCGGGCCAGAGGAAGAAGCCGCTCAGCGCGCCCAGAAGCCAGGGTTGAAGTGGGATCCCGCTACCGACCCAGCGAAGTTTTCCAGCCGCGTCTGCCGGCACGAATGGAAGTTCGTCTATTCGAATCCCGAAGCGAGAAAACACGGACCCGGAAAGCAGCGGGTGACGCAAAACTCTGCGGGCAATGACCTTGCCATAGCGCTTGGCGTCTCCATCGTCACACGCGTTTTCAAAAAGGTCGGCAAGGCTCCTGCGCAAGTTGGCACCGCGCAGGCCGAGCAAGCCGATGATTAATTGGGTGCCGGCCATAACGATCAAGCTGGCGATCAGCATTACTGCTGCAAACGCGATAATGGAATCAAGAAGATGCACTTGGTCTGCTCTCTGGCTGGTTCTTAAAGTTTAGGGTAAGACGAATAAGGAGGGCAGGGAAATAAGGTATGCGCGTTCCCTTTTGTTGACCTGTACGGAAGGACAGGTCGCGGCGGCGTTGCCGGACATGGAATCGCGCGGCTAAGCAGACTGTTGGGCCCGACAGCAAAGGTGCTCCCATTCCACGGGACTTGCTTTTGATCGCCTTCGCCAAAAGGGGCGCCCGATTATCTCGCGTCAGCTCCCCGTCACGTTTTTCACTTTCGATTTTATTTTTCGGAGTCTGCTGCTCGCTTCATCTTAAAATTCTTTACGGCCAGAGCGAGATCGCTCTTAGGATCAGTACTGCTTCCGGCGCGGTCCCAATTGATCTCGATTGCACCTTTGACGTGTGCTCCGTCCTCAATCGCGATCCGCGACGTCGTTAAATCACCGATGACAGACGCGTCTTTCCTTACATCAACTCGATCTTGCGCCATCAGATTTCCCTTAATTTCGCCGAACACAACTATTTCCCTCGAATTGATGTCTCCCAGAATCTGAGCACCTGGTCCCAAGGTTAGCCGGTGGTTGCCGAGCGAGATTGGACCCTCAATCTTTCCGTCAACTTTCAAATCCTCGTCGCCGTTTATTTGTCCTCTAACCTTCAGTTCCGGACCGAGATATGACGGCGTCCGAACAGCCAAGCTTGAATTGCTGGAATTTGTTGCAGGAACACTCTGAATATTTTCATTCATCTGTATGATTCCTTCCCCGGGCAGACTCCATGATAAAGCGATCCAAATAAAAAAGTGCAGAGATTATTGACTGTGTTCAATTGGCATCCCCTGTTGCATCGACCGGTTGAGCCGGCACTGTTTCCCATGAGTTAGGCAAACCCAGCAAACTCATTCACCGACCTGTTCCGGAAGCGGTCCGAGAATATCGATTTTGTATTTCTTCGCCACTGCCATGAGCTTCGTCATGTCCGGCGGCGTGGGGTCGCCAATCGGCATACTCAACTCCAAACAGAAACGCTCAAACCCGGCGGGAGCGCATAGCAGCAGCAAACGCGCCGGGACAGAACCGACGACCTTGAAGCCGTGAGGGATTTCGCGCGGTCCGAAGATGTAAGTGCCCGGTCCAGCCTTTAGCCACTTGCCACCGCAGACGAATGCCATTTCTCCTTCGAGAACGTAAAACGCCTCATCTTCGAGATGGTGCGTGTGGTAGGGCGAAGCAAAGCCCGGAGGCATCATCCAGTTCTCGATCAGTCCGAACGCTCCATTGGTAGTTTCCCCCGTAGCCCTCACGAGGGTCGGAAGCCCTAGAAATTGAAATGGCGAATCTTCCCTCGTACTTCGGTAAGGCAGTTGCGTTTGTGGGGTCATCTGCGCTCTCCTTGTCTGTTGCGGACCGCTTCGGGATGCTCGGCCTGCCTTGATACCTGGATGCGTAATGAGTTGGCTCCCATTACGGATCAACCCGCAATTCGCGAGGAGGTATATCCCATTCTAAACAGGAAGGTCAACTCAAGTCCCGAGAAGTTGTCATGTCGGATTGTGGGTTTTTCAACCAATGCTATACGGCATTCAATCCTTAACTTTTGGCGCTTATAAATTGCAAAAGCCGGTCGCGCATATCGCGAACGCACTCGATATCAGAGGCCATTGCTGTGAACTTCTATTTTACTTTGGCTCTTGAGGTTGCGAACACCAAGATTCTTGAATTGCCATCGTTGAAAGGATGGTTACGTACTATTGTCTCAGCGATGGCTGCGGCCTTTTGAAAAGGTGCCGTGACCCGAATAGCCGCGCCGCGCCAAGAACGGTAATGACGTTGAGCCAGGCGAACCCGAAGGCTTATTTTCGCGGCAATGTGCGAATTTGCGCGACGACTTGCTTGTACAAATTGTCCAGCGAGACGTCGAGCGAGTGAAAATCGCGCTGCTGTTCCGGCGACGGCGAATTTTCTGCCGCAATTTTCGCGAGATGCGAACCGTAACTGAGGGCCTCGGTTTGTGAAAGTAGCAGATTCAACTCAAAAGTAGTGCCGAAAGTCAAAAGGAGTTCATGCTCCTTTGTTTTGGAAACGGCCTCGCGCGCGGCCTTTTCGCCGGGCGGAAGTTGAAGCGCATGCAAATTCAGCGTCTTGTCATTTTTGGCCAACACCTCCAATTTATCCGATCCGTCGCCAGCAGTTTTTGAAATGGCCTTGATCACATTTCCAATCGCGGGGGAAGGATGTTTGATGATCAATATTTTGCTGACATCTTTCTCCTGGCCAAGAAGATCGGCGAGCAAACTGGCGGCGTTATTGCGCAGCTCGGTCTTGTTGTTGTCATCAGGGGTGGGACTCGGTGGCGCAGCGTTCTTGTTAGCATTTGCGCAGAAGCAAAAAAGTCCGGCGCAGAGGCAAAAACTGAAAAAGCGCTTTGTGAAGACAGCTGCCGCCAAGACGTGCTTGTTTCTTGCATCAGTTGAGGAGATCGTGCCGGATGCTCTCATGCCGCCTCCCATGGAATACGTTCATTTACATCATGGCCGAAATTTCCGTTTTGATTTCCCGGCCAATCGACAACGTATAGCTTCCATCAAGACTCTACCAGCGATTATGATCAAATCTAATCCCAGTTACCAAATTTATCACCACTCGATGTCAAGTCTTGAAAAGTCGTCTTACCGAATTGCGGCCAGGATTCTCACGGCCTGAATCTCCACATTCCGAGAATCCACTTAATCAGGCGCACGGCCAAACTAAGTCGTCGCGCTTTCTGACACTCCAGATCTCAAATGTCTCAAATTGTACAGACCCGGCTGCCTCTCTCTTCCAGGATATGTGAAGCGAACGGAATAGTGAGCTAAGGAGCTACCGATCATGAAACCGGGAACGCAAGATCAAGTGGAGGGCAAGGTCCACGACGTGAAGGGAAAATTGAAGGAAGCAGCGGGGAAGCTTATGAACGATCCCGACTTGCAAGCCGACGGCGAGGCGGAAGAGATCGCCGGGAAAATTCAAAATAAAGTCGGACAGGTGAAGAAAGTTCTTGGCAAGTAGCGAAGCGGTTTAGCAAGACTTTGTGATATCCACGTTGTCCCTTGACGTGGCCCCTAGCCCAGAATTCAAGAAACCTAGAACGAATGGAGGCAAATCATGAACTTGAGCGCATTGAGCACAACGCAATTGGCATTGATCATCGGTCTCGTATTGATCGTAGTTGTCGGCGTGGCCACGGTGGTTTACATGAGAAAGCGCCGAACGGCGAGGCTGCGTGCCCAGTTTGGCGACCCTGAATATACCCGAGCTGTGCAGGAAGTTGGAAACCAGCGCAACGCGGAAAAGCAACTCGAAGAGCGGGCCGCGCGGGTCGAGAATTTCCATATCCGGGCGCTATCTCCGGCCGATCACGCGCGATTCATGGAATCGTGGCGCAAAGTGCAAGGACGGTTCGTTGACAGCCCTGGAGGAGCGGTAACAGAAGCCGATCAACTCCTGGGTGATGTAATGTCAATGCGAGGTTATCCAGTAAGTGATTTTGAACAGCGTGCCGCGGATATTTCGGTGGACCATCCACAGGTTATGGAAAATTACCGCGCAGGTCACGCTATTGCACTTCGGCAAAAGCAGGGGCAAGCCAGCACTGAAGAATTGCGTCAGGCAATGATCCATTACCGGACTCTTTTTGAGGAGCTTGTTGGCGTACCCGAAATTGCGCGTGCCAAGGCTGCGTCCTGAACTCGTCGCTGGGCTACGGGCCGCCAGGGCTGATAGCCTGTCTTCTTAGGGGCCAAAAAGCGAATGTGCAAGTGTATTTGATCGGCATGAGAGCCCCATCCTTGCCGCCAAGGATGGGGCTCAATTCGCCACGTGCTGTTTCGTAATTTACTTCTTCGTCGATTCGAGGTAAATCACGCCGGTAAAGTCCGTAAAGTTCGGGCCGGGAGCTGCGCCGGGGCGAACTGGCGGTGGCGTCTCATTGAGTGCTTGCCTGACTTCATCCAAGGATTTTCCCTGAGCTGCCAGAGCCTTGATCTGATCGCGCCTTGCAATGGTGTCCGCCAGCCGCTTCGTCAAATCGTCTTTGGTCTGCACGGGGCCGTGCCCCGGGACGAACGTCACAGCGTCGGTCGCGAGAATTCCCTTCATCGTGGTGATCCAGCCTTCGGACGATCCATTCTTCTCCGCGTGGATCAGGGGATACGGCGACTGTGCAGCGACGATATCGCCGGTGAACATGATCTTGTCATCGGGAAGGTAGACCATCAGATCTCCGCTGGTATGCGCGGGGGCGAAGTGCAGAAACCGCAGGTGCACTCCCTCGATGGTGGCATTCTCCATGTTCTTCGTTACGAGCCGGGTGGGCATGTGATCGGCCAGAGCTGCTCCAGCAGGAGTGCCCGAAGCCGCTTGCATTTCGGTCTTGCAGTTTTCCTGGGAAATGATCGTTATTCCCGCGGGGAAAGAGGCCAATCCGTTCACGTGGTCGCCGTCACTATGCGTGACGATGGCCGTGGTGATGGGCTTCGGCGTAATTTTGGCGACATCGGCAACCAGTTCGGCGCCCGCGGCGGCTGTCGTCTTGGTGTCAACAACGATCACGCCGTTCGTGCCAACAATGACGGCCGAATTTCCTCCGGCTCCTTCTACCCAGGAGACGTTCGCATTCAATTCATGAACCATGAGCGGCTGAGGCGCTCTTGCCTGCCCCCACCCCCCACCACCTGGCGGCCCTTGTTGCGCCGAGACTGCCACCGCACCCAGAGCCACCGCCAATCCGACCCCGCGGATCAATCTCGTCCATTGCTTCGTATCCTGCATTCTTTCCTCCTCGCGCTCACGCTGTATTGGTTACCCACCACTGGCAGGTTTGCTGACTTAACCGGGAGTGTAGTCCATAGGCATGACACTCCACAAGTTGGACGCACCACCTTGAAAAAGAGATACATAAATCGTTGACCCGTAACGAGCGATGAGCGTCACCCCGGCGACCTGGCCCGCCCCTCGTGCTGCGCCTAAAATTAGCGAGCCGCTTGCGTGCACGCGTGTTGCGGTAGTGTGACGGGGTCAGATTGCTTCCCGGAGATCTTTACGAGGGCTTGCATCTCCAAATATGCCGCGTTCGTCCATCCAAAACCGATGGCATTCTCTTTATATCCACTTGCCACATTTATTTCAGTCGATGCCCTCACAACGTCGTATTTCTCCCGGATGGTGCGATCGCATATGTAGTTCTCTCGGACCATGGCCATGAATTTCTGTGAAATGCGAACCGCGTCTTTCATGTCACCGCTCTTTGCCAGCCCGTCCACTGCCAGCCAGGTCACCGGCGCCCAAGCATACGGAAGATCCCACTGCACTCCTGACTCATACGTACTCATGGCAATCCCGCCCGCTTTTTCGAACAAGTTCAGATTGGCTTCGACGGCCTTCACCTGCTGCGCGTCGGCAGCGCCCGCCCACAGCGGATAGAAGGTTGTGAGGTAGTCGTAAGACGATTGCTTGCCCGCGATGTAGTCGTAGTCGAAATACATCCCTTTCCGGGGGTTCCACAGATATTTGTCGATAGCGGCGCGGCGCTGGTCTGCAAGGTAGCTCCACTGTTTGGACTCGTCCGGCTTGCCGAGTTGCTCAGCCATCCATGCCAGGTCACGCTCGTATTTGTAGAGCAGCGAGTTTAGATCGGAGGACGCATAGTGGTGGGTCCACCCGCCGAAAGGGCCGTAACGAAATGCCGCGTCAAAACCTGATTCGCGCATGGCCCGGTCGCCTTCGTAGAAGTCGTGGCTTAGCCAATGCCCGTTCACATGCGCATGCGCGCAAACGCCGGAGAGGCGAGGATCACAACTGGTCTTGGCCAACTGGCTCTGTTCCGCGGCATTCGGGTTGTCCGGCGCGCTTACCAGAAAATCCGTATGCACATCCGGATGTGCGAGCAGCCAGCGAATCACACCCGAATAGTAGGTGCTGTCGTCGGCCATCTCCTCCACGGGTCCTTCGCCCAAGTCGTAGTAACGTGCCAGGCCGGTGCTGCCCGCTTTGTGAAAGTCGGTCATCCAGAGCGCATGATCCCGCGAAGCAAAACCGTACGAGCGCGCGAGCCAGGCCGCAGCCTGATCCTTGGGTCCAGTGGAGGATTCAGCGTCGTAAACAGCGCGGATCATCGACGAAAGAAATGGAGGTTGAGAGCGGGTGAGATAGTAAGTCCGATTCGCATTCAGAATTCCGCCGTAGTGTTCGATCTCGTAGAAGAAGTTCTCAACCATTCCCTTGGCAAGATCGACGCGCCCATCCCGGATCAATCCCAGAATGATGAAGTAGCTGTCCCAGCCGTACATTTCATTAAAGCGGCCGCCTGGGACCACATATTTGTTCGGCAGATACAAGAGTCCGGCGTGGGCAATGTCTGCGGGCTTCACGTCGCCAAGGTTTTCGATGCGTCGTGGAAGCCGTTCAATCTTTACTTTGCAGGAAGATTCGAGCGCGGCGATTTCGCGCGGCTCAGGCACGTCCTTCGGCAGATACAGGATTGAGACGGTGCTGAGCTTTGGATCGGCCACAGACCTGCAATCGTTCATCGATCGCGAAAGCGTATCCCAGGCGGTGTGGATATACGCATCGATTGGCTGGACCGGTTCGGCTTGCGGAGCCGGCGGACGAGATGCAGATGGAGCTGTCTGTGCCAGCGACAGCGTGGAGCAAATCGCCCACACAGTCCCACACACAACCGCGCACAGATAAGTGGCCGCATTCCTTCGCCAGCGGAAAAATCCTGCGCGCATACCCTCCAGTAAAACATGAGACGCATGTTAAGCCAAGATCTCTCGATCAGGCCGCAGAGAGCAGTCGGGAATTCTCGGGCCCTCGCTAACCATTTCAGAACACTTTGGCCGGCTTTAAGAAGTTGCGTAAAAACTCGCACGATGTCATTCCGAAGGGCGGGGTGTGCCCGAGGAATCTGCTGTTTCTTGGAACCCGAGAGGAAAAGCAGATCCCTCGCTTCGCTCGGGATGACAAGCATTACTTTTTCCGCAGCCCGTTATAGGTCCGACTCTAAGTTTGCCGTTTTTTTTGTTTGGAATTTCGGATGTGGAAACGCTAGGAGGTGATCTCTATGAGATTGCCTTCCGTATCGGTTACCAAGGCTTCGTAGTAGCCGTCCCCGGTAAGCCTCGGCCCGCTCACTACGTGAACCCCCGCCGCCTCCATCGCCTTCACGAGACGATCAACGGCATTGCGCGATCCCACAGAGACAGCGAGATGCGCGAGCCGCGCAGCTTCGCCAGGAGATTTCATCAGTTCGAGACGTGCTCCAGAGCCGAGCGAGAGGAAATAGGATGTAAAGTCCCGTTTCGAGCTTGAGTATTTCGCGCCTGCCGTGGCCTTAAACCAAAGTTCGTAGAAGGCGCGCGCCCGCTCAAGATCGGATACCCATATTGCGGCATGCTCAATTTGCCCGATCGGAAACTTTTGCCCTTCTTCCGCAAGACGCGCATCAGACCCGTACTGCTCAAGTAAATTGCGCCCACACCAAGGGCAGAATTTTAATTTGAACCCGTCTTCGGCTATGGGTTCGGTCGGCATTCGGTTCGGACGCCGATATTCCAATAGGAACATCGGAGCGCGTCTGGAATGGACAATCCACAAAATTCCGAGACCGTCCTGTCTTCCTCCCGATTGAAAGAAACGCTCTTGAAACTCCGGGCAGCACCATTCGGATTTCATAAAAGAAATCCTATTTCCAAGTCGGCCCAAAGTAAAGGAAGTCGCGATTCCCAGTTAGCGATAAGATCGTTTCTCAGGACTTGGCTCGCGACTTCGAGACGTACCAATCATTGATTGAGATTGAAGTTCACGTCGATTGAGGTATCTACATCAACGGGTTTCCCTTTAACGCGGCCCGGCTCGTATCGCCACTGGCGGACAGCGTTCAGGGCTGCTGGTGAAAGAAGTGGATCGCCAGAAATGACATCCATTACTTTGACGCTACCGTCCTTCTGGATCGTAACGTGTAATTTCACAGTACCTTGAACCCCTTGTGCCAACGCCTCTGGCGGATAGACCGGCGCAATTTTTTTAACTATTTTGAATTCGGTAAAATCCATTCCTTTAGGTTGCACTCTAACGAATTCGACAGTGCTATCCCAACGAAATTTCCCCGCCAAAAACCAAAAATAGCCGATGTGATCAATATCATGCCCCACAGGAGCACCGACCTTCTTCCAATCTGCGAGGTAGTAGTCTAGAGGGACGCTCACGGATCGAACATTTTCGCGACATCGAGCCTTTTGATATTGATTTCTCCCTCTTGATGGGAGAGTTGCAATATGAAAGCCTCAAATTCCTTTTCATGTTGATTAAGTAGTTTGCCGTAAGGCTCCGCCCAGCTCTCGCCTCTGCCTTGATTAAATGTCGCCCTGAACCATTCATCGTAGTTAGGTATCTCTGTGTCCTTAATCTGAACTTGGAGTATCGTCCGATTGCCCTTCTTGGCAGTAAGAATCATATCACTGAGAAGCTGGCGTACTCCGTCCGCGCTGTTCGGGTACGCGAACGTGACTTTTTCTTGCGAACCCTTAGTTATTGTGGATTCTTGAGAGCGGATTGCGGGTGAAAGTAAGAAGGAGAATACTGCTAGGTACGCGGCGTGTCTAAATATCTTCTTCACCGTCTCTTTTTATCACAGGGAAGATGTAGGCGCGAACGAAATGGCGCTTAACAATTGCCAAGTCCTGGTAAGTCCGGCGGTCTCAAGGGGTCAACGCAACACTTGTTCAAAGGCACCTTAAACGAGTCTAAGAGGCTTATTTTGTGCCCCGGCATCAATTCAAACAAAACAAAAGCCCTGTATAGGTTTTGATTGAGTACGGTTGCACCGATCAATTCTCGATGGGAAGCGCTGTCAGATCAATTGGTTGTGAGGTGTTGCGTTGACCGGTTGAGCTGGCACCTCTTCTCGGAAACTGGCCTTTAGGGGCCTTACAGTGTCAAATTCTCGGATTCCGAAAATCACTGCCGTCTCGTGAACTCAGGCCTTTTTCGCGCGGCCCTTAACCAAAGGAATGTATAGGCAGAGAAAGGTTGTGAAGCCTAAGCCAATCACCAGAGCTGGTATTACAACTCTGGCGTCAAGTGGAGGGACTTCGGGGCGATAGCGCAGAACGAAATAGAGATTCATCCACATCAAAATGCTGGTAATGAGCCCGGGCGAATACTCTCGAAAATGTTCCGTCCACCAGAGATGCCAGAGTCCATTACAGGCGCGCTCGATCAGCCAGGCGAGGGGAAGTATTAGCCACGCACCGCCCAAAACGTCGTACAGGAGAACGCTGGCAATCATCACCAAAAAGTAGCCGGCGTTAAACCAAAAGAATTTTTCCCACGAATATTCTGGCCACCAATGCTGGCGAATCTTTTCCACGAAGCTTCCGCCCAATAGCGACTCGTCCAGAACGTGGATGACGTACGTGGCAACCATGAACCAGAAGGAAAAAATCAGCGGCAAAGTCATAGTGGCGTTCCTTGCAACTGATTTTACCAGTAGTTACGCCTCGCCGCGACCCATCAAGAACGCTGTGGTACAGCCTGTAAGATAAGTTGTCTTCTTGGATGCTGCGCTACTAACGCCCCAATTTGCATTGCAGTTGCTGCCCGAGGGAGAATTGGCAGGAGGGGACAACGACCATGGTAAACACAATGGTTGACGGAACGTTTCGGCAAACCAACCTGAACAACGAATCGCCCGAGTATCTAGCCAAACGCGAGGAGCTTCGCATCGCAGAAATCGAGCTAATGCGCCAGCGCGAACGAGTCGCCGAACTGCGCCGCCATCTGCCGCAGGCCGCGTCCGCATTTCAAGATTAAAGAGATTGCCGCTGGCCCGTCCCTTCCATGCGGATCACCAAGGAACCCGGCCCGCCAGCGACTCCCAAATCCTAATGCTCGAAAGACTGGCGGGCCGTGCCTACTTGTCTATTTTCATTGTCCAGGCCCATTGGGTGAACAGTGTTAGCTCGCTAGTTACTGGCCTGAACAATTCCATCGCGCTGCTGAGCACTATCCCCCGCATGGCTCGGTCCCGCGTCTCTTGGAATGGTCGTCATTGCGCCCTTCACCGTCCCTGATGCGCGAGCAGAACAGCCAGTGGTTGCCACTGGAACAATAACCGCCATTGCCAAGAGAAATAAAGCACCGTAACTTGGTATTCGTCGCATATGTTCCTCCTTTGAATCGTTATCCGTCGATCGAACAACTTTAGCGGGCTGGATCTGCGGCATAATGATTAAATCCAATTCATTCCGCATATCCCGCACGGTGTCCCCGACCATAAACCTCCCAGCAAATTCCTCCCAAATTCTTCCGACATGCGCATTATTAACAAGCCCTCCAAATAGGTAAATCCATCCGAAAGTGTATTTCCATAATGAAATGGCTGTACGGGACCTTCTCGGAATTTCAATTTGGAGAAAAGTTCGCAGCTTCTGAGATTGCAAAACGTTTTCGCAAACACTTCGGGTTCATAATTGATCTGAGAAATTCGGAGGAACATTGAGGTATCTAAATGGACCCTGATTTTGGCAAGGGATCTGGAGAGGTCATTTTTTCTGGCCGCACAAGCTCATCAAATTCGTTTTCCGTCAGGTAACCGAGCTTGAGCGTTGCTTCCCGCAGGCTCAAGCGCTCATGGTAAGCCTTATGAGCGATCTCCGCTGCTTTGTCATATCCTATTTGTGGACTGAGCGCCGTGACGAGCATCAGTGAATTCTTTACATTTTCTTCAATTCGTTCTGAATCTACTTCCATTCCGGCAATACAATAATCGGTAAAAGATCGGCAGGCATCGGCCAGCAAGCGCACCGAATTAAGAAAGTTATGGATGATGACGGGCTTAAAAACATTCAGCTCGAAATTGCCCTGCGAGCCGGCGAAACCGATTGCCGCATCATTTCCAAATACCTGCACAGCCACCATGGTCACGGCTTCGGCTTGCGTCGGATTTACCTTGCCCGGCATGATTGACGAGCCGGGCTCGTTTTCCGGAAGCCTCAACTCGCCCAGGCCAGCGCGGGGGCCGGAAGCGAGCCAGCGAATATCGTTGGCGATTTTCATCAGCGAGGCAGCGAGCGTTTTGAGAGCCCCACTGGCGAAGACGATTTCGTCATGTCCTGAAAGTGCGGCGAACTTATTCGGATGCGATTTGAAAGGTAACCCCGTTAATTCAGATATTTTCCTTGCAGCACGCTCCGCGAATTCGGGATGTGTATTCAAACCAGTCCCGACTGCGGTGCCGCCGATGGCAAGCTCATACAGTCCCGGCAGGACCATATTTATGCGCGCCACATCGCGGTCGAGCAGGCTCACCCAGCCCGACATTTCCTGGCCGACCGTGATTGGCGTGGCATCCATCAGGTGAGTGCGTCCAATTTTGACAATATTGGCAAATGTCCGCGCCTTCGAATCAATTGCAGCGCTCAATCGCTGCACTGCCGGAATTAGAGCCTGCACCAGGCGGGACGCTGCGGCGATGTGCATTGCCGTGGGAAAAGTGTCATTCGAAGATTGCGACATGTTGACGTCGTCATTCGGATGAATGGGCTTCTTGCTTCCCAGGACGCCACCTGCGATCTCGCAAGCTCGGTTGGAGATCACTTCATTCACATTCATATTGGTTTGAGTGCCGCTGCCGGTCTGCCATACGTGCAGCGGGAAATGGTCGTCGAGTTCTCCGGCGATTACTTCGTCTGCCGCTTGCACAATCAGGATTGTTTTTTCAGACGAAAGTTTGCCGAGGTCCTGGTTTACAAGCGCCGCCGCCTTTTTCAGGATTCCGAAGGCGCGGATCAATTCGCGCGGCATGGTGTCACATCCTATATCGAAATGGATCAGCGAGCGCGCTGTCTGCGCACCGTAGTACCGGTCAGCCGGAACTTCAATGGTCCCCATGCTGTCGGATTCGGTTCGAGTGGGGCCGTTTGCTTCCCGCCGAAGGGAGGTGACACCCGATTTCATTTGCTTTGGATTTTCAGGATCTTCATGCCCTGCATACCACGCAGGAGGATCGCTTGCGGGGAAGGACTCCTTGGAAGCTTCCTCGACAGGGTCGTCCGGCACGACGACGGGAAATGACTCGTTCTGATTCTTCTGTGCCGTAATTTTGGGCCTTGTCTCCGCCATGAGATGCCCTCGCCTCATTCTTGCTGTTCCTTGGCAGGCTGTCAACTTCGGTCCTAGCCCTGGCCACTCCACGTCAGGATACCTTTGAGGCAAACAGTCATTTTTCACCTTTGACGCATCATATATCTCGAACGATAGTTGAGACCGTAGCAGGAGTCGCGCCTGCCTGGTGAAACGGGCGGATCTCCAATGCCTTTACATAACTGAAATAGAGCCATTCACCCCCTCAGCCGAAACAAAATTACCTGTGCACGTGCGTGAAGCCATGAGTAAAATCTTCGACGTTTTGAGACGGGCCGGATTGTTGCGCTCCAAGCGCAAGGACACAAAAACCGTCGGGCCATCACCTATCCGGCTCTCGGACCGCCGTATGACTCGCCGTATCTATGTCGATATTCCATTATTCATTTACGGCTATACCCCGGATGGAAGCCCGTTCTATGAGGAAACCTGCACCATCGCCATCAATGAAGGTGGAGGATTGATTTCCGTGACCGGCGGTGTCCAAGCAGGCCAGCTTTTAGTGGTAACGAACGAAGGAAACGAGCAGACGCAAGAATGTGTCGTCGTATCCGTTGAGGCGCAGAGTACGCATGGCTGCCATGTTGCCTTTAAATTCCCCACCCCAATGCCGCAGTTCTGGCGCGAGTTGGAAATTGGCAAGAGTCGCGCCTTTTGATTTGAACCAGTGCTTTTATTTCATCCGGGCAAGTCCATTAATTGACCCGCTTGCCGAGCATATCGTCGCAAATAACAAGATCTGTCACGACGACTGGAAGGGCACGCCTTTTGATTGGCCTGCACAGCTACGAGTATTTTCCCGAAAGAGTGGATTTGGTATCGGTCGGCCACACTACGATAGACTTTTTTCTCAGGACCTGGAAAGGGTGATGGCCGAACGATATGGAGCGGCTGGATTGAATTCCTGTGCGATGCATTCTGTGTGCTAATTCATGCGGATGTTGACCATCTGTCCTGTTTTGCACATCGCCCTTCGGACAGTCCTGTTACCATACTACGGTGGCTGTGCCCTCATTTAGTTCATGCGCGGTCCACGCACATAAGTGAGGCTGCGCAAATGTCAGTCGATTCCAAGAAGCCAGACCACCAACCCAAGCGCTCCGATCGCCGTACAAGTTCGCGTTACCGATCGATACCATTCCTCAAGGTTGAGATTTTAGATCCGGAAAGTGGCACCCCCGTCAAGGCGCGTCTCGGCGACTTAAGCCAGGGGGGCTGTTCCATAGAGACTGACTATGCTTTGCCTTTGGGGACAGAAGTAACAGTAACGCTCAGCAAGGACTGCGATCAGGTAAAGGCGCGCGCGCGAATTGTGCGGGCGTCCCCTAATGAGGGCATGGGCCTGGCTTTTTCTTCAATGGAAGCAGAGGAGTTTCGACTCCTGGATAGTTGGCTGTCAACATTTGTGGCGACATCCTGGGTAGCAGCGAATCGCAGAAGATCACAACGAGTGGCCATGAAAATTGAGGTGATGGTTTCTGGATATAACGCCGAAGGAGCACGCTTTAAGGAAGACACTCATACGATTGAGATCAGCGCTCTTGGCGGCTTGGTGATCCTTAAGACAGCAGTGAAAAGGGGACAAAAGCTCGTACTCTCGAACCCAAAGACTAAAGTAACGGTTGAATGCATGGTTGCGTATCACGAAACCAAGGCAGGGGTAAGTCATGTGGGGCTCGCGTTCGTTGTCCTAAATCAGCCGTTCTGGCCGGTAGAGTTTCCGCCCGCCGATTGGTCTCACCGTTAACTGGACGTGGAACGCGCTGATTCGTAACTTCGAGGGGAATGGTCGCCATTGAGAGGCAACCCAACGCACGTCATAAGCGCAACTTCATCTGATGTCTTTCTGGGCCAATATTCATAAATTCTAGCACGCCTTCAATGGCAATCCCTTTTTCAATGCGCCCACTCCGGCGGTGCCGGCGATCGGACGGCATCATTCCCCGACGATTGTACTGACGTAGCGACCGGTGGAATTGCGCTTGTTTGCATAGAGCATGTCATCAGCCCGTTTCAGCAAATCGTTGAGTGACTCACCCGGAATATAATCCGTCCAACCAGCCGAGTACCGAATGCTTATTTTAGAATTGGTGGTTTCCACACAAATGCCATTCAGGCGGCTAAGAACATATTGTATCTGAGCACTGTTGCAGTCCGGCAAGATTGCCAGGAATTCATCACCGCCAAATCTGGCCGCGACATCTGATCCGCGAGTGGCTCGCTTCAACTGTTCACCAAATACTTTGAGTATGTAGTCTCCCACAGCATGGCCGCAGTCATCGTTAATCTGTTTAAAGTCATCCAGGTCGAGAGCAATCACCGTCAATGGACTACTGTGCCGCTGACATCGTGCAATCTCATCCTCCAGCCGTTGCACGATATATCGGCGGTTGAACATATTTGTGACCGGGTCCAGGACGGCCATATTGTAGAGACTGTCCGCAAATTCCTGTCGAATACGATTGATCTGAATCTGCTCATACACAACGTAGATGTCAAACACGAGCACCAGGCCGAAAAGCCCGCGCACAGCGTGATCCAGGAAGAGGGCGTGGAAGCTATCAAAGCCGGAGAGCAAAGCAGGCAAAGCAAACGAAATTATCCCTACTGCAAGTAATAACATCACTGAAATGGCTGAGGACCAAAGCCACCATTCGCGCCTGTCGATCTGACCCATACTCGCAAATACTTGATCATTGCTAACAGGCGTAACATTGGCATCGGTAAGAGTCAGCAATTCGTTCGTTTCCATGAATAGGCACCTTAAGCTTCCTGCCCCGGTCAGGAAGACACTCGAATTTCTGTGGAAGACTTTACTAACTTTATCCCCCAAGCCAAATAGTTCTGGAGTTTCATAGGACAGGGTACGACCGTACTATTTCTTGCTGTTGATTCAGGGAGTAAACGCGAAATTGAGAATAAAGGCCGTATTTCGAGGAACGACTGCCAATTCCTGTAAAGTTCTCTTCTTGGCGACTGCCTTTTAGGGCCTTACAGGGTCAAATTCCCAGATGGCGATAACCCCGCTTCTCGGGGCATATCCAAATCTGCCGGAATCTTATCTGAGAATTCAACGCGTAGCGACACTACTTGGCGTGGCAATAGCTGTAGGAGCGACCGTTCCGGCAGAGGCTCCCACCTTAGCAAGCGCAATTATGAATGAACTGAATTACGAAGAACAACAACGCGCCGGCCATCAATTTAAGCCGGACTGCGTGGCCTTTACCGCGCAACCGCTTCCGGAGGGGCTAGTGCAATTAGCGCCATGGCTCCCGCCAAAATAAACGCTCGATTCCTGGCCTCCGGCCCCCACGTTATCCACGACAATTGCGCTGGGTCCGTTCGGCACCGCAAGGGAAGAAAACGTGGCCAAGCTAGGCGGCCATGACATGCCTGTCAGATTCAGGCCCATAATGCAGCCGCCGCCGCAATTTGTGGCTATGCCCCCATTGCCATCTAAGCCAAAGAAAAGAAAATCATTCGTGCCGTTCAAAATTTCGGTCAGGGGCGAGCAGGTAGGGCTATCGACACTGAGGGCAACACTGCCGCTCTGCACAGCCGAATTCATGACTCCACTGGAATTGAATCCTATCCGGTACAACGTGGTCACCGGGTCAGTCCCACACGCATATAGGAACCCGCTGCTATAGCTTCCAGAATAGTAATTCTTGTCGAATGCTCCGGAAAAGATATAGTTAAATGCAGACGATCCGAGTGCGGTGTCGACAGCGGCGCCCAGCGCCGTGGTGGCTTGGATCACACCGTTGTTTCCGTTGGGATCTATTGCTGAAAACACAAATACCTTTTGCGACGTCGAATCCACAGTAGGCGGGTCAAAAACCCCCACATCCCCGTTTTGTGCGACCGTTAAGCTCGGAGTTCCGATGCAGGGCGGGCTCCCCGACGCGCACGCACCGACTGTACTGCCCGTCTCTCGGACGTAGTGCAGGGAGGTGTTCACATCGGCAACGAAAATGTTTCCGGAGACCGCTTCGAGGACTGGGCCGGTAAGAGGGGCGCTCGATGAGATCGTCATCGGCCACCCACCGGCTGCTACCTCAGCTGGGGTCCCGGCGAAAACCCCTGTGAACTTGTGAAGCCGTCCGTTATCGTCGCCAACATAAAGAGTGTCATTCGCATAATTGTAGAAAGGCGAGGAATAGGAGTCCGCGGCGCTACCGGAGAACGCTAAGCTGAACAGACAGGATGTGCCCGAACTCGGGCATGTGGACCAAGGGTTGCCTGTAGTAATCGCCGTGGGAGCGACCGCACTGCTGACCGTGCCTTGTGTTGACACCCATTTCAAGACCTTAAGAATTGCCGCGCCGTTGTTGGTCTCAACAAATGCCACCTTGCTTCCATCGAGAGAAAGGACAGGAGAGCTGTAGATCACTCCATTGGTATCTCCTGATAAATTCGTATTGTATGCCCACATAACCGAAGGCTGGCCGGTGCCGCAGATTCCAGTGCCCCCCGAGCCGCTGCCTGAGTAAAGCTGGTTCAGCGCAACAATGCTGGCCTGCCCGCCCGTGGCTCCAACACTACCCGTGGTGAACACCACGAAATCGTTGGTACAGCTCGGCGTCGCGTTTATGTCGTACGAAAACTTTGCTGGGAACGAGTAGCTAGGACCGAAAGGCGGACTATTATTTCCGGTTACGGCGCTTGCGCCCAGATTAAACTGCCAATCCCTTTTTAAAGGAGATTCTTCGCTCTGACGGAAGTGCCACGGTTCGCGGAACCAACGCCAATCGTCGTGATCGTCGCGATCCTCACGCTCCTCGCTGAAGGACCCGTGTTTGCCATGGATAGAAAGATGGTGCAGGTAGCGAGGATCCTGCATGATCATCCACGCATTCGGCCCCTTTGGCTCGCCGGAGTACATCAAGTGGCGTGTGCTCCAATCTATTGAAACGTGCACGGGGATAGCAGCTTCGCGGGAGTTGGCTGCTCGCGGTTGGAAGAGCAGTATGGTTACAAGAATAGCCGCGATGGTTAGTATCATGGAAACCGCGTACAGCCGACATTGTTTCATATCATCCCTCGTCCCCCGTCGGGCACTTGTTCGAGTGCTGGACTGCGATGATAAGAACTCCACGTTGACCTGGAGTTCCCAACCGCATCAGAGCCTTTTCCTATTCGGGCGTATTCAGTGAGAATTTAGCGATTGACGAACTAGCCGGACAGTTTCGTTCGACCCCGTTTGGAACAAGGAGCATTCAGGTGGCCATCCATTCAAACGGCTTTGGAGCCGAGAAATACCTATCTTTCATCGTTTTCCGCTGAACACAATGCAGCGCAGAGCATCTTGAGGCGTGATCTAAAATCCTGTTTCAGGAGTACCGGTTTCAGATTGGGAATCATTCATGCAAACTGGAAATGTTTCCTTTCGCCCATATATTCGATGGTCAGAATTGAGTGAACGAAAGTGGATCTAACACGGGATTATAGGAATATGGCTCTTGTGGTCAATGCCGACCGTCCAGTTGCTCAAGAGCCATTGCGGAGATGGAACTGGGGATTGTGGATCGAGTCAACGGACGGATGAGTTGGGGGGCCTTACAGGGTCAAATTTCCATATTCCGATAAGGCAGTTACGCGGGACTTGGCCTAAGTAGGAGACGGAATTCCCCTCTCCAGGCAAATCGTTGCTGAAATATTTCAAATGGCCGATGCGACGAAGAGGCCGTACACAAAGTTGCCGGAAGCAAACCCAGCGCGCATGGCCTCAAACGCCTTGAGATAGGTGACAAAGTGGGTGCCGTATTTCGCGGCGAGCTTCCAAAAACTCTTATCTTTAATGATGTCGAGCGATAAGTCCCATGTTCTAGCGCAATTCTTGTTCAGAACTTGGCGGTGCTTAATTTGCAGGCCATTTGAGACAAGGTATTGTTCGTAGTCGTCCATAACCTGTAGTTCCACAAACATGCCCTTTTCGATGGGATTAATGAATCTCCGCGTCTCTACAGGCGTGAGGTCTTTTTTCTTGAACCAGTCGGTGATCGCGAAGGACCCGCCCGGCTTCAATAGTTTAGCGGCAGAATCAAAGAACGCTTGGCGGTTCTCATAGTGGGAGATAGATTCCACGGACCAGAGAAAGTCGAATTGTTTCTGGAAGTTCATGGTTTCTGCGTCCATCAAGAGGAACTTCGCATCGAGTTGTTTCTCTGCCGCCGCCTTCGTTGCCATTTCGATCTGTACTGGGGAAATATTTATGCCTGTGACGGTAGCGTTATAGTGTTTGGCTAAGTAAAGACTGCCGCCGCCGAAACCGCAGCCAATATCAAGAATATCAGAGCCCTGCTTTACGTTAGCAAGCTGAGCAAGATGCTCGATAAGCTGAAGCTGCGCTTTTTCCTTCGATTCATTCCCAAGAATCCAATATCCGTGATGCAGATGCTCGCCCCAAAGGGAACGGTAGTATGGGCTGACTGTGTCGTAGTGTTCGATAATTCTATGCTTATCGTTTGAACGAGGCATGATGAACGCGTGCCACCCTCAGAATACTTTAGTTTTGGATACTCGGGTCATTGTCACTGTAGCATTCCCCGCCGGTGATACCGATCCGGCTCTCATTGGGGAGGGACCTCCACACACAATTTACACCCACAGGTAAGACAAGTCCTGCGAAGACGCCATCTCCGAATGTGGCTTATATGTTAGAAGAAAAATTGGCGGTTGATAAAGGACTTGCATTGATACCACTCTCCTCCGATCCTACAGAACGGTTCTCCTCGCGCGGCTCGTTCCTCCAACGGCACAACCGTTTCAAAGGCCGGGCGATCGGCCTGAGGAATGAGAACACAAACGGGATGTGCTAGAGCTGCTGCAGAAAGCATCAGGACTGAGGCAACACAAACCGCGATCCGATATCGCCTGCCCACCAGCAACGACGACCCAACCAGAAGCAGTGCGGCGGGCGCTGCGTACATTCCAAACACTTGCCAGTGACGATCTAAGCTGGGAGCTGAACTGGGCCGGAGAGCAGTGAAAAGGAGAGCAATGGCCGATGCAAGGAGTGTGAGGCCGACGCCGGCAAATACCGAATTGTGTCGACGCATTTCCGAATCCATATCCCATAGTTTGGCACGAAAAGCTTACGTCAAGCCCTGGTCAGTCGTCTTATCGGCAACTGGCCTTCACGTGAATCCCACTCTTTGGGAGGGCGTTTATCAAGCGGAATATAGCGCATGCCAACGAAGGTCTGAATAACGATCTTGGGGCGCTCACATTGCATGGATCAGCAGCGCAATAGCTATGGCAAATGTGAGCCCTTCCATCAGAAGCGCAAACGAAGCATACCGCTTTGCCTGGTCGAATCGGCCCACGATCCAGCTGATTCCAATTGCCACAATGACAAAGGGAGAGCAGATGAGCCTGAACAAACAGATTGTGAATAATGTTTGTCCATCACGAATTTCGCCAAGATGGAGCACGCTGAGGCACACCGGCGCAGTCAGGCTGAGGACCAGCAGGAATATTGAATATGCTGTGTAGACGCCTTCAAATTTTGCGGCGACCCAGATTAGGAAAGCGGTTGGGAGTATGAAGAGACCGGCGATGAAAATATAGAGAATCGCATCGCCGCCGGCCCACATGCCGCCAGACGCCTCGGCGGGATATTGCAGTTCCTGCAGGTGCCGCACGAAGAGTACAGCGGCCGCAAACAACAAAACCGCGGTATAGCCCAGGGCGGCCAATACCAATTGCCCCCGAGTCGAGATGGAATTCATAATTACATTTTACCGTTTGGGTGGGCACGCCCCGCGATGGAGTTGCTTTGGAGGACGAAAAGCTTAATACGCGAGGCCGCTGGCGCCCTGGCCATATTCGGCGAGAGGGATGCGGCCTAAACATCGAATCCGTCAGGTCCCAGATTTCGATGAAGCCCTTGCGGTTGCCAAGACTTGGGGCAGGGAATTCGCTTCTCGCTGCCCAGTTCTCACGCAGTTGTGTCCGCCATCTATTCGCAGTAACATCGCCGCGATGCCATTCCAAGGAGGCCTCGTTCGCAGTGGCGCGACTGTCGCGCGAAGGCGCTTGCTATGCGCAATGTTTACGCCTCTATTGATCCTGGCTGGATGTGGCCGCAAGGCGAAGCCCGAGCAGCAGGTTGTCGATCTATTCGTCGAAACGGACGGTGACTTCATCGCATTCCGGCCCGACACTCTGACCTGTCCGGCCGGTGCATCTGGTTCGCCTGACGTTCCATCATGCGGGCCGGCTCATAACCGTGCGCCATGATTGGCTGCTAACGCACGCGGATCAACTGGAGGCGCTAAGCAAGGAATTATCGGCAAACGACGGTGTCCTTTCGAAAGACGATCCGCGCGTCATCGCCGCGACCCCGTTGTGCGACAAGGGCGAAACAGTGAAGGTACAATTTACCGCGCCCTCGCCCGGCGACTATCCGTTCTTGTGTTCGACTCATCCGGAGGACATGCGCGGGATCTTGCATGTCACGAAGTAAGCGTTTCACAAATCAATAAGGAGAAAAAATATGAAATCTGTAAAATTTGCGGCCGTTCTCATGACCATCGGATTGGCGCTGTTCATGGCATCCAACGTGGCGGCCCAACTGAAATCACCCGATGATGTAAAGACTGGACTCAGGCTTCTGATGCAGGTGTCCAATGACTTCAAGAGGCAAATCACCGCCAAGAACTTTGCGCGTGTACCGCGCGAGTTCAAGGAGTTCACGGAATCCTCCGAAGCCGTGCGCACATCCGTCAAGGACGAGCCCGCCGCTTTCAAGGACAAAGTGGAAACCAGGCTGAAGGCAACCATCGCGGCCTATCAGAAAGTATCGGACATGAGCTCTACGACGACCGACGCCGATATGCTTATGGCCGAACACACCAAGGCCGTGGCTGCCCTGAACACGCTTTTCGATCTGTTCCCGCTCGACCTCAGGCCTGACCCGAATGCGCCCGCAGGTATCCGAGGCGCGCCGAAAAACTGACCGTCGTCCATCAGTTCGGGCCATCAGTTCGGTAAGGTTACGAATCGAGTCGATTGCACTTTTTTACGGCTGACGAGCCGTGAAGGGCAATCGAAATCGTTTTCGTAGTGATGCGTTCGGTGATGTGCTCGAACGTGTCGATATCGAAGGGCTGGCCGACGTGATTGCCCGCGAGGTCTTCGATCGCGGTATCCACAACCAAGTTGGTAGTCACCCTTCTTCCACGGGTCATGCGGGGTAAAGCGCCACTGGGTTTCCTGGCGAGCGATGCTCACCGTTCCGGTCAAATTGCCGTGCGCGCCCGAAACCTTAAGCATTCTTTGCAGTAGGGGATAATTCATCGGCGGTGGGGAAGTCCACCACCAGAGCGTCGACCGTACCCGGCTTTGGGCGCGGTCACCCGCCATTGCATGGGGTCAGGCGGATTTCTGACGGCTGGTCCGCCACGAAAAGATTTGCGGAAACCTTCGACGAGCGGCGCGCCATGTGCGTCCGGCCAGTCGCGGTCGATGACAAGTGTATAGTGCTTTCCTTCCGCGATCGGCGGCCCAATCTTCATGTTCGACGTCAGCCCGCGCTTGATTCGCCCAGGATCGAACGTCATTGTGAGCCGCTGGTAATTGGGATCCCAGAGTTCTTCTCCGGGAAGAAACACCGCATGTGTCTCCCTGCAGATCCTTGCCGTTTTCATCCAGCACGTGGAGGTAATGTGCGGACTCGCTGCGGCTCATTGGACCGGAGAAGGAAATATATAGCCTTAGCAGATTGCTCGGTAAAACGTCTCCGGAAGGGTAAACGTGCTCCACACGCACCGAGGGAATTTTGTCCTGATGCGGCGCGTCAAAAATCTTTTCAACTGGTAGCGACCGCCCCCGGGCGGCACGGAAAACTGCGCGGTAATGCACGTCCGACACGATGGGATAACTCGGATGAAAAACCAGCGCATCGCCTTCGACGCTATAAGTGCCGGCCAGGGGTGGAACATCTCCCGCCCCGGCGTACACGTTGAAAACGGAACCCCAACCCTTTGCCGGCGCCGTCGAAAGTGCTTTCCAGCCCGAGACCTTGAATGTGTGGCCATCGAACTGGATGGATACCGTCTGCGCGCTTGCGGTCATCACCCATAGAAGAGGATGACCGCAAGGCACGCAAACCTGAGTCTCAGCAAAGTGCCAGCTGATCAAGGCAAAGCGATCGTCTGCAGGTTGGCTACGGCCCAGTCGATCCCCTTGGGCTGGCCTGGTCATAATCAATGCATTCGATCCATCCAGTTGCGTAAGGTGCTGCACATCTTTGAGGTCAGTCATCGTTTCGTAGGGAACGCCGGCCACGTCGGTCACGGTGGGAGATTCGATTGCCGGATACGATTCGAGATGATCCGCCTTCAGCTTCATAACGCCACGGGCAGAGTTGGCGATCAGGATGAAGTCGTGACCATCCTTCTTGTACGGGACCATGTCCAAAGGCTGGTTGCCTGCGCCGAGATCAGCAATCTCCACACCCTTTACCTGGGCGCCGGGCTGCAGCTGGCTGACCGGAATTTTCACGAGTGGGGTGCAGGTGTATGCCGCCAGGATGTACGGCTGTCCTGAAATCGTGTAGGGAACGAATGTGCGCACGGGAGACTGCGTCTCAAACCGCCCGTGCGATGAATGCCAAATCTGCAGCGTGGCGCCCTTGGTCGCGTTCTCAAAGGGGAACGGGATGGAGCGCAGCGCGGAAGACCATTCCTCGTTTGACAGGCCGGCGACGATCAGATTGCCATTGATGTAGTTCATGTTGGTGATCGTTTGCATGCGGGGGTTCTGCTTGACTGCTGGATTGGACTCCGGAGCATCCACCAAGCTGACGGAGGAGTGCTTGGCGTTGTCCAGCGCAAGCGTGCTGATTTTGCCGGCAGCGTCCACGCGCAGAATGAGCGGCAATGGCTTCCGGGCCACGTCCGCGGGAGGCGGAGAGATAAATATTCTTGGAAATCGGATTTACCTTCACGTCGTTGATGAGGATCTGATCCGGCGCCACACCCACAAGCGCTGCGATTTTCTCATCGATTCCCTGAACATTGATTTTCGCAGCGGACGAAGCAGCCTTGCGGTCCCCGGTGTCAATCGCAACGACCGCGCCGCCAACAGAATCGCCGACGAAGAGAATACCTTCAGGGCCAAAAGCAAGCGCCCCGGCCGACTTGAGTTGCACATTCCCGGAAGTAAGATCCGCCAATGGGCTGGCGGGCCTGCGAGCAGCGATTACGCCAATGGCGAGTGCTGCGGTGAGACATAACGCGAGCCCTGTGTTAACAAATACAAACTTGCGCATAGTAATTCTCCTCTCGGCTAGATCTCGTACCTACCCCGTTTATCATGATACGGTGTGTGCGTCAATCGGATGTATTTTCCGGTAGGTTTCTCAATTGGAGGTCGGATTGCCCTCGCCATTCTCGGTCTTGCAAGTGTTCCCTGCATCGACTCGAGCGCAACGGCTGCCCCTTCTCCTTGGAATATCCATTGAGTCCTAGAAGGAGGTTTCCGGTCCTAGCAGTGGTCATAACTTCCCCGACGGATTGAGATCCAGCTCCGAGTCGCAAAGCATCCGCGAATCAGGGAGCGGTGGGAGAGGTTCTCGTTCGGAGCATCACGTGCGAATATCGGTGTAGCCTCGATCAGTGCCGCCCGAAGCAAGCCGCCACGCTTCGGGTTTGCCCAGCCTTTGCATTGACTTTGGGTGCCCCGTCCTACGCATTTTGTAGGGGGGCTTTTGCCCCGTACTTGTGGATGAGCCCCGCCCAGGATTGAAGGACGCTCCAGTTGACTTTCCCAAAGCACTCAGTAAAAACTCTTATTTCTCCTCAGGCTCTAAATCTCGCCGCGCTTGGCAAAGCCGGCGATAAGTTCTCCGGCGCGGAAGGCAAGCGCGGAGATCGTTTCGGTAGGCTGGCCGCGCGAGGAGGTGACCATGGAGCTGCCATCGCAGATAAAGAGATTTTTTACATCGTGCGTGCGGTGATAGCGGTCCACGACCGAGGTGCGGGGATCGTTGCCCATCCGGCAGGTTCCCAGAAGGTGAACGGCCAGCGTCTGCGGCTCGATGGGTTCCGGCCAGGTTTTCGAAGCGCCCGCGGCTTGAGCGATCTCCGCCGAGCGTGCGCTGAGAAACTCGGAGCATTTCAGGTCATCCGCATGGTCCTTGTACGTGACGCGCATGGCCGGCAGGCCCCAGGCGTCCTTTATCTCGGGATCCAGCGTGATGTTGTTGGACTCCTGAGGGAGCGACGTGCCGTGCGCCGCGAAAAACGCGGTTCGCGTGAATTGTTCCGCCAGCTCGCGCGCAAATCCCTGGCCCCACTTCGGCGCGTCCGGCGCCAGTCCGTCCACGGCAAAGGTGACAGGGTATGAACCGAAGCGGCCGTCAATTCCGCCGCCGCCGTAAAATCCGCGCTTCGGATCGCTCTCGTAGAAATCCAAAACAATGCGCGAGTTCTGCACGCCCTTGTATTCATTCAAGGGATGCTCGAACTGCGCGTGCGTGCCGAAATAGGTGTTGAACATCAGATGCTTTCCCACAACGCCGCTGGAGTTGGCGAGGCCATTCGGGAAACTGGAAGAGTGCGAATTAAGCAGCAGCCGGGGCGTTTCCGAGCCGTTCGCGCACAGCACCACCGCCCGGGCGCGCTGCAGATGCAGCTGCTTTTTGGAATCGAAATAAGACACGCCCTGCGCGCGGCCCTGCGCATTCATCTCCACGCGCGCAACGTAACTGTTCGGGCGGATTTCGCATCGCCCGGTGGCTTCCGCGAGCGGAAGCATGGCCACCATGGACGTGGACTTGGCCCCATACTCGCACAGAAAAAAGAAGCAGAAGCCGCATGCCTGGCAGGCCAGCCGTCCGTTGTATGGAATGGAATTGATGGCCATGGGCGAAACCTGCGGGTGGTAGCCGAGCTTTCGCGCGCCGCGCTCCAGCAGAACGCCGGAAGATTTCACGGGCAGAGGCGGCATGGGAAACGGGCGCGAGCGCGGCGGATCAAATGGGCCAGGCTCGCCGGAAACGCCCAGCTCCCATTCCGCTTTTGTGTAATACGGCTCCAGCTCTTCGTACGTGACGGGCCAATCGGCGAGCGCGGCGCCGGAAATGTTTCCCAGGCGGCTTGCTTCGTTGAAGTCGCTCGGGCGCATGCGCCAGAAATTTGCGGTGAAATGTGCGTTGCTGCCGCCGACCATTCGCCCGTAGACGAGCGGCTGCGCTTTCTTTGCCGCCTCGCTCGCCGTGCTGCGGAAGGTCTGCGGCTGCACGGCGGGATCGTTGGAATGGCGGCTGCGAAAAAACGCGCCGAACTCGTCGTGATCGAAATCCGACGCGACGAGCCGCGGGCCCTGCTCCAGCACAACCACGGAAAAGCCTGCTGTAGACAATTCCTTGGCGATAATGCCGCCGGCGGCGCCCGATCCCACGATCACGAAATCGACGGTCTGGCTGGGCTTGTATTGCACATGTTTGTCTGTTGGCATATTCAGCCTCGCCCTAACGCTTCCGCGTCGTAATAGCCAAACGGGGAATCGTAGCGGGCCGCGTGATTCAATCCCAGCATGTGCCAGCCGGCAAAGTCGCGATTTCCGCCCCAGGACGGCACGGCGAACATTCCGACGATGGTGTCAAAGCGTGCCGCCTCGAAGAAGGGAGTCTTCTCGATTTCGCGGAGAACGTCATCCTGTTGCTGCGCGTTCAACGCCGCAAAACTCGATGCGCCGCCGGGTTTCCGGGCGGCCCGGGCATTGAGGTCCTTCACTCCGTCGGAGTACAGAGTGCGCTGCGCGGAATTGAACGTGGCCAGCGCCCGGTCAATGAAATAGACGACGCCCGCTTCGCGCGCCCCGGCTCTGCCATCCACGGACGGCAGGATGCGCTCGGTCATTGCAACGATCGCGTCGGCCTCGTCCCTGGCGAGAGCGCGGCGAATGGCGCGGCCTTCTCGCCGGTCGCCTGCTGCGCCGTCCAAGCCAGCGCCTCTTCAACCAAGCGTGAATTCGGCTGCCCACACCACGCCCGCTGCGGCCGCAGCACGCAAGAACGCTCGACGATTCTGCAAATCACTCATGATTCAACTCCGCGAACTCGAGTTGGAATTCCCAGAAACTGGCCGATTCTTAAACCGCGTCATCAAGAGTGGCGCCATCCTCGTTCAACCGATTCATCCGGAATTTTGAGTTTAAAATCTCTACCACGCGCATCCTATTGTTTCTTCTACCCTCGACACAAGCAATTTCCGGAAGGCGCGGCCCGCAACGAGGCTGCGGAGATACGATGGCTCGTTTATGTCCCGCTTGACGCGTCTCACCAGGTGATGCGCCTTAAAGTCAGTTTCCGAGGAGGCGACTTAGCAAGAGTTGAGCCTGAATTATGAACAGCCATTTCAGGATATTTTCAGGTTGTTGTGCTCTTGTGGGAGCTAGGCGCCCATGCACCTCCCGATCATTTCCTGATCCGGATGACCCGCTTAAGACTTTGCGTTAAATGGAGGCAAAAATGTCACTCAGTCGATTCCTCAGCGTTTTGTGTTCGATAACAGTTGTCGCGATGTGTGTTGTGTTGCTCTCCCCTGGAGTATTTCAGGCCGCGCCGCAGAATGCCGGATATCGAGTGATCCGAAGCATCCCGCTCGGTGGCGAAGGGGGCTGGGACTATGTGACGGTGGATTCGGCTGCCCGCCGGGTTTACATACCTCGCGGCACGCACATCATGGTGCTCGATGCGGATTCGGGCAAGATGGTCGGCGACATTCAGGGCATGAACGGACTGCACGGCGTGGCAGTGGCGCCCGAATTCAATCGTGGGTTTGTGACTGGCAATAAGTCGGAGCAGGAAGGAACCATCTACGTTTTCGATTTGAAGACTTTGATGATCACCTCGTCCATGAAATCGAACAGCATCGACACTGATTCGCTCCTCTACGATCCGTCGACTAAACGCGTGTACGTGAATAACGGAGACGGAATGAACCTGACCGTGGTGGACGCGGCGACAGCGAAAGTTGTAGGGAGCATGGCGTTCAACGCCAACCCGGAAGCAGCAGCTGCCGACGGCAAAGGCAGCATCTTCCAAGATTACGAGGATAAGGGGCAAGTGGTCGAGTACGACGCAATGAAACTCACTATCAAGAACAAATGGCCCACTCCCGGATGCGAAGCGCCGGTGGCTATGACGATGGACAAGGCGAATCGCCGCCTATACGTCGGCTGTCGTGGCAAGGGACCCGCCGGTCCGGGCGTACTGCTTGTCATGAACGCAGACGATGGCAAAGTTGTAGCTTCGGCCGCCATAGGCGTTGGAGTAGACGGCGACGTTTTCGATCCGGGCACAGGCAATGTGTATGCGACTTGCCGGGACGGCGGAGACGGCAAAAGCGGAGCTACTTACGTCTTCCATGCGGATTCACCGGACAAGATCAGCTTGCTCGCTACCGTCAAGACTATCTACGGCGCTCGGACTGTTGCGCTAGATTCGAAGACTCACCACATCTTCACCATCGGCACTGAGAAAAATGATCCTGTGCCGCCTTCGGCTAAGACTCCAAATCCCAGGCCGAAGCCGGATCTCAGTACGTTTCAGGCTATAGAAATCGGGCAATAGCGAGAACCATACCTCGCGGTTCGCAAAGATGATCAGATAGCGTCGGTCAATTGGGGATTTCGGCCGAGGAGGGCTTAACAGAAACTGAAAGGCGATTCCTCACTGAGTATTGTGAACGCAGGCTGAAGCTTCGGGAGCATGCTGGTCTCGATAGCGGTGGTTGCGGCTCAGCGGATATTTCCGCACATGCTGTCGACTTCGAGCTTCAAGCTTTCATCCAACTGGGCCGTTGCCCGGTTGACTGTGGAGCAAATCTGTTTGGCCGTTAGTCCAACTGCGTTGCGCAGGTTGGCTTCTTGCAGGTTCGCGCCACTTAAATCCGCGCCGCCCAGGATGGCTCCCCGAAGATCGCTGCTGCTTAAATCGGATTTCCGCAGATCGGCGTCCGTGAGGAATGCTAAAGACAAGTCCGCCTGTCTCAGCCGAGCATTTCCCAGCTTGGTGGAGGTCAGGTAAGTTTCCTGAAGATTTGCCATGGTCAGATTTGCGTTCTCCAAATTTGCCTCGCGGAGATCCGCGTGCTTTAGGCTTGCCCTTTGCAGGGACGCAGCGCGAAAGTCCACCTGGTAAAGATTTGCGCCATCGAGCGTGGCGTCGATAAAGGTTGCGCCGGAAAGAATGGCGAAAGACAGATTTGCTTCCCGCAGATCGGCCCGGTTCAAATTCGCGTTTTGCAGATCTGCTTCCTTTAGTGATGCACGTGTCAGCCTTGCGTTGTCCAGAACGGCAAACCTCAGATCGGCCTGGCGTAAATTTGCTTCCCTCAGGTCCGCTTCCGATAGATTTGCATAGCGCAGATCAGCCTGCCAGAGACGGGCCTTGGCGAGGAAGACGTCATATGCCTGGATGTAGCGCAGTCTGACCCGGTTGAGGTTGGCCCCTTTTACCGCGGCGATATCTTCATCTCGTCCTGACCATGCGAAAGGCTTTATCGAAACGTCTGTTTCGGTCAATTGTGCAAACGGATTGTAGCCGATAGTCCAAAGAGCATCGGCTGCCAACGTTTCGATCCCGGAATGGCCTGATCCGGCGGTTCGGCCATTGCCATGTGGGGCGCCCAGGATGGTCCCGATGGAGAGGAGGAAAAGACTGAAGCCGATTCCAAGTGGTATGGCATTCCGGATCAGGGCCGCTCTCTGGCGTGAAGGCTCCATTGATTTCGCGGGGCGCGGCGAATCGGCGCCGAATGCTTTCCCCACCATCCTGGGAAAATTTATGGCTGCAGCGACGGCCCCCACAACCAGCAAAACGTGCAGCGTGGTTCCACGCAAATCTTCGAGCGTTAGGTATCGGCCCCAGAAGAAAAGTATTGTTGCAGGTGTGACCCAATACAGCAGAAGCATTGCAATCCCCGCCTCCAGAAAAGCCAGCGGGGAACGAGTGCTCTTCAGCCATTTGAAGTGGCTGCGTGCAGACCACCTCGCGAACCAGGGCAGGCACGCGTCCAGATTCTGTCCATCCGGGAAGATGGACGGCAATTGCGCCGCTCCATCCCACAGATGCTGCAAGTAGAGGTGGAAGCATATGTACGCGATGAGAATCACCACCGGGCCGAAGAGATAAAACGGAATAAACGGCAATTCAACTTGCGGGGGGAAAAACGGCAGGGCGGCGGCATTCTTTAAGATTTGGGAATCCCTGGTCGTAAAAATCCTCAACCAGGCCAGGGCGTTGAGCATCAAGGTCGAACCCAGGAACCAGCCGGCCCTGTGAGCCACTCCCCTAACATCTTTCAATCCTTCAAGCGGTGAGATTTCCGCGGGAATGACGGCGCCAAACAGGTTTGCGCCAGCGAGTTGGCGGCTAAGCAGTCCTGTCGCGCCATCCAGCGTAGCGGCCTGAAGATTTGCCTGATGGAACACGGTGCCGAGTAAGTTGGCATCCTTTAGATCCGCTTGCAGCAAGCTTGCGCCCCGCAGATCCGCCATCATCAGGTCGGCTCGTTTTAGGTCCGTCTTATTCAGAATAGCGCCCTGGAGCCTGGCATCAATCAGATCGGCACCTTTAAGATTCTCGCGTGAAAAATCCGCCTGTGTGCCGGCATCGCCATTCGAGTCGAGCCAAACGCCATGTTGCTCCAGGATTTCCGCCAACTCCCGGCTCGCAAAAGGCCGGGCCTGATCTTGCTTTTCGGGGGTCGATGTCTTTGCTGGTTCTGTGGCTACGTTCATGATTCGACCCCTGAATGTTGACCCGGTACGGAAACAGCGGGATATGTTTCTGCCCGGCCAACCAGAAGAAATACTTGCGCAGAGCAGATCTTCTGCCAAATAACTGCCCGAGTCACCTGTCTATATGGCCATAATGTGTACAGGCGTTTCCAGACGCGAGCGAAGGGCTACCTGTCGCATAGCTGCTCTCACTGAGCTGTAATCATTGGGCAGTTCTTCATAAAATGTGCCAGCTCAACCGGTCGTTGCAACACAATCTTATCGTATGATCCGGCAATGTTTATTATCAATGGGGTGTGTCGAAATGCGACACTTGATAAGTGTCTTTAGGAATGATTCAGACAAGTTGATACAGTTGCCGTAGATTTCCGGCATTCCGACTAAAGAGGAATTGGCCGAAAAGATCTCACGGGATCGATGAGGTTAGGGGCTGATTTCCGAACGTTAAAACTTACCGGTTAGCTTGATTTGAAAGTTTCTTCCATCCTGCTGAATGGCATCTTGGGTGTCTTCAGGTCGCCCTGGGTTAAAATACTGCTTGTTAAGAATGTTGTACACGCTAGCCGAGACATCCAAATGCTTTGTAATCGTGTGCGCAAGCAGAGTCACATTGAAAATGGCGAAGCCATCGAGCGTATTTCCAGCCAGAGTTTGAACTTGACTCGTATACTGTGCGTCAACGTCGGCAAATAAACGCTGCCGCATCAGTGGTAAAGACAGGCCCACTTTACCGAGGTGCCGGGGAGAATTGGCCAGCGTCTGGTGAGTCAGCGGCTGCACGGTGTTCGTAAAACTGTAACTGGCGCTGCCCTGCAGTCCACCGACGAAGCGCCCGTCCAGCTCAACTTCAAAGCCGGTGGCATCAACTCGTCCAGAGTTTTCATACACCGAATGGCCATTCCCTGGATTCGTTTCGATCGAGATCAGGTCATTAATCCAGTTACGGAAAACACTGCCCGACAGCGTGAAGTGCGCTCCCAGCCCCTGTTCCACCACCCCTTCGACACTCCTGATCTTCTCGGGCTTCAGCTGCAGATTGTTGTCGTAGAACGCACCGTAGTCTGGCTTCTGCTCGAAGGGTTCAGGCGCGCGAAATGCCGTGCCGTAGAGCAGCTTCATGGTAGTTGCGTGGGCGGGGTGGTAAATCAACCCGAGGCGCGGATTGGTCGTCCCGCCAATCCCCGAATAATGATCGTAGCGGACTCCAGCACTCAGTTTCAGGCTCTGAGTGAAGGCGAACTCGTCCTGTCCATACAGTGCCCAGTTCACCGAGCTGGCAGGAACAGCGACAAAGACGTTTCCCAGCGCAGTATAGTCCCCCTGATTTTGCTGCAGGTTGTCGACAATCTCGGCTCCCAGCGTCACTTGGTGCTTCTGAAAGAAGTTTCGCTGCAAATCCACTTCGGTATCTGACCAGCTTCCCTGGAACGAGTAGGTGTCCAAGGTAGTCGACCCGTCAGGGAGGCCGGTCGGATAAGCGACAGGTGCCCGCAGGCTGGCGTGATCATAAGAGGTCCTGGCCGTCAGATTCCACTTGTCTCCAATCGCATGGTCGTAAACCACGTCGATATATTGATGCCGGTCGAAGTTCTGCGTTTGGGGATCATTGAACACGCTGCCGTAGTAGGCGGTGGGAACTCCCCTGTCGCGTGCGCTGAATAATCCCTGCACCGTGAAACCATGAAAGCTGACGGTCCCCAGAATGTGCTGCGAGCTTTCATAGTCAGTGTTCCGAGTAATGCCATAATTACTGGCCGGGCTGTTGAACTCCGGGAAAAAAAGCGAGGGTCCGTAGCTATTGTAGAAGGTTCCGGAGACCATCATGTCGATCCCACGAAATCGCCTGCCATAGCTTGCCCGCCCCTTGTAGGTCCCAAAACTTGCTCCGGCAAACGAGAATTCGAAACCCCTCATCTGCTCCCCTTTCCGTGTAATTACATTAACCACGGCGAAAAAGGCGTACGCTCCATAGAGCGAGGAGGACGGCCCGCGGATAACTTCCACATGGTCGATCAGGTCCACATCCACCAGAAATTCCGTGCCAAGGTAGGGTTCGCCAAACACGTTGTCGTTGATTCGGTGCCCATCAATCAGTACCAGAATGCGATTATTCGAGTCCCCCAGTCGCCCAAAGCCGCGAACGCCCACGAAGCTGTAATCGCGATCGTAAGTAATGTAGAAGCCGCGCACGCTCTCCAAGATGTCGGCCAGCGTGCGGTAACCGTGTTTCTGAATCTCGTCTGCCGTGACTACTGTGACTGACGAAGGTGCATCGCTCGCGTTCTCCATATTCTTTGAGGCGCTATAAACCTCTACCCTCATCAAATCTTCCAAGCTCATTTCGGTCAAATCCCTTGCTTTCTCCTGGGCAGTTGCGGGCAGGGCGAATAGGAGAGGCATGACCAACCACGCAATGGTTGCGAGATGGATCGCCAGGGGCAGGGGGTGGCGGGGTAAACTCCCAGTCCACGATATTCTGGCGATATTCATGCGTTCCCCATGCGTCATCCCTGCCATCCGCCTTATTTCCCCCTTTGGAAGGGCCTCCCATGATTATTTGTCTCTGTTTCCTGTTCCAGAATTTTGCCCATTTTGCCCGGTTGGCACACTAATTGGCCCTCTCCACCCAATTCATCGGCCTTTCCATTTATCGCATTAGGGAAATCGATGGATTTCTAAGTGGATTGCTCTGAAAGGGTATTTCAAGGTACCTCTGGAAGTGCCACGCGCTGGTTTGTTTTCACAGGAGAAAAAAATTAGATTAGAAAGAACTTTTCTTCTTCGGGAAGGTTATTAGCTGGGTTTTCCATTTTGAACTCTCATGTGACCGATGAAGATCAAATGGACGAGCCTGAAGCGGTCGGCACACAACACATTTGGGACCCTTTGACGCCGATTCGATATGGCTCCTAGGAGCCGGGTCGCCAATCGGTGAGCCACGTTTCATGAAGTCGGCGTCTTACCGTCATTGGCTTTCACTTGGTGCCCATTTGACAATAACGCTGTCTATAAGGTTGAACGAATTTCGCGAGGGTAGGTGCGTGGCCGCTTTTTCAGGGGTTATTACTTTTGGCCTTCTTATCTCTATTTTTTTGAGCCGCTTTTACCTGGGTAGCGATGTAGGCTGCCGCCTGGAAGTTTCCGCTCCCATTGGCCGCATTGACTCTTTGACTTGAGCCGTAAGGCGCAGTGTTGCCCGTTTCTCCGACCGTGATCGAGCATCCCTCCTCCCCCTTCTTATTCTGATCGGCCTGAACCTCTACGATAATAGCAATAGTTCCCTCAATCGACGCGAACCGGTCGATTGTCAAAGTGTGCAAACGCTCATCCGTTATCACACCATTCGCCCGCCGATGGACCGCGTCCTTAACGTCCAGCCAACACTGATTAGGTTCCACTTTGACGAACTGCTTGGCAACTTGGCCGAAACAGGGTGCAACCGTTAAAAAACACAAGACGGAATATCTGAGGGCGTAATAGATCACTTGTCGATCGTTTCGCAAGGCCCGGCTCCACCAATACTAAGTATTATTCTCGGTAAATTACTCCTTTAGGAAGAGATCGTCAACAGCGCATGCTAAAAAGTGGCGTCAGGTTTTTCTTGTTTAGGACAATGTCACCTATGAGGGCAGATGGTGTTGCATTGACCGTTGAGCCGGCACCAGTTTTTGTCATCTGGCCTCCCCTTGATTTTCACATGTTGAAAACCCCGTTTATCAGGCCCTGTCCGAGTTTGTAGGGTGGTGCGCAGGTTTCGGCGAGCCCCTGGCTTGAACTTTTATTTGTGATTTAGCTCACAAGGGCGGGTGATTGGCCTCACTGAGCTTTTGCTGTTCAGAGAGCAATCTCTAGTTGAGATGACACACAGCTCAGAATCATCGGGAGGGAGCCATGAAAGTAGCTGCGATTGGAATGGTTGGTCTATTGATGTTGGGTGCCGGCGTCGCTGCTCAAAACGCCTCCAGCTTTTCGACTAGAAACAATGAAATTTTCACCGGACAAATCACAGACAGCCTCTGTGCGGAACAACAGCACATTGACGCGATCAAATCCGAGAAAAACTGCATCCTCACCTGCGTAAAGTTCGACGGTGCTCAATTTGTGCTCTCGAACGGTAAGACCAAACGGATTTACAAGCTGGATGATCAACGGCAACCTGAACCGTTCGCCGGTCAAGAAGTGATCGTAACCGGGAGTTTCGATAAAAACGCAAATGTAATCCATGTGATCGGAATCCGGCCGTTCATCACTTACGCCAATCTATCCGAAGGCGCAGGCTTTCACGGGTCGCGGCTTTTACGTTGAGCGGCTTGGAATACCACATTGAATCGGCGGCCAGCGAGCGATAGCAGAGAGGCGGGAATTTATGTCCACGTTAATTAAGGAGGAGAAATATATCCTCTATCTCGGCACGGAAGAACACGTGCTGCGAGTGCAAAATTTAGTTTGGGGCCTGGAGCCCTGGCCTGAGAAATTTCGAGCGCTGTTACCCCCATCACGCAGATGGACAGCAACCGTGGTCTATGGTTCTTCCGGAAGAGAGGCGGTTGAACGAGCGATGGAGTACATGAGCTTGTATTCCGTCCCGTGCATCCCTCCGGGTCACGCTAGACCATGCTAAACATATAGCCACCGTTAGGGCTATAGTAAGCTGACTCGTCCAGGAGGAAATTTACGGAGCGACGTACTGCATTTCTTGGCAAACTGCTCGGTCTCTATTTGATGGCCATCGCGATTACCATGTTCGCGCACGCCCAAGCGACGGTAGGGATCATGAAGGCAATCATTCAAGACCGTCCGCTGCTCTTCCTCTTTGGTCTCATCGGAGTGACTGCCGGCTTGGCGATCATACTCGCACACAATGTATGGTCAGGTGGTGTGCTGCCGATCGTAGTCACATTGTTTGGTTGGGCAAGCCTGATCAAAGGGATGCTCTTGTTGGTGCTATCGCCGGAGACGGAGTCGCGCGTCTTCATCGTTGGGAATGGTTACGAGCAACACCCGAATCTATTTGCCGCCTTTGCGTTTCTTCTCGGTGCCTACTTGACGTATTCGGGATTCACCCTCAAAACGCGCTCTTTAGAATGAGAAGTGCGGCCATTTTAATGCCGAGTGACCGGGGAATCGTCATTCAACCGGACTTGAATTCGAGGGGAAGACCGATCGGCGTGGTTCATCGCGGGCTCACGCCCGGATCCCCACGCCTCTCAGGTAGTTGGTAGTACGCCTTTACTTGCCGATCATAAGAATCGTAAACGTGCCGGGTATCGGCGCACCTCGGGGCGGGCGGCCTCCCCCAGGTGGTGGCGGCGGTGGTGGCATACGCTCATCGCTCATAGTGAAGATGTGGTTCGTCTTGCTGTCGAATGCGATTGTTCGAGCGCCATTCATCGTCTGCAGATTTTGTTCCACCTCGAAGCTCGTCGGGCTGTTTTCCTTGACCACCGTCATTGTTCCGTTGCCCTGTGTGCTGTAGGCCTCCATCGTCGCGGGGTTGAACATCTCTCCGTCAGAGCCCCCGGCGATCGGCAGGCTGGTGAGAATCTTCCCATCGACGGCACTCATGATCACCATCATCGGTTGCGGAGGATCCGCCGGCGGGTTTCCCGATCGACCGCACGCGGCGAAAAGCACGCTGTTCTTGACATCCAGAGCGAGTCCATTGCACGCGCCCTTGTCGCCAAACGGATAGTGCGCGACCGCCTTCATCGTTTTGACATCCACGGCCGTGACGCTGCCCTGCGCATCCTGCATGACCACGTAAAGCATTCCTTTGCCGTCGGGCACGCCCTCCTCGGGTACGCCGCCCAGATCGATTCTGCCAAGCACTGTGCCATCCTTGGCATCGATCACTGTCGCGTCCTTGGTTGGATGACTGAAGATATAGACTCTTTGGTTGAAGGCATCGAAGACAATGCCGTCCGGCGCGGCGTCGCCGGGATCAATGGTCTTGATTAATTTCATGGTCTTGGTGTCGAACATTGATATCGGCTTGCTGCTGGTGAAGCCGTGGCCCGATTTCGGGTCGACTGCAGTGCCATTTCCGCCGACGCCATCAATTTGTCCGGCCGGCTCGAGCGTATCGAGGTCGAAGATGGTCAGGCGTGTGGGAATTGGAGTCGCCGCCGGGTCTGCTGCTGCGGCAGGACCTGCTCCGCCACGACGCGGAATGTACAACCTGCGTCCTGCAACGTCAGCGTAGATGTAGTCCCAGTTGCCCTCACCGCCTACTTTGGCGGTCTTGAGCACCTTGTAAGGTCCGGCGCTTGAAGCCTGTTGAGCCGAGCTGTTGGGCACGGCGAAAACGATCGCAATGATCAGAATTGAAGCAAATCGATGCATCTGAGGTCTCCTCTATGACGGCGTCCATGCCGTCAATCGCAAAGCCGTGACTTCTTTCTTGACCGCTCGGATAGGCACATGTATACACCCGAACCTCTTCTGAAGGAACATTATTTCTGTGCCGCACAGGCGCAGATGAACTCTGTCGCGGGAAACTGTGACGAAATTTTGGACGAAACGTCGGGCGCAACTCTGAAGCTAAATTCTAACCGGCGTTCGGCGGGCGGCGCGGCCATTACAGCAGAACTTTCGCTGCCCGCCCTTGAAGATTGTCAAAGACGGGGCACACAAGCTCGGAACATTAACCGTAAATGAATACGCCACAACAGGACTAAGGAGTGGATCTGAGACGATTCCTTGAAATGCAAAAAGGCGGGAAACCCGTTTGAACGAACTGCGCCAATCTAACTGCTAAGAGCCGTTTGCCTGTCAGGTACTGCGGCTCAAATGTTCGGAAAAATTAAATGCCTCGAATGATGTCCGCGAGGATTTTGCCCTTCTCGCGGTCAATGCCGTCGCGGGTTGCATCTTCAAATTGTCGGACTCTTTCCATCTGGTCGAAATAAAAGGCGGTGGGCCTCGCAACGCTTGCGGCTTCCTTGCATAGGACGCCCAGGTGCATCATTTCATCGGCATCAAGGTCGCTTAACTGCATGCAGCGAATCTCATCGAGTATCCTTTTCAACTCGGCCTTATTGCGATCGAGGTTGTCGTCATACTTCGTGAAATAGACGGCGTCACCGACCACGAAGAGTTTAAGAGTGTTCAGTTCGTCGGGCGTGAGCTGGTCTCCGCTTTCGAGTTTACTCGCAATCGATTTGCAATCTTCGTGGTCTTGAAAACTCTGTTGCGCCAGCGTTTCCAATTCTTCCAACTGTTCGCCCAGCATGCCGTACCCTGCGCCGTTTTCGGCATCGAAGGACCGAGCAGCCAAATCCAGTGTCTCTTTCATTTTTGAGGAAAATACTTGAAAGTCAGCCATGAACGTGTCTCCCAAATTCCCTGGATTATTTCCAGTCTAGATGACGTGTGGTAATTGTGTTGATTCGATCGATCTCGAACTGCTCGCATTTCTGCTCATACTTCTGCCCAAATTTGATGAGACCTTTTTTCAACGTGCCGGGGGTCGTTCGTCCCGCGCCGGAAACCATTTTTTCTCCCGTGCTTTCCAATAACCTGTCCATCCCGCTTTCCTGAAAAGGCGGCAGGTTGGCGGGCAAAGGCTTATTCATATCGGCAACAAAGGAACGCTCAAGCTCACGCTTCACGATGCTCGCGTCGAATTGCAGCGGCGTGATGGCGTCCGTGTCACATTCACAGAACATGATTCGCGCGTCGGCCTTGTCCACAGAGGAACTGGTGTATACCAGAGTCTTGCCGTCGGGAGACCAGCGTACATTTCTGTCCACGCCACGATTGGTGGTCATCTGCTTTAGGCTTCCGCTGTCCAGTTCAACCGTCCAGATGTCCAAGTGGTCGCTTCCCTTGAAAAAATCCAAAAACGACCGCGTAAATTCCAACCCATTGTTTTGATCCGGCCGCTGGGAAACGAAAGCGACCTTTTTTCCATCCGGACTGAATGCCGGCGAAGCGTCCGGGCCCGGATGCGTCGTAATCCTCTTTTCCTCGAGTGTTGCAAGATCCAAAATGTAGATATCCTGATGGCTTCCGCGTTCCGAAGAGAAAGCGATGGACTTTCCATCAGGAGACCAATCCGGGTAAAAGTCTGCTCCATCATTTTTGGTCAAGCGCCTGAATTCGCCTGAATCAAGATTCAGCGCAAATATATCCTCTTGAAAATATTCGTTGGAAACGAATGCGATCTCCTTTCCATCGGGAGACCACGCGGGGAAATCCGCCCATTTCAATCCTGCCGTGAGCATTTTGGCGTCAGTGCCGTCCGCATTCATGATCCAGATTCCCTGTTTGTCGCCCCGGGTTGATGCAAAAGCAATCTTGCCGGCGTCGGGCGAAAAGCGCGGATAATCATTCCACGCGTCATCGGAAGTTAGCTGCGTGAGCTTCTGGGAGGACAAATCGTAGAGGAAAATGTTGTAGTCGCCGAAATTGCCCGCCGCAAAGACTAGTTTCCCCTCGAACATGGCTCCCCCTCTTGAATAGAATCGACTATTAAATGGGGCGCCTGATCCTCAGGAAAGGGCCGCGATTGATGACAATGAAACATAGCCCCATTCTCGTTGCAAGTTGAGGGCAAATTGCGAGGCAAAACAAATCTTCTGGTTTCAATGGATTGAAAAGGGTAAGCCACAAATCGTCGGCTCGGTGTCTCCAGATGGAGACGTTCTTGAACTCAATCAGTATGATCCAAGAAGCTCTGTGGTTTTCGATGTATATTTCAGGGTAAATTGCATTGTTATCTTTTCGTATAAGATATCCACGGACCTTATATCAATTTACAACTCGCACCAAGTCTGGATATGTTCTATAAAAGGAAAAGTCAAGAAAAACACTGCGCCCACCGCCGGAAAGTTTCTGACTTTCCAGCCTGCCTGATTGAGCGAGGGTGTTTCATGTCTTCCGCCCCATTTGCTCGGTTCTTTACACAGCCGATCACGGCTGTTTGGAATTTCTCTGTCAGCGGTTTTCATCCGGTGTTCTCGACGAAGCCAGTCCACTGTGAGACTCACAAGCAATCCGGTTGTCAGGTGCCAACCATGGTTCTATCTGAGGCTCTTGGCCTATCGCTGTTTCGGGTTATCCGAGAGGGCCTAGGGTCCTCTAAGAGACTCTGCGTCCGAGGAACGCAGCGCCTAGCTTATCAGTGCAGACTCGCTCTCGAACCCGAGTGTCTCCAGAACCAACCAGCTACCGCCCGGAAATCTTCCAGGGGATGAAGCGGACTCCAAAGGCACTCAAGCTGTTTGTGATTTCAGATGTTGGGCGTCGAACGAAACTCCTTTCTTCAAAACGATCAGGATGATCGCCGCAATTTTGCGCGCCAGCGTCAGTCGCGCCATTTCCGGGCGCATTCCCTTGGCCACCAGAGCGGCATAAAATTCCTGCAAGGGTCCTGGCTTGGTGGCGGCGATGATGGCTGCTCCCTTGAAAATATTTTTCAGTTCGTGATTGTGATTGCGGTTCAGGCCGCGCAGCGAAACTTGTCTCTTCGATGGTTGCAGTTGCCCTTTCACATAGCGATGATCCGCGCTGCTGTGCGTTTCGATGGCCAGGCCGCCGTAGGCCCACAGTTGTCTCTTGCCGCGGAAGCGGTACGGTGTCTGCAGAATGGCGATCAACAGGGCCGCGCGAATCGGACCGATCGAAGGGATCTGGCACAGCAGCTTCGAGGCATTGTGCTTGGCGCTCTCGGCCAGCAGTTCGCGGCGCACTTGCTGGCGCAACGGGCGGAGCGCATCGAGTTGCTCGTAGTAAATCTCCGCGCGGCGGCGCACCCCCGCCTCGCTGAGTTTGCCGAGCCACTCGGCACGACAGCGCGGCGCATAGATTTGCTTGCCGGCACAAGGAATGGCCCAACTGCGATACACCGCCTTGAGGCGCGTCATCACGCGAGCCAGATCGCCGCTGATCGCCACATAGCTGCGCGACAACTCTTTCAGCGTTCGCACGCCGTGTTCGCCGTGATACACAGGGCGCAGAAGATTCGAGCGCAACAGATCGGCCAGCTTGCGTGCATCGATGCGGTCACTCTTGTTCCCGACCTTCAGAAATGCGTTCTGGCGCGGATCGCACACCAGCACTTGATTGACGTGCGGCCGCAGCAGGTCGTACAGCCACGCGGCCCAGGTTCCTTCCTCCAACGTGACATGCAAATCCCCGCGCAGTCCCTGCACAAATTGAATCACTGTGAGGGCCTTGGTTTCGATCACCGATTCCATCACCAGCTTGCCAGTCGAATTTAAAACCGCGATGGAAATCGTTTCCGTGTGCACATCCATCCCGATATACTTCGTGTTATCCATAAAAAAGGGTGCTCCTTTCTGGAGGGGTTCGAGCCGAACACTCAAAACCTACTCTAAAAGGGGCGCCCTTTTATACTGCGTCCTCTTATCGGCATGTGGGAATTGCGGGCTTCCTATCTGCCTGTTGACCAAGCCCGCTGGCTATTCCTAGGGGACGATGTCAAAGCGTGTCTCTTTGCCATTGATCGCGACGATGGATATGCGGTTTTTCTCAAGGCGGTATTTCACAGTTCGCTGCGCCTCCAGCTCCCTTTTTCCGCTGTGACGCGTGACTTCGTAAACTGTCTTGTCATCGACTCTAATGAGATAACTAAACTCCCATTGGCCAGCCATCAATGATCAGGTTTGATCGGGTGTGCCACGATTGAGACGGAATCGGGGAGATCGAATTTACAGATACCCGGCTCGGAGCGGGAAACCGGGTCACCCTCAAGTTTAAAATGATATGTGACCGTCACGTAGGACTTGGTGCCGGTTTGAAATCGCCACGTTCTCAGGTTATCGATCGCTGCCTGCGCCAGTATCAGTTTCCCAGACATAAACGTAGGGCAGCAGATCACACCACCTTCTGGAGACACTTCCGCGATGAGGACCACATCGCTCTCAGTTCGCGACTGAATGCCAATCGGTGGATAGGCAAGAGACTCGACGTGAATTGGGAAACGCGATTGCATAGGTGGCTGGGTCTGAGGAGATACCACAAGAAATAGTAGCATCACGAGTAATCCGCGTGCGGCCATAAAGCACCTTCCTGTTCTTCGGATCGGCTTGCCACATGAGAGGTTTTATCACAATTGCGCCCCAACTCCTTCCATGAGAAGGCCGGTCAGAGTCAAGGCGGTTTTGTTTTTACTTACAGTGGATTCTTTGCCTTTGAGCCGAGCCGCCTCTGTCGCCATCCTTCCATCCGCAGTCTTTTATGAGCGATTGTCGCTCGCTGCAAGTTGGGCGTCCTCGATTCAGTAGGTGCTGCTACCTGATGAATCGACCTTGGCTCCCGTCTGTTCGACGGGAGTTGGGCCAGGACTTAGTCGCAGTCACCTGATCTCGGCGGTTGAGCTCGGCTGTTAATCCCCCTTCTCTATGCTACTGCGGCCACCCTTTGTGGTTGTTCCGCAGTGGTTCATAGACTTCTCCGCTGACCCACAGCTTGTGAAGCAGTACGGCCAACTTTCGCGCGACCGCAACGACGGCTCGTTTCTTGGCATTCTTTCCTCCGCGCTCGGCGAGCTTCAGTCCCCAGCGCCGCAGATCACTGTCCTGTCCAAAGGGCCCCAGAATGTAGTGCGCTCCCTGCACCAGCAGCGTTCTCAGATAACGGTCTCCTTCCTTGCTGATGTGCAGCTGGGGCTCGCTCATACCAGAGTTCCTGCGCCCGGGACGCAATCCCGACGAAACATCCCACATCCCGGCTGCGGCGAAATCGGTGCGGATCGTCCAGAGTCAGAACGAAGGTCAACGCAATCAGTGGCCCTACTCCTTTCACCTGTTTGAGCACAGCCACCTGCAGGATAGACTTCCTTGGCGATTTGCTCGATCCGCCGGTCGTATTCCGCGATTCGCTCGTTCAGCGATTCGATTTCTCTCAGCAGCGGATCCAAAACATCCCGCAACTCCTGGCTCAGTCCTTTGGCGCTCTCCCGATTCATTTGCTCCGTGCCACATTTCCGCAGTCGCTGGCCATACGATTTCGTCAACCCTCGTGCCGCATTCACCAGCGCCGTGCGCGAGCTGACCAGTGCCGCCCGGGCGCGGATCACCGTCAGATGGATTTGCGCTTTGGCACTGCGATGTCGCACCGGACCCAACAAGCCGGGATCGATTCTGGCTAGCCGTGCCAGCGTCCGGGCATCGAGCTGATCGTCTTTTCGGCTACTCTCCCCGATCAGTCGCACGTTGCGCGCATGGGCCACGATCACTTCGTGTCCCAACTGGGTCAACTGCCGGCTGACCCACGGGGAATGCGTCCCCGTTTCTAGCGCGACCCGACTGCGCGGAATCCTGCTGAAGACTTCCTCGATTCCTTTCGGAGTTGTCGGCTAGCTTGCTCTCCAAAATCACTTCGCCCGCTTCATTCAAAATGCAGTAATGGCTGGTTCGATCTCCCAGATCCAAACCAATCGTTAGCTGGTTCTCTTTGAAAATCTGGACTCCTCTCCATCGCCACAGTGCTAATCTTCTTCATTGCCGGTCTCCTTTGCGCCTCGAGCGCGTCGTTCATTGGGAGCGTATCGCATCCCGCTGGAGACCGGCCTTCTCATCCCATCTGAGAAGTTCTATAAAAGGAAAAGTCAAGAAAAACACTTCGCCCAACGCCGGGAATGTTCTGACTTTCCAGCCTGCCTGATTGAGCGAGGGTGCTTCTTGCCTTCCGCCCCATGGACTCGGTACGTTGCATAGCGGATCACGGCTGTTTGGATTTTCTCTGTCAGCGGTTTTATCCGGTGTTCTCGACAAAGCCAGTCAACTCTGAGACTCACAAGCAATGCGGTTGTCAGGTGCCAACCATGGTTCTATCTGAGGCTCTTGGCCTATCGCTGTTTCGGGTTATCCGAGAGGGCCTAGGGTCCTCTAAAAGACTCTGGCGGGTGGCCTGGCCTTTGAAGTAGAACTTGGGGTGCCCCGTCCTTCGCATTTTGAAGGGCGGGGCTTTTTGGTTCGATTGGGCTTTTCATTTTTCTCGAGGAAGTAATCAGTCCTGGTTCGCGTCGATCTCGTGCACAGGTGCAGGCCTCGAAAACCAAGTCAAAAGCCCCGCCCTTGAAAAGCGTCAAGGACGGGGCACCCCAAGTTCAGAATCTTAACCGCGTGTAGACTTATAGAAGTAGTATTAAGATTTCGGATTGCCGACGATTCCGCTGATTGCGAAAGGCCGGGCCACCCGCCCTAATTTTCGCCGTGGTTGAGGTTTCCATTGGAGCGTTGATCCTTCCAGGGTATCGGTGACGGAATGCCGATCCCTCGAACAGTTGATTGACGTTTTCCTCTTCATAGGTAGCTGCTTGGTCCAACGTCTGATAAGTCGTCGTCCCGGAATATGGGAATTGGGGAATTCCCAGTTAGCGATAAGACCGTTTATCAGGAGTTGGCTCCAGATTTTTGGTCTAAACTATGGAGCATGAAGAGTGTGGCACTTGGTGCGATCGGGGTCGCGCTTATCCTCACGCTGTTGGTTGCCTCAGTGTGGTTGTATGACATTTGGAGTGACCGCAAGCACACCGTCCAAGTTGGCTCAGAAACCCCCGTCTTCACGGGCAATGGAGATGAAGGTTGTGAAGGCAAGCAACTCGCATATGCACAACCGGGCACGACTCTTCGTGTCCGAAGAATACGTTATTGGAAAAACTGTGCGACCGTAGATGTCGTATTGCCTGATGGTCAATCTGGCCACATCGTCCTTGGCGAGGGCGGTGCGTCGCTTGATCCGCCACTTCAGTAAAGAGGCACGCGAGAGGTTTAGGGAAACTCCAACGAAAGGAAACTCCTGAATTTCCACATTCCGATAAGACCGGTGGTCTCAAAGGGTCAGTGCAACACTTGCTTGCAGTTTATCTGCTGGAGTTTTAAATCCCAAAGTTTTTCTTGGACGCTGATTTAGTTTGAGTGCCACCTCGTCGAGTTCTTCCTGAGAATGCACTGACAAGTCTGTTCGTTTAGGGAAGTACTGACGCAACAGGCCATTTGTGTTTTCGTTTGAGCCGCGCTGCCACGGGCTTTGCGGATCGCAGAAGTAGACTTTCACTTCCGTGTCCACCGTGAAACTTTTGTGCTGGGCCATCTCCAGCCCGCGATCCCAGGTCAACGAGCGCCGCAAAGCTTCGGGCAGCCTACCAACATGCTGGGTCAGCGCGGCGACCACGGTCGCCGTATCTTTGCTGGGCACTTTGATCAGCATGACAAATCGCGAATGACGCTCCACGAGCGTCGCGATGTGACTGTTCTTGGTGCCGCCGATGAGGTCGCCTTCCCAATGTCCGGGAATCGCGCGGTCCTCGATTTCTGCGGGTCTTTCTCGAATGGAAATGGCGTCGACGATCTGACCCTTGTGGTGTCCGCTATCCCGCGCATGCCGCGAGCGGCGAATTCGCCGCTTGAATCGTAGATGCTGAATCAGCTCTTTCTTCAGCACTCCACGGGCTTGAATGAACAGGCTGCGATAAATGGTTTCGTGGGACACGCGCATACTCTCGTCGTCAGGATACTCGGTCTTCAGCCACCCGGAAACTTGTTCCGGCGACCAGTCCAGGATGAGTTTACCTGCAACGACCTCTTGCAGCTTCACGTGCAGGGCAAGAAGGCAGCGCTTGGGCCGCAAGGCCGACTCCCAAGCTTTCTGATCAGCGTCACCGGCTCGATACAGAGGTCGCCCACCATGGCGGGCGACCTCTCGGCTCACCGTCGACACCGCCCGCTTGAGATCTTTCGCTATTTCACGAATCGACCCACCTGAAGCAATCCCTCGTGAGATTTCCTCTCGCTCTGCCAGTGTGAGCTTGAGCGGCGAGCGCCGCCGCACGGCAGGAGCAATCCCGCCATGCTGCGCCAACATAAATTGAATGGACACATGGTCTTTGCTGAAGGCTCGCCCAATCTCATGCAACGACTGCCCCGCCTTCCAGCACCTCCACATCTCATTCCGCTGGTGCTCAGACAGCTTGAACCGCCTCTTAAATCTCATAAACACCACCTTATAGAAAAAGATTTATATCAGATGGTGTTGCATCGACCGGTTGAGCCGGCACCGTTTATCAGGCACTGGGTTTATTGCACTGCTACACTCGGGAGCGTGCGAGCAAGAACTAAATGAACTAGTCTTGTGGGATAAATTTCACATAAAACTTTCGCCACATATGCGCTCCCCAAAAGTAGCCCGCGACGGACCATACAAGCAGCCCAAATGAGACATCCAAGAAAAGCTCCGGTTTAAGGGGAGGCAGATGCCAGCCAAATTTGTCGAGCCAGTCCCAAAGCGTCGTTAAAATAAACGTGGACCCGCCCCACCCCAGGATGCCGTGGTAAAGGATGTAGTGTTTGCGCCCCTGAGCCTGAATCCTCCTACGGCGCTCTATTTGCTTCGGTGATAACGCAGTTGGTTTGAACAAATTCATACGATAGCTTCGGATTTGCGTTCAGTCTATCACCACTCTGGTGTAGTCGGAACATGAGAGGGGATCAAGAAGCTACATGACGATAAGACCGTTTCACAGGCACTGGGTTGACGACGTGCGAACCTAATCAGTGGTGTCTTGATTCCCGTTCGCAGAGACTTGACCATTTACTCGTCGGGGTGCAAAAACGAGCAGCAAAATCAATGCGCAGATGTAGAACGGGATGGCCTGTAGTAGAGTTCCGCCGCCCCAAACTCGCAGGAGACATCCGTAAAGGGCCAATGATTCGCAGCCGATTAACAAAGCTAAACTTGCACGGTACCACTGCATGACGGCACCTGCATTGCCGGGATTCAAGAATAATGTCTGCCGTGCTTTTTGCATGCGACGCTTACGCCAAGATAACGCAGACCAAACATCAAAGATGCCCAGAGCTATTAGAATGAAGCCAATTATTGTGATGCGGTTGGTCTTCGTGGAACCGAGTACCTCGCCTGAATAAACAAAAAGTGGAATCGATACGATGGAAACTACATAAACTTTCCAAGTTTGCTTCAGCGAGTTATCGAATGATTTTGCTGAGTGAATGGCCATTGAGGGGCGCGACGCTTACTTCTGCTTGCTGTCTTGATCCTAGCACAGAGTTGTCGAACCCATGACTTTTGATGGCCAGCGCCCGAGAAGTTCTATAAAGGGAGAAGTCAAGAAAAAACACAGCTCCTTCGGCCGGAATTTTTCTTGCTTCGCAGCCCACTTGATTGAGCAGGATCTGTTCTGACCGACCGCACCATGTGCTCGGTTGCGGGGCATTCCTACCCCGTGGTTTGGATTTTCTCTATCAGCGGTTTTCATTGCTTCTTCGCGACGAAGCCTGTCAGTTCCGAAACCAACAAAGCAGAACGGTGGTCAAATTTGGCGACCATAGTTCTATTTGGGACTCGTGGCCCATAGCTTTTTCTGGTTATCCGAGAGGGTCTAGGGTCCTCTATGAGACTGAGTGCCCGAGGCACGCAGCGCCTAGCTTCACAGCTGAGACTCGCTCTCGAACCAGAGTGTCTCGAGAACCCGACAGCCACCGCCAGAGAAATTCCCAGAGATGGAGCGGACTCGCTCAGAGACACTCAAGCTGTTTGTGGTTTCAGATGCTGGGCGTCGAAGTTTACTCCTCTCTTCCACACGATCAATGCGATGGTGGCAATCTTCCTGGCCAAGGTTAGACGTGCCATCTCCGGCCGCATGCCCTTGCTCAGCAAAGCGGTGTAGAACTCTTGAAACGGACCGGGTTTGCTCGATGCCACGATCGCCGCACCCTTAAATAGATTCTTCAGATCGTGATTGCAGTTGCGGTTCAGTCCGCGAATGGAGCTCGCTTTCTTCACTCGTTCCAGCTGTCCGTCGACACTCCGGTGATCGGCGCTGCTTTGTGTCTCGATGCCAAATCCGCTGTACGTCCATAGCTGCCGCTTGGTCCGGAAACGGTGCGGGGTCTGCAGGACGCCCAGCAACACGGCCGCTCGGATCGGGCCAATTGACGGGATCTGGCAGAGCCGTTTCCAGGCCGGGTGTTTCTTGCATTCCTCCAGCAACTCGCGCCGAACTTCCCGACGCAATGACCTCAGCGCGTCCAGTTGCTGGTAGTAAAACTCGGCCCGCCGGCGCACTCCTGGCTCGGTGATTTTCGCCAGCCACTCCGCACGATGGCGCGGTGCATAGACCTGCTTACCCGTACAGGGAATGGCCCAACTGCGATAGATCGCCTTCACACGTGACATCACCCGTCCGAGATCTTTGGTGATGGTCAGATAACTGCGCACCAATTCCTTCAGGCTTCGTAGGCCGTGTTCCCCGTGATAGACCGGGCTGAGATGATCCAGGCGCAGCAACTCGGCCAACCGCCGCGCGTCGATCTTGTCATTCTGGTTGCCTTCCCTCATGGAGGCATTCTTTCGAGGATCGCACACCACTAATTTCGTCACGTGCGGCTTCAGCAAGTCGTACAGCCAGGCGGCCGAGGTTCCTTCTTCAAACGTGACGTGCAAGTCTCCGCGCAGCCCATTAATAAACTGCAGAATCATGCTGGCTTTCGTCTCGATGACGCATTCCATCACGATTTTTCCTGCACCATTCCTCACCGCAATCGAAATGCTTTCCTTGTGCACATCCATCCCGATATACTTTTTGTCATTCAACATGAGGGTGCTCCTTTCCGTAGGTGTTGATGCGAATGATCAAAACCTACATCAAAGGGGCGCCCTTTTATATTGCGTCCTCTTCTCGGAAACTGGCTTGTTACTTATTCCGGAGTTGGTTGACACCTCTGGCACCCTCGGCTACGCTTCTTTTTCTTGATTCTTGCCACGTTTGGCACCGCAACACACGGGTGCGGACTCCGGTCTCGACCGGGAAAAATTGGGCAAAATTGGGCAATAGCAGATGCGGGTTTTCATTAAACAAACCCGCTGAAATGAGGAACATCACGCATGGCGGATTTAAAGCTTCCTACTCGGGCGGAAGATTTTTCGGAGTGGTACAACCAACTGGTGTTGCGTGCGGAGCTTGCGGATTACGCGCCGGTGCGCGGCTGCATGATTGTACGCCCGTATGGGTGGGCGCTGTGGGAGAACATTACAGCGCAGCTGGACCGGCGCTTCAAGGCCACAGGGCACGTGAACGCGGCGTTTCCGCTGCTGATTCCGCAGAGCTTTATCAGCAAAGAGCAGTCGCATGTGGCGGGATTTTCGCCGGAGCTGGCGGTGGTCACGCATGGAGGTGGCGAAAAGCTGGAAGAGCCGCTGGTGATTCGTCCTACTTCGGAAACGATTATCGGCTGGGCATACTCCAAGTGGATTCAGTCCTACCGCGATCTGCCGCTGCTGATCAATCAGTGGAACAGCGTGGTGCGCTGGGAACTGCGCACCAAATTATTTTTGCGCACGCTGGAATTTTTCTGGCAGGAGGGGCACACGGCTCACGCCACCTATGACGAAGCGGAATTCGAGACACGCCAGATGCTCGATATTTACACGGACTTTGCGGTGAACGAAGCGGCCATTCCCGTCATTCCGGGCAGAAAATCGCAGTCCGAACGCTTCGCTGGGGCGGATGCCACCTATTCGATTGAAGCCATGATGGGCGACGGCAAGGCTTTGCAGGCCGGCACATCGCACAATCTGGGGCAGAATTTTGCCAAAGCGTTTGAGATCAAATATCTGGACCAGGCCGGCGTGCTGCAACACTGCTGGACAACTTCGTGGGGACTTTCCACGCGATTCATCGGCGCCATCATCATGGTGCATGGCGACGATCAGGGCTTGATTCTGCCGCCCCGGCTCGCGCCGCATCAGCTGGTGATCGTGCCGATCTATAAAACGGACGAAGAGAAGGCCCAGGTTTTGGAGGCCGCAAGAAAGATCCGCGAGCAACTGGTGAATGCCAACATTCGCGTGAAGCTGGACGAGCGCGAAGGGCAAAGCCCCGGCTTCAAGTTCAACGATTGGGAAATGCGCGGCGTGCCGCTGCGCATGGAAATTGGTCCCAAGGACGTGGCTAAAGGAAGCGTGGTGCTGGCGCGGCGCGACAGGCCCGGCAGAGAAGGCAAGAGCTTTGTGTCGCAGCAGGGCATTGCGGAATCCGTGGAGCAATTACTGGCCGAAATCCAAAAGGCGCTTTTCGACCGTGCGCTTGCTTTTCGCAATTCACATACATTCGAGCCCAAGGATCTCCAGGAATTTGGCGTGGCCGTGGAGCAGGGATTCGCGCGCTCCCGCTGGTGCGGCGATGCCAAGTGCGAGGAGCAAATCAAGGAAACCACCAAGGCGACCCTGCGTTGCATTCCCATAGAGCAGCCCGGCGGAACAGGCACATGCATCTTCTGCGGAAAATCCTCAAACGAAATGGCCATCTTCGGGAAGGCCTACTAATCTGGATTTCTTGTAGGCGCGCCCTAGACCCATTGATCTAACTTTCAACGATTTTACATTTTCTTGGCACCGCAGTGGTAGGGGCACGGCATTGCCGTGCCCCTACGGGACTTCAATGTGCCATCGGTTTCTTAACCCGAATGGATGGGGCGCTTTTTGCGCAGACCGCAGAGCCTTTCCCCCACCTCCATTCAGCTCATAAATTGCCTGCCATCAATCGCTTGCGGAAAGTAACTGCGCCGAAACCGCGCGCGCACTCTCTCTCGACACTGCTGTCAACCGATGCTAGCATTTTAACTTATGGAACTCTGCCCAAGCCCGACCTTGCCCGAAGCGGGTACCACCCGCCCGGCAAGCCAGCCAAGTTGTGGACGCGCTGCTCTCTTGCGCTGCGCGGCATCCCAGCGCAATGGCCAAAAGGGCGCGGTGCACCTCAAAGCGGTTATTTGGACCATGATTCTGGCGGCTTTTATATACGTGATGGCTGTAACGGTTCCGGTATTAATCAACGAATACCAGTTTCAGGACACCCTGGACCAAATTGCGCGCTTCGCAAGCGTCAATCGCAGATCGCCCGACCAGATCCAAAAGGCTGTATTGGAAGAGGCGGAGAAAGAGGAATTGCCGATTGAGGCCGAAAACATCAAGGTTACGGGTACCGGGGGAAATGTTCACATCAACGTCGAGTATTCCGTGGTCATTGACCTCAAAGTGTATCAGTGGACGCTGGACTTCCACCCGGCGGCAAATAACGCCTCCCTCCTATAGCGAGCGGGGATGGCAGTGACGCGCCCGCCAGGCAATTGGTCCGCACGGATCGAGAATGTAAGGCGTACTTTCTGCCGGCCAACAGAGGCCTGAGTGATGGCGATGGCGAAATCGGCCACGGCAGCGATTCCATCAGTTCCAGTTCAGCCCATACGCGCATCTAACTATCCTGGAATCGTGTAGGCATAAGGAAAGCGACGAACAGTTTTTTTGCGGCGGAACGGAGAATTACTTTGCGTATTCAAATCGGCCAGGGGAAGTGGGGATCCCGGCTTAGCCTGGTCTTGTTTGGAACTGCACTTCTTCTTCTCCTTGTGGCAATTGGCATAGGGACGTATTACTGGATTTCCTATGGCCACATGATCGATCAGCGCCTTTCCGGCCACATTCAACAAACAACAGCCCGGATTTACGCCGCCCCCATGCGCATCTACACGGGCGAGCCCCTGACTCTCGTGGACATGGCAAATCACCTGCAGCGCGCGGGTTACAGCGAACTTGACGTTACGGGAACGCCGGGACGATACATACTGCATGGCAATGAGATCGAAATCCGTCCCTCCAGCGAGTCGTATTTTGTAGGGAAAAATCGGCTGGTAGTGGATTTCAGCAAGACGGACATTCAGAAAATTCGCTCCATGGATAGCGGAGCGGCAACGGATTCGGCCGAAGTGGAACCGGAACTTCTGACCAGCTTGTTCGATAGTTCCCGTGAGAAGCGGCGAGCCATCAGCTATAACGACATCCCCAGAGTGTTGCGCGATGCCGTGCTTTCGGTGGAAGACCGGCGCTTTTTCGAGCATCCTGGATTCGATCCCATCCGAATTATTGGCGCGGCGTGGGCCGACCTGCGGCATGGCGCGCGCGTGCAGGGCGGCAGCACCATCTCCATGCAAGTGGCGCGCAGCTTCTTTTTCAATTCGGATCGCACTTTGCGGCGCAAAGTGGCCGAAACCGTAGTGGCCCTGGAACTGGAGCACCGTTTTACCAAGCAGCAGATTTTTGAGTTATATACCAACGAAATTTATCTGGGAAATCGCGGCAGCTTCGCAATTCACGGGTTCGGCGAAGCTTCCCTGGCGTACTTCAACAAAGACCTTCGCGAAGTGAGTTTGCCGGAAGCCGCGTTTCTGGCGGGAATCATTCACGCTCCGAATCGCTACTCGACATCGGAACGCCGGCCGGAACGCGCCGTGGAAGCACGCGACCGCGCGCTCCTGGCCATGACCGAAAACAAGGCCATTACCGCCGAGCAGGCGCAGGCCGCAAAGAAAACTCCCCTGCAGATTGTGGGCGGTGGGCTCGAAGGCAGCACCGCGCCTTATTTTGTGGACATGGTGAAGGATCACTTGTTGGACCGATTTTCCGAGGCTGATCTTCTTTCGCAGAGTTTTCGCGTATACACAACGCTCGATCCGGAACTGCAGCGCGCGGCCAGCGAAGCCATCAATATCGGAGTGAAAAATATCGATGGCGAGCTGGCGCGCCGCTACGCGAAGTGGCGCAAGGAAGGGCAGCCGGTGCCGCAGGCGCAGGTTGCCATGGTTGTTTTGGACCCGCACACTGGAGAAATCAAGGCGCTGATCGGCGGGCGCGATTACGGCGAAAGCCAGCTCAATCACGTTCTGGCGCGAAGGCAGCCCGGCTCGGCGTTCAAGCCGTTCGTGTATGCCGCGGCATTTGAAGGCGCGGTGGACGGCGTGCAGCCCATCGTGACTCCCGCAACCACGGTGATGGACGAGCCCACCACTTTCGATTTTGACGGCAAGGAATATACGCCCAACAATTACGGCGAAAAATTTCACGGACAGGTGACCGTCCGCGAAGCGCTGATTAATTCGCTGAACGTTGCCACTGTGAAAGTGGCCGAGATGGTGGGCTACACGCGCGTTACGGACATGGCCCATCAATTCGGGCTGGACCCTTCCATTCAGCCGACACCTGCCGTGGCACTGGGCGCGTATGAAATGACGCCGCTCGAAGTTGCCGGCGGCTACACAATCTTTGCGAACGAAGGCGTGCGCAACGAACCCATGTTCATCCGAAATGTGGTGAACTCCGAGGGAGCCTCGCTGGAACAAAATGCAATTCAGTCCAGGCGCGCGCTGGACCCGCGTGTGACTTACCTGGTGACCAGCATGATGGAGGACGTCATCGACCGCGGCACGGGCGCCACCGTTCGAGCCAGAGGATTCACTGCGCCCGCGGCGGGCAAGACAGGCACATCGCGTGACGGCTGGTTTGCGGGATATACCTCGAATTTGCTGGCCATCGTGTGGGTGGGATTCGACGACAACCGCGACCTTGGCCTCTCCGGTGCAAACGCTCCCGCGCCCATTTGGGCTGAGTTTATGAAGCGCGCGGTGACCCTGCCCGCGTATCGCGACGTGAAGCCTTTTGAAATGCCGGAAGGAGTGACAAAAGTCACCATCGATCCGGAAAGTTTGGCTTTGGCCACTCCTGAGTGCCCGACCACGCGCGAGGAAGTCTATATCCATGGCACGGAACCCACCGAATTCTGCCCCTTGCATGGCGGGCATATGGCCAACGATACCGCCCCGGGTTCCTGGCTCTCCCATGTTTTTGGCGGAGACAAGAACAAAGGCGCTGACGCCGGGCCTCCCGCGCCCGGCAGTACAGCCGCTCATCCAAACTCCACGCAGCCAGCCTCCGCCGAAAATCAACCGGCGGACGACGAAAACAAAAAAGGCGTCTTGAAACGAATTTTTGGTATCTTTGGAGGCAAGAAAGACGCCGACAAGACACCATCAGGCTCACAAGATCAGCAGCACTAAAGCGGCGTCATCGGGAGGGCTTTGCGATGAAACAGCAACCTCCAATTTACTTTTTCCGAATTTTGGCTGGCCTCCTGGTGTTTGCCGCACCGCTTTGTTTGGCCGCGCGGCAGCCCTTTTCTGAGCAGGCTCCCGGATCTTCGCAAACGCAAATCGGCAGCGCCTCGGCCTCCAACCTCACCCCCAAGGAAATGCAAGAAGAGCGGGCAAGAATTCAGATGGCGGAGAAACGCTACGACGCGGCCATTCAGGGCTACCTGGATTTGCTCAAGAGCGATCCGAAGAATGCCGGTTTCATGAACATGATTGGAATTGCCTACCTGGACCTTGCCAACTACGACCAGGCTAAAAAGTATTTCTTGCGCGCGGCCAAGGCCGACAAGAAAAATGCCAGCGCAGTGAACAATCTGGGAATGGTCTATTACCACCAGAAAGATTTCAAGCGCGCCATCCGCGAATATCAACGAGCGGTCAGCATCGATCCGAGCCAGGCCGGTGCCCACGCCAACCTGGGCTTTGCCTACTACAATTCCAGCAAGTTTCCGGAAGCCGCGGGTGAATTTCAAAAGGCGCTTGAAATCGACTCGACCATTTTCGAGCGTAGCGACCGCGCGGGCAGCACCGTGCAGGACCGCTCAGTTTCCAACCACGGCCTGTTTTTCTTCACCATGGCCAAGGTGTACGCGGCAAAGGGCGACGCCGCGCACTGTGCCGATTACCTGCGCAAATCGCTGGACGAAGGTTATAAGGACGTCGGAAAAGCAGCCACGGACCCGTCATTTAAGGGCGTGATCGACGACCCGGCGGTGCAAGCCGTGCTTGCCCGCGTTGTCCCGGCGGACCAGAAGGGATCCGCGGATCACCCTGGAGCGTAAGCTTTTCGGCAACGCGAGTCAGGCGCGGACGCGCTCCGCGCGGCCTCTGTTACAATAAAAATTATCATGCCTCCTCGAATATTTCGGTTTGGGCTTTTCCTTTTGAGTGTCGCTTTTTGCCTGCCCGTGACGGCGGGCCGCGCTCGCCCAGCGCAATCCACGCGTGAAACGCGCAGCGCTTCCGCCGAACCGCGTCCCGAAACGCTTCTGATATTTCCATTTGAAAACGAAAGCCGAATGCCAACCCTGGACTGGCTTGGCGAAGGTTTCTCGGAGTTGACGGCGGAGCGCCTCGAGGACCGCGGAGTGAACGTGCTTTCCCGGGAGGAACGCCTGGCGACCCTTGAGCGAATGGGCCTGCCGGACTCGGCGCGTTTTTCTCACGCCACCATCGTGAAAATTGCCGCCGAGGCTGATGCCGATGCGGTGGTATACGGACGATTCCAATCCGACGGCAAGAACGTCACGCTGGAAGCCCGAGTGCTTCATCTCAGCCCGCCGTCTCTTTCTCAGCCTCTCATCGAATCCATCGCAATGCAGGACCTGCCGCGCGCGCACGCTCGCCTGACCTGGAAGATCTTGTGCGCCATTAACCAAAAGAATTGTCCGCAGCAGGGAGCAAGCGTTGATGAATCGAGCTTCTCCGAGCCGCCGCCGTCCTTGCGCCTGGAAGCGCTTGAAAATTTTGTGCACGGCATTGCCGGATCGCAGGACGAGGAGCGCCTTCGTTCGCTGCGGGAAGCGGCGCGGCTGGAGCCCTCCTGGGACCGGCCGGCATTTGAACTCGGCCGAATTTATTTCAAGCGGCGCGATTGCGATTCGACGCTGGTGTGGTATTCGCGCGTGCCTCCCAATCGTCCGGACGGGGCGCAGGCAAGTTTCGAGACAGGTGTTTGCCATCTGATGCGAAACGATGGCGCCCGTGCGGAGGCGGCGTTCAGCGGCTTGCTTGAGCGCACGCGAAAAACCGGGGAGAAAGATTCGCTTCCGGAATTGCCGGAAATGCGCAACAACCTGGGCGTGGCGCGGCTGCGGCTGGGAAAGTGGAACGAGGCGGAGACGGAATTCGAGCGCGCATCGGTGCTTGATCCGGAAGAAGCGGATTATTGGATCAACATCGCCATCGCTAAGGTGATCGGAAAGCAGGCGGCCGCCGCTGTGGCTCCGCTGGAACGGGCCAGAAAAATCGATCCTGACGATAAGGAAGCAAAATCGCTGCTGATCGTGGTATTGGAATCCCTCGGTCGAAATTCCGAAGCGGCTGCAATTCGCGCGGAGGCCGCGGAGACCGCCGATAAGCAAGCCCCGCCAAACCTGCAGGATGGCAACGCGCTGGCGCGTTTGGCGCGCGTTTCCAGAAACTTCGATCGCACACTATTGCACCCCGGCGGCGGAATTCCCGAAGGGCAGCCACAGACAGGCAAGGGAATTGGCAAGGCTGGCAGCGGCGGTGTGCGCCCATGAATGTTGAGGACGACCGGCGCGGGTGCTATCCCATTTTGAAGAATGCTCGGGTTTCGGAGGTCGGGGCTTCAGCCCCGATGAAAAGTATCGACGAGCGAGGGGTTTTAACCCCTGAAGCTTCAGGGGCTAAAGCCCATATCAAGTCTAGCGTGAATGTCCGAGCTGAAGCTCGGACCTCCGACTGCTCGATGGAATTTCAAATTAGGGTTGTGCCCCGCCGCGCAATTGAATATTTTTCGTCCAGACCTGCCGCTACCTTTGCGGCGATTGCAATGTTCGCGGCAGCAATGTTCTGCGCATTCAATTTGCGAGCGCAGGCGCAGGACAAGGGAAATTCCTCTCCGACCACCACCTCCGCGCAAATTCTGGAACTGCACATCGACGATGAAATTGAACCGGTAATGGCCGAGTACGTCGACAACGGCATCGAGGAAGCCGCGCGGCGCCATGCAAACCTGGTGCTCATTACCATGGACACTCCCGGTGGCCTTTCCACCTCCATGGAAGACATCATCCATCACATTTTGAATTCGCCTGTTCCGGTGGCAATTTTTATTTGGCCTGATGCATCGCGCGGGGCATCCGCGGGATTTTTTATTTTGATGTCGGCGGACGTAGCGGCCATGGCTCCGGGAACGCATACCGGCGCGGCATCGCCGCTGCTGGCCATCGGCGGATTTCCGGTGCAGGTGGACGAAACGCTGAAGAAAAAAATATTGAATGACGCAACGGCGTTCCTGCGCAGCTATTCAGCAAAACGCGGCAGAAATGTGGAGCTTGCGGAGTCCGCGGTGGTCGACGGCAAGGCCTGGACCGAGACGGAAGCGCTGGATGGAAAGCTCATCGACTTGATTGCAAACTCACCGGAAGATTTGCTTTCAAAATTGGATGGCCGCACCGTCAAGCGCTTTGACGGATCGACCATGCAGCTTGCTCTGCGCAATCCGCTGCGTGTTCCATTTTCGATGTCGGGCCGCGAGCGATTTCTTTCACGCATCGTGCAGCCAGATGCATTTTTCATTCTGTTGATCGTGGGAGTGCTGGGGCTTTACGTTGAATTCACGCACCCGGGAATGGTTGCGCCCGGAGTGATCGGCGGCATTGCCCTGGTGCTGGCGCTGTATGCCATGCACATCTTGCCTGTGCAGCCCGCGGGCATTGTTTTGATTTTGCTTGCGCTGGGGCTATTCGTGCTGGAGGCCAAGTACACAAGCCACGGCGTGCTGGCCATCGGCGGAATTGTGGCCATGCTGCTGGGCGCGCTGATGCTGGTGCGCTCACCCATGACGCATGCGGGAGTGAGCCTGGGCATTGCGTTTGGAGTGACGCTTCCGTTTGCGCTGATCGTGGTCTTCCTGATGCGTCTGGTGTTGAAATCGCGCACCTGGAAGCCGTCCATGGGACGCGAGCAATTTATCGGCACACTCGCTGAAGTCACTGGTCCACTGGTAAAGTCTGACAGTGCGGAACAATTTGAGGGAATGGTGCGGCTGAATGGCGCATTGTGGCGGGCAGTGGCTCGTGAAGCAATTTCACAGGGCGAGCATGTTCGCGTGGTAAGTTTCGAGGGGCTGACTCTGCACGTAGTTCCGGCCGAGCACTCTGCATCAGCCAAATGAAAAAGTTTTTTGGCAAGGCACGAGCGCGTTGAGGGCTAGTCCCGCCTGTACCCAAGCTGGATTGTTTGCGAGGAGGAAAAATGGATGCGCCAAGTTTTTCGATGTACGGGCTTCTGATCGCGCTGTTCATCGGCTTTATCTGGTTCTGGAATTCGCTGTATGTGCTCAAGGAATGGGAGCGCGGCGTGGTTTTGCGCCTGGGGCGCATGCAGCCCAGCGCCAAGGGCCCCGGCTTGTGCCTGGTGTTCTATCCGATTGAGACGCTCACGCGCGTTTCGCTGCGAATCGAAACGCTGGACGTGCCTTCGCAGGACATCATCACGCGCGACAACGTATCGGTGAAGGTCAACGCGGTCGCTTATTTTGCCGTGGTGGACGCCAATCTTGCGGTCTCGCGCGTGCAGAACTATATGTACGCCACATCGCAGAAGGCGCAAACCACGCTGCGCAGCATCGTTGGCCAGTTTGAACTGGACGAGATTCTGGCCGAACGCGAAAAAGTAAATAGCAAGCTGCAGGTGATCCTTGACCAGGATACAGAGCCCTGGGGTATTAAAGTAACTAAGGTGGAAGTCAAGCAGGTCGACATCCCCGAGCAGATGCAGCGCGCCATCGGACGGCAGGCCGAGGCGGAACGCGAGCGCCGCGCAAAAATTATTCACGCTGAGGGCGAAGCGCAGGCGTCGGCAAAACTGGCCGAGGCCGCCAAGGTGCTTGAAACGCAGCCCGCCGCAATTCAATTGCGCTACCTGCAAACGCTGACTGAAATTGGCGTGGAAAAAAATACCACCATTGTGTTTCCGCTGCCGATCGATATCATTAATGAGTGGGTGAAGGCGCTGGGCTCAAAAACATAGATGGCATCGAAAGAGAAAAAAAGCGGCGGAGATTTCGTGCTGGAAAGCAGGCACCTGGTTGGGCTGTTCCTGCTTCTGGTAGTGATTTTCGGAGTGGTCTTCACGCTGGGCTACTTGATGGGACGGAGCCAGTTCGATCCCAAGCTTCGCGCGACGGTGGGCTCGCCGCCGGGAAGCGAAGCGCCGCCCGCCCCCGCCGCATCCTCGGGCGCGAAATCCAAAGCCAAGCAGGAGCCTGAAGACGCGCAAGTTCCCAAGAAAAGTTCCGATTGGGATTTCTATCACTCCGCCGATCCGCAAGCCAGCGCGGATCATTTGCAGCCGCCCCCCAAACTCGCGCCCACTCCTGCGCCTGCAAAGCCGGCGACCGCGCCCAAGCCCGCCACAGTTACGGCCTCGAAGTCCGCGGCCAAGCCGGAGAAGCCTTCAGCCGGCGCGGGCGATCCGCTGATTCCAAGAGGCGCGATCATGTTGCAGGTGGCGGCCGTGCTGCATCAGGATGATGCGCTGGCGCTTGGCGCAAGCCCTGCAGCAGAAAAAATTCCCCGCGATGGTCCTCCCGCCCAGCGCCGACAAATACTATCGCGTGCAAGTCGGCCCGTATGCGAACAACGAGGCCGCCACCAATGGCCGCAAGGACCTGGAAGCGAATGGGTTCAAGTCGATCGTCAAACGGTAAAGTGTTTTACAGTTGACAACGGAAGTCTGTGTCAGTCAGCCGGCCAGTTTCCTATAGCGGTGCCAACCGATCAGCTAGGGCAGTCCCGCAAGAAATGAACGCAACCCTTGTTCCACATCCGTTTCATTTGAAAGAAAGATGTACATGCTGGCTCCAACCAGCTCGATAGTTTGTGCATGTGGTAAGCCGCGCTTGAGAGCGTCTCTATTTCGTGCGACCCAAGCTAGATTAATCGCATACATAATCCCAAGCGCAGCATCCTCCTCTGCATTCTTGGGCCTATAGAGTTTGATCTGATCTTCAAGCGCCGCGGGCAGCGCAAAGAACGCCAACACTGGAACATGAATGCGTGAGTAATCGGGAGACTCGATTCCGGCAAACATCGCGTCACGCACATTTGTTGGGACTAGGTAAGCACCCACGGTCCCATCTCGATTTGAAGCGAACAACTGACGGAGTTCCGCCTCAGGAAACGCCAGCCCATGGTCTGCTTTTTGGCGTTCTCGATACGCGCTAAAGGACGTTTTGTCGGGCAGTCTTTGGAGTGCTTCTGGAAGCTGACCCTGTGATGGTCTTGACACTTTCGCGCGTACGGGCCCAAGGCTGGTGTCCTCCGCTGAGTTCAGATAAACTAAGCCCGCCATTCTTCGTGGGTATTTAGCACCAAGTGTACTCAGATCCTGCCCTCCAAACGAGTGTCCAATCAGGACCGGCTTACTTAAATTTAGGGCATCCAGTACTTGCAGGACGTCGTCGGCTGACTCTTGTGCTGTGTAGCCCGAGGCTGACTTGCTTGAGAGGCCTAGTCCACGCCTCGTAATTCCGTAGACGTGCGCGACATCTGTCAATTTCGGAGCAATTTCGTCATATATATGCGCTGTTGTGTATCCCGCTAGGAAGACCAATGCCCGACCGCTACCGCCCCAGTCAAGCACCTCTAATTTGATGTTGTCGCCTACCGATACAAACTGCACTTTGTGCGGGGACGGATCTCGCCACTCAACGGGCACTTGCGCGGATGCACGTCCCCCTAACGAAGCCACGAATAGAACTGCAACGGTAACCCAGATTCGATCGCTCATTGGGGTCCTCCTACCAGCTCAGATAGAGCTAATTGTTGTGCTTCCACCGGAGAATTACGCCTATGACCAAGCCGAGCCCCACGGTGCCAATTATGAATGGACGCGCGATGGGAATCACCAACCACGCAATAACGGCAAGTCCGAGTGAAACAATCGCACCAGCGCGAGTGCCAGGTACGGACAAATTGCCAAAGGTGTTGTAGGAGGCAGGGCCTTGCCTTGCAATTTGACGCGGCATTGGATTTACCTCCCCGCTGCAACGTTCATTCCCGTGTTGCCTAAGGCAATATCAGTTCACGACGGGCCGAAGAATCTCTTTTGGAAATTTCGGCCAGCAATCCTCCCAGCACTATGTAGATGGACGGCAAAACCAAATTCATGAGTTCGACCAATAGTTGGGGGAAATATCTCGGGTCGTGTGCCGCGTTGGATAAAAGATGAATTGCCCATGGAAGTCCCAAGAGTTTCCAGGCAAAGACAGATAAGGAGAACATGAGCACCATACTCGCCCGATGCGATCGGTAATGTCCGCCAACGAACCAGCCACTTCCGATCCAGATTGGAGTCCAGAGAATCAACCACGAGAGCGACGCGGCGACTCCATAACCAAAAAACAAAAGTAGATTCTGGTGCAGAGGAAGCCAGAGGTGAAAGCGAATTAACAGTCCCCAGGCTACAAATTGAAACATGAATTGGGCTGCCCAGCCTGTAATCAAGGCCTTAACAGCGATCAGAGCATGTGCACGAACTTCATCGCGGGATGACACAACAATAGCTGCCAGCACTTGCTTCCAATACCAAAGATTGGAGCGCCCGTTCCTAAAGTCTTCCATCATGTCCCCAACCAGGGCTTCATTCTCTTCGCCAGAGAGCAGGTGCTGCAACAACCAGTTCGCCACGATGGGCGGATGTGAAGGACTCATGCTCTCTCTCCTTCTAATTGAGGAAGTCCGCGCCACAGCTTCTTCAGTGCCGCTTGCGTCTGGCGAACTTCTCGCAACCCTTTCGACGTGACACGGAAATATCTTTTTGCTCGTCCACCGCGTTCTGCCGTTGGCTCGCCCAGATCTGAAGACACCAAGCCTTTCTCTCCCAGTCGTTCCAGCGTGGCATATACGCTACCAAGTGCCACCTCTCGGCCACTCCTCTCTTCGATTTCTCTTGAGATAGGCACTCCATAGGCGTTCTCGCCCAGACGGATCAATGCCAACATCACCATCAGTTCAAAACTACCGAGATAGTCGCGCTTCCTCATTTCTTCAACTATAACGAATAAATACCACCAGCGCAAGCGAATATTGTCAGGAGTTAAGTAAAACCAACTGGATGCGCGGCCCCCGAGTCCTGGCGAACAGGCTTAACGGCAGCCGCGCTTCCACGTTGGCCGCGCTTCTCTAGCGTGCTGTGGACGCGTGTTCGGTCTACATCGCCGTCGCCATGAATTTGTCGAGGACCGTACGGCTGCTGCTTGCACTCGCGCTGCAATAGAAAAATTCCCCGCGATGGTCCTCCCGCCCAGCGCCGACAAATACTATCGCGTGCAAGTCGGCCCATATGCGAACAACGAGGCTGCCACGAATGGCCGCAAGGACCTGGAAGCCAATGGATTTAAATCCATCATCAAACGCTAAAGGCCGCTGAATCGCAGTTGCCTTGCCGCGCACACATGGAATAGTTATTTAAGTAATTACTATACGATCAGAGATAATTATGTCTCGGAGACACAGTCTGATGAAGTGAGCGCCCCCGCGCTAAAATAGATGTTCGCCAAAGCAAGTTATGCCAAAAGTAAGGATGGCGGCCATTTAGAAGGAGAGGATCCCTTGGATTCCAGCAAAGAAAATTTGAATAGTGAGACTTCCACAATCGACCGGCGTCAGAAAAAGCGCCACGCTTTTTCCGCCACCACCGAAGTGAAGGATTTGGCTTCGGGCGCCCGCTCGTCAACACGCGCGGCGGACTTGAGTCAAAAGGGATGCTATCTGGATTCACTGAATCCGCTTCCCAAAGGGTCCAAGATTCAAGTGCGAATGATTTGGGCTGGAGAGGAAGTGACCTGCTTCGGGATCGTGCGGGATTCGCAGCCGGGGTTGGGCATGGGCGTGGCCTTCACGGCGTTGGATGAAGCAGGCAAAGCGACCATCGAAAAGTGGATCCAAAAGCTCGATTCTTCCGGGCCTGAAAAGTTGTCACCCGGTTCGCACGCGAAAACTCACAGTTCAGTCCCCCCGCCCGCTCATGACGCCCTTACATTGAAGTTGATAGATCTAATGCAGAAGAAGGGACAGCTCACTTCCGACGACGTGGCCTGGCTTTTTCGCGATGAGATTGTTTAGCGGCGCATTTCGTTTTTATATGTTCAGATAACCTCCTGAAACTCCTTCCTTTGCGGGCCAAGGAAATAGCGATCTATTTTGTCATTCCGAGCGAAGCGAGGAATCTCTCTTTCTTTTCTTCGAGTCAACTCCAGAGAGATTCCTCGCTTCGTTCGGAATGACAAAAGCATATGGCGTCATTGCCAAACCTGGTTTGCCTGATTTTTCCCGTTTGTGTTTTCGCCATGTGCAGCGGACGCAGCGGCGGTCTACAATGCCGTGGCCATGAACTTGTCGAGGACAGTCCGGCTGCTGCTTGCGCTCGCATCGGGCGCTGCGCTGGCGCTGGCATTTCCTGCCTACAATATCCCACTTTTGGGATGGATCGCTCCGGCGGTGCTGATCGTTGCGGTGCTGGGTGAGCGGCCGCTATTCGCATTCTTGCTGGGATCGCTGCACGGGGCGGCGTATTTTGGGCTGAGTTTGCCGTGGTTTTATACGGTGATGCGGCAGTACGGGCCGCTCCCTGTGATTCAGGCCGGAGCCGTATTCGCGCTGGTCATTGTCGTAATGTCCTTTTTTCATGCGGCGTTTGCGTCGGCGATCGCGTGGCTCGGGAAATCCGCGCCAGGCAAGGCCTGCTTCGCCGCTCCTTTTCTGTGGGTGGTCATGGAATTCGCCACCATGCACATGCCCGCCATCGGCTTTCCGTGGAATTTGCTTGGATATGTGGCCGCGGGAAATCTGGTGTTTGTTCAATTGACGGCGGTCACCGGCATTTGGGGATTGTCGCTGGTGGTTGCGTCGTACAGTGCGCTGGCAGCCTGGGTATTTTTGCAAATGTCTCAGCGCAAGCAGGGCGGCATAAAACCCTGGGTCGGCGTGAACTCGTTCCTGATCATCATTGCCATTTTGGGCCCTCGATATGTTCCGCAATCCCGCGCCGATCATGTTGCGCATTTGGTGCAAACGAATTTTCCAGTGTCCAACGGCTATCCCTCGAACTGGATGCAAACTCACGCTGCGGATATGAATCAACTGGAAGAAATCAGCATCGGCGCGGCGCAAAAAAATCCCGGCGTTGTCGTATGGCCAGAAGTCCCTGCGCCATTTTCGCTGCAGGATGCGGATTTTCGCTCTCGCGCGCAGCGTATCGCGCGCGGCGCGGGCAACGGATTTTTGGTGGGCGTGATCGATTGGAAGCCGATTGGCAACGGCCAGATGGCGGCGACAAATAGCGCGGCGCTGCTTGGAGCAAGCGGCGAGCTCGATTTCATGTATGACAAGATTCATCTAGTGCCCTTCAGCGAGTACGTGCCGTGGAGGAATTGGTTTTTCTTCGCGCGCGATTTGACGAGCCTTATCGGCGATTTCCAGCAAGGCTCGCAATACAAAGTTGGAAACATTTCGGGCGGCCGCTTCAGCACTTACATTTGTTATGAAGCGATTTTTCCAAACGAAGTGCGGCGCTTCGCGCTGGCCGGCGCGCAACTGTTCATCAACATTTCGGATGACGGCTGGTTCGGCGGGTCGGGCGCGCCGGCCCAACATTTGGCCATGGCGCGCGTGAGGGCTGTGGAGAACCGGCGCTGGCTATTGCGCGACACCAATGACGGAATCACCGTTTCCGTCGATCCCTACGGGCGCATCGTGGCGCAAATGCCCCCGAATATTCGCGGAGAGCTGGATGCACCGTATGCATTTCGCGACGGCCTGACGCCGTATGCGCGCTTGGGAGACTGGTTTCCATGGCTGTGCGTTCTCGTCGCGCTCATGTTAGTGTTGTTGGATGCGCGCAGCAGGCTTGCGCGCAAAAATTCCTAATTTAGCGGGACACCACATCATGATGATCGAGGATTTACAGAAGCAGCGGGAAGAATTGCGAAAGCGCATCGAACTTGTGCGGAGTTATCTTTGACGTTGCCCGCAGCCGCGAAACCATAGCCTCCCTCGAAAAGAAAATCGCCCAGGCCGATTTCTGGCAGGACCAGGAACAGGCGCAAAAAGTCATGCAGCAGCGCAAGGCCGCCGAAGCCATTCTGGCCTCGGACACCAAGCTGGCCACCATGGACAGCGACATTGACACCTACTTTAATCTTGCGGAAGAAGAGAAGGATTCCGTGCAGCGCGATTCGCTCTTGAAGGAAACCGAGCGCGAAATGTCCGCCGCCGACACCTACGTTTCAGACCTCGAAACGGTCACTCTGCTCTCCGGCGAGAATGACAGATTGAACGCCATCATGACCATCAAGCCCGGCGCGGGCGGAATGGAGTCCCAGGATTGGGCTGAAATGCTGCTGCGCATGTACCTTCGATGGGCGGAGCAAAAGGGATTTACGGCTACCGTCATGGACCTGACGCCCGGGGAAGGCGCGGGATTGAAATCGGCAACGGTGCGCGTGGAAGGCGAGAACGCATTCGGATTTCTCTCCACGGAAAGCGGAGTGCACCGCTTGATTCGCATTTCGCCATTCGATCAGGCAGCGCGGCGGCACACCTCGTTCGCTTCCGTTTTCGCGATTCCTGAAATCGACGACAAAATTGATATCGTCGTGAAGCCCGAGGAAGTGCGCGTCGATACGTTTCGCGCCGGCGGCGCGGGCGGCCAAAACGTAAACAAAGTGGAAACAGCTGTGCGCATCACGCACCTGGCAACCGGCATCGTGGTGCAATGCCAGAACGAGCGCAGCCAGCACAAGAATCGCGAGCTGGCCATGAAATGGCTTAAGTCAAAGCTGTACGAGGCGGAAATCGAAAAGCGCCAGGCCGAAACGCGCAAGATGGACGAAACCAAGCGAGACATCAGTTTCGGCAGCCAGATCCGCACCTACACGCTGCAGCCCTACCGCCTGATCAAAGATCACCGCACCAAGTTTGAAATGGGCGATGTGGATCGCGTGCTGAACGGCGATCTCGATCCGTTTATACGGAATTATTTGCTGGCGCGTCGAAAAGGCACACTGGGAATGGCGGCTGAGGCTGACGAGGATTCCTAGCCTGGCGGCCCCATCCTATAGATAGCCAAAGCCATCCAACCCCCACTACTTGCTATTTAGTGATCACTCAACACGTTTGGCCTCAATTCGTTGACACGCTTGGGGTCGCATGTTAGCGTCGATATCGGACCAAAATTGTTCCCGCACATGAGTTGTGTTTGTATCTATTTGCGGAATTTTCAAGAAGGGGTGCTGGCTTGAGCGACAAGAATCGCAAATTTTTATTCACTTCGGAATCGGTAACCGAGGGACACCCGGACAAGATTGCCGACCAGGTTTCCGACGCTGTATTGGACGCGGTGCTCACGGCTGACCCTATGGGTCGCGTGGCCTGCGAAACGCTGGTGACCACCGGATTGGTCATGGTCGCCGGTGAAATCACCACCTCAGCTGTGCTGGACTATTCAGACATTGCGCGCGACGTGATCCGCGACGTTGGCTACACGCGCGCCAAGTACGGCTTTGACGCCGAAACCTGCGCCGTTATTTCCTCGCTGAAGCGGCAGTCTCCGGACATCGCCATGGGCGTGGACACGGGCGGCGCGGGCGATCAGGGCCTGATGTTCGGCTTTGCCTGCGATGAAACGGAAGAGTTGATGCCGTTGCCCATTACGCTTGCTCATAAGCTGGTGCACCGCCTTTCCGATGTTCGCCGGAAGGGCATTGTCAATTTCTTCCGCCCGGACGGCAAGTCCCAGGTAACCGTCGAATATCACGGCGACAAACCGGTGCGCGTGGACACCGTGGTCATCTCGACGCAGCACAGCGAATCCGTTTCCAATGCGGACCTGCAAAATGCCGTGCGCGATGAAGTGATTCGCAAGGTGGTTCCCGCCGAGCTGATGGACAAAAACACTAAATTTCACATCAATCCCACCGGGCGCTTCGTTGTTGGCGGACCGATGGGCGATGCGGGCTTGACGGGTCGCAAGATTATTGTGGATACCTACGGCGGCTACAGCCGGCATGGTGGCGGCGCGTTTTCGGGCAAAGATCCCTCGAAAGTGGACCGCTCGGCTTGCTACATGGCGCGGCACGTGGCCAAGAATCTGGTGGCTGCAGGAGTGGCGCGCAAGGTGGAAGTGCAGCTTGCCTACGCCATCGGCGTTGCCGAGCCAGTTTCCGTGATGGCCGATACCTTTGGCACCGGCGCGATTCCCGATGAGCAGATCACCGATTTGATCCGCAGCACCTTTAAGCTTACCCCGCATGGGATCATCGAATCGCTCAACCTGCGGCGGCCCGTTTATCGTCCTACAGCTTCCTTCGGCCACTTCGGGCGCACCGGCCCCGGCTTTACGTGGGAGCTGACGGACAAGGCCGACTCGATTCGCAGCCAGGCGGGACTTGCCGGCAAAGAAGTTGCCGTCCGCCGCTAAGTCAAAATTGATTTATGACGATTTCATAAGAATGAAAAAGCCACAGGCTGAAGCCTGTGCTACTTGAAAGATAGGAGTGATTCGCGTGACAAAGACTTTGCAAAGCACGGCCGGTGACGTTCGCGACATGAACCTCGCCGAGACAGGCAAGCGAAAAATCGAATGGGCTAATCAGCAGATGCCCGTTCTCCAGTTGATCCGCAAGCGATTTATCAAGGAGCAGCCGCTGAAGGGCGTGCGTCTTTCCTTGTGCTTGCACGTGACCAGCGAAACGGCCAACCTGGCCATCACGCTGCGCGATGGCGGCGCCGATTTGGTGCTGTGCGCATCCAATCCGCTTTCCACGCAGGATGAAGTGGCATCATCGCTCATCAAGGACTACGGAATTCCAACCTACGCCATCAAGGGCGAAGACAACGCCACCTATTACGCCCACTTGAACGCCTGCATCGATCACAAGCCGCAAATGACCATGGACGACGGCGCGGACCTGGTCACCCTGTTGCTGACCAAACACCAGCACCTGGTGAAGGACGTGATCGGCGGAACGGAAGAGACCACCACCGGCGTGATTCGCCTGCGCGCCATGGCCAAGGACGGCACGCTGAAGTATCCCGTGATTGCGGTGAACGACGCGGAGACCAAGCATTTCTTCGACAACCGCTACGGCACCGGGCAATCCACCATTGACGGAATCATTCGCTCCACCAACCTGCTGATCGCTGGCCTCAAAGTTGTGGTTGCCGGTTACGGCTGGTGCGGCAAGGGCGTGGCCATGCGCGCCAAGGGACTGGGCGCCGACGTGATCGTCACCGAGATCAACGCGGTGCGAGCCATCGAAGCCGTGATGGACGGCTTCCGCGTGATGCCCATGGCGGACGCTGCCAAGATCGGCGACATCTTCGTCACCGTGACCGGCAACAAATCCGTTTTAGCGCATGACTCCTTTGAACGCATGAAGGACGGCGCGGTGGTCTGCAACTCCGGACACTTCAACGTCGAAATCGATATCCCCGCGCTGGAAAAAATGTCCAACGGCAAGCGCATCGCGCGCCCATTTGTCGAGGAGTATTCGACCAAGGATGGCCGCAGGATTTATTTGCTGGGCGAAGGACGCCTCATCAACTTAGCCGCTGCGGAGGGGCATCCGGCCGCGGTGATGGATATGAGCTTTGCCAACCAGGCGCTCTCCGCCGAATACATGCTGAAGCATGCGTCGGAGCTGAAGCCGCAAGTCTACGTCGTGCCCGAACTCATCGACCGCCAGATCGCCAAGCTCAAGCTCGAATCCATGGGCGTGCAAATGGACAAGCTCACGCCCGAGCAGGAGCTGTACCTGGCGTCGTGGTCCGAAGGCACCTAAAGCTTTTCTCTTGGTTTTCTCAGGGTTTCTCTGAGGACTTGTTTTTCTCAGTGTTCTCTGTGTTAAAGCTCTTGACTTAGCTCTCCTGATTCCATGATGCGGACCTTCGCTAGCCGGACGCTGGAAACCGCGAAGGCCCGCGTCATGGATTTCCTCTTTAATCCTGCTTGCCGATAATGCCCCTCATCCGAATCACCCATTCCTCCGTAGCATCTAAGTAGTGGTACATTCGAGAGAAGCCATATGGAGCGACGCAGATTCATTTCGATTGCTGGTGGTGCGGGGCTGGGAATACTGCTGCCCTATGCCGTGTATCGTTCGCTGGCGTATGGATTTGGGGCGGCCAATGTTGATGTGAAGGGGTATGAGCATTTTGGCGCGGAGGCGGCGCTCCGGGCCATTGCGCCGGTGGATCAGTTTTACGTCACCTCGTCGCATGGCGAGCCTGCGGTGGACGTGAACAAGTGGTCGCTGACGATTGACGGGCTGGTGACGGACCCGCTGCACTTTGACTATGACGATATTCGAAAGCTGGCGCCCTATGAAACGACGCTCACGCTGGAATGCATTTCGAATGAAATTGCCGGCGGGCTGATCGACACGGCGGACTGGCGCGGGACGCTGCTGCGGCCGCTCCTGGAGCGCGCCGGGCCCAAGGCCAACGCCAAGTACGCCATCCTGTATGCGGCGGAGGGCTATACCACGGGCCACACGATAGAGCGATTGTCGCGCGCGGGAAATTTTCTGGCTTATGACATGGATGGCGAGCCGCTGACGCGCATTCACGGCTTTCCGCTGCGCGTGCTGATGCCCGGGATTTACGGCATGAAGACGCCCAAGTGGCTGACGCGCATTGAGCTGGTGGACAAGAGCCATCTGGGCTACTGGGAATGGATGGGCTGGTCGAACGATGGCGAGCGGCAGCTGCAATCCGTGATCACCGATCCGCATGGCTCAACGCAAATTGCGGGGCAAAGTTTTGTGGTTACCGGATGGGCGATTGCCAATGCAGTTGGCGTCTCGAAGGTGGAAATTTCAACGGACGGCGGCGGCACGTGGAATCCCTGCACGATTTTCAGCAATCCAATGCCCTCGCAGGTTTGGGCGTTCTGGCGCTACGTGTGGGCCAATCCGCAAAGCGGAAAGCACGAAATTCAAGTGCGCGCCACGGACGGCAACGGCAAAGTGCAGACGTCTTCCAAGTCCGGAGAATGGCCGGATGGGGCCACGGGGCTATCACACGGTTGAGGTCAACGTTTCGTGATTTGCTTTGCCAGTAGGACAGGCTTCAGCCTGTCTGCTTTTGAATTTGCATATATGTGAATGAAAAGAAGACAGGCTGAAGCCTGTCCTACTTCGTGCTGAACGTCAGGCTGTTCACGGCTTTTGAGATTACGTTTTCCTGGACTTGAATCAGGTCTGAATCCGCCCAGGTCATTCCCAGCATAGTGTAGGCATCGCTGCCGTTGAAGAGTGTCAGCAGAATCACGGACCAATCGCGGCCGTCAGCGGTTCCGCGCGCGCGCTGTTCGACGGCGGGAAAGCCGGCGATGGTCAGATGGCGGCTGGAAATCTGGCGGTAGTGTTCGTAGACGTCGCCAAGCGCTTTTCCCGTGGCGGCGGCATGTGCGTCGAGAGAATCCTTGGCGTGCTCGCGGCCGATGACCATCAGCGTTGTCTGATCGCTGGTGCCCAGGGCGGCGACAGAGTCAGGCAGTGCCTTGCGCGCGGCCGGGATCAGATCCCAGCTGGGCGGCTTATACATTTGGAATCCATATGTGAGATTTACATATTGATTGCCGCGAATTTCGTCGCGAATCACCACCGGCTCCGGAGCCGGCGGAGCGGATGGCGCAGCGGGAGGCGCTGCAGGCGGCGCAGGCTGCGCGGTTGCCACGGTTTTTACTTTAGATGATGCGGGATCAGCCTTCGCCGCGGGCACGCTGGAAGCAACTCCGGCGGAGGATGAAGAACGCGCTACAGTCGGCGCGCTTGCCTCGGGCGTGGCGTTTGCCGGTGAAGAAGGTTCCTTCACGACAGCCGGAACCATGGCTGGCGGCGCAGCGGCAGGGGACTCCGCGGGCGCGGGCGATTTTACTTTTGGCTCGGGTTCCTTTTTCGCGGCGGTGACGTTGATGTCCGCGACCTTGTCTTTTCGAATGAGGGCGAATCCGTACGAAGTTTCCACGCGGAAGGAATCGTTCTCAAAACCCACAATCGTGCCAATGATCTTGCTGCCATCCTTCAGGCGGATTTCGTCCGCACGCGCTGCTGCCGCGATCAGTATGGACAGGGAGAGCAGTGCGGGAATCCACTTGCTGCGCATGTTTTCTAGTATGGCAAATGCGGGAATCGAACGGCAAGCTTTGAGCCTGAGCAGGTTTCCCGAGCGGCACCGGGGCACGCAGAATTTCAGATTTGAGGTTTGAAATTTCAAATTCGAAGTTTGGGATTTGAAATCCAGCCTGGATTTCTCACGTAAGATGGATGCTAAATTTCAACCTTTTCTGAGCATGAAGTTCAAATGCGGTTTTTGGTAGCGCCGGCGTCCCGCCAGCAGTTTTACGTCGCGACATGTGCACAAAAGCTGCCGGCGGGACGCCGGCGCTACGAAATCCCGCCCTCCATGCCCGCTTAAAATTACGATGCGGTCCAGACTCCGGCGGCGAATTTCTTCACGGTGGCAAATCCTAGTTTCTCGTAGAGATGCACGGCGCGCTGGTTGCCTGAAGTTACGGTGAGCGAAACGGCAGAAAAGTGGCGCACGCGCAGCGCCTGCAGGGATGCTTCCATCAGGCGGCGCCCCAGGCCGCGCCCCTGGTAGCCGGGCATGGCGCAAATTTGCGTGATGTGGCCGACGCCATCTGCAACGCGCGAATTCAGGACCACCCCGGCGAGCTGATTGTCGTGGGGAGCGCGCAGCACAAAAGAGGCTTCCGGCTGAAACTGCCCGCAGCCAGGCAGAATGATAATGTTTTTCAGAAAGCGCAGGGCGCCGGACTCGCTGCGATATTGATCGTTGATATCGCCGTCGACATGATCGGCATAGGCGAGCTGAATAAGCCGCGCGCATGGCTCGAAGTAGCGGTGATCCCAGCGCTCCAGGATCAATCCAGCTCCGGGCCCTTCGCGAATGAGCCCCGGGAGAACGTCGAGAGCCTCGCCTGCGTGCGAGGCGAGTTGCGCGATCATGAACTGGCGCATATGCAGGCGGAAACCATACTCGTTGAGAATACTGTCCAGTTGATAGCCAAAGGGGATGAGCTGCGCCTCGATGCGTTCAAGCTTGGGGATGCCGCTGAGCGTGGTGAGCGTATCCGTGAGAAGCCTGTGGCTTAAATCCTGCTGAGAGAAGTTGGGCGAGACGAATAGCCCGCCGACCAGCCCTTTGTGCTCTTCCAGAACGTAAAATGCGTACCCCACGGGACGCCCATTTTCCAGAATGGCGGAGCCAGTGAGAGATCGCGCGTCGATAAACTTCTTAATCAACGTTGTCGAGGCGAGATAATCCCAGTGCAGTTCTTCGCGCCACTGCCGTGCCTCTTCGGCAAGCAATGGGCTCAGTTGCCAGGAGGTCAATTGCCGTAGATCGACGATGTGCATGGAACTGGTACCCGGCCTTTGGGTCACGGCGCTCATACCCATTTTTACCATACTTATTCAATAAGAGGGTTGCATGTACTTGGGAAACATCCCGCGGATCGGTTGTCCATCCTGGCCCGCCACGTGTGCTACGATTTATTAGTTGAGCGGCAAGTCTTGATCCCCAGCGAATCGGAAATCTGGGCGTGACTTCGCTCCAAGGTCGCGATTTCAAACGCATGGATTTTCTCTCCGAAATTCGACACCCATCGGTTTGGTACAGCAAGCTGGCAATTGCCATTTTGTCTCTGTTTTTTTTCGGCATGCTTGCCGCTGCCTTAGTTTCAGGCTACTTGGTTTACCGGATGGTTAAGCCTCCGCGGAGCCACTCGGAGATCAATCTTCAGTCTTTTCCCGGCCATCCTGAAGATCTGAATTTTACGGTGAAAGGCGATGGATCGCGCGATGCATGGTTCTTCCCCGGACTGAAATCCGCGCCGACGATTATTTTGTGTCCGGCTTACGGATCGAGCCGAGGAGAACTTCTGACGCTGGCATCGGCCTTGCAGGATCAGCAATACAACGTGCTGGCTTTTGATTTTTCGGCACACGGATCTTCCGGAGGGCGCTCCACACTTGGATTTCAGGAAGTTGAGGAGTTGCGGGCTGCCATGGACGCGGTGGCTAACCGAGGCGATGTGGATGTGAGCCGCTTTGGATTGTGGGGTGTGAGCATGGGCGCGTATGTGGCGCTTGCGGAAGCCACGGGTGACCACCGGGTCCGCGCAATTGTGGCGGAATCGCCATACAACCGCCCGGAGGACATGGTCGCGCTGCAGGTCAGGCGATCCGGTCTTGGGGCCTTTCCCTTGATCACCGGAATGTCGCAAATGATCTTTGAGCAGCTCAACTCGCAATACAAAAACGTACAGCCGTTGAAATTGCGAATCGGCACGCTTTCAGTCGGTGCCTCAACTTTATCTTCAATCGCCGGACGAGCCAGAACTTGCCGACTTCGACGGCCGATCTGTTCCGAGTTTCTCCCATACCTCACGAAATGGTCGTTCTACCAGCATGGAAATTACGGTGGAATGGCGGACGAAGAAAAGCGCAACTATGAAAACCGCATCGTCAGTTTCTTCCTGGTGAATTTGCCGCTGTCGGGCGAGCCGCTGCCGGAAATCAAGTAGCTTCGAGAAGTGTCTATTTATCCGCCGCAGGCTGCAAGACTACGAAAAATATCTTTCCATCTCCCGCGGACGTATTTTGCTCCAGCATGGGCATGCCGTTCATTGGGAGAGTTGGCAGCGAATCTCTGTTGCAAAACAGAAACTTTGCCTTGGAGTTTTCCCCCGTCCATTCCGGCAATTCGGCGCCAAAGTAATAATCCAACCCGTATTGGTAGGCGCGCGGCATTCCGCAGACAGCGATTTCATCGGGGTTGGGATGAAATCTGGCGATAAGGCTGCCGGCAGCGGGTCTTACCGAAACATATGAGTCCACTCCCGGCAATATCCTGTGGTTTGCGATGAACAGGATTATCACAACAGTGCAGGCAACTGCGCACATCGCGCAATTCCACTTGCGATACAGCGCGAAAGCAACGACCAGCGTGCCGCCAATGATCCCCGCCTCAAGAGCGGCTTGAATCCCCCGAATAGGAAGCGCATCGGTGCCGATTCCAGGACCGAAAGCCAGGGTGGGTTTGGCGCTTAAAATTCCCAGCAGAATTGGAAACACCATTCCAATTGTGGCCATGGCGAGGCGAGTTGCAGGGGCCCTGCGCTCAAACTGCCTCACACAGCTTCTGACAATCAAAAGTACGGCCGGCGGAATTGCCGGAAGAATGTATCCCGGCAACTTTGACTGCGAAAGGCTGAAAAACAGCAGAGGGAAGAAAGCCCAGCAGGCCACGAAGAGTGTGGGCGAGTATTTTCCCTGCCCGAAGTCCCAATTTCTCGCCGCATTGGACAGTGCGCTAATCAGCAGCGGCAGCCATGGAAGAATGCCCAGAAGGAAAATTGGGCCGAAGAACCAGAACGGCTGGCGATGCTCGAAAACAGGAGTGAGATAGCGCTGGAAATTGTGCTGCCAGATAAAGACACGCAGAAAATCCGGATTGCGCAAAGCGCAGAGAACGTACCAGGGCAGCGCCGTGGCGCAAAATACCGCGATGATTACGGGATGCAGGAAGCGAAACGGCGCGCGCCACTGACGGGAAAGCGCAGCCCACAGAAGAGTTGCGCCGCCCGCAAGAATCACGGCGGCAGGGCCCTTGGCCAAGACGGCGGCGCCCAGAAAGAATCCGAATGCGATGCGCAGAAGCGGCCCAGGCCGCTGCTTTTGCAACATTTCGCTGGCTACGGCCATGGCCGCGGTCAGCATGCCGGCGAAAAGCATGTCCGGGCTTGCCGCGCGCGAGAAGCCGATCATCGCGACCGACGTGGGCAGCATCAAGCAGAGAGTACCAGGCCGCGGCGACGCCATAGGAGCGCAGCGCGGTCCACGAGACGGCAATGACCGCGAGCAGGGCAGCGAGGGCCGATGGCAGGCGGGCGGCAAATTCGCTGACGCCGAAAATACGCATGGCCATTCCCGCTGTCCAGTAGTAAAGCACAGGCTTCTCAAACCACGGCGTGCCCCACAGTCGCGGCGTGACCCAATCATGCGTCTCGGCCATGGCGCGTGCGATTGCGGCGTAGCGCGGCTCGTCCGGGCCTACCAGGCCGATCGCGCCCAGGCCGCTGAACAGGCAAACGTAAAGGAGCAGCGGAATAAATGGACTGCCCAGAGTGGAATCTGGAAGCTGCCTTCTTCAGCGGCGCGCGAGCGAATTGGAGCAGTGGAATCCAAGCGGTTGAGTCTAGCATCTGCGCTCGCGGATTTCAGCAGAGAGGAACGGGGCATCAATTCCCGGTCATGAATTGCAAATCACGAATCACCATCCTTCCCCGCACCCGTTATAATCCCCGTGTGCGAGAACACCTGGAATACGCAGCATTGTGGCTGCTGCTCAAGACGATTGGAGCGATGCCGCGGCCCGTCGCCAGATTTGTCGGCGCTCGCACGGCGGCAGTTTTATTGTGGATGCGCCCGGGCCTGCGCGCCGCGGCGTCGGAAAATTTGAAGCTGGCGTTTCCCGAATGGAGCAGGAAACAGCGCCGCGCCGCTATTCGAGGGATGGTGCGGCAACTGGGCTGGATGGGCGCGGAGTTCGCACATTTTCCGCGCTACACAAAAAGCAACATTGAGCGCATCGTGCTGCTCGACGGCTTTGAAAATTTCGCAACGGCGCAAGCCCGCGGCAAAGGAGTTCTATTTCTCACCGGGCACATGAGCGCATGGGAACTCGCTCCTTTTGCGCAGGCGCTGTTCGGCTATCCGCTGCATTTTCTGGCGCGCGCCATTGACAATCCGCGCGTGGACGCGCTGGTCACGCAATACCGATGCCTGAGCGGGAATCTGCCCATCGAAAAAAATCAGTCGGCCCGCGCGGTGTTGAAAGTGCTGGCGGCGGACGGGACGGTCGGCATTCTGGCCGATCACAATACGCTGCTCGCAGAAGGCGTGTTCGTTGATTTTTTCGGTATTCCGGCCTGCACGACAGCGGGCCTGGCGCGATTCGCACTGCACACGGACGCCGCCGTGGTGCCGGGATTTCTGCACTGGGACGCGCGCTTCGGAAGTACCGGCTATGCTTTGAGCCGGCGGTTGAACTGGTGCGCACCGGCGACGACGCCGCGGACATTCGCGAGAATACACAGCGATTCACGCGCGTGATCGAAAACTACGTCCGCCGCTATCCGGACCAGTGGCTTTGGCTGCATCGCCGATGGAAGACGCGGCCGCCGGGCGAACCGCCGATCTACAATTCATGAGGTCCGATAATGTTCGGCGTGACGCGCTTGCAATGTACGCGACCCTGCCTGAAGGCGGGCGCTACAGAGACAGGACTGAGCTGACAGGCGAGATCTGAACAATAGGAAGGGGAAATCGTTTATGACACGCACGATGAAGGAACTGGCAGAATTCCTGGGCTGCTCGCTCGAAGGCGACGGCGCGGCGCGCGTGTCGGGAGTGGCATCGGCCGACTTCGCCCGCGCCGACGACTTGATTTATGTGGAATCGCCGCGCCATCTGGATCGCGCCGCAGCATCCGCATCGAGTTGCGTGGTGATTGCACCCGGCCTTGCGCTGGCCGGGAAGACTTTGTTGCGCGCGGCGAATCCCAAATTGGCATTCGCGCGCGCCGCCGCGTGGCTCCTGCCCCCCGCGCCGATTGCGCATGGGCATTCACCCGACTGCGGTGATTGCGCCGTCGGCTCAGAATTGCGCCAGCGCCTCCGTGGGGCCGTACGCGGTGATCGAAGACGACGTACAGGTAGGCGCAGGCACGCGAGATCGGGGCATTCTGCTTTTTGGGCGTAAGGCGCACAGCTGGGAGAAGGTTGCCGGCTGTATCCCCGCGTGACGCTGTATGCCGGGGCGCGCTTGCCAAGTCGCGTCATCCTGCATTCCGGCGCAGTGATTGGCTCGGACGGCTTTGGCTATGTCGCCGCAGGACGGCAAGCGATTGAAATTTCCTCAGGTTGGGCGGGGTCGAAATCGGGGATGATGTGGAGATTGGCGCAAACACGACGATTGATCGCGGATCGCTCGATCGCACGGAAATCGGGGCTGGCAGTAAAACTGGACAACCTTGTGCACATCGCGCACAACGTCCAAATCGGAGAAAACACGGTAATTGCGGCGCAAACGGGCATCTCAGGATCGGCCGTGATTGGAAAGAATGTAGTCTTTGGGGGCCAGGCTGGTCTGGCCGATCATTGCGAGATCGAAGATGGCGCGATTGTCGGTGGCCAAGCAGGAATCCCGCCGGGCAAGATCGTTCGCAGCGGGCAAATCGTCTGGGGCACCCCGGCGCGGCCTCTGGAGAAGTTCAAGGAGCAGTTCGCGTGGTTTGGGCGTTTGCCGGAACTGGCGGCGCGGGTCAAGAAGCTCGAAAAGCAGCGTTTCGAGAAAGGTGACTAAACTGCATGGTTCGTTGAAATTAGAGCATGCTATCTTAGCGTTAAACAACGGGTGCAATCCCTGTTGACCCGTGCTTAGTACTGAAGATAATAGACATGGGGAAGTCCCGGTACTCGTGCTTGGGCCGGGCCGACATTTCTGAGCAGTTGTCCGAAGTATTCCCAAGCCATAACATATTGTACTGAGGGCTTAGGGTTGGTGTATTCGGGTGATCCTTCTCAGTTACGATCGCATCAAAGACTGTGTGAGGTCTGGACATAAACAATGGCTTTAGGAACTCGCGTACAATTTGACGAATCAGCGGGTCCCGGTCCACCGGGGTGCTCCCGGTCCTCGCGGAGCGTCTGTCCGATGCGATCGACCGCGGCGTGAATTATCTTCTTTCCCTGCAGGCATCTGAAGGGTACTGGCTGGGTGAACTCGAGGCCGATACGACCCTCGAATCCGACTACATTTTTTACCTGCAACGTGATCGGCAAGGCCAACCCGGAGCGAATTGCAAAACTGGCCAATTACGTACGGCGGCGCCAACTCGAAGATGGCGGCTGGAATATCTACTTTGGCGGGCCGTCTGAACTGAATGCGACGGTAAAGGCGTATGTCGCGTTACGGCTCGCGGGCGATCCGCGCGATTGCGACCACTTGCAGCGCGCCGGCCAGCGCGTGCACGAGCTTGGCGGCCTGGAGGCGTCGAATTCCTATACGCGGCTTTATCTTGCGCTGGTGGGCGCGGTTGGCTGGGACATGGTTCCCGCGGTTCCGCCGGAATTGATGCTGCTTCCCAATTGGTTTGCGATCAATATTTACGAAATGTCATCGTGGACGCGCGGAATCGTAATTCCGCTGACGATCCTCTACGCGCACAAGCCGCGATTCACCGTTCCGGGCGGAATTTCCGTCGATGAGTTGTACCGGGATCCTTCACGCAAAGCGCTGGCGCTTGATCTGGGATAAGCAACTGTTCAGCTGGCGGAATTTCTTCCTGGCGCTGGATCGCGGCCTCAAGTTGTACGAGCGCGTGCCCTGGAAACCTCTGCGGCAGCGCGCGCTGCGGCAGGCTCGGGAATGGATGCTGGAGCACCTGGAGCGCAGCGAAGGGCTGGCCGCGATTTATCCGGCCATGATGAACGCGATTTTTGCGCTTCTCGCGCTGGGCCATTCGCCGGACGATCCGCTGACCGCGCGGGAGATCAACGAATTTTCGCGATTTGAGATTGAGGAAGGCGACACGATCCGCGTTGCAGCCTTGTGTTTCGCCGGTCTGGGACACGGCGATTGCCATGGTTGCCCTGGAAGAGGCGGGACTGCCGCCCGATCATCCGGCGCTGGTCGAAGCGGCGGGCTGGCTGCTGCGAAAATCAAATTGTGCGGTCCCGGCGACTGGATGCTCAAGACTCCGGGAGTTATGCCGGGCGGATGGGCGTTTGAGTTCCGCAACGATTTCTATCCCGATGTGGACGACACCGCATTTGTGCTGATGGCGCTGCAGCGCGTGGATTATCCGGACAAGGCGCGCATGGAAGCGGCCACGCGCCGTGGCCTTGCCTGGCTGCTGGCCATGCAGAATGACGACGGCGGCTGGGGCGCGTTCGACCACAACAACGATCGCCAATTCCTGTGCCAGATTCCGTTTGCCGATCACAACGCGATGATCGATCCCTCGACCGCGGACGTCACCGCGCGCGTGGTGGAATGCCTGGGCCGGTACGGATGGCCCGTCAACTCATCCGGTGATCCAGCGGGCCGTGAAATTCTTGCTGAAGGATCAGACCGAGGAAGGATCATGGTTTGGCCGCTGGGGCGTGAACTACGTGTACGGAACCAGCGGCGTGCTGCGCGCGCTCGAAACGGTTGCGCTGACCGCGCGGGAATATTGCCAGCGCGCAGTCGGATGGCTGCGCTCGGTGCAAAATTCCGACGGCGGATTCGGTGAATCGATCGCTTCCTATTACGATCCGGCGCTCAAGGGCAAGGGTGCCAGCACGGCGTCGCAGACCGCGTGGGGCCTGATCGGATTGCTTGCGGCGACGGAAGTCGGGAGATCCGGCAATCTCGCGCGCGGTGAAACACCTGGTGGAGCAGCAGCAGGCCGATGGTTCGTGGGCTGAGAAGGAATTTACCGGCACTGGATTTCCGTGCGTGTTTTATCTGAAATATCATCTGTACCGGAATTATTTTCCGTTGTATGCGCTGGCGCGATACCGCAACATGACAGGCAGGGATCGCCCAGTTCTGTGGATTGCACGGTGCGACCGCAGGAGTTCGAGCGGCAGAACGACTTAGGAGAGTGAATGAGATATCCGCTTAAGATGACCGCGAACCTCGCGAAGTACGTGGCCGAGCCAGCGATTTCGCGGCACCAAAAAATTTCCGATGGTGATGATGCTGGAGCCGCTGCACGCCTGCAACCTGACGTGCACGGGATGCGGCCGCATCCGCGAGTATAAGTCCACGATCAACGAAATGATGACCGTGGAGCAATGCATGGCCGCGTCGGATGAATGCGGCGCGCCGATCGTTTCGATTTGCGGCGGCGAGCCCATGATTTATCCGGAGATTGGCACGGCTGACGCAAGCGAAATTCTGGACCGCGGGCGGCACATCATTTTGTGCACCAATGGCATGTTCATCCGCAAGCGGCTGCACGAGTTCAAGCCCACTTCCAGTTTCTTCTTTAACGTGCACCTGGACGGGCTGGAGAGGACGCACGACCTGTGCGTGGAGCGAGACGGCGTGTTCCGCGAGGCCATCGAGGGAATCAAGGCCGCCAAGGCCGCGGGATTCCTGGTCTGCTCGAATACCACGATTTACAAAGAAACGGACCTGAACGAGATTGCCGACCTGTACGCCTATCTGGATACGCTGGGCGTCGACGGATACATGCTCTCGCCGGCGTACGGCTACGCGGCGGTGCAGACCACGGATATCTTCATGTCGCGCGCGGACATTCGCGAAAAATTCCGCGAGGCCGTTTCCCTGCTCGACAAGCATAACCTGATGGTTTCTCCAATCTATCTCGATTTCCTGCGAGGGCGAGCGCGAACTGGAATGCACGGCCTGGGGCACGCCGACGTACAATCCGCGCGGCTGGAAGGGCCCGTGCTACGTCATCACGGACAATCACTACGGTTCCTACCGCGAAATGATCGACAAGACGCCCTGGGAGAAATACGGTCCGGGCAACGATCCGCGCTGCGCCGATTGCATGATGCACGTTGGATTTGAAACCACTCCGGTGCTGGGCGCGAAGCGCCACTTGGGCGACACCTGGACCATGCTGAAATGGCAATTTTCCGGGCAGATGGGCGGCAACCCCGACGCAACGCGGGCAAGGAGCCGCCGACCAATGGCCATACCGGAGGCGGCACGACGCTGATGCCTCCGCCGCCACGAACACGGATTTGGTTTCTTCGGACGGGAGACTGCGGGTGCTATGAAAACGCTGGTCACCGGAGCGACAGGCTTCCTCGGAAGCCATGTCGCCCGCGCAACTCGCCGAGCGCGGCGAAAGACGTTCGGGTGCTGGTGCGCCCGTCGAGCGATCTTGCGCGCGCTCGAAGGATTCGAGGCGGAGCGCTGTCATCGGAGATTTGCGGGATGCGGCGTCGCTGGACCGCGCGCTGGCCGGTGTGACGCGTGTGTTTCATGTTGCCGCGGATTACCGGCTGTGGGCGCGCGATCCCCGCGAGATCTACGAATCGAATGTGACCGGAACGCGGAATCTGCTGGAAGCTGCGCGGCAGCGCGGGGTCGAGAAATTTGTTTATACCAGCACGGTGGCGACCATTGCAGTGCCGCGCGAAGGCCGCTTGCCGAACGAAGCGACGCAGTCGTCTCTGGGCGAAATGATTGGCCACTACAAGCGATCGAAGTTTCGAGGCCGAGCAGTGCGCGATGAGCGCTGCGCGAAGCGGGCTTGCCGGTGGTGATCGTCAATCCGACGACTCCGGTGGGGCCGGGCGACTGGAAGCCGACGCCGACGGGAAAAATCATCGTCGATTTTCTGAATGGCCGCATGCCGGGCTACGTGGATACGGGTTTGAATTTTGTTCCGGTGGAAGATTGCGCGCGTGGACACCTGCTGGCCGCGGAGCGCGGACGTGTGGGAGAGCGATACATTCTGGGCGGCCGCAATCTGACGCTGAAGCAAATGCTGGACATGCTGGCTGCGGTCAGCGGGCGCAGGGCGCCGCGGTGGAAATTTCCGCATGCTCTGGCCTATGCTGCCGGATGCGTGGATACGGCGGTTTCGCGGCTGCTGGGCCGCGAACCGCAGATTCCGCTGGAAGGCGTGCGCATGGCGCGGCACAAGATGTTTGTGGACGCATCGAAGGCGGAGCGCGAACTCGGTTTTGCGCACGGGCCGATTGAGGCCGCTCTCGAGCGCGCGTCCGCATGGTACGAATCGAACGGATATGTGGCCGCGGGACGCATGCCGGCAGTTGCGCGCGCGCACGCGGCGTAGGTGAGTGTTGGAGACTCATGAAAATATTGGTCACATTCGCGGTGCAAGCAGAATTCGCGCCGTGGCAGCGGCGAAGAAATTTTCGGCGCATGCCGGGTGACTGGCCGCTGTTTGAAGCGGAATTCGGTGGCGGCGCGCGTGCGTGCGATTCTTACCGGCATGGGGCAGGAGCACGCGCTGAAAGCCGCGCAGAGGTCTTTCGGCTACAGGCCCGACATTTGCATTTCGACCGGCCTGGCGGGAGCTCTGCGAAGTCGGCATATCGTCCGGGTGACATTCTGGTTGCGCGCCTGGTCAGCGAAGTCGGCGAGCCGGTGGCCGTGGCGAGCCATCGCGAGCTGCTTTCGAGCGCGGTGGATTGCGGGGCGAGGCAAATTGAGCGCTTGGCGACTTCGCGAACACTTGTGACGCGGGCCGAGCAGAAACGGCAGCTTGGGGACCGAGGCGGAAGCGGTCGAAATGGAGAGCTACACGATCCTGGCGGAAGCGGCGCGCTACGGAGTGCCTGCGGTGGCCATTCGAGCCATCAGCGACACCGTGGATTTCGACATGCCATATGATTTTGAGAGCGCGCGCGATGCCCAGGGGCAGATTCGCGTGATGAGCATTGTCGTCGCAGGTGCTGCGCAAGCCGTCCGGATTGCCTGCGTTGTTGACATTGGCGCGCGATTGCCGGATTCGCTTCGCGGCGCCTGGCGGATTTTCTGGACGCCTTTGCGGGAACGCTTGGCCGACCGGCTGATTCCGGTCGAGCAGGATTCGGTGGCGGCACTATGAGCCAGTCGGGAACCAGTTCTGGAGCCTCCACGAGCGGCGCAACCCGTGCCGGCCACGATGCGTGCAGCAGTGTATCGCGGCAAGGGACGTGTGGTGGTGGAAGACTGTTCCGGTGCCGGCGATCGCGGCGGGAGAAGTATTGATTCGAGTGGCGGCCTGCGGAATTTGCGGCACGGACATGAAGAAAATTGAGCACGGATTTGTGGCGGCCCCGCAGATTTTTGGGCATGAGGTTTCCGGAACGGTGGTCGCCGTTGGGGCGGGAGTCACCAAGTGGAAGCTGGGCGACCGCGTCATGAGTTTTCATCACGTTCCGTGCGGCGCATGCTTTTATTGCGAGCGGCGCCTGTTTTCGCAATGCCCAGGCTACAAGAAGGTCGGGCTGACGGCGGGCTTCGATCCCAACGGCGGAGGATTTGCGCAGTATGTGCGCGCCATGCCGTGGGTGGCCGAGCGCGGAATGGTGGCGATCCCGGACGATATCAGTTTCGACGAAGCTTCCTTCATCGAGCCCGTGAACACATGCATCAAAGCAGTAGAGAAGGCTCGCGTGGCCGCAGGTGATACAGTAGTGGTCATGGGCTTGGGTCCGATCGGGCTGCTTGCTGATGATGCTTTCGAAGCTGGCAGGCGCGACGGTGATTGGCAGCGATCCGATGCCGGAGCGTCGCGCAAAGAGCCTATCGCTCGGCTTGGACCATGGCCGTGGACCCGCGCGAAGGCCGCTTGGCGGAAGAAATCGCGCGCGCACCGAGGGTCGCGGCGCGGACGTGGTGCTGGTCGCCGTGCCGATTCCCGCGGCGCTTGACGGATGCGCTCAGCCTGGCCAGGCCCGGAGGACGCGTTCTGCTGTTTGCGCAGAACGATCCGCTGATGAAGATCGAGTTTCCGGCGGCGGCGGTTGGCGTCGAGGAAAAGGAAATTCTGGGCAGTTATAGCGCCGCGATTGACAGGGCAAGCCGAGTCGGCGCGGCTGATCTTTTCGCGCAAGCTGCCCGTGAAGAATTTGATCTCGCATCGATTCTCATTGGAAGATATGGACCGGGCGCTGCAATTGGCGGCTCGCCCAGTAGGAGATTCTTTGAAAGTGGTGATACATCCTTGATAAGAAGCGAACAATATCGGACGAAAAAACGGTCACATGACCGCTGCCGTTTTATACGGTAGCGAAAACCTGAAGATCGAGAGCGTGGACATTCCCAGGCTCGCCGCGGACGAGGCGTTGATTCGCGTAAAAGTCGCCCTGACCTGCGGCACCGATCTGAAAGTCTGGAAACGGGGATATCACGCGCGAATGATTACGCCGCCCGCCGTATTCGGGCACGAACTTGCCGGCGTCGTCGAAACGCTCGGTGTCCGACGTGAATGGCGGACTGAAGGTCGGCGCACGCGTGGTTCCCTCGAACTCCGCGCCGTGCAACGTCTGCCTGTTTTGCCGCAAGGGGCAGAGCAATCTTTGCGAGGATCTGCTGTTCAACAACGGAGCCTACGCGGAATATATTCGCATCCCCGGGCGCATCGTTCGCCAGAACATGCTGGTGATTCCCGAGCACGTTTCGTTTCAGGATGCGGCGATGGTCGAGCCGCTGGCCTGCGTGCTTGCGCGGGATTCACGAAACCGGCATTCAGCCGGGTGACACCACCGTGGTGATCGGCTGCGGGCCGATCGGATTGAAATTTATTCGCGTTCTGTCCGGCCGGGGCGTGAACGTGATTGCGCTCGGCAAGCGGCCGAATCAAATTCGCGCGGCGGAACAGTTCGGCGCGCGCGCGGCATTCATCGCGCCGGACCTGACCGATCCGGCGCAGACGGTGCGCGAACTGACCGAAGGCGGGCGCGGCGCCGATTCCGTGATCGAAGCGGTGGGCACGGCGCAAACGTGGGAATGGGCGCTGCAAATGGTGCGTCGTGGCGGCACGGTCAATCTGTTTGGCGGCTGCCCGCGCGGCACGCTGGTGCCGGTGGATCCCAACGCGCTGCACTATTCGGAGATCACCATCAAGTCCACGTTCCATCACACGCCGCGGTTCATTCGGGAGGCGCTGGAAAGCGTTGTCGCGCGGCGAAATTCGCTCCAGCGATTTTGTGAATGCGGAAATTCCGCTCACCGATCTTCCGAAAATGTTCGAGCACATGAAGCATCGCAACGGCGAAATGAAAGTCGCGGTGATTCCGTAGCGATCCAGTAGCGCAGGCTTCAGCCTGCGGAGTTTCGAATTCTGCAGGCCTGAATCCCCAGGCTGAAGCCTCGCGCTGCTCCGGTCCTGCAGCGCCATGCAAATACCCGCTGAACTCGAAATCGCACGAGGATTGCCGCCGTCCGGATGTTCCGTCGCGGAGGCCGAGCGCTACACGCGCTGGCTGGCCACGCATCCATTACGAAAATTTCAACGTGGTTTCCTGGCTGCTGCCGCGCCACCTGCACCAGCATTTTTACAATCTGTACGCCTATTGCCGCTGGGCCGACGATCTGGGAGACGAGATTTCCGATCCCGCGAAAGCGCTGGAGTTGCTGGATGACTGGGACCGGAACTCCGCGATTGCTATGCGGGCAAGTCGTCGCATCCTGTATTTATCGCGCTGCGGCAAACGATTACCGCGCTGCGATATTCCCATCGAGCCATTTTCCGATCTGCTGATCGCATTTCGCCAGGATCAGACCGTGCACCGCTACGCGACCTGGGACGATGTACTCGATTACTGCCGCTATTCCGCGAATCCGGTGGGGCGCCTGGTGCTGTATCTGTGCGGGTATCGCGATGCCGAGCGCCAGCAGCTTTCCGATGCCACCTGCACGGCGCTGCAGCTCGCGAATTTCTGGCAGGACGTTGCGCGGGACCTGGAGAAGGGACGCATCTACATTCCGCTGGAGGCGCTGGCGGCGCACGGGCTCACCGAAGACGACATCGTGCCGCGCCGCTTTGACGCGCGCTATGTTTCGCTGATGAAGGAATTGATCGCGCGCACGCGGGAATTGTTCGCGGAAGGGCATGCCGCTGGCGCGCAGCGTCGATTCCGCGCTGCGCGTGGACATCGAAATGTTCAGCCGCGGCGGGCTTGCAGTGCTGGATTCCATCGAAGCGATTGGATACAACACGCTGGAGCACAGGCCGTCGATTGCGAAATCGAAGCAGCTTGCGATTGCTGGTGCGCGCGCTCGGTCTGCGCCTGTTTTCGTTCGCGCAACCTTCCACGCCCGTTGCGCCGGCTGCTCCGGCCAATTCCGGGAAGATTGCCATTGTGGAGGGCGGCTGCGTTGCGCCAGACCTTCGTGTGATGCGGCGCGAAAATGAAGGAATCGTCGCGCGTTCCTATGCCGAATGCCGGCGCGTGGCGCGCGAATCGGCCAGCAATTTTTACTACGCGTTTTTCATGCTGCCGCAGGCCAAGCGCGACGCGCTATGCGCGCTGTATGCGTTCATGCGGCTGGTCGACGACGTCTCGGACACGGTCGGCAGCGCTGGCGGATAAACAGCGCGGCCTGGCGCGCTGGCGCGCTGCGCTGGATGCCGCCGTTGCGGCGATGTTTCGGGTCATCCGATTCTTCCCGCATTTGCGGACACCATCGAGCGCTTCCACATTCCGCCGCGCTATTTTCACGATTTGATTTCCGGCGCGGAAATGGATTTGACCGTCGGCGATTACGCCGACGTTCGACCGCTTGCGCGAATATTGCTACCGCGTGGCCGGAACCGTGGGCCTGACGTGCCTGCACGTGTTTGGATTTGACGATCCGCACGCGCCGGACCTGGCGGAAAAACTGGGCATCGCGTTTCAGCTGACCAATATTCTTCGCGACGTGCGCGAAAGATTACGAAATGGGCCGCGTCTATCTGCCGCATGAAGACCTCGCGCAATTCGGCGTCACGTCAGAAGCATCTTGCGCGCGGTCCGCTCACGCCTGAATTGCGCGACCTGTTGGAATTTGAGGCCGCGCGCGCCTGGGATTTCTATCGCGAGGGCGTGGAACTGATTCCGCGCGTGCATGCCGATGCGCGCGCCGCGCTCTGGGCGCTGGCGCGAATTTATAGCAGCCTGCTGCGCCGCATCGAAGCGCGCGGCTATGATGTTTTCTCCGAACGCGTGCGGCTGAGCACTCCCGAAAAAACAGGGATCCTGCTGCGCGCGCGGCTGGGCTGGTACTCCCAACATAATGTCCTCGAAGAGCGTGATCGTGATCGGCGGCGGCCTGGCGGGACTTTCCTCGGCCGTCGCGCTGGCTGAAGCCGGCTTCCGCGTGCGTTTGCTCGAAAAACGGCCCCACCTTGGGGGCCGCGCCGCGTCATACGTGTTGCCCGGCGGCGAGCATGTGGACAATTGCCAGCACGTCACGCTGGGCTGCTGCACGAACCTTGACGATTTTTATCGCCGCGTGGGCGCCGCGGACAAGATTCAGTTTTTTGACCGGCTCCTGTTTGCCACGCCCGATGGCAGGCGCGGCGCAATCGCATCCGTGGCGCTGCCGCCGCCGTTGCACATGGCGCCTTCGTTCGCGTTTTATCCGCTGCTCGGCTGGGCGGACAAACGCTGCATCGCGCATGGCGCTGCTGGCCATCGCGCGCAGCGGCGGGCGCCCCGCTGATCTTGCGAGTGGCGTGGCGGGTGAGAACGTAACGATGCTCGCGTGGCTGCGAAAGCATCGCCAGACGGAGCGCGCCATTCGCCGATTCTGGGAAGTCATCCTGGTCAGCGCGCTCGACGAAGAGCTGGATCGCATCGATGCGCGCTACGGCATCGACGTGTTTCTGGAAAGCGTTTCTTTCGACGCGCGGCGGATATCGCGTTGGCATTCCGCGCGTGCCGCTCGGAGATCTGTACGAAGGCTGCCGCAAGGCGCTTGCCGCGCAGGGCGGGGAAGTCCATGCTGCGCGCAGGTGTGCGCGGATTTCGCGTGACGGATGGGCGCGTGACGGCGTGGAGAAGGAAGACGGCGCGGTGGAGACGGCGGACTATTATCTCGCTGCGGTGCCGCAGGATGTCTTGCCCGAATTGTTGCCTGCGGAAGTTGTCGAGCGCGAGCCGGTATTTTCGAAGCTGCGAAATTTGCAAGACTTCGCCGATTACCGGAGTGCATCTGTGGTTCGATCGCACCGTGATGAGCGAGCCGTTTCTCACGCTGCTCGACAGCACGACGCAGTGGGTGTTCAACAAGACGCAATTGTATGGCGACGGCGCGGAGGGCGGCGGGCAATATCTGCAACTCGTGATCAGCGCGTCGTACAGTCTGGCCACGCGTTCGCGCCAGGAAATTATCGCTCTGTGCCTGGAAGAGCTGCGCGAGGTTCTTCCCGCGACTCGCGAAGCCACGCTGGTGAAGGGAACCGTCGTGAAGGAAATGTCCGCGACGTTTTCGCCCGCGCCTGGATCGGACCAGTGGCGTCCCGCGCAAAAAAGTCCGCTCGCGGGATTATTTCTTGCAGGAGACTGGACATGCCACGGGCTGGCCGTCCACAATGGAGGGAGCCGTTCGCAGCGGTTACCTGGCTGCCGAAGCGATTCTCTCCGATGCTGGAACGCCACGGAAATTTTTGCAGCCGGATTTGCGCGCGGAAGGATTGGCTCGCCTGTGGGCCCGCGATTTGTAGGCAACAGCGCACGCACGGTTTTTGTCCCGCAACCAGCGACGATTCTGAATATTCACAGGTTTGCCGAATATTCGACTTGCATGTTTCGTTTCAGAGTATGATCGAGCATCCCCCCGGAGGTTTTCTTGGAGCGGAAGTATAAGCAACGGGGCTACAGAGTTCGGACAAGCCCCAGAAGAAAGAGAAGCGTCCGCCCGAAGGCCATCCACGACAGGAACAGATTGGGCCGCGCACGCCGCGCATGGTTGGCACGATTACGCGCGCGCGCTGCTCGAATTGCGGCACCGTGCTGCAGCCGGGCTTCGATCCCAAAGGGAAGTGCCCGCGTTGCGCGTTCGAACTGCACTGCTGCAAGCAGTGCGCGTACTTCGATACCGCCGCGCGCTTTGAATGCATGAAGCCGATTCTCGAGCGAATTTCGCGCAAAGATCAGCGCAACGATTGCACGTTCTACGAATTTCGCACCACCATCGAAAAGGATACGGCGCCATCGGCTCCTCCCGCGAGCCAATCGGCTGCTCCGGAACGCGCGTTTCACGGCCCCGCGATGCCCGGCAGGCGTTCGAAAATCTGTTCAAGAAGTAGCCACGAACTTTCGATCGCAAACGCACCGTGGTTAGTCACGCCGCGTCCGCTATTACCACGCTGCATCCCGCTGTATCGGTTGTCGCCCAGGGTCGTCGCAATTTGCAAGCACGTGGCCAAATTGCTATTCTGAAATTGCCTATGCGCTTCGAGATTAGTCCGCGAATCGCAACCCCCTTTGCACATCCTCCAGAAAGGTCTTTTCGATGAAACTGACGATTCGCAACGCCCACGAAGAATGGCGAGATCCCGTGGAAAAGGAAACCAGGCGGCAAGCCGCGAAACTGGAAAAATTGCTTAAGAGCTATGATCCGGACCTGGTGCAATTGCACGCAAATATCGAGAAGCACGCGCGAAAGGAAAGCTACACCTTCACCGTTAATCTCTCGCTGCCCACGGGCACGCTGCACGCCACGGGAGAAGGATCGGACGTTTTGGCCAGCGTGAAGGAATCGTTCGCCGAAATCTATAGCGCAATGCAAGAAGCACCAGGCCCTGCTGCGCAAGGACTACGAGTGGAAACGAAAGCGCCCGCGCGTCCGAATTCCAGCCTGAGCCTGGCATCGCGCTTGGCCTTGCGTACGCCAAACGTCACCTGCGGAAGCCTTCATTCAGGAGTCACTCTTCCTTTGCGTCTTTCGCGGTTGCGGCGCGCGCAAGCAATCTATACAATCGATGGTTTGTACAGCAGGGGCGTAGCTCAGTGGTAGAGCAGCGGCCTTTTAAGCCGAAGGTCGTGGGTCCGATCCCCACCGCCCCTACCAAAATCCAGCCGATCCGGACGCGAAATCTAAAACGGTAGTGCGATTCCCAAGAGCCGACGACCCGATCCTTTCGCAACCTCACGAATGAACGTGCCACCGCCCCATTATCCAGTCGGGCACAGAATCCTGTCTCGCGGAAATTGACGAAGGTAGAAGCCTATAATCATATAAACCAGTAAATTCCTGCCGATCCAATATTTCCTGCGGGGCTGGAAGATAAGGCCGCTTTCTTGACCTTGAAAAACAAAACGAATATTGCGTTCTTCGCGGCTCTGATTACGCTCGCAATAATTGGGTGGTTTTCATTTCAAAGAAACCGCAGCACGGAAGAAGACGGCCAGTTGGTTTCTCACAGCCGGGATGTCCTTGAGGCAAGCGAGTTACTCCGGTCACATGTTTATGATGCCGCGGCTGCCCGTCGAGCATACAGCCTTTGGGGCGAACCAACACAAATCAATACTTTCAATGTGGCGTACAAATCAGCGTTGGCGGATCTCGCGACACTGCACAAATTAACGGCAGACAGCGCTGAGCAGCAGACAAGCCTGACGCAAATGGAACCACTGATAATGACTCGATTATCACTTTTGAAAGAGTCAGTGGAACTACATCAGAGGTCTCACGATGACGGCAGGCAGCAGGATGCTCTCAACGACCAAAGCGCTAGAGTATCTGCTCAACTGACAGACCTGCTGGACATATTCGATCGCGCCGAGCGAAGCCTTCTCCAGCAGCGAACCGCCGCCGCCCAAGTGAGGTTACCAATGGAAAACCAGGGTTAATGCGTTTCTCGGTGTCTCCGTGTTCTTGTTCTTGATTCTCACGCTTGGCCTTCTTAATCGCGAACTCTCCCGCCGTGAGCAAGCGGAACGCTCCGCTGCCGAACAGGGGGAACTACTCCAGTCGATTCTGGATAGCTGCAGCGATGCGGTTATTGTTGCTGACACTTCCGGTAAGATTATTCTTCGCAACCCTGTCGGGATCCGCTATAACGCGGGTGCTCCTGCCCAAGAATTAAGCGGGAAGTATCCTGAATTATTAGGCTTGTATAAAAGTGATCGCGAAACATTGTTTAAAACCGAAGAATTGCCGCTGAGTAGAGCTTTGGCGGGCGAATCCGCAAATGGCCTGGAAATGTGCGTTCGCTCCCCTGCCGGGGGGGAGCTTCGGTGGATGCTTGCGGCTGGAGGCCCGCTTCTCAATCATAGGGGTGAGAAACGAGGGGGTGTGGTTTTCTTGCGCGACATAACCGATCGCAAGAAAGCCGACGAGCAGCTGACGGTTGCCTTGAAAGAGTCAGAGATGCTCGCGAGAGAAAGCAGGGAATTGAGCGAATTAGGGGATTCGTTGCAGTCCTGTCAGACAGTCGACGAAGCGTACAAGATGAGCGAAAAAGCCCTATCCGGCATTCTTGGGCACCGCCCCGGCGCACTTTGCATCCTAAATTCATCACGCGATCTCGTGGAATCCGCCGCCACCTGGAACAACTGCTCCACGACCCTGCCGGTATTTCATCCTGATGATTGCTGGGGTCTGCGACGCGGGAAGCCTTACGGAGGTCCCGGCTCGCCGTTGCCATGCTCTCATGTGCCGGCATCCGACGCCACGAACTGCCTCTGTGTACCCTTAGTAGCCCAGGGAGAAACGCTGGGTTTGTTGTTTGTTGAGGATAATGCGAGTCTACTGGCCAGCTCGCCGCAAGCGGTGCAGTTTGAACAAGCCACTCTTAGGCGCCAGTCGATTGCAGTTGCAGAGCGGGTTTCTCTTGCTCTGGCGAACCTCAGACTCCGGGAACTACTTCGCAATCAGTCTATTCGTGACCCACTCACAGGCCTTTACAATCGTCGTTATTTCGAGGAGTCATTAAACCGGGAATTGCACCGTGCAAATCGAACACGTCGCCCCATTTCCTTGGTGATGCTTGACTTGGATCATTTCAAACATTTTAACGATACCTTCGGTCATCAGGTCGGAGACATTCTGCTCAAGGAGATTGCCGGAGTAATTAAGAGTCGAGTGCGCGCGGGAGACTTAGCTTGCCGTTTTGGCGGAGAAGAATTTTCCCTTATCCTCGCTGAAGTAGATACTGAGGGAGCAAATAAGTGTGTAGAGGGTATTCGAGAAGCAATCAAGCACCTTTCCCTTCACGATCGCGGCCAGACGCTTGGCACTGTCACGGTTTCGGCAGGCATCGCGGCTTATCCCAAACACGGTGAAACTGCGGAAGATTTAATTCGTGCGGCTGACGAATCACTGTATCGAGCAAAGAAGGCCGGTCGCGATTGCATCTTCATATCTGAGCCTTTGGAATCCAGCTAAAAATCAACGCACAGGGCAATTTAGATCAATTTAGATCGAAGTTGGCAACGGGGTTCCCAATATTTCAATGCGTCTTACTGGGCAAATAATCTTTTTTGTCAGTGAACATTGTTCGACACCATTTGACACCAATTGGAAGAGGAGCGATGGTGCTACGCCTTTGGCAATTCAGGACCTAATTCTTGGAGTTGCAATTTCGATCTCTACCGCATCTACCAACCATTTGCTTGCCAGGTGTAAGGCGAGAGCAAATTCAGAATCCCGATCCTCTTAGAACGTGAGGGTCGGCCACCCGGAAATTCGACACCGTCTCAAAGCGTGCGTCACCCTCCAATGCTATCTGAAATACTGGCCTCTTACGCCGCAAAGGATTGACGCGCGCGACGAATACCGCGATGGAGGATGATGTTCAGAAGCCGGCGCCGCGCCCTAGCTCGCGAAGACCAGCGTTGAGGGCGTCTGCGTTGGCACGATTTCGACTGACTTGAATCCGGCTTCCGTGAGCCAATTGCGATAGTCGGACTGGCGGTAGGTGAATCCGTTCTTCGTGGCCACCAGCATCTGCGACGCGAACAACATTGCGAATGGATGGCCTGTTCGATCGTCTTTGAGAATGAAATCGTTCACCACCAGCGTGCCGCCGGGTTTTATGCGCCTTGCGAAATTTGCGGAAATTCGCGATGTTTTCGGCTGGCGACTCCTGGTGGGCAATGTGGGCGTAGATCGCGAAGTCATATTTTTCGGCGCCGAAGTCCGTCGTGTGGAAATCCCCGTCAATCGTCTGGAAGCGATCCGCGACTCCAAAGTTGCCACAAACCCGCGGGCGATCTTGTTGACGTTTGGCCAATCGAGCTGAGTACCAATGGCCTGTTTGTTCACACCGAGCCACACCGCCGACCAGACTCCCGAGCCGCCGCCGACGTCCAGCCACGACGCTGCGCTGGCTTTGGCGACGCCTAACCGTTCCGCTGCCATCTGCGCGACGGGAAAGGAAAGCGCGGCGATAGCCGGAACCAGGACGTGCCAGAACGGATTGTCCGCGACATCGGTGGTATTTTGAGTGCTCGGCAGACCGGTTTTCGCGGCCTCGGGCAGATTCTGCCAGGTGGCGAAGTCCTGCAGAAACACTTCAGCCATGCCACCGAGATAACTGGGCTTGCCCTTCACAAGAAACATGGAAGCATCCGGAGTGTTCTGATACTGGCCCTCCGACAAGCTCAGAAAGCCCAATCCCGTGAGGCCGTCGAGCAGAGCCTGTGCGCCGCGCAGAGAAATTCCCGTCTTCTTCGCAACGGTTTCCGTGGTGGCGGGATTTCCCTCCAGCGCGGTGAATATGCCGTGTTGAGCGGCCGCGCCGAGAATGCTGGTGGCCCAACCGCCAGTAATAATCTGCATAACTTTTTCGGGAGTAGGTCCGGTCATCGATGTCTCCAATTTAGGATTTCAGATGAAAGAGTATAGCCGAGGACTTTGCATAATTGTGGGGTTCCTTGCAAACGTTGAGCATGACGTCGTTTGGTACCTTTCTTACTTGCGTGGCAATATGTCTGTGCAGTGCATGTGAAAATTCCCCGGAATGCGAGTTTGGGGTGAGCGCGGGAAGGTAAATGCGTGCAGCTTGATTTTCAATCCGGGGCGCAACTGCTATTGATTGCCGCTATCGTGGCGATGCTGACCCGGCGCCTGCGTCTTCCCTACAGCGTGGGCCTGGTTGCGGCAGGGATCATTCTTGCTTTCTTGCCATTTGCGCCGAAGATTAATCTCACAAAAGACCTGATCTTTACTGTGTTGCTCCCGCCACTCCTCTTTGAAGCTGTGTTCTATATTCATTGGGACCAGTTGCGGCGAGATTTTTCAGTTATCGTGGTGCTGGCAACAATCGGTGTTCTGCTTTCCGCGAGTGTTACCGCGGCCGGGATGCACTATCTGGCACACTGGCAATGGCTCACCGCCCTCGTTTTCGGCGTTCTCATCGCCGCGACCGACCCGGTTTCGGTTATCTCTACCTTCAAGGAAGCCAAAGCGCACGGGCGTTTGCTGGTGTTGATCGAAGCAGAGAGTCTTCTGAATGACGGCACGGCCGCGGTTGCTTTCGGAATTGTTGTTGCCCTGGCTTCGGGGCAGCAACTCACGTCGCTTGAAATTACCGGAATGCTGTTGAAAACCATTGGCGGCGGGATTCTCTGTGGCGCCGGCGTTTCGCTTGGTGCGTTGTTGCTTGCCGGGCGAACTGACGATCATCTGGTTGAAATTACATTGACGGCCGTCGCAGCCTACGGCTCCTTTCTCTTGGCAGATCATTTCGGCTTGTCAGGTGTCTTGGCGACGATCACGGCAGGGCTTGTCATGAGCAATTGCAAGTCGCTCAGCAAAATCTCTGAAAGAGGAACAGAAGCAGTCCAGACATTTTGGGAATTTGCGGCATTTGTCTCCAACTCGCTAATTTTTCTGTTGATCGGGATGCGTGAAGCTCATCAAAACTTCACGGCCACATGGCTTGCGGCGGTAATCGCAATTGGCCTGGTAACGCTGGGCAGGGCAGTGGCGATCTATCCCTGTTGCTTCGCTTTTTCACGGTCGTCGCTTCGCGTAACCATGAAACACCAACACGTTCTGTTCTGGGGAGGCCTGCGTGGAGCGGTTGCGCTGGCGCTGGCTCTTGGACTTCCTCCGGAAGTTCCGCACCGCGAAGAAATTATTGCCATCAGTTTCGCCGTGGTGGCCTTTTCCGTTTTCGTGCAAGGCCTGACCATGAAACCGTTTCTTGCCAGGATGGGAGAAATTCCGCACTGATTCCAGCGGCGCAGAACCTCGCTGCTTCCTGAACATTTTTCCCTTACGAAAATTATTGTTCTATCCGAGGGGAGCGTGCCACGCACGCAATACTTCCGCCACGGTCCATGCTTGCGCAATGCAGCCGCGAGGGGAGAATGGTGCGTCGCCATCGAAAATCTCGCCCAGCGTTCCCAATCCGTAAGATTCGATCTGCATTCCAAGGGGTTCCAGAAAACTCATCGCCGCCTTTCGATCGTTGTAGACCCGCAAATGTGCGTCGACGAACGGGCCGATCAGCCATCCCCACACTGTCCCTTGATGATAGGCGGCGTCTCGCTCCTTCGGACTTCCGCCATAATGGCCGTGGTAACCCGGCTCGTCCTGGGCAAGACTCCTGAGTCCGCACGAGGTCAATAGGCGGTCAGCGCAAATATCTACAACAGTTTTTTGGCGGTCCAGGGAGAGCGGACTGTCTGGAAGTGACACTGCAAAAATTTGATTGGGACGAAGCGCAGCATCACTCCCGACGCCGGGCGCATCGATTATGTCATAGCAATAGCCGCGCTCTTCATTCCAGAATTTCTCAAAGCTGTTTTTTACTTTCGCAGCCATTTCCGCGAAAGGCGCGGGGCTCTTGCCAACCAATGGGGCCAGCGCCACCATCGTTTGCAGCGCGTTGTACCACAGCGCGTTCACTTCGATTGGTTTTCCCATCCGCGGAGTGACTACCCAATCGCCAACTTTGGCGTCCATCCAGGTAAGCTGCACGCCCGGCTCGCCCGCGTAAAGGAGCCCGTCTGAATCATCGACATGGATATGAAAGCGCGTGCCTTTTATGTGCCAATCGATAATCTGCTCGAGAGCGGGGAAGAGTTTGTCGAGTGTTAACGCATCTTGTGTGGCCGCAAAATATTGGCGCACAGCCAGGAGATACCACAAGGCGGCGTCCACCGTGTTGTATTCCGGCCGCCCGCCGGCATTTGGGAAATCATTGGGCAGCATTCCTTGATCAATATAGGGCGCAAAGGCCAGCAGGATTTTTTTGGCGATTTCGTTGCGGCCCGTGGTAATGGCAAGCCCCGGGAGGCTGATCATGGTGTCACGGCCCCAATCGCCAAACCAGTGATAGCCTGCAATGATGGATCGGCCGTCGAGTTCTTGAGGCAAACTGCGCTGAACGATGAATTGGTCCGCGGCGAGCACGAGTTGGCGAATCCATGCGGGCGCGCAAGATGCCGCGCGAGGATTTCGGTTGGCCCATGCGGCCAGCAATTCCTGTTTGTGATCGGCGTGTTCCATCCATACACGCGTCGCATCGGTTTCCGCAGATGGCTCCGCATTGGATTGTGTTGTGAGCGTGATCGTCACACTTTGATTTGGCTGCAAACTGGTGCGAAAGATTGCAGCCAGCAGATGGTCTTCATGATCCTCCAGCCCGCGTTCGCGCTCACTTGGCAGGAAAAAATCGCGATACCATTCATTGCGAATTTCGCAAGTGGAGTTCGCGCATGTTAAATAGAATGGTACCGCGCTGTCGAATGCCGTCACGCGCGCGCCGTTCTGGATTTGCTCAATCCGCGCACCCCAGTCGCCGGCATGAGTTGTGCAGTGGAAGTCACGGTAATTTACGAGCGCTTTCAAGCTCAGCGAGACTGGGCCTGTGGCTCGCACAAGCGCATATTGAATGTGGGTTGTGTTCTCACCCTGCTGCATCCAGATGCGCTTCTCCAGAAGCGCATCGCCAAGTGCGAAACTCCAGACGGGCGCGGTTCCTTCCAGCCGGAAGGTCTCAATATTTAGAAACCCTTTTGGCGAGACATCCCCGCCCACCCACCGATTGGAGGAGAGTTCGTACTCGATCCCGTCATAGTGAGCCGTCTCGTCGAGCTTGGTGACGAGCAGGGTTCTGCCCACGGGTGGCTGCAACGCTGCGAAGAGGAGGCCGTGATAGCGCCGCGTGAGATTGCCGCTGACCGTGCCGGAGGCGAAGCCGCCAATTCCGTTTGTCACCAGCCATTCGAGCTTCTCGCCTGCCTCAAGTGCGCCGCAAATATCGCGATCGAATTGAACCGCGCGCGCTGCTCCAGATTCGGCAACAGCCGGCGTTTCTTCGGACGAGCCGGGTTGTTCTTTCGTGGTCATGATTGCGCGCTTTGCCCTGGATAACCTATCAAGTGCATATCACTCTGCGAAGATGAAGATGACCCTAGTCCCTGCTTGGAGAGGCTCGCGGGCCTGCCCAGGCTGTTTTGAATGACCGATTCGAATGATACATTAAAGGTCGCCGCATGTCGGAAGGTATCCATAGTTCATGAGCGCACGGATTTAATGCAAGGGAACAAGACGATGGCCACCACTCAGCAAAATGCGATTGCTTGGCCGCACATCGAGCGGCTGCGGGATTTCGTAATTGCGTTTAGCACGTTGGTTGAAACCTCGGCGGGTGAGCCGGACATTCTTCACGGGGGATCGCGCCTGCTAAAAGAGCTTGTAGCCACGGATGATTGGCTGCCTGAGCGCTACGCGCAGCCTTCCGTGACCGGGTACCAGCAATATTTGCTGCATGCTGATTCGCGGGAACGATTCTCCGTGGTGAGCTTCGTTTGGGGCCCGGGCCAAAAATCTCCGATCCACGACCATACTGTTTGGGGAATTGTAGGGATCCTGCGTGGCGCGGAATTCGAGCAGAGATACGCGCACACGAGCGACGGACGATTTGAGGAGCAAGGCGGTCCGTCTCGCATGGAAAAGGGCGAAGTAACCGCGGTTTCCCCGGCCATTGGCGATTTTCATCGAGTCTCGAATGCTCTGAATGATCGGCCATCGGTCAGCGTACATGTTTATGGGGCCAACATCGGGGCCGTCCGGCGGTCCATGTATGAAGCGGACGGAACGAGTAAACCGTTCCAATCGGGATATTCGAATTCAGAGATGCCCAATTTGTGGGACCGTTCGAAAGAGCGATCGGGGGCTTGAGTTTTGCCTGCTCAATTTCACAAATCATTCTTGTTTTTCGCGGCTTGTGTGTCGCTGTTTGCCATCCCGCTGCGCGCAACTGAGCTGAAACCGGAAACCGTGGCAGCTTTTGAGCGATATGTGCGAGTCACCGAATCAGAAATGGAAGGCAATCTGCCCGAAGATCGGTTTCTGATTGTTGATCGGCTGCCGGAATCAGAGCGCCGGAAAGTTTATGGCCAGCTTCATCAAGGCCAGATTTTTATCCAGGAATTGCACACTCAGGAAGACCATCTCCCGTTTCGAATCCCGAACGCTCTGGTCCACCACTGGGCGGGGGTTATCTTCATCCCCAATGCTACGCTTGCTGAAGTGAATGCCGTGCTTCAGGACTATATGAATGAACCGAGCATCTACAACCCGGAAATTCGCAAGGCGAAATTGATCGAGCAGCGTGGAGATAAATCCAAGATTTTTCTGCAGCTTTACAGCAAGTCGATTATCACGGTGGTTCTAAACGGCTATTTTGACGTGGTTGAAAGGCCCTTGGGAGGCACGCGCAGCGAAAGCATATCCCACTCAACGCGAATCGTGGAAGTTGTAAATCCGGGCGCCCCGGACGAACACGAGCGCACCGACGGCGTCGATCATGGATACATGTGGCGTATGAACAGCTACTGGCGCATTGAGGAAAAAGACGGAGGCGTTTACGTTCAAAACGAGTCAATCTCGTTGACGCGAACGGTTCCCGTATTGCTTGCCTGGCTGATCAATCCTTTGACTAAGAGCATTCCTCACGATGTTCTGGCTCACATGTTGACGGACACGCAAGATGCAGTACGAAAGGCCGGGGCGGCGCCGAAGCCATAAGGCCGTAAGCATGCGGCGCCGGGCCTATCTGCAGTTCCCGAAAAACGAATATCCCGAACTCAGAAGGCAAGTAAATGATCCAAAGGAGAATGCGATGAGACAGGACAAAACGACGAAAACCGGAACCAGCAGGCGAGCGTTTATTTCCAACGGTGGCCTTTTGCTGGCTGCGACGGTGTTGGCTTCTTCAAGCGCAACAGAGGTGGAAGCCAACCCAAGAAAGTTCATGCCGGCGAGCCCGGAGCCGGAGTCGCCTCAGGAGCTTGCGAACCTGCGCGAGGATCTGGTCACTGCGAATCATATTTTGTTTGACCAGGGCGTAGTTGATGGGTATGGGCACGTCAGCGTGCGCCATCCCGGGAATCCAAATCATTTCCTGATCTCGCGGTGGCTGGCGCCGGACATGGTTACCGATGGCGACCTCCTGGAAGTTGATTTTGACTGCAAGATAGTGGGCACCAGTAAGGCACGCCTGTACAGCGAGGTTTTCATGCACGGGGAGATTTACAGGGCCAGGCCGGACGTCAAATCCATCGTGCACACACACGCCCCGGCAGTCATTCTGATGGGAATTTCCGGGGAACCGCTGATGCCCATGTATCAAATGACGGGATACATGGGATCGGGCGTGCCGCTGTTTGACATTCGCAAAGCCGTGGGCATGACCAACATGCTCATTTCCGATCCCGTGCGCGCGAAAGCACTGGCGCAAACGCTGGCCGACAAACCGGCGATACTGCTGCGCGGCCATGGCGGAGTTGTTACCGGGTCCTCACTTGCTCAAGCTGTGGGCCGCAGCGTATACATGCGGGTCAATGCCGAGCTGCAAGTGCAGGTGCTCGGGAAGAAGATAATGTATCTGGCGCCGGAAGAAGCGAAACTCGCAAGCGATAACGATTATCCGAAGGATTGGGAAATGTGGAAGCGGAAAGTCGCCACGCAGAGGGGCTGAGAAAGGTTCGCCAAACCAAGCGGGAATTCGCTTGCGTGGATTACCGCGGCTGATGTCGCGAAATGCAGAAGGCCGTATGCTTGAATTACCTTTGGGCTACGGCCTTATCGATTTCTTTCCGCAGGCGCACGTAGCCTACTTTTCCATAGGGTTGTGCGCCGTACCACATTCGGCCTTCGGCGTCTTCAATCATGTCGCGGGTTCCGCGCTCTCCGTAGGGCGTTGGGTATTCGATTACCTTTCCGGTTTTGGGGTCCAGCTTTCCGATCACGTCGGTGTACATGGATGCGTACCAGAGATTGTCGTTGTGATCGACGCCGATTCCATAGGGCGTCGGCATTGGGCCTGGCAATTTGTATTCCTTAAACTGATGGGTCGTGGGATCGAAGCGCGTGAGATTTCCTTGAAAATAGTCGCCGAACCAAATCATGCCTCGTGAATCGATCTTCAAGCGGCGCGGCCGAGTATCTGAATCTGGCGGCGTCCATTTCGTGACCTTGTTGGTTTTCACATCCACTTTGCCAATGCTGTGATGATCCCGGGAGTTGAACTCAGCGAACCAGACATTTCCTTCCTTGTCGACGGCGATGCCGTAGGTGTCCGGCACTTCTGGGAAGAATGTGTATTTTTTGGTTTCAATATCGAATTTGCTGAGCGGGCGGCCCGAGCTCCAGATATTTCCTTGCAGGTCGGCCACGGCGGTATGCCTGCGCGGATCGCTGGTCTGATCTCCAGGGGTGTACCGCAAATTGGGCCAGGGCGCGTTAGGCTCCATTTCCACGGGCGGCGGGCCATCGTAGGGCTGGCGGAAGACTTCAAACTTTTCCATGCGCGTATCGAATCTGGCTAGTGCATTCTGCTTTTCGATAGTGAGCCAGACGTAACCGTCGTTTGTGGGCAGAATTTCATGAATGAACGGGCGCGTGGCGTCAGGCAATCTCCAGGTATGAAGCTCGCCGGTTTCTGGATTTAGCCTGGACAGGCCGCCGCCCATTTCCATCCAGATGTTTCCGTCCTTGTCCTGCTTTCCGCTGCCGGGACGATCCTTGGGCTCTCCCGTCAACTGATAATCGACGTACACGATGTTCAGAGCGTCGTCGGAAAAATAATCGTGTTCCTGTTTGACCTTTTGATATTGCGGCAATTGCGCCGGAGAAGAGGGTGTCTCAGCGTCCGGCCCGAAAACCGTGCCCAGGTATTCAGACACTTTAGCAGCAACGTCTGGCTTTATATCCGCGACTCCCACTTGGCGCATGTGCTCGATAGAATCAAGCCAGCCTTCGCGATCGCGCCCCATGACACCAATCTTGCTCATGGCGTGACAATTGAAACATTCCTGCAGGACCACGTCTTTTCCCTTTATGTCAGGCAGCAAAATTCCCGCTTGATACTTGGTCAACTGGGACCACTGCACCGCACCCTTTTTCATGGTGAAGCTGGCCTGGGTAGTTTTTCCATCCTGTACGGTGATGTCAGTGCGGCGCGAAGGATCGCTCCTATATCCGGTCGAAGTGGCCCAGACTTCATAAGTTCCTGCCGGAAGATTGTCTGTCCGATATTGGCCCTGATTATTGCTGAGGACCATCATCAGCATTTTAGTTTTCACGTTTTGCGCGCGCACGAAGGCAGCGCGGAAGGGAGAACCATCCTCGCCTTTGACGGTTCCGGAAATGTCGCCTCCCGGTGAAGCGTATGCGGAGGTTACAAAGAGGAAGGCCAAAAATGCGGAGCAGAGAATCTTTTTCATTGCTGTCTCCACGCACGTGGTATTGCGGTCAGGTTGCGCTTCAGCAGAAGTATACCGCAACGCCGTGCGCACACATCCAGATTCCGGTATGCAGTTCGCGCACGTTGCAAAGGGAATTCGTATCGGGCTGGTCTACTGAGCTGTGACGTAAACTGGATTTGTGAATACCCAGAGCGTCCATCGCCGCCAGCCGGTCAAGCCGGGCTGCCGCAAATAAACTTCCGTGCGATAGCGGCCGGGGCCAGTGATGGGCTGGTCGAGTGTATGAGTTTCCTGCTCGTCAATTTCGCGCCCGTCGCGAAAAATTTTGATCAGAGGGAGGTTCGTGCCGGAAGGAACCGAAATTTGAATGCGCCCGGCTCCTGTCCAGTGAAGCACGTCGCCGGGTCCGCCTGAGCCGTTGGCGTTCGAGACGCGGAACGAGAAGCCGTCAGCAGGATAGAGAGAATCCAGGCCGCAAAAGGAATGGCCCTGCCTAAGGGCGCCGACTAATTCAGCAGCGCTCGCCAGAGCAGGGTTTCCGCCGCCGGCATCCGGCGAGAGCAACACATGTTCGCGGGCAACTTCGAGAGATGGCACGTAGCCGGGGAATCGCCAGTCCTTGCCAAACGCCAGGCGGATGCGCGCATGCGTGTCCGCCGCGCAAATCCCCGCGACCGGGCGCTCTTGAAGAAGTTCATCCCACTTCGCGAAATTTTCGGTCGGTGTCTGCGCAAGCCTTACCAGCGCCAGCTGATCATTTTCTCCGTACATGATCAAACCACTCATCAGACCAAGAAAATTGTTTTGGCGCCAGGTGGCGTCCTCATTCCAGATTTCCATGCCGTCGAAATCGTTGGTCTTCCAGTCGGTCCAGGGAGTGTGCGGATGGAAAGGATGGGCCAGCACGCGAAAAGCGCCAACGGCTCCGGCCGCAGCCAGCAATACGCGGTCATCATTTGACTTCGGTTCGACCCAGGAAACTGGAATTCCAAGCGCGATGAAATGCCCGGCGGACGTGCCGAGTTCCTCACCTGAAATGATAGGCAGGTCTGGCGGATCTTCGTCCATCTCGGTTTGGGTCAATGAGACATTGTGATCGGTGATGGCGATGAAGGAAAGATTGGCCTGCTCGGCAGCCGTCATCACATCCGCAACCGTGCCGCTTCCATCGGAGGCACGTGTGTGGATGTGGATTACACCAACTCGCTCGGAAGCGATCTTGTCCTTGGCTATCTTTGGAAGCTTGACGAGCAGTCCGTCCAGCAGGATTCCGTCGACAAACAGGAATGCAGTGAAGAGAAGCGCCGCTAAGATTCTACGAAATCGATTGCGTGTAACTAAACCTATGATTTGGCCCTCCTTCTACGGCTGTTCCGCTCCTACGTGTGGCATTTTGCGCTTCTTGACAGAAAACACTAGTGGCCCCAGTAAAAGTTTGATCAGGTAAAGCGAAACTGTCAAGCCACAAGCGAAATTGTCATCAAAAAGGTACATGGTTACTGCCTGTCAAATCCCGTGCAAGTGCTACTTTTGATATGGGGATTTGATTCCCGGACATGGATTTGGGTTGTGTTAAAGTTGCTGATAGTTGAGTTGGAGGAGAATTTCTTGAAATCTTTCCTGCACAGAATGTGTGACCGCAAGATTGCCCCTCTGATTTTGGGTGCCTGCGCGATCTTGAGCGTGCCGGCGGCAAGAGCCCAATCCACAACGGCCGCGGATGGCGGCGATCGGCTCCCTGTGCGTGGCACGGAGATGGAAGTATGGACCGGCGGAGGCGCCGACCCAAACGGCTCCGTGGGCGTCACACGGGGCATTGCCCAGTGGTCGGCCGGCTTGCGCTATGGCTGGATACTGACCGATGCGCACGGGCCGAGCATGCTGCGCGGTCGGTTTGAATACGCAGTGGACGCTATTCCAGTCTTCATGGTGTTCCAGCCGGGCGGCCGGGCGTACGGGTTCGGGTTCGATCCCTTCATCATGAAGTGGAACTTTGAAGCGCATCGGCGAATTTCGCCGTACATCGAACTGGGCGGAGGGGGCTTGATCACCACGCGCGAGATACCTGTGGGCGAATCCAGATTCAATTTCACTCCCACTGCGGCGGCCGGCATCAATATTCTGCGAGGGAAATATCACTGGAGCGTGGAATTCCGGTATTTGCACATCTCCGACGCGGAAATCACCAAGTTTAATCCGGGCACCGATACCTTTGGTCTGCGTTTCGGCTGGGGGGCGTTCATTCCCGCGAAGTAGTTTTTGTACTGTATCTTATTTCTTGACACGGATATGGCATGGCAGTACAGATGGGCGGTCCACTCTGGGCGTTCTTTTGTCTTGGGATTTTGTAACGAGGGTAAATTCATCCTGAAAATCAGAACAATCCTGACCGCTGCTGCCGCGCTCGCAATACTTTTGTGTGGAGGAGGGTCCATGGCGCGGGCGCAGAGCAAGTCGGCGGCGAATCCAGCCGGTGCGGGAAAATTGAACGACGAACAAACGCGCGGAGAAGGATTGTTTCTGCAGCGCTGCTCCATCTGCCATCTTCCAAGAAAACTTAAGTTTGGATCACCGCCGGTAGTCGGGCCAAGCCTCAGTGGACAGTTTAAGGATGCCAACCCGGATCAGATGAAAGTTCTGCGAGGATTTATTTTGAAGGGCGGCCCGGATATGCCGGGATTTCAATATGGACTCGATGCCAAAGAAGTGGAAGATTTGATCGCGTATTTGAAGACGATTTAGATCGTTTTCGGACGGTGGAGGCACATCGTGCTGAGAAGAAAGCCGTTTTTCAAGTTTAGTATCGCTCTTGCAGCGCTCACATTCCTTTTCTGCGCGCTCGATGGTTCTTCTCAGTCCGCCCAGGAGACGGGCAGTTTGTCGGGGACTGTAAAGTCCGCGGAAGGCAAGCCTCTCGAAGGAATCGGCATTTCCGCTCGCGGCGTGAACGATACGTTTACCACTACCGTGTACACGGACGAATCTGGCCGATACTCATTCCCGCCGTTGAGCGCCGGCCAATTCAAAATTTGGGCGCAGGCTGTGGGCTTCGAGACATCCAGAACGGATGCGACCATAGCCAGCGGCGGAAAGAAGCAAGTGGACTTGGCGCTCTCGCCGCTCGCCGATTTCCACAAACAACTTTCCGGCACCGAGTGGGCCGCGAGTTTGCCGGAGGACACGCCGGAAGACCGTCGCATGAAGACGGTATTCATCAACAACTGCAGTGGATGCCATCAAGTCAGCTTTCTGTTGCAAAACCGGTTCGACGCGGCGGGTTGGAGCGCTGTGATTACACTGATGGAAAAAATGCAGTCCATCGGGTACGCGCCTGTGGATATAAAACCCAACGCAGTGATTCACGCCTACAAGCCGGAACTTGCGGAATACCTGGGGCGAGTTCGCGGCCCCGGAAATTTACCGCTCAATATGAAACTGCTGCCGCGTCCCACCGGCGAATCGGCCCGCATCGTTGTGACCGAGTACGATTTGTCCAGGCCGGACATGCCTGGCTGGATCATGGAGCACAACGGCACGGATTGGTCGGAGGGAACTCCCTCCCGATGGGATGGGCGCGCCGCGCACGATGTGGCCATCGACAAAGGCGGCAACGTCTGGTTCGCGGACGACGCCACGCCGGAGCGTACGCTTGGAAAACTCGATCCGCGCACGGGGCACATCGTCGATTACAAAATGGCGGATGAGGCAAACGCCGCGGAAAGTTCGCACGCGCTGGTCTTCGACAAGATCGGCAACATCTGGTTCGCCAACGGCACGGAAGGAAGTCCCACCAAGTTCGATCCCGAAACCGGCAAATTTTTCAGGTATCCGCGTCCGAAGGATTTTCCGTTCTCGGGCGATTTCATCACCATGGATACCAATGGGAATGTGTGGTCGCCGCACCGCCAAGGCGCCTTTAAGCTCGATCCGCAGACAGGAAAATATACCAACTATTCGCTTGGTCCGGGCAAAGCGAACTACGACATTGCCGCGGATAACGAAGACAAAGTCTGGATTTCGCGGCCCGGCGGAAACGACATGGACGTCGTCGATCCCATTTCCGGGCAAGATCGATCGGCTGGCCTTGAATCCAGTTGTTCGCAGAACTACGAAGTCACGGAGAAAGATCGCGAACTTGCCGCGGGCCTGGACCTGACGCCGAATACCGCGACGCCGCTCGACAAAGGCCCGCGCCGGTCGTCAGCCGATCGCGATGGCGACTTGGTGTGGGTATGCGAATTTTTTGCCGACCGCCTTGCGAGAATCGACGCCAACACCAAGAAAATGACCGAGTATTCCGCTGCCGCACCGATTCAGCCAGCCGTATTCGGCGACGGTTGCGAAGGATCATACGGTGTGGATCACCATGCTGAATTCGGACCGCATCGCCAAGTTCGATCCAGCCACCGAAAAATTCACGGAATACGACTCTTCCCACGCGCGGCACGGAAATTCGCCACATCCAGGTGGACAGCAGCACGAACCCGCCAACTGTCTGGCTGCCCTACGACCGCACCAATAAAATTGCGCGCATTCAATTCAGGTAGGACAGGCTTCAGCCTGTCCGGTTTTGTGCGGCAGATGCGACAATCAAAATAATGAAGGCAGCCTGGACGGTCGCGGAACACCATGCCATCGGTTGTCATTCTGATCAAAGCGAAGAATCTCTACTTCTTTTAAGGGGACAAAACCTCAGAGAGATTCTTCGCTTCGCTCAGAATGACAATCAATGATTAGCGACTCTATCCTAAGGAATCAGAATCGTCTTTCCCAGCGCGCCCGTCTCCAGGATTTCCTTGTGGGCGCGGACAGCTTCGCCAAGCGGCAGCTCCTTGCCCACCACCGGGCGAATCGTGCCGTTTTCAAGGCCCGCGATACAGACCTGCGTGGACATCGGCCTCATCGGCTTCCGAAATGCTCCACAGCACAAAGCCGCGCACCGATGAAGTGCGCGCCATCAGATCGCGCGGCGTGATGGTCATGTCCCCGCGGCTGCCAATAATAATCACGCGTCCGAAACGCGCGAGAAGTTTCAAGTCCGCCGCAAGGTTTACGTTTGCCAGCATTTCGAGCACAACGTCCACTCCGCGGCCGCTCGTGGCTTTCATAATTTCATCTGTGTATCCAGCGTTGCGGTGATTGAAGGCATGATGCGCGCCCTCGCGCCGCACGAGTTCGAGGCCTTTGTCCGTGCCCGCCGTGCCGATCACCGTCATGCCCATGGCGCGCGCGATTTGCACCGCGGCGATTCCCACGCCGCCGCTTGCTCCATGCACCAGCAGCGTTTCCGAGGCGTGTGCCTTCGCGTGATGATAGAGCGCATGATACGCCGTGCCGCACGCCACATAGATTCCCGCGCCTTGATTGAATGAAGTGCGCTCGGGCAACCGATGCAATTGCGATTCGAGAGCCAGCGAGTACTCCGCGTACGTGCCGGTGACGGGATGCCCCACGTACACGCGATCGCCGGCCTTGAATTTCGTAACGCCTTCGCCGACGGAGTCCACGACGCCCGCGCCTTCGCCGCCGGGCACATAAGGAAGCGCGCGGCTTGATGGCGTAGGTTCCGGCGCGCATGTAAGTGTCGAAGGGATTCACGCCCGCCGCATGAATGCGTACCACCGCCTGTCCCGGGCCCGCCTTTGGCGTTGGAAATTCCTCCAGCTTCATTACTTCCGGTGCCCCGAATTCGTGCACGACGATCGCTTTCATTTGGGTTTCTCCCTTGCGCTGAAAAATGGAATTGCAAATCGCGATGAATCGAATTCTGGCGAGCTCAAGCCAGATCAATGTCAATGCGGTCACCAGTAGCACAGACTTCAGCCTGTGGAACTTGATCCGTGATCGCAACCCCGAGAACTCGTACGAAAAGCCACAGACTGAAGTCTGTGCTACTCGTAGCCCGCAATCCGAGTGCCAAATTGTGATACATTAAATCGCTTCTTAAACGTTTTGTGCTCAATATTCCGAACGTGGCGAATGTTTACCGGCCGACCTCACATTTCACCGGAGATCCAAATGATTATCGATTGTCACGGACATTACACATCCGAGCCGGCGGCCTTTCATGGAATTTCGCAAGCAGCAAATCGCCGCGTTCACCAATTCCTCGGCGGCGCCCGCGCTGCCCGAAATCAGCGACGATCAGATTCGCGAGAAGCTGGAGCCCGCGCAACTGAAATTTCAGCGCGAACGCGGCACCGACGTCACCATCTTTTCTCCGCGCGCGTCCGGCATGGGCCATCACGTTGGCGACGCGAAACTGAGCGCGGCCTGGACGCGAATCTGCAATGACATGATCCATCGCATCGTCAATCTCTATCCCAGAAATTTCATCGGCGTCTGCCAGCTGCCGCAAACGTCCGGCGTGCCGCCCGAGAATTGCATTCCGGAGCTGGAGCGCTGCGTCAATGAGCTGGGATTTGTCGGCTGCAATCTGAATCCCGATCCATCCGGCGGCTACTGGAAGGAACCGCCGCTCACCGATAAATGGTGGTATCCGCTTCTACGAAAAAATGGTGGAGCTGGAAGTGCCCGCCATGGTCCACGTGACCGCCACGTGCAATCCAGCGTTTCACACCACCGGTTCGCACTACATCAACGGCGACACCACCGCGTTCATGCAGTTCCTGACTTCCGATCTGTTCAAGGATTTTCCGACGCTGAAATTCGTGATTCCGCACGGCGGCGGCGCGGTGCCCTATCACTGGGGCCGCTATCGCGGCATCGCGCAGGACATGAAGCGCCCGCCGCTCAAGGAACTTCTGCTCAACAACGTGTACTTCGATACCTGCGTCTACCACCAGCCGGGAATCGATTGCATGACAAAAGTCATTCCCGCCGACAACATTCTGTTCGCCTCGGAAATGGTCGGCGCCGTCAAAGGCATCGATCCGGAAACCGGACACTACTTCGACGACACGCGACGCTACATCGATGGGTCAACGATCCTCACTGCCGCCGACAAAAAGAAAATATTCGAATCCAATGCGTTGAATGTTTATCCGCGCCTGGCGAAGCAGATTCAGAAGCAAGGAATTGCGGTACGCGAGTTGACTGCGATCTTGATTTTGATGCATTCGAGTTGCGAGGAATGTTCTGTCGCAAAGTGATTCCGTTGCCGTGACTTGCAGGAGACAGTTTTTCTTGACGAACTCTGGTGCTTTCCGCACAATCAAGCCATCGGCTTGCTCCTCGAAATTGATCGCACAAAATCGACTTCTTAAGGGCGACGCCGATCAACCGCGCGTTTCTCGATAAAACGAGGAAACGAACATGGGAAAAATCGTAGCGGCATTCGGAACGGTACACGCGCCGCAACTTTTTGTTCGGCCCCCGAGTGAAGATCCCGCGCAGCTCGATGCGGACATTGCCGCCATGCGACTGCTTGGGCAAGGATCTGGACGAAACCAAGCCCGACGTGGCCATCGTCATCGGCAACGATCACATGGAAACATTTTTTCTTTCTTCCGTTCCGACCTTCGCAATCATGTCCGGCGAACGCGCGCGCGCCGAATTTGCGCGCAAAACGTACGACCTTCCCGGTTCATCAGGGGCTTGCCGAAGACCTGCTCGACAAGCTGGTCAACGCCGATTTCGATATGGCCTATTCGCAGGACGCCGTTCTGGGCCATGCGTTCGCGGCGGTCTACGAATGGGTGATCGAAGATCGAGAAATATTCCCGTCGTTCCGATTTTCGTGAACGCCTACTTGCCGCCGCTGCCCACGGCGCGGCGCTGCGCGGCAGCTTGGAAAAGCCATCGCCAAAGTGATTGCCGGCCGGCCGGAGCGCGTCGCGGTGATCGCCAGCGGCGGAATGTCGCACTTTCCCGGCACGTGGAAATATCCGCACACCTGATTTTGAATTCGATTACTGGGCCATCGCCCAGATGGAAAAGGGCAACCACGAAGCGTTGCTGAATCTGACTTCCGAGCAACTCGACGTGGTCGGCAATACCGAAATGCTTTCCTGGATGATCATGTTCGGAATGATTGGCGATCAGCCCGGCGAACTCATCACCTACCAGCCCACCTGGCATCACGGGCACGCCGTCATGCGGTTCCTGCCCGACAAGAGAACCGGGAAAACTTTCCGAAGAAGGGACCAAAGGTCCGGCCTCAATATAAATTCAAAGGTTCGGAAGGATACGAATTCTACAAGCATCCTTCGCCCTCGGCCTACAAGCTGAACAAGATTCTCTACGACCTGCGCTTCAAATCCAGCCTGCGCGTCCGCCTGATCAACGATATTCCGGCCGTGGCGGCCGAGTATGGTTTGCCGCTGGAGGAATCGAAAGTCCTGGAAACTTTGCAGGACGAGGACATCGAGAAATTCCGCAACGGCACGGTTCATCCGCTGGTAAAGGCCGGAGCGCATCCGCTCGGAATGTGGATGAGCGTGATCGTGTTCCACGCGGAATTGCGCAGGCTGCGCACCGCGGCCGCCAAGGGAGCGGCGAAACCGACAAGCGTCCAGCAGTAGGACCACAAGTAGCACAGGCTTCAGCCTGTGGGCATTTGCGTTCGAGCAAGGTCAAATGCCCACCGGCTGAAGCCTGTGCTACTGAACCCGCCAACCGTTTTTCTCGATTTCATCCTGATATTGCTTCGGAGGAATCATGCCCAAAATGCGCGCCTTTCAAGTTCCCATCGCCAAGGGACCGTTTCAATTTGTAGAGCGCGATATCCCTGAACCCGGCGCGGGCGCGGTGCGCATCAAGGTGCAGGCCTGCGGCATCTGCCACAGCGATGAATACGCCAAGGAAGGTTCGCGGCCGGGCATCACGTACCCGCGCGTCCCAGGCCACGAAATTGCCGGCGTGATCGACGCCGTTGGGCCGGGAGTTCAAGGATGGGAAGTGGGGCAGCGCGTCGGAGTCGGCTGGCACGGCGGCCATTGCGGCTATTGCAATTCCTGTCGCCGCGGCGATTTCGTGACCTGCAGCAAGGGACGGCAAATCACGGGCCTCACCTGCGACGGCGGCTACACCGAATTCATGCTGATCTCCGCCGCCGCACTCGGCCTCCATTCCCGATGAAATTTCGGCCACCGATGCGGCTCCGCTGCTTTGCGCGGGCGTCACCACATTCAATGCGTTGCGCAACAGCGGCGCGCGATCGGGACGATCTGGTCGCCATCCTGGGTCTCGGAGGGCTCGGTCATCTTGGAGTACAGTTCGCGTCCAAGATGGGCTTTGAAACCGTGGCCATCGCGCGCGGAAAAGAAAAGGAGGCCTTCGCGAAAAAACTCGGCGCGAAACATTACCTCGATAGCGAATCGCAGAATGTTGCTGCTGAACTCGAAAAACTGGGCGGCGCCAGCGTCATTCTTTCCACGGTCACCAGCGGAAAAGCGGTGAACGCGGTCCTCGGCGGCATGGGAATCAACGGCAAAACGATTCTGGTTGGCAATCCCGATCAGCCACTTGAAATCACGGGGCGCCTCCTGATAGCCGGACGCCGTTCGATCAGCGGCTGGCCCTCCGGCTCGCCAATCGATTCGCAGGACACGCTGGACTTCTGCGCGCTCACCGGCGTTCGCCCGATGACCGAAGTCTTTCCGCTCGAACGCGCCCCCGAAGCCTACGAACGAATGCTGAGCGGAAAGGCACGATTCCGAGTCGGTTTTAAGTATGGGCCTTTAGTAGCGCGGGCTTCAGCCTGCGGGGGTTTAGTCCTTGCAAGGACGTAAACCCGCAGGATGAAGGCCCGCGCTACTTGCCAGCTGCGATGGACCCTGCGCCGCAAGAGTCTTATACTCCATCCTGTGAATTCCGAACCTGATCTCTTTACACCGCTGCGCCGATACTGGGGCTATGACGCCTTTCGTCCACTGCAGGAACGCATCGTGCGCAGCCTGCTCGCCGGCCGCGACACCTGCGTCGTGATGCCCACGGGAGGCGGGAAATCGCTCTGCTACCAACTGCCCGCCGCGATGTCCGAGGACAAGACCGTCATCGTTATTTCTCCGCTGATCGCGCTGATGGAAGATCAAGTTGCGCAGCTCGGGCAAATGGGAATTTCCGCGGCGCTGCTGAACAGCTCGATCACCGCCGGCGCAGCAAGGGCCGAGTGATCGACAAGGCCCGCGCGGGCGGCTATCGTCTCCTGTATCTTTCTCCGGAGCGACTGGCGCGCGAAGACACCATCGAATGGCTTGCGCGGCGTGCCGATTTTATTTTTCGCCATTGACGAAGCGCATTGCATTTCGGAATGGGGCCACGAGTTTCGCCCCGAATACCGCCTGCTGAGCCGCCTGCGCAATCATTTTCCGGATCGCGCCATCGCGGCCTTCACGGCCAGCGCCACGCAGCACGTGCGGCATGACATCATTCGGCAGCTTTCGCTGCGCGAGCCGCATAAATACATTGCCAGCTTTCATCGTCCCAATTTGCGCTACGTGGTGAGGGCCTGCAGCGCAAGCGTCACAAACGGAACTGCTGTTGCGCGCGATGCGCAGCTATGGGGGCGAACACATGATTGTTTATGCGCCCACCATCGCTTCCGTGGAGTCCACGGTGGACCTGCTGGAGGAAAATGGAATCCCCTCCATCGGATATCACGGCCAAATGAATGCTGCCGATCGCCGGCGCAATCAGGAACGCTGGATGGCGGATGAAGTGCGCGTGATGGTTGGCACCATCGCCTTCGGCCTGGGCATCAACAAAGCCACCGTGCGCGCGGTGATTCATCTTTCGCTGCCGAAATCCATCGAGCAGTATTACCAGGAAGCCGGGCGCGGCGGGCGCGACGGTCTTCCGGCGGATTGCGTGATGCTATGGCAGAAAAAAGACGCGGGCCTGCATGCCTACTTCATCGGCCAGATTAATGATCCGGACGAAAAGAGACGCGCCTGGCAGCGCTACGACGAAATTCGCGGGTTCGTCGAGTCGGACGTGTGCCGACACCAGCGCATCTGCGGCCATTTTGGCGAAAATAAAAAATGGGAGTCCTGCGGGGCCTGCGATGTGTGCGGCTACGAACCTGATTGGCTTTCCGCGCCCGTGAAAGAAGCTCCTCGCAGAGGGAAGCGTAGCAAGTCGCGTACTGCCGCGCCTGCGCCAATCACCGCGACGCGTTCTTGGGAGAGGCCCGCGCCATCGATGCCTGCGGCGCGCGCGCAAGATGCGGCGGAAGTGGACCCGAGCTTGCGAGAGTTCTTGCGCGAGTGGAGAAGAGAAACTGCCAAAGAGCAAAATGTTCCGGCCTATGTGGTGATGCATGACACCACTCTCGACGAAGTCTGCCGCAACCGCCCCAACCACGATTGGCGGACTATTGAAGATCACCGGCATTGGCGAACGAAAGGCCGAATTGTACGGGCGCCAAATTCTAGACGCGCTGAAGCGATTTGGCGGCGGAGCGCGCGCCACGGCTCGCCGACAAAAAGATCACCCCGAGCGAAGAAACGATTCAGTCTGATTGAAGCAGGAAAAACTCTGGATGAAATCGCCGTGATTCGAGGGCGCAGGCGCTCCACCATTGTGAGCATGGTCTCGGATCTCGTGGAGCGCGGCTTGCTGGAATTTGATGACGATTGGGTCCCGGAAGATAGGCAAAGGCAGATTGAAACTGTTGCCGCCAATCTTGGCTTGGAAACGCTTTCTCCCGATCAAGGATGAACTGCCGCAGGATTTTACGTTCGATGAAATTCGCCTGGTCGTTGCCAATTTGCGGCAGTGCCGCAAAGACGGCGGAGAAGACCAATCATTGGTTGCGACGACGTAACCCGAAGCAAAGTACAGAAGATCTAGCGGCGCAGCTGAGGAAGAAGTTCCAAAGTATTTTGTCATTCTGAGCGAAGCGAAGAATCTCTCTTACTCTTCGTGGGTGAAATCGAAGAGAGATGCTTCGCTCAGAATGACAAAATAATTTGTGGTTTAAGAATGTTTTTGTGCCCTGTCACGCTCGCGATGGCGCGAAGGAGCCTGCGCGCAGTTCGCTCGTTTCCAGCGAAACCATTTCCAGATCGCCCATCATTCGGTGAATGATGATCCACGCGATGATGTAAAAGCAGCTCATGCCCATCAGCACCGGAACGTAGCCAATGTGCGGGATCACCGTTCCGGGAATGATTCCCGAAAATAGCGCGCCTCCAAGTCCTCCGAGGCACACGCCGAATCCATTGGCGCTGCCCACGGCCTGAGAAGGGAAGACGTCAGCGGGCGTGATAAATAGGTTGGTCATCCAGGCCTGATGCGCGGCAGTGGCCAGCCCAAACAGGAAGACGGCCAATCGCGCGTCCTGCACCACCACGCCAAGCGTGCACGCCGGCATGACCACGGCGCAAAACAGCATCGTCATTTTGCGAGCCCTTCCGACCGTCCACCCGCGCTTCATCAGGGAACTGGAAACCACGCCACCCATCAGCGCGCCGACCGCTGAAATGCTGTACACAATCATCAGTGCGGTGCCGCGCTGCTGCGGCGTGAAGTGGCGCACGTCCGTCAGGTAGGTTGGCAGCCAAAAAAGATAAAACCACCAGACGGGATCGGTAAGAAATTTCGCCAGGCCGTAGCCCCAGGCCTGCTTGTATTTCATGACTTCGCTAATCGTTAGCTTCGAGCCAGTGGATACAGCAACGCCGGATTGTTTCGGCAGCCGGTAGGACAAAAACCAAAACGGCAGCCAAAGAAAACCTAGTCCGCCCATGATGGCGAAGCAGGCCTGCCATCCCAACGTAAACGCAATCAAGATGAAGAGTGGCGGGCCGAAAATATTGGCCAGATTTGTTCCCATGTTCACGATTCCCATGGCTGTGGCGCGTTCCTCGGGAGGAAACCATTCCGCGGCGGCTTTGCTGCAGGCGGGAAAATTGGCGGATTCCCCGAATCCCAGCACGGTGCGGAACAATCCGAACTGCAGGGCGCTGCCCGCAAAGGCATTCAGCGTAGCCGCGAGAGACCACACCGCCGCCGCGATGCCGTAGCCGATGCGCGTGCCGTAGCGGTCCAGCAGCCTGCCGCCCAGAAGCGATCCCCCCGCATAAGCGAGTTGAAAAACCATTTGAATCGTGCCGTAAATGGGCAGGCCGAAATGAAATTTGTCGCGAATCTCCGGAAGAATCACGCCGAGAATGGCGCGGTCCAAATAGTTGATGGTAGTGGCAAAAAATAATAGGCTGACAATCACCCAGCGCATGCGCATTTGGCCGGGTATCATACTGCATGTTTCCATTGAAATGGTTTGAAAATCGGGAAGCGTGGCGCGGGCTTCAGCCTGCGGGGGTTAGTCCTCGCATGGACCAAAACCCGCAGGCTGAAGCCCGCGCCACGAAATCACGCACCATTTTCCGCGGCCACAGCTTCCACGAAAGGTAGGTCTCCAACTATCTGCTAAATCCAGCGCAAGTACGTCAAATTTTTATCGCATTTCCACAGTATTGCAGCGAACGAAACAGGAATCAACTGCATCACACGTTATAGCTGGTCGAAGCATATGCTAGTGGAAAGGGTCACTATAGACAGTGACGTCAGTCACATCGCTAAATGATTTTCCGGCGAGAATAGGAGGGGTCGGGAACTAGAAACACAGCAGATTTGAGATTGTGGAGAAAACACATCCCAGGGAGAGGCCATGACACTTCCGCTGCAAGTCACCTTTCGCAACATGAAACATTCCGGCCAAGTAGAAGATTGGATTCGTGAGGAAGTGGAAAAACTGGAAACTTTTTACCACCGCATCATCGGCTGCCGCGTGGCAATCGAAGTGCCGCACCGCCACCACAAGAAAGGAAAACCTCTCCACGTCCGCATTGACCTGACGTTGCCCGGCAAGGAAATCGTGGTGAAGCGTGAACCCGTAGTGAAGCATCGCGCGCCGGTGAATGGGGAGGCGGCTTTATCGAGCCACGCCGTCGTTCCGTCGCCGCACGGCGATCTTCAATTGGTGATTCACGACGCGTTCAAAGCCGCGGCTCGCAGTGTGCAGGATTTTGCGCGCCGCCAGCGTGGAGAAGTGAAGAAGCACCACGCCGCTTCGGCCAAGGCCATTCCGGAAATGGCTTCCTAAAATAAAGAAGCCGTGCCACTGAGCGCTCCCGGAATAACTTGCTCAGTGGCACGGCATCTTAAAAAGTCTTCGCTATTATGCGTTGGCAAAAATTTCGAGAGCGGCGCGACTGGGAATCATGAGCGTCGATCCCTGAATGGATACCAGACGCCGCACTTTCAAATCGCTCAATGTGCGTGTAACCGTTTCGCGAGTGGTGCCGATAAATTCCGCAATTTCCTCGTGCGTCAAGGGCAACGTAAGGCGCGTGCCTTCCTTGGTTTGCTGAATTCCTTCGGACCATGTGAGCAAAAGGCGCGCCAGCTTTTCGTGCGCGGATGCCGAGAGTCCCACTGTGCGCAGCTGTTCGCAAGCGCCCCGGTATTGCGAGCTCATCTGCCTCACCACGTTTTGCGAGGCTTCAGGATGAGACGCAAGGAAGCGCAGGAAATCTTCGCGGCGCACAAATGCAACCTGGCAGGGGTGGATGGTCTCCGCCGACACTTCATAGGGCTGACCCGCCATGGCGGCCATCAGCCCGAGCAGTTCTCCGGCCCGGGCGATTCTCATGATCAGGATCTTTCCCTCTGGAGAGCTGATGGAGAGCTTTACCTCGCCTTCACACAGCACATAAACGCCGCGTGCTTCCTGTTTCTCGACGAACAAGAGAGCCCCTTTCGGATAGGTGGCTGTCGATTTGATGGCGTCGAAGTCCTTGACCGAAGCGGGCGGTAGCTGGCAAAAGAATCCGGCGCCCCTGTTCTTACAAGTCTTGCAGCCATCGTTCAACTCTAATCCGTATGGACCTCTCATGATGTTCTCCTTGTGCTATCGATTGGATCGGTCGCCGTTCGAATGCCTTGCTGTGCCTGTTCCGCGAAATATTTTGTTAGTGGTGTATCCGCCATGAATTCGGCTTGTGTCCTGGCGTGTATTTCCGCCAGCAGTTGTCGGCCAGTCTCGTCGATTCGTGTCACTCCTCGAATGTCCACGTGAAGCATTCTTTCTCCTAAGGTTGGCGCCAATTCTTGCCAAGCGCGGCGAAATTCCGCGACGGGCAGCCCCTCTATATTTCCTTCAATCTTGAGGGTTACTTGCTCACCCACTTGCTGCTGGATAGTCACTCTCAACTCGGTCATCGTTCCTTTTTCTTTACGCTTCTCTAAAAGCAATCGGGCAGCCAAACATCTTCCGCAACCAGCTGTCCAGGTAAGTGATTGTGGGAAAGTGGGTTATGTGGATTGGAGGGCTTTTGTGCGCTTGAACACAGGTTCGAGTGACGATAATCACAGGCGACTAATCGTCACCACTGACTAGATATAGTCTTTCCGCTCGATTCCAAGCTTTTTCATCTTGGAGTTTAAGGTTGTTCTAATGAGGCCGAGGCGGGCGGCAGCTCCACTAGAGCCGCCGATCTTTCCCTTGGTTTCGCGCAGGACGCGCAGGATGTGCTCCCGCTCGGTCGCTTCCAGTGAAGAGTTTTGCGGGAGGTTGGAAACTTCAGGCATCTCCAGTTCGCCGAGCGGAGCGCGCAAGATGGGCCCATTGGAGAGAATGACAGCCCTCTCAATGAAATTTTCAAGTTCCCGAATATTTCCTGGCCAATCCCAGCGAGTAAGGGCGCGCATGGTCTCATCGGTGATGGTTTCGATCTTCTTGTTCATTTTTCGGGCATGCCGATCGACGAAGTGGCGAACCAGAAGTGGGATATCCTCACGGCGCTCACGAAGCGGTGGGAGATGAATGGGAAAAACTCTCAAGCGGTAATAGAGGTCGCTTCGAAATCGTCCCTCGGCCACCATCTTGGTTAGATCGCGGTTAGTTGCCGCCACGAGGCGCACATTGACCGGGATCGATCTGGTGCTCCCAAGCCTTTCAAACTCGCGCTCTTGCAGGGCGCGCAGGATCTTGGGCTGAAGTTCCAAGGGGAGATCGCCGATTTCGTCGAGAAAGAGCGTGCCCTCATGCGCTAGCTCCAGGCGGCCAATCTTGCGATCAATGGCTCCGGTGTAGGCGCCCCTCTCATGGCCAAATAATTCGCTTTCCAGTAATCCGGCGGGAATTGCCGCGCAATTCAGCTTCACCATAACATGCGCTTTTCGCGAACTAAGATGGTGAATGGCTCGCGCGATAGCTTCTTTGCCGGTTCCCGTTTCTCCCAGGATCAGGGCGGTAACCTCAGTTGCCGCAACGGTTTCCACATGTTTCAGCACACGTTTCAGTGCGACGCTTTCGCCTATAATTTCCTCGAATCGCGCTTCGGTGTTCAACTCTTCTTCCAGATAGCGCTTCTGCAGTTCGATCTTTCGCAAGGCCTCCTCGGCCTCAGTCTTTTCCGTGAGGTCGCGAATCACGCTGAGCACAATATTCCCGCCATCCGTTTCCACAGGGCCCAGCATGATATCGACTGGAAATTCGCTTCCGTCCTTGCGCCTGCCAAATAGCTTCAGGCCCGCGCCCATCGGACGCACGCGTGCAACCGCTTCATAATGGTGCCTGTGTCCGGGATGCGCCTGGCGATATCGCTCTGGCACAAGGATTTCAATGGGTTGGCCCAACAATTCGGCCCGAGGGTAGCCGAACATGGTTTCCACGCGAGAGTTGGCATGGGTGATGCGCCCTTGCTGGTCGCTGGCGATAATCGCGTCGGGCGAGAATTCGAATAGCTTCTCGAACATAGCTTTAGGATCGGGGGGGCGAGCAATTCTGGGAGTTGGCCCACTCATAGTTTAGCGGCTCAGACGATAGTCGATCGATATCCGATTTTCCGTGCGAAAATCGCAGGCAAAGGCGCGAACACCCCGATTCGTGAAGGCACCTGGGAGACCCGTTCGAGACTTTCCCAACCCGCCCAATTCTACCAAACTATTAGAGAAGTGACTGGAAATTCATCCTTCTGTGATCCAAATCACTGTGAATTGATGCATATTGGATGAATCTGCAGATGAGAGTTGGTTACGCAGGCCTCTCAATATTCCCTCCTCCTTGCAGATTAGTAAGGTCATGGCCAATTTCGGGGGCTGCTAATCCAATTACTCTTGATATTTCGAACAGCTAAGAAATTATCAGGAGGGCGGGCAACGATTTGCGAGACGCCCGCCCTCAAATAAAGGATCTGGAATGCCGAATCGTGCATCTAAGGGGGGGAGGCGGAATGATAACCAAATGCTTCAATCCCGAGTGCCAAGCGGCTTTCGACTATCGTGAGGGCCGCTTAGTTCGGTCTTCCCGGATGCTGTCGAACAGCTCATCTAGTGAAAATCGCCTCGTGATTGAACATTTTTGGCTTTGTGCAAGTTGCACGGCGGTTTATACATTAGAAATCGATTCGGAAATGAAGGTGGGGATAAGATCTCGCAGCACTGAGTTAACCGAAAGAAAGCTTCTTCACTCGGTTACCGCTGCATAGGGCCTGGAGAGAAATCGAGAATGGGCGCTTCTTTTCTTGCACCAGATTGTCTTGCCGTGGCCCGCATTACGCGCAAAAGTGATGGGCATCATAGTCTCCTTCCTATTTTCCCGCTAAAATGAGCTTTAATGGAATTTGGCAATTCCCATTCATTGCATGGAGAGTTCGCAAAGTGACGGCCGGGAAATGCGGTATGCCGATGATCTTTCTAAATCGAGATGACGCCGGCAGTAGGCTCGCCAAGAAGCTTCATTCATATGCCGGCCGAAATGACGTGCTCGTCTTGGGCATCCCCAGGGGAGGCGTCCCCGTAGCCTTTCAGGTGGCCGCTGAATTGTATGCGCCGTTGGATGTATTTGTGGTCAGAAAACTCGGAACACCTGCGCAGCCGGAACTTGCCTTTGGAGCGATTGCCAGCGGAGGAATTCGTATTCTCGATGCGCAAATTGTGGAGTCCATGGGAATTTCTGAAATGGATATCGAGCGGATCACGGCGAGAGAGAGGAAGGAGCTCGATCGCAGGGAGCGCGCATATCGAGGAGGGCGCGCTCCGCTGAATATCAGGAACCAGACCGTCATCCTGGTGGATGACGGAATCGCCACCGGGGCAAGCACGCGTGCAGCGATCGCCGCACTGCGGGAATTGAAGCCGGCGCAAATCGTTCTCGCCGCTCCCGTGGCCCCTGCTTCTACTTGCAGGCATCTCCGGCCAGAGGTGGACGATCTCGTTTGCCTGGAGACGCCTGAACCCTTCTACGCCATCGGAGCATTCTATGTGGATTTTTCTCAAGTGGCCGACGGGGAAGTGACGACTTTGCTTCGTCTCAATAATGAGCAACTTGGGCAGCAAGCCGAGGCGCCCGCCCAGATCAACCGGAAGGAAGCGCACTCATGACTTCCGCGCGCATGATGGAGCATTCTTCCTCGGCGTGCCAGGTTTCCATGAACCGTCCCGTGTGAAACAGCGGTTCGCTGGCATGGAAATAATGCGAAAGCACATAAAATGTCAGGAAGTCGTAGATCGAACTGATGGGGCCGATGAAAATCATGAAGTTGCGAATCAGGCGCATGTCCCAGCGTTGCGGAGTGCGAATAACGGAATTCGCCTTGGCGTTTCTGCGCAATGCACTTAGGACAGTGCCGAGCCGTCTTGTGTGACCACTCTTACCTTGCAATTTCGCGTATTCGGCCACGATCTTAAACGATTGAATTTTGAGCTTGCGACACACCTGTGGGGTAGAATCGATCTCGGAGTAAATCCGTGATTCCAAAACCTCTGAATTGGAGTCCGCGAGCGGGATTCTTCTACGGTGCGGCGTTCATAGCCCTAATCGCGATTTGCGATTGGCGGATTGAGATAAACGCCACACTCGGCTTTCTCTATATCTTTCCAATGATGTTACTGGGAACTGTCCTGGGCTGGTGGCAAGTGGTGCTAGCAGCCCTTTTCTGTACTTTGCTATCGGACAGGCTCGATCCTTTCCCGATGGAAATGGAGTCGGCACGCGATGTTTTGATATTTCTGACTCTGGTAGTGACAGGACTCTTATCCTTCAGTCTGACGCGGAGTTACCGCCGAGAGAAGGAACGCCTTGCGGCTCAACGCACAGCTGAGGAACAGCTCAAGTTTCTCATCGAAACAAGTCCGGCGGCGATATTGAACATGACTTCCAGTGGGGAGATTCTTCTCGGCAATCCAGCGGCTCATCGCTTGCTGGGGGTTGCCAAAGGTTTACTGTCAGGCAAGAAGATTGCGCGCTACATACCCGCGCTTGGATCGATCCCGTCGATCGACGAGACCACAAAAATCTTCCGCACGGAAATGCAAACTCGCGGCCAAAGGGATGACGGCGAGGTCTTCCTGGCCGACATTTTCTTTTCCACTTACAGTTCGCCCGCCGGTCCGCGTCTTGCAGCGATGGTTTTGGACACTTCCGAAGATCTTCGTGAGCGCGAGGAGGCCAGCCTGGAACAACTTCTTGCCGGCTCCCGGATTCTGGTCGCAGCAGTCTCCCATGAGATCAGAAATGTTTGCGGCGCCATCGGAATGATGCATGAGAATCTGCTTCGCAAAGGTTCATTAAAGGGCGACCAAGATTTCGATGCACTGGGGTCTTTGGTTGAAACACTGAGCAAGATCTCTTCGCTCGAACTAAAGCGAAGTGTTGGTCCTGTCGAGTCGGGAACCACGGATTTGAACGAAGTTCTGACCGATCTTCGAATCGTCCTCGACCAGATCTGCGATGAATCTGACATCCAACTGCATTGGAGAGTTCCAGAGAATCTGCCCTTGGTACAGGCGGATCGTCACAGTCTGATGCAGGTGCTGTTGAATCTCGCTAAGAATAGCCAACGGGCACTCGAGCCGGCCGCGCAGAAGGCAATTGACATCACCGCCGGTTCGAGCCCAGATGGAGTCTCAATTCGGTTTACGGATAATGGACCGGGCGTTCCGGCGGGTCAGAAGATCTTTCAACCCTTGCAAAAAGGCGCTGACGCAACCGGGCTCGGTCTCTATTTGTCGCGAGCTTTTATGCGATCATTCCAGGGGGACTTGCGACATGATCCGCAGCACTCTGGATGTTCATTTGTCTTAGAGTTAGCCATGGCCAAAGATTCCACATTGAATGAAAATGCATCGCCTACGACTCCTACTGCTTGACGATCATGTGTTGTTTCGGGAAGGTCTGCGACGTCTCCTCGTGACTGAGCCAGACGTTGAGACCGTCGCTGAGTGTGGAACACCGGCCGAAGCGGTGGAGGTGCTCTCACGAACCGCAGTGGATGTCGTATTACTTGATTTCGATCTGGGAGACGAAACCGGCACCGGCTTTATTACTCATGTGAATAAGGCCGGTTACAAAGGCAAGATTCTGATGGTTACGGCTGGCATGTCTCCCATGGACGTCACGGTTGCGCGAAATCTCGGGGTCTCCGGAATATTTCCAAAACACAATTCGCCGGCGACACTTCTGGAGGCGATACGACACGTTGCCCGCGGGGGCGAGTGGCTGGATTCCAGAGCGGTGCCTTCTGAACCCACAGGGAGCGATAAGTCCAGTCTGCAAGTGAATGCACAGTTGACCCAACGTGAACTGCAAGTTCTACGAAGCGTTTTCGAAGGGCTTGCGAACAAGGAGATCGCTCACAAGATCGGGGTCTCGCAGAGTTCCGTGAAGGCGACGCTGCAGCGGTTGTTCGAGAAAACTGGCGTGCGGACACGTGCGCAACTGGTTCGCGTTGCCATCGAGCGCTCGCTTGAAACGGCACGGCAACTTTGAAATGAACTGACGCTCCTCTTCCGCGTAAGCTTCGAAAACGTCACGCGTGTTACTGCAAGTTTAATCAGATCATGGGCTTGCCTCCCAACTCAATCTACAACTTAACTTCACATTTGCCTGGCTACGACCTAAAAAATGGCCGAAAGATAACTTGTTTGCAGCGAAGAAGATCGCTAGTTTGACAATCAGCAGTTCTGGCTGCGGGTAAGAAGCCATCGCCGCAGTGGTACCGGCGGGCTAGGGTCAAGTGCAAATCCTGTTTGCAGGAGGAGAATTGATGCGTTTCCTTATAATGTTTGTGGCATTGCCTGCCTTTTTTTTGGCGGGGGCGGCAATGGCACAAGCTCCCACGTTTCAACCCGTGGGGACAGTGCACCAGATGATGCTTGGAATTGTCAAACCCACATCCGATGTGGTCTTCAAGTTTCAATTCGATCCTCCCAAAACTGACGAGGAATGGGCGACGCTGCAGAATAACGCCCTGAACTTGGCCGAGGCCGGCAACCTGCTGCTCCTGCCAGGGCGCATCAAAGATAATGGAGAATGGGCCAAGAACGCGAAGGCGCTCAGGGAGACCGGATCGCAGGCGTTCAAGGCGGCAAATATCAAGGACGCTAAGGCGATTGAAGAAATCGGCGACAAGATCGATGGAGTTTGCGAGGCGTGTCATGCAATCTATCTTCCCCAACCGCCTAAGTAGGCGGTGTTTGACTCGCGGTGAAGAGCTAAGAAAAAACAATTGGTTTCGTGATTTATCAGTTGGTAGAACGGGCGGAAGTAGACACACAGTGTGACCTTTGTCACTGAAGGCAAAACCTCGGAGCCATAATGTATGGGATATCATGGCGGCTGGAGGTGTTCCTTGAGAAGCAAAGTGCTTTGTCTAATTGTTGTGGCTGCTGGTTTTGCGTCGATTTCAAGTTCAATTCTTGCGCATCACGGCGTTACCAACTACGACATGAAGAAGACGATCGAGCTTAGTGGAACAATCGCCGAATTTGAGTGGGCTAATCCGCATTGTCTGGCTCATTTGGATGTGATGGAAGATGGCGGCAACACTAGACACTGGACTCTGGAAATGTCCTCGACGTTTACCATGGCTCATCGCGGATGGGACAAGGACAGTTTGAAGCGTGGAGACCACGTCACGCTTCAGGCTCACCCCGCCAAGAATGGCGCCCCAGTTGGCATCAACTTCAGGTCCCGGGTTTGCTTTGAAAGTCGCAGTCAACGGAAAAGATCTCCCTACCAAATGAAATTGGAGCCGCCCGGCTGAATTGGATTTCGATCGACAGGCAGTCAAGAGAATAGCCTTGCAAAGAATTTACATTGGAGCGTCACAATGCTTTCGAGGAAGTACCCGGACAACGGCGACTCGAGTTTTTCATTAAATGCCACATCTCGCCTGCGTCCCGGCAAGTCGCGACGCATGCGTTTTCTCCTGTTGTTTGCGCTAATGGCATGTCTTGCGATTGTTGTGCAGGCGGACACGGGTGGAAGCATATCGGGAACTGTCGTAGACCAAACTGGCGGAGTAGTCCCGGACACCACGGTTACCGTTCTCAATCTGGACACCACGGTGCAGCAAAGCACCAAGACGAGTGCCAACGGCTTTTACAATTTCACGGCCCTGCCCGTGGGACGCTACGAAATCGAAATTATCCGCGAAGGATTCCAACCGTATAAACGCACCGGCCTGGTGATCGACGTCAATTCCCAACTCCGGGCAGACGTCAGCCTGTCGATGGGAGAACAGTCGGAGGAAGTGGTGGTTTCCGCTGCTTCAGTTGCAGGTCGAGACTCAGAGCACGCAGATGGGAGACGTCGTCACCGGCCAGGTGATGACCGCAGTCGGCCTGAACGGCAGGAGCTTCACCGATCTGCTGTCGCTTCAACCCGGCATCGTGCCAATGTCGACGCAGACGGAGACTTCGGTTGTCATGGCCGGTGTCATCGTGGCGATCACGCCTTCCGGCAGCCTGAATCCGGGAAACCAATCCATCAACGGGCAGCGCGAAGATGCCAACGGATTTCTCGTCAACGGGTCCGACGTCAAGGAGTTGATGAACGGCGGCACGGCGATCATTCCGGATCTGGATTCCATTTCCGAATTCCGTGTGCTGACCAACAATTTCGACCCGGAATACGGCAACTATGCCGGCGGCATCGTGAACGCGGTGACCAAGAGTGGAACCGACCAGATTCACGGCGACGCCTTCGAGTTCCTGCGCAACACCGCCCTCGATGCGAAGAGTTTCTTTGCCACGCATAGGGAGACCTATGACCAAAATCAATTCGGCGGCACGCATCGGCGGCCCGATCAAAAAAGACAAGATTTTCTTTTTTGGAGACTATCAGGGAACACGGACGACCGAAGGCCTGGATACGGGACTGATCAACTGTGCCCTCGCTCGCCGAGGAGCAGCAGGGCAATTTCTCCGACACGGGCATCCCAGCGGCATCGTACAGGGGGCGGGGTTGGCGGCGCAGCTTCAAAATTCGCTGGGTTACTACGGTTTTTTCGGGCGAGCCGTATTTCACGCCGGGATGCACGAGTGCCACGTGCGTGTTTCCGAACGCCATCATCCCGCAGAGCGCCTGGACCGTTCCGTCCCAGAATCTAGTTGCAATACATTCCGCTGCCCAATGACGGCCCAAACACGTTTTCCGGCGACGGGAGATGAGAGGCTGCGCGACGACAAATGCAGCTTTCGCGTGGATGCAAACAGCATGCGCTTGGGAAATCTCTCGGCGTATTACTTTTTTGATGATTATTTCCTCAATAATCCATTTCCGAGCGGACAGGGCGGCGCAACCATTCCCGGTTTTAACGGCATCAATCACGGCCGTTCGCAACTGATCAGTTTGGGCGACACCAAGACGTTCGGCACGGCCACGGTAAACGAAGCTCATTTCAGCTACATGCGAAGCGCTAACGTGGTGGGCCAGCCATCCGGCGGGCTTGGAGTCAGCCTGGCCTCCCAGGGGTTCAATATAAATCCAGCCACGGGGGGCATCTTCCCCTTGGCTCCCCAATTCGAAGGCGTCGAAAACACAGTCTTTCAGGGCGACTTTGTGATGGGAGTTCCGATCACCAATGTGAACCAGGCCAATAACACGTTTTCGGCTGAACGAGAGCCTTTCCAGAAGTCCTGGGCAGTCATACTCATCAAGGCCGGAATCCAGGTGAGCTTCGAGCAGGTGAACGTGAATCCCAATGCGATATTTGATGGCACGTTCATATTCGACGGCTACCAGACCGGCAACGAATTTCGCGGATTTTCTGATCGGCGCGCCGAACCAATTTAACCAGCAGGACTCGCCGGCATACTATCCGCGCCATAAATACGTGGGCTGGTACGGTCAGGATTCCTGGCGCATCAAGTCGAATCTCACCTTCAACTATGGGCTGCGCGTGGACTTGATGCAGTATTGGTCGGAAAAATTCGATCAAGTGCCGACCTTTAATCCCGGAGAACAATCGAAGGTGTATCCCAACGCATTTCCCGGGTTGGTTTATCCGACAGATCCCGGCATTCCGAATACATTGGTGCCCCAGAAATTTCGATTTGCTCCGCGCTTCGGCCTTGCCTACTCGCCCAATAAGAGTGACGGACTCTTAGGAAAGATTTTGGGAGGTCCCGGAAGCACGAGCATCCGTGCGGGCTACGCGATGTTGAACACGATCATTGAAGGCAATTCCATCGGCGTTGACGAGCCTCAGCCTCCCTATGGTCTGAGCGGCACGGTTTTCAACGGACTCTTCGTCTCTCCCTATAATTTGGCGGACGGGACGATCAGAATGCTTCGCCGTATCCGCTTACCTTCCCGCCGCTCAATGCCACGGCCAGCCATCCGAATCCCATCGCTTTTCGTCAACATCTATAATCCGCAGTCCGGCATGACCGCGCCTACACCGTGGAACACCTATCCCTATGCCGAGGACTATTTCCTCTCGTTTGAGCGCCAATTGCCCAGGCAGACCGTCTTGAGCATCAGCTACGTCGGGTCGCAGGCTCACCATCTGCCCCTGGTGTATTCCGCGAATCCGGGTAATCCGGCTCTCTGTCTGGCCCTCAATCAGCCTGGCGTTCTTGCTGCCGGGGAATCTTGCGGCCCGGGCGGTGAAAACACGACTTACAATTTGGCTCAGCCGTTCACCTTTGGCGGCATCACTTATCCGGCAGGCACAGTCCTTCAGGGCACTCGCGTCGGGCTTGAACCCGACCCTGGTCAACAACAACGTGACGTCGGGAAATTACTTTGGGAACGACGACTACGAGGGGAGCATCGGAAACTCGAACTACAATGCGCTGCAAGTCACCGTGAGAAGCCGCACCAAGGGCCTGACCTATTCCCTTGGCTACACCTACAGCAAGTCCATCGACCAAGCCTCGTCCCTCTCCGATGTCGTCGATCCTTTCAATTTCAACCTCACGCGCGGCCTTTCGGCCTGGAATCTGACGCACAACTTTGTGGCAACCTACGATTACCGGCTGCCGCTGGAGCGTCTGTCACATCGCGCTCGTCGTGTGCTGGAGGGCTGGGAAATTTCCGGCGTCACTCGTGTCGCCACCGGCTTCCCGGTCACTCTGAGCACGAATGGCGATAACTCCTTGCAGGGAAGCAGCCCGAATGGCGTCAACAATCGCTATCTGGACCTGCCTGACTGTCACCGGTCAGTCTCTGAACATCAACTCCAATCCCCAAGACAACGGTCTTGCTTATTTCAATCCAGGCGCATTCACCGACAATGCCCTAGGCACTCCGGGTAATGTGGCGCGCCGGTATTTTTCCGGGCCGGGCATGTTCAACACGGATTTGGTGCTGACAGCGAAATTTCCAAATCCGCGAAACGCAAGTGCTGCAGCTCCGCTGGGAAGTGTTCAACGTTTTCAACCACGTACAATTTTTCGGTCCGGAGGCGGTAAACGGCGACGTGGACAATACGCAGCTTTCGGCAAGGTGGAGAACTCAGCGCCGCCCAGGCTGATGCAGCTCGCGCTGAAATATACGTTCTAGCCTAATCAATTCCAGTAGAGGCAGGTATTAGATGCGGTTTTTTGTGGCATAGGCTTCAGCCTGTGGGTTTTGATCCTTGCATGGACCAAAACCCACAGGCCGAAGCCTATGCCACTTAACCCCGATATTGATCAGTCTGCCGGCGGCCGCGGTGCTGGAGGAGCGGGCTTCGTGAACTTGGCATCGTCCGCCGGGGCATTCGCGTCCACCTGCGACCATTTGAACGTTTGATTTCCTTCCGCGCTCACTACTCGCGCGGTGTATGGAACCTTCACTCCGCCTGTGTCGCGGTAATCCTCGTAAAAAGTATCTTCCGGGAATCAGCCGATCACGCTTTGCATGGTTGTGTAAGACCGTACGAGCAATCCGGTCTGCGCGTCGAAATTGATCCGGTCAATGACTGGAAATCCATCTTGCGTGTGCCCACCACACGGTAAGTGTCGCGGTCGCCGATTTTTTCCATCGCGTCGACCTGCACGTTGCTGTGATCTTCCCGGAATTCGAGACCTGGAAACTTCTCGCCGAGATCGACCAGCATGCGGGCCTCATCGCCGACATCTTCCCGCAACGGCGTGCCGTGCCAGGCGATGTTGCCGTCAAAACCCATCGATACCGTGGGCCTGCCGGGGAATGTACCAGGAGATGACTCCCTTGGTGCCCTTGACGTAATGCTCCGCGGGGACGGTCCCCATCGCAGGAGGCGTCGGAGGCGTGCCTGGAGGCGCTGGCGGCGCAGGAACGAGCATGTCGACTGTTCCTTTGAAGGAGAGCGCAGTGACTTTATCCACAGCGGCCTTGCCGCCGAGGGCCTGCTCATACTTGCTGAAAACATCCGCCACGGATGGAAGCGGCGCGCCGCGGCACGGCTTCGGCGCTGGGCGCCGGGCCAGTCACCACGGTCGCAGGCGCTTTGCTGGGTGACATGTTCGGATCGATATTCGTGAGGTTCTTTATGGCCAGTGCCGGGAAAATTTCCATCCCGCTCGGCTCAGTGGGAACTTTGTCGCCTGCCAGCAACATAGTTGACGCGGCCTTTGCGACGCCGTGATGGCAGGTGTAGCAGGTCATCTCACGCTTGCCGTCGAACACTGTGTTGTTCATGGCCATGGTCATTTGGATCATGCTGCGCGCCACGTGCTTTTCGCGCTTGTCGTCCTGATCGAAGTCGCCCGATCACGTGACAATAGCCGCATCCCACGCCCAGGGCCGTGGTGATGTATTCCATCGCGGGGTGAACCTGCTCGGCCGGAATGCCCTTGAGTACTTCAATCTTTTTGTAAACCTGGTCGGCGGTTTTGCCCTTCATATCGGCGGCAAGCGGTGGGGCGCCGGGTGGAGGAGCCAGCGGCCGGGGCTTGCGCGTGGAGGCTTGGCGCGTTCGTGACGAGCGCGACAACCGACAACGCCAAAATTCCCACAAGTCCGGAAACTTCGCGTAAAGAAAATTTCATGTTCATACTTTTTCGGTTATCCTCTCGCTGATTTTTTTCTCGAGATCGATCTCGTATTTCCGCAACGCTGCGCCACTCGATTATTCGCTCGCAATGCTTGGATTGGGCCTAATCCTAAGTCATGGAAAGGCTCAAAAGCAATGAGCGGAACGGGCGGGCCTGTGTGCGCCGTGCGATTCGTGGACGCACGGCATGAATTGGACTAGTGACATTGTGGCCGTTTGGGACTACCCTCTGACCACAAGATCAGCCCCAACAATATTGAGTTGCGCACACACTGGAGGGACGCACATGAAAATGTCGCGCGGAAATATCTGGACACTTTCAATCTCTCGCTTTGCGGATCGCGATTGCCGGCGCTGCTCTGCGCCGCATTTGCAAACGTTCCGGCCTGGGCCGATTGCAGTCACGGCGTTCATGGGCTGCCTCAATGTTCCCAACATGACAGTACGCTCCGCGACGCTCGTGCCGGCGGCCGCGCCCAATCCCGAATATTGCGATGTGAAGGGTTCCGATAACTACTTCCGGCGAAGGCGCGGAACCCGGCTCCGCAAATTTCGAAGTCACGCTTCCCGCAAACTGGAATCAGAAATTCATCTTCCACGGTGTCGGCGGTCTGGCAGGCTCTCTCACCTCGTCGGCGAATCCCGCCGACCAGGCGCTCGTTTCTGGCGAAAGGCTATGCCACCGCAATCACGGACACCGGTCACCTGGTAGCCAATCCCACATGGGAATACACCGCGCCGGGCGCGCCGGACATGCCGAAAGTCGTCGATTACTTTTACCGCGCCGTGCACGACGTGACGCTGGCCGCCAAAGTGCTGGTGAAAAGTTACTACCGCGCGGACACCATCCGGCGCTCCTATTTCGATGGCTGCTCGAACGGCGGCAAGATGGGCTTGATCGAGGCTACGCGCTTTCCCAGCGACTACGACGGCATCATTGCCGGATCGCCCTGGCTCGATCCTGTGGGCACATCGCTGTGGAGCTTGAAAAATATCAAGGCCTTGCTGGACGGTCACATTCCGCCCGCGAAATTCCAGGCGGTGAGCGCGGCCATCCTGAAGCAATGCGACAAGGTGGACGGCGTGGCCGACGGCCTCATTCAGAATCCCGCGAAGTGCACGTTTCAGCCGGACGCGCTGGTCCCCGAAACGCTCACGCAGAAACAGGCCGACGCGCTCAAGCTGATCATGAGTCCGGTGCGCGACGAGCATGGCAAATTGATTTATCCCGGAGCGTCGGTGGGCAACCTGGGGCAGGACAATGTGACCGTGCGAGGCGCAACCAACTATCTCGAAACGCCGCCTGCCGATCCCACTTCCGCGAAAGCCGTGGGGCGACGCCACTGTGCCGGCAAATTGGTCCCTCTCGCAAAACATTTTGATGAAGCTTGGCTACTACGACGCCGGCAAGGACATGAACAACTCCATCGAAAGCAACGGCGTGGTGAAGGCCGATGCGCTGAATCTCGTTTACACGCGGCTCGCGCAGGATATTCCCGACGATCCCTCGAAATTCGGCGCCTATTTCTGCCAAGGGCGGGAAACTGCTGATCTATCACGGATACGACGACCTGGTTATTTCTCCCTACAGCAGCATCTGGTTCTACGAAGATCTGGCGCAGGAAAACGGCGGGTACGCGAAGCTTCAGCAGAATGCGCGCCTCTTCATGGTTCCGGGCATGCAGCATTGCGTTCTTGGCGCTGGGCCGAACTCATTTGATTCGCTGAGCGCTCTGGAATTGTGGGTCGAGAAGGGAATCGTGCCCGATGCAATTCCCGCGACGCATTCCACAAACAATATGGTGGACCGCACCATGCCGCTCTGCAAATTTCCCGAACAAGCTCACTTCAAAGGCAGCGGCGATCCGAAGAGCGTGAGCAATTGGTCTTGCCCGCAAAATGACAAGTCGCTGCTGGCTGTCGGTCCCAATGGAGTTCTGGCTGGGCTAAGCGCGGTGCCGCCTGCGCGGGTCAGCGCCCCGGCGAAATTGGCTGCGAAGGTTGGAGATTGAAAATTATTTTTGGGCCTTCCAGTAGCACAGGCACTCTTGCCTGTGCGGTTTTCTAGAAATTGACAGATTCATCCGAGAATCTGCAATTTCTACAAAAACCGCACAGGCAAGAGTGCCTGTGCTACTTCGATCCTTCCGACTTTTGCTGCATGTCGCCGTAGGTTACGTTGTCCTCGCAGACCACTTCTCCAATATTCCATGTCGGCTTCAATTCGTAGATGGCGTGGCCTGTCCAGGGTTTGGGGTAGGCCTTGGGGTCTTCGATCGTAGTGTCGATCGTCAAGCGTGTCGTGATTCACGCGGCGGATGCGTTCCACCACGTGCAGATCTTCGCTGTGCGGAAGGCCGTCATTGTCGAGCCAGGTCTTGTCGTTGAAACCCACCGTGTCCACTACCAGCGTATCTCCCTCCCATTTTCCGATTGCGTCTCCCATCCATGAAGGAGACAGATCGCTGGGATGCTGGCGGCCGTCGGTGAAAATGTTGCGCACGAAATGGTCGTACTCGAAGAGCATGAGCACGCGGCCGGGAATGTGCGCAATCTCCACGGGCGCTCCTCGGATGAGATACACCCTCGGAACACCCGGGAGGGGCGCATTGCATCAGATGGGTCGTTTGTTTCGTTCAGGGAAACCGCTCTCGGCCCGACGTTCGGCCTGTTGGCCTTGTATTTTTCTTGCGCCCACGGAGTCATCGGCGGCAGCACGTTCGTTATGGAAAACGCGAGTTCGTAAATTGTGTACTTGCGAGCCTTGTCCGGCGCGCGGCGCGACCGCCTCCAGACTCCGGAAAGGTCCACTGGCGGCGGTCGCGGAATGAGTTTTTGCGGAGCCGCTCTGAGTAGTTTGCGCGAATATTGCAGGGCGAAGCGGCCAGAGCTGCGGCCAAGATCCCAAGTGTCAAACCCAATAGCGATTGCGCATCTCGCAAACTCCCTCGGCGGCTGTTACTCCGCGTAGTCTTCGCCGCGATCCATCACGGATTCCTTGCCGTTCGGGAAAACCACTTTGCGCAGGCGCATGATGTGCGAACCGCTTTTCGCCAGGTTGCCGATGAAGGTGACCTTGTCACCGGCCTTCATTACTGTTTTTATTCCATCCCGCGCGGGACATGGTGGTCAGGCTGGGCGCTTCGGCCGTCCATTTTTCGATTTTGCCGTCGGCGCCGGTCACGTCGAACAAGATTTCGGTGTGCGGATTCATGAATTGAAAATCGGTGACGGTGCCTTTCAGCGTGGTCAATTTTGCCGAATCGTATACAGAAGCCCCGTGGTGAGCGAGGATTGCACTCGATGGGATGAAGAAGACAATGGCTGACGCCAGGAACGCTAAATACTTAATTTTCACGGAGCACCTCGCAATTGCCGCGACTATCCCACTCGCTGCAGGGCAGTGTCAATGTAAAATCGGTTCGGCGGTGACAACCGATATGCGAATGAATTTAATTACTTGGGAGGAACGTCCGGCGGCACGGCCTCCGGCGCATCTGCTGGAGCTGGACCCACGCGTTCGATGACCACACGCTGCATGTGTACCGGTGTGACCGGTGTGTCGCCGGGATCACGCGGTACCCGCGCAATCGCTTTCACGACATCCACATTTTCGCATTGTCCCCAGATCGTATATTTTCCGTTGAACGTCGGATAGGCGCGCCTCGGTGATGAAAAAATGCGTATCGTTTGTGTCCGGTCCGCTATTGGCCATGGCCAGGCGGCCCGGCGTGTCGAATTTGAGCGACGGCGCAATTTCGCTTTTGTACGGAAAACCCGGCCCCTCGGGATGTCCGACGCCAGTGCCCAGCAAGTCGCCGCCCTGAATCATGACTCCGGGAATGACGCGGTCGAAAATCAGCCCGTCAAAGAATTTCTTGCGTTCGATTTGTTTTGTCTCCGGATGCACGTAGGAAAGTTTTCCGATCGCCAGGCCGACCATGGTGCGCACCGTGAGCGGCGCTTCCGCCTCGAAAAGTTTGCAGGAAATGTTTCCTCTTGTCCGTTTCGAGAGTCCAATACAGGCCTGGTTTGCGCTTGTCGGCCGGCGCAGCGGTTGAGGCGGGCAGAGAGGAATAGCGTTGCGGTGAGCGTTGCGATGGTAATAAGACGCGACAAGAAGAATTTTGATAATTGGTAGCGCGAATTATTTTCGGCATGACGGGTATTCCTCATTGGCCCTTCTCTGTGATCTCTGTATCCTCTGTGTTAAACCGATTCAGGATTTCAACACAGAGGACACAGAGAGTCACAGAGAAATACTTTAAGTCTGAAACGTTTTATTTCTTCACGTACTTTTTCAAATCCATCGGGCCGACTTCCGCGCCATAAATGTTGCCCTGGTGGTCCACCGCTACGCCTTCGGCCGCGCTGGATGCGCCTTTCGGATCCGGATCGGGGATGAAGGCGGTCACTTTTCCGTCCCTGGCGCTGCCGATGCGGATGCCTCTTTTGCAGCCGGGATTGTAGCCATAGCCCGGCTGGTCCGTGGATTCCGAGTCGGCCACGTACATGGTGTCGTCCTTATCGATGAAAATTCCGCTGGGGCGCCCAAACTGTTTCCACTCGGCGATGAACTTGCCATCCTGGGTGAAGATCTGAATGCGATTATTGGAACGGTCGCCGACGAACAGACGCCCTTTGGAATCGAAGGCCAAAGTGTGAGGCCCATTGAATTCGCCGGCAGCCGTCCCCAGCATTCCCCATTCCTTGATAAATTTCCCATCCTTCGAAAACTTCATGATGCGCGCGTTCACCTGCGAATTCGGGGGAGAGCCGTGGCCATCGGCTACAAACAAATCACCATTGGGTGCCACGATGAGAGCCGACGGACGGTTGAATGTGTCTCGAGTATTTCCGGGAACGCCTGCTTTTCCCAGCGTCATCAAAACTTTTCCGTCCGGGCTGAACTTGAAAATCTGGTGCCCCTTGCCATGTTTGCCCACATCGTCAGGCGTTGCCATTCCCCCGACACCGTCGGTCACCCACACATTTCCATCCTTGTCTGCAAAAATACCGTGCGGAAGAATGAACATTCCTGCGCCAAAATTTTTCAAACAGTTTGCCAGAGGTGTCAAATTCGAGGATCGGCGCAAGGTTTGAATCCGCGCAACTGTTTCCGCCGCATCGCTCGTAGGTCCAGATGTTGCCGTCCGGACCGATGGCAACACCCGAGGTCGATCCCCACTTCCGCCGTCGGGCAATTGCGCCCAGTTGGAAACCGTGCGATACGGATTGGGCAGGTCGTTCGAAGGCGGATAACTCGCTCTGGGCTCGCGCATTCACTCCTCCAAATGCAAGTATCGCGAAACTCGCTGCCAGCGCGGCTCCCAAACGGAGTGCATAACGCATGGTCATCTCCCCACGGATGTCGTTCGAATCAAGAAGCGCCACCCGAAACCTTCGCTATTTGCTTTCGATATTGATCGCGTAGTAGCCGACCGTTTTCGTCGAAAGCTTCTTTCCACCAGTGAGGCGTCTTTGCCGGAATGGTGATGACGTCTCCCTTGCTCAAATGAAATGTTTGCCCGCCTTCGATCGACGTTCCGGTCATCTGGTCGGGGCTGGTTCGTTTTGCGCCGACCATCGTCCCGCCGGTGATAAACGTGGCCTCTCCATCGACCATGATGAAAATGTGGTTGGTGTGCTCGTGATATTCCACCCCGCCAGCGTCTCGTCGATTGGCCAGCACTAGCAGGCCCGGGTCACTCACGATAGGGCCGCCTTTGGCCATCACGGCCGCGACTTGATCTGCGGAATATAGTGGACTGCTGCCGGCACGCCTTCTTCCGTGGATGCGGCGGATGCGGCAAGCAATACGGCCGCAGCGAACATTGCAGTTTTTGCGAAAAAGGATTTCATGGTTTCCTCATTTCAATCTGATTTACGGGATCGGACGGATCCGCGCACGGGCAGCGTCACTGTGCGTTTGGCACGGGCCGCGGCACATGCATGGTCATCATGACCAGCGGGCCATTGATGGGCTTGAACTGGTGCGGCGTGCCTTCCGGAATAATCGTGAAATCGCCTTTGGCGATGTTCCGCACCGTTCCGCCGTCGATGGCCGTGCCGGACAGATTTGTGGCGTTGGTGCGCTTCTCGTCCGAGAACTTTGCCGCCGGTGGTCAGCGTCCCGTTTCCGTCGATCACGTACACCGCCTCGGCCTCTTTTTCGTGAACGGCCACGGCCCCTTCGATGGGCCTGTATTCCAGATTGGTAACGTATAGGCGCGAGGGAAAGTATTGGTTCGGCGACCATCACCTGGCCTTCCTTGCGTTCGCCCTTGGCTTTGGCGAGCAGCGCCTGCACATCGGCGGCGGATGAAAATAGTTTCATGGCAGCGGGCCCGGCTTGCGCGGCAGGGGCCTGCGGCATCGCTGGCCGCCCAGCTATCGCCACCACAGCCGCAACCATCGTCAGTACAATACTAATTCCAATAGTGCGCATCCTCAGCTCCCCCGATCAGCATTTCCGTTTTGACATTACGGATGGGCACATTTATACACCGTCGAGCCGTCATCATGAACTCAAAATGAGTTTTGCCGCGCAACCCACCACCAGTTCCATGGCGGGCAAATTTCAGAAGACCTGGAATTTCACGGAAATAGTGTACGCAGCGCCCTTCGCAGCGTACTATTTCCCTGGTCGTGTTGGGGCAAACCAGGGAACTGACTGACTTTTTTGCGGAGAGTCAAATGACAAGATTACTGGCACACTGGATTTTGAGCGCGCTGTGTTTGCTGCTGGTGGCTCACTTTGTACCTGGATTTTTCGTTCAAGGATTCGGCACGGCGCTGATCGCGGCCGTGGTCATTGGTCTCGTCAACGGCACCATCGGCATGCTGCTGAAAATTCTTACTTTTCCACTGACCATCATCACCTTCGGAATCTTCTGGCTGGTGATCAACGCGTTGATGCTGAAGTTCGCGGCGATGTTTGTGCCCGGGTTCGAGGTGCGGGGATTGTGGCCGGCGTTTTGGGGGGGGCTGATCCTGAGCGTCCTGAACATGATCGTGCGTCAGATTCTGAAGAAGAGCAACGACCCGAGCTAAGAATTGCCGATTACGATGTGTTGGACTAGGACTAGCTGAGCCGGTTTTCACGCCGGATGTGTTCCGTGCAAACCGCGATTTCGTCGTCAATGGCCTTGATCTTCAAGGCCAGTACCACGTCGCTCGGGCAGTTCTCAAAACTTCCCACCAGCGGGCGGCGCTCGCTCTTCAAATCTTCCAGCTTGATCTTCCAAACGCTTTCACTCGTCAACATGGCCTATACCTCCAAACTCAAATTTGTCTTGCAGCGTTCACTGTGAACGAGTGCGTGTTCCGCCGCGCTCAGTAATCTTCCACGGGTTTGCGGCTGAAGGGAGACTTGGGCGTGCGAGGCGCGTGCGAGCTGCGATATTCCTCGAGATCCGCATTGGTAATTGCATAGTGCGATTCCGGCGGATGGTTCTCGTAGGTTGCCAGTTCGCGGCGCAGCTTGCGCGAGCAAACGTCCGGCGCGTCTTGAATGCGCAATAGACGCTCGTTGAATGCCTGGGCGGGAATGGTCAGGGTAAACTCGCGAGGCTCGCTGGCGGATTCACGCACAGCGAAGGTGTACTCGCGGACCAGAGTCTTCACTTGATAGCCAAGAAACTGAACGATGATTTCGTGGCTCACTTGGCGCCTGCGGCCAGCCCGAGGGCCGGGACCGCTGCGATTGTCTTCTTGGCCTTCTTTGAACGCCGCCGTCTGGGCGGTGTGCCTTCCGCGATATCGACGACCATGATGCTGGTGACGAATTTCTTCATGCCATGAACATCGAAGTCGATGGACGTGCGTTCCGAATTGGATTCGGTGACAACACCCAAACCGTACTGGAAATGCTTAATGTATGCGCCTTCTTCGAGAGCTTTCAAATTGCCTCCTCGCGTGGAACGCGCTTGGTGTGCTTGGGCGATGGCCTCAACTTCGCAGGATCGAACCCAAAAAAATGGCCCGCAAGTGTGGACTTGCAGGCCTCCAAGAGATCTAAAGGTTTACAAGAGCTACCATTATCAGTTCATTTTAGCACGTTAAGGCTTCACAGCCTAACGATTACGGGGCCTGGCGTGGATCAGGCACCGGCTGTCCCAGAATACAGACCACTGCATCGCGCAAGGCACATAATCGAGAAGGGGCGGATCGACTTACAGGATTACTGGACAGCCGGGGAAAAAATCCAATCGAATGGCAATATCCGCAGAAGCCTGGTTTTCGACGCTTTTCCGCTCCAGCCGCATCTCGGGCTCTCGCAGACAATTTCCACTTCGCCGAACATCTTCATCGCTTCGTTTTCCGAAAGCGCCGGCTCGGAACATTTCCGCTGAAAATTAATGTTGTGCCCACCTTTGGGGCATGCAAAAACAATTCTGTACGCGTTGCTCATAAGCCATCATAGCATCTTATGCTGCTTTTGACCAATGAAATGGCCCATTTATGCTGAAATTCGATGCACTTTACGTAAAATTTGCGGATTTTCTCGCCGAATCGAGAAAATTTAACCGTGCCATCCTGGCTTTTCGCCGGGAAAGTCTAATGCTTTGCCGGGTATTCCTTTTGGAATCCGTTGCGGCTGTTCTTCACCGTGAAGCCGCCGTCGGGGTGCGCCGTCAGTTGGATGTAGTTCACCGTTCCCTCGTCGGGAACTCCGGTGGCGGCAGTCCCGCCCGTCCCTTGATTGGCAATGAATTTCTCTGGCATGTTGTGATCCTTGGCATCGACGGCGTAATGCAACTGCCAGAGATCTTCCAGTCCGGGCGAAGATTTGAGCGTCTCAAAAGTGGCTACCGCTCCGCCCTTAAGGGCGCCGTTGTCCATGATGGCCACGCGGGGATGTTCGGCCTTTACCAGCACTGGATTGCTGGAGATGTCTTGTCCGTGATGCGAAACGATGTACACGTCCAGCGCGCCGATCAGGTTGTTGGGGCAGGCCAGGTCATGCTCCTTATTCCAGGTCAGATCGCCAAAATCGCCCACACGAAATTTGCCAAGCGAGATGACCATTCCCACTGATTGCTTGTTTTCGCCGCTAATCAGCGGGTCCGCGACTTCGTCCTTGGGGGCAGAATTTGTGCATAGGGAATTGGCAGCGCCCGCGCCCGGGAGCGGCTTGGTAATCGTCTCGGCGGCCGACGAAATCACTTGCACGTCGAGGCCCGCAATAGGAATCTTGTCTCCCGGCTTCACCTGAATATGCCGGCCCTTGCCGCGAACGGTCAGATAGGCCGCGTAATTTTGCGGTACGTTGCGAACTTCTTCCTGGGGCAGGCCGTGATCCACGAAATTTTTAATGGGAATCAATCCGGCGAGATCGACCACCCCGCCTGCATGGTCGGCGTGGTAGTGGGTCAGCACCAGGTAGTCGATTTGGCTCACGCCCGCGAGTTTTGCGACGCTCACGATGCGGCCGGCATCGCGCGCTCCCGGCCAGCCTGTATCGACCAGCAGCGATTGGCCGCTGGGCGAAACGAACAGTGTGGATTGCCCACCTTCCACGTCGATGAAATAAACTTGCAGCGGCTTCTGTTCGCTGCGCCCGTCACGGCGCGGAAGTCAGGCCGATCACGAATAGAACCGCAAAGAAAAGTATCTTGCGCATAATTCCTCCTGCAATTTGCGAGTCTGAACGGAGGGAGGCACGCTTCATTGCGGCCGCTTCAAAATACATTCGAACCGGCCGCGGGGAATTAACCCGGACCGGTCGATGCCGCCGCTCTTCAATGCCTTTACTTCGCTGATTTCGGCCAGAGGACGCCCTCGTCCACTTTCGTCACCGGGCCCAGGCCCTTATAGACAAATTTCTGCAACCGCTGGCCGCGATAAGTCTCCGTCGTGTAAATGTTGCCCTTCGAGTCTGTCGCAATGCTGTGGACGGCGTAGAACTGGCCCGGTTGGCGTCCACCGTCACCGAAATTGGCAACTTCCTGAAGGGTGTCGCGCAACAGGATGTGAATCTTCTCATTGGCTCCGTCTGACAGATAGATGTACGTCTGTTTCGGGTCCTTGGAGAAGGCAATGTCCCAGACCGATCCGTCGCCGAGCGTTCTTTTTTCGATGATCTGTTCCTTGACGAACGTGCCGTCCGGTTTGAAAACCTGGATGCGATCATTCACGCGGTCGCATACGTACAGCAGATTATCGTCAGCCAGTTGCGCACAGTGCACTGGACTCCTGAACTGCTGGTCAATCGGCGCGTCCGGATTGTAATTGCCCATGTCCGTATCGTCCGGCTTGTGACCATAGGCGCCCCAGTGCCGCTTGTATTGCCCGCTATCGGCGTCAAACACGATCACGCGTTTGTTGCCATAGCCGTCGGCGACGTACAGTTCATTTGTCTTTGGATCGACGAACATTTTCGCCGGCCCCTTCAGGTTTTCCACATCGTTGCTGCCTTTGCTCTTGAAGGGATGCCCGATTTGCATCAGGAATTTTCCGTCCTGGGTGAATTTCAGGATTTGATTGTCCGCAAAAGCGCCAGGTTGACTCGCTTCGGGCGCTGTGCTGGCTCCGTTCTCTTGCATTTTGGGATCGATGACGCGGCCGTTTCCGCCAATCCACACGTTGCCCTTGTAGTCGACCGTAATTCCGTGATTGGAATTAGGCCAGTTGTAACCCTTGCCGGGTCCGCCCCAATGACCGATGAGATTGCCTGCTTTGTCGAACTCGAGAACGGGGGGCGCGGTCATGCAGCAATCCGCGCCGGCGGATTGGTGTTGCCGTACGTTTCTTTGGCCTCGAGCGAACCCCCGCGATGAATGATCCAGACGTTGTCCTGGGCATCGACGGAAACCCCGATTGCCATTCCGATGACCCAATGGTTCGGCATCGGTTTAGGCCACATCGGGTCCACTTCAAACATCGGGGCCTGAACCGTGGCGGCCTCGACCGCGGCCTTCTTTTCCAGCGCTTTCGATCCCAATCCGAGCGCGGCGATGAGCGCGAGAAAACCCGCGCCAATGCAAAATTTACGTTTCATAAATTCAGTCCTCCACAATGCTGTGCCGATTTGTTTTGATTGCCGCTGCTCAGGGATGCATTGTATTCACCCGCCCTGGGATCGCGGCGCGGATATCGATTGGAAGTATACACAACAATTCGAATTCGCAGGATCGCGATTTTCCTTGTCAGCAGGTGCATGCAACGACTACGCTTTCGGTCCATGCCTCGTAACTTCGTCGCGTTTCGTGTCGTCACGAATGCCGCGCTTCTGGCGTTCCTGTTTTTTGCGCCGGCGCAGCGCGCGGCTGCCCACGATATTCCCAGCGACGCGACGGTGCAGATGTTTTTCAAGCCTGCCGGGAATCACCTGAATATTCTGGTGCGCGTGCCGCTGAAAACCATGCGCGATGTGGAATTTCCCGAGCGAGGCCAGGGCTACCTGGATTTCGATCATGTCGATCCGTTGCTGCGAGAAGCTGCGACGTTGTGGATCTCCGATTTCATTGAGGTGTATGAAGGCGACACGCGCTTGCCAAAGCCGCGTGTAGCTGAAACGCGACTGTCTCTCGAATCCGATCCGTCCTTCGTTTCCTACGATCAGGCATTGGCACACATCACGGGGCCAAAGATCACCAACAGCACGGCCATTTTCTGGGACCAGTTGATGCTGGACGTGCTTTTCGAATATCCCATCCAGTCCGACCAAGCTAGTTTTTCCATTCACCCAGCGCTTGACCGGCTGGCCGCGCGTGTGGTGATCGCTCTGCGTTTTCTACCGCCGGGCGGAGCAGTGCGCGCCTTTGAATTTCTTGGCGACCCGGGCATGGTTCGTCTTGATCCGCGCTGGTTTCAGGCCTCCGCGCAATTCGTGAAGCTGGGTTTCCTTCACATCCTCGACGGCACAGACCATCTACTGTTTCTATTCTGCCTGGTGATTCCGTTCCGGCGTTTCCGCGCGTTGATTCCAGTGGTCACATCCTTCACCATCGCGCATTCCATCACGCTGATCGCCTCGGCCTACAATCTTGCGCCGGATGCGCTGTGGTTTCCGCCGCTGATCGAAACGCTGATCGCCATGTCCATCGTGTACATGGCGCTGGAAAATATTGTCGGCGGGGCCAGTGTGCAGCGGCGCTGGATGATCACGTTCGCTTTCGGCCTGGTTCACGGTTTCGGCTTTTCATTTGCGCTGCGGCAGACCATGCAGTTTGCGGGCTCGCATTTGCTGGCTTCGCTACTTTCATTCAATGTTGGCGTCGAGCTGGGGCAGCTGCTGGTGCTCGCGCTGATGATTCCCGCTTTGGATTTTCTTTTCCGCCGCGTGGTCGCCGAGCGAATGGGCACGATCATTCTGTCCGCAATCGTTGCTCACACGGCGTGGCACTGGATGATCGACCGCTACCAGGTGTTCCGCCAATATCAAATTCGCTGGCCTGCGATGGAAGCAGCTCCCCTGGCGAAAGCGCTGCGCCTGCTGATGCTCATCGTTATCGCGGCCGGATTGGTGTGGCTGGTGTTTGGCCTCCTCTGGCCGAACATGGGACGTGCCGGGGAAGACCCCGCTGTGCGAACTCGCTGATTCGCAGGACGGCAACTCTTGGCTGTCCTCCATCATTCCCGCTCTTGGGCCAGTTTGAATTGTTAAGGCTTTGAATACTCGCAGCAATGTTTGGGGAATTTCACCGGCACTCATTGGCCCGGATCATGCAAACTGAAAATATGGATTCCGCAGTGCCCGTCAATCCAATGCGAAGTTGGACCCGGCTCGATGGTGTCGACCTGCTTCGAGGCCTTGCGATTTTCTTCGTGTTGATGAACCACGTCAACATACGCCTGCTCGGTGCGAAAGTGCTTTATACGAAGTTTCTCCCGACGCAACTCGTGCACTTTCTCGTTTGGAATGGCCAACTCGGCGTTCAGATATTCTTCGCGGTGTCCGGCTTTCTTATCACGTCAATCACGATTCGGCGCTGGGGCGCGCTCTCGAATGTCAGGCTACGAAATTTCTACATGCTCCGTTTTGCCCGCATTGCGCCCCTGCTCCTGCTGCTGCTCGTAATCCTCAGCGGCCTGGATTTCGCACATGTCCATAATTTCGTTGTGACTGCAAAGACCGGAGGACTTGGCCGAGCGCTCCTTGCCGTGCTTACCTTCCACGTCAATGTTCTGGAGGCTCGACGGGGGTATTTACCAGGGAATTGGGACGTTCTCTGGTCACTTTCCGTCGAGGAGATGTTTTATATCTTTTTCCCTTTAGTGTGCAGGGTGTTCGGGCGAAGCAAGCTGTTCATCGCGATACTTCTCAGCTTCGTTGCGCTCGGTCCCTTCGGGCGCACAACGCTCTCCCATGGGAACGAACTCTGGCAGGAATACTCCTACCTTGGAGGAATGGAGGCCATCGCTTTGGGATGTCTCACTGCGCTGATCGTTTCACGGGTTCGCTTCTCTCACGCAGTGCTTTGGACTTTTGGCGGCGGGGGAGCAGTAATCATGATCTCAAGCCTGGTATTTTCCTGGCAGGCTTATACAGGCTGGCTTGCTCGGACCGGGTTGAATATGACCATTCTCGCGCTGGGAACCTGCATGTTCATTGCCGCTACTGCACAGACGCAATGGCGGAGCCCGCGTTTCCTCACACCGCTGCTGAAAATTGGTCAATACAGCTATGAGGTCTACCTCACCCATATGTTCGTGGTGTTCGGTTGTTTCGGTTTGTTTCTCGACGCTGGTAAGCCGATGCGCCTGGTGCCCGTCTTGTTCATCGTCACCATTCTGATTTCAGGATTGCTCGGTGCTGCCGTCGCAGGTTTCTACTCAGAGCCGATGAATCGCTGGCTGCGCAAACGATGGGGAGATGGGCCCGAACGGCTCGGTTCGGTGGTTGAAGTCAGGAGTAGATGCGCCGCGAGACGAAAAACACGCCGTTATATGATCTTCATCGCAGCATACGGATGCCCGCCCAAAAAGCGGGCGGGCGCTACAAAGTCAAATGCCAACGAGAGCGCATGGTTTTTGTATCGTCCATTCCCTCCCACGATTTTTTTGGACGGAATGGGCATCTGCACGATCGTTCTGAATTAATTGCAAAGAGTTCGCTTGCTTGACAACTTCAGGGACACGTTTACACTGAGCGGGTTCCGAAACATTCTCGCGAACAATCTAAAATTGGCCAGGCGGAGATGCGGCAAAACGAGCCATCGGGAAAATGGATTCATCGCCGCGTGCTGGTGCGTCCGCGATGATCGACGTGCGCGAGGAGATCGCCAGCGCTCCCATCGGGCGCTACCATCGCTTCCTTGCGTTGCTCATTGGTATGGTCGTTTTCTTTGACGGCTACGATACTTTCAATCCTGCCTACGTCATCCACTATGTGGCAAAGCCGTGGCATCTGGCGCCGGGCCAGGCTGGGCTGCTGGTCTCCAGCGGATTGATCGGCTTCATGATCGGTTCACTGTTGCAGGGAAAGTTTTCCGATCGGTATGGGCGTCGCGCCACGCTTCTGGTTGCCTTATGGATCGTCACTGTATTCAGCTTTGCTACTGCAACGCTCGGCAATTCGTTTTCCAGTTTTTGCGGCTTGCGTTTGCTCACCGGCCTCGGCATGGGTGCGCTCTTGCCGCTCGGCGTCACCTATGTAAACGAATATGCGCCGCGCCGCTTGGCCAACACATTTTCCATGTGGGGCTGGGCGCTGGGCTGGGCCGCCGGCGGGATTGTGGCCGCGGCAGTAGGAGTTTATCTAACGCCAATGTTTCGGCTGGCAGGCGCTGTATTATTCCGCGTCGCTGTCGATCGTGCTGGTGGTGGTTTGTCACCTGGCGCTTCCCGAGTCGCTGCAATTTTCGGCCATGCGCGGCAACTGGCAGGGAATTGCGCAAGTTCTCTGCCGCCTCAACCCTTCGCAATCCGCGCGCTACAGCGCTGCAGGAGAAAAATTCATGTTCCCGGAGCCAAGCGATCGCCCGGCTTCCGTGTCGCTGCTGTTGTCGCCTCGCTATCGGCGAACGACTCTTTCCGTCTGGGCTTCGGCATTCTGCATTTTGTTTGGCATTTGGGGCCTCTCGGGTTGGGTTCCCACCGCCATGATGCAGCGCGGCGAAGGATTTGCCACCAGCTTCAGTTTTGGCGCTCTGATTCAGGCCATGGCCTTCGTCGGATCGCTCGTGTGCGGCTACATCGCGGACCGCACCGGTTGGGATCGCGGAGCCATGGCCATTTGGTGGCTGGGCGGCGCGATTTCCGTGGGAGTTCTGGTGTTCTTCAATATTCATGCGCTGAACGTAGCCTGCGTGGGCGCGGCCGGCTTCTGCATTCTGGGCGGGCAAAACGTGCTGAACAATTTCACCGCGGCATCCTATGATACGGAAGTGCGCGGCACGGCCGTTGGCATGATGCTGGGAGTGGGGCGCGCCGGGGGAATTCTTGGCCCCTTCGTCACTGGTTTGCTGCAGCAACAAACGGCTGGCACGGCTGGGCTGTTTGTGGCCATCGGCGCAGCGTCCCTGATTGGCGGGTGCGCAATTTTATTTGCGAACTCACGATCGTCGCGGGAAATCGTGACGACTGCGAAAGCGATCCGCGCGTCGTAAGCAGTTCCGTTATTGCATGACCCATCGAAATTTCTTTTTGCGAGAGCCCCGGAGGGGCGGCAAATCGTAGCCCACCACGTAAGTGGTGGGGCGCCGCACGGGCAGAAAAAAAGGCCCCGTTAGGGGCGGCACACAGGTCTCATCCGATGAGGATCGGCCCGTTTGAATCAGAGGGAGAAGATTTCATGACGCAAAGCAAGCCAGTCGCATTGATCACAGGCGCAGGCACGGGCATCGGGCGCGCCGCTGCAGTGGCTTTGGCCGCGGCCGGCTACGACGTAGCCATCAATTACAGCCGCAGCGAAGCGGCGGCACGCGAAACGGCGGTGCTTGCGCAATCAAAGGGCGCAAAAACATTGCTCTTCCAATGCGACGTGAGCGACGACCCCTCGGTACGCAAGATGCTCGCTGCCGTGGAAAAGGAATTCGGGCGCCTGGACGCTCTGGTGAACAACGCGGGCACCACATCGAATGTCAGGCCCAGCGATTTTGATGGCATGACGGCCGAGGAATGGGACCGCGTATTCGCCGTAAATGTGCGAGGAATGTTTCAAGTGACGCGCGCCGCCACTCCCCTTCTGAAGGCCGCGCACGGAAGCGTCGTCAACACGGCAAGCATCGTGGGCCTGCGCCCTGGTCCGCAACCGCTGCCCGTATGCCGCGAGCAAAGCCGCCGTGGTGAGCCTCACCAAGCTGCTGGCGCTCAATCTCGCGCCAGACGTTCGCGTCAACGCCGTTGCTCCCGGTTGGATGGAAGGCGATTGGATGAAACGCATGCTGGCGGACAGGTATGATGATCTGATGGCGCGCCGAGCCAAGAGCACGCCGCTGCGCCGCTGCGCGACAGCGGAGGACGTTGCCGAAGTGATGGTCAACCTGATTACCGGAAGCCGCTTCGTAAACGGTGAGATCATCGTAATCGACGGCGGCTTTTCCGCGACGACGTAGCGTCCTCTTGTGGCACCGGCGTCTCGCCGGCGACTTTGCGTCGCGACACAAAAACAAGGACCGCCGGCGAGACGCCGGCGCCACGAAAAGCCGCGTTTCGATCGATCAGAGTCTTCGCAGGAATCTTGGCCTTAGGGAGGGGAACTCGTGCTGGAAGGGGTCGTTCCATTTCCGCCGGAATTTGCCAAGCTTTATCGCGAAAAGGGCTATTGGATTGACAAGACGCTGGCGCAGGAATACAGAATCGCTTTCGATAAATACGAGAAGCGAGTCGCGCTGCTGGACCGGGATCGCTCCTTCACCTACGGCGAACTCGACCGCATGTCCGACAATCTTGCGCTGAACCTTTTGCAAGCCGGCTTCCGTCCTTTGGACCGTTTCGTTGTGCAGCTGCCAAACGTTTCCGAATTTGTGGTTCTGTATCTGGCGCTGCAAAAGATTGGCGGCATCCTGATCGCCGCGCTCATGCCGCACCGCTTCGCGGAAATCAGCCAGTTCGTTGAGCTATCGGGCGCCGTGGCCTGCGTTGTTCCGGACCAGCAGGGCGATTTCGATTACTGCGCCATGGTCGAGCGCATTCGACAAAAAGTTCCCAAGCTGCGCCACGGCATCGTTCTTGGACCATCCCGGCCGGGATTTCTTTCGCTCACGGAACTAATTGAGAGGCCGGCCATGAGGCCCGCGTCGGCTTTGGATGAAGTTCAAATCGATCCGGTGGACCCGGCAATCTTTCAACTTTCCGGCGGAACCACTGGAATTCCCAAGCTGATTCCGCGCACGCACAACGATTACGCCTACAACTCCAAGATGGCTTCCAAAGTTTGCGCCGTCGGCGAGCATACTGTGTTGCTCATCATTCTGCCCATCGCGCACAATCTGCCGCTGGCCTGTCCCGGCATTCAAGGCGTGTTCTTTAACGGAGGGCGTGTGGTGCTCAGCACCAGCCCGCGGCCCGAGGACGTTTGCGCGTTGATCGAGAAGCATCGAGTCACGCACATCAAAGTAGTCCCCGCGCTTCTGATCCGGCTGCTGCACGATCCGGCCGTGAGCCGACACGATCTTTCCTCGCTGAAAATTATTCAAAGCGGCGGCCAATCCATGTTGCCCGAAGTGCGCCTGCTCTCCAAGAAACTGATTCCCAGTGCATTCGTGCAGGAAAATTTCGGCATGTCCGAGGGGTTGCTGATGTTTGTGCGGCTGGACGATCCACTGGAAGTGGCACAGGAAACGGTAGGACGCCCAGTGTCTCCCGATGACGAAGTGCGCATTCTGGACGATGACGACCGCGAAATTCTTGGCGGCGAAGTCGGCGAACTGTGCTGCCGCGGCCCGTACACGCTGCGAGGTTATTTCGGCGTGCCGGAATACAACGCCCGCACTTTCACCTCGGACGGATTTTACCGTTCCGGCGATTTGATGCGCAGGCACAAGTCCGGAAACTTTGTGGTCGAAGGGCGAAAGAAAGACCTCATCAATCGAGGCGGCGAAAAAATCAGCGCCGAGGAAATCGAAAATCTGATTCTTTCGCATTCCTCGGTGAAGAACGCTTCCTGCGTTCCCATTCCGATCCGGTGCTGGGCGAACGCATGTGCGCGTGCGTGCTGCTGCGCGAAAATGCGCGGCTGGATTTCGATGAGTTGAAAACATTTCTGCTGGCCAAGGAAATTGCAAAATATAAGCTTCCCGAGCGACTGGAAATCATGCAGGATTTCCCACTGTCACCGTTCGGCAAGGTTTCCAAGAAAACGCTGACGGAGACAATTTCCCTGAAAATGGTAGAGGAACAAGAAGGCAAGGGCGGCGTATCGGCCTAGCAGCGGAAAACCCCGGGTCTGAAGACCCGGGCTACAGCAACCGCGCAAACAGCGAAGGTTTTTGTAGCCCGCCTCTTCAGAGGCCGGGAATTTCGTGGGCCGCACCGGTGCGCCAAACAAGGAAGGTCGCATGAGAATCATCGACGTCCATTGCTATCCCAACACGCGCGAGTGGATCGCCTGCCAGCAGCCCTACGTGGATGCGCTGGCCAAATATTGGAATCGCCCCTGGCTGCCCAAGCAAGAGGAAGAAGTTGTTCAGGAATTTGAGGCTGCGGGCGTCGAGGCGATTCTCGTGGCGCTGGACCTCGAGACGACCATCGGCACGCCGCCCTGCTCGAACGATTACGTTTCCGCCATGCAGAAGCGCCACCCCAAGCGAATCATCCAATCCTGGGCGGCGGTTGACCCGTTCAAGGGGGAATCGGCACTGCGCGAGGCGCGCCACGCCATTCAAGACCTGGGGATGCTGGGATTTCACTTTCATCCAATCATGGGGCATTTCGCGGTGAACGATCGCCGCCTCTACCCGCTGTTCGAACTCATCGACGAATTGAAAGTGCCGGTCATGATCGACGTCGGAACCACCGGCATGGGCGCGGGAATGCCCGGCGGCATGGGCGCCAAGATTCGCCACGCACATCCATCTGCAATTGACGAAATGGCCGCCGATTTTCCCGGCATCACCATCCTGGCCGCGCATCCCGGCTGGCCCTGGGTGGACGAAATGACAGCTGTGGCCCTGCACAAAGGAAATGTGTTCTGGGAGCTATCGGGTTGGGCGCCGCAGTATTTTCCGCCGCAACTGAAAAAAGATATTCGCGGCCGCCTGAAGGATAAAATTATTTTTGGCAGCGACTACCCAAGCATTCCGTACGAGCGAGTGCTGCGCGAGTGGGACGAGCTCGGCTACGCCGACGAAATCAAGGAACGCATATTCCACGGAAATGCCGAGCGCGTTCTAGGCCTGTAGTGCGTGTGTCGGCGACAAACTCAAGTAACTCCAATAATCCTCCGTGGCTCTCAAGGTTTTCTCTGTGTCCTCTGTGTTAAGCCTTTCACTGAAAGTCTAGCTACTTCTTTTCGTACCGCTTGAAATTCCGCGGACCTACTTCCGCCCCATACACGTTGCCCGCATCATCCGCCGCGACTCCCTCTGCCGCGGTCCCATTGGTCGCTTCCAATCCTTGGCCGGGATTCAATACCGGGTCAGGGATGAACGCCGTGACTTTGCCGTCTTTCACGCTACCGATCCGAATGCCGCGCCGAAAGCCGGGGTTGCGCGCCAGATTCGATTCCGAATCGGCGACATAAAGAATGTCTTTCTTGTCGATGTATACGCCGCTGGGGCGTCCGAATTGCTTCCACTCTTCCAAGAATCTTCCATCCTGGTCGAATATCTGCACGCGACTGTTTCCGCGGTCGGCCACGAATAGCCGCCCTTTGGAATCCATGGCCAGAGAGTGAGGAAGGTTGAATTCGCCCGGGCCCGTTCCTTCTTTTCCCCATGCTTTGATGAATTTGCCCTCCGCGGAAAATTTCACGATGCGCGCGTTCGAGCCGGGGCCATGACCATCGGCGACAAATATATCTCCGTTCGGCGCGATCAGCACATCGCTTGGCTTGTTGAATGTGTCCGGACCATCTCCCGCGACTCCGGCCTTGCCGAGCGTGAGCAACACTTTTCCGTCCTGGTTGAATTCGAATACCTGGTCGCCCTTTCCATTTTCGGCATCGCCATCCGTTACCCATACATTGTTCTTCCTATCGATGAAGAGGCCGTGAGGGCGCACGATCATGCCGGCGCCAAAACTTTTCACAAGATTGCCAGACGAATCGAATTTCAGAACAGGCGCGAGATTGGAATTGGCGCAGGAAGTTCCGCCGCAGCGTTCCACTACCCAGATGCTTTTTCCGTCGCGATCGATGTCCGCGCTGATCACCTGCCCCCAAGTTCTACCCTCGGGCAGCTTGGCCCAGTTCTCCACGGTGCGGTACGGATTTGGCGCGGAATTGGGGTCGGTCTGGGCGCACGCCGTTCCGCCGGACATCGTAGCGGCAGCGAGGAAGGCAAATGCCTAGCGTGAAAATGGTGCGATTCCAATGTGACATGGCGCCTCACGAGAATTCATTATAGGAAATGTCCTGCGATTCGCGCCCATCTTACTTCACTCGCGCTCATTTCTTATACCAAGTTAAGAGGAACAGAAAAGCTGCCCGCCCAAAAGAAGGGCGGGCGCTACAAAACCTCGCGTGGCAATGCTCCGTGGTTTTGTAGAGGCCTCTCCGTCCCGTTCATTTCGGGACGGTCACCGTGAACGCTCACCGTGAACGGCGAGGGCAGATTTCCTCCCGGCTAGTCCGCCTTCAAAGCATTCACAGGCACCGCGCTGAATACAGGACGTGATATAAGTTTTGACGGCAATTTAGCGCTGCAACGGAAGGATTGGCAAAATGTCGCAGACCTCGGAACCGAAAACCACGGATCGCAAATGGTTGGGCCTCTACGACCGACCACACCGCGATCTGCGGGAATTCCTGGAACGCGCGGAAAGTGTGGGCGAGGTGACGCGAGTGAAAGGCGCTAACTGGGATCTGGAACTGGGCGCGCTTGCGGAAATCGTCAACCACAAAAAATCCGAAGCACCCGCACTCTTGTTCGATGAAATTGCAGGCTATCCGAAAGGGTTTCGCGTTCTTTCCGGTTCGGGAAATTCGTCCAAGCGAATGGCGCTCATGCTGGGTTTTCCGATGCCGCAAACGGCCATTGACGTTGTGCAGGCTTTTCGCGATCGCATGAAGCAGCACAAACCGATTCCGCCGGTCACGGTGAAGCAGGGCCCCATCCTTGAAAATATCGATCGCGACGAAAACGTGGACCTCTACAAATTTCCCGCGCCGCGAGTGCACGAAAGAGACGGCGGCCGCTACATCGGCACCGAAGATCTGGTGATCATGCGAGATCCGGAAGAGGGCTGGGTGAACGCGGCGACCTATCGCGTGCAGGTTCACTCCAAAAATACCACCGGCCTGTGGATGTCTCCCGGAAAGCACGGCCGGCAAATTCGCGACAAATATTTCAAGCAGGGAAAACCCTGTCCCGTGCTGGTGTGTTGCGGCCACGATCCGCTGCTGTTTCTGGCGGCGGCGAACGAAATCAAATTCGGCGTATCGGAATTCGATTACGCCGGCGGGCATCGCGGCGAACCGTTCGAGGTGATTCCCAGCGAAATCCACGGATTGCCCATGCCCGCGCACGCGGAAATTATTTTGGAAGGGGAACTAACGCCAGGGGATGTGCACACCGAAGGCCCGTTCGGCGAATTCACTGGCTACTATGCCAGTCCATCCAGCGAGCAGCCGGTCATTCGCGTTCGGCGCGTGTATCACCGCAACGATCCCATTCTGACAATGGCCACACCCATGCGCCCGCCGTCGGACATGTCCTTCGGCAGATCGATCGTCAAGTCTGGAATGATTTGGGATGCCATCGAGCGCGCCGGAATTTCCGGCGTGCAGGGCGTGTGGTGCCACGAAGCGGGAGCCATGCGCCTGTTCAATGTCATCTCCGTGAAGCAAGCCTATGCCGGGCACGCGAAACAAGTGGGCCTGGTCGCCGCGGGATGCCAGGCTGGCGCGTATCTCGGACGATTCGTGGTTGTAGTCGATGAAGATGTCGATCCCACGGATTTGTTTGATGTGGTGTGGGCGATTTCCACGCGCTGCGATCCCGCGCTGGATATCGAAGTCATCAAGCGCATGTGGAGCGGCCCGCTGGACCCCATCATTCCGCACGGCTCGCCCGTGAATTACAGTTCGCGCGGGCTGATTGACGCCTGCCGCCCATTCGAGCGGCTAAAGGATTTTCCGCCGGTGGTAGGGGCCACGCCGGAATTGCGCGCCAGGGTGACAGCAAAGTTCGCGGATATTCTCAATAAGATTTAGTCATGCGAATGAAATTTGCTGTTCAAGTGTTTTAGTAGCACAGGCTTCAGCCTGTGGGGTTTAGTCCTTGCAAGGCCTAAGAGCCACAGGCTGAAGCCTGTGCTACACATCAAACGCCATGACAAATACGACCACGGTGAATGTTCCCGATTTAATCGATCGGCAAAATGTCGGCGCGTTTCAAATTCGCATCATGATTTTGTGCGCGTTGGCCGTGATGCTGGACGGTTTCGCCGCCCAGATGATGGGCTATGTGGCACCGTCTCTCGCGCACGATATGCATCTCGGCCCGGCGCGCTTTCGCGAATTTTCGCCGTGAGCCTGCTCGGCTTGATGCTGGGCGCGCTGAGTTTCGGCCCTATTGCCGACCGCTTTGGACGCAGGCGCGTGATCGTTGCATGCACGCTGATCTTCGGCCTATTTACGCTGGCCACAGCATTTGCAAATTCAGCAGGAAGCCTTACGGCACTTCGATTTATGGCCGGCCTGGGTTTTGGCGGAGTGATGCCCAATGCTATCGCGCTGACCGCGGAGTACGCTCCGCAGCGGCGGCGCGGCACTATGATCACCATCATGTTCTGCGGCTTTCCCATTGGCGCAACCGTTGTGGGTTTTGCGGCTGTCCCAATTCTTCCTGCATTTGGCTGGCGGGGCGTTTTTGTTCTGGCAGGCGTCATGCCGTTACTCCTGGTTCCTGTTCTGGCGTTGCTGCTGCCCGAATCCATTCGCCACCTTGTAATTCATGGCGGTGAGTCCGAGCGAGTCAGACAATTGCTTGCGCGCGTGAACTCGCAACTTATTTTTCCAGCCGACACGAATTTTGTAATTACCGAGGAGCGCGCGCCCGGCCTGCCTGTCCTGCATCTCTTCAGACATGGCCGCGCACTTTCCACAATTTTTGTGTGGATAGCATTTTTCGTCAGCCTTCTCGATATCTACCTGCTGTCCAGCTGGCTCCCCACTGTATTTCACAACGCAGGGATCACTCTTTCACTTTCGGTTGCCGCCACCGCCGTATTTCAGGGAGGCGGCGTGGTGGCCAGTTTGATCCTTGGCATATTCATAGACCGCTTCGGAGCTTTTCGGACGGTGTCCCTCATCTACTTGATGGGCGCTGTTTCCGTGGCTTTGCTTGGCTACAGCCATTCCATATTGTTAATCATGCTGGTCGCTTTTTTTGCGGGCGCGGGCATCGTGGGAGGGCAGACCGGCACAAATGTGCTGGCAGCCTCGCTCTACCCGACCTACATCCGCTCCACGGGTGTTGGATGGGGTCTGGGGATCGGGCGAATCGGTTCGATCGTTGGTCCGATTTTTGGCGGACTGATGCTTTCCATGCATTTTCCGCTGACCACAATTTTTATGGCCGCGGCGATTTCCGCGTTTGTGGGAGCCGCGGCAATTTTCCTGATGGGCCAATCGCAAGCCGCCATGCGGGCAAGGGCCGCGGCTAATCCAGAATATTCACAATAGATTCGAGCTGCCCGAAGATCGCTTAAAACTGTTGGCGAAGGTCACTGTCCGCCAAATTACTTTGCAGCGGGCGCGAGATTTTGCGTCAGCTCAATGCGCGTACCCCAGGGGTCTGTCAAATAGGCGACCTTGGTAGTCCCGTTGGGAACGAGTCGGATTGCTTCGTCCAGTTTGATCCCTTGGGCATCGAGTTTCTTCACGAACGCTTCCAGGTCTTTCACGTCAAAGCCAATATGATCGATGGAGCGCCCCTTTGTGGGAGGAGGCGCATCCTTTCCTTGCGAGAAAGAAAGATTCACACCAGGAAGGTCGTCGCAATCGATCCATCCCGGCGAGGATACGCGCGCTCGCTTGCCGGGCACTCCGCCAAAGGTCTTGGCATACCAGGCCTGCATGGCGGGAATGTCCACGGGATAAAAATGGATGTGATTCATTTGCACAGGAACGGAAAGGGAAGGGTCTCCAAAGAATTCCAGTCGAATGCCATCAGGTCCGTGCACGTAGCCCTGGTTGGGATTGGCGGCCTGTTCGATCTCGACTCCGTCCGCTTTCCATTTGGCCAGCGCCGCCGGCAAATCTTTCCACACGAAACCGAAGTGATCCACGATTGAGCCTGCCGGCGGCGTGGTGTTGTCCGCCTGCCTCAGCATGATGTAAACGCCGGGGAACTGGATCAGCATGAGCGGCCCGTTCTGCACCACGGTGCCGCCTATCTCCGCCGTCCAGAAATGTTTCTGCGCCTCAACGTCCTTTACAAATAAATGCATGTGCCCCATGGTGACGCCCGCGCTGTTCGGCGGAGCAAGCTGCGCGCATGCAGGCAATGCAGCAAACAACGTTGCCAGCAGCAAAAACAAGAATCGAATGTTCGTGGTAAAAGTTTTCATTGGGTTTTTCCGTTTCGTGTAGCGCACTATCACGCAACATACATCCAATCCTGATTTGCGACAAGCCACTGTTGGAACATGTGGTTTAAGTGGCGCGGACTTCAGCCTGCGGTTTTTGGATTTTGCATGGACTAACCCCCGCAGGCTAAGGCCCGCGCCACGTATGTCGCCAGAGACCGCGGCGCACGCCTGGCATCCGCCTCTCGTGGCATAGGCTTCAGCCTGTGGCTTTTGGTTGGAGCACGGTCGATCCTGCCGCAGTTAAACTCCACAGGCTGAAGCCTATGCCACAGAAATCGGCTACTCCGTAGCCAGCACCGGCACGGCCGCGTCCGCCGCAACCTTCCACTGTCCCTTTTCCTTTGCGAAAACCAGCACCGTGCGATGCGTCGTGCTCACGATTTTTCCGTTGGCATCGGCAATCTTCCTGATCCTGCGATCGGTTGCCAGCGCCACGTCCCCGTACACGGACATCAGCTTGAACTGGTCCGCGAACAGCCCCTCGCCCGGCTTGTAATTGAGGTGCGCCACGCGCTCCAGCGCCATGGGCTTGTTCAGCACCACGGTGGGAATCCATCCGATAATCTCGATCCACTTATCAGCGTACATTTCTTTCAAGTAATCGGTCTTGGCCGTGCGCACCGCGTCCATCCACTTCTGGTCAATGCCCTCCAGTTCCTTTTCCAGCTTCACATCCGGGCTTTTGGTGCTCATCGCCCCGGTCATCTTTGTGTTGGCCTCGGTCGGCGGAATCACCGGCACAAGCCCTGCGGCGGCGGGCCGCCACGTGCCGTTCTGCCGCACAAACACGCGCAAACAATGGCTGTCCGATGTGAAGGGAATACTCCCGTCGGGCCGCGCCGTTTTGAAATCGGTGTGATCCGTTCCGATGGCCACGTCCCCGTAAACCGCCACCAGCCTGAAATCGGCAGGGAAGGGCCGCACGCCCGTCGCCGGATTGGCCGCCGACTGCGACGCCACCATCTCTTCCTTGTTGCGCAGCGTCCCCCCGGATTGCACCTCAAAAAATCCGTCCACCCAATAATTGCTCCTGAACTTCACGCACTCCGCATACGGCTTCTGATAAGGCCCATCGCACAGCCACTGCTGGTCCACATCCCAAAGCGTTTTCTCTAAATCAGCCATCTTGCTTTCCTGCGCCGCAGCCGCTTGCGGCATGCCCATCCCAGCCAGCGCACCCAACGCAACCAGCATCATCCCCACGACACATGCACGTACCCTGTTCATCACGTTCCTCCGCCAAATTTAAGTGCCATGCCCCGTATGATAGTTCACTTTCGCGCGTCAATGAAGCGAGAAGAAGCCGAATGGATCAGCTTGAAATAAGGTTGGAAAAACTGCCCGCCTGAAAGACAGGCGGCGTTTACGAAATCGAAAACGGTCAGGTAAGTCGATTATCCCCATGCATCCTCGGGCAGATTGATGACAATAGGCTCGGACGTGCTTCGGATTACGATCCAGCGGAAAGGCGTGTCCTTGGAGCGGTTGATTTCGCGATGCACGAGGTATGCGGGGACGTGCAGAAAATCTCCGGCGCGGGCGGTGAGGGAATGCTCTCCGCGCTCTCCCCACTGGATAAACGATTCGCCGGCCAGGACGTAGGCCACGGTTTCCTGCGGGCCGTGATGATGGATGCCTGTCTGCGCTCCGGGCTCGACGAGGAATGTGCCGCCCCACAGCGCCGAGTGGATGCCCAGGTCAGGAGAGATGGCCGCAAGGCGCTGCGAGCCCGGCGTCTGCGAAGTGCCTTCGCTGAACTGGTTGGGATGCACGACGCTGATGGAGAGAGAATCGTTTTTGTTCACGTTGTTCATGTCCTTCATGGCCAATATGATGTCGCGAAGGGCAGGAGATTGCAACGCGGCGGGTTTTGCGGGGGCAGAGTAGGACAGGCTTCAGCCTGTCTTCTTTTGATTTGTGCCAGCGCTGCAGAATTCAAAAGCAGACAGGCTGAAGCCTGTCCTACTTGTTTCCGCGCGCGACTTCCTCGGCTGCAAAATGTCCACCACCTCGCAAATTTAGCCCGTTCGGGTGTATATTTTAGGCGCGCGGCTCCTTGACACCGGGATGTGCCAGCGCCCGCAGGAGAAACAACCATGGCACTGCATAAATCAGATGTGTGGTTTATTACAGGCTGCTCGACCGGATTTGGGCGCGAGCTTGCCAAGTTGGTCCTGGAGCGCGGCTATCGAGCCGTTATCACGGCGCGCGATCCGAGCAAGATTCAAGACTTGAAGAGGGGGCACGAAAGCCGCGCGCTGGTGTTGAAGCTGGACGTCACCAACCGTACGGAAGTGGAGTACGCCGTGAAGAGCGCTGAGCTGGCTTTTGGCAGCATCGATGTGCTGGTAAATAACGCCGGGTATGGCTACGTCGCGGCAATTGAGGAAAGCGATGAGACCGAAGTGCGCAACCTGGTGGAGACAAATTTTTTCGGCCTTGCGCGCATGATTCACGTGGTGCTCCCCGGCATGAGGAAGCGGCGGCATGGCAGCGTCGTCAACATTTCGTCCATCGGTGGACTGGTGGGATTCCCGGGCGTGGGCTACTACAACGCGACCAAGTTCGCGGTGGAAGGCCTTTCTGAATCGCTTTCAAAAGAAGTTGCACCGCTGGGAATCAATGTATTGATCGTCGAGCCTGGACCCTTCCGCACGGATTGGGCCGGACGTTCCCTGAAAATGAGCGCCAAGCAAATGCCTGAATACGCCGAAACGGCTGGAGCATTCCGCGAACGCATCACAGGCAGAAGCGGCAAGCAGATGGGAGACCCGGTGCGCGCCGGGCTCGCGATCATCAAGGCGCTGGAGTCCGAGCACGCGCCCTTGCACCTCGCGCTGGGCCTAATCGCGCTGGAGACTGCTCGCACCAAAGTAGATGAATTGCGCGACGAGCTGGACGCCTGGGAAGAAACTTCTCTGAGCGCGGACTTCCCGGAGAGCCGGGCTGCAACCGCGAGCTAAATTTCGTTTGAATCAACCGCGCGATTTGCCAAGCGCCTGTGTGGCGTCTTCGTTACAAATTCTTCCTGCCAACCACAATTTGGGAGCGTTGCGATCTTATGGAGCGGGCGATGGGAATCGGACCCACGTCTAGAGCTTGGGAAGCTCCTATTCTACCATTGAACTACGCCCGCCCTGTTCTTCGACTGGCCGATTATACACAACTTTGGGAATACTAGCGCAGGCTGGTTCTTTTTCAAAGTTCCTGGCAGCAATGGCACAATCCTCCGCAAGACGGGCACGAATCGGGAGTTTGGAAGACGTTATGCCTGCTTTCCCTTTGGTCGAAACATCCCCGCCACAATTCGTGCAACCATCCGGCGCGGGACAAGCCGCACGGTTTCCGCGCCCAGCCAATTGGAAAAGCCGGAAATCACCGAGCTTTTCCCGGCCGCCAGCCCTGCGAGCCCCACGTGCGCCACTTTCTTAGCGGATTCCGGCGCGCGCTGCGTGTGGTTGCGCTGGCCGGCAACCTGAAAAAATTCTGTCTCCGTCGAACCGGGGCAGAGCGCGCAAACACGCACGCCATATTGCAGCACCTCTTCGGCCAGGCCCTCGGCAAAATGCAAATCAAACGCTTTGGTCGCCGCATAGGCCGAGATGTAGGGCACTGCCTGAAATGCAGCTGTGGAGGCCACGATCAGAATATCGCCGCCGCCGCGCGCAATCATGCCGGGCAAATATAGATGCGTCATGTGCACTACCGCAGTCACATTGACCTGCGTCATTTCGACCAGCCGATCGAGCGCCACCTTTTGAAATTCTCCATAGGCGCCGAAGCCTGCGTTGTTCACCAGCAAATCTATGGCGATATTCTTTTCTTCGGTGAATGAAAAAATCTGCTGTGGCCCGAGCGGCTGCGCCAGATCCGCAACGCAAACCAGCGTGCGAATATCGTGCTTGTCGCTCAACTCCGCGGCCAGCCCCACCAGCCGGTCGCGCCGCCGCGCCGTCAACACCAGATTTGTTCCGCCCGCTGCCAGTTCCCGCGCCATGGCCGTGCCGATCCCAGCGCTCGCGCCCGTGATCAGCGCCCATTTGCCATGCCATCGATTCATGCCGCCCTCCAAATGGATTCTACATGACGCAAGGGAATTTTAGGAGAAGCCCCTCGCCCGTTCACGCCGATAAAATTGCCGCGCCCCGGGACGAAAATATGCTTGCAAATCTTTCGCTCACCCATGTTTTTCAGAGAGATCGCATTTCCCGGGAAACTCATGAAGACTAGCGATTTTCATCTGCCCGCATGTCTGTGCTAACCTGTTTGAGCTTCCTTTTGTGGAGAGGTGTCCGAGCGGTTTAAGGAGCACGCTTGGAAAGCGTGTGTAGGAGAAATCCTACCGTGGGTTCGAATCCCACCCTCTCCGCCATACCATTCTAACCTGTTGAGAAATAAGAACCGCCGTCGAACGGTTGCCAATCCTGGTTGCCAGTGCAAAAAAACATGAGGCGGTTGCCAGTGTTGCCAATGAATCGTAAAAACGCACCGTACATAGAGCACTTGGCACACATTCCGCACTGATCCAAAGCTCACAATCGTCAATATCCATGCGGATTCCCGCGATTTTCTTGGCTTTTTGCAAATTTGCCCGATAGAATCCCACCCTCTCCGCCATAACTATTTAATCTTAATCCCATCCATTGGTACTTTTCCCAGCTGTGCGACGCCATGCTTCATTTTTTGTGGCAATTGGATTGCCTCGCATAGCCATGTACCGAGGAAAACAGGTAGCAATTCAGAAACAATCCCAGCCTGCCTCCTAGGACCTGGCCATTCTTCCAGGCTCACACCTAGCCACTTGGCGGATGTGAACGCATAGCCGTCTTTGGCATCTTGTCGCAGGAGGATAGAACATGTCCAAAGAACTCATTGAGCTTTCGAACGCCTTGGCGCAAGCCACAGATCGTGCAGCCGCAAGCGTGGTAGCAGTCCATACGGAGAGGCGCGGCTCTTCCAGTGGAATCGCCTGGGGCTCCGGAGTGATAATTACCTCTGAACACGCACTTCGCCACGATGAAGATATTCAGGTGACGCTGCCAGGTGGACGAGTCGTATCAGCAACCCTTGCGGGCCGCGATCCCTCGACAGATATCGCGGTTCTGAAATGTGCCGAGGCCGGGAATGCGGCGCCGGAATTCGGCGATGCAGCCACACTGAAGCCGGGTAGCCTCACTTTGGTGGTGGGTCGCACGCGTGTGAGTGGACCCGTGGCTGCACTTGGAGTTGTCAGTCTTGTTGCCACGGACCGCTACACGTGGGCCGGCACCTCACTCGTTCCGTACATCCGGCTCGACGTGGGCCTGCAACCCACCGCCGTAGGTGGCGCTGTGATTGATGCGCACGGTAACACGGTTGGCCTGGCGACGCCGCGTTTTGCGCGTTTCGGCGCGATTGCAGTGCCGGTTTCGGCAATAAATAAAGTTGCGGATACGCTTCTGCGAAAAGGGCACATACCACGAGGATATCTTGGTGTCGGCTTGCAGCCGGTGCGCTTACCGGATTCGCTTCGCGAAAAGTTGCAGTGGAGCGAAAGGACCGCCGCGATCGTTATGGAAGTTCACCCCGGCCGCCCCGCGGACAAGACAGGCATCGTCATTGGCGACATTCTGATCTCATTGGCAGGCCAGCCGGTCACTGGCCTGGAGGACGTTCAGTCCCATCTTGGTGGAGACGAAATCGGCAAAACGCTCCCGCTGAAATATGTTCGTGGCGGTTCGATTCATGAAGGAAGCATTGTGGTAGCGGAGCGTCCGCATGGAGGTGAGTGAAATGGCCATCACCGGATTTGGCGAAATTGCGGAACAACTTCGTCGCTCAACTGTTCTCATTCACGCTGGGGGCCGGGGCGGCGGCTCCGGCGTGATCTGGTCGAGCGACGGCACCATTATCACAAACGCCCACGTCGCGCGGGGCGCACAAATCGACGTTCAACTTTGGGACGGACGCGAGTTTCATGCCACGGTGGCGTCGCGCGATCCGCGCCGGGACCTCGCTGAACTTCGCATTGATGCAACGAACCTTCCATCGGCGCCCGTCACCGACTCATCGTTGGTTCGTCCGGGCGCACTCGCCATTGCCATCGGCAACCCTCTGGGTTTCGTTGGCGCACTGACGACAGGTGTGATCCACGCGATTGGCCCGCTCCACGGGCTCGGCTCTCGATCATGGGTACAGGCCGATGTCCGATTGGCACCGGGCAACTCCGGCGGTCCACTGGCCGACGCTCATGGTCGCGTGATAGGAATCAACACCATGATCGTAGGCGGCCTCGCTCTCGCCATTCCGAGCAACACCGTTCGAGATTTTCTCTCGGCAGGTCCGTCTGACGCCTGGCTTGGTGTGACAGTTCATCCTGTGCAAATTCCACGATCCAACGCCTCTGGCAGTAGGGCGCACACGTTTGGCTTGGTACTTTTGGAAGTGGAGCCTCGCAGTCCGGCAGATTCCGCATCCCTTTTGCCGGGCGATATCTTGCTTGGCACAGAACAAAAAAACTTCACATCTATCGGCGATCTATCGCAAGCTCTGCAAGGTACCGGTTCGCGCCTTCTGCGGCTCGAATTTTTGCGTGGCGATTACACCCATGTCCGGCGCGTGACCGTTCAGGTTGGTGGTCAGACTGCGGCGAGGAGCTCCGTGGCAGCGTGATTCGGGTGTTCATCGTCGCTACTTCACCGCTTGCTCGGGCAGGCCTGCAAAGTCTGCTTGGGGAACGGAATGTAAATGTAGTTGGTAGTACCGCAAATATCGAGTCCCTCGCTGCCCAGTGGCCGGACCTGGAAGCTGACATCATCATCGTTGAGGCCTTTGGCGAGCAATTCGAAAGTGTGATCGATTCTCTCGCTGCGTCCCAACTTCCTTCCGAAGCGAACATCGTGATTCTTTCAGATCATTCTGAGCCGAGATTGCTCGCGCAAGGCCTTCGAGCAGGCCTCCGAGCGGTACTACCCACCGATTTATCGCCAGACCAACTCGTCGCCGCCCTCAACGCCGCGGCGACCGGACTTATTGTCATGCAACCAGCGGAAGTTGACGCATTGTTCCCGGCGGCAGAACCGGCATCGCATCCATTTGCGGAGCTCGCCGAGGCGCTTACGCCTCGTGAAAGCGAGGTTCTTCAAATGCTTGCGAGTGGCCTTGCCAATAAAGAAATCGCAGTTCGGCTGACGATCTCTGAACACACGGTCAAATTTCACGTGGCGTCGATTCTGGGCAAGCTTGGCGCGGGGAGCCGCACGGAAGCTGTCACTCTCGGCATTCGTCGCGGCCTCGTCCTCCTCTGATACGCCTTGGACCCAGATACCAAGAGTACACTCCTCGCTCTGACGGAACCTTCGCTCCACCAAAGCGGCTACACTCAGCATCGAGATTTGAGCCTCTCCGCGACGACACTCAAGTCGTGGCTACCCCCGAAGTACTTCGCCCAGGGCAATCTGCTGGCCGAGTTTCGTTTAACACATAAGATACTCGAGAGGATTGCGGCGAGTCCTCTTTGGACGAGATTGTTGCGCGGATCGGAATGATTCCTGTCGTTACGACGCCCGCCTTGGCCAATCATGCAAGAAAGTGATTCGTTAAATCGATGTTTTCATCTTAAAATCTGCACCAAATGCCCCCGGGAGATGATCTAAACTCCCGTGATGCGGAATCAGACGCCCGCGGGATCGTGCCGCATAGTGGGAGCCATGGCAAAGGCGAGAATTGAAACGATCCTGACGGATGATTCGTACCGAGCGTGATTGGGCAGCAAGGGAACTGAAGTGAGAGTAGACTTTGTGGCTTCAAGCATGAGCATCAAGGCAAGACCTGTAGCGATCTGAAAGGAGGTCGTACGTGTGTCGTCAAACAGCGAATAAAGATGTGGTTCGCTTGAGGCTAAGCCCTGGACGCGCGGCCGCTCTCCTGATAGCCATAGTTTTCTTCCACGGGGGAGCCACAGTGTTTGCGCAAACCGGGGCAACGCCCGGTCCGAGCACACCGGGGCAGGCCATACCCGGAACACTCGGAGGGAGTCCTTTCTCTGGCAGCGTCCCGGGAAAGCTCGTTGAGGGTGTTTTACCGCTTTCGTTGCAGGAAGCGATAGAACGTGGATTGAAACAAAATCTCGGACTGCTTCTTTCGAGTGCGGACGCCAACTCGGCTCGCGGAGTGCGTTGGGAGCAATTGAGCGCTCTTCTGCCGCACGTAACTGCATCTCCCTTCGTAGCGGCCTCGGAAATCAATCTCCCTGAAGCCGGCCTTACCGAAATTGGAGGGGTTAATATTCCGCCGTCGGTGGGGCCCTTTTCATATTTCGACGCGAGGGTGGCGGTGGCGCAATCGTTGTTTGATTGGAAATCGATCAATGCTGCGAGGGCCGCCAGCCAGAAGGTAAAATCCGCCGACTACACTTACAAAAACGCGCGTGACCTTGTTGTCCTCGCCGTGGGCTATACCTATTTGCAGGCCATCGCTGATGAAGCCCGCGTCGCAACCGCTGAGGCGCAGGTCAAAACCGCGCAGGCACTCTACGACCAGGCGAGCGACCAGATAAATGCGGGCACATCAGCGGATATCGATGGCTTGCGCGCCAAGGTAGAGCTTCAGATCCGCCAGCAGCAGTTGATTCAGGTTAAAAACAACTTCGCCATACAAAAACTGACGGTAGCCCGCGTGATCGGTTTGGCTCCAGGGCAGGAGTTTGGATTTGCGGACAAGTCGCCCTATCAGCCAATTGAGGGAATCACGGTCGATGAGGCGCTAAAGCACGCATACGCTTCGCGATCTGATTACCAGGCGGCCATCGCCGAGGTTCGCACGGCTGAATTTTCCCGTAAGGCCGCGATGGCCGGCTATCTCCCGTCGCTTGCCTTCAACGCCAACTTCGGGACAGCGGGTAACCATATCTCCACGGCGACGCGCGTATTCGACGTGCGCGGAACATTGCTGATTCCGATCTTTCAGGGCGGCAGCGTTCGAGGTGACATTTTGCAAGCCAATGCCCGGCTGGAGCAAAGCTCCGAACGCGTTGACGATCTGCGCGCGCAGATCGACTCCGACGTTCGTTCCTCACTGCTGAACCTGCAATCGTCGGCCGCTTTGGTGAGCGTGGCGCGCAGCAATATTGAACTGGCGGAACAGACGCTGGCCCAGTCGAGTGATCGCTTCAGCGCCGGCGTCGCCGATTCGGTTGAGGTGGTGCAATCGCAAGAGACGGTGGCAAGCGCCCATGAACAATACATTTCGAGCCTTTACAGTTACAACCTCGCGAAAGTTTCCCTGGCTCGCGCCCTGGGTGCCGCCGAAGAAGGCGTCAAGGAATATTTCAAAGGAAAATAATCATGGCAGACGAAACCCCGTTCCGTTCCAATGCCGGCACAGCCGAAACTCCTGTGCCACCATTTCGAAAATCCAAACGCCGCAGAAATATTTTCGTCCTGATCATCGTTCTGGCGGTGATTGTTGGGGGAGTATTCCTGTGGCGCTACTTTAGCAGCTATGAATCAACGGACGACGCGCAGGCGGATGTTCATTTGTATCCGATCAGCGCGCGTGTTTCCGGCTACGTGGTAAAGGTCAATGTGGATGACAACCAGTGGGTGGAGAAAGGCGCGCCTCTGGTCGAGATCGATCCAAAGGACTATGAGGTAGGTGTGGCGCAAGCGCAAGCCAGCCTGGCGAGTGCTGAAGCCACTGCCCAATCGCTGAATATCACGGTCCCGATCACCTCGGTCAATTCTACCAGCCAGCTCCAGTTCACCGCGTCGGGGATTGAGAATGCCAGCGCCGGCATCATCGCCTCCGAGCGCCAGCTCACAGCCGCGCACGCCCAGTTGGAGCAAGCGCAGGCGAACGATGTCAAGGCGCAAGACGACCTTCGCCGTTACAAGATGCTGGTCGACAAGCGGGAAGTGGCCGCGCAGCTTTATGATCAGGCATTGGCGGCGGCCAAGTCCAGTACCGCGGCAGTAGCCGAAGCCATCGCCAACGAGTCTGCCGCGCAACAATTCGTGGAACAGGCCCGAAGCCGTGCGGCACAGGCCGAAGCGAATCACCAATCCGCGCAGACAGGGCCGCAGCAAGTGTCCTCAACGCGCGCTCGTGTCCGCGCTGCGATCGCTGATGTGCAGCAGAAACGCGCGCTCCTCGAGCAGGCCGAACTCGATCTCCAATACACCAAAATCGTTGCGCCGGTGAGTGGTGAAATCAACAAGACGGTTGTGGTCGGGATGAATATTCAACCCGGCCAGCAGCTCCTCACAGTCGTGCCGCTCGACGACATCTGGATTACCGCCAATTTTAAAGAAACGCAGCTCAGGCAAATGCGCGTTGGGCAGAAGGCGGATATCCATTTGGATTCAGCTGGCCGGACTTTGAAGGGGCACGTGGACAGCATCGCGGGGGCCACAGGCCCGTTGTTCAGTTTGCTTCCACCTGAGAACGCCACCGGCAACTACGTAAAAATCGTGCAGAGGATTCCGGTAAAGATTGTCCTGGATCCCGGTGAGAATCGCGATCGGCAGTTACGTCCCGGAATGAATGTAGTACCGGACGTGTATCTCAAATGAGTTCCGCATCAGCCACTCTCGACCAGGATGTCTGGCGGCCCCGATTCAATCCCTGGCTGATCGCTGTAGTTGTGGCTTTGGCCGCTTTCATGGAGGTGCTCGATACCAGCATTGCCAACGTAGCCCTGCCTTATATGGCCGGAAATCTGGGCGCGAGCAATGATCAAAGTACCTGGGTACTGACTTCCTATCTGGTTTCGAACGCGATTATTTTGCCGATCAGTGGATGGCTGGCGAGCACGCTGGGGCGAAAGCGCTTCTTTCTATCCTGCTTGAGCATATTTACCGTAAGTTCGCTGCTGTGTGGCTTGGCTCCGAGTCTCGAAATTCTGCTCCTCTTCCGCGTGTTGCAAGGTGTGGGAGGGGGAGGTTTGCAGCCCATGGCGCAAGCTATCCTGGCGGACACGTTTCCTCCGGAAGAGCGCGGCCTGGCTTTTGCCCTATACGGTATTACAGCAATCCTTGCGCCGACGATCGGACCGACCTTGGGAGGATGGATCACTTTCAACTATTCCTGGCGATGGATTTTTTTCATTAACCTCCCCGTGGGCATAGCCACTTGGTTTCTAGTTCGGCATTTTGTGGATGACCCGCCCTACCTGAGCAAGCTGAAGTCGGCAGGGGTAAAGTTGGATTACATCGGCATCGCGCTGCTCGCTTTGGGGATCGGCGCATTGCAGGTGCTGCTCGACAAGGGTCAGGAAGATGACTGGTTCGGGTCGCATTTCATTACGACATTGGTCGTCGTGGCGGCCGCTTGTCTCGTGTCGCTGGTCATCTGGGAGTGGAATCATAAGACTCCCATTATTGACGTGCGCATGTTCAAGAATTTTAATTTCGCTAGCTCCTGCTTGATGATGTTTGTTTTGGGAATTCTGTTATTCAGCAGCCTGGTTCTGATGCCGCAGTTTCTCCAGACACTTCTCGGGTACACTTCGGAACTGGCCGGGTTTGCGCTTTCCGCGGGCGGGTTGGTACTGCTGATTGAAATGCCTATCATGGGTCAACTAACAACCAAAGTGCAGGCGCGACGCCTGATCGCCTTCGGCTGGCTGGCGTTATCAATTGCCATGTTTTATTCCACCAAGCGCATCGACTTGCAGATGAGCTTTAATGCCGCTGTTTTGCTGCGCATCGCGCAGGTGATTGGTCTGGGGTTTCTGTTCGTGCCTATCTCGCTGGCGGCGTACATAGGAATTTCACCGGAAAAGAACAACTCGGTCGCCGGACTCATCAATTTCATGCGCAATATGGGAAGCAGCGTGGGCACATCCCTGGTCACGACACTTATTGCCCGGCGCTCCCAATTCCATCAGGAAATTCTCGGCGCGCATGCACGGGCTGACAACCCCAACTTTCAACGGGCGGCGTCCGGCCTGGCTCAGCATCTGAACCGCTCCGGTTTGGGCGCGCACGAAGCGGGGGGCGTGGCCTATGCCAGGATCTATCAGGGCATCCAGGCGCAGGCTGCCAGCCTTGCGTATATTGATACCTTCATGGTTCTTTCAGTGGTGGCGGCGGTCATGTTTTTTCTAGCGTTCATATTGAAGAAAAATACTCCGGGCGGGGGAGGCCACGTCGCTGTCGATTGAGCACGCGGGCAGAGTGAGATTTTTGGCGTCCTGCCCGGGCCACGATAGCGTTTTGGGGAAGGTATGCAAATCAAAATCATTACCATTGAGCGGGAGTACGGATGTGGCGGAGGCGAAATCGCCAAACTGCTTGCGGCACAGCTTGGTTGGAAACTCTGGGACCAGTTGCTGAGCGAGGTGATCGCCCGGCGCGCTAATTGTTCCCAGGCGGTTGTCGAGCGGCGGGAGGAGCGCAACGATCCTCTTTATTACCGGCTCTTCAAGTCTTTTCTGCGCGGCAGCTACGAGGGGAGCCTCAACGCGCACAAATTAAACCTGGTGGACAGCGAAAGTATTCTGAAGTTTACGACGGAAGTTGTCCGGGAGGTCGCGGTCGCCGGAAACTGCGTCATTGTGGGAAGAGGGTCTCAGCTCCTACTGCGGGAGCGTGAAGACACGCTGCGCGTGTTTCTCTACGCCCCAGCGGAATTCAAGGTTCGGCGGCTGATGTCCCGTGGCAAGAATGTGCAGGAGGCCCATGAACTGGTGGAAACGATTGATCTGGAACGCGCGAAATTCATCGAAAAATATTTCAAAGTCGAGTGGCCGAGCCGCTCGGTATATCACGCGATGATCAACACCGCGATAGGCGATCAGGCTGTGATCCGTACAATTCTGCATTTCATGAAAACGCTGCATGACGCGGCTTAACATTTATAAGAGTAGGAGCAGTTAGAGTCGAGGTCAGTGCGCTCAAGCACTCCAGGTATTCTTGGTTTTTCAAGCAATGAGAATATTATTGAAGGCATGCACGACAGTGGATGCGGAACGGAAGCGCACAGCCATCGCGTCCGCGTGGCTGCAATTTTTCTTTTGAGCTAATGGGTCGAAAAATTGACCAGGATCGATCCCGGTGACTTGCCGGGCTGGCCTCATCCTTAAAAAAGGCTATGTGCCCGAGTAAATTCCCGGATTATTGTGCATCAGGATTCGAATGGCAACGCCCCGCGTGTCTTCGTCCAGTTCGTCCACGCGCACCACGTCTCCAATTTGCTCGCGATGAATTGGGTCATCCGGACCAAAATTGAGTGTCACAATGACGTTCATCCCCACGAAATAGTGCTGAGTGGGCGTCACGAAATACACTCCGCTGCGCGACACATTCGCGGTGGTGCAGATTTCCTCCGGGTATAACGTGTCGCAAGGACGAACCAGCACGGGTTCGGACAACATTTCCCTGGGGCTTGTGCGGCATTCCTTCACGGCAGTCAGCATCGCGGTGACTCCTGTTCCCTTAGACTGAGTGGGAAGTCTAAGTTTTCTCTAATCCCCTTACGGGCACAGATTCTGCATACAAAATATGCCAATGCTTGTCGCTAGTCCACTGCCATTTGGCCGTTGTGCTTTCCAAGGTAACACCTACCATTGCGGAAAACCCGGGACATCGGAGTGCGGGAGCAAATGCAGTATGTTCAAGTTGAACCGCTGGGGAGTCTGATTTGTGAAATAGGAGAGGCGCCGCAGAGCGACACCCCTCCCCAGATGAATCTGTCGGAGGAAGATTCATCCGTTTGTTGTATTGCCGCCCGAAATGGGAATCGTTCCAATTTTTTTGATCTATTTTGGACAATAAAAGGCGAAGGGGGCCTTGAGCACACTACGAGGATTTGGTTGGAACCACGCCCGGACGCTCCAATTCAGGTGCTAGGCTGCCGCACTCCTGGTTCGCCGTCCTACTTTTGAGCCCGCGGCCAGTGAGCCAAGGGGAAGCTCGATCGGCATAATTTTCCCGCTTGCCACATTCATGGCGTAAAACTTGTTTGGGGAGCGCCGTGCGAGATCGGAAACATGATTGCGCGCACCTTCCAAACCAATTACGCAAGCCCGCCAAAGCGATGAGCCATCAGGGAATTTCTCGAACAGGTCGTATTCGTAGGTCATGGGAGTCCCTTTCTGGCGACCCTCTGAATCTTTTGAGATCCTAGTCCTTTGCGGGCATTTCGTCCAATTTATCTATTGGATGGTACGGATTAGATATCCTCACAACGACCGCGGGTTCACACAGGCTGGCGTATTGGCATCCATGCTTTACAATAGGGGACTCGTGCCGCCTCCTCCTGAATTCAGTCGCCTGCGCGTGGTGCTGGTCGCTCCGCGCAATCCGCTTAACATCGGTGCCGCCGCCCGAGCCATGAGCAATTTCGGCTTTTCGTCGCTGCGCGTAGTTAACCCGTACGCTCCCTCGTTTCGCGAAGCTCGCTCTGCCGTGGGCGCGTCGCGGATCCTTGAAAGTGCCGAGAGGTTCAAGTCACTGTCGGAGGCCGTCGAGGACTGCACTCTAGTCGTTGGGACCACTGCGGTGCGCAATCGAGACCTGCAGCACGCGGTCAGGCGTCCGGAGTACGGCGCCCGCCTGATCCAACAGCGGCTGCGGGCAAGCAATGTGGCCCTGCTGTTCGGCTCCGAAAAATTCGGGCTTTCCAATGAAGCGCTCAGCCATTGCCACTCGCTCATTCGCATCCCCACCTGCGACGAAAACATTTCCATGAATCTCGGGCAAGCCGTGGCTGTTTGCCTCTACGAGCTGATCCGCGATTCCAAGCGCGCGCGCGCCGCGAAGCAACTGGAACTTGCCACGGCCGGCCAACTGGAGCGCATCACACTGCTGCTGTTGGACGCGCTTCAAACCAGTGGATTTCTGGACCGCCGCCACGTGTCCGACTCGGATGAGAGAATTCGCCGCCTGGTGCGCCGCCTGCGTTTGCCCGAGCGCGATGCCGTGATCTGGCTGGGGATGCTGCGCCAAATGATGTGGAAGATGAACGAAGGGAAGAAGCATGAGAGCTAAAAAATTTGTGGCGCGGGCATTGTAGTTAGGAGAAAAAGGAATATTTTGTCATTCCGAGCGAAGCAAGGAATCCCTCCTTCTTTGTCACGAGCGTAAAGCGAAGAGAGATTTCTCGCTTCGCTCGGAATGACAAAAATACATCATCGCCGCGCCGAAAAAAAAGACTGAAGCAGTTGCACGGACTCCCCGGCCATCACGCCGGCAACAACCTCCACGCGATGGTTGAGCGCGGGCACATCCAGCACTTGCATGCAGGTGCGCACGGCGCCGCCCTTTGGCTCGTCTGCCCCGTAGATCAGCCGAGCAACGCGCGCCTGCACCAGCGCTCCCGCGCACATGGCGCATGGCTCAACCGTCACGTACAACGACGCTCCGACGAGGCGATAATTTTTGATTTTGCGCGCAGCCTCGCGCAGGGCCACGATTTCCGCATGAGCGGTAGGATCGCAATCGGTAATTGTGCGGTTGCTTGCGGCGGCCAGAATTCGATCGTCCAGCACCACGACCGCTCCAATTGGCACTTCTCCAAGCAGGGCGGCGGCTTTTGCTTGCTCAATGGCCAGTTGCATGTACTCAAGATCGTTCACGATTGCGGCAAGGAAGGAGGAGGAATCAGGCACTCCAGCAACATTACGTCGCGCATTCCATCATTCAGGCGCACATGCGCGGTGTGCCGGCCCACCTCTCGCCAGCCCGTGGCGCGGCACAAATTCAATCCATCCTGATTCTGCACCAGGATCCGTCCGATCAGCTTTCGATAACCGAGCTTGCCGGCGGCTTCCTGAACGGCGCGCATGAGCTGGCGCCCCACGCCATAGCTGCGAAATGCGCGCCTCACGTAAATGTACACCTCGCCAATATCGTCCAGCGCGATGCGATTGTCGTATGGCTCGAGAGAAGCCCAGCCGGCAACCCAATTGCGCAATTCAGCTGCAAACATTGGATGCTTGGGATCCTGCTCGGCCGCGGCAATTCGCAGGCGTTGCGCGTCCACGCCGCGCGGCTCGTAATCGAATGTTTCCAGACCATCCTGCACAGCTTCGTTGAAAATTTCGCAAAGCGCGGCAGCATCCTCTTCCTGCGCCTGGCGAATATGCAGTTGTGGCCTTGCAGCGGCAGTACTCATGGCGGGAGATTCTATCACTAAACTGGACAGAAGCGGGCCAGCCTACAGGTTCCCCATTTCCTTGCCGTCCGCCTTCACGATCTTTTCCAGGCGCATGAAAAATGTTCCGTTCTTGGTTTGATGGCCGGACATGGTGATGGTGTCGCCGAGCTTGAGCGTGTTCCTATCCCATCCGCCGTAGCGGGAAAGCATGGCCGGGCTGCGCGCTTCGCCGGTCCACTTTTCGATTTCGCCCTTGTCGTTCTTTGCGTCGATGCTGATCTGAACGTGCGGGTTGACGAACTCAAACATCGTCACCGTTCCCTTCACGGACACGGTTTTCGTAATATCGTAGTTGGCCTCGCCATGATGCGCCTGCAGCGGCGCGAAAATCGCGGCGGCGCAAAATATAGTGGCCAGAATGAACGCCGGTTTCTTCATTATAATCCTCTCGATAAAGCCAACCGGGCCTGCAGGCTCGACTGTCAAAAATTGCATATTGGCCAAGGGGAAAAATTTATTAAGCAATTTCTTAATCAAAATATCCGCCGCGATCCTTTGTTTGTCAATGCCGACATAAATCAAGGTTGAAATCGCGTTTGCTGCTTCAGCGCCGTACACTTTGCGCCCGCTACTTTTCCGGCGACGCTTCTTTCTTTTCCAGGCCCATGAAGTTCTCACCATCTTCGCAAAACTGTTCGGTCAACTTCCACGGCTGCAATTTAAATTCCAGGCGCGCTGTCCACGGTTTCGTATAGGCCTTGGGGTCGTCTATGGTGATGTCGTCCACCAGGTGATCGTGGGCCGTGCGACGAAAACGTTCGATCACGCGCAATTGGTCGCTGTGCGGATGGCCGATGCGGTCCAGCCAGGTCTTATCGTTAAAATTATTGGTGTCCACCACCAGCGTGTCGCCTTCCCAATGCCCCACCGAGCTTCCCATCCATAAAGGCAGCAGATCCGGGTCGCGCGGTTTCCCGTCCGTGTAAATCTCCCGCCGCAGCGAATCGACCTCAAAGAGCATCACGATTTCGCCAGTCGTCTGAATAAACTGAAAAGGGAAGGGGTGCATGTAAACGCGCGGCACGCCGGGAGGAAAGCAGCCATGTAGCACAGGGTCATTAGTTTCCTCGAGGGGATACATATGAGAGCCGAAAGAAGACTTGACCGCCTTAAACCGCTCCAACCCCCACGGCGTCATGGGCGGCTCTTCCTGGTTCAACTTATAAATCCAGTACTGCATGGCGGTGGCGGGGGGAGCGTCGCGCATCCAGACTCCCGATAAGTCCGGCGTCTTGCTGGCACTCGCGGACTTCTTTGGCGCGTCTGATTTCTTGTCCTGAGAGAAGGCGCTCGCGGAACAGGTCAGCAAAATCGCCAGCCCAAGAAGAATGGCCATCAAACGATTTTGCATTACGAAATCCCTCCCCTGCGCCGAATATCCATGTTGATGCGTTAGCTTTGGCGTGGATTATACACTGAGGGTCAAGGAAGAAAAGCTCTGGAAAAAAGGGTGGGGCCGCGGCATACACGCACGCTAACCGGGCTGACTTCTCTCCCACCACTTTCGCTAGTTCAATTCAATGCTGATTGTGACGCCTGAATCGCGCAACCCCCTGTGCCTCCTGAGGTCGTGCAAAGCTGGTCCGAAAGCGGAGTAAAGTACACCTGCGAAGCGCCGCCAGCCGACGAGGAATTATCGATGATGATGGCGCTGGTTCCTCCATTCACGGTTGTTACCGCAGCAGGACTTTTCGATGTGCCCCACGTCAAAGGGTTAGTAATGTCAAACGACATGAGGCAGCCTGCAGCGAATGGGCAACTGATGGGAACGCCGATCACCGCGTTTCCCGTCACGCTAAGGAAAATGCGGTCTGTGGATCCGTTCTCAAACTCGGTAATTGGTGAGCAGGACCCGTCGGCCGTAGTAAGGGTTGGTCCGAGGACCGGAGTTCCCATTACACCAGCGTTAATCGGTATTTGCCATAGAGCATTGACTGTGCCGCTTGTGCCGCAAGCGTATAAATTTCCCGTCCCACCCGTGTCGAAATAGTTTTCGTCAAACGCTCCATTGAACATGGCCGAAACTGGATTCGTGGCGCTATTTGAAACATGCACTTCCGGTCCCGTGGCATTGTCGAGGGCGTCGGCGAAGGCAGGTATCTGCAGCTGAAAAACGGCGGTCACATTCGAAGCAACATCAGCCCTTGCAAAGAGGTACACCTTTCCTGTGGTCAAGTCCACGAGCGGGGCATCGTCAAACCCTATGCTTGCTAATTTGATGGTGGTTGTGGTTCCTGCATCGTCAATTCCCCCGACCGTCATATCAACTACGCCCAGAAGACCTTGAGTGTTGGTGACGAGAACTTCATTCAGGCCGTCAAGCACCACAGGGCTGTTCAATTGGCCATTCGGATCCACAATTGCCGGCCAAATGTTCGTCCCTGCGGGAGCGGTGCAACCGGCGGTCATAGTGGTCGCTGTGCACACAACTTCCATGGGCGTTCCCAGAAAGACGCCTGTGAACTTGTGCAGGTAACCTGCGGCATCGCCAACGTACAGCACGTCAGTATCATAATCGTAGATAGGCGATGAGCGGGTGTCGGTGGGATTGGGGTCGGTGTTCATGTTGGAAAATGTGATTGTCGTCTGGCAAGGCGCCGTGAGTGCGGTGCAAGGTCCGGAGCCTGGAGCCACCGGGACGGAGAGTGTGCCCGAGGACGCCGCCCACCTGAGAATCACCAAGGTTGCTGCGCCTGGCGTGCTTTGTATAAAAGCAACCTGAGAGCCGTCAAAAGAAAGAATCGGGGAAGTTACGACCGCCCCGGCCGCGCCAGTGTTATACGCCCAATACACACTTGGGCCACCCGTACAACTGGAATAAAGATTGGTCATCGCAACAATGGTGGCTTGCGAAATCGATCCTGGCCGGCTTGTATTGTATACGACGAAATCCGGTTGCTGGCCCACTGTCGCAGGGTTCGCGCAGTTTGCGGAAGTCGATTCGAACGAAAATTTTGCGGGATAGTTGTTAGCGCCCACCGTGGCCCCAGTGCCCATGTCGAAACTCCAGTCCCCTTTGATAGGGTCTGGATGTTCGAGCGCGCGCCGCCACCGCCATTCGTCATGGTCGTGCCGCCGTTCGGCGTTTCGCCGCATCCATTGCTGCACATACCGCGGATCTCTTGACAATTCAAACTGCTTCTTCAGGGATTTTGGTTCGGAATACACCAGGTGACGATGGCTCCAGTCGGTCACCAGGTGAACGTGCTCGCCCCCTGCCTGCGCTACGCGGACTGCCGCCAGCGCAAATACAAAGGCGCCGCAAAGAAGAATTTGCGCCACTCTGTTTCGCCATGAATGGTTCGATGTCATTTCGATCCTCGTTCCCTCAGGAATAAATGGAAAGCTGCATTCACACAATTTAGATCGGGGCGATGCAACAGCGATTAACCGCGGCAAAAATCGCTCACAGCATTTCTCGGGCTTGCCTTATGGGATGAAGAAAGTTGTCTCTGGCAAACAAGACTTTTGTCTCGCCATAAGTATCCCCGTCGTCGGAAATTCAAACCTGATTCCCCATTCGGAAGGTTCGCCCCATAAATGCAATCGCGTGTGAATATATCGAACATGCTGAATGGTGGGAATACTTGTCTCTTAAAGACGTTCCAATGCGGCATCCCCCGCAACGGTCCTGAACCGAATGCTGCGTCTCTCTCGGGTTCCATAAAAGAGGATGACAAAAAGAACTTTTTCCAATGCGCCAGGCGCGTAAGCCTTTTGGGTTAGGTATTCTAAGGGTTTTGGACCTCTTGATTTTTGCGGACCTGTGTTTTCACTTTGAGCTACGACGCACGCGGGCGCAGGACTGTGCGCCAGTTCTACAGCGATGTCCCCTTGACAATCGCTCGGTTCGCCGACAGACTATCGCCATGAACTCCATACTTAAGCGGCTGTTTCTGGCGGATTTCTGGAAGGGCATGATTCTGACTTTCCGCACGCAGAATCCCAAAAACATTTATACGGAGCAATACCCGCTGGAGCGGCCCATGGTCGCGGAGCGATACCGCGGAGCGCCGCGCCTGAACATGAATCCGGAAACGGGCGAAACGCTTTGCATCGCATGCAACCTGTGCGCGCTGGCATGCCCGGAAAATTTGATCGTGGTGGGCTGGCATCGCGACGACGCCACGCGCCGCAAGGTGCTGACCAACTTTACGTACGACACTTCGCGTTGCATGTTCTGCGGGCTATGCGAAGATGCATGCCCCACAGACTGCCTGGAACTCACGCAAGACTTCGAGATGGCTTCCTACTCTCGCGAGGGCGCCATCTGGGACCGGCATCGCCTGGAAGAGGGACCCACGCCCGCCCGCTACACGCGGTAATAATTTGCGGGCTGAGAATCGATTGGTGTTTCCATCGACTTCCGAAATTCCTGCTGCAACTCTCTATACTACTATTGCCCAGATTCTTTCCGTGGCGTGACGAATTCAGTGTTGCATTTGTCTCGGTGTGATCTCGCTCGAAGTCCCGGAGGGACGACACATGGTAGCCCACCACGTAAGTGGTGGGAACGCGCGTCCCAAGAATCCTGAGCCCCGTAGGGGCGGCACACGTTGGAGAATGTGTCGCCCCTACGGGGCTTATTTTCGCCTGGTGCTGCGCTCCCACCACTTACGTGGTGGGCTACGATGTGTTGTCCCTAACGGGACTGACGGAAAGAACAATGGCAACTCGCAATTTAGCCCTACGGGGCGCCTTTGGTTGCGGCTCTGCCGTGCCGTGTTTATGCTTTTCTTCCACGGCCCAAGGAATCCTTCTGCAAATCGCCGCCTTGCCTTAGAATCCATTTATGGAACTTCGTAAAGATCCCATCACGCAAAGTTGGGTGATCGTGGGACACAGAGAAGACACCTGCGAAACCACTGGAGGATGTCCGTTTTGTCCCAATAAAACAAACGCCATGAACGCGCTTCTTCGCCTGCCATCTCAGGGGCAGGCGCAAGTCGCGGTGTTCCCACACCCGGACCCGCTCTATCGCGTCGAGGGTGACCCCGGACGGCGCGCTGATGGGATGTATGACTGCATGCAGCCTGTGGGTGCGGACGAAATCGTCATCGAAACACCTGAACACGACCGCAAGATGGAGGACTTGAGCGACGAGCAGGTCTTGCTGGTCATGGAGGCCTGGAGGCAGCGCCTCGAGGATTTGAAGCGCGACACCCGCTTCAAGTACGTCTCCATTTACAAGAATTTCGGCGCTCTTGCCGGGCAGGAAGGCTCGCACGCGCATTCGCAAATTACCGCCACCACCTTCATGCCTCGCAGGCTGCTCTATGAGCTGCGCGCATCGCGCGAATGGTTCAGGGAAAAGGAACGCTGCGTTTTTTGCGACATCGTGAAACAGGAAGAGCGCCAGGGGAAGCGCATCGTGGATACACAGGGCGATTACGTGGCGCTATGCCCCTACGCTTCGCGCGTTCCCTACGAAGTCTGGATACTCGATCGCAAGCACAACCACATGTTCGAGCAGCCGCGCCCGGGCAGCAACCGCAAAAATTTGGCGGCGCTGTTGCGCCGAACGATCAGAAGAATTCGCCAGGTTGCTCCGGCCTACCATCTGGTGCTGCACACTTCCCCCAATACCATTCATCCCAAAGGACAATTTTCCCGCGAATATTGGAAGACTATTGCCACTGACTATCACTGGCACATTGAAATTCTGCCCATTGTGGAAACGCGCAGCAAGTCCTACAGCATCAAGGAAGTTTATTACAACGCGGTCCTTCCTGAAGAAGCGGCTGACCTGCTTCGCAAACGGGACCCGCTCGTATGAGGTGCTGCGAACGTGGCGGCATCTTCTTCCGCTTGCTCTTCCTCTTGTTTTTCTTCGGCCTTCTGGCAATGGTTTTCTCCGCCAGGCATCCGCTGATGCGTTTTGCCGGGCAATATTGGGTGCTGGATGAGCCTGCGGCGCCGTCCGATGCGCTGATCGTTCTTGGAGACGACAACTACGCCGCGGACCGCGCCTTCCATGCGGCGGAACTGTACCGCGAAGGAGTAGCGCCCGTGGTAGTGGCCAGCGGCCGAATGTTGCGAAAGAATTCTGGTATCGCGGAATTGATGCAACACGATCTCGAATCTTTTGGAGTCCCTGCCTCCTCCATCGTGCCGTTGTCGAGCAGGGCGGAAAACACCCGCGAGGAAGCAGTCGAAGTTGCGCAGCTCATCCACACACGGAAATGGAAGCGCGTGATGGTCGTTACTTCCAACTATCACGCGCGACGCACTCGCTTCATTTATGCAAGAGTCCTTCCATCGAGCGTCAGTTTGCGCGTCAGCGGCGCGCGCGATTCCGAATTCGATCCTTCCCGGTGGTGGCAAACGCGGCAGGGTCAAAAACTCTTCCTTTTTGAGCTGGCGGGGTACATCGTTGCGCGATGGGAATTGCGCGGCAGTCCCTCTCCCGAAAATGAATCCGCATTTGCAATTCTCCATCACTAATGTTTAAATTGCAGTGGGCAGGGCCGCGTAGGCCCGCGAATGCGCCTCCATTCACCCGTATCGGATTGGAAACACACCAGGTTCACGGTGGTCGCTCAGCGCCCCGCCAAACACTATAGTTTGATCGTTACCGTTCTCTCCGGGCTGCTCCATGCCCACCCCAGCCCAGTGGCTACGGAGGTTTCGGTCAGGGGAAAATCATGTGGCGTAAACCAGAAGATGCAAAACCGGCGGCTCCTGTCGCCAATGTTCCTACAGCAACGCCGGCGCCAGTGCCAGCGCCTCGAGTTGAGCCGTCCGTGCGCACCGTCGCGGGGTTGACGGCGGAAGTCGTACAACCATCCGGGGGAATCATTACATCCACTATATTGATCAAGGGTTCTGTCAGTGGAAGCGAGGATTTGTATATCGATGGCGAAGTGCAGGGCACCATCGAGCTATCCAACGGCCGCGTGACCATCGGACCGCACGGAAAGATTACGGCGGATGTCGATGCACGCGAAATTGTGATTCGCGGAAAAGTGACGGGTTCGCTGATGGGCCGCGATCGCGTGGAAATTGGCTCAACCGGAGAGGTCCGTGGCGATATTTCCACCCAGCGGATTTCAATCGGGGAAGGCGCCCAAATGCACAGTAAAGTTCAAATCGATCGCCCCGACAATTCCCAGAAAAATCGCCCGGCTGCGAATTCCTCCAGCACGGTGCCAGCCGTGGCGCAAGCCGTGGCCATGAAGGCGGGCGGGGAAAACGGGAACTAAGATGAATTTTTTCAGCAAATCACGGCCTGGCCAGGATCACGCATCGCCCCCTGGGCATATGCACCGTTCCACGGCGGTTGCCGTGGCCAAGGCCAACGCGCCTTCCGCTGTTTCCGGAGCGGATGCAAAAGGCGGGCGCCAATCAAATGGGCTCAAGGAATTCCTGTGGCAACTCGATGGAATCGGCCACGGCCATTTGCTGGACCTCGGACCGGCGCGGCAAAGCACCATCACGTTCTTCATTGAGCGTGGCTTTAAGGTGTACACCGAGGATTTGCTGGCCACCTGGCAGTATTTTTTGGACGAAGAAGGGCAACGCGTCAAGAAGCTTTCTCCCGACGCCGATCGAACCGATTTTACGCCTGAGGCTAGAGCAGAAAAGTTTTTGGAATCAACCCTGAACTATCCGGAGGGTACGTTCGACGCCGTGCTGATGTGGGACAATTTGGATTACCTGGAAAGCGAACTAATGACCAGGCTCGCCGCGCGCATCACTTCGCTTGTGCGCGATGGCGGCGTGGTATTAGCCATGTTCCACACGCGCAAACCGGTTCTTTTTCATCGCTATAAAGTCCTGGACGGTCAAAGTCTGGAATTGATTCCTGCAAGCTGCCCCTTCCAGCCCCAGCGCGTCTTCCAAAATCGTGAAATTTCAAACCTGTTTGCCCGCTACCGCACTTCCAAAATGTTCGTGGGACGCGATCAGATTCGCGAAGGCCTCTTCGTAAAGTAATCGCGTGGATGGTTCGCTGCCGTAAGTTGATGTGCGGAAATGGCTTATCGCGATTTGTTTCCGCTAAATTTTTCTGCAGGCAAAAATACAAAATCTGCATTGCCAAAGCTTCTACACAGGTGTAGAAGGGAATTGTAGTTCGAAGAGCCACGGAGGCTTATGACTCCACCGGGCTTAGAACACAAACAGATGCCATAGCACCGCGCACGCGGTGCGAGCCGTAGGCGATGATAAATAACGCCCCGGCAAAAAAAAGCGCTGAAACGGGGAGCCGCCAGGTTCCCCGTTTCGGTTTTTGTCCCCCAAATATTTGCGGGTTAGGCGGGCCTGCCCCTATGCCTCTCGTGACGGCCCTTCAAAATTAATTTCTTCCTACTGTTCCTGGTTTTGGGCTTGCGTTGTTTTTGTTTCTTTATTTTAGGCTTCGAGCCGGCATCTGAAGAATATTGTTTGGAGGCGCCATGAACAAAGAGCGGCGCCATTGGAATGGAAAGTATAGCGACGGCAAATAAAACGGCGGTGCGCAATAGTTTGCTCATGGGAACTCTCCAGAAATCCTTTTGACTTTCGAGCCTTGGCAATCTGCTTCTGTCAGGCGTTTGCACAGTATACTTGTGCGATGCTGGGCGTGTCACGAATAATGACAATGGTGGACAGGGTTGCCACTTTCATGCCTGCCCTTTGCATATCTCGTTGAACCACTGCGTGCTCTAGGTGAGCGGCAGGATTGATTGAGCACGAGCATGGCCATGCAGCTGCCGTGCCATGGAAGTCCGTAAATCCAATCAGCTGTAACGCTTAGTTTAGATATGTTGAACTTCTAGAGGGCAAGAGGTTAAGGAGGGGGTGTAAAGGTATGCGACAGTTCCGCTTCTGCGAAACAAAGCTCTGCCAGTTAAAGTAATGGAAGTTCTAGGACTAGCTGATAATATCCAGAATTGCTCTATTCCAACCAGCCGCTCCCGGAGCATCTCCCATAACAATTGCCTTGGTTCGGCCTGGATTTCCCACTTTCTGACCGGCCGTTTGCGATTCTTCGCCGGCGTCTGGCAGGAGAACAGGGAGGTCCACGGCACGGAGCCAGGGCAGGTCCAGGTCGCTACCGCCGATGCCCACAAGGGTTAGCTTGATGTGGGTGGCATCCCGGAACAATTGGGCGACGGTGCGCAAAGCGCGCGCGGTGTCGCATTTGGACGAGAAATGCCAGAACGTCTTGCCGCGCCGGGCGTCGTAGCCTTTGGCGCGCGCGGCCTCCACGAATCGAGTGATAGCCTTATCGTCGGCGGAAGTGAAATAGAATGGCTCGTCGAATTCCCGTGCGCGAGCCAGTTCGGCTTTGCGGGGCTTCATGCCGGTGTTGTCGGCGATTTCGCGCAGGCTCATGTGATGGAAGCCTGCGACTCCAACCGAGCATTCCTCGGCGATGTCATCCAGCGCCTCGCAGACTTCCGCGTAGGGCCGCCCCTGGGCAATGCTCAGATACCTTGCCGTGCGCACAACACCCGGGATCTTCAAGCTAAAATAGCCGTCCGGAAAGAAAATACCACCGCCATTTTCAGTAATAAAGGGATGGTTGTGCCCAAGGTCCTTGCGGATGTGCTCAATTTCCTCGCGTGTGCGCGCAGTGAGCAGGACGTAAGGGATCTTTCGCCGCTCAAGTTCCGACAAAGCATCCTCCGCGCCCGAATAGGAATCCGTGCGTGGATCGACTAGAGCGCCTTCGAGGGCGGAGAAAATGAGATGGCGAGGTGCTAGCAAGACACCAAGCAGTGTAACGTGAGGGAGCGCCCCTTGGAAGCGGCGTGTTTGGATCGCTTTGTAGCATAGGCTTCAGCCTGTGGGGTTTTAGTCCTCGAAAGGACTACCAGCCGCAGGCTGAAGCCCGCGCTACACGAGCCGCGCCACGGGCCGAAGGTTTGCAAATCTATCTAATTGCCAATTCGTCTGCACAAAAAAAACCGGGCGCCAATTCGGCGCCCGGTGATCACACTTGGTATTTGAAATGAGCTAGTCGCTGGCTGCCGACTGTGTGCTGCCAGCCTTAGGTACGCTGATGTAACCCGTCACTTTATCCTTGCCGATGGAGTTGACAACCAATTCCAATGGGCGGCGATCATTGCCTTGATGGAAGAAGATCGGTTCGTTAGCGGGGAGATTCTTTCTCTCGATGCGTGAATCATCCACGATCAAGGAAACGTTGTAGCGCTTCTTGGTCGGGTTGGTTCCGCGCAGTTCGACTACAAAGCTACCCACCTTTTGCGGCTTGTTCTTTGCATCGATGGTGAACTCAACGTAGTCGCGTTCGCCCAGGCGGCGGAGCTGTTCCACGTCTTCGTGGTTACGGGCGATCAGCGTGCCTAGCTCGCTGCGCGCCATTTTCAGGTCATTCTGCGTGCCGGACAGATCGGTGCGGACCCCGTCAACCTTACCGTCCACGCCCTTAACATCATCCGTGCTGGCCTTTGTGGCGAGTTCGGTCTTGGCTGCCGCATCGACTTCAGCAATCTTTTGCTGGTCTTCGGTGCGAATGTTCTCAGCTTCGTCGCGAGCCTTCTTCAGGTCGCTCTGCGTGAGGCGCAGTCGCTTGGTGACCACCGTCAGATCGCTCTGCAGGCCGGCATTTGTGGTATCCAATGCAGTCTCATGCTGCTGCAACGTGGCAACTTGGCCCGTGAAATCAGTTTGCATGGCCTTCACTTTGCCGTCGAACGCCTGCTGCACTTCCTGCGTTTGCGTCGATGCATTGTGCGCCATTACCAGCCCGACTACGGCCACTACTCCAAAGGCAGCAAGCACCGCGATTACCCATCCTGGTACGCTTCGATTTTCGCTAACAGAATTGTTGATCTCTTCAGTCATAAGGTCATCCCCCCTTTTAAGTACCAACTCTGCTTCAGTAATATGCACGCCAACCGCCAAGTGGCCATACGGATGGAACGCTTGTATCGAATTGAAAAACAAGGGGATACTGCGGCACCTATTCTTTTGCCTGGTTTGCCCGCTGTGAAAACTTTACTCGCTGCAGGAGTTTTCTGGATATTCGGGGCGGCAAGTCGTGTACGAGGGATTGGAAAAATCATGGTGCCTGATGAAATAGCGGGCGATGGATGAGCGAGTATTCTTTTTCCAAAATAAGCCGACACTATTCAAAGGTGGTGGTTGCATTCGCTCTCGATTCCAGCGCAGAAACCTCATTCGAATGAATGTTGCCACCCTCAATACTAGTTCCCGATAGGTTCAGAGCAAGGATTCTCGCGCGTGGAGTCCGCCATGGTGTTGTTAAGATGAAGGCCTACGGGAGGAATCATGGATAGCCAACGTGAGAAACAGCAATTGGAGATTCGTATCGAAAGGCTTGAGGCGCAAAATCGCTGGTTCAAGCGTGGTGCACTGACATTGCTGGCCGCGTTCGTTTCGCTGAGTTTGCTGGGGCAGACAAAACAAACCAAGAAGCCGGCGCCGAAACCCGCGGCCACACCCTCGGCCACCGGTACGCCGGATCAAATCGAAGCGCACAGTTTTGTGCTGAAAGATACGAACGGAAAGGTGCGCGCGGAACTTTCCATGACCGGCACAGGGCCGGGCCTAAAGCTGCGCGATGAAAGCGGCGCCGCGCTGGTCACACTTTCACTGAATGACGACAATCCGCAAGGCCCGATGCTGCTCATGTCCGATCCGCAGCGCCACGCGGGCTTTTCCGTCAGCGTCCTGAACGGCAATGGCTCTCAATTATCGCTGTCCGGCGAACGCCCAGACATTCAAGCCCGTATGGCCGTTGCGCCAACCGGCACTTCTTTCGAGATGTCCGATGCCGACGGTTTCACTACCAGTATTGGAAACGGGCTGCAGGCAGGGAAAGGGAAGCAGCCTAAACAAACGACTGCAGCGTCAATCACGCTTTACGGCAAAGACAGAAAACTTTTGTGGTCCACGCCGTAGTCGATATTTCACGTGTTGTGTCGGTTTTTGTAGCGCGGGCTTCAGCCTGCGGGGTTTAGTCCATGCAAGGCCGAAAATCCGCAGGCTGAAGCCCGCGCTACAAAAAACCAGCTTAACTCTTCTTGGCCACTTCCTTGTAGATCACTTCGGTTAAGGTGGCGGCAGGCAATTGGCCATTGGCATTTGGCGTGGGCGGAGCGGTGGATTCGCCGAACGAAGTCTTGATATCGTCGAGCGATTTACCTTGCGCCGCCATGGTCTTGATCTTGTCGTACTTGCCTTGGATGAGGTCCAGCTTTTTCTGCACGTCGGCCTTGGTCATCATGTCGCCGTGTCCGGTCAAATAGGTATCTGCGTTGAGGCCGATCATACCCTTTGCATTTTTGATCCATCCGGCGGCCGAGCCATTTTTCTCCATGTGAATCCCGGTATCGGGGCGATTGGTAACCAGCAGGTCGCCGCCAAAGACAATCTTCTGGTCGGGGAGATATACGATGGTGTCACCGCTGGTGTGTCCCGCCGCCCAGTGATACAGGCGAATGTGAATGCCATCGATGGTCAGCTTATCGGTCTTGTCGTACGTCTTGGTTGGCAGTCGATCCTGTGGCGCGGGTGCACGAGTGCTCGCCGAATCCATCATTTCCTTCTTGCAATTTTCTTGCGCGATGATGGTCAGCCCCGCGGGAAACGCGGCCAGTCCATTTACATGGTCTCCATCGCTGTGCGTGATGATGGCCGTGGACACGGACTCGGGAGTGATCTTAGCAATCTCGGCGATCACGCCTTTTTCGGAATCCACTGTGGACTTGGTATCCACCAGAATGACGCTAGTCGGGCCAACAATGACGCCGTCATTGGAACCCACGCCGCCCTGCACCCAGTAAATGTTGTCCTTGATTTTCGTTACCTTGAGCGGCTGAGGTTGCTGCTGCGCCTCGGCCAGCGTGGCCAAAGATGCGAACGCTACAAATGTCACAAGGCCCAGGGCAAGTTTCTTCGCAGAATTCATGTGTGCCTCCTCCGGAACTGCCTGTACGACGGCTGACCGCCGCATTCGGTTTCAAAAGGATGATGGTTTTGGCGTTTTCGTCGCTACAAGGTGCAGAAATTAAATCGTCCAAAGCCCCAGGCGAGAGAATTCGGCAAGAAGATCGTCGGCGGAGGTGAAGTGGAATGCATTGATTCCGAGAGCGGCTGCAGCCTGCACATTTTCTCTGATGTCATCAATGAAGATGGTTTCGTCCGGCATGGAGGCGGCTTCGCGCAGCGCGTGGTGATAGATCATGGGTGCGGGTTTGCTCATGCCTACGCGGCAGGAGTAGACGCGCACGGGGAAGCGGCGCACAAAGGAATAGCTCGCTTCGAAATGGGCCACGTGGATTGGATCTGTATTGGACAGCAGCGCTAGGTTGCATTTCGCCGCGAGTTGCTCAAACAGAAGGTCAGGCAACATTGGCGCTGGATCAAGGACGCTGTTCCAGATCGCGCAGAACTCTTCAAAACCGTAGGAAAAATGAAATTTCTGGGCCAGATGCGCGTGCCAGTCGCGCGGCGACATGCGGCCTTCCTGCCAATCCGGCCAGCGCTTGTCCGTTTCCAGTTCGCGCATCACCTGTGTATGAGACAGGCCGCGCAATTTTCCGAGCGCGTCCATGGAGCGGGAGAGGTCCACGCGGATGATGACGCGGCCAACGTCAAAAATAATGGCGCGCGGCGCGGTTTCCACGGAAGGGCCGAGAAACGGCATGGCTAGTCACGCTCTGTTGGAGTGGGCTGAGAAATGGGAGCAGCCGTTGCGCCGCCGGAAGACCTGGCGCGCAACATGCTAATAATGGGCGGGAGCAAGGACAAGAAAATGACCACGGCGATTACGTAGTGAATGTTGTCGCTAATGTTGGGAATTTGCCGCCCCAAGGTATATCCGCCGAGAACCATGCCGCCGCCCCACAAGAGTCCCCCAGCCACGTCGTAGGCAAAATAGCGGCCGTAGGGCATCTGCGCAGCTCCTGCCACCGGCGGACAAAATGTCCGAACAATGGGAATGAAGCGCGCCAGGATGACTGTTTTTCCGCCGTATTTTTCATAGAAATCGTGAGCGCGCTGCAAATGCTTCTTGCGGAATATCAGGGAATCCTCTCGCCGATACAGGGTCTGGCCGGCCTTCCTCCCGATCCAGTAACCGATTTGATCGCCCGCAATAGCGCAAAGGGGAACCAGCAGTAAAAGTTCGGAAATATGCAGCTGCCCAGAGGCGGCGAACACTCCGGCCGTGACCAGCAGGGAATCGCCGGGCAGGAAAAATCCCACAAAGAAGCCCGTCTCGATAAAGACGATGATGCACACCAGGAGTGTGCCGCCCCACTCGATCAGACCTTTAACGTTGAACAGGAAATGAAGTAAATGTTCGATGGAAACGATCATTTGTGTCCGCAGGTTTCAAACAAAACCCGCACCTGAAGTGATTTCAGCGGCGCTTGGCGAGTTTTCCGAAAAAGACTCGCGCAGGCTGCACTCCTATACGATAGCAGAAAACAACTGGGTCCTGGCTGCCCAGTTCCCATTCCAGTGCCAACATGGCAATAAGCGTCCTCACCAGTGTGGAAGGTCTCATAGCGACAACCCACTTTCCGCAGGAAAGGACAAGTCGGTGGCGGAGGCTCTTTGCGTTCGCCCCGCCAGCAGTTCGCGCACGAAGGGAAGCGCTTGGCGCATGGCATCGGCGCCCGCGGAGACCGCTTCGTCTACGCGGGAAAAATCATTCCAATCGATGTGTTGAACCTGCGGTTCCAACAGAACGTCGGCGTGCCTGCACCAGGAAGGTTCGAGCGCGCTCCTATTCGCTGCCCGGAAGGCGCGATCGAATATCCTCACTGCGTTTCCCGAAGTAGAGTGGCTCGAGGGATCGGGGCTTACGTTTACTCCCAAAACGCATCCACGATTTATTCTGGCCGCGATCTCCGTGGGTACAGGAGTAACAATGCAGCCGTCGGCCAGCATGCGGCCTTCATGCTCAACCGGTTTCACGAGGCCAGGAAAAGCACAACTTGCGTGGATGGCCACTTCCAGAGGGCCTCTGGAAAATACGTAGGGCGCGCCGGTATAGAGGTCTGTGGCAACAATCGCGGTGGGGATGGCCAACTCTTCCAGTAAATTGGCGCGAAACCAATGTTGTACAAACTGACCAATGCGATCTTTACTTTGCTTGCCGTGTTCCGGCTGCGATGGATGAAAGCGCAGGAAGTCTCGGATTCGCACGCTTCGTCCAAGATCGCACAGGTCGCGTACGGAAATGCCATCAGCGAAAGCCGCGCCCAGCAGGGCACCAATGCTGGTGCCTACGATGGATGAAATCGGTATCTGTTCCTGTTCCAGGATTTGCAATACACCCAAGTGCGCGAATCCCCGTGAAAAGCCGCCACCAAGAGCAAGGCTAATCCCCGTACCCAAGCCACCGCCTTGGATTGCGCTGCTTCGCAGCTTGCCGGCTGATCGCGGATTTAAGTCTGGCTGGGAACCACTCTGCGCCGTCATACCACCAGTCTGGGCAATGGGAATGAGTGCGGCAATGAACCCCAGGTGCCAAAAATTTAAGTACTCTGGTACCTGTCTCAGAACGACTCAAAAATTGTGCCGCAACGGCTAACAGTACTTCTCTCCTATCGAATTGTGGCCTCCGTACCATTGTTGGACACCTAACCGAAATGGAAAATAGCATTGTTCGGATGGAACTCAATTGATCTGAGGGAGCAACGAGATGCCAAGCGCATATGCATCATGGGTGGGGCAAGCGGTCATCCTGCAGGTTGCCGCTGGAGATTTGCGCGTACCGTTGCGCGGCGTGATCTTGGGAGAGTCTGACGGCACGGTGCGGTTTCGCATCGGGGATACCTGGGATATCGATATCTATAAGCCGATGATCTTGGCGGTGGAACAGGACAATTGGGCAAGTCTGGTCATGAACTAGGCCGTTCATCCTGGCGTTCGGACGAGGAGCCCATGAAGCTGCAAAATCTAACGACAAGTGAACCTGCTCGAAGAGAATTGATCGATGAAAATCGGGCCGCCTATTTGCTGGGCCTGCCGAAAGAGCAGTTGAGAGAGATTTCAGAGATGTCCGGGCTGGGTCATTTGGAAGAAAGCGCAACGGCCCTGAGATTCGTTTTCACGTACGAGGAATTGTACAGGCTGTGCAGATTGATAGTGGGCCCGTCTTCATAGGCCGCCATCACAGCTTGCAGCAAAAAAAATTGATCCGAGCTTGAATTTACTCCGGCCCCTGCTTCGGCTTTACTCCCCCCGGCCCCGGGTTTGCATCCCCCTGACGAACCCGGGGCCTTCTCCCCCCTTGAGAAAACGTCAAACAGTGACGCTATTTTAGCCGGTCGTCCTTCCCAAATGTTCTTGGTTTGTGAATTTTCATCGGATCTGCGTTGAGCGGATTCTCGCCGATTGTCTGAATCGCGCCAAGGCTGGTGCTCACGGATCGTCGTGGTCACTCCGGGGTAATCATGACGCTAGATCCCGTCACAAGGTCGCCTGATTAAGTTGAATTAAAATGGCGCATCCTGTTACTTTTGGCCATCGTCCAAGATTCTTGTACGTATTGCCAGCCGTCCGCTAGGTCCGGGTGGTTTGGGCGTACGGGGTGTCCCAATTATTCCGCACCACACCTTGATTCTGAGTCGCGGCCTCCTGCGGCCACCGTTTGGCCTCTCGCACGTCGCGTACAACACTAAGCGACAAAAATCTGCTATAAAATTTATATTGAACTGTTTGACAAGGAGCGAGCCGAATGCATCCGAAGACGGAAAATCTCACGAACGCAACTGCTTCCGAAACGGAATTCGACAGGATGTATCAGGAAATGGAGAGCGCGCACATCAAGCCGCTGTGGACCGATGAGGCGCGAATCCTGCCGCGCAGCCCCGCGCCGCGCGCAGTGCCCTGGCTTTGGAAGTGGTCGCAAATCTACGGCCTGGCAAGCCGGGCCGGCGACCTCGTCACGATCGAACGTGGCGGCGACCGGCGCGCCCTCGGATTGAGCAATCCGGGTTTGAATGGCCAGCCTTACGCCACACCGACGCTTTGGGCCGCCATCCAGTGGTTAAACGGCCGCGAAATTGAGCCGGCTCATCGACACAGCGCCCAAGCCGTGCGCTTCATGATCAAAGGAAAAGCCTATAGCACCGTGCAAGGCGACAAGATCGAATTGGAACGCGGCGATTTCGCGATCAATCCTCCCATGGCCTGGCATGATCACGGAAGCGAGAACGACGATCCTGCCGTCTGGATGGATGGTCTGGACATCCCTCTCAATAATTATTTGAACGCCACTTTTTTCGAGGAGGCGCCTAAAGATCGCCAGGACGTCACCGCAATTGTCGAAGGTTCCGTCCTAAAATACGGCGCCGGTTCTCTTCGACCGGCGTGGGAAGAACCGGTCCAAAGATATTCGCCCATATCGGCCTACAAGTGGGCCGCCACGGAACGCGCGCTGACCAATCTGGCGAAGGTCGATGCCAGCCCGTTCGACGACGTAGCACTCGAATATATCAATCCGCACACCGGGCGTTCGGTGATGGACACGATCGCCGCATGGATTCAACTGCTTCGGCCGGGGACTCATACAAAGGCGCATCGCCAAGTGAATAGTTCCGTTTACCACGTGTTTGAGGGACGCGGAGCCACCGTGATCGCGGGAGTTCGTTTTGATTGGGAAGAGGGCGACATTTTTGTTATTCCCAGCTGGGCTTACCACGAACATAACAATCCGTCTTCCACAGAGAGGGCCATTCTGTTTTCGATTCATGACTCACCCGTTATGAAAGCACTCGGAAAGTACCGGGAAGAAGCCCTTTCAGCCGACAACGGATTTCAACAGGTAACGAAAGTGTTCGATGCGGGAGCTGCGGGCAATGTCTGAAGAGGAGCCCGTCGCGCCGCTGCTCAAGGAATCTATCCGTTCCATTCAGGAATTGGCCGGCGAAGTAACGCAAACCGTGACTGAGTTGCCGGACGATGTGCTTCGCTGGAAACCAGCCGAGAACATCTGGTCCATCGCGGAAATTCTCGGACACATGGAAGAGGCCGCGCCTTACTGGGCAAGGGAGATTCAGCGCGTGATCGCAACTCCAGGCACGCAGTGGGGCCGCAACCACGATGACGAGACCCGGCTCGCGGCAGTCGCTGCAGCGTCGCAACGCAACGCGCGAGACGTGGTCGCAGGCTTCAGTGAAGCGGTCGAGGCCCTTCTGTCATCGCTGCGCACGCTACGAGAAAGTGACTTGCAGATCGAATCAGCCAGCAGGAATCCACGCTGGGGCGTCAAGCCCATGTCTTTCGTGCTGGATAATCTAATCGTTTCGCATCTGCGCGGACATCGCGATCAGATTATGCGGAATCTGAGCCAATTCTCCGCCCACTTGGATAAGTCCAACAGATAGCTTGGCAGGCCCGATTTATCACAAACGCAGTCGCCCGCAGGATTGACAGTTCAGGTCTATGCATTCCTCTCGTCCAGTGGCAACATCCCCTCACGGATGCGGGCATGGCCCCTCTCGATGGCTTGGAAGCGGGCGAATGCGTCCACCCGGTCAGTGGCACTCTTGTCGGTTATGCGCTTGCCGTTTTCCCGGTAGCGAACGTAGAACCCGAGAACGCTATCCGGCAGGTATACCTTACCTTTCCATTCAACGGGGAGCTTGATACCCCAACGGGTGATTCCCAAGGGTAGCGGGCCAATCGCGTGGCAGGCCGATCAGCGATGGCTCCAGCTCGCTAAGTGATGCGCAGCCCAGCAACTTCATGGTGCGTTCCAGATCGGCGCGCAAGATCGCGATGGCTCTGTGCACCCCTGGAGTGCCGGCGGCGGCCATGCCATAGGCGTATGCGCGGCCAACCAGGACGGCGCGCGCGCCCAGGCAAAGCGCCTTGACGATGTCGCCGCCGCGGCGCACGCCTCCGTCCATCAAAATTTCAGCCTGTCCGTTCACGGCTTTCACAATTTCCGGTAGCGCGTGCAGTGTTGCGGAAACGCTGTCCAGCTGGCGTCCACCGTGATTGGAAACCACCACTCCCGCGGCGCCCACGTCAATGGCGCGGCGCGCGTCTTCGCCGGTCAACACACCCTTGGCGACAATTGGGCCGGGCCACACTTCGCGCAGCCAATGAAAATCCTGCCAGGTCACCACGGAATCGGCCAGCGCGGCGGCCACGTCGATCAGCGCCATGGGCCCCGCGCCAGGGATAATTACATTCGGCAATTTGTGTATCCCGCCATCCATCAAAAAGGAGATTACCCATTCGGGGTGCGCAAAAAATTGTGCCAGGTGGGGAATCATTCCAAGATAATTTCCGCCCATCAGTTGCCCGACGCCGTTGCGGATATCGCGCTCGCGCATTCCGGCCACGCCCGTGTCGATGGTCACAAACAATGCAGTGAAGCCTGCCTTCCAGGCCCGCTCCAGCGCAATTTCCGCGGGGGCACGGCCTCCCAGCAAATAAAGTTGGTACCACATGGGGCCATTTGTCGCGGCGCGAACGTCTTCCAGCTTGTGGCCGGACATGGTGGAGAGAACGAACGCTGTTCCCGCCGCGCTTGCTCCGCGCGCCGCGGCGCATTCGCCGTCGGGGTGCATCAAGCGGCTATACCCAATCGGCGCAAGGATGAACGGGACAGAAAGTTCGGCGCCCAGAACTTTCGTGCGCAGGTCGCACTGTGGCACGGCCATGGCGTTGCGCGGACGAAATGTCAGCGATTCAAATGCGCGAACGTTTTCGCGCAGCGAAGCTTCGCTCTCGGCGCCGCCGTCGAGATAGTCGAACACGGCACGCGGCAGCCGGCGCTTGGCGCGCTCGCGCAGGTCCGCGATATTCACGACGCGCGGCGAGGAAAGCGATCGCGGCCAATTATTCATTGGCCACCAATTGCGCCCGGGAGCGAAGCCAGTCCAAGCATTGCGAAATGTGCGTGAACATTGCGGAAGGCATTGTACACGACGAATGCGGGCATGGGCACGGCGGGGTGCCTAGTGGGGTAGATGCGACACGGATTCCCAGTTAGCGGTAATCCCGTTTCTCAGGCCCTATATGCGGTGACTTCACAAAATATGCTCTCTGTCCAGCAAAGGCTCGACTTTGTGTCTTGCATTAATCTGGTCGGGATTGTCCTATGTTGCGCAAAATGTTGCATTCTTCCGACATCTGATTTTACGTAAGTCGTGGACTTACATCGGTTTTATAACTATGTAGTAATGGAATCCGGCGTGCACCCACCTAAGAACCTAAAGAGGAAAGATAAGAAGGATGAACTTCCCACGGTGTCCCCACAAAGCCAATTTCTTGAGCAGTGAGGTGGCGTGGTGAATCCCTCTAACAGCCCATGGCCTTACCCTATTGGAGTAGCGGGTATTGCAGGGATGATGTTCTACGGAGCTGTGATGCGACTCTTCTCGGGTGTGCTGCAGCTCTACTGGCCGCCGATCCGGTCGCCCTGGGGGTTGGGTATCTCCTGCATATACATTGTTCTAGGAATAGGATTGCTGAAAATGCAAGACTGGGCACGCCTGGCCACCATCATGATTCAGATTCTGACCCTTGGCAACTTCGGAGTGGCCATGGTGAGGGGTTTTCGTCACTGGCACCCGGTGGTTTTCTTGGCCGTCTTCTTAGGTTTTTTGTTTCATGCCTTAATTGCAGGTTATCTACTATCGCCTAAGATTAGGCTGGCCTACACTCGGCCCGCTCAGGACGTATCAACACTCGCCGAGAAGGCATGAGCATCGGAATTATTTAAATTGTCGGTCGATGCAACAGGACAGGGTGGCACGGATGTGGCTTCACACTACATACCATAACCAACTAGTTATATCTGTAATACTTGATGTTGTATATGGCTTACTTTTGTTGGCTATTATAATAGCGAATCACCAGCTCAAATCGAGGCTTACAGGGCTTCTTGACGTCTTCGATCCCGGCAGCTCAGTCCTGGGCGACAAGAATATTGTTGGCTCATTTCAGGGGCACCCAGCGTGGGTGTCCGTGACGTCTCACCGCCTTTTACGAAATGAAGTGTACATTTGCATGGGAGGGCATTTTTCTCTGCCCTTCAACGTTCAGACCTTCCGTTCGTTCAGGTCCATTAGAATTCAGATGGTCGCCCAGAGCGCAGCGTTGCTGTTGTTCTGGAGCGCCTTTATTGTATTTATGCCGGACCATGGCCCTGCCTCTGTAGTTCCGAGCATCGCCTTTTGGAACTGGTTCATCCTCATCGTTTGGGCATGCTGGCTGGCATCCCTCTTCTTGCGTTCTCGATGGTCGGCTAAGCCCGGCGTTACGAAAATTGACATGCAGTTGGCTGATGACCATTTGATGCCCTTCGAAACCACTCGGCCCGACCGTTTTCGCACCGCACTTGAACAGCAGAAGTTTCGCGAGGCCCTGGCACGCATTTTCAATTCCTGCCACGCAGATGGTGTGAAGGCGCCCGCCGACGGGTCCGCTGCAGTTGGGGCATTCTGGTCCTCTACCGTAAGTGCCCTTAAGAAACAAGCCTTGAGGAAGGAGACTGTCCTCGAAACGTTGATCGAGCTCTCAACCCTCTACACCGCCGCCGAGCAACTGTTCCCAAAGTCGACCTGACATCCTTTTACAAGTATTACCTGCGATCAAAATCGGTGGATTGCACCGTCCCAATGTATGCGTCGCGGGAATATTTCATCCTAGGCACATGTCACATCGTATTGCTCTGGTGGCGAGGGGCGGATCGCGCCCGATAAATCCGGCGGTCTCAATGGCTCGACGCGACACTTGTTCAAAGGCATTTTAAACGAGCCTAAGATGCTTATTTTGCGCCCCGGCATCAAATCAAATAAAACAAAAGCCCTGTATAGGTTTTGATTGAGTGCGGTTGCACCGATCAACTCTCGATGGGAAGTGCTGTTAGATCAATTGGTTGTAAGGTGTTGCGTTGACCGGTTGAACCGGCACCTCTTCTCGGAATGTGCCTTCTTGAGGTATCACGCCGAGCGCATCTTGAGCAGCTTCCACTCATTCACGAATTTGTGACTCTCGGAAACGCGACGCCTTCTGATTTTTGTTTGACACTTCGCTTCCTTGCAACGACACTTAACAACCGATTCGCTGTCAAAAACTAGAATGGCCTAACGGCCTGCGGGAAAGATATATTTTGTCATTCCGAGCGGAGCGAGGAATCTCTCTTTCTTTTCTCCAGCCTAAATCGAAGAGAGATTCCTCGCTCCGCTCGGAATGACAAAAATGGGCTCGCGTTTTCCGCAGCTAGCACAGCCTGAACAATTCATGACACTGACTCCACTCGACTGGGCCGTGATCGCCGGATACCTGCTGCTGATGCTGGCGCTGGGGATTTATTTTCGGCGGCGCTCCAGCCGCAACACCGAGGAATATTTTGTGTCCGGGAGGCAGGTGGCATGGTGGCTGGCGGGCACGTCCATGGTGGCCACCACGTTTGCCGCGGACACGCCGCTGGTGGTTACGGGCCTCGTCTACACGCAGGGCATCGCGGGCAACTGGCTGTGGTGGAGTTTTCTACCTTCGGGAATGATGACCGTGTTTTTGTTCGCGAGGCTTTGGCGGCGCTCCGGCTTGCTCACCGATGTGCAATTCGCGGAAATGCGCTACTCGGGAAAACCTGCCGCATTTTTGCGTGGGTTTCGCGCAGTGTATCTTGGCTTGCTGATGAATTGCCTGATCCTGGGCTGGGTGACCAAGGCCATGACCAGCATCGTCGGCTCGGTGCTCGGCAAGAGCGAAGCCGTGAGCCTGGCCATTTGCATCTTCTTTCTCATTCCGTTCACGGGATTTTACGTTTCGCTGGGCGGCCTTTGGGGCGTGCTGTGGACCGACCTGTTTCAATTCGTTCTGAAAATGGGAATTGTAATCGCCGTCGCGTACTATGGCGTGCGCGGCGCGGGAGGCATGTCCGCAATGCTCGCGAAAACTTGCCGCGATGCGAACCGCCGCCGGTCCCGGAGCGTCGCGTATCACGGCCATGTTTCCGGATTTTTCGCGCGGCCTCACAGGGGAGGCTTTGTGGACGCTGCCGGTGCTCACCTTCTTCGTGCATCTCGGAGTGCAGTGGTGGGCGTTCTGGTATCCGGGAGCGGAGCCGGGCGGCGGTGGATACATTGCGCAGCGCATTTTCAGCGCGCGCGATGAGCGCCACGGCCTGCTTTCCGTGCTGTGGTTCAACGTGGCGCACTATGCGTTGCGCCCATGGCCTTGGATTCTGACGGCGCTGGCAGCGGCGGCACTCTATCCCGGATTGCAGCATCCGGAAACGGGATACATGCTGGTCGCCACTACGTTCATGCCGCACGCGCTGCGCGGAATTTTGATCGCCGGATTCATGGCCGCGTTCATGTCCACCATCGCGACGCAGTTGAACTGGGGGAGTTCCTACCTGGTGGAGGATTTTTACAGGAGATTCATCCGGCGCAGCGCGACGGAAAAACATTACGTGAATATTTCGCGCATCGCCACGTTGCTGCTGGTGGCGGCCTCGGCCTACGTTTCGGCGCAACTCGCGACCATCAGCCAGGGTTGGGAAGTGGTGCTGGAAGTTGGCGCGGGCACCGGCGGCGTGTATTTGCTGCGCTGGTACTGGTGGCGCATCAATGCCTGGAGCGAAATTTCGGCCATGGCCACGGCGCTGGGCATGACGCTCGTGCTGCACCGCTGGCAATTCTTTGGCGGCAGCGCGCCCGTCATCTTTGCCAAGACTACGCTCTTAACCACGGCTGTAACGACGGCAGTGTGGGTTGCCGTCACTCTGCTCACGCCGCCGGAGCCGCAGGATATTCTGCTGCGCTTCTACAGAAAAGTGCGGCCGCACGCGGCGGGTTGGCGGAGCATCGCGGCGCTCGCACCGGAGCTGCCCGAAACGCGAGACCTGGGTAAGAATTTACTGGCGTGGGCGCTGGGCTGCGCTATGGTGTACGCGACTTTATTTGGCATAGGCAAAGTTTGTCTGGGCGAAATGCCTGTGGGGATTGCGCTGCTGGCCATGTCCGCCGCATGTGCCGCGCTGCTCTATCGCGATATTTCGCGGCGCGTAACGGCCGAGCCAGCGGGAAGCGAACCAGTGGGAACCGAAGCAATGGGAGGCACTGTTGTTTAACAAGGACCGCGACAGCGGAGTGGCCGGCCTTTCCAGCTCCGGCCAGATCCACGCCGTAACCGCATCATTTCTGGGATGGACGCTGGACGCCTTTGATTTCTTTGTGGTGGTGTTCCTGTTTGACAGGCTAGCCGCCGATTTCCACGTCAGCAAAGCCAAGGTCGTGGCATCGGTGCTGGTCACGCTGGCCATGCGTCCCGTGGGCGCTCTCATCTTCGGCTTGATGACCGACCGCTACGGCCGCCGCATTCCGCTTATGGCCAACGTGGTCTTCTTTTCGGTGGTGGAGCTGGCCTGCGGATTCTCCCCTAATCTCACATTTTTTCTGGTGATGCGCGCGCTCTATGGCATCGGCATGGGCGGCGAGTGGGGCATCGGCGCTTCGCTGGCCATGGAATCCGTCCCGCCGCGGCTGCGCGGAATTCTTTCCGGAATTTTGCAAAGCGGCTACTCGCTCGGATACATTCTGGCCGCAGTCGTGGCGCGTTTTGTGCTGCCCACTTGGGGTTGGCGGCCGATGTTCTGGCTGGGCGGATTGCCTGCGCTGCTGGCGTTTTACATCAGCGCGCGCGTGCCGGAATCGGAAGCCTGGAAGCAGCATCGCGCGCCATCGACGGGCGCAGTGCTGAAAATCGTTGCCACGCAATGGAAAAGTTTTCTGTACCTCGTGCTGCTGATGACCTTCATGATGTTTCTCTCGCACGGCACGCAAGACCTGTATCCGGATTTCCTCGGCACCGTTCACAAAGTTGCTCCCGAGATGAGGGCCTACATGGCCATTCTTTACAATATTGGGGCCATCGTCGGCGCGATCGTCTTCGGGCAATTCTCAGACAGAATGGGCCGCAGAGTCACCATGATCGTGGCCATGTCACTTGCCTTGCTCGTGATTCCGCTTTGGGCCTTCGGCACGTCGCTGCTCGTTTTGGCCATAGGCTCTTTCCTGATGCAGGCCGGCGTGCAGGGAGCGTGGGGAGTGATCCCGGTTCACTTGAGCGAGCTTTCGCCGGACGAAACGCGCGGCCTCGTTCCAGGCCTGGCCTATCAGCTGGGAATTCTCATCGCCGCTCCCACAAATACTGTTGAACTATTGTTGCAGGAACATGTGGGCTACCAGTGGGCGCTCGCCGGATTTGAAATTGTCACCATCGGCGTGCTCATCGTGACCATCGCACTTGGGAAAGAACGAAAGGGGCGCAGCTTTCATCAGACTGCCACAATTACATCGTCTTGAAAGCCTTACTTTCGCAAGCGATTTTTCTTAGATCGCTCAGAAAATATTGTGCTTCCCTCATTCCATGTTGCGCGTGGCCGGCAAATGGCGAAACGCAGGGGCGCACGGCGTCATCTAATCGGCTGAGGCAATTGAAATGAGACCGATGATTCACATCATTGCCAGGGCTCTGTTTCGTGCGGGCGGATTGGGATTGCTGACCCTGGGCGCGTTTGATTCGTCACCTCTCGTAGTGCCTCTGGGCAATGATTTGCTCGTGCTGGCGCTGAGCGCTCGCTATCACCAGCGCGTGTTCTATTACGTTGTGATGGCGACGCTGGGATCGCTGATTGGCTGCCTGGCCACGGACTGGATCAGCCGGAAAAGCGAGCGCGGACAGAAGAAGGTTTTGTCGGGCAAGCGTCTCGACTCCATTCGAAACCTGGTGGAAAAGCAAGCGGGGTGGACACTGGTTGTGGCATCGATCATGCCCCCGCCGTTTCCCTTTACGGCCTTTGTGGCGGCTGCGGCAGCGTTCCGGTATCCGCGAAGTAAGCTCCTGAGTTTTGTCGGCGCGGGAAGATTTGTTCGCTTTGCCATCGAGGCCGCGCTTGCGGTTCACTACGGGCGATGGATCATCAAGCAGGCCGAATCGCCAGCGCTCGACCACGTGATGATCGCGCTCATCGTGATTTCGATGGTCGGCAGCGCGTTTGCCATTTACCAGTGGTTTGAAGGCGATAAACGTATGGCGCCCGTTTGAAAAGAACGCGGGTAAGCTCAGTCATGGCTGTATGTGCTCTCCTGCCATGTTGAGATAATCAGGACGAGGCACGATGACCGAATCGTGCGAAGATTCCGGCAAGCACCAGAGCCCATGCCGTTCCGAGGGAAAAACCGCTCACGACATCAGTCGCATAATGAACGCCAAGATACACGCGCGAAGCGCCAACCATGATAACTACTATCGACACGGCCAGAAAAATTGCGGCCCTTGCTCCAGACTGCTGTACATGTCTGCAACCGATGATCGCAATTGTCAGGTAGAGAGCGGAGGTCGAAACCGAATGCCCACTCGGGTATGAGAAGCCCGAGACTACGATCAGCTGCTGGGCTTGATCCGGACGAATTCTTTCGATTATGTCCTTCGTCGCAAGTGTCAGTATCCCCGCTCCCGCCGAAGCCGCGAGCAACTGGAGGGCGCCCAGACGATCGCGCAGCACGAGCAACACCACAAGAGTGAAGGCGGAAAACAATACCACCAGGGTGATTGATCCCAGCGCCGTGACGTCGATTGCGGAGATCGTAAGCCAAGGCGTCCTCATTCGTATTACCGCATGCAGGATGGCGTCGTCCGCCGCACTAACTTCTCCTTCGATCAACTCCCTTGTAATACGGACGAATATCAACAATGCAAACGCAGCACCGCCCAACCAAAGAGAGAGGCGCCCCGCGCGGGCCGAGAACATAGGTCGACTCATTGCCTCAACCTCAAGAAGAAATTACATCCGATCTAGTTGGTTATGAAACGACGCAACCATGTACAAAACTGCGATTACTACAAACGATTGTTTTCATCGCGCAGCCGGCGGCTCCTGGTCGCTGGGAATCCCGACCAAGTGGCGATAGAACGCAACGGCCCGGTTGACGGCTGAAGACTTGTTTCCCGTCATCGTCTGATTCGCATTTTTTCCTATCCGCATGATGCTGTAGTACTGCCAGATATTTTCCGATTCGCGATCCAGAAAGTAGATCGACTGCATCTCACCAGGGTGAAAGACAGTTATGTAGTGGTAGCGCACTGTGCTGACGTTCTCGATATCGAAGACAACCCTGTCCGCCGAAGTCTCTGCAATGCGCATTCGATAGATGCCCTTGCCAGAAATGTTATCGACCTGCTCAAAGTAGAGTATCTTTCCTTCCGTCATCTCTTCGGGCGTGAAGTCATCGCGGCGTTGATTACTCTGCAAGCTGGTCAGAGCGTGGGCATCGACGATTAATACTCTCCAGTTCTTGTGGGTAGTAGACCAGTAGCGCACGCCCGCAAGTTCTGAAATTGCTCCAATCTGGCGAAGCAAACCATTAGCTTCCGAGGTATGAGCAAATCGCGCGACGGTGGCTACCAGGGTTGTAAAGCCAGTTGCAGTCCAACCGGTGCACGCGGGAGGTCTCCAGTCCCAATTGTCAGCTGACTTGCTCCACGACTTCACGACGGCGGAATCATTCAGACCAGGATACGCGGGAAAGGAGTTTCCTCCACAAGGCGGCTGCAGTTCTGATTGCGCATAGCCGTGCGTCTGGCAAAACAGCATTGCCAACAATACCAACCAAGCCCGCTGCCAATGCCAAGCCCGAACCATCGTCGCATGACATGAATCTGCGATCATCTAAACTTCACGTTTCTCACCTTTCGCCCGGATCTAGCAAAGAATCTGCACATGAAGGAAGGTTAATGGGAAAATCGCCATGGCAAGTCTCCTGCATCGAAGCAATCACTTGAACACAGTATTGTCAGTTCGCCCCTCCGGCAATCACCGGTGGAGCCGCCTTCTTCAATTGTTCAAGTTGCACCAGAACTTTCGCCCATGCTTTGTGATCGCGCTTTGTCGCATACGGAGCATCTGGATGCCCGTAGAATTCCAGGATTCCAGCGCGAAGCTCCTGGCGAAGCGCCGCTAAAGTTCTCCTTCGCGAGCGCGTCTAGCAGCTTCGCGTACGTCTCATCGTTGAGCCGATATTTCCCAGGTCCTGTCATTTCACCGGTGTCAAAATTGTCGTTTGGCAAGTCCGGCTGGCCGGTGTTTACCTGGCCTAGCAGCTTCCGGTAGCGATCCAGAGTTGCATTGAAGCTGGATTCAAACATGCGTTCCGTCTCCGGCGTGGGCGTCTGGAGCTGTAACACTTTTAGCGGGCCGAAGTTCGGGACAATCCTCGCAAGAAAGGCGAGAAAGTTGTCCCAAAACGTGGGCCGCTGATATTGTTTACCCCAGTTTTTTTGATAACTCGCCCGCGAAAGATTGTAGAGAAACTTATTTTTCGTAATGCCGGGCTGGTCTTTCAGGATATCGTCTTTCTTCAGGCTCCAGGCAATGCGCGTCGCTCTGGGGAGAAGCCGGCTGACGTCATAGCGGTAAGAACCGAGCACCTTGTCTTCGTCAGAGAGGACGCTCTTGAGATCCAGTCCGTAGGTTTCCTGAAAGGCTTGTTCCAGCAACGGAACCGAAACGCCGAAGCCGATAAAGTCGTGGTAACTATCGGGAGCGTAACGTCCCTGCGCTACTTCCAGAACGTCAAATCCAAATTCCGTCTTTACGTGTGCCAGAGGGTTCTGCTCATACGTAACCAAATCGCCGTATTTCTTTTTCAATCTCGGATACAGGATGGGCACCGCGCGATTCACCCCGATCATGTGGCCGTCATTATCCGCGGCGTAGTGAGAGAGCGCGCCGAGGGCGAAAGCGTAGCCATCAATGTCCTTGGCATCGCGCAGCAGAGCCAGGATAAAGTCTCCGCTCCGCACATAGTGTGTCAAGTCGCTGAAGAAATGACTTCCGTGAGGGTAATAACCCATGTCCTGGATAATCGCGCCGCCATATGCATAGCCGTGCGCTTCTTTGAGTTCTTCTCCCGTTGCATTGGGAAAACGATGCAAAAGTAATGGCCGTATGTTGGTGTCCCACGCGCTGTCGATGATTGCTTCATGTGCCAGGACGGCGTAGGCTGCGCTCTGCGCCGGCCAGCCAAAAAAGAAGAACAGCGCCAGCACGATCGCGCAAACTCTCGTCAACCACGTTCTTTTTTCTCCGCGACGCATTCTACCCATCGCACCCCGTTCCGATCTTAGCTCAAATACCGCAGATTTGGATGGGTCTCCGCTCAACGGTTATTCACGAGCCGTCGGTGTAGTCGATGCCTTAATAGGCGAGGGCCGGGGCGCCCAGAACGATGAAGAAAGTTCCAGTCTAAATCATCTCACTTATTTGTGAGTTGCTTGCACTAAACAGTTCTTCGGCCTTGAACCAGATTAATCACCAGAACAACAACGGCCAAGACCAACAAGATGTGCACGAAGCCACCAAAGGTGTAGGAAGTGACCAGTCCCAAGAGCCACATCACCAGCAAGATCACGAAAATTGTCCAAAGCATGACATCCTCCTCTCAGAATCGATTTGAACTTATTTATCAGACGTGTTTCTCGGTGACTTCTTGTCCAGGGTGGAAACGAGCAATTTCGCCGAGGCTGGCACGTGGATTCCGCTATTGATTACCACGTCCTTCGCCGTGACTCCTTTTCCGTAGAGTCTCTCGTTGCCATCGTTATCGGGACGAAGAGTTGAGCCTTCCAGAGAGATTCCGGCGAACAAGCCTCGCGCACGTGAATACGACAGAATCTCCGCCCGCATGGTGACGTCCGTGGAGGCTGCAGCGCTGCGGCCCTTCGGTCCGGCTGCGGCGGCCATGTCGCCGCCGAGTTTGACCTTGCTGGTTAGAATCGAACTGGCCCCGCGCGCATTCATCACCAGCAAGACGAAGTCCGTCGCTTGCCCTCCCAACTGCAAGCCGAAGCTTCCGCCTTCCAGCGCCATCATGGAAGGCGCACTCCAATGTCCGTTAAAATCCTTGCCGCTCCGGCAAGTCATCACGCCGCGACCGTAACTGCCCCCGAACCCGATTGCAAATTTCACCACCGAGGGCAGAACGATGACGCATTCCGCCTTGTCCAGAAGGTCCGAGGGAATATCGTCGGGAACGTTGAGAATCTCGACCATCACCTGGCCGGCATTCTTGATACGATTGTTTTCGTCTTTTTGCGCAAAGGCAGGCAGGGCGCACAAGGCCATGGCCAGCATTGCCGGGAAAATGCTTTTCATCGTCGTACTCCTTTTCCGCTTCATCAATTCAATATATCAAGGTGACCGTTGGTTTGGTCCGGTGTCCAAGCCTGGCAAAGTGCATGTGCTCGGTCCTCGAGCGCCGTCTCCGTTCCCTTTGATGCCGGTTAAGAGTCTCATCGATTTGCACCGAAAGAACTGTTCAAAACAAGACACTCGTCTGATCGCTGTCGTCCGGGGGTTACACAGAGGCAGAAATCTAGCGAGACCATGTGCGGATTGCGACCATGACTTCAAAAGGTCCTCCCTGGGAAAATAGTTGGCTTACGTATGATTGAAGAAGTTCTTGCGTTATCCATCCTACGGATCCCGCATGCAATCCCGATCGTTAAAGATGGAAGAAACTCCACAATTGCGCCATCATACGGTTCATGGAAACTGAAAATTCATCCGAAAGGTTTCGCGGGGTTGCGTGTGCTGTCGCTGGAAAGCCGGCGCGAAGTGGAAATGGCCAAGCTAATCGCCGGCAACGGAGGCGTGGCCACCGTTGCTCCGTCAATGCGCGAGATTCCTCTGGAAAACAACAGTGAGGCGCTGGCCTTTGCGCGCATGCTCTTTGCCGGCGGATTTGACATGATTGTTTTTCTGACCGGAGTGGGGACGCGCGCGCTTGCCAAAGTTGTGGAGACTGTTTATCCGCTTGACCGGTATTTGGCTGAGCTTCGCAAAATTTCAATCGTGGCGCGCGGGCCGAAGCCGGCAACTGTGTTGAGGGAGTGGAATGTTCCGATAGCAATTACCGTGCCTGAACCAAATACCTGGCGCGAGATTTTGCATGCGCTGGACGAAAATGCCGTGTCCTCTCCGTTGAAGGGACGAAGAATCGCCGTGCAGGAATATGGAGTTCCCAGCGCAGAGCTGATCGCCGGCCTCGCGGCGCGCGGAGCTCAGGTCACTTCCGTGCCCGTTTACGTGTGGGCTTTGCCTGAGGATACGCAGCCGCTTCGCGCGGCGATTGCGGCCATTTCGCGCAACGAATTCAACGTAATATTGTTCACAACGGGAACGCAGGCGGATCATCTGCTGCAAATAGCCGCGGACCTGAATATGGAAGATGCCTTGCGCCGTGCGTTTTCGCGCATGGTTGTTGCCTCCATCGGTCCCACCACCAGCGAGCGGCTTCGCGAACACGGGCTCGCCCCGGATATGGAACCCTCGCACCCGAAAATGGGATACCTGGTCAGTGAAGCGGCGCAACGCAGCGCCGAAATTTTGCAGCGCAAGCGCAACGCCGCTGAATAGAAAATAAAACGTCCGCTATAAAGTCCGCCATGCCTCCCTTTGTTCGACGAAGCATTGGTTTGTGTGGCATGGGCTTCAGCCTGTGGGGTTTGTTCCGTGCAAGCAACAACCCCCACAGGCTGAAGCCCATGCCACGGAACCCCATGTAAACACACCGTTACATCAAGCAAAGGCTGATGTTTGGCATCCATAGTAAGAATTGGACAGTCATTGGGCTCGCGCGTAGCCTCAAAGAGTGAACACAGACCTCTCCAAATTAATTATGACCGATAATCCTGATGTCGACTTCATCCACAAGATGGCCAGCCGCATGGCCGCCGCGGACCCATTGCACGAAGTGCTATCGCAGATCGTGGATTTCGCCGCCTCGGTGGTGAGCTGCGACTCCTGCTTTCTGTATGCGCTGGAAGAGAGCGAACTGATTTTGCGCTCCTCGAAAAATGCCCATCCCGAAGTTGTGGACCGCCTTAAGCTGCGTCTGGGGCAGGGCATCACCGGATGGGTTGCGGAGCACGGCAAGCCCGTGGCGGTGGCGGTCAACGCTTCGCAGGATCCCCGCTTTCAATTGTTCAAGGATTTGCCGGAGGATCGCTTCGAGGCGTTTCTGTCCGTGCCCGTGCTGTGCCGCGGACGCATCGTGGGAGTCATCAATCTGCAGAATCGCGAACCGCATGTATACACCGAGCGTGAAATCATGCTGATCTCTACCATTGGATTTCTGGTGGGCGCGGAAATTGAGATGGCGCGCCTGGAAAGCGAAAATCTGCACCTTTCGGAAAAATTGGAAACGCGAAAGCTGGTGGAGCGCGCAAAGGGTATTTTGCAGCGCGAGCTAAAGATCACCGAAGAGGAGGCTTACCTCACCATTCAGCGGCAAAGCCGCCAAAGGCGCAAGTCGATGAAGGAAGTTTCCGAGGCCATCGTGTTGAGCGAGGACGTGCGGCGCGGCATGGCGGAGTAGCAGAATTTAATATTTAACACAGAGGGCACAGAGAAAAGAGGAGAAAGACGAAAGGAAGAGCGCCACCTGAGATGAAAGAGTTCAGTTTTCTTCCAATTTTTCAGCGACTATTAGGTTTCGATAGATTAGCTGCACTTGCAAATCATTGATTGTCGCTTCCCTCCGTGCCGTTTTCCACGTTTTGCAATACACTTATCCAGCCTTTCCCTGCCATTTCATAAAACCGGTTTCCAGACTGTTTCGAGGCCGGGCGCACAATGTATACTGAACTCCCTTGTGCACTAATTTTCTGAGGCCATATGGCGAAGAACGTAACGACAGCTAAACAGATCGAAAAGCTGCGCGAAGAATTGCGCCGCCACGAATATCTCTACTTCGTGCAGGACGAGCCGGAAATTTCCGACGTCAAGTTTGACCGTATGATGGAGGACCTCAAGCAGCTTGAGGCGCGAGCACCCGGAACTCGTCACCCCGGATTCGCCGTCGCAGCGCGTGGGCGGATCTCCCCGCAAAGGTTTCGAGACTCGCCAGCATTCACCAGCCATGATGAGCCTGGACAACACCTACTCGACGGAAGAGCTCGAGGATTTTGACCGCCGCGTGCGCGAACTCTCCGGCCGCGAAAAAATCGATTACGTCACCGAACACAAATTCGATGGCCTGAGCATTTCGCTGGTCTACGAGGGCGGCGTACTGGTGCGCGGGGTCACCCGCGGCGACGGCACCACCGGCGAAGACGTCACGCCCAACGTGCGCACCATCCGCTCCATCCCGCTGAGCGTGGATCCCGCGGAACTCAAAAAGCTGCGCATGCCGGCCGATTTTGAAGTGCGCGGGGAAATTATCATGCCGCTGCGCGCATTCGAAGCGTTGAACGAAAAGCAGGAGGAAGAGGGCGGAAAGCGCTTCTCCAATCCACGCAGCGCCGCGGCGGGCGCCGTGCGCGTGCTCGATCCTGAAATCACGCGCTCGCAGGCGGCTGGATTTCTACGGCTATCTTTTGCTGGCGGGCGGACGAGTCCCCACGCGCCTTCACTCCGAAGCGCTGGACACCATGCAGAAGCTGCACTTCAAGGTTTCTCCCGACTGGCGCTTGTGCCCCTCGCTCGAAGCGGTGAAAAAATTCATCGATTCCTGGGAAGGCCGTCGCGACAAATTGCCGTACGAAATTGACGGCATCGTAATCAAGGTCAACGAAATCGCGCAGCAACTGGAACTGGGATTCACGTCCAAGGCGCCGCGCTGGGCGGTTGCCTACAAGTATCCCGCGCGCCAGGAAACCACGGTTGTGAACGACGTCCTATTTCAAGTGGGCCGCACAGGGACGCTCACGCCGGTGGCTGTGCTGGAGCCGGTGCAGGTTGGCGGCGTCATCGTTTCGCGGTCCACGCTGCACAACATGGATGAAATTGCGCGGCTGGGGCTGCACATCGGTGACACCGTGATCGTCGAGCGCGCCGGCGAAGTAATTCCGCACGTAATAAAAGTGGTCAAGGAAGGGAAGCCGCGCCGCGAAGTGGTCGTGCCAGAAAAATGCCCGGAGTGCCACAGCCGCATTCACAAGGATCCCGAGGAAGTTGCCTACCGCTGCGTCAATGCCAGCTGCCCGGCCAAGCGCAAGGAATCGCTCTTGCATTTCGCGGGGCGCCACGCAATGAACATTGACGGTCTGGGCGAAAAAATTGTCGACCAACTCGTGGGCAAAGGACTGGTGAAGGATTTCGCCGACTTGTACGAATTGAAACTGAAAGATGTCGCGGCGCTCGATCGCATGGCCGAAAAATCGGCGCAAAATTTGCTCGATGAAATCACCGCCAGCAAGAGCAACAGCCTGGCGCGGCTGATCTACGCGCTGGGCATGCGCTTTGTCGGCGAACGCACCGGCCAACTCCTGGCCGAACATTTTGCTTCGCTGCCAAAACTTGCCGAGGCAACCGTCGAGGAACTGGAGGAAGTTGGCGAAGTCGGTCCCAAGGTCGCCCAAAGCATCGCCGATTTTTTCTCCGAACAAGCCAACAGGAAAATAATTCAGCGCCTCAAGGATGAAGGCCTGAAGATGACCGAAAAGCGCGCAGCTCTGGAAGACACGCGCTTTGCGGGGATGACCTTTGTGTTTACAGGCGCGCTGGCGCGGCGCTCTCGCGATGAGGCCGGTGCGGAAGTTGTGCGGCACGGCGGCAAGGTCACTAGTTCCGTCAGCAAGCTCACGAGCTATGTGGTGGTCGGAGCCGATCCTGGATCAAAATATGAAAAGGCGCGCGCGCTTGGCGTGACCATTCTCAACGAAGACGAGTTCGATGACCTGCTTGCCGGACGCAGGCAAGCTGTGCAGGCCCAGGCTTCGGGGGCGGAAGCCAAAACAAAATCCAAAGCAAAGGGCCGCTCCAAGAAAGTTTCAATCGAGAAATAAACGTAGAGGGAATTTTGGCCGGCATTGCGTAGATATCGTGTAAAGATTACTCATCGCGCCTAGATGTGCATTCCTTTTGCCATACCGGCAATACTTCCTATTTATAGGGCTAATTGAGACTTAAAGGTAAACGGGAAGTTTTTTCCCAAAATGGTTGTATACGTGCAATAGTCTTGGTAAGTTCTGGGAGGGGGTACGGGGGAGTCCTGTCAACGGCTCATGATACCTAGAACTGACAAATTGGGGGAGATTGAAAAATGAATAAGACAGCTTTGTCCGCAACAATCACACTTGCAGTGGGTTCTCTGTTCATCGTCGGTTGCGCGACCAAGAATTATGTCAAACAAACCGTCACACCGGTTCAGCAGAAAGTTGATGAAGTCGACCAGAATTCGCAAAAGCGCGATGCATCGCAGGTCGCCGACATCAACAAGACAAACGGGGTTGTTGACGAAAATGAAAAGAAATTGTCAGCCACCACCGAAATCGCCCGCACCGCCGATACGGAAGCGAAGGGTGCTACGGCCAAGTCTAATCAGAACACCAAGGACATCAGTGACCTGCGCGGCGTGATTGCCAATATTGACGATTACAAGCCCGCCGGCCAGCCCTCCGTGGTGCACTTCGCTGTGAACAAGGATATGCTCTCCAAGGATTCCAAGGCTACCTTGGATATGTTTGCCTCTCAGCTCAGTGCCCAGCAACGCTATTTCATTATCGTTGAGGGATTCACGGATCAGACCGGAACCTCAGCAATTAATGACCGATTGAGCCGTGCGCGCGCCGATCAAGTGATTTCCTACCTGGTGGGTAGCCACGACGTTCCTGTCTTCCGCATTCACACTGTAGGACTTGGCTCGCAAAAGCTGATCGACGACGGCAAAGGCAAAGCAGGACGCGAAGCCAGCCGCCGCGTCGAGCTCACTTTGTACACAGCCAAGCCGCTATAAACATCCGCAACCGGGGGAAGCAAACCCGCCCTGGAAGTTGATTTTGCCTCGCACCGAGAGTGCCGCCCTGATGGTCGGCGCCCTCGGTGCGAGTGCATTTCAGCCCTCCGAGAATTCACTTTGAAAAAATGCAATTTTTGATTCCGGCCAAGTGTGCCTTGGTGTTGCGGTTTTCGTAGCGCCGGCGTCCCGCCGGCAGGTTTGCGATCTGTCAAAATCGCAGAAAAAGCCGGCGAGACGCCGGCGCTACAAACCTTCTGCGTACTTTTCAGCGTCATCCGCCGAATCGTCCAGCACGCCAAAGTGATATACTTGAATCGGCGGGCAAGCCGGGTGATCGCTGGGCCACCTTCGCAAGAAGGCTGGCCGGGAGGAAAGTCCGGACACCGTGGTCTTCGCGTTTTGCGGCGCGCACGAAAGTTTTCGCCGCAGGGCGCCTCAGACCAAAGGGCAACGCGCCTGGTAACGCCAGGGGGCTGGCACTTCGTGTAATTCGCGCAAGCGAGGCGAGGCGTCGGTTACGGACAGTGCCACAGAAAATAAACCGCCGGTGCAACGCGTCTCGGTGGCCATCCGCAGGAAAACCTGCGGACGGCCTGAAAGCGGTCCGCGCAAGCGGGTTGCGGAAGGCGATAGCGCTTGGTAAGGGTGAAACGGTGGGGTAAGAGCCCACCGCGTCCCGAGCAATCGGGGCGGCAAGGCAAACCCCGCGTGGTGCAAGGCCAAATAGGAGGGGAGAGCCGGCCCGGCTCGTCAGGACCCTCGGGTAGGCTGCTGGAGTCCAGGTGCGAACCTGGACCTAGAGGAATGATCGCCACGGCGCGCAAGCGGCAACGCCCGCGTGTCGTACAAAATCCGGCTTACAGGCTTGCTCGCCATTTATTTTTGCGCGTTTGGTTTCGTCAATTTTAACTTGTCACTTGGACCAGGTCTGAGCGCACGCTTCTTCCCGCCTCATGCTATTCTCGATTTGCCTATGCCTCACAAAATGCTTGGCGAGTCTGCGCGCGCCCAATTCAGTTCGGCCTATGCTCGCCTCGAAAGACCTATTTCCTCGATCTCTCTGCTCGGGGGATTCGCATTTGACGCTATAACGCTCAAGCGCGTGGATACGTTTCGGGAAAATTTCTGGATCGTTGCGCACCTCGCGGTGGTTGCTGGGTGCATCCTCCTTATCAATCGAACGGAAAACCCCAACCGCACGGAAAAACTGGGCGGCACTGAAAACAGCAACCTCACAGAAAATCTCAACCGCGCGGAAACTCGCGATGCCGTTCCCGCGGTTCCCGGAGACTCGTCCGGGGTGCGCTTCTGGCTCATCAATACGCTGCAATTCTTTTTTGGCGGGCTGCTCAGCACATTTCTCGTTTTCTATTTTCGCAGCGGCAGCCTGCGGGCCAGCTGGCCATTTTTCGTGATGCTTGGCGCGGCCTTTGCGGCCAATGAAAGGCTGAAAGCGCATTTTGCGCGTCTTGCTTTTCAGCTCAGTTTCTTTTTCCTCTCGCTGTTCTGCTTCATGATTTACATTTTGCCGGTCATGCTGCATGCAGTCGGACCGTTCATCTTTCTGCTCAGCGGAGCACTCAGCCTGGCATTGCTTTATCTTTTTCTGCGCCTTCTGCAATCCGTCGCCGGCGAGGACCTGGTTGTCCGAGGCCGGACGATTCGCATCTGCATCGGCACGATTTTCCTGGCCATTAATTTCCTTTACTTCCTGAATCTCATTCCGCCCATTCCCCTGTCGCTGCAGGATGCAAGCGTGCATCACGCCATCACCAGAAATGAGGAAGGGAATTACGCCGTGCAATCCGAAGATCATGGCTTGCTGCGTTTTTTCCGCCCCGTGGAAACATTTCACGGCACGCCCAGCGCGGCCATCTACGCCTACAGCGCTATTTTTTCGCCCACTGCGCTCAACACAAAAATTCTCCACGAGTGGCAATTCTACGAAGCAAAGCGTGGATGGACCACAGTGAGCCGCGTCGAGCTTCCCGTTCGCGGCGGACGCGGCGGCGGGTACCGCACCTACTCGGTAAAAACCGGAATCATGCAGGGCGCCTGGCGCGTCAACGTCGAAACACCCTCCGGAGCGCTCCTCGGCCGCCTGCGCTTCAACGTAGTCCTCCAAGGATCCGACCCACCGCTCGTCACTCAGATAAAGAATTAGCCGCCATGGAAAAAGGTTCGACAACATCTCAGAAATTTATCTCCCGCAAATGCACGGAGAGGATTCCATTTCTTAAAATTCGCTTATATTAGGATCGCCCGATTTCCATACCCTGTGGAAAAGAAAAAATGAGTTGAATTGCTTTTGCCAAAACCAGGTGCTAGGGTGGTTTGTCCCCTAAAGGGATGCTCGCCCAGCGACTCCTCCATCCCCTTCCCCTGGGATTTATTCAGGAGCTTGTTCATGCGAGGCACCAATGGGACAATTTGCAATCTGTTCAGAAAGAAATTGCGCGTTCATTTGGGTATCAAGCAATAGTAGCGATTTACCCCCCTTCTACTGCCCAATTTGTAATAGTGAAACACTCTATCGATGCGAGTGCTGCGGCGCCCTATTTGTTGTGCTCCTGCACGCCTCGCCGACGGAGTGCTACCACTGCCATGCCCGGTTAAGGCGGCCGGAGCCTGATCAAGACCGTCAACAACCGGGCCTAGAAACCGTCAAAATTGCGTAGTGTCGGGAGTTTGACTTTCCTTAGCCCAATTCCGCACACCCTCTGTGCGGTGGCAGGACCAAGCCCAAAACCTTCTAAACCCATGAGGGATCAGCTTTTTGGCTGAGGGACTGGAAAATTACAACTGTTTCAACCGCCTGGCCACTCGCCGGAAATTATTGAGCGGTGCGTTTTGCGGGCGGGGAAGCTGCATGCGCGCTCTTTAAATTTTGTTTTGCCGCGATGGCCCAGTGGAAGGGCCGATCTTCGCAATGATAGTTCTCGGCCAGGTTGGCGTCTCCCGCGCCGTTGTAGATGGGCGCTTGCGGATAGGGGCACAGCGTCAGGGTGCGGTCCACCGCGCCATTTGTCAGGTGGGAGGCGATAATTTTTTCCGGCGCTACACCATCTTCCACCCAGCGATCGAGGGCCATCACGATATCGTGCTGTGCGTCCAGCTGCGGTGGGAGGCCCTGATTCGCTCCGCCAAACACGTTTGGCCCGGGACCATTTGCACAGTGATGCATGCCCGGCACCATGTACAATCGCATGAAATCCATTACCGCATAGGCATTCGGCTCGCCCTGTTCTTCGGCTCGCTCCTTGCCCATTGTTTCAATCACGTCTTCGTAATATTCGATGGTGCGAATGGGCGTGATGGAGTGGTCCGCCCAGCCGTGGTACATGATCAGTTTTCCGCCATGCGCTTTGAATTCGGAGAGGTCCGGATTGGCGTTGTCCTGCGCGCCGGACAATGGCACGAGAGCCGCCAGCGAAGAATCGAAATGAAATTGCTTCACTAAATCGAAATCAGCGCCAAATACGAACTGCCTCATGAAGATATCGGAAAGCGCCCATGTAGAGGCCGGCTTCGCGGCATCAGTCCCTGTGCCGGTCAGAAACGCCTGATAGTCATCTTCGTGCCCGGGAACGAATCCTGGATGAAGCTGCGCTCCGGCGGAATTCACAGGCCCGTCCAGGATCTTTTGCAGGGCTCGCGCCTGTCCCGCCGTCAGGCAATTAGGACCGTCGCCCGATGGGCAGATCATCAATTTCGGTTCGAATTTGCAGCGGCCGGGAGTCATGAGCAGGCCGTTGATCGCGCCCGCCGCTTTCATGGCACGCGCTCATGGTGGCCTTTTGGATGGCGGGAATCTTGGCGGGAGGGATGGGTGCGGCTGCCAGGGCCTGAGCGTTCCAGGCGTATTGCATCATCAACTTGGTCCGGTCGATCACCGGATCGCCTGAGATGGCTGCATCGAAATCGTCTGGATAGCGCTGAATTTCGGCGAGGGCCATCTTGCCGCCGTTCGAACACCCAACGAAATAAGACGCGCCGCTCGTGTTGATTGTAAAAAGCGCGCAGAATCTCTTTCCCGATAAGCGTGACCACGTGCGTAGCCAGGTAGGCGTAATTATTTTGCGCGTCCAGATTGTTCAAGGCCCAATTCGTATCCTTGGCCTCGTGCCCTGTATCCGAGCCTGCAGCGGCGTAGCCCTCGGCCAGCGCCTGCGTGAGCCTGGGGATCACGCCGTTGTACCCGCCACCACCGGCCACAAAATATTTTCCGTTCCATTTCGATATGGGCAGGGAGACTTCAAAGAGAATTGTGGATTGCGGCAGGTTGTGAATGCTTCCCAGAACTTTGCAGTATTCCGGAAGCATGCCCGTCGCGGGAACCACCGCAGCCGATGTGATCGTGGTGTCCTTCAATTGCAAGCCTGTGAGGCTGGAGCAGTCTGCAGCGGCGGCCCGGCCCGCGCTAAAATCAAAAATGGAGAGCAGAACAAGCAGGTGCGATAACAGCAATGCGGCAAACTTGCAATGCGCCCGTGCAAAATCGCAAGCGGATCTGACCGCGTTGTGCTTTTCGAGTGTGAACAATGAATTCCTCCGGTACATGACGCCGACTAATTTATTCCAGAGCCTTGTAGCGCTTAGATCTGTTCGCGCCAAGTTTCACATTGGCCCTCACAAGGGCAGCGCGTAAGTGAACGGCCGGGCTTCGCTGCTTTGCCAGAAGTAGTAGAGGATGATCACGCTTGCCACCGCCGCGTATGCGCACCACAGCGAAGTGAATGCATAACGCTTGAAAGCCATTACGATCAGCAGAATCGTCAGGTTCGCCGCGCCGAAGATCACCATGGACTTGACCTTGGAAAAAAACAGCGAACCGCATGTCGCAATTACATATAGCACGGCGACCGCTGTGTTGTTCGTCGCCTGGTTAATATAAACAATGCTGTTCCCCCGAACGTACACCTGCAAAGGATAGGCAGTCAGCGCCCACAATATATAAAGTGTGGTTCCTATTCCGATTACCAGGAATGACTGCATACGCTTGCGGCCTTTGCCGTCCGGCTCAAACAGAAACACGCTTAGCGGTAACAGGAATGGAAGTAACCCCTGTGCGTACAGCATGAATGCCGCGCCCATATCGTGCGTTACCTTCGGCGAAAAAACCCCATCCAACCCCAGCCACACGAATCCTTCGATGAACTGATGAATAGCGAACAATGTGGGCAGCGCGGCGAAAAGCAATTCGCGCCTGTGCTTCACCTTCGTCAATGTGATCACGCCGACCCCGCCCAGAACTCCACTGCCAACAAAGTTTGCCACTGCTGAAAAACACATAGGTCATCCTCTCCGTTGCGAGAGATTACACCTGCAGACTCCGTTCGCAAAATATTTTTAAGAATAAATGGCCGGATTTGCCGCGCTGGGAAGGCAGGAGTCGGCGGTGCCGCAAGCCTATAAATTTTAGTTCGCCTGTCGCGCGGATCGCAGGCGGCTTGCTGGCGAAAGGCTATGAGCAGCTAGGGGCGATCTTTGTCCGTGAAGGTAATGGTTACTGCTTGCTCTTGTTTCGGCTGGACTACGATAGTCTGCTTCTTTGTGCCGATAGGTTTCCTGCCAGGCTGTAAGCGTGTAGGTTCCCGGCGGAACATTTCGCAAGGCGAACTGGCCGTCCTCTGTGTTGAGAGTTTTTCCGTAACGCCGGGAGGGCTTTACCACAGAGGACACAGAGAAAAGAGGAGAAAACCTGAGGAGAGATTCTTCTCCGCGCTTAGTTCCCCGTGAATGGAACGACTAAATAAATTTCCTTTTCCGCAGTCCGTTCACCGAATCCAGTTTCAAAGTCCGGGAAGCAGAAATCCGCCGTCCACGATAAGCGTTTGCCCCGTAATGTAGGAGCCCTTTTCGCTCGCCAGCAGCAGGGCAAGTCTCGGCGACGTCCTGAGGTTGCCCGATGTCGCTGGATTGGTTGATCGGCCAGAGCGTTCTTGCGTTGCGTTTCATCCTTCCAGTAATGTTCGCTGAGCGTTGTCTGAATTAATCCAGGTGCGATGGCATTCACGCGGACGCCCTTTGGGCCCAGTTCAAGCGCGTAGGATTGCGTCATCATGATGAGCGCGGCTTTGGTCATGCTGTACAGCAGGCTGTGTAGTTGCGGGCGAAGCCCCGCGATGGACGCAATGTTCACAATCGATCCGCTGCCGCGCTCGCACATTCCAGGAGCAACGGCTTTGATCAGGCGGAAGGCGCTCTTCAGATTGATCTCGACCATCTTGTCAAATTGCGCCTCTTCGATCTCCAGGGATGGCCCGAAGGAAATATTGGTTGCGGCGTTGTTCACCAAAATGTCGACAGCCCCCAGTTCCCGCGTCGTGATCGCCAACATGTTTTCGATCTGATCCGCGCGGCCGACGTGGCAAGCGATTGGCTTCACAGCCGGCCCGATTTCGCGGGCAGCTAGATCCAACGTTTCCTGCTTGCGCCCGCAGATGACCACGCGCGCGCCTTCGCGCACAAAAACTTCCGCAATGGCGCGTCCAATGCCGCGGCTTGCGCCGGTAACGATGGCAACTTTTCCGTTTAGCGCTCCCACGATTCCACCCCTCGAATATTATTTCTTGACCGGATTTGCTTCCAGCCCCGCAAGACGCATGGCCAACGCGACGGACCTCGACGGATCGTATGCACGGAACATGGCCATTTTTTCGGCTTCAATCGAGCCTTCGGCGTGCACCGCAAGCACTGCCTGATACCCGCCATACAGGCGTGTCGTCAGGTCGCTGATCAGATTCATGATGGCCATTCGACGGTCCGCGGGCCACGCACCGGGCAGATACTTATCCAGCATTGGGCGGACCTCCGCAGAGTTCCAATCCATGCCGCCCGGCCCTGTGACCAGCAATCCACCGGCGAGGTCCTGCACAGTTTCGATGGCCTGGTGAAACTCGCGCGCGAAGGTCCACTTGGCCATGTTGGTGGTGAACACGTCGGGATAGGCCACGCCGTTTTCCACTTTGCAGCGAAGCGCGGCCAGTTCAGTCAGCCCGCGCACGGTCTCTGCGTAGCCGCCGAGCCAGGTCAGTTTGTCGCGCACGTGCCCCGCGCGCTCGATGCCGTTGGCTTTGGCGATGGCAATTCCCGCGCCCACCATTGCGTCGAGCAAGGGAAGTTTGTAGCTGACGGCGGTGAAGCGGTGAAACTCCACAAAAGTCAGCGCGGTTGCTCCAGCCAGGTCCGGGCGATCTACATAAAACACGCGATCCCAGGGAACGAAAACATTTTCAAACACGGTCAGAGTTTCCACCATCTTGTGGCTCGTGGAAATGGGGCGCGTAAAGGGATCGTCCGTGCCATGCAGATAGTCGGAGGCATACAGGCGAAGGCCGGGAGTTGCGGTGGGAACCGCGAAGGCCAACGACCACGGCTCGTCGCCCGGCCCCATGGAGCGGCTGGGCAGCACAATCACCTCATCCACATACGGTGTGCAAGAGGTGTGGATTTTCGCGCCGCTCACCACGATGCCGTCCGCGCGCTTTTCCACGACGCGCACGTACATGTCCGGATCACTCTGCTCGGATGGGCGCTTGCTGCGGTCGCCCTTCACGTCGGTCTGTGCGACGGCCATTGCCAGATCTTTGTCCCGGCAATGGCGATAAAAGTTTTCCACGCGCTGAATGCCCTGGGTGTCGCCGCTGCGGCCCAGGACGCGTTTCAGCGCAAAGAGCGCATCGGTTCCGATTTCCTTGATCAGCAGCACCAGCGTCGCGCCTTCGGCTGTGCCCGCTTCGATCAGTTTCGAGCGCGAAAGCAAATCCTGCGCATTGCGCGGAACGCGGTAGTAGGCCGAATATTCCTCGGAGCCATCGCGATGCACGGCCAGCTCGCGAAACTTTGGATTTTCCGCCATTTCAAAATCGATGGCGGCATGCCGCGCGGCTACGCCCAGTTCAGGATGGTCCACGACGCTCGGCACGCGCTGGCCGCGGTAGTACACTTCGCGCGCGTCGCGCAGCCCAGCGAGGAATTCTGCGGCGGTTCGTAAAGCCATTTCATTGCCTCCGAAATAGGAATGCGGATTCTACTAGATGGCGGTGGCGCGCGCCTTCTCGAATTTACAGTCGCCGAACATCGGTTACACGCCAGCAAAATAAGTGATTTATTTTGTCATTCCGAGCGAAGCGAGGAATCTCTCTCGCGGTTTGTGCACAGGCTCAAACCGAAAGAGAGATTCCTCGCTTCGCTCAGAATGACAAAAGGAAGGCGTGCTTTTTCCGTGCCAAGGGAGCGGGCGTTCTACTCGCTACTGCAATCGCCGGCGCAAAATATATTTCTGAATTTTTCCCGTTGAAGTCTTAGGAAGCTCCTCAAATCGAATCTCTCTCGGCGCCTTGAAGCGCGCAATCCGACCGCACACGAATTCGATCAGTTCTTCCGTGCGTAGCGGACATGCCCTGGCGCAGTACCACGAAAGCCACGGGAATTTCGCCCCAGCGCTCATCCGGGCGTCCCACCACCACGGCTTCCAACACGGCAGGATGCTCGGCAAGGGCTTTTTCCACCTCGACCGAAGCCACGTTCTCCCCGCCGGTAATAATGATGTCCTTGGAGCGATCGCGCAGCTCGATGTAGCCGTCGGGAAAGCGCACGCCCAAATCGCCGGTGCGAAACCATCCGTCGGATTCTGCGGCGCGCGTGGCTGCATCATCATGGTAATAGCCGATGGTTACGTTGTTGCCGCGGATTACAATTTCGCCCAATGTTTCACCGTCGCTCGGAACTTCTTTTCCATTGGCATCGATCACCGCAATATCCTGCGTGACTACGTTGCCGACGCCTTGCCGCGCGTTCAATTTGGCTTTCTCACTTTCGGATTTTGAAGACCATTCCGGCTGCCATTCGTTGATCACGGACGGTCCATACGTTTCCGTCAAACCGTACAAATGCGTTACATGCAGTTTCAAGGCGGCCAGCCTCTCAAGCAGCGCAGGAGTCGGTGGTGCTCCTCCCGTGAACGCATGGACCGAGTGCCCAGGATTCCCGCCGCCGGAAGATGCCGCGGCTTCCGCGATCATGGTCAAGACAGTGGGCGCAGCGCAAAGATGGGTGACGTTGCCGCTGCAAATTGCTTCCCAGATGGCCGATGGATCGATCTGTCGCTGACAAATATGCGCGGCACCCGCGGCAGTCACCGCCCATGTAAAACACCAGCCGTTGCAGTGAAACATGGGAAGCGTCCACAGATAGGCGCTGTCAAGACCCAGCCGAGAATGAAACGCCATGGCCAGCGCCTGCAGGTACGCGCCGCGATGTGTGTACATCACGCCTTTCGGCCGGCCCGTGCTTCCACTGGTGTAGTTCATTGCCAGCAGGGACATTTCATCGATCAGTGCGGTGGGGTATGGCTCCGAGGATTTGAGCAACTCTTCGTACTCGCTCGATGCGTCTCCCGCAAGGATGAGCCGCACTCCTGCCAATGAAGAAAGCGATTGCGCGGCCTCCGCAAATTCGTTCGTGGCAATCAGGATGCGCGCTCCGGAATTTTCCAGGATGTAGCCCATCTCCTGAGCGGTGAGCCGCGATATTCATGGGCACAAGCGCACAGCCCGCCATGGGCACGCCGTTGTGCATCTCCAGCATCACGTGGCTATTGCTGCAAAGCGCAGCGATGCGATCGCCTTGCTGCAGCGCCCACGCTCCGTAGCAGCCCAGCCAAGCCTGTGAGAACGCTCCCCAAATTCGCAATAGGTGAAACGCCGTTCGCCGTCGATCACTGCCGTGCGTTCTGAAAAAATCTTCGCAGCGCGATCGAGGAAGTAAGCCGGGTTGAGTGGAGTTACGTCGTTCAAAGGCATAACCTGTTCCGGTTGAAGTGGGAATTAAGGTACCACCGTCCCGCTGTCGTCCGGAGAAATATCCAGTAGCACAGGCTTCAGCCTGTGGGGGTTCGGCCACACAGTGATCAAAACCCACAGGCTGAAGCCCGTGCTACTCAATGCATTTACAAATGAAAAAGAGACAAAATTCCCAGCACAGTTAGGAAAATACCGTACATGCGCGCGAGCCTGCTTGATCTCGATCGAATTGCAATGCGCGCCCCAATCATGGAACAGGGTACGGAACCGAGCGCAACCAGCCCCGTAACGGTCCATGAGATGTGTCCGAGGTACGCATGGATGATTGTTCCCGGCACTGCGAGGACTGCCGACACTGCCAGCGAGCATGCAAAGGATTTCTTGATCGGCAGTTTGAGGAGCCGAATATACGCAGGCGCAAGCAGGAATCCCCCTGCATTGGCGAGCAGCCCCGATGTGAATCCCACTCCGAAGGCAATCAGCGCAAGCCGCACACGCGAGAATGGCACGTTCTCATCCTGAGGAGCAGCGGGCAAAGATCCGCCGGATTTTTTTTCGCTCGGCCAAATCAAGAAGGAAAGACCGAATCCGAACACCAACATCGCAGTAAGAATCAACAAAATGCGCGAGCCTGTGTACTTGGTGAGGGCCGAACCCAGAATCGTCGCGGGCACACCCACTCCGACGCTCCACCAAAAAACTTGCCAATCCAATAGCCGGTGTTTCCAATATTGCACCGAAGCAAGCAGCGTGCCCGGAATTGTGGAAGGCAGTGGGGAAGCAACCGCGATGAATCCCGGATACCCGATAATAGCCAAGAGTGGCGTGGCGATTGCGCTGCCACCCTTTCCAAATAAGCCTCCAAGAAAACCAATGATGACACCAACAATGAACGCTCCAAAATGCTGCAATGTTCCGCCTTTCAGTGGAAGTAATTACCCCGGTGAAAGTTTTGCCAGATGTGATCGGGAAAGTCCAGTTGAAGCCTGAATTTGGAGGAGAAATGGTCAGGAAGCTTCGATGGGCACAACATCCACGGAGACATCCATCCAGTGGCGCTGGCCGCCAATCAGGATTCCTCTTGATGGGCCCACGTCATCGTAATCTCTTCCCCATGCCACAGTGATGTGTCCGTCGCTGGGCATAAGCCCGTTGGTGGGGTCGAATTCCACCCAGCCGCTACCCGGCAAGAAGACGCTGACCCATGCGTGCGAGGCATCGGCGCCAGCCAGCCGTTCTTTTCCAGGCGGTGGAGAAGTAACCAAATATCCGCTCACATAGCGCGCCGAAAATCCCAGCGAGCGCAGGCAGCAGATTTGCAGATGCGCGAAATCCTGGCACACACCTTCATGCGAGTGATACACGTCCTCCACCGGCGTGTCGATTTCCGTGGAGCCGGCCATAAATTTGAAATCCAGGTGGATGCGCCGGGTCAAATCAAGAACGCATTCCAGAAAGGGCCGCCCAGAAGGAAACGATGGGCGCGCGAATTCGGCCAGCTCCGCCGACCAGGGCACGTGAGCCGATTCGTAAATGTATTCGTGCGCCGCCAATACTTCGCGGTCCGGCGCGAGGGCCAGGATTTGCAGCACATTTTCCCAGGAGGGGCCGCTGCTGACGTCATGTGGTCCCGAGGGAAGGACTTCCACGTCGCACTGCGCGGAAATTCGCAGCACCTTGTGAGGCTCCTGCAGGCTGAACCAGGTGACATGGTTTCCAAAATAGTCGAAGCCGTCATTCTTCACCGTGGGTGAGGGAAGCACCAGGAGTTGGTACTGCGAACAAATCTGCGTTTTGTACTCGCGCGGCTTCATGCGGATAACGTTGTGCGACAAAGGTATAGCTTCGTCGTACTCGAATCGCGTGGAATGCGTGACGCTGTATTTCATTCGCGCTCCTCGCGCAATCCGGTGATTTCCTGGGACATGAGGGCATGTGAAAAATATAATTGCGCGATGGATTCCGAAAGCTGGCCGGACTGTTCCAGGATGCCGGAAAGAAGTGTTTGAAATTCCGCGCGCTCTCGGCCGGGGGGAACCGAACACAGTTTCACGAAATCGGCGAGTTGAACGGAGGTGCGCAGCTTGAGAAGCAGTCGCTGATCCTGGTTGCGGTCCGGATGCGAAAGGTCGCGCGGCAGGGCGCCAAGCTGCAGATCGAGCAACGCAAGCTGAAAGGCCACGGACCGCGGATTGGTTTCATCCGCCAGCAGCAAGTCAGCCACGGCGTGAGTTTCCAGATGCGTCATGTACCTGCGGCCATATGTGAGCCAGCTGTCGCCAATCTTCAGAACAGCTTCGAGCAATACAGGATCGGTGCCCGGTTCCACCAGAGTATCGCGCAAGAATCTGGAAACAAACGCAACACGCTCAATTCGGCGGCCGATATCCAAAAAGCGCCAGGCCTGACCGCGCGTCATGGAATCGGCGGCCAGCCCTGCAAATGCGGCCAGCGTGACCACCAGATTGTCGAGCAACTCGAGAACGCCGGAAGCGGGTTCCGTGGGGCTGGCCACAAAATTGGAAACCGCGCGGTGGCTTTCCTGCAGGATGCGCCAGGCGTCCGTGGAAATGGTGTCACGCAAAATTCTGGCCAGGCGGTGAAGATTTGCGACGCTTCCGCGCAGCCCCTCGCCATTGGCAGTGCCAAGCGCCTCGCCGATAAATTCGCGTTCCAGTTCCACGCCGGTCGAACGGATGGGCTTGCTGCGGCAAGCTGAGGCCAGGACTTGCACGGCGTGAGCGCTGTCAAAGCCGGTTTGATCAATCATGCTGGCAAGTGCTCCGCGCGCCAGACGCGCCTGTGCGTCGGCGCGCTCAGAGTAGCGCCCCAGCCAGAAGAGGTCCTCCGCCAGGCGGCTCGGCAAGTCGTTGCCGCCCCGGCTGATGGCGATGGGCTGGGCGGCCGAGGGAAGAAGCGTTACCGGGCTGACCGGGCCGTCGGACAAAATCCAGGTGTCCTTGCTGCGGCCTCCTTTTTGCAAGGACACCACGAGTGAATCGTTCGACTGCGTGATGCGCGAAAGCGCGCCGTTCATGACCGTGTACGATTGACCGTAGGCACTCAGGTAGGAGCGAACCACGAATCGCCGAGGCACCAAATTTTCCCCGATGAGCGCCGGTGTGGTGCAGGACATGACCTGTTTTTGCGCCACGTAGCGGGCCGGACGCGCCTTGATTTTTTGTTCCAGCGCGACAAGTTGCTCGCGCGTAAGGTCCTGGCCGAACACAGGGTCTTCTCCCTGAGTGGGATACGCGGATTTGATCACCATTTCGGGCAGGCGCTGCAACACGAATTGCAAAATCTCAGGCTGGCCGCACCACCAGGTTTCCACGGAGGGCAGCTTCATCTCTTCGTTCAAAAGAAATCGGCAGATCGCGGGAAGAAAGGGAAGAAATCCGGGCGCCTGCAGAAGGCCGCAACCGACAGCGTTGGCCACCGCCACGTTGCCGCGGCGAATGGCCTGCAACAATCCCGGCACTCCCAAATAAGAATTCGGAAGGAGCTCCAGGGGATCGCAAAAATTGTCGTCCACCCTTCGAAGGATGACGTCGACGCGCTGCAATCCTCCCAGCGTCTTCATGTACACGATGGAATCGCGCACCGTCAGGTCATTTCCCTGCACCAGCGCATAGCCGAGGTAGCGCGCCAGAAAAGAATGTTCGAAGTAAGTTTCGTTGTAGGGCCCCGGAGTGTACAGAACGATGCGCGGATTTTCGTGATTGGCCGGAGCGAGTTCCATCAAAGTTTCTCGCAGCGAGACGAAAAACGGCGCCAGGCGCTGCACCTTGCATTGGCGAAACACGGAAGGCAGCGCTCGGGAAAGCACGATGCGATTCTCCAGCGAATAGCCCGCGCCGGATGGCGCCTGCGTGCGGTCGCTGAGCACCTCGAATTGCCCGTTATCGGTGCGCACCAGATCGGCGGCGTACAAGTGCAGCCAGCGATCCTGCGGCACTCGCATTCCGTGGCACGGGCGGAGAAATCCGGGATTGGCCCACAGCAATTCCGGAGGAAGCACGCCGCTAAAAATCGTTTCCGCGGGGCCATACAGATCCGCCAGCAAGCGATCCAGCAATCGAGCGCGCTGGATCAGCCCTTCGCTCAGCGTTTCCCATTCAGCGGGCGCGATGAGCAGGGGAATGAAGTCCAGGCTCCACGGCCTGTCCAGACCGTCAGGGTCGCCGTAGACATTGTGGGTAACGCCATTCTGGTGAACGAGGCGCCGCGCCAGATCGCGCCTGTGGCCAAGCTCGCCGGGTGGCAGCTCATCCAGCAGCGAAACAAATTCGCGCCAGTGCGGCCGCAGAGAGCGATCCGGCTGTACCATTTCATCGGGAAAAGGGGAATCGATTCCGTAGTTGTCGGCGAAGCCGCGTCGCAGCGGGCGATCCGTTTCGATGCCGCCAGAAGATGTAGGTCCTTGCATAGTCCCTGTTAACGATACCTCATTTCAATCTCAGGTCCAGTGTGAATGGTAATTCTTTGCTGATTTTTTCCTGGCCCACAGCGACTGGCCCGGGCGTGTGGCCGAATTTGAAAAAGCGCGCGATGCGCCGGCTCTCCGCGTCGTATGCGTTGATCGGAAAGCTGTCGTAACTTCTGCCGCCGGGATGCGCGACATGATAAGTGCATCCGCCGATCGAGCGGCCGGACCAGGTGTCCACCAGATCGAACACCAGCGGCACATGAGTTCCGATGGTCGGATGCAGGCAGTTGGGCGGCTGCCATGCGCGGTATCGCACGCCTGCCACAAACTGGCCGTTCGTCCCGGTCGGATGCAGCGGCACGCGGTGGCCGTTGCAGGTGACCACGTGGCGCGGTTCCACCATTCCGTTTGCCAAAACCTGCAATCGTTCCAGCGAGGAGTCGACGTATCGCGCCGTGCCGCCCGCGCTGGCCTCTTCGCCAGTCACGTGCCACGGTTCGATAGCCTGGCGAAAGTTCCAGCTCAATGCCGCGCTGTTCGATCGTGCCGTACAACGGAAAGCGAAATTCAAAATGCGGATCGAACCATTCCATGCGCAGCGGATAGCCTGCCGCGTTCAAGTCGGACACCACATCTTCCAGGTCCTGATGCACGAAATAGGGAAGCATGAAACGGTCGTGAACTTCCGTGCGCCAGCGCACAAGTTCCTGGCGATATGGCTTCTCCCACAAGTGCGCAACCAGCGCGCGAAGCAAAAGGTGCTGCGTGAGGCTCATGCGCGAATGCGGCGGCATTTCAAACGCGCGCATTTCGAGCAGCCCAAGGCGGCCCGAGGCGGTGTCCGGCGAGTACAGTTTATCGATGCAGAATTCGGCGCGGTGCGTGCTGCCGGTTGCGTCCACCAGCAAGTTGCGGAAAATGCGGTCCACCAGCCACGGCGCAGCGGTGCCGTGGTCGGGAATCTGCTGAAACGCGATTTCCATTTCGTAGACCTGATCGTTGCGGGCCTCGTCGATGCGCGGCGCCTGGCTGGTAGGCCCGACGAATATTCCGCTGAAGAGATAGGAAAGCGCGGGATGGTTGTGCCAGTAGCCGATCAGGCTGCGCAGCAAGCCAGGATTTCGCAGGATGGGCAGAATCGGCGGGCGTAGCGCCCGCCAATCAAAATGTGATTTCCGCCGCCCGTCCCGGTGTGGCGGCCGTCGAGCATGAATTTTTCGGTGGCCAGGCGGCTGAGGTGCGCCTCTTCGTACAGCGCCGTGGTGTTTTTCACCAAGTTCATCCCAGCTTGCGGCTGGATGCATGTTCACTTCGATCACGCCGGGATCGGGCGTGACTTTGATCATGTGCACGCGCGAATCGTGCGGCGGGGCATACCCTTCGACGAGCACCGGCATTCCCAGGTCGGCGGCTGTATCCTCGATCGCCGTGACCAGCGCAAGATAATCTTCCAGGTAGCGCTGCGGCGGCATGAATACGCGCAGGATGCCGTCGCGCATTTCCGTGCACAGCGCCGTTCGAACGATCCATGGCGCGGACTGCCCTGTCGCCGGAGGCAAATCGGGCGCCACGATTCGCTTGCGCGGACGCTCGCGCGGCGACCCATTTCCACGGTTTGCTCCACGATTCCTTGCGCGGGCTGATATTCGGGGACTTGTTCTTCCTCGAAGCGTTGACGCGCGCAGCCATGGCGGCGCGCTCGGGCAATGGTCTGCGCGCGGCCATCGGATCCTGCTCGATGATGTGATCAACGTCCGACGGATGCACCCAGGGGATCGAATCGAGCGGCAGTCGAAAGCCCATGGGCGAATCGCCGGGAACTCAAATACATCCGCTCCGGCCGGAAGAACCACGCGCCGCGAGACCCAGTCGCTGCTGCCGTCGGTGTAGTATTCGCGGCGCAGAGGCAGCGCGTATCCAACGACGTGGTCCAAGCCGCGTTCGAACACACGCGCCAGTCGCGCGCGATCTTCCGCATTTTCCAGCTTGTTTTCGAATGGATCGACGTTGACCGGGAGCCGTCGCTCTTTCCACATGTAATACCAGGTGTCTTCGTAGCCGGGCAGGGCATGCTCTGGGCTCACGCCCAATCGTTCGCAAGGCTGCGAAGAAATTTCTGCGCATCGGCGCTGCTCAGCTTGCCCGGCGTATTTTCATTGGCGATCAGCGCGGGATCGCGCCAGATCGGCTCGCCATCCTTGCGCCAATACAGGCCCAGCGCCCAGCGCGGCAGCGATTCGCCGGGATACCACTTGCCCATGCCGTGATGCAGGAATCCGCCGGGAGCAAATCGATCGCGCAGCCGTCGAATCAGCGTATCGGCAAGTTTGTATTTTGTGGGGCCCACCGCGGCAGTGGTCCACTCCGCGCCATCCATGTCGTCGACGGAAACGAATGTCGGTTCGCCGCCCATGGTCAGCCGCACGTCTCGCTCTTTCAGGTCGGCATCCACTTGGTGGCCCAGCGATTCGATTTCGATCCATTGTTCGTCGGTGTAAGGTTTCGTGACGCGCGGGTCTTCATGGATGCGCGTGACGGACATGGAAAATTCGAAGGCGTCTTTTCCGCGCGGCTTTTTCTTTTCCGTGTCGGGTTCCGTGTTGACGATGGTTTCATCGTCGTAAGAAAAACCGCCGCTGATCGCCGCGGCAGTTACGGGCTCGGCCGAGCAAGCCAGCGGAATATGCCCTTCGCCAGCAAGCAAACCCGAGGTTGGGTCGAGGCCAACCCAGCCGCCGCCGGGCAGATAGACTTCGGTCCAGGCGTGCAGGTCGGTGAAATCGTGGTCGGCGCCGCTGGGGCCGTCGAGCGATTTCACGTCCGGCGTCAGCTGGATCAGGTAGCCGGAAACGAATCGCGCGGCGAGGCCGAGATGCCTGAGCAATTGCACCAGCAGCCACGCGCTATCGCGGCAGGAGCCGCTGCCGAGCGTGAGCGTTTTTTCCGGGCTTTGAATTCCCGGCTCCATGCGGATCAAATATTTAACGCGCTTTTGGATTCGCTGATTTACGTCCACCAGAAAATCGTTGGTGCGAATTTTTTCCTTGCGCGCTTCCTCGATCAGGGCTCTGCATCAGCGGCCCGGCGCGGCGCTTCTTTAGGTAAGGGGAAAGCTCTCTTCTTACGACCGGATCGTACAGAAAGGGAATTTCCTCGGCGTACTTTTCCAGGAAGAAATCGAAGGGATTGATGACGGTCATGTCCGCCACCAGATCGACTTCCACGGAAAATTCCGTGGTCTTGCTGGGGAAGACCAGCCGCGCGAGATGATTGCTGTAGGGGTCCTGCTGCCAGTTAATGAAATGATCGGCAGGCGTGACCTTCAGCGAATAGGCGGGAATGGGCGTCCTGCAATGCGGCGCCGGGCGCAGGCGCACCACATGCGGCGAGAGCCATACCGGCCTGGTATAGCGATAGAGAGTCTTGTGATTCAGTGCAACACGTATGCTCATCGATTCAGGTTCGCGAATAAATGCCATTTCCCCGCCCGGAATTCAGTCGCATCAGGAAAGGCCGCTAGAGCGATGAATTATACCGGAAGCGGCCGAAGAGCCGGTCGAAAGTCCGTATCAACTTTTTTATGGGAAGGATAGGAATGGGCGGGCAAGTAGGGGCACGGCATGCCGTGCCCCTACATTTACAGTGTTGATCCGTGTGCATCCGTGGTTCCGGATGCTCTTCGCCTACTGCGGCGCGAAAACCAGCAGGGCATTGCCTGCCGTGCCGGCTCCGAAAACGTAGCCGGAGCCGACGAAGAGCATGCCGCCCGCGACGGTCGGGCCGGCGGAGCCCATCGAGCCGCCCTTGGCCGGGACATGGTTTACCGTTTCGTAATCACGGATCATATTGTATTCCCAGAGTAAGTGGCCGTCCTCGGTGGAGAAGGCGCGCAGCATGCCGTCCCATCCGCCGGAAAAAACCACTCCGGGAATGGCCGTGATCGCCGCGGTTTCGCCCTTGGGGCCTGGGCCCGGCGTGGGCAGCGATCGGCGTGAACCATTTCTTTTCGCCCGTGTCCATTTTCACCGCGGCCATGCCGCCGGTGCGCAATCCGAAGTACGCATTTTGATCGTCGGCCGCTCCGCCGAAGGTGATCATGCCCAGCGCGAGCTTGTGCACCAGTTGTGCCTTCCAGACCACAGTGCCTTCGCTTGATCCGGATCGTGTCCCCAGACCATGCCGCTCTTTTGTCCGGCCACCAGCATTCTGTGTCCGTTCGGCAAATTGACGCAGGATCGGCGAGGCGCCAAAATCATAATCGGGGCCAATCTCTGCGGGCGATAGGCAATTTTCCGATTTGATTTCTCCGCCGCAGCCGGAGATCCAGGCGTCGTTCTTGCGTGTCCTGAACCGACCACATGATTTTTCCGGTCTTCATGTCCAGCGCCATGATGGCGTCGGTATTCGTGCGAGACAGGTTTGGTGTAGGCATCGCCGGTGCCGATATAAATGGCGTGGTTTTTGGGGTCAATCGTGGGCGAATTCCACACTGCGCCGCCATTTGGCCCATATTGCTGCACGCCGTTGGAATTTTTTGTGGTGGGCTTGGGCGCATTCAGCACCGGGTAAGTTTTCCAGATGGTGTGGCCATTGGTCGCGTCGAGCGCCACCACGCTGCCGCGAAACGTGCAGCAGGGATAAACTGTGCTCCATCCCGCGGTGCGCTCCTCCTGCGAAGAGACCGGGACGTACAAGCGATCTTCATAGAGCGTGGGCGCGCCGGTAATTTTTGCTACTGGATGATCTTCCACTTTCACTTTCCAGATTTGCTTGCCGGTGGCGGCGTCGAGCATGTAGACGTTGGCGCGCATGTCTCCAAAATAAACTCCATACTTTGCCGGACCTTTTCCCTTCACCGGTCCAATGCTGATTGCCGTGCGCACGCCCGCGTCGGCCTGAAAGGACCAGTAGACGCACCCGGTTTCCGCATTGATGGAATAGACCGCCCCGGTATCCACACCAAGAAACACGCGTCCGGCCGCGACCGTGGGCTGGCCGTAAACTTCGTCCGCGCCGGGGAATCCGAAAGCCCATTTCAATTTGAGCTTCGGCACCTGAGCGGCAGTCAAGCCCGCGCCCTTTGCGGATTGAAATCGCGCATTGGTCACGCCATTGCCCCAGCCGTTCCACATTGGCTTCGCGGACAAATCTCCAATGGGAGAATTGCCTGGGCACTGGTTGACCATGAGCTTGGCGTCGGCAATCTTTCCTGCATCCACCCTGCGGCGGCCAATATAAAAAGCGATTTCGCGCCAGTCGGCGTCCGAAGCGCCGGAGAGAGAGGCGTGCGGCGCCTTGCCCATCGCGGCATAGACCTGTTCCGCGGTCAACTTCCAAAGGGACATGACATCGGTCGAGGGTACTGCGCTGCTGGGATTTCCGTGGCAGGAGGCGCATTTCTCTTCAAGCAGCACGGCGCCTTTTGTGGTTTGAGCCTGTAAAGAAACCGCGGGCCATAACATGGCGATCAAACCGGCCAAAATCCAAATGCATCGTTTCATTGGAGCATTCCCCCGAGCTGAATATTTAATAGTGCGTTGCTTGCTGCGTGACAATATACGCCGGACTGTTTGCGCAGACAATGCATTGCCTTTCCGCACGCTCTTTTAGGCCGTGGAGACGTAGTGAGCCGGTAGTGACTGAGGTTGACCACCAAGATGCCCGCTCCGTCCCGAAGAACACGGGACGGAACGTGCGCTACAAAATCTTTCTCCGTCGTGGGTCTGGGTTTCGTAGGGGCCGCCCGTTTTGTGGGCGGGCATCCGTTTGCTCAATCCGAAATCAAACCACGCCATTAGATGCGAGCGTCCAGTCTTGACTTGGAATTGCGACTGCCGTATGGTCGTCAGCAAGGGATGACATTCAAGGAAGATCCTAAAGCCTGTCGAGCGATAACGCTGGAATCGAGGCTCCCATGAATCTAGTCGACACCATTCGATTGGTCCTGAAAGAAAAAGGTCACAATGCCTGGCAAGTTTCTCCGGACGCGACTGTCTATGAGGCACTCGAGATCATGGCGGAAAAACATGCGGGAGCCCTGATTGTGGTGCTGGACGGCGGAATCGTGGGCGTGATTTCCGAGCGCGACTATGCGCGAAAAGGTATTCTGCAGGGAAGGATGTCCAAGGAAACTCAGGTAAAAGAAATCATGACCAGCCCTGCAATTTTTGTGACTCCCGATCAAACGGTCGAGGAAGGCATGAGAACCATGACCGAGAATCGCATCCGCCATCTCCCTGTGGTGGAGGGTGGCGCTATATTGGGCGTGGTTTCTATCGGCGATCTGGTGAAGTGGATTATTTCCGCACAGCAACAAACCATATCGCAATTGCACAACTACATTTCCAACTCGTATCCTGGTTAATTGGTGGCGCGGCCTTACGTGGCATAGGCTTCAGCCTGTGCGGGGTTAGTCCTTGCAAGGACTAAAATCGCACAGGCTGAAGCCTGTGCCACGTAAAGCCCGCGCCCTAAAGCCTGCGACTAATCCCCGCCCTCTTTGCTTACTCCGCGATCGGCATCGTTGCCCGGATCGACGTCCAGTTCCATCAGGCGAATCTGCACGCGTTGTTCCCAGGTGGGCGGCTCATTTTCCAGACCTTTTTGCGTGGATTGTTGCGTCGTCTTGGTTACCACCTGCACCGTGGCTTCAGTTACGACGATCTTGGCTGCTGCTTCCGGAGCTTTGACGGGCGCTTTGGGCGCAACTGCCGGGGCAGCCGGAGCCGCAGCAGCCGGGCGCGCAGCAGGCTCGGGCGTGCTTGGGAGCCTTTCCTTCATCATTTCTTCCGCGCGCGCGAATAGCATCTTCGTGCGAGATCTTGCCGGCATCGACGTCCGCCAGAATGGCGCGCTGCGCCTTGTATTCCTTGTTTTCGATGCCCGCCTTGCTCTGCAGCATGCGCCACGCCTTGCGACGCTCGACGCAGAACAGCACCAGCTGGCGCGAGAGCGAGCGGTACTCGATGTTCGCCATCTGCTCCCTGCACCTTGATGTACACGCCGAAGTCGGGAATGTAGGAGCGGTGACCGGCAACCAGGTAGCGGCGGTAGACCACGTCCTGCTGCGTGATGCGCACCAGCATGTTTTCGAGAGAAATCAGCTTGGCGGCGTCTTCCTTCTTGACCTTCTTCAGGTGATTGCGGAAGCGCGCTTCCGTGGCGCACCAGTGAGCCACGGTGTAGCGGTAAGGCTCATTGGTGGTCTTGAACTTGGTTTCGTACCAGTCGTTTTCCGAGCGACGGATTGCCCTTGAGGTCGAGCGCTTCCTGGTAGGTTTCGCCCAGGCGCGGATTGAAGATGAACTCCGGCGCGCCGCGCGAGTCGCGCACGCGCTGCGCCTGCGTGAGCGCCATGTCGTCGGCCACGCCGTGTTCCGGCTGGCAGGTGGTGAAGCACTGCAGGAAGGCCGTGCCGCGATATTCGATGCCATCGAGGATGGCCCGGTACAGCTTCGGGGCGTTGGCGATGGAGACCTGCGCGACGAAGGGCGAGCCGTGGCCGGCGAGGAACGTTTCCGCCACGGTCTTCTTCTCGACGTTCTTGCCCTGCGTGGCGGCGCCGAACACGTTCATGTCGTTTCCGCCGAGCATCGGCGTCGAATCGGAGTTCTGCCCGCCGGTGTTGGAGTAAACCTGCGTGTCCAGCATCAGCGCCTTGACGTTGGGGCGATTCTGCAGGATCACCTTGGAAGTGTTCTGGTAGCCGATGTCGCCCATGCCGCCGTCGCCGCCGACCACCCAGACCTTCGGGAGTTCCAGAATTTCCTGGTCGGTCATCAGGGCGTCGGTGAAGTGGGCGTATTCGTAGTATTCGCGCGCGTTGATGACGTTTTCCGTGCGATTCAGCAGGGCATCGGCCAAGCGCTCCGGCATGACCGAGCGGCGGGCATGATCCACGATGAAGCTCTCGCCCAGCAGCCAGCCCACGGTGACGCCGTCCTGGAACAGGGAGTTCATCCAGGGATATGGGTGCGGGTTGTTCGACGGAGTTGAGCCATACACGGTGTTGCAACCGGTGTGCGCCGCCATGGCCATCACGGACATGCCGTTGGCGAGGCGGCCATCGATGGCCTGCAGATTCATGTGGTTGAACGCTTCTTGCCGCATCACGGTGGCGATGGCAGTGACCAACTCTCCGTCGGTGATCGCGCCGTGCGCGGCAATGCGTTCCTTGGTGTCCTTTTCGTCTTCGCCGCCGAGGCCCATCACCAGGTGAGCGATGGCCTGGCGGAACAGATCGTATTCCTGTTCGTTGCGCGCCTTGAGTTCGGCGAGCTTTTGCACGCCGAATTTTTCGAGATCGCCGGCCTTGGCGCGCAATCGGTCGGCCTTGGCGTGATAGAGAGGCCGCATGTACGCTTCGGTGACCGAGGTGATGGCCTTGAGGACGCTCTTTTCGCCGCAGCCGGCGCAGGCGCCGTCGCCCGAAACCAGCGCGTCGTAGTTGCGGCGCACCATCAGCATGTTGCGCAGCGCGGCGGTCTTGGATTCCTCCGGGTGCGCGTCGTTATAGAGGCCCAGATATTTCTGCGAAGTGTCGGGCAGCAGATTCAGGAATGCGGTTCCGGTTTCGTGCTCGGCGTTGACCTCTTCGGTTTCCTGCACCATCTTCAGCGCCATTGTGGTCGCCGCACGCGGTGACGCACGCCGCGCATCCTTTGCACAGGTCGGAAACGAAGATGGAGAAAACGCCGCCGCTGCCGGGAGTCTTTCTTTCCGGCGTGGAAAAGATGGCATTGGTCTTCTGGTAGGCCATCGGAACTTTGTCGATGACGGCAAAGAACTGGCGCTTGGCTTCGTCCGAGAATCCGTCCACCTCATTGGTAACCTTGCGGAGCAGGTCGGGAAGGGGAGTCAGGGCTCTTGGCGGTGAGCGTGTCGCGCATCAGGGCGCGCGTGCGCTTATCGATTTCCGGTACCGAGCGCATCATCTTTACGCGCTCGCCGGGATCCGTTACGTAGTTGGTGATTGCCGTGCGCAGCACCGTGTCCAAATCCTGCGAGCAGTTTGGCAGCGCCGTGTCCGGGCAGACCGCGATGCACTCCATGCACTGCGTGCAATTTTCCGCGATGTACAGCGGCGTTTCGCGGCGCGCCACATATTTGGAGGCGGTATCGCCGCTGCCCGCTGCCATCACGCCCACTGAGGCAAGCGGCGAGGCCGGTTGGTTATAGCCGATAGTTGGAACGGAACTCCGCATCGAACATGGCGATGCTGGTGACCGGGGTGCGGCGGTCCTTGTCCCGCGGGAACTTCATGGGAGCGGCAACCCGAGCCGCAGCCTCCCTCCGCGGATTGCTGAGCGAGAACGGGCAAAAGTGCCTGGCCACGGAGAGAAGAGCGATCCGGAGCGGTCATCTCGCCTACTCGAATTTCATGCACCCGCTCAAAACCCTGGGTCATGACTTCCATGTTGGAATTCACGACAGCGTCGCCCAGCCGGCCGAATTTCTTAACGTACTGCTTGTGCACCACGTCGCGGAACTGTTCGGGCGTAATGCCGAACTCATGCAAGATTGGCGACACGGAAAAGAACGCGCCCAGAAAGGCGTTGCCTTGCATTCTCAGCTGAAGGTCGGCGCGGTCGGTTGCCTTGCGGGCAATTTCGAAGCCGGGCAACGTGTACACGCGAATGTTCTTGTCGATAATTTGCTGGCGCGCCCACAGGGGCAGGCGCTCCCATGCCTTCTCGCCCTCTTCGTCCGATTCCCAGATGAGCGAGCCGCCTTCGAGCATTCCGTCCAGCGGATTGGTGTGCGTGAAAGCCTTTGGGTCGCAGCACAGAACTACGGTCACGTGGCGCAGATCGCAATTCACTCGAATGCGCTTCGGGGCGGCCACCATGAAGTAGGAAGTCGGCGCGCCTTTCTTTTCCGAACCGTATTTGGGATTGGCGCTGACGTGAATGATTTCCTTGGGATTGCCAAATTCGTCGACAACTTTGTCGCGATCGTAAAGCAAGTCGTTCAAATCGCCGATGATGGCGCCCAGATTTTTTCCGGTGGTGATGGCGCCCCATCCTCCGATGGAATGGAAACGCACGGCCACGGCTTTGTCCGGCAGCAGGGAAGGCGTCTCGTCCGATCTCACTTCATAAGGATGATCGACGCCCAGCACGAAGAATGAAGTTCCGTCGGCGATCCCTTTGCCGTCCTTGCGCACGCGCGTTCCGGTGGCGAATTCGTATGCGCCGAGAATGTGCTCCGGCCGGAAATCGCGGGAGCCCAATCCGTAGATGCCGTTGATCAGGCGCGGCATGGTGTCGGTTGTGATCGGTGGGAGGTTTGCCTCTGCAACGTGGTCATGCGTGACCAGCGCCTTGCTCAGCGCCGTGCGGATATCCCGGCCCATGGGGTTGTCTCCGGCCATGGGCTCGTCGGTGCGCTCCAGAACGATGACGTTGCGCTTGCCGGCCAAAGCCTTGACCACGGCGGCTTCGGGGAAGGGGCGAATCACGTTGAGGTGAATCGAACCGACCTTGGCGTTGCGATGTTCGCGCAGATAGTCGACGCCCGCCTCGATGTTTTCGGCAGCCGATCCGAGCGATACGAATACAGTGTCCGCGTCTTCCGTCTTGTACTCGGTGATCAGTCCGTAGTAACGGCCGGTCATATCGCCGAAATCTTTGTAAGCCTCTTCGAGGAACGGCGAGAATAGGCTCCGTGAAATTGTTGCGGCGCGCTACCACGCCCTGCATGTAATGCTCTTGATTTTGCACGGGGCCCAGCAGCACGGGGTTGGTCAGGTCGATCATCTTCGGTACGCGGCGGCGCTTGGGTCCAAACAGAATGCGCTGGCTTTCCGTGGGGCAATCGATAATGTCATCGGGCGCGCCCAGATACTCGCGCATCAGTTCCGATTCGTGTTTGTAAAAAGTGCGCTCGAGATGCGAGGTGAGGAATCCGTCCTGCACGTTCATTCCCGGAGTCAGGCTGAGTTCGGTTACGCGCCGCAGGATGAGCGCCTGATCGGCGGCCTGCTGGGCGTCCTTGCCAAACAGAGTAATCCAACCCGTGTCGAGCGATCCGTACACGTCGTCGTGCCCGCAATGGACGTTCAGCGCATGCTTGGTGAGCGCGCGGGCGCCTACTTCCAGCACCATGGTGGAACACTTGCCAGGCGCGTGGTAATACTGCTCAACGCCGTAGACGATTCCCTGGCCCGAAGTGAAATTAACCACGCGCTGGCCGCATACGGAATGCGCGATGGCTCCGCCTTGCGCTGCGTGCTCGCCCTCGGCTTCGACCGCGATGGTGCTGCGGCCAAAGACGTTAAGCTTGCCTTCCGCAAAAGCCTGCTGGTACAGCTCGCCACCCTCGGTGGACGGAGTGATCGGGTAGAAGATTCCCGCGTCGGTGATGCGAGTTTCGGTGTGATAGGACACCAGCTGATTTCCATTGGCTGTGACGCGGATACCGGGGTAACGGGGTTTTGCCCGCATTATGACCTCCAAGCCGGAAGCCATCTAGTTGGTGCCGTGAAAATATACCTAGGCGCTCAACTGGGGCCCATGGCTACGATATATGATTCTGTTACGAAGCAAATTAGCACTACCGTCGAAGCAGCGCAAGAGATCGATTGCAGTTGGACATCCTAAGTGGCGCTTGCAAAAAAAACTCCCGGGCGGCTCGGCTGCCCGGGAGTTTTGTAGTTGCCCATAGCGAGAAGCAAAATGATCAGGTACGCTTGGCTGTCCAGTCTACCGAGTTCTGGCCCTGCATGAAGGTGCCCTTCATGGTATTGCCGTCCACCGTACCCTTATATTCCACTTTCACATCACCGTTGCGCCCCATTCGCGTCACAGTGAAGTCGATGGCGTTTCCAGTGACAGTGCCATTTTCCAGCGGGATATCCATTCCATTCATACCCTTCATGGTGCCCTTGAGAGTGGCGCCATCCTGAGTAAGGGTCAGCGTGGTGGTCACCGGTCCATTGCGGCCCTGATTGGTCATCTCCCACGCCCCGGCAACCTTGGCGGGCGCCTGAGCCTGTGCGACCATGACAAATGCCAACATCACTGCACAACACAATACGACTGCTTTGATTTTCATTTTCCAAGACCTCCGTTGGGATGGCTTTCAGTAGAACCGCCTATGCGAAGAGTTGTCGCCGCCATAAGCCATCTCGCTAGCTCATAGACGGGCCATCCTTCCAAACGGTTTCAGGGGCGAGTCCGAGGAAACGATGCCTGCACATCGGGCGGATACAACACAATCGGAGAACGAAGCGAGTACCAATTTCTCGGGATTTTGGGGCATAATGCCAGCCAATAATTCCAAATTGAATTGACAGCATTTAGAACCACAAATTCAGAGGAGTAGGCATGCGGCTTCAATTCAAATTTTTGGCATTGTTAGGTCTGGTTTTTTGTTTTGGTACCCATTTAAATGCAGCGACGATTTCCGGAGCCGTTAAGGGACCGGACGGCAAGCCGATGGAAGGTGTGTTTGTCCAGGCGCAAAACATTAAGACGAAGATGAGTTTCTTCGTGCTGTCGGATGTGCAGGGGCGCTACCGCGCCGAAAAGTTGCCGGCAGGCGAATACCGAGTGCAGGTCAAGGCCACTGGTTTCCGTGGCGATCCCAAGAGCGGCGTAACGCTCACGGCGGATCAAACTGCGGCTGTCGATTTTTCAATGCAGCCTGGCATTGTGCGCTGGAACGAGCTTTCCATTTATCAGGCCAAAAAACTTTGGCCGGAAGATAATGCCAAGCAGACAATTTTCACGAAATGTTTTATCTGCCACGGATTTCAGACGCGCATGGCATCAGTGACGCGCGACGAGGACGGCTGGAAGGACCGCGTGCAGTTCATGCGCGAGACCATGCACTTCAGCCTGTCCTATCGAATCACCGACCAGGACGCTGAAGAAGTCGCCACTTACTTGCACAAGCTATACGGCGAAGATTCTGTGCTGCCAAAATCCGCCGCCGATGCGCCGGGCTACAAGGAAACGCTGCGCCCGTTCACGAGCGAAGCCACGCAAGATTGCGTTTGTGGAATACGACATGCCGGGTCCGAGCCGCATGCCGTTCAGCGCCGCCCCGGCAAAGGACGGCTCAGTCTGGATTCCGAATTTTGGAATTGGAAATAAAATTACGCGGCTCAATCCGCAGACAGCAGAGATGCAGGATTTTCCTGTGCCGAATGAAGGGACCGCAGCAGTGCACTCCGCCATCGCCGCCCCGGACGGGTCCGTGTGGCTCACCGAGCAGGCTTCCGACAAGCTGGGCCGATGGGATCCCGTCACGCAGAAGATTACCGAATATCAGGACGCCTATCGCGCGGGCAAGGAAGGAAGGGAAGACGGCGGTTCGCGGCACACGGTGCGCGTGGACTCCAAGGGAAGGGCATGGTCCAGCGGCTATCCATTGACTTTGTTCGATCCTGAAACGAAGAAATTCCATGATTTCATGGAGGCGGACCACACCTACAGCCTTGCCTTCGACAAAGATGAAAACGTGTGGTTCACAAATCCCGGGACAGGGCAGATCGGCATGGTGGATGGCAAAACTCTGAAAGTGAAGCAGTGGATGCCGCCTACCCAGGAATCCTACGAACGCAGAATCGCTCTGGATGCGGACGGAACAGTCTGGTTCGGGGAATTTCAAAAGGGAAAGATCGGCCGCTTCGATCCCAAGACGGAAACGTTCAAGGAATACGATGTGCCCGGAGGAATCGATTCGTTTCCGTATGCAATTGGAATCGCGGGAGACCACAGCGTGTGGTATTCGTCGTATTATCTGGATGTGGTGGGACGCCTCGATCCCAAGACTGGAAAAATTGTGGAGTATCCATTTCCGCATTCGGAAAATACCATTCGCGAATTTTTTCCCGACGCTGATGGGAAGAGGATTTGGTATGGCTCGCCGTCGAACAACAAGGTCGGATATTTTTATCTGACGGATGCTTCCGATCAGGCAGGGAAGTAGGTAGTTTGGTTCTCGTGGCGCCGGCGTCCCGCCGGCGGTTTTTTGCTGTTCTTCACGACAGCGCAAAACCGCCGGCGTGACGCCGGCGCCACAAAGGAACGGACGCAAGTAAGAATGATTCGAGCCTTATGAGCACACAAACGTCTAACTCCAAAATCGGCAATGTCATACGCATCTCCAGTGGGAATTTTCTGGAGATGTACGATTTCATGGTGTACGCGTACTACGCGTCGTACATTGCCCACGAAATTTTTCCCTCCACGAACGCCTATGCCTCCTTGATGCTGACGCTGGGAACGTTTGGCGCGGGCTACTTGATGCGGCCGCTTGGCGCCGTCATTCTTGGCGCCTACGTGGACCGCCATGGCCGGCGTGCCGGACTGATCTTCACGCTTTCTTTGATGGCCGTCGGCACCATGGTCATTGCGTTTACTCCGCCGTATCGATCGATCGGAATTGTCGCGCCGATCGTGGTGCTGCTTGGCCGCTTGTTGCAGGGATTTTCAGCTGGCGTCGGAGTGGGCGGCGCATCTATTTATCTTGCGGAGATGGCCACGCCCGGCCACCGCGGATTTTATTGCGCGTGGCAATCGGCCAGCCAGCAGGTCGCCGTGGTTTTTGCCGCCCTGCTGGGCGTTGCGCTCAGCATCCTGATGCCGCCCGAGCGGATGTCCGCATGGGGATGGCGCGTGCCATTTTTCATCGGCTGCATGATTGTCCCGCTGCTGTTCTGGCTGCGTGAATCGCTTGAGGAGACGGAAGCGTTTCTGGCGCAGAAACGCCATCCGAAGATGGACGAAGTCCTCGCTTCGCTCGTCACCAACTGGAAAATTGTCACCCTAGGCGTTTTGTTTTCCACCATGACCACGGTGAGTTTCTATCTGATCACCGCCTACACGCCGACGTATGGGATTGAAGTGTTGCACCTCAGCAGCCGGCAGAGCCTGATGGTTACTTTCGCCGTTGGCTTGTCCAATTTTTTCTGGCTGCCGGCGGGTGGAGCGATCTCTGACAAAGTGGGAAGGCGTCCGATTCTGATCGGGATCACGGTGGCAGCCATTCTGACCTCCTATCCCGCCATGCTTTGGCTGGTCAGCAGCCCGTCAACCACACGCCTGCTGATTGTGGAATTGTGGCTTTCCATTTTCTTTGGCGTATACAACGGAGCGATGATTCCGCATCTGGCGGAAATCATGCCGCCGGAAATTCGCACTTCCGGTTTTTCGCTGGCGTTCAGTTTGGCCACCGCGATCTTCGGCGGATTCACACCGGCGATTTGCACCGCCTTGATCCACGAAACTGGGAACCGCGCCATGCCCGCTCTGTGGCTGTCCTTTGCAGCGGTATGTGGTCTAGCTGCGTCTTTGGTTGGCGGGTGGCAGAGGGCGCCGGTGGTGGTGCTGAAGTCGGAAGCATCGGCGCAGTGAATGCGGGTTTTGTGGGATAGGCTTCAGCCTGTGGGGGCTTGGCCTTGCAAGTCCTAAACCCCCACAGGCTGAAGCCTGTGCTACGTAAACCTTAGATGTAGGCGATCCAGCGGCCTGCGGCAACGATTCCAAACCACAGAATGATGGAAATTAATCCCGCGGCGCGCGCCGAAAGCGGCCCAACTGGATCGTTTTCCCACTTGCCCACACTTTGATAAGCCATGCTATGGAAGACCAGCGCATTGATTCCGGCCACAACGATCAGCGCCATCTTGATCTCAAACCCGGGGTTGCCATACATCTTAGTGGCTTCGGAGACGAACAACAGAACACCCGTGATCAATTGGATGACGAAGCCAACCCAGGCCCAGGGAAGAAAACTCCGCGCCATTTTGGAAACTGATTTGTCGCGATAGGTCCATCCCAGCAGGCGAAGGTCCAGAACCGAAGTAGCGCCCACAAGCAGAACGATGCCAAAAATATGAACCGTTTCGATTACCGGGAAAAGCCACTCGGAATCGCGGATGGACGTGCCCAGCCCCGACTGCTCCAGCCACGCGCAAAAATCCATAAGGTGCTGCATTTCGCCGGCCCCCACCATCAATCAAACAGGTCGATTTCACCAAAGCCACGATCAAAACAAGCGGCATATATCCAAATATTACGCAACCAAGGTAGCTATATTTTAGCGGAAAAAGCGTTGCAGCGATATCCTGGTTTCACTATACGGGCCGCCGGAAAAAATATAAACTCGGTCTTGAAAAAATACGGGCTGCGCGTCGGGTGGAGAGTTTTCGCGCGATCGGCTAAAGTTTCTGGAGGGAAATGATGGCAAGGCCAGTCGCGGTTCTGTGCGCGCTTCTATGTTGCGTATTTAGCGGTTGCAGTGGGAAATCGGCGCCGCAGACCAATATTCCTCAGGAAGAAATCGACCGCAAGAATCCAGTCGAATCGAATGCAGCTTCCATCGAGGAAGGCAAGCGTCTATACGGCGCAACGGATTGCACTCTTTGCCATGGCAAGGACGGAGACGGCAAGGGATTGCAGGCCAAGGACACCAACATGAATGTCCACGATTGGCGAAAATCCCAGAACCTTGAGCACTTTACCGATGGCCAACTTTCTTATCTCATATTGAAAGGCAAGGGCCGCATGCCCGCCTATGATGGAAGGGAAACCCCCGAGCAGGTATGGCAGATCGTGAATTACATTCGTTCATTGCCAGTCAATGGAAATGCGCCCAAGTCCTAGGTTCATTGCGTAGATGTCGGGCGAACTGACAATTTTGCAGCGACGACAAAACCTCGGAACGTGTTTTTAATGCATAAAACGGAGGACGGTAGAGTGATGAAACCCTTCACAAAGTTTCCAACCTATTCCTGGAGACACAAGGTGATAAAAGTTTCCACGCTTCGCCAAATTGCGATTGCCACTGTATTTATTTTCCTTTCCTGCGCTTCTATTGAAATTCTGCGCGCCGGGCAGCAGGCCGGCGGCGCCACATCCTCCGCGCCTGCGGCTCACGGCGTCGACCTCTCGATTCTGGATAAGACCTGCAAGCCCTGCGAAGACTTCTACCGTTTCGCCAGCGGCGCGTGGCTCGCGCAACAACCCCGTACCCGCGGCGTACCCGGCCTGGGGACGTTTTAACGAGCTTGCCGAAAGAAATCGCGAACTGCTGCACCAGATTCTGGAAGCGGCAGAGGTTAATTCGCAGGCGCCGGCCGGGTCCAATGAACAGAAGATCGGCGATTTCTATGCCAGCTGCATGGATGAAAAAGACATCGACGCGGCCGGCGTCAAACCGCTGGAGCCGGAATTCGCGCGGATCGCCTCCATTCAAAGCATAGCGGAATTGCAGGCTGAAATTGCGCGGCTACAGAGCATGGGCGTTCGGGCGCCTTTTGATTTTGGTTCGACGCAAGATACAAAGAACAGTTCGGAAGTGATTGGCGGAGCCGATCAGGCTGGCCTGGGGATGCCGGACCGCGACTACTACACCAAAACGGATGACAAATCCAAAGAGCTGCGCCGGCAATACCAAGAGCACGTTGCCAAAATGCTTCAGCTTTCGGGAGACGATGCAGCCAAGGCCACCTCCGAGGCCAAGGAGATTCTGGAACTCGAAACAAAGCTGGCGGAAGCTTCCCTGACACGTGTCGACCGGCGCGATCCGGAAAAGACGTATCACAGGATGAATCACGCCGAGCTTGCGGTCGCTGACGCCCAACTGGTCCTGGGAAGATTACTTTCAGCAAATTGGATACACCAAGATCCAAGACGTCGACGTTTCCTGGCCCCAAATTTTTTCGAGACCGTGAGCCAGTCGCTGAAGGAAACTCCGCTGGAAACCTGGAAAGTCTACCTCCGCTGGCAACTGCTGCATTCCGACCGCCGCGTATCTGTCCGAGCCGTTTCGTGGACGAGAATTTTAATTTCAACGGCCGCACTGTTAATCGGAACCAAGGAATTGCTGCCGCGCTGGAAGCGTTGCGTGTCGGCCACGGACCGCCAGCTGGGCGAGGCGCTCGGGCAAATTTATGCGCAGAAATATTTTCCTCCGGAGGCCAAGGCTCGCGCACTGGAAATGGTGAATCACCTGACCGACGCATTGCGCGAAGATTTGAAAACACTTTCCTGGATGAGCCCCGCCACGCGAAAACAGGCGCTGGCCAAGCTGGCGGCGTTCACGCGCAAAATTGGCTATCCCGATAAATGGATCGATTACTCGCCCTATTCCGTGGACCGCGGGCCCTATGTGCTCGAATCAAATGCACGGATCGCAATTCGCATTTGCGCGCGACCTGAACAAAATTGGGAAGCCTGTGGACCGCGCGGAGTGGGGCATGTCTCCTCCCACGGTGAACGCTTACTACAGCACGCAAATGAACGAAATCGTTTTTCCCGCGGGAATTCTGCAGCCTCCCTTTTTTGATCCTAAGGCCGACGACGCGTCTAATTATGGCGGGATCGGGGCAGTCATCGGCCACGAAATGACGCACGGCTTTGACGATAAGGGAAGGAAGTTCGATGCGGCAGGGAAATTTGCGCGATTGGTGGACGCCCGAAGATGCGAAAAACTTTAATCGAGCGGGCCGCATGCGTCGAAAAGCAGTTTGACAGCTACGTGGTGCAGGATGACCTGCACGAAAATGGCAAATTGGAACTTGGAGAGAGCATTGCGGACCTGGGAGGGTTGAACCTTGCCTACCGCGCGCTGCAGAAGGCCGAGAAAGGGAAGAAGCCCGCGCCGATTGGCGGATATTCGGCGGACCAGCGATTTTTTCTTTCCTTCGCGCAAATCTGGGCCTCCACTGAACGGCCCGAGTATGAGCGCCTGCTGGTGACCACCGACGGGCATCCCTTGCCGCGGTTCCGGGCCATTGCCTGCGCCGTCCAACATGCCGGAATTTGCGCGCGCATTCGATTGCAAAGCGGGTGATGTGATGGCCAAGCCTCCGGCCATGCGCTGCCAAATTTGGTAGCGTTTCGTACGCAGCATGCCCTCGCGGCGTGCGGAGAAGGTGCCATTTTGGATTGTCCCGCGAATCGATCAGCATAATAAGCGAGCAGCGAAATTGGCGATGCGCTGGTAGGATTCTGGAATGGTAGACAACGAACATCGCCCCGCCTGGAAAACCCTGCTGGCGTTCGCAATTATTTACCTTGTTTGGGGAACGACCTATCTTGCGATCCGCGTTGGTGTGCGTGAGTTTCCTCCGTTTCTGATGGCGGCGATACGTTTCCTCGTCGCGGGAATTATTCTTTGCGTGTGGACGATTGCTCTTGGAGAACGATTGCCCAGCGTTCGCCAATGGGTGGGCATATCGATCATCGCATTTCTGCTTTTCGATATGGATTACGGACTTGTTTTTTGGGCCGAGCAGCGAGTGCCTTCGGGCGTGACTGCCGTGATGATGGCCACGATTCCCGTGTTCATAGCTATGGCGGAAATTATTGTGCTGCGTACACAGAGATTGACGGCGCAGCTGTTCCTCGCGCTTTTAATCGGAATCGGCGGGGTTGCGGTGCTGATGAGCCGCTCGCTGAATCTCTCAGGCGCTCCCATCGATAAACGAGGCGCCCTGGCGCTGCTGGTGGGTGCGCTGAGTTGGTCGTTCGGTTCGGTGCTGACGCGCAAAGTAGCTCTGCCGCCCGGAAAAGTAATGAGCTCAGGGGCGCAGATGCTTACCGGGGGATTTTTTCTATTGCTGACCGGGTCCGCGCTTGGTGAATTTCATAATTTCCATCCGGGCAGCATTTCTCGCCAAGCCTGGCTTGCGTTGCTCTATTTGATTGTGGCCGGCTCAATCATCGCTTTTACCGCCTACGTTTGGCTGATTCATCATGAGTCGCCCACCAAAGTGGGGACGTACGCATATGTGAACCCTGTGGTGGCCGTCCTGGTGGGATATTTTCTGGGCGGTGAAGCGTTGGGTTTGAGAACTGTTCTGGGAACTCTATTTGTATTGACCAGCGTCATTATAATCACTCGTAGTAAGGCAGTGCAGACAGCCGCGACTATTCGGCTTGAAAATTCAGCCAGCACTGCGTCGGAATAGCGTGCAACCTCTTCCGTCTGAGCGTGAATCGGGAACCAGTAGCACAGGCTTCAGCCTGTGGGGGTAGTCCTGCAGGCCTAAACCCCACAGGCTGAAGCCTATGCCACAAAAACCTTGCATTTGAGAATTGCGGGCAAACTTATTTTTTTGTCTTCTTTTCCGGAAACGGAATGAATTTGTAGCCCAGGCCTCGCACTGTGACGAGGTGCCGGGGATCGGAAGGTTCCTTCTCGAGATATTTTCTGAGGCGCACGATGAAGTTGTCGATGGCGCGCGTATCGGTATCCTCTTGCAGGTCCCACACATTTTCCAGAATCGCTTTTCGCGAAACGGGATGCCCCGCGTTTTGGATCAGGTAGCGGAGCAGTTCCGATTCCATGAGCGTCAACTGCACGGTTTCCTTGCCGGCCTGAAGAACCAGATTTTCGAAGTCGACGACTTTATCTCCAAAGCGAAACGTGTCCGGCGAATCCGCGCCGCGGGCAGCGGCCTTGGCCGATGGCTTTGGGGCGCCATGCTCCCAGGTCTTGCGGCGCAGCAGGCTTTTCACGCGAGCCATGAAGATCGAGAGGTTGAACGGTTTGGGCAAGTAGTCGTCGGCGCCGGATTCAAAGCCTTGGAGGACATCCTCGGGGCGCGTGCGCGCGGTAAGCATCAGCAGGGGGATATAGTTGCGCGCCTCACGCAATGTGCTTGCCACCGTAAATCCGTTTTTACCCGGAAGCATGACGTCCAGAACCAGCGCGTCAAATTCCTCCTTGTTTGTCAGAAGGCGTTCCAGCGCTTCCTCACCATTGCCGACTACTTGAACGGAATAGCCTTCCTGCTCCAGGTTGAAACGCAGCCCCTCCGCGAGGTGCGCTTCATCTTCCACAACCAGAATGCGGCTCATACGGGGTAAGCCCTCGGAAGGCGCAGCGTGAATGTGCTTCCACGGTCCGTGCCCTCGCTTTCGGCAAAGGCGTCGCCTCCGTGCCTTCGCGCGATGGAGCGCACAATGAAAAGGCCAAGGCCGGTCCCTTTGACGCGGCCGGTGGCGGAATTAGTCACTCGATAAAAACGTTTAAAAATGCGTTTTAGCTCGGCGCGGGGAATTCCCACGCCCTTGTCGCGCACGCACAGTAGGATCGTGTCAATGTTCGGCGTCAGTAAATCGACCTCGATTTCTTTTTTTTCGCCGGAATACTTGACTGCATTTTCCACCAAGTTGAACACGGCTGTGCGCAACTCCAGTGGATTTCCACGCAGGAAGATTTTTTCTCCAAGCGGGCCGGCGAAGCGCAGGACTTCGGGCGGAAAATGATGACGCAGCCGTGTGAGTTCCACCGTCTCCATCACAATCGCGGAGAAATCCACCTGCTGCCAATTCTTTTTGCCGCTGGCAAGACGCGCCTCGCCGGCCTTCAGGATTTGTTCGACAGTTCCCAGAAGCCTGTCGGTATCCTCAAGCATAATGCGATAAAAATCCTGGCGCTGCGCCTCGCTGAGCTCTCGCGTTTGAAGCGTTTCCAGATACAGGCGAATCGAGGCGATAGGCGTTTTGAGTTCGTGGGTGACGGCGTTCAGAAAGCTGTCCTGCTGCTCGTTCTTGTGAATTTCGCGCACCAGAAAAACCGTGTAGACCACAATGCCCGCGATGATAAGCGCGAAGAACACGATGCCCAGCACCAGCGGGACAACTTCCCGCCAGTTGAGAACAATCCAGGTAACATTCAGCGCCAGCGCCAGGCCGACCAGGCAGGCGCCCAGCGTCACAAAGATGGCGATTTTTTTGGCGCGTCCGGTAATGCGCATCACAGGCCTCTATCTGACCATATTAATCGAGGCCGGCGCGAAAAAAAACCGCGCTGGGCTAGTAGCAGGTTCTTTTGCCGGCATGGCCGTCTACCAGGAAAGTGGATGAAGCAGAATTCGGCAAAAGAGTCTTTCCCATTTGTCATTCCGAGCGAAACGAGGAATCTCTCTTCGGTTTACAACCGCGAAAAGAAAGAGAGATTCCTCGCTTCGCTCGGAATGACAAAATAAATTACCCCTTCCGCATCCAGTCAAAGTATGGTGTGTTGGTGTAATTTGCAAAAATCAAATTTCATTGAAATTTGTTAACCACCAGCTAGCATAATTGCGGTCGATCTGACCAAAAGGAGAAACGTGCATATGAAGTTCGCTTGGATTTTGATGCTGTCCATGCTCGCCGGATTCGCGCTGCCTGCCCGCGCTCAGACGCAGGATAAGAGATTTGAAAGTGCTAGCCCGACGGCGCTCGAAAAGACGCTGTATGAGGTGGAACTGAAGTGGATGAAGGCCGAGCATGACAAAATCATGGACGGGCCCAATAGCATGAACGAAATGTGGATGGACGATTTCTTTGACGTGCTGCCCACCGGCGTGGTGGTCGACAAGCATGAAATGATGGACATGATGAACAAGGCCGACGCCAGGCCGGGCACCGGGGCGTTTCCGGACACCTTCAAAGTTCGCGCAATCTACGGGAATGTGGTGCTGGCAAGCGATCACACCACAATTAAAGGCGCCGACGCCAACGGCAATATAGTTACGGTGAGAGAAATGCGCGTGCTGCGAATGTTTGTGAAGGACAAAGGGAAGTGGAGAGTGGCAGGGGCCGGCCTGGTTGTTATTCCTCCCAAGTAGGGCCGCTAATGCATCGGGCGGAGCGCGTTGGTTTCTCTACGCGCCCCGCCCGCAAGCAGTTACTTGAAATGTTTCAAATCGCAGTACTAATCGCCGACAGATTCCTGAGCAAGAGCCTCATTCGCAGCGACCGGAAGTACACCCGGCAATCCCGGGGCGATTGCGGGAGCAACCTCTTTTTCGCGTCCCAATTTCGGCAGTGAAATATCCCATGCCAGTCCAACCGCGCGCAAAGCGCTGATCCCGTACCAGTTGAAATCGACCTCATACCAGGTCATGCCGTGGCGCGCCATTTGCGGATGCGCGTGGTGATTGTTGTGCCAGCCCTCGCCGAAGGTCAGGATGGCGACCCAGAAACTGTTTGTGGAATCGTCGCCGGTGATGAAGCGCTGCGAACCCCACATATGCGTGGCGGAATTCACGAGCCAGGTGGAGTGCAGGCCAAACACGGTGCGCACAAAGAGCCCCAGAGCAAGTAGGGCAAGCCGCCGAAGACCAGAAGGGCAACGCCCAGGACAACTTCAGGAATCCAGTGCCACTCGCTGATCCATACGTGAAATTTGTCTTTGCGAAGGTCCGGAACATAGGGCAGCAGGGAATCGAGCTTGTTGTGCATGGCCTTGCCGGTCATGATCCAACCCATGTGGGCCCAGAATCCGCCGTCGCGCGGGGAGTGCGGATCGCCTTCCTTATCCGTATTCTGGTGATGCTTGCGGTGCGTGGCCACCCAGAAAATCGGTCCGCCTTCGAGGGCCAGAGTGCCGCAAGTGGTCAGGAAATATTCCACCCATTTGGGAGTTTTGTAGCCGCGATGCGTGAGCAGCCTGTGATAACCCATGCCGATTCCAAGGCTTCCTGCAACCCACCACAGGAAAATTGCCAGCAAGAACGGCTTCCACGCAAAATAGAAAAGTGCCACCACTGCGCCGATATGAAATGCGCCCATGAAAAAAGTCGTAACCCAGTTCACCGGCTGAGAAAATGTTTTGTCGCGTTTTTCATTGCTGGCCATGTTCTGGTCCCCTTTATGAGCGGCCCTTTGTGCCCAATTAATTGTGCCCAATGATTGGTTGTTACTTCTTCCACCCAATTCCGCCTGAATCGAAAGTAGCATGAGGCTGCAAAACGCTTTGTAATACTTCTGTAATTGTTGATTTATGAAGCGAATGTGACACGTTCTGGAACATACACGGCGATTCGTCAATCAAACGATTTGTAGCGCATGCCTTCACAAGCCGCGGAAAAAGTGCTTTCTGTCATCCCGAGCGAAGCGAGGGATCTGCTGTTCTTCTCGGGTTACAAGAAACAGCAGATTCCTCGGGCAAACCCCGCCCGTCGGAATGACATATTGCGAGTTTTTCCGCAATCTGTTCAGGCCTGCGCGGGGATTCAACCATCTAGGAACTCCTGGCGTTAGTGGACTGCCAGACGCGTTGCGAAACGCCATTTTTTGCTCTTCAGGGTACTGATAGTCCCGATGACTATGGGACTGAAGTCCCAGTCATTCGAGCGAAATTAGGTCTTTCCTAATTCATTAACTTTGTGATAATAACTGCCGATCTTGAAGTCATAACAAGGCGGCTCCATGCGTCGGCATCCCCCAGCCCACCGCAAGTTCCTATTGGTCTATATCTGCTCGCTATTTATTCCATTGGCGGCCTGGCCGCAGACGCCTACGCCGCAGTCCCGCATTGTGGGCCGCGTGGATGAGAGCGCGCTGGTCACGCTCCCCGGAAACACGCATCCCTTGGCCCAGGCGCAATTCGATCAGGGCGCCGCTCCGGGCGACCTGCCCATGGCTCGCATGCTGCTGGTTTTGAAGCGAAGCGACGCTCAGGAAGCCGCGCTGCAAGCATTGCTCGATGCCCAGCAGGATCAAAGCTCTCCCAGCTATCACCAGTGGCTTACGCCGGACCAATTCGGACAGCAGTTCGGCCCCAGCGATCAGGATATGCAGGCGATCGAGGCATGGCTGCAATCGCACGGCTTCCAGGTAGCTCCGAATTCGCGGGGCCGCACAGTGATCGAGTTTTCCGGCACCGCTGCACAGGTGCAGCAGGCGTTTCACACGGAGATTCACAAATACGCTGTCAATGGGGAAACTCACTGGGCCAATGCAAGCGATCCACAAATTCCGCAGGCGCTTTCTCCCGTGTTGGAAGGAATTGCCTCGCTTCATAATTTTGCGAAGAAGCCCGCATATCACCTGGGCGGAGCTTTTTCAAAGTCGCGCACCACAGGCAAAGTGCATGCGTTGCAACCGGTATTCACTTTTCCATATGGTACTTTTTGTGGCCCCGCTGATTGCTACTTTGTTGGGCCATACGATTTTGCCGCGATCTACAACCTGACGCCGCTATGGGCCGCGACTCCAACAGCGATCGACGGCACGGGACAGAACATCGCGATTATCGCGCGAAGCGATGTTGCCATTCAGGACGTGCGCGATTTTCGAAATCTTTTTAACTTGCCCGCAATGGACCCGATCATTCTCAATAATGGCGCCGATCCAGGTCTGGTGCCCGATGATGAAACGGAAGCGGATCTGGATGTGCAGTGGTCCGGCGCAGTTGCCAAAGGAGCGACCATCAACTTGGTTGTTTCCGAGTCCACGGAGACCACCGACGGTGTCGATCTTTCTGTTGTTTATGCTGTTGAGCATAATATTGCGCCGGTCGTCAGTGAAAGTTTTCTGCAATGCGAACTTTTCCTCGGGGCATCGGGCAACACTTTTGAGAACGCCATTCGCGAACAAGCAGCGGCGCAGGGCATCACGTTCCTGACCGCCTCCGGAGATCAGGGCTCCGCGGGCTGCGACTATGTCACCAGCAATTCTCCCACGCCTGCAACTCACGGCCTCATGGTGAATGGGCTCGCCACTTCACCTTATGGCATTGCCGTTGGCGGAACGGATTTCCTGAATTTCGGTGTGAATTACACGGTAACTTCGGTGCAACAGCCCAGCCCCTACTGGAATCTGAGCAACGATACGAACCAGGCCTCGGCGAAGGGCTATATTCCGGAGAGCACTTGGAACAGCACCTGCACCAACAATGTTTTCGTGGTCTTTAACTACGGAAAGACTCCGGAAGCAAGTTGCAATAACTCCCAAGCGGCGAATTGGGTGGAGACTGTTGGGGGTTCCGGAGGCAAAAGTAATTGCACCGCTCCAACCGGACCCAATCCCTCTAATTGCACGGGAGGCTACCCCAAGCCCTCCTGGCAATCCGCACCCGGCGTGCCTCAGGACGGTGCTAGGGACATCCCGGATGTCTCCCTGTTTGCCAGTTCTGGCTTCATGAGCAGCGCTTACATCATCTGCGAAGCGGATCAACCGCAAGGGCATGGTTCGTGCGGCCTGACCAATCCAACGTACGACTTTCTGGCCATTGGAGGAACGTCGGCATCGGCGCCTGCATTTGCCGGGATCATGGCGCTCGTCAATCAATACACGCAATCCGCGGGGCAGGGCAATGCCAACCATGTTCTGTACAAGTTGGCCTCCTCCCAGACCCAAACCAACGCGAATTGCAATTCCAGCGCGATTCCTGCGAGCGGCTGCATTTTCAACGACGTTACTTCTGGAACGATCGCCACGCCATGTGCGGCGTTGAGCCTAAATTGCACGGTTTCCGTTGGAAGCGATTTATATGGCGTGCTTTCCGGCTATAGTGCTGGCACTGGCTATGACCTGGCCACTGGACTGGGTTCGGTAAACGCCACTAATTTGGTGCACGGCTGGTCAAAGCCGGGAATCTCCACTTCAACCACTCTCTCTTTGAACAGCAATAAAGCTGTGAATATCACGCACGGCCAATCCGTGCCATTCAGCATCACAGTTGCGCCGAGCGCCGCCACCGGAGATGTTTCGCTGATTGGCTCGCCGGTGAGCGGCAGCTCGGTCGCAATGGGAAGCTTTCTGACGCTGCAAAACGGAGCCGTCAGCGGCTCAACCGCCTCACTTGCTGGCGGAACTTCCTATCAGGTAAAGGCGCACTACGCCGGGGATGGCACCTACGCGCCCAGCGATTCGCCACCGGTAACCGTTACGGTAGCTTCCGAGCCGAGCACCACCTTAATTTCCATTCCTGTATTCGATCCGACTAGCGGAAAAGAGACCGGAGACACGCCCACCTCGTTGGTTTACGGCTCGCCATACATAGCGCGCGTGGACGTGGGCGATGCCTCCGCTGCCGTGACATTTCCCATGAAGCCGGTCTGTGCGACGGCAGCCTGTCCCACGGGAAACGTTACGCTGACGGATTCGGTAAACGGCGGGCCTCAGACTCCGCTTGGGACGTCCGGGGTATTTCCGCTCAGCAACCAAGGGAATGCCGTGTACCAGGCGATCCAGCTTTCGGGAGGGATGCACCAGCTGACTGCAAGCTATGGCGGTGACAATAGCTACGGGGCAAGCACAGGGAATTATATTTTGAATGTGACGCCTGCACCGACGCAGGCTTCGTTGGAGACTCCCTCAGGCTACGTACTCGTGAGCAGTCCAGTCTATCTAGTAACTACAGCCATGAGCAATCTCCTATTGGGTGTCGAGCCGACGGGGACTTTCACATTTTTCGACGGCAACACACCCATCACCGGAATAGCCATCTTAAGCGGGCAACCTGGAAACGGTTTGGTCAAAGCAGGTCTATCCGGGGCGATTACCACCACTTTTTTGACCAGCGGGATTCATCAAATCACTGGAAAATATAGTGGTGATGCGAATTACGCCGCATCGAGCACTCTCGCAACAAGTATCTCAGTGCTATATCCAACAGTCGCAATGGAAACAGCCAACTCGACAAGCATCAATTTTGGTTCCAGCGTTACTGTGACGGCAACGGTAACGAGTTCCGCCAAAAGCCCACCCATGACGGGAACATTTCAGTTCACTTCGTTCAACAACATTGGCGGCCAAGTGACGCCCACCCTAACTAATGATGCCAGTGGCAACCAGGTTTTAACGGCAAGCGTGACTACGTCCTTGCCAAATACAAACGATATTGCAGTGACATACTCCGGTGATTCGAATTACCAGTCGGCAAACGCTAGCATTTTCATCACTGTTATCCAGCCCGATTTCAGCATCGGGACAGCTGCTCCAAGCCTTTCCATTAATGCCGGGCAATCAGGATCAACTCAATTAACTCTTACGCCGTTGAACAATATTCCAAGTTCCGTCGCTCTATCGTGCAACGGTCAGCCATCGGGTTCGACCTGCTCATTTAACCCTGCTGGCCCACTAAGCCTTTCCAACGGAACGGCATCTTCAACAACTGTGACGATTACGACGCTGCCTCCCTCGTCCAGTGTGACGACAAGCTTTGTTGCGCCCCGTCTGCACGGTTTCAGACCGAATTTCTCAAATAGATTTTGGATTATCGGGTTAGTAGATGCGCTTGCAATTCTGCTGATATCGGGTTTCGCGGGCAAACGAAGCCATAGGCTGGCGTTGAGAATGGGCCTTGCTGGGTTCCTGTGCTTGCTTTTGGGTTGCGGCACCGGAAGCTCAGGAGGTGGTGGGGGAGTGACTCTGCCGTCTCCGACCTCGGTGATGCTCAGCACTTCGGCGGTCAAAGTTCCAGCTGGGACGAATTTAATGTTTACGGCGTCGGTCAATTCTTCGAGTCCTGCTACGGGGGCAGTCACACTGTTCGATGGCGGTGCTCCGTTGACCTCTGCGACGGTCGTAAATGGGACAGCCACATTTCAACTCACCTATCTTGCGGTTGGCACGCACATGATCAACGCGCAATATGGGGGTGATTCTAGGAATCAGAGTTCGAGAACCAACGGTTCGATCAACCAGGTAATTACCGGAACCACATTGGTCTACTTTATTGCCAGTTCTACACAAATTTCGCGCACAACCCAGATCACTGTGACGATTCAATAGTTGTCTCGTAAGAAGAGGCAATATTTCTAAGGCCAAAGTTGATTGAGCAGCATGGCGAGGCGTCGCTCCGGCTTTCGCGAGTTGTTGCCTGACGATCGGGACGGCCATATTCTGATAAGGTTCTTCGATTCGTTCGTTGAGTTTTAGATTGCGCGCGGAAACGTGGTTGTCATCGGCGCAGGACTTGACCGGTTGCGGGGCTTCCACCGGGATGCGCACGGGCAATTTTCCGTACACGTTTCTTGCCGCCAATTGATAGCTTTCCCAGGCCCAGGCATCGACGTTGGCCGAACCTTTTTGCCAGCGGGATATTTTTCTTCGGAAGGATTGATCGAGTTCTGACGCGACTTGATCGACTGTCTTTCCCGTCGTGGCTCTCTCCAAAATATTTGTATCCCAAATGCCGTGCAAGTTGGGCGCGTAGCCTTCCGTTTGCGGATTTCTTAGTTGGGGCAGGGAGTCAAAGAATGCAACTGGGACGCAGTTGCCGCCCTGGTCATTGTTGGTGGTGGCGTGCAGGGGCTGGTGCAGATCGCCAACGAAGTGGATCAGGAAGCGCAGGGCATCGGCGCGTTCCTTGGGGTCTGCATCCTTGGACCGCAGGGTCGCCAATTCCTGGGTGATGGCGCGCGTGACGCAGCCCTCCTTTGGGTCGCAGTATTTCTGCACGTTGCGCACGGTTGTCCCGAGCGGGATATCGACGTAATGCCATGGAGCGGTTTCCGGGCGCAATCCGCGCATGTCGTCTGGCCAAGTGGCGGCGTCGGCCAGCGGGTCGCTGCCACCCTGTTTGCAATAGCGGCTGAGGCTCGGATCGATGGGGCTGTCCGCCAGGATTTTTTTGGCCATGGCCAGCGCACGCGGCGTGAGATGTTTTTCGGCCAGCAGGGCGACAACTTGATGGCCTTCGCAACCCCATGCGCGCGCCGATGCCGGCATGCTGACGATGGCGATGAGCAATAGGCACGCGCCGATACCCGCGCGCAGAAATTGGCGCAGCCGCGGTGTGCGGCGCGGCGTGGTACGAGAATGGGATGCCAGCGCGCCGCGCTCCACTATTCGTCCTTCTCGACCAATTTAATGGAGGCGGAATTGATGCAGTAGCGCTGGCCTGTGGGGCGCGGGCCATCCGGGAAAACGTGGCCGAGGTGCGCGTCGCAGCGGCTGCACAGTACTTCCTCGCGCGTCATGCCGTGGCTGATGTCGCGGTCAATTTCCACTTTTTGTTCGTCGACCGGCGCATAGAAACTGGGCCAACCCGATCCGGAATGAAATTTTGTTTCCGAAGTAAACAACGGTTGCCCGCAACAGATGCAGACGTACACGCCGGCTTCCTCGCTGTCTTCGTACTCGCCGGTGCCGGGCGGCTCGGTGCCTTTTTGGCGGGTCACATAGTACTGCTGCGGCGTCAAAATCTTTCGCCACTCCGCTTCGCTCTTGCGAATTTTGTCGGTCATAATTGGGCCTCGCGAAAACATCTTAACTTAACCCGAATTTCTAGCAAACTGGCATTCAGCAGCGGGATTTCAGTAGCGCGGGCTTCAGCCTGCGGATTTTGGCCTTGCAAGGACTAACCCTCGCAGGCTGAAGCCCGCGCTACTGAAATTCCTTTTGAGAAACACGCAAGAAATCGCTTGCGTTGAGACACGCGCAGCGGACAGAATCTTGTGAACGAAACGCGCACCTGGGCGCGAACATTTCCAAAATTGGACAAAAATGTGCAACAATCTAAGAGTTTCGCAATGACGCGATTGCAGGGGAAGTTTGCGGCATCGCTGACGCTTTCGGCAATTGGAATCGCAGCGCTGGCGCTGGCCGCGCACGTCTCCTTTGCGCAGCAGTCCTCGACCAGCGCTGCAAAGGCCGCGCAAGCCACGGAACCGGTTCCCGCGCTCACGCCCTTTGTCGAAGAGCACGCTCATTTTGATGAGACGGACCCGGCGGGCTCGGTCCGCGCGGCGCTCGGGGCCATGGGCACGGAGAATGCCGCCATGATTCTCTTTGAAATTTCTCCTGACACTTTCGACCACCCGGGCCACTACGACACTGAAATTATTCTGGCCGAAGTGAAGAAGCATCCCGGCAAGCTGGCCATCACGGGCGGCGGTGGTTCGCTGAACTCCATCATCATGCAATCGGTGGCGACCGGGGATGCGGGGCCGGCGGTGCAGAAAAAATTCAAAGACCGCGCGGATGAATTGCTGCGCATGGGTGTGGTCGGCTTCGGAGAAATGACGGCGGAACATTTTGCCGGTTACACCCCCTACCAGTATGCCCCCCCGGATCATCCGCTCTACCTGATGCTGGCCGACATCGCGGCGGCCCACAATGTTCCCATCGACCTGCACATGGAGGCCGTGCCGCAGGAGATGGCGCTGCCCTCGGGCCTTAAGTCTCCGCCGAATGCCCCGCGATTGCATTCCAACATCGCCGCTTTTGAAAAACTTTTGTCTCACAATCCGCGCGCAAAAATTATCTGGGCGCATTTGGGTTCGGATTTTACTGGTTTTCGCACCGTGGAGCTTGACCGGCGCTTGCTCATGGCGCATCCCAATTTGTACATGGAAATAAAGGCAGATCCTGTCGCGCCGGGACTCAATTATCCCTTGGCCGCTGACGGAAAAATCAAGCCGGAGTGGCTGAAACTGTTCACCGACTTTCCGGACCGCTTTGTGATTGGCAGCGACCAGCATTATCCGCTGCCCAAGGGCGAAGACCGGCGCTGGCAGGAAGTGATCCTGCTGTTTAATCAGCTGCCCGCCGAAGTGCGAAGGAAAATCGGCACGGAAAATATTGCTGCAATTTATGGAAATCCCGTTGCGGCTTCCTTGCGCGCCACGAAGAACTGAACTCTGAAACGAAACGAGGACCTGATTCATGAATCGCCGAGATCTATTCAAGACTTCACTGGCTGCATCGGCTCTGGCGCTGACGGGCGGTCGCGTGGACGCGTCGCCTGCTCCCGCGCCCGCTGCGGAATTTCCCAAGGCTCCGGGACTAACCAAATCCGTTGCCGAATTTATCGTCAACACCAAGTATGAAGATATTCCAGCGGACGTGATTGAACTGGGCAAGAAATCGATTCTGGATGGATTTGGTCTGGCGCTGGCGGGATCGGCGTCGGTGATGGGTCCGATCGCGCGAAAATATGCGGAGTCGTTTGGAACGAGCGAGATGCGCGCCAGCGTGATCGGCACGGGAATGAAAGCCCATCCGCGCTTGGCGGCATTCGTGAACGGTGTCTCGATCCATGCCGACGATTACGACGACACGCAACTCTCCGCGGCCAAGGATCGCATCTACGGATTGCTGACGCATCCCACGGTCAGCGTGCTTCCTCCTGCGTTCGCACTGTGCGAACTGGGGCGCCGCTCAGGCAAGGATTTCATGGTGGCCTATCACATGGGCGTGGAAGTCGAGTGCAAGATCGACGAAGCCATTTCTCCGCGCCACTACGATGAGGGTTTTCATACCACCGGCACGTGCGGCAGCTTCGGCAGCACCGCTGCGTGCGCCAGGCTGCGCGGCCTCGATGTGAGGCAGACCATTTACGCGCTGGGCATCGGCGCGACCGAAGGCGGCGGCTTCCGCGACAATTTCGGCTCCATGACCAAGCCGTTTCAAGCGGGGCACGCCGCGGAAAACGGAACCGTGGCCGCCGATCTGGCCGCGCTCGGCTGGACCGCAGCCGTCGATATTCTGGAAGCGCCGCTGGGATTTTTTCAGGCCGCAGGCGGCGGATTCGATCCCGACGCGATCGTGGGCCGCTTCGGAAAGCCGTGGACGCTGGCCAACCCCGGCGTTTCGATCAAGCCGTATCCGTCCGGATCGCTCTCACATCCGGCCATGGGCGAAATGATGCGCCTGATTCACGAGAACGACATCAAGGCCGCCGACGTGGAAAAAGTGGACGTCGGCGCGAACCACGCCATGACGACGTCGCTCTTGCATCACCGCCCGACCACCGGGCTGCAGGGAAAATTCAGCATGGAATTTTGCATGAGCATTCTGCTGCTGGATCGCAAGGCGGGTCTGGTGGAATTTCAGGACGCGGTCGTGCAGCGGCCCGATGTGCAGGAGATGATCAAGCGCATCAATTTTTACATCGATCCCGTGGCGGAGAGCGCCGGCCTCGATAAGATGACCAGCATCATGAAAATCACTTTGAAAAACGGAAAAGTCATCACCGGGCCACGCCGAATTCGCCAAGGGCAGCCCGTCCAATCCCATGAGCTATGATGAAGTGGCCGACAAATTCAGAGGCTGCGCTGAATTTGCGAAGTGGCCCACGGCGAAAACGGAATCGGTCATCGCCGCCGTAAAATCGCTGGAAACTCTTTCCGACATGAGCAAGCTCGCGCCAGCGTTGACGACTTAGGTAGCGCCGGGCCCGCGGCGGTATTTGTCATCAGACAGCGCAAACTCGCCGGCGGACGCCGCGCTACAACTGCATTGAAAGGACGCATGGATTCGACTCCCCAGCGAAATTTAAATCAGAAAGCTGGCGAGGATTCCGCAGGTGTGTTTGCGCGGCTGGGCATGGGGCTGGCCGACTGGTCGCAGAAGTGGTTTCCCGATGCGTTTGTTTTCGCGCTGGTGGGATTGCTCATCGTGTTTCGTGGCCGGATTGCTTTCGGAGTGGCGCTGCGGGACCTGGTCAAATATTTCGGGGACGGTTTCTGGGGCCTGATTCCGTTCACGATGCAGATGGCCATGATCATCATCGGCGGATTCGTGGTGGCCACGTCGCCGCCGGTGCACCGATTGATTCGAGGCTTGGCCACATTGCCGCGCACGCCTCGCGGCGCGGTCGCTTTCGTGGCTTTCTTTTCCATGATGACCTCGCTGGTGAGCTGGGGACTCGGCCTGATCTTCAGCGGCATCCTGGTGCGGGAAATCGTGCAGAAACGTGCGCGGCATCGACTATCGCGCGATTGGCGCGGCCGCCTTTTTGGGCACTGGCAGCGTGTGGGCGCTGGGACTGTCCTCGTCCGCCGCGCTGGTGATGGCCACGCCGGCATCGATTCCCGCCGCGCTGCTCAAGATCAGCGGCGTCATTCCGCTGAGCCTGACGATTTACACCTGGCAGAGCGTCGCGACCGCGGCGATTCTGATCGTTTCCTGTGTCACGGTGGCCTATCTCTCCACGCCCGCGCAGTTCGACGAAGGACGCTGAATCGTTCGGAGTTACGGAGGGATTGGAAATCAAGAAACTCGAGGAGCGCAAGACGCCCGCGGAATGGCTGGAATATGCGCCCGCTCTTTCGATTCTGGTCGCGGCGTTCTGGGGCTGGCCTATCTTGCGCAGGTCCTCTCGCGTAAAGGTCCGCTCGCCGCGCTGGATCTGAACACATACAACCTGCTGTTCCTGATGATGGGACTTGCTGCTGCACTGGCGGCCGCGATCGTTCGTGCGCGCCGTGAACGATGCGGTTCCGGCGACGGCCGGAGTCCTCATTCAGTTTCCGTTCTACGGAGGAATTTTTGGAATCATCACGTTCTCGGCGATCTGGCCGCGAAGCTGGCGCATTTTTTTGTGAGTTTTTCGTCCACCAATACGTACCCGATCGTGGTTTCGATTTATTCGGCGATTCTGGGGATGTTCGTGCCTTCGGGCGGCAGCAAATGGATTATTGAAGCGCCGTACGTCCTGCAGGCCGCCAAGGACCTGCACGTGAATCTGGGCTGGGTGGTGCAGATTTACAACACGTCGGAAGCCTTGCCGAATCTGATCAATCCGTTCTGGATGCTTCCGCTGCTGGGATTGCTGAAAGTGAAGGCGCGCGATCTGATCGGCTACGGAATGCTGTATTTTATGGTGAATTTTGTGCTGGTGCTTTTCTTGATGTGGTTCTTCGCGCGAACGTTTCCCTACGTTCCGCCGATCATTCCTTGATCGTGCCTTTAGTAGCACAGGCTTCGCCTGTGGAATTTAGATACCATTGCAAGGACTCAACCCCGCACAGGCTGAAGCCTGTGCTACTGAAAGGCGCTACACGTCATCCAATTCGGGAAGAAATAATAGAAGAGCACGCTGATCAGGATCAGGTACGCGAGCATGACCAGCGTCCAGCCCATGTTGTGCCGGATCACCTGGCCTTCGCTGCGCACCAGTTTGCTGGTGGAAACGCCGACGCTGGCGGTTTGCGGCGCGATCGGCTTTCCCACTTCCGCGCCCACCGAGTTGAACGAGGGCAAGCAGCAGCACCGGAAGATTCAGCAACCTGCCGGTCATGGCTTGCACCGGGCCGAACATGGCGTTGGTGGAAGTGTTGCTTCCGGAAAGCGCCACGCCGATCCAGCCGAGAATCGGCGCCAGCACCACGAAGAACAGTCCGATTTTGGAAAGTCCGAAGGCCAGCGAATTCGCCATGCCCGTATACACAAAAATGTAGGCCAGCGCGAAAATGAAAAACGCCACCAGCAACGCGCCCCACATCTGCTTGAAGGTGCGCGAAAAAACTTTCTTCCGACTTGTTTGCCGCTGGGCCGCAGAATCGCCAGAATCACGAGCCACGAAACCAGTGTCGATGTGCCCGCCGCCGAGCGGAGTGAAGTTAAATGTCGACGAGATTGGCGCTCTGCGTCACGGAAGACTTCGCCGTCACCAGCCAGCTTGAACCAGCTGATCGACGGAAGGTGGGACCACGGACCGGTCCAGCCGACGACGACCAGGATCAGCACGATGTAAGGAATCCAGGCGATAAAGCGCTTCGCGCACCGTGCGACGATTTCCAGCCGAGCTCGCAGACTGCCGGCGTTTGGATGGCGAGCGGTGCGCCGCCAAATCCGCGAATCGTCTTGGGCTGCCAGATCTTCACGAAAAGAAACAGAACCCAGAAGGAAACCAGCGCCCCGCTCAGGTCCGGCAGATACGGACCCAAATAATGAGCCACCGGCCACTGTCCCGCAATATAAGAAAGAGATCCCACAATTGCCAGCGGCCAGGCCTCGATCATTCCGTCCCAACCGCTCACCAGATAAATCAGCACCCAGGGCGGAAGAAGCGCGAGGATAGCGACGATGTTGCCAATCGAAGCGGACAAGCGCCATCAGCGGCAGACCCGGTAACGGCGGCCAGGCCCAGAATGGGCGCGCCCAGCGCGCCGTAAGAAACCGGCGCGTTGTTCGCCAGCGCCGCGACGCGAATGGCGTCGAGGTCCGCGATTCCCAGGCCAACCAGAATCGGCACGACCACGGCCCACGGGGATGCCGAATCCGACCAGGCCTTCGAGCAGCGCGCCAAAAGCCCACGCCAGCATGATGGTCTGAATCCGAATGTCGGCGGTGGCGTGATGCACCATCCAGTTCTTGAAGCGTTCGAAATCTCCGGTCAGCACCAGCGTGTTGAAAATGATCAGGCCCCAGAACGTGATCCAGTCGATCACCCAGAAGCCGGTCAGGCCGCCGTAAAGATAGGATTTCAGCGTGCCGACGAGCGGCGCGTGCCAGACGCAGACGCCGATGGGAATGGTGATCGACGCCCACGATGATGGAGGCCAGCCAGGCCGTCATGCGAAGCGCCGCCAGCATGAACAGCAGTGCAATCAGCGGAACCAGGGAAATCAGTACGCTGAGCCACAGGTGTCCGGTCGGGTCGAGAACCTGCTCAAACATTGCGAAGTTCCTTTCGCTCGTGACGCGGTGTTCCTGAGCGCCCCTCATGGACGCACCAATTGCCGAGAGGAGGCCTGAGCCGGCATTCCGTATTACAGCTAACGGTCGGCCCCTGTAGCGCCCGCCTTCAGGCGGGCACCGTAGCTTCAAGCAAATGCCCGTCCGCCGTGGCGGACGGGCGCTACAAGACCGCTTGAATTTTGCTATTCACAGGAAAAAGTCAGGGCAAAGCAATATCACAACCAGATCACAGGTCAACAGGGAAATTCACCGGGAAGGAGGGCCGCTACTTATTGTCACCGAGGCTCTTCACTTGTGCTGCATTGTAGGCCTCGACAAAAGTGTCGAGGTCTTTCTGCAGCTCGTCCAGGGAAAGGTGAAATGTTTTGCGGAGGGCCGACGGGAAAAATTCGTTCAGAAGAAAGCGGTAAAATTGCTCGCACAAATGATTGTCAGGGTGACCGAGTACGTTATTGGGCAGATGCTGAATGTGAGAGGTGGCCAGAAAAGTCTCATACGGATGGAAGGGAACTCGCCCGCAATATTCGTTCGTTTTCCGTGTGTGAATTTCCTTGATTGCGATTCCATGGCGCTGAAAAAAGGGGACGACGCGGCTGGCCAAAATATCGACCGCGTTCATCGCATTCTGTGCGGAATAAACTTTTGCAAATGAAATTCCGGAATCGCGGTCCACAACGGTTTCCACATAAATGCTGCCCGGTCCGGGAACATCGCCCAGATTCTTGACCGTGCAAAGGAAGAACATTTCCTGAAATAGCGAGTGCCCATCGCGAGAAAACGCATCTTCCATTTTGGCGAATTCTCTCTAAGCTGCGAATGCCTTCCGCGCTGCCTGGGAAGAGAACCTGCCCCTTCTTGGTGGAAGTTTTGGAACCGGGCCGAATCCTCGCCGAGCCTCCGTGGCGATCTCCAAAGGAAAGCCCGACCATCCGAAGCGCGAAACCGTTGTGCTGGGCATTTTACCGCGGGCAAAGGAGGGGATCATTTCGTTCCGCATGTTGTTTCATCTCCTGATTGGCAATCTATTCTTCGCCTATAAGCATCGCTCGGATTGCGTTTTTTGGAAGTGACCGCTCTCACCTCCTAATGTGACGAAGATCACATCTAACCTGCTAGGCTAGGCATATAAAACAAGCAGTTGGAGGTGATGTATGGACACTGCTGCAACCAAAACGAGAGTAGCTCTGAAGAACATTCTTTTCGCGACGGACTTTTCTCCCGCCGCGGAAGCTGCCTTACCGTACGCGATTGGCCTGGCAAAGCAATACGGCGCCAAGGTGCACGGATTGCACGTGCGCTATCCGGCGACGTATCCGATCGTCGGCCCCGAGTCCATGCCACAGATACTGGAAGCCGCCGAACAGCAAGCCAAGTTCGAGGCGCAACAGATGCACGAACAGCTGGCCTCTGTTCCCCATGAAGTGACCATCATCGAGGGAGACCTATGGCCAGTTCTGGATGAAATCGTGCAGAAGCAGAAAGTGGACCTGGTGGTCATCGGCACGCACGGGCGGAAAGGCGTTAGCCGCGCGCTGCTCGGGTCAGCTGCGGAAGAAATTTTCCGAAGGGCCGCCTGCCCGGTTCTCACGGTGGGGCCGCATATTTCACAAAATACGGAACGCCGCATGGCCATGAAGCAGATATTGTTCGCGACGGATTTTTCGCCGGAGTCCCTGGCCGCCCTTCCGTTCGCCGTCTCGCTGGCGCAGGAGCATCAGTCCAATCTGACGCTGATGAATGCCACCGGGAAAGACCGAAGTCGGGGAACTGGTTCATGCGGAGTTTTACCAGGAGTCAACGCTGCGGCGGCTGCAGTCGCTGGTGCCGGCAGGTGCTGATCTGTGGTGCGAGCCAAAGTGCAGGGTGGAGCAAGGTCCCGAGGCGCAGAAGATCAACGAGGTTGCCATTGCTCTTGGCGCTGACTTGATTGTCCTCGGCGTTCGCGCTCCTCATGGAGGAGTGGGTGCCATCACGCACTTGCTGCCGTCCATCGCACATGAGGTGGTCGTCAACGCACAGTGCCCTGTGCTGACGGTGCGCGCTTAGGAAACGATAGAGGCGCGCGTGGTGCAAGCGCCGGTTGCGGCGGACCTGCCGGGGGTTGAGGATCAGGGGAGAAGAACAGGCCCACAAGATTCCCCGCATTCTCCTCAACCCCCAATTTTTGACCTTCTGACTGCCGACGGATTATTCCAGCCGGCATTGCCGTTCAACCATCTGATGGATTTCTGAGAGTGCAAGCGATCAGCACCTCTCGTATGATTTCGCTTCCGTGAAATATTCAATCGCAGATCGACACGCAGAAAAGGCGCATTAGCAATGAGTGAGCCAAGCATCAACGATGGCGTGAACGCGAGCGAAGGACGTTCCGTACTCGACAGCATGTTCTCTCCGCAATCCGTAGCTCTGATCGGCGCCACGGACAAGGAAGGCAGTGTGGGCCGCACCATGCTGGAACGACTGCGCATTCCCGCATTTCGTGGGCGCATTTATCCCGTCCATCCAACTCGCCCGGAAGTACTCGGGCTTCGCGCATCCAAGAGAATTGGCAACGTCCCTCACGAAGCCTCAAAGAGGACGACAAACAAAGTCCGCTACAGGCAACCGCCCCGAGCATGCAAGAATCTGTATTGGTTGTCGCTTGTACCTGAACAACTTGATTGGTGAAAATCTTGAGTGGAGCAGAGCAGTCTGATGAAACGCGTACACTCTCCTGGTGTGAGAATTAGCAATGCATGTTGGCTGGTAATGCTGGCAATTGCTTTGCTGCTGAGCGCCGTTTCCTCGCGCTCACAGCAACAGCCCCATCCACAATCGCCGATCAGTGTGGAAGTGAAAGTGGTCAACGTGCTTGCGACTGTGCGGGACAAGCACGGCGCGATTGTCAATAACCTGGGAAAGGACGATTTCGCGTTGGAGGAAGATGGGCGCCCCCAAATGATTACCTACTTTGCTAAGGAGACCGACCTGCCCTTGTCGCTGGGCCTGCTGGTGGACACCAGCGAGAGCCAGCGCCGGGTCCTCGATCAGGAACGCAGCGCTAGCCACAGCTTTATCGATGACATGTTGCGCGAGGATAAGGACAAAGCCTTCGTGATCCATTTCGACCGCGAAGTGGAGCTCTTGCAGGATTTGACGTCTTCGCGCCAGAAGCTGGAAAGCGCGCTCGATTTGGTGGGCGCGCCTCAATTGGTTAGGGACAGCGGTGGCAGCGGAGGTTCGCGCCGGCAGTACAGCGGCGGTGGAACCTTGCTTTACGATGCCATCTATCTGGCTTCCGACGAGGTCATCAAGAAGCAGCAGGGCCGCAAGGCGCTGATCGTGCTTACCGATGGTGATGACCGGGGCAGCAAGGAAACTCTGGTGGACGCAATTCGGACCGCACAGCGCGCCGACACCATTGTCTATTCGATCTTGTTTGCCGATGAACAGCGATTCCAAAATCCTTTTGGCGGCTTTGGTGGCCCGGGAATGGGCCGGCACGGCGGCGGGCACCGCGATCCTCAGCAGGAACAACGCCCCGACGGAAAAAAAATTCTGGAACGAATCTCGAAAGAGACCGGAGGCCGTTTATTTGAGGTTTCCAAGAAACTGCCCATCGACCAGATTTACGCGGCCATTGCCGAGGATCTGCGCAATCAGTACAGCCTGGGTTACTCACCCGGCGCCGATGCCGCTTCCGGCTATCGCAAAATCCATCTCACGGTGAAACAGAAAGAAATGACCGTGCAGGCCAGAGACGGTTACTACTCGGACCGGTAATTGTGCATGACATAATCGCGGCGCGGAGCTCCTATCTGTGCCGTGTTGCCGCGGCAGGGTGGGGAGACATACCGCTCAGGTCGAGAGGGTGGGGAAGTTCTATATCGAGGAGGCCAACTTCGCCCTCAAGCTTGACGCGAACCCGAAAAACAGCTTCCGTGTCGCCGGCATCCCAATCTGAAGTGCTCAGCGGTTGGGCGGGATGATCGGAGGGATCCCAAAGAAGTTCGTCCGATTTGTGTTGCACCTTGGCCGGATCAACTTCAAACACTTGCCGCTCGTGGATCTTAATTAACACAAATCGCTTATCCATTTGTACCAACAGAGGGTCGCGCTTCTTTCCTGTTTGAAAAACGCCCCAGACTTTCACAGGGGCATCATTCAGCCGCAGGATGGCATCGTCGATTTCCTTCCATGAGGCGGGCTTCTCTTTGGCGGAGACACCCTGGTACGAGGCGCATATGGCCCCCAACGCCAGCAGTAAAATTATTCCCCTCAGTAACCGCAGCATTTTCACTCCATATTCCCAAGGCCATCGGCCACGCAGCATACCTTACGATTTTTGCATACTTTTGTCTTGCGGCGCTCAAATCTCGCCGTCGTTCCCGCGCTTAGCTCCCGTATCGCAATCGGCAACAGAGTGCTGCACCGGCATAGACGCACGCCAACTACCGTGAAAAACTATTTAGATAAGGTTGCGTGTATAGGAATGATTTGGCGAGATGCCCAGAAACGCTGCAATGACAACAATGGCTCATTCTGATGCGGTCCGCGGGGTGCTGATGCGCTCGCGGGCATTCCTCCAGGCTCGCTGGAAATGAGCTGCGCATGAAATCGCCATCGCCTTCCTCCCATGAGCCGCTGAATCTGCTTTCCATCGTGATTCCCGCGCGGAATGAAGAGGGCTGCGTCGCGGCCACCGTGGAGCATCTTCATGTAGAGTTGCGCCTGAAGGGCGTCCCGCACGAAATCGTGGTGGTCGATGACGGAAGCACGGATGCCACCTGGGCCATTCTGCAGGAACTCAGCGCTCGAATTCCGGAATGCAGGCCGGTGCAAAATACGGGAGAGCACGGATTCGGACGCGCCATCACTTTTGGATTCGATCACATTGCCGGAGACGCCGTGGTGGTCATGATGGCGGACGAGTCTGACGATTGCCGCGACGTAATCCGCTACTGGGAAACATTGGGCGAAGGGTGGGACGCGGTTTTCGGCTCGCGTTTTGTGCGCGGCGGCGGGGTAATCGACTACCCCAGGCTAAAACTGCTGATCAATCGGATTGCCAATCTGTTCCTGCGATTTCTGTTCCAGGTGCCAATCAACGATTTCACAAACGCCTTCAAGGCTTACCGGCGAACCGTGATTGAGGGGTGCCGCCCATTTCTCGCGCCTCATTACAATTTGACGCTGGAATTACCGCTGAAGACGGTGGTCCGCGGATATTCCTGGACGGTCATCCCAATCACCTGGCGCAACCGGCGCGCCGGAGAATCAAAATTGAAGATCAATGAAATGGGAAGCCGCTATCTATTCATCGCGCTGTACTGCTGGCTGGAAAAATATTTCAGCCGCGGGGATTATCAGGCGAAGTAGGGCGTCAAGCGCGCATGGAAAAGTTTCTGCTCTGATTCATCACAAACTGCAATCCTGCTATATAGCAATTTTCCAAGATTCCAAGCTGAGTAAGAATTCCCATCGATAAAAAGCATTCGGGATGTTCAGAAGTTCGGATTGCGCGAAACCCTTTGCACGAAGATGCCGTCCTATGTTTACGTATAGTCAGAATGTAGGCCTTTGAACCTTTGCGATCGTCAATATTCGGAGGGAACATGGCTATCGAGAGACGTGCTTTTCTTACGGGAATCGCCGCAGTAGGCGCAGCATCGCTGATCCCGCCGGAAGCCGAGAGCGCGCAGGAAATTGCGTCGCAACCCAAATACCATTACACCAAGCCGGTGATTGACGCCCACTTCCATTGGTATCCGCCGGAATTTGCCGACTTGATTGAAAAAGAAGGCGCTGCCAATGGCGTCACCAAAATCAAGCGCAACGAAAAGGGCGAACTGGAGTGCGTTGTCCCCGGCAACCATCCCTACGCGCCGCGCGCCGACTTTCGCCAGGATATGACCGACGTCAACCTGATGCTGAAAGCCATGGACGAGCGTCACGTCGATCTGTGCACGCTCACCCAGACCAATCCGCACATCCTGTGGGCCCCGCCCGCGTTCGGTGTGAAGCTCGCGCAAACCATCAACAACGCAAGCTCAGCGCTTTGCGTGAAATATCCCAAGCGATTCAACGCGGCGGTCACCCTGCCCTTGCAGGACGTCAATGCCTCACTCGAAGAATTGGAGCGCGGACGGAAATTGCCCGGCATGAAAGCCGTGAATTTTCCGGAAAATATTCTCGGCAAGAACATTGATGACAAATCGTTCTGGCCCGTCTACGAGCGAGTCGAAGCGCTTAATCTTCCCATCTTCCTGCACAATCTCGACCCGATTTCCGAGCGGCTCATATGCCACCGATTACACCATGATCAACATCATCGGAAATCCGTTCGAGGGCACCATTGCGGCCACCGCGCTGATCCTGGGCGGCGTAATGGACGCGTTTCCCAAGCTGGATTTTTATTTTCCCCACGGTGGCGGCTTTATCGCATTCGCCACGCCGCGAATGGATTGGGCCATGGGCACCGCTTCCTACTCACCGCGTGGACGCACCAATACCTACAAGAATCTGAAGCTGCCGCGCGCCAGCGATTATCTTCGCCGCTTTCACTATGACCTGGCCATGCACGATCCAAAACTTACGAGGATGCTGATCGACATCGTGGGCGTCGATCGTGTGGTGTGCGGCACCGATTTTCCGCAGGGCATGTCCATCCGAAAGCCCGTGGAATATGTCGAGGCCATACCGAATATTACCGAGAGAGAGTGCCAGCAGATTCTTTGTGAAAACCCGGCGCACTTGCTAAGACTATAAAGGCTGCGGAAAAACTCTTAAAACCGTTTGTCATTCCGAGCGAAGTGAGGAATCTCTCCTTGTTTTAAACGTGTTAAAAGAAAGAGAGATGCCTCGCTTCGCTCGGAATGACAAAATGTGCGTGCGCCACCCGCCGAGCACGACTCATGATCGGCCTCGGTCTTCGCATCCTGATTTTCATCTTGAAACGTTCGCGAAACAAGTGGCCGGTTCCGCATTGACATCAGTGTTCCCTCGGAATAACTTTGTTTGGTCGATGCCTGCCGCCCGAAACGGCAGGTCTGGCGCGTTTTCCCCCTTTCCGCGTTCGGAAGCAAATACTCCAATGAGCGATAAGGGGATCCGTGTCCTCAAAACCATCCAGGTTTGAAACGCAGCATGAATCCGGCACAACCGCGTCAACTCAAGGAAAGCAGAAGGCGCTGGAAAGCCCTGCGCTGCCAGTCGAGCCGCGAAAAGATTCCATGACAAGCGAAACTGCACTTGACCTGGGACAACGAGCCGCGCAGCAAGCCAGCAAAATGGAAGCTATTGGCCAGCTTGCCGGCGGAATCGCACACGATTTCAACAATCTATTAACCGTAATTTTGGGGCACAGCGAGTTCTTGCTGAAGCGGGGCGAGTCTCGCGAGAATTCCCGCCTGCGGGTGAAGGAAATCCGCAAAGCCGCGGAGCGCGGAGCGTGGCTCACCAGCCAACTCCTTGCCTATAGCCGCAATCAAATTCTGGAGCCAGCGGTCCTGCAAATCAATTCGGTTCTGGAAGACATGGACGGAATTCTGCGTTGCGTGCTCGGAGAGGACGTCGCTCTGGAAGTGGTGATGGACCCAAATCTGGGCTGGACCAAGGTGGATTCCGGAAAGCTGCAACAGATTGTGCTGAACCTGGCGGGAAATGCGCGCGACGCCATGCCGCAGGGCGGCCGATTACGTCTGGAAACGCTCAACGTGTCCGTGACCGATCCAAGTACTGCGGTGCAGCCGTATGTCGCGCCCGGTGAGTACGTCGTGCTACTTGTTAGCGATACTGGAATTGGCATGGACGCCGAAACGCGCGCGCGCGTTTTTGAACCGTTTTTTACGACCAAAGAAATGGGCAAGGGCACAGGCCTGGGACTCGCTACGGTTTATGGAATCGTGAAGCAAAGCGGCGGCTATATCTGGGTGGAGTGCGAAATCGGCGGCGGTAGCGTGTTCCAAACACTTTTGCCGCGCGTTGCGCGTCCGGCCGATTTACCACTGCTTCAGGAAGCGCCCGACTTCCGCGCTGGTGGTGAAACCATACTCCTGGTTGAGGACGATCCCCTGGTGCGCCGAATGGCAGCGGAAGTATTGTTCAGCAAAGGGTATCGTGTGCTGGCGGCATCCAGCGGGGTGGATGCGTTGCATATTGCTGAACAACACCAAGAGCGGCTTGATCTGCTTCTCACCGATGTGGTCATGCCGGGAATTACGGGTCCGGACCTTACGCGTCAATTCAGCGCTCAATTTCCGCACATCAGAACTCTCTACATGTCCGGGTATACGGACGACGCTCTCGAAAAACACGGCGTGCGCGGAAAAGCTGCGCGCGTCTTGCAGAAGCCTTTCACGCACGACACGCTCGCACGCAGCGTCCGCGAAGCCCTGGGCCCCGCCCGTCGGGCTTAGGCCGATCTTCGTAGCGCGGGCTTTTTACCCTGAGCATTTCTGAAAGGCGGCCTGTGGAAAAAGTAGCACAGGCACTCTGCCTGTGCGGTTTTCTCAATTTTCGCATGCTCATAACACCATACATTGCAAAAAGCGCACAGGCAGAGTGCCTGTGCTACCAAACCCTCTCTCCTACTGTTGTTCCGGGGGGGCGGGCAATGTGCTGTCAGGACTTCCGCGAACAAGCATTCCGCGCCCGCGGGCGAACAATTGGTCGAATTCGCGGATGCCCAGAATTTTCGCGGCGATGAAAAGCAGCGCAACTCCCACTGAGGTCACAATGGTAAGCAGGGCAAACGCTCCGGGGATGGCGTGCCACGCAAAATGCGGCTCCAGGTAAAGTTGCAGACGGTGGCAGACATAAGCCACCGCGGCCGAAGCGGCGCAAACTTTTAGAAAAAATAGCGTGATGGCCCCGCCTTCGCGATTTTTCGTCCGCCGATTCGAGCAGCACGAAGAGCGCCACGGTGTAGACGATAATGCCCAGCGAACTTGCCAGCGCCAGGCCGTTATGCTGCATTGCGCCGCACCAGCAGCCAATACACGGGAAGATTTGCGATGGCGAGAACTGTGCCGACGATGGCGGGCGTAAGAGTGTTCCGCGTGGCATAAAAGCCGCGCGCCAGAATGTTTTGCGCGCCCCAGGCAAACATGCCCAGGGAAAACAACATGAGCGTGGCCGCCGTGGCGTTGAAGTCCGGCCCGCGCAAACGCGTGTGCGAAAAAACCAGATAAACCACAGGCGTGCTTTCCGCGATGGTGAGCGCCGAAATGGGCACCAGAAGCGCGATGAGCCATTTCATCGTGGTGTTCAGCAGGCGGTTCAGCTCGTCGATTTTCCCTTCGGAATATAGCTGCGCGAGAAATGGAAATGACGCGACTCCAACGCCTTGCCCCACCACGCCGAGCGGGACGCGCATGAGCGTCTTGCCGTAACTGAGCCAGGTGATCGAAGCAGGCTGCAGATAGGAGCCGAACCAGCGAATCACCCAGTCGTCTGTGAAGACCAGTGACAGCGCCAGCATGATGGGAATCGAGAGGCGCAAAAATAAAATAAATCCCGGGTGGCGCAGATTGAGATTGGGGCGAAAACGCGCGTCCACTCGAATGGCGCCATAAACCTGCAAAAGAAAATTTCCCAGTAAGCGCTCCCGCGAGCACGCCGATGGCGAAGCCGGTCATGCCGTAGCGCGACGCAAGCAAAATGCCGCCGAGCACGATCATCACGTTGTACACAACGGGCGCGAGAGAAGGAATCAGAAAGCGCCCCTTGGCGTATTGCACGGCGCTGAGGATGCTGCCCTGGTAGAAACAAAATTGCGCCGGGAGCATCAGGCGCGTCAGAAAGATCAGGCGCTGGCGTTCCGGCGCGCGCAAATCCGGGAGCGATCAGATGTGCCAGTTGTGGCGCGAAGATCTCGCCGATCACGATCAGGATGGTCAGCAGTCCGCCCATGAACGTCATCACCGTCGAAAAAACCTGCCAGGCTTCGTCCTCGCGGCCCTCGGCGGCGTACTTGGCGAAAACTGGAATGAACGTGGCGCTCAGGGATGCTCCGGCCACCAGATAGTTCAAGAAATCGGGCAGAGTGAACGCCGCATAGTACGCGTCGGTCATGGCGTTCGAGCCGACCTGGTGCGCCACGGCCCACTCGCGAAAGAATCCGAGCAGCCGGCTGGCCAGGATGCCGCCCATTACAATGCCTGTGGAAGTGAATACGCGGCGATGAACGCTAGGATTGCTCACGCAAGTAATGGTAGAGGTTTTGGCGGAGTTCGCCTAGCGCGTTCGTCGGGTCGTGAATCGAAACAGCACTGGACGGGTACGCAGCTCTCGCTGTTGTAGCCCGCCTCTTCAGAGGCGGGGTTTTTTCGCGCTCCATCACCTAAACCCTCGCCTCTGAAGAGGCGAGCTACAAATCAAACGGTTCCCTTAGCCTTCGATGCGCCGCTTTCAATCGGTTTACGCGCTGTAGCATCCGGCGGGGCGGCTCGCAGGTATTGCGCGGGCCAGCTCATCGGTTGCTTCAATTCGCGAGCCGTTCGCAGAGGCCAGTAGGGATCCCGCAAAAACTCGCGCGCCATCAAAACCAAGTCGGCCTGATTTTTGCCGAGGATGTCCGCGACTTGTTCTTTCGTCTCGATCAAACCGACGGTGGCCGTCGGAATGTTCGCGTCGCGGCGGATGCGTTCGGCGAAGGGAACCTGAAAGCCGGGGCCGGCTACGATTTTCTGATCCGTCACGAGCCCTGCGGAGGAGCAATCCACCAAGTCCACGCCCAACGGCTTGAGCTGCTTGGCCAGTTCCACCGCCTCATCCAGATTCCAGCCGCCTTCCTTCCAATCCGTTGCCGAGATTCGAATGAAAAGTGGAAGGTTTTCCGGCCACACTTTGCGGACCGCTGAAACGATTTCGCGACCGATGCGGGTGCGGTTTTCGAATGATCCTCCATATTCGTCGGTGCGGAAATTGCTGAGCGGAGAAAAAAATTCGTGGGCAAGATAGCCGTGCGCGGCGTGAATTTCCAGAACTTGAAACCCGGCTTCCAGCGCGCGGCGCGCGGCGGCCGCGAAGGCGTCCACAATGGCGTGAATCTCTTCCGTCAATAGGGCACGCGGCATGGCGTATTTTTCCGAGAAAGAAACGGCGCTCGGCGCGACAGGAACCCAGCCGCCATCGGCAAGTTCAATTCTGCTGTTGCCCACCCAGGGCCTCTGCGTGCTCGCCTTGCGGCCGGCATGGGCAATCTGCATGCCTGGGACTGTCCCCTGAGCCTTCATAAATCGCACGATGCGCGCGAGGAATTCAATGTGCGCGTCTTTCCAAATTCCCATGTCTTCGGGAGTGATGCGGCCCTCGGCCGTGACGGCGGTCGCTTCCACGAAAACCACTCCTGCGCCGCCCGTGGCGCGGCTGCCAAGATGCACGAGGTGCCAATCATTGGCGAAGCCGTCATCGCTGGAATATTGGCACATCGGGGAAACGCCAATGCGATTTGGCAGTGTGACGCCGCGAATAGGAAGTGGATCGAATATATGGGCCATGTTCTCCTCTTGACCGTTTCTTTGTCGTACTCAATGAGCACTTCGTGCTGGCACGGCATTGGATGCATCTTGGGCCCAGCGCGGTGCAGCGGCGTATTGTACAGTGTGAGCGCATTCGCCGTCAGCAGTACATGAGCAGCGATGGTTGCGCAGGGGACGCCGCGGCAAGGGACAGAATGAAAACCGAATTATTTGTCCGCCGTTCACGAATCAACGCGCCTGCCGCTGAGGTTTACACGTGGCACGCCTTGCCCGGCGCGCTAGAACTGCTCACGCCGCCGGGTGAATCCGTGAAAATCATCGAGAAGACGGGTGGAATTGAAAGCGGCGCGCGCGTGGTGCTTCAATTTGGTAAATGGCCATTGCGGCGAAAATGGGTGGCTGTGCATGGAGATTTCAAAGTGGGCCGCTATTTTTCAGATGAACAGATTTCAGGGCCGTTCGCTTACTGGAAACACACGCACACATTTGAGTCGGATGGACCTTCGGCCTGCATTCTCGAAGACCGAGTAGAATACGCCCTGCCGTTCGGCGCTGTGGGGCGATGGGTCGCGGGATGGTACGTGCGGCGAAAGATTGCAAAACTATTTGAATATCGACACGAAGTCACGGCGCGCGAGTTGAAAATGCGGGGTGAGTAACTTACTTTTCGTAGCGCGGGCTTCAGAGATTGCGGAAAAACTCACATTATGTCATTCCGAAGGGCGTGGTTTGCCCGAGGAATCTGCTGTTTCTTGGAAGCCGAGAAAAAAAGCAGATCCCTCGCTTCGCTCGGGATGACAGAAAGTAGTTTTTCCGCAGCCTGTTAAACCTGAGGCGGGTAGTCCTCGCAAGGCCCAACCCCCGCAGGCTGCCCTTCAGAAATGCTCAGGGTAAAAAGCCCGCGCCACACAATGCAATCAATCGGATTCTTGCGTCACGATGTGCACATCCACGGCGGGCGCGTCGCGCAGGAAGCGATGAATGGCGGTCATATACAAATATTTTCTCCAACCTTCGACGGCGGAGCGTCCAAAAATCACCTGCGTCACATGTTTTTCGCGAACGAACTCGGCCGTGGCCGAAGACACATCCTTGCCTGTTAATTTCACGACTTTTGCGCCCAGGCTTTCGGAAAATTGAATGTTGGCGTTGAGCGAATTCTTGTCCTGCTCCGAAGTGTCGTAGCCGATGTCCACATAAATGGCGTAAAGTTCGGCGTCCATGCGGCGCGCCATTCGGGAAGCGCGCGCAATCAAATATTGCGCCCGGGGATTTGAGCTGAAGCATACCGCGATGCGCTCGCGCACCGGCCACGGATTTTGAATGTCCTTCTGATCCATGTAGCTTTCCAGGCTGCGGTCCACCTGTTCGGCTACCTGGCGCAGGGCCAGTTCACGAAGGGCGATGAGGTTTCCTCTGCGGAAAAAATTCTTCAGTGCCTGGTCCACTTTTTCAGTGTGATAGACCTCGCCGCGCTTCATGCGGTTCTGCAGCGCTTCTGGCGTCAAGTCCACCATCACGATTTCATTGGCGTGCTCCATCACCCAATCCGGCACCGTTTCGCGAATCTTGATTCCGGTAATCGCACCGACCGTGGGAGCGAGGCTTTCGAGGTGCTGCACATTTACGGTGGAGAGCACCTCCATCTTTGCCGCGACCAGGTCCAGCACATCTTCGTATCGCTTGCGGTGTTTGCTCCCTGGAATATTGGTATGCGCCAGCTCGTCAACCAATACCACGCCCGGATTTCTTGCCTTAATTGCATCCGGGTCCAACTCCTCGAAGATGGTGCCCTTGTATTCCACTTTCCGCATGGGCACTCGTTCAAGCTGCGAAGCAAGCTCGGCAATCCCTTTCCGTCCATGCGTTTCGATGACGCCGATGATCACGTCTTCTCCGCGGCTTCGCCGTCGTATGGCTTCGCTCAGCATGCTGAATGTCTTGCCCACGCCCGGGGCGTAGCCTAGAAATACTTTGAGGATTCCCTCAGTGCGCTCCTTGGGGGATACTTCTTCGAGCCACTGGTCTGGAGTTTTTGTCACGCACTATATTCTCGTCCATGCGGGCGTTAAAATGCTAGGCTTGAATTGAGTCATGAGCAAAAATTTACCCGCCATCCTCGCTCGCTATGCCGCAGCACTGGCCGCGGTTCTCGCCATTACTTATTTTTACGTATACACGCACCGCTTCAATGTGACGACGGTTGCCTTCACGTACCTGCTTGCCATCCTGTGCGTTTCCACTCTGTGGGGGCTTTCCGTTTCCGTGTTCATGTCGCTGGCCGCGACTCTGGCCTACAATTATTTTTTTCTGCCGCCTTTGGGAACGCTTACCATCGTGGATCCACAAAATTGGGTGGCTCTTTTTGCATTTCTGGCCACTTCCATACTCGCTAGCGATCTCTCCGCGCGTGCACGCAACCAGGCCGCCGAAGCCAACCGGCGGCGGCATGAAGTGGAGCGCCTTTATAAATTCAGCCAGCGCCTGCTGAGCGCCGGCAATCCTATCGAATTGCTGAACGCCATCCCGCGCCAGATAGCGGAGACCTTTGAAGTGGGAGCAGCGGCCCTTTTCCTTTCGGATAAGCAAAAAATCTATCGCTCAGGAATGAATATCCCGCAGCTCGATGCGGACTGTTTGAAGGCAGTTGCAGCGCGCGAGGAAATTCAAATAGATCATGAGCACAGTATTTGTTTTGCTCCATTGCGAATCGGCTCGCGCATTGTCGGCAGCATGGGCATTTCCGGTCCAATCCTCTCGCGCGAATCGCTGGAGGCCATGGGCACGCTGATCGCGGTGGCCATCGAGCGAGCACACGCCACGGAAATGGTGGGCAAGACGGAAGCGGCCCGGGAAGGCGAACGGCTCAAGTCGGCGTTGCTGGATGCGATTACACACGATTTTCGCACCCCGCTCACCTCCATGAAGGCCTCGGTCACCACTCTGCTTTCTCCCACAAAGCTGGATGGCGCACAGCGGGACGAACTGCTGCACATCATTGATGAAGAGTGCGACCGCCTGAATCGTCTCGTCGGCGAAGCCGCGGAAATGGCTCGGCTGGAGGCGGGCGAAGTTAAACTTCAGCTGGAAACTGTTCGCGCGGAGGATTTGATTTCAGGCGCGCTGGATGTCTGCAAAGGAGTCCTGGGGACGCGCCCCATTCGAATCGAATTGAAGCATCGGGATCTCCGCGTCCGCGCGGATTTCGCTCGCGCCCAAGAAGTGCTTGTTCACCTGGTGCAGAATGCAAATTTATATTCCTCTCCCGATCACCCCATAACCATCGGCGCGGAGGAGAAGGATGAATTTGTGCAATTCAGTGTGGCTGACCAGGGCCCGGGAATCGGCGATGCGGAACTCGGGCTCATCTTCGACAAATTTTATCGCGGCACGGACCAGCGCTATCGCATACAAGGCACTGGGATGGGCCTGCCCATCGCAAAAGCGATCGTTGAGGCGCATGAGGGAACAATCGGAGTGATCAGCCAGGTGGGGCACGGGTCTGTGTTTTCTTTTACCTTGCCAATCTTCAGGGGGGTAGGGGAACAAAAATGAGCACACCCACAATTCTTGTCGTGGATGACGAACCGCAAATTCGCCGTGTAATGCGTACAACGCTTTCCAGCAATGGATATACCGTGCTGGAAGCGCGAAGCGGTGACGAAGCGCTGGAAATTATGCGTGAGGAGCGGCCTGAGCTGGTCCTGCTGGACGTCAATATGCCCGGCAGGAGCGGCCTGGAAACCTGCCGCGAAATTCGCGATCAATCCGACGTGGCTATCATCATGCTCACGGTCAGAAGTTCGGAGCATGACAAGGTTCTTGCGCTGGACGCCGGGGCTGACGATTACGTGGTAAAGCCCTTCGGCATGGAAGAGCTGCTTGCGCGAATTCGCGCGGCACTGCGCCGCAGCTCTTCGGCCGAGCCTGCGCCCCCATATGTTTCGGACGATTTGGAAATCGATTTTGAGCGCAGAAGATTGCTGGTCCAGGGCCGCCCCGTTCGATTGACGCCCAAGGAATTCGACTTGCTTCGCCACCTTGTGGCCAGCCAGGGTAAGCCGCTGGAGCACAGGCGGCTGTTACAGGCCGTTTGGGGACCGGACTACGGCGACGAGACGGAATATCTGCGGGTGTTCATCAACCAACTGCGGAAAAAAATTGAGCCCGATCCTGCCCATCCGAAATATATCCATACCGATCCGTGGGTAGGCTATCGCTTTGAACCCACCGAACCCTCAGCAAGCAAGCCAAAAAAGAAGTAGGTTTATGCGGCGCGCCTTAACAAACTGCGGAAAAAATACTGTTTGTCATCCCGAGCGAAGCGAGGGATCTGCTTTTCTTTTCGGCTTCCAACATACAGCAGATTCCTCGGGCAAACCCCGCCCTTCGGAATGACATGGTGAGAGTTTTTCCCCTGGCTGTTCGCGCTGGCGCGCGCTAGCCCACAAAGTGCCCGCCTGAAGGCGGGCGCTACACAAACCAATATGAATTAGCGCATGGGATGTGTTGCATCCAGGTCAAGATTCAGTTCGAGGACATTGACCCTGGACTCGCCAAGAAAACCGAACTGGCGTGACTCCGTGTGCCTATCGACAATTGAGCGGACGTCAGCTTCGCTCATGCTGCGCTCGCGAGCGATTCGCGGAACCTGGAAGGCCGCGGCTTCAGGGGAAATGTGCGGATCCAGGCCCGAGCCGGATGTGGTGACCAGGTCCATTGGCACAGCGGTGTTCGCATTTTCGGCCTGGGCCTTTTGAACATCGGCGGCCATGCGGTCGATCAACATCTTGTTGGTGGGCCCAAGATTCGAGCCGCCAGAGTTGCCGGCGTCGTAGCCATTGCCCGCCGCGGAAGGTCGCGAGCGAAAATATCCGGGCGATGAAAATGGCTGCCCGATAAGGCGCGAGCCCACAATCTTTCCGTTCATGGCAATCAATCCGCCGTTGGCCTGCGTGGGGAAAATCACCTGCGCAAGGGCGGTCACAACGAAGGGATAAACGATCCCCAGCAGCACCGTCGTTACGATGGTCATCCAGATTGAAATCATAAAATTCTTTTTCATGATCATGTCCTCTTGACGAATTCTTTTCTTCAGGCCCAGTGCAGCCCGGTAATCACAACGTCAATCAACTTGATTCCGATGAACGGTGCAACGATTCCGCCTACGCCATACACCAGCAGATTCCAACGCAACAGCGCTGAAGCCCCCATGGGACGATACTGCACGCCGCGCAGCGCCAGCGGCACCAGGGCAACGATGATCAGAGCATTGAAAATCACGGCGGAAAGGATGGCCGATTCCGGAGTTTTCAACCGCATGATGTTCAGGGCCTGAAGCACCGGAAACGCTCCCGCGAACATTGCGGGGATGATGGCGAAATACTTGGCAACGTCGTTGGCCACGGAAAATGTGGTCAGTGCGCCGCGCGTGATCAGCATTTGCTTGCCGATTTCCACCACTTCAATCAGCTTGGTCGGATTGGAATCGAGGTCCACCATATTGCCGGCTTCCTTGGCCGCTTGCGTGCCTGCGTTCATCGCAAGGCCCACGTCCGCCTGCGCCAGTGCCGGCGCGTCGTTCGTGCCGTCTCCGGTCATCGCGACAAGTTTGCCCTTGGCCTGTTCCTTGCGGATCAGCGCCAGCTTGTCTTCCGGCTTGGCTTCGGCCAGGAAATCATCGACGCCTGCTTCCTGCGCAATGGCTGCGGCGGTCAGGCGATTGTCTCCCGTGATCATCACCGTGCGGATTCCCATGGCGCGCAGGTGGTCAAATCGCTCGCGCATGCCGCCTTTGACGATATCTTTGAGGCGCACCGTGCCCATAACGTGGTTGCCGTTGGCCACTAGCAGCGGCGTCGCTCCGGAGCTGGCAACGATTTGCACAACATCGTCGACCTCCGACGGAATCGCGCCACCCAGTCCAATGACATACTTCTTGATGGAATCTGGCGCGCCCTTGCGAATCGCCCGGCCGTCAAAATCAACGCCGGACATGCGCGTCTGCGCGGTGAAGGGAATGAACGTAGCTTCGAGCGAAGACAGAGGACGCCCGCGCAACCCGTACTTTTCCTTTGCCAACACAACGATGGAGCGGCCTTCCGGAGTTTCATCGGCCAGCGAAGCCAGTTGCGCCGCGTCAGCAAGCTCCGCGTCCGTCACGCCGGGAGCCGCAATTAATTCCGTGGCTTGGCGGTTGCCCAGCGTGATGGTTCCAGTCTTATCCAGCAGCAGCGTGTCCACGTCGCCCGCCGCTTCCACGGCACGGCCAGACATGGCCATCACATTGCGCTGAATCACGCGGTCAATTCCAGCGATGCCAATGGCGGAAAGCAATCCGCCGATGGTTGTGGGAATCAGGCATACCAGCAGAGACCACAACACAAAAGCGCTCTGCGGAGCGCCCGAATAGATGGCCATCGGTTGCAAAGCTGCGACGGCCAGCAGGAAAATGATTGTCAATCCGCAGAGAAGAATATTCAGTGCGATTTCATTTGGCGTTTTTTGCCGCGCAGCTCCCTCGACCATTTTAATCATTCGGTCCAGAAACGTTTCACCGGGATTGGATGTGATGCGCACCTTGATTTCGTCGGAAAGTACGCGCGTGCCCCCGGTGACGGCCGAGCGGTCCCCGCCAGATTCGCGAATCACCGGCGCGGATTCACCCGTGATGGCGGATTCATCGACTGAAGCCACGCCTTCGATGACTTCGCCGTCTCCCGGAATAAATTGCCCGGCGATGACCACTACCACGTCGCCGGCGCGCAATTTGGATCCGGAGATTTCTTCCTTACTCCCGTCTGGATTCACTTTGTAAGCAACAGTTTCTGTGCGGGACTTGCGCAACGTATCTGCCTGCGCTTTGCCGCGCCCTTCGGCCATGGCTTCTGCGAAATTGGCAAATAGCACCGTGAACCACAGCCAGACTGTGATTTGGAATTCAAATCCAAATCCTTGCGAGTGCCGCAGTACGTGGCTCACCAGTTCCACGGTGAGCAGCGCGGCGCCAATTTCGACCACAAACATCACGGGATTTTTCATGAGCGTCGCGGGATTCAACTTTACGAAAGAATCCCACGTTGCGCGGCGCGCAATTTCACCGTCCCAGATCGACTTGCTCTTTCTTGCTTGGGCTGTCATTTTTTCTTCCTTAGAAAGTCTTTCCGGCGTGCATCAGCAAGTGCTCCAGAATCGGGCCCAGGCTAAGCGCCGGGAAAAAAGTAAGTGCGCCTACAATTACAATCACGCTGATCAGCAGTCCCGTGAAAAGTGGCGTAGTCACCGGGAATGTTCCGGAGGTCTGCGGAACATGCTTCTTTTGCACCAGGCTTCCGGCGATTGCCAGCACCGGAATGACCATGAAAAACCTGCCGAAGAGCATCGTGGCGCCAAGGGTCGTGTTGTACCAAAGCGTGTTGGCGTTGAGTCCTGCGAAGGCCGAGCCGTTATTCGCCCCAGCTTCCGCGTAGGCGTAAAAGATTTCCGAAAGTCCGTGCGGGCCTGCGTTGGCAAGGCTGGATAACCCGAATTTCGGAGAAACCACGGATACGGCCGTGAAGGTCAGCACCATCAACGGATAGATCAGAACCGTGAGCATGGCCATCTTCACGTCAAAGGCTTCGATCTTCTTGCCTAGGTATTCCGGCGTTCTTCCGACCATCAGCCCCGCAATGAAAACGGAGAGGATAATGAAGACAATTATTCCGTAGAGGCCTGAGCCGACTCCGCCAAATACAACTTCGCCCAGCAGTATGTTGATAAGGGGAATCATTCCGCCGAGCGGCGTGAAGGAATCGTGCATGGAGTTGACCGCCCCGCAGCTGGTGTCCGTAGTAACCACAGCCCACAGCGCGGAATTGGCGATGCCAAATCGCACTTCCTTGCCCTCCATATTGCCGGCCGGCTGCACGTGGCTCGTGGAACTCTGCACAAGCGGATTTCCCTGAGCCTCCGCCGAATACACCGCTGTGACACCCACCAGAAACAAAATGGCCATCGCGCACCACACAGCCCAACCATGGCGCGACGAACCCGTCATTTGCCCCAATGTATAGGTCAATCCCGAACCGATGGCGAAAATCAAAACCAGTTCGAAGAGGTTGGTGAGGGGTGTGGGATTTTCATAGGGATGAGCGCTGTTGGCGTTGAAAAATCCGCCACCGTTGGTTCCCAGCTCTTTGATTATTTCCTGCGAGGCCACGGGCCCCTGCGCAATGGTTTGCTCCTTGACGATCTGCGTGGTTACTTTGCCGCTGGCGTCGGTGGTCTGCACGGATTGCGGATCCACGAGTTGGGCGGTTGAGTAGGGCTTGAAATTTTGCGGCACGCCTTGCCACACCAGCAGCAACGCTCCCAGCACACATCCCGGCAACAGCACCCAGAACGTTGCCCGCGTCATGTCCACCCAGAAATTGCCGAGCGTGTCCTGTTCGCGGCGAGCGATTCCGCGAATGATGGCGATGGCCAACGCGATTCCCACGGCTGCGGAGATGAAGTTGTGGTAAGCCAGGCCCGCCATTTGCGTCAGGTAAGACATGGTGGTTTCCGGCACGTAGGCCTGCCAGTTTGTGTTGGTGGTAAACGAAGCGGCCGTGTTGAAAGCCAGGTCAGGCGCGACGGCGGCCAGTTTCTGTGGGTTGAGCGGAAGATGGTTTTGCAGGCGCTCAATCAAGTAAAGTACCACCATGGTGACTCCGCTGAAGATCAGCATGGCGCCGGCATACTCGGTCCAGCGCATTTCTTTTGTTTCATCCACACCCGTGAGCCGGTAAACCAGCCTTTCGATGGGGCGCATGAGCGGGTCGAGGAATGTTTTCTCGCGGTTAAATACTCGCGTCATGAACGAGCCCAGGGGTTTGGTGAGCGCAAGCACGATCAGCAGAAAGAACAGGATTTGGAACCAGCCGTTGTTTGTCATGGTCAGAACTTTTCCGGGCGCAGCATTGCGTACACAAGATAAACGAGCAATGCGGCGCACACCGCCAGGGATACGATCGTATCGAGCATTTTCCCTACCTCATTCCGTTGCAGAATTTCACGTACAGTACCGACAGCACAAAAAAGACCAGTGTTGCGATTGAAAAAATGGTGTCTAACATTTGCTTCCTCTCTTCATAACTTCACGCGCGTCACCAGGCGTCTTGCAATTCCATGAGTGCTCACCTTGCGGGGAATTGCCTGACTGAAATCCCAGGCCTGGCATTTGAAGCCACCCTTTGAGCCGGTGGGCCGGCAAATCGCTCCCGCGCCTGAAAGGGAATTACGGAATCGATGCGCCTGGCGGAACGAGAAATCGGGCGCGTCACGACGAACACGTGAGCCCCCTCATATGATCTAAACTGGGTCGCACGCTTGTGGACATTGCTTGCCGCCCGATAGCCTTCTCTCCAGAAACTCGCCAGCACATACAACAGGAAAACAAGGCCCATGCCATTTAGGACAAGAAAGATCGTCATGGCTTTTGGGCTCCTTTCCGGCGCCAGCTGAGTACCTCATGAATTCGGCATCACTTCCGCTTCTTGCCTGGGAGGTCAAGAACTGCTTTTTCCCAGTGCCGTTAAGTTTCCATGCCATTTGTACTCAATTGCGGCCCTATTACGATGTGCCACTGGTCATATATCATTGTCTGGCCCATCAGTCTTCCAGTTCTTCAGTTGCAAGCTAATCATGCGGTTTCTCAGGTTAGGAAGTCGTGCACAGCCCGTAAGGATTGTGTAAATCGCAAGTGGTCCAGTTATGCCCCTTGTCCTGCTGGACTTGCGCACCTAGAATGGTTTCAGACAGCCTATGCCTTGCTTCGTTCAGAGTCATCGTTCGGGACGCCTTGCCTTGTTGTTGTTCCTGGCGTTTCTGTCAGCGCCGGGCGCTCACTCGCAGGATCGCGCGGATTGCCAGGCCATCCATAGCGTTCTTCTTCACTCTACAGTGAGATATTGCGCGTACCTTCCGGCGGATTATTCGGCGCCCGAATCCAAATCAAAAAAATATCCGGTGTTGTATTTGCTGCATGGGCTGGGCGGAACGCAGCAGTCCATGGCGCTGAACGGGGAGTGGAGCGTCTTGCAGGATTTGCAACGCGATAAGAAGGTGGGCGATTTTGTGGTCATCTCGCCCGAGGGATGGGACACTTTCTATATCAATTCACGCGATGGCGGGACACCCTACAGCGATTTCTTCGTACGCGAATTGATACCCTTCATCGAACGCACCTATCGAATTCGCGCCACGCGCGCCACGCGAGGGATTACCGGTTTTTCCATGGGTGGCTTCGGAGCGCTGCGAATGGCATTCTTGCATCCTGAGCTTTTCGGTTCGGTCAGTGCGCATAGTGCGGCGATGATGCGCGACCCGCCACAGCCCGTGGCCGCCATGGTGTCGCCGGGAAATGTGGCAGCGGAGATATTTGAAAAAACATTCGGCGATCCAATTGAGCGGCCATTCTGGTTTCGCAATAGCCCGTACGTGCTGGCTCGGCAGAATGCACCGGCGCTCAAGAAAATGAAAATTTATTTCGATTGCGGCACGGAAGACGTGTTTGGCCTCTACCGCGGCGCGAGCGAGCTTGATAAGACGCTGAATGCCTTGAAAATCCCCCACGAGTTTCACCTCTACCCGGGCGGCCACAACGAAGCCTACTTGTTGGCCCATCGCGAAGCCACCTTTGAGTTTCACTGGCGCACCTTCAGCTCCGCAAAATGAATTGAAATAACGCGCGGCTGGAGAAAACGTGAGATGTCCGCGCAATCCAGCAGTGTCATGAATAGTGACAATTAATGTTTTATTAGGCCCGGTAGAAGAGTAGAATGCCTCCGGTGTGGGAAGTCCATTGCCAGGATCTGGCGCTCAGGCCGGTCGGGGGGATTGGGTGTCCTCGATTCAAGCCAAAGCGCATTTTCCTCAGTCGTCTAAACTTTACGGATTTCTTTCGCATCTTGGCGGGTGTTTTCGTCGCCCCTGCCAGTAGATTGACGGGAGGATCTCGTGCGCAAAATCACCGAAGCGGCCATTACCATTCTTATTTATGTGGCATTCTGCCCAACGCTTGCGGCGCAAAACAATCCTGTTCCTTTCTTGAACAACCCCTCGGTGCCCGCGGCGATCGCCCCCGGCGGACCTGCATTCACGCTAACCGTGAACGGCACTGGCTTTGTGAGCGGGGCCGTGATTATGTGGAACGGAAGCGCCCGCTCCACGACCTTCGTCAATGGGACGCAGCTGACAGCCGCCATTCTTGCATCGGACATCACGGCAGCGAGTCTCGTTTTTGTGAGCGTATCGAACCCAGCCCCTGGAGGCGGATATTCAAATTCAGTTTTGTTCTCCGTTGCCATCCCGGCCACTTCTCTGTCCTATACGAGCTCGATCATTGAAGGCGGTCCTCTAAATAACCTCAATATCCTGGATCCAACGGACTTGGTGACAGCATTCGACCCATATTCCGAAACTTCCGTGCTGGCATATTCGAATGCATCTTGCCCCTTTATTGCTGGCTGCACTCTTAATCGGGGAGCCATAGTGGTCGGAGGAAAAGGTCGTGGCCTGGACGTAGCACCACTTACAATCGCGGCCGGTGATTTTAATGCGGACGGCATACTTGACTTCGTCACTTTGGGGAATGGCTCGGGAACGGATAATCCACCCTTGGCCGCCGGTTTGTATGCCACCGTCGATTTGGGCGGACCTCCCCCGACCGGTATCCTCGGACCTATATCTCCCAGAACAGCCCTTCCGTCCGGAGCAAGCTTCTCACCGCAACCTGTCGTGGGTGATTTCAATCGAGACGGTCACCTGGATATAGTGACCGGTGGCCAGTCCGCAATTTACTTCCTTCCGGGGAATGGCGACGGGACATTTGGAACCGCGATTTCGAGTAGCACAGAGAGCGCCGTCGAGGGTGGCTTGGTGGCTGGCGATTTCAACGGCGATGGGATTCTCGATCTCGCCGTCACCAATCCGCTCCTTGATACTGTGTCTATTTTAATTGGTAATGGAGACAGAACTTTTCAATCCGCAGTCGACTATGCCACCGGAACAGATCCAACGACTGTCGTGACCAGCGATTTCAATGCAGACGGCAAGCTCGATCTCGCGGTGCTGGATGGTTCGGGCGCAACGGTTTCGATCTTAATGGGAAACGGTGACGGCACTTTCAAACCGCATGTGGAATATTCAGCCGCCCTTTCAGGCACATCTCTAGCCTTCGGCGATTACAACATCGATGGAATTCCCGATATTGCTGTGCTGGATACGCAGTGTACAAGCGGCTCATGCGCAACGAGTGGTACTGTAAATATTCTCATCGGAAACGGGGACGGCACGTTTCAAACCCAATTGGAATTTGCCGCTGAGGCCAGCCCAACGCAACTTGTCACAACTTCCATGCCGCCCAACGGGAGCGCCCCTACCGGCATCGCACAGATTGCGGTGATCAGTAACAGTCAAAGCACGCTGTCCCTGCTAACTCCATTAATCTCGCAAAGCGGCGGCAATCCCATTCCTGCTACAATTTCCATTTCTCCCGGCAACGCGATTGCAGGCAATGGATCGTTCACGCTAACTGTGAATGGCAACAATTTTGTTTCGGGTTCCACGGTGAACTTTCGGCGGGGTGGCAGAGCCCACAAGTTTTGTGAACGCTTCACAATTGACCGCGGCCGTCCCTTCGTCGGCGATTACAACAGCCGGCTCTGTGCTATTGGCGGTATCCAGTCCGGCCCCGGGAGGGGGTACTTCAAATGCGCTATCCTTCAGCGTCCTGTTCCCTCCGCCCGCAATTTCATCTCTTGTTCCAGCCAGCGTGATCGCGGGCTCGCCGGGATTCACTTTGTCAGTCAATGGAACGAATTTTGTCAACGGCTCGACGCTGAACGTCAACGGCGCGTCACGGGCTGCCACCTTCGTCAGTTCAACGCAGATTACCGCCTCGATTTTGTCCTCGGATGTGGCCAGCCAGGGTACGGTTAATATTTCGGCGAGCAATCCCATGGGCATCAACAATAGCGGCGGAGGAACTTCGTCCTCCGTACCCTTGACGGTGCTTGCAGCAAATTCGCAGCCGACCGTTGGAACTCTTTCGCCTGCCAGCGTCACTGCGGGCGCACAGGCATTTACGCTCACCATCAGCGGCAGCGGCTTTTCAGCATCAACGGTTGTAACATTTGGATCGATGACGGTGAGTTCGGTGTATCAAAATCCCAGCACATTGCTAGCTACCATTCCTGCAACCGCCATCGCACTTGGCGGGACTCCGATTGTGACCGTGGCCAATCCTGGCAGTGGCCCGTCCGTGGCCATCACTTTCACGGTGAACAATCCTGTGCCGGCGGAGTCCAGCGTTTCGCCCGCCAGCGCAATCGTGGGAAGCGCTGGATTCACGCTGAATGTCAGCGGAGCAAATTTCACTTCGTCCTCCATCGTTCAAGTTAACGGAGTGAGCCGCGCGACGACTTTTGTAAGTGTGGGGCTTGTCCAGACGAGCCTACTCGCGGGGGACTTGGCGCAAACCGGATCGCTCAATATTTCGGTGGGCAACCCTACCCCAGGCGGGGGAATATCCAATATTTTCGCGTTTGCGGTGAACAACCCCGCGCCGATGATGTCTTCTCTTGCGCCCACGAACGCCCTTGTTGGAAGCGCGCCATTCAACCTGGATGTAAACGGAAGTAATTTCAATTCGTCATCCGCCGTTCAAGTCAACGGACAGACCCGCACAACCACATATGTAAGTACGTTGCTCCTGCAGGTAAATATTCTCGCGGCAGATTTGGCGACGGGCGGTACGCTCAACATTTTCGTGAACAACCCGACCCCTGGCGGAGGAAGCGCTTCAGCGCTGCAGTTTGCTGTTACGGATTACACGATAACCGTGCCAATTTCTTCCGCCACGGCAACGGTAACTGCCGGGACGCCCGCCACCTATAGCCTGACCCTTGCATCTTCAAACGGAACCTTTTCCAATCCAGTGACGTTCAGCGTGACCAGCGCGCTTCCGCCCGGCGCGGCAGCTTCCTTCTCGCCGTCAGCCACCATTACGCCCAGCGCTGTCTCGCAATTTGTGACGCTTTCCATAACCACCACCGCGCACGCGCTATCTTCCGCCCCTCATTTTCCGAAAGATAACTGGCCTGAATTGTTCCTGCTTAGCCTCGCGGGGTTGGCATTTGCGCTGACGGCGCTGGGGCTGCGAGCCAATGCCTCGCGAAGGCCGCGTCTCACGCCGCAACTTTTATTGGCGTTATTACTCATGGCGGTCGCGAGTCTCGTGGCCTGCAGCGGAGGGGGAAGTGCATCTTCCTCCACGGGACAACCCAATCCTGCAACGGGAACTCCGGCGGGGAATTATACGATCGTGGTGACCGCAACTTCCGGCGGACTATCGCACTCCACACCAGTAACGCTAAGCGTGATGTGATCCCGGCAACTGTTCTTCACTCTGCTTGCTGGCCCATCGCGAAGCCTTGATTGCATTGCGCGCCTTCCAGACCCAAACCATAAGCAGGTGTTACTAGTCATGTGTCATGACATTTTTATTGTGTTATTTGAAATTTTCATGGAGTAGGATAGTTGTCACGCGGGGAAGTCTTTTCCCCGGATCCGGCGCTAAGTCTGCTCGAAGGATGAACTTGGGAATCCTCGATTCAGGACAAAGCGCGCAGTCATCGATCCTCCCGATTTCTCGGATTTAACCCGCGTTCGCAACCGGCATTGTTACAGCCCGGCTGACGATTCAACGGGAGGATTCATGCGCGCAATCGTTTCAACCTTCATTCTCATTTTTATTTGGTTGGTGCCTTGCGCGCCGCTTGCGGCGCAAACTGTCCTGCCCTCGTTTCTGTTTTTGCTGGAGGGCAAAGGGACGCCGACCGGCACGATTCACGTGTTCAGCGTGAATTCTTCCACGGGCGCAATCAGCGAAGTTCCCGGGTCACCCTTCAATGCCGGGCTCTCTCCCAACCAGCTCGTCGTCGATCCCACGGGAAGGTTTGTCTATGTCACAAATCAAATTTCACAGGACGTCACAGGATTCTCGGTCGATCCTTCCTCGGGCGCACTGACGGAACTGCCCGGCTCCCCATATTCGATTGGAACCCAACCCATCACCTCCGCGGCTGACCCGACCGGACGCTTCTACTATGTTTTTGCGACTGGCTCCCTGATCGGAATAGAAACGGAATATCTCTACGAATTCACAATTGACAGTGTCACAGGTGTCTTGACCCTCACAAATACTTCTCCCGCGATTTGGGTATTCGGGCAGGACAACCTGATTACTTCGATCTCGTTTGACTCGGCAGGGAATTACGCTTACCTGGGCCAGGTGGGGCCCAATACCGTTGGAGCGCCGATCCTGGTGTGCGCTGTCGATTTCGGCAGCGGTTCGCTCTCGCAGACCGGCTCGATCCAGCCCGATACAACTGGCCAGGCGGGGCAACTGGCTGTTTCTTCCAACAGCCGTTTCCTGTATTCCGTGAACACTTCGGGTGACCGGGCAAACGCGTTTTCCATCTCTTCCGGTGGCGCGTCCCTGGCTGAAATGCCGGGCTCCCCGTACGCCACGCCAAATTCGCCCTTTTCGTTGTTCGCTGATCCTTTGGGTCGTTTTCTATATGTGGTGAACGAAAATCAGCCTTACCAGAGCACTTTGACTGCGAGCCAATACACTGGGAGCATCTCCGCCTTTGACACGGATCCCGCTTCCGGGACGCTCGCGCAAGCGCCCGGCTCGCCATTCGCCGCTGGCGTCAATCCTCTTTCCCTGGCCGTGGAGCCCACGGGGAATTTTGCGTATTCCACATCCACAATGTATTCGGGCGGGATTACAGGTTTCGCGCAAATCATGGGCTTCTCCATAAATGGTTCCTCCGGAGCCCTAACGCCTTTTCCCGCAAGCGCATTTACAGATTCGACGAGTAGCATTGGCGCGCAGCTTGTGGTTTCCCACGGCCCAATCACGACCCTCGATCCCGTGCCCATGATTTCTTCGTTCTGGCCCCCTTCGACCGTGGCCACCGCCGTCCCATTCACTTTGCAAGTGAACGGTGCGAATTTTGTTCCTGGCTCCAGGGTGTATTTTGGAGGACAGGTGCGCAGCACAACCTTCGTGAATTCCACGCAATTAAACGCCAGCATCCTCGCCAGCGATATTGACAACGACGGGACTGCCGTGGTTTTCGTCTTCAATCCGCTTCCCGGAGGCGGTGCATCGTCGTCTATGGGATTTCCAGTTTCTGCTCTTACGCCTATTATTTCATTGACTAGCCCCTCGCCGGTAATTGCCGGAGGCTCCTACGTTTTCTTGCAAGTGGTAGGATTCAATTTCATCGCCAGCTCCGTCGTGTATTTCAATGGCACGCCGTTGCCCAGCACCTATTTGAATCCCAATTTTGTACTCGGCGAAATTGTTCCAACCCAGGATGTGCTCCCGGGCACTGCCAACATCTGGGTGACGAATCCTGACAATGGCGTTCCTGGCGGCGGAACTTCCAACACGGTTACCATTTCGATTGTCGCGCCGCTTGGCTCCCTGTCTGTTTCAAACATTTCTCCAGCCAGCGCCATGGCCGGAGGGCCGCAGTTCACGCTAACTGTGAACGGCGGTGGGTTCGTCCCAGGCTCGCGAGTCATGTTCAACCTGAACACTGTGGCAACCACGTACCTCAATTCAACGGAACTGACGGCCACCATTCCGGCAAGCGCAATTGCCCTTGCGGGAAACCCGTATGTCATCGTGAATAATCCGGACGGCACATCTTCCCCATTCACGACGTTTACCGTCAATAATCCGCCTCCTGGAAGCGGTATGGTCATTCCGCCAAGCCTGCCCGCCGGGAGTAACGCCCTCTTGCTGAATGTGACCGGCACGAGTTTTACACAAGGCTCCATCGTCCTTGCCAACGGCGGCGCTCGCGCGACTACTTTTGTCAGGTCCAACTTGCTTCAGGCAACGCTTTTGCCCAGCGACCTGATGCAAAGTGGAACGCTGTCTATCATCGTTACCAATCCGCCTCCCGGGGGCGGAACGACTCCTGCAATCAGTCTCACGGTTGTGGGTTACTCGTTGACCGCGCCTGGTTCAACTCCCGCCATCAATGCGGGACAGGCCGCCAGCTTTCCCTTTACCGTCTCGCCCACCAACGGCACATATTCCAATCCATTGACTTTAAGCGTGTCTCCACTGCCCGCGGGAAGCACTGCTTCTTTCCAGCCCTTGGGGACAATTACGCCGGGCGCTGCTTCCCAGATCGTGACGCTTGCTATCGGAACCACGGCGCACACGGAAGCATCCGCGCACCATGTCCCGCGCGGGGGCCAGCCAATAATTCCTTTGATTGGTTTTGCCGCAATGTTGCTTGCACTGGCCGGGCTTTCTCTTCGTCTTTCCTGGCAATGCAATTGGCAGCGCCTCGCGGGGCAATTCCTTTTGTCCTTTTTGTTGCTCGTGGGGGCTTCATTCATGTCCGCTTGTAGCGCAGTGGGAACGGGATATTCCGCTCCGCAGCCGAATCCTGCGACGGGCACCCCGGCGGGGACGTATTCGATAACCGTCACGGCGACCTCCGGTGGGGTCTCACGCTCGGCAACCGTCACGCTCACAGTTATGTAATAATTGTTCCCGTGAGCATTCCACGGTGCATTGGTCTGCGTAAACGCCTCAACAGGATCTTCCATTCCGCGCGGTTCGGTCTCTTGTCACGGGTGTGCGTTCGGCTGGTGTTTTTGGGTGTGCTGCTCATCGCAGGGCTGGCAAGATGCGCCGATGCGCGAGCGCAGGAGACTCCAACTACCCCTCCAGCTCCGCCGCAGGATCTACCTGGGCAGGTCGTACTCAATCCATCGGGCCAGTGCGTGCAACCGCCGCCAATGGTTGAATTGCAGGATTACAACGGCCCTTTTCACAAAGTCATTGGAACGTTTACGCAAAAAATTGATCGCCAGTCGGTTCACGATCCTCGCTACAAGCGTGGCGTAATCCTCTGTTCGCTCGAAATCAAGGATAAATTATTCCTGTTTCTGCGCGACTCCATTGATCCTGCAACATTCCTCACCGCCGGTTTCGATGCCGGGCTTTCACAGGCCGATAATAATGATCCGACGTTTGGCCAGGGTGGACGTGGATATGCAAAGCGGTTGGGCGCCAGCTACACGGATGAAACTCAGTTCCGGTTTTTTAAGGAGTTCGCCTATCCCACAATTTTCTCGGAAGATCCGCGCTACTACCGCATGGGCGAGGGCCCGGTAAAGCGCCGCTTACTGCACGCGCTGGTTCACGCCGTGGTGGCCTACAACGACGCCGGCAAGCCCATGTTTAACTTTTCTGAATGGCTGGGAGAAGCCAGCGGAACGTCAATCAGCAATCTATACCATCCCGGAAATCGCAGAGGCGTTGGGCCCGCGGCGCAGAATATGGCGATTGATGTGGCCATCGACGTGGGATTCGATGAGCTGCGGGAATTTTGGCCCGAAGTCGCGCGAAAACTCCGCTTGCCGTTCCGCGATCAGAATGAGCCGCTACCATCCGCCCTTCCTGCCGCCAGATAGTGTCTGTTGTTTAAAGTAGCGCGGGCTTCAGCCTGCGGATTTTGGTTCTCGCAAGGACGAAACCCCGCAGGCTGAAGCCCGCGCTATATAAAATCGTCGCCAATCAGGCCAGCTTGCCCGTGTGCGCTTCAAGCAAACTCCAAGCGCGCTCTCCTACCGTTTCCTTCCAATGCGTGTAGTAGGCAGTGAGGCGCGGACGGAACGAGGAAGTGTCCGCCTCGTTGAAGGTCATTCCTTGCGTGGCCAGCTTGGTGCGAAATTCCGTGTTGAGCGCGCTCAACTCTTCACGCTGCTGGCGCACGAATTTCACGACGTTGCGCTCGACGATCGCCTGCAGGTCAGCAGGCAATCGCTGCCAGACTTTCAAGTTGGCCATCAAATTGAACCCAGACCAGCCGTGATTGGTCATGCTCACGTATTTCTGCACTTCGTAGAGTTTCAGGAATTCCGCGACCGCCAGCGGATTGGTCTGCGCCTCCGCCGTCCCGGCTTTTAAAGTTTCATACAGCTTGTTGAAATTGGCCACCACCGGCGACGCGCCCATGGCCTTCCATGCTTCCACGTAGATCGGAGCGTCCGGAGTGCGAATCTTCAAGCCTTGCAAATCGTCGACCGTGCGGATGGGGTGCGTCGCGCAAGTGATCTGGTGCATTCCGTTGTCAAAGCACCCTTTGGGAAGAGCGTAGATGCCTTTGCTTTTCATCTCCCCGCCCAAATAATTGCCGAGGTCGCCGTCCAGCGAATCGAAAATTTGCGCAGTGGAGCGGAACGCGAAAAGGAGTCCTTGCACGTTCATCGCTGGCACAATATTGCCGACGGAGCCTCCGTTCAAGGTGAAGAAATCCAGCTCGCCGCTGACCAGCATGTTGAGCGCAGCCGGGTCTCCGCCCGCGAGCTTATTGTTGTCCGCAAAAGTCTGAACCTGCACCCGGCCGTTGGTTTCGGTCTTAACCGCGTCCCACAATTTCCCGAGCCACTTGTCGAGCGGACTGTCCGCCGGCTGGTTGTGGTATTGGCGTAGCTCGAACTCCGCCGCGCGCACGCGCCTGCTGACCAGCAGCACGCCGCCCGCGGCCATCAGTCCTTGCGAAAATTTTCTACGCGTCAAATCGTGAGTCATGAAGTTCTCCAGTTTTTTGCACGAAGTCCCGGAGGGACGGCAAATCGTAGCCCACCGTGAAACGGTGGGAGCGATCGAATATTAGCATTTGTAGCCCCGTAGGGGGCGGCACATTCAGGCGGTGCTGTGTCGCCCCTACGGGGCTTTGTTAGTCGCGCATGCAATACCCACCACTTTCGTGGTGGGCTACGGTTTATCGTCCCTAACGGGACTGGCAGCGAATGGCAAGAGAAGTTTTCGCCTCGCCGAATCGGCCCTTATCCCATCTGGCTCAAGGATCGCCCGAAATAAAAGGTGCGAGCGGTTTGATCGTCCCATCCGACATTACAATGCGGGACAGACCATTTTTGGACCTTGGCGGGTTCGGTGATTGCCTTGCCGAGGGCGGGGCAGGAAAGGCACCACGATCCTTCATGCGTCCCGATCCAGATCAGATTCCGATCGAACTCCACGAAAACATTCTCCGTCGTGCCGCGCCACCAGGAATCGTAGCTGCTGATTTCGCCCTCCAGCGGAGGAACGAACCAGGCAATCTCTTTCGGTTCCGCGGGATTGGAAATATCGAAAACGCGCACGCCGGCGTTGAACCAGGCAATCACCATGATATTGGGATTTGACGTGCCCGGCGCCAGCCAGCATTGCGTGTTGTGCGAACCAAATCGTCCGCGAGCGAAGCAGAAGTCGGTGTACGGAGCGTCGGGAGGCGCTGCAGGGCGCGGGAAGAAGCCGATGATCTTTGGATTTTTGGGATCCTTCACGTCCATCATGTAGGGCGTGTGATAGTTTTCCCGGCAATCCGCTTCCAGGGCTTCGTGCACCGCGACGACTTTGTTCATAAGGCGGGGATGAGCCGCGTCCGCAAGAACCGGGTAGCAGGTGTGAAAGGGGATGGTTCCGAAGGTGTCGAATTCATATTGCATGTGGCCATAGGGCTTTGGATGTTTTATGTCGGTCAAGTCCATGGCGTAAAACCCGAACGCGCCAAAGCCGCCGTAGCCGATGGTGCCGCCATCTTCCACGCGTTTTGGAACAGTGAGCGCGCCGTGATTTCCGGTCCACGAAGTCTTGTCTCCGGCGAAGCGGTATTTCTTGTATTCCTCTTCCTCGCCCAATTTCTGCCCGGGAACCCACCACCTGGAAACTTCCTGCACGCTCGCGGGATCGGACATGTCCACAATCATCAGGGCGTTGCTGTAAGGTCGCTGGTGATTTTCCAGGCGCAGCGTCTCGTCCCATCCGCAATCCAGATAGGCATACTTTCCGCCGTCATAAAAATTGTGGTGCGTGCCGTTGCCTTTTGCTCCCGTGTTGTATTCCTGCAGAAGATTCGGCTTGGTGGGATCGGTGATGTCATAATTGCGGATTCCGCGCAGCCCCTTGTAGGCCAGAACCTTGTCCCGCAATTCCTTGTCATATTGGCCGTCCGGAAATTGCGGTGTCGCGCTGGTCAGCGGCTGCGCCGCGGTGCACATCATGATCCATTTTTTCAACTTGGTGTTGTAAACCACGGGCCCGCCGCCCTGCGTTACGCGCTTCTTATTCAGCAGGACAGGATTCTTGGCTTCGCTGATGTCAACGAAATCTCCACCAGAGGGCAATAATCGCTGCTTGCCTTTAGCGTACATGACCATCAGGGGTTCTCCGCCGCTGATGGATGAGCCTGAAAGGTGCGAGATAATTTCCATGTTGTGGATATATTGTTTTTTATCGATGTAATTCAGCGAACCCATGGGCAGGGGAATTTTCGGAGACGTATCGGTGGTGTATAGCCCCTGCACCTGCGCGCCCGCGCCGATCGTGCCGACCAAGCTCGCTGCGGTTGCGCCCAATGCCGCTCCCACTGCGCTCTTCAGAAGCGATCTCCTGCTGAAGCTCTTGCGCGTTTCTTCCGACTTTTCCGCTTTTACTCTGGATTTGAAAGACGGCTTGCGGCTCTTCGACATGGATCTCCTTTGCCCCTTCAAGATAATAGCGAGGCGCTCATACATTTATTCAGGTGTAAGCGGCGGAATCCGTGCACCCAGGTCCGCTGCATGAGGCGCATCATACTCCAATATCCCGCCAAGGTTGCACCGGAAAAATTAGGGCTGGGCAACCTTTGCAACTCGCGGACAGTTCAGTCCTCTTTTGAAACTGGCCCATTTTCCCTCCGGCGATTCGGCATTTCGCACAATATAAGCTTTGGGCTAAAGTAGTAGTGTCTAGAATGGCCGCGGAATGTTGCCACGTTTCGCGCCACTGCCAAGGAGCGAGTATGAGCGTGACCGACAAGACGGCTTCCATTCAAAATGCAGCCACTCCCATGGAGATGCTCTGCATCAACACCATGCGCACACTTTCCATGGACGCAGTGCAGGCCGCCAATTCCGGCCATCCCGGAACTCCCATGGCCATGTCGCCGCTGGCCTACTGCTTGTGGCAGGAATTTCTGCGCTACGATCCCAGCGATCCGCTGTGGCCCAATCGCGACCGCTTCGTGCTCTCCGCGGGGCACGCCTCCATGCTGCTGTATTCGCTGCTGCACCTCGCCGGAGTGAGAGAAGCCGGGAAGAATCTGGAAATCCTAAATGGCCCTGCCGTTCGTCTCGATGACATCAAGAATTTCAGGCAATTGGGCAGCCGCTGCGCGGGGCATCCCGAATCGCATCTGACCACCGGCGTGGAGACCACCACCGGTCCGCTTGGCCAGGGCTACGCCAATAGCGTTGGAATGGCGATTGCCGGAAAATGGCTCGCATCACGATATAATCAGCCCGGCTTCGAGGATATTTACAATTTCAATGTGTACGCGCTGGGCGGCGATGGCTGCATGATGGAGGGAATTTCCAGCGAAGCCGCTTCGCTGGCCGGGCACCTGAAGCTTTCCAACCTGTGCTGGATCTATGACAGCAACCGCATCACCATCGAAGGCGGCACGCCGCTGGCGTTTAACGATGATGTGGCCGCGCGATTCGCCGCCTATGGCTGGAACGTCGCGCACGTGACCGATGCGAACGACCTGGACATGATTCGCGCCGCCTTCCGCGTATTTTTGCAAACCAGCGACCGGCCCACGCTCATCGTCGTCAACAGCCACATCGGCTACGGATCGCCGCATAAGCAGGACACCAGCCGCGGCGCATGGCGAGGCGCTCGGCGAAGAAGAAATCAAGCTGACCAAGCGCGTCTACGGCTGGCCCGAGGACGCAAAATTTCTGATTCCCGACGGCGTGTACGAACATTTTCAAAAGGGAATCGGCACGCGCGGAAAAAACGACCGCGATCAATGGACCGCACGCTTCGGCCAGTACAAGGCGCAAATCCCGGATTGGCCGATGAAATTTCGCGCATGGAGCACCGCCAGCTTCCGGCCGGCTGGGACAAGGATATTCCCGTTTTTCCCGCCGATGCCAAGGGACTGGCCACGCGCGATTCCTCCCAGAAAGTCGAAAACGCCATTGCCAAAAATGTTCCGTGGATGTTGGGCGGTTCGGCGGACCTCGCGCCATCCACCAAAACCCTGCTCACATTTGAGGATGCCACGGGATTTCAGCCCGGCAACTATGGCCGCCGCAATATGCATTTCGGGATTCGCGAGCACGCCATGGCCGCGATCATCAACGGCATGTGCCTGACCAAAGTGCGGCCATTCGGCGCCACATTTTTTGTATTCACTGATTACATGCGCGGCGGCCTGCGGCTGAGCGCGCTGATGGAAATTCCGGTGATCTATGTTCTGACGCACGATTCGCTGGGCGTTGGCGAAGACGGGCCAACGCATCAGCCCATCGAGCATCTGGCCATCGCGCGCGCCACGCCCGGCCTCCTCACGCTGCGCCCCGCGGACGCCAACGAAGTGGCAGAAGCCTGGAAGGTGGTCATGCAGCTTCAACACCAGCCCGCGCTGCTGGTCTTGACACGCCAGGCTCTTCCGACCGTTGACCGCACAAAATATGCTTCAGCTTCGGGAGTTGCGCGCGGCGCGTATGTCTTGGCAGAAAATGCGGGTGCGCGTCCGGATGTGCTCCTGATCGCCACGGGCAGCGAAGTTTCCCTGTGCGTCGATGCTTTCGAGCAACTTTCCAAAGAGGGAATCAACGCGCGCGTGGTCAGCATGCCTTCCTGGGAATTGTTCGACCGCCAGGATCAGGCCTACCGCGATTCCGTATTGCCTCCCGCTGTGAAGGCGCGCGTGTCGGTCGAGATGGCCACTGTATTCGGATGGGAGCGCTACGTCGGCACCTCTGGCCACATGATCGGGATGCACAGCTTCGGCGCCTCCGCGCCGATCAAAGCGCTGCAAAAGCATTTTGGCTTTACGGTGGAGAATGTTGTCGCCGCGGCGAAAGAACAAGATTCAGACCGCCAAGAAATGACGACCCAGTAGCACAGGCTTCAGCCTGTGGAATTTAGTCCTTGCAAGGCCTAACCCCACAGGCTGAAGCCTGTGCTACTTAAACGCAGGAGAACACATGAACTCAGCCGAACTCTGGAATCGCTACCGCCAATATTTTTGCCGCGTGGATTCGCTGGACCTCTCTCTCGACATCAGCCGCATGCACTTTGACGACGCCTTTCTCGCGTCGATGGAACCGGCCATGCAAAAAGCGTTCACCGAGATGGACGCCCTCGAAGGCGGCGCGATCGCCAATCCGGACGAAAAGCGCATGGTGGGCCACTACTGGTTGCGCTCGCCGCAACTCGCACCCACCAAGGAAATTAGGCTGGAAATCACCGATACGGTGGAAGAAATTCAAAAATTTGCCGCCGACGTGCACGCTGGAAAAATCAAACCGCCCTCCGCGCAGCGATTCACTCAGGTGCTGGCCATCGGTATCGGCGGCTCCGCGCTTGGCCCCATGTTTGTGGGCGACGCGCTCGGGCAACCTTCCTCCGATCGCATGAAAATTCATTTCATCGACAACACCGATCCCGACGGCATCGCGCGCATGATGGAAATTCTGAAAGGCCTTCTGCCCGAAACGCTGGTGATCGTGACCAGCAAAAGTGGCGGGACTCCCGACACACGCAACGGCATGGTGGTAGTTGCCGAGGCATATCGCGCTGCAAATCTGGATTTCGCCCCCCACGCCGTGGCCGTCACCATGGGCGGATCGCATCTGGACAAGCTGGCCTCCTCCGAAAAGTGGCTGGCGCGCATTCCCATGTTCGATTGGGTCGGCGGACGAACCAGCGAACTTTCCGCGGTGGGCCTGCTTCCCGCAGCGTTGCAGGGAATCGATATTGTGCGCATGCTCGCCGGAGCAGCTGCATGCGACGTGGCAACGCGCGTGCACGAAACGCGGCACAATCCCGCCGCGCTGATGGCCTTGATGTGGTATGTGGCCACCGACGGCAAAGGCAAGAAAGATATGGTAGTCCTCCCGTACAAGGATCGCCTGCTCCTCTTCAGCCGATATTTGCAGCAACTGGTGATGGAGTCGCTCGGAAAACAACTCGATCTGGACGGCAAGCGCGTCGAGCAGGGAATCGCCGTATACGGAAACAAAGGCTCCACGGACCAGCACGCCTTCGTACAGCAGTTGCGCGACGGCGTGAATAATTTCTTTGTCGCCTTCGTTCGCGTTCTGGAAGCCGGAGGCTCGCGCCTGGAAGTGGAGCCCGGCGTTACGACTGGAGATTACCTGAGTGGGTTTTATATCGGCACGCGCGAAGCGCTGTTCGGCAACGATCGACAATCCATGACCATCACGGTGCGCCGCGTGGATGCCCGCACCATCGGCGCGCTGATCGCCCTCTTCGAGCGCGCGGTAGGCCTCTACGCCTCGCTAATCCACATCAACGCCTATCACCAGCCGGGCGTCGAAGCAGGGAAAAAAGCTGCCGCGGATGTGCTTAGCCTCCAGGCCAAGGCGCTCACGGTGCTTTCCCACACGCCGCAAACCGCCACGCAAATAGCCGCCGCCATGGGCAGCCCCGATTCCGCCGAAAGCGTCTTCCTGATCCTGGAACACCTTGCCGCCAATGGCCGCGCAAAGCTCACGCCCGCCGCCGATCCCGGCGACGCAAGCTTTACGCGTAGCTAAATCGTGTTTCCATCAATATTTTAGAATTCAAGTTGAGCTGATGATTTGCAACCCGAACATGAGTGGCGCAGTGCCAACTTAAATATCGGGGCAGCTTGAAGTCCCGGAGGGACGGCACAACGTAGCCCACCGTGAAACGGTGGGTATGCGTGAGCCAATGTGACAGAGCCCCGTAGGGGCGACACACAATGTTCCCCACATGTGCCGCCCCTACGGGGCTCTGAATGATCCCGGCTCATTACCCATCGTTTCACGGTGGGCTACGTTCTGTCCTCCCTAACGGGACTGTTCAAGGAGAAGGAAGCGAAGTGTCGATCCACAGGAGAAACTCTTACGAGGTCACCTGCTCGGGGGCGCGCGCGCCGTCGACAACTTCCTGTTTGCCGAGGCCGAAGGCCTGATGCAGCGCCTTCACGGCTTTTTCCATTCCGCTGGATTCCACGAGGAAAGAAATATTGTACTCGGAAGAGCCTTGCGCGATGGCGATGATGTTGATCGATTCCTTGCCCAGCGTGCTGAAAACGCGGCCCGCGATGCCCGGCGTTCCGGCCATGTTTTCACCGACCGCAGCGACGATGGCCACGTTGCGGTTCACTCGAATATGTTCGAGCTTGTGCTGATGCACATCATCGTGCAGGGCGTCGCGCAAGGCCTCTTCCGTACGCGTGGCATCGGCGGCCAGGACCACAAAGCAGATGCTGTCCTGTGAAGACGACTGCGAAATCATCACGATGCTTGCGTGCACCGATGCGGTCGCCGTGAAAATGCGCGCGGCGATGTCCGGCACGCCAATAATGCCGGGCCCCGCGATGGCGATCATGGCCACGTCGCGCGTTGCAGTGACAGCCTTCACGCCCTGCGGCGCGGGCTTCACCGACTGCGTGATTTTCGTTCCGGCCAGGTCGGGATGAAAACTGTCGCGAATCCACACCGGTATCGCGCTTTCAATCACCGGGCGCAGCGTCATGGGATGCAGCACTTTTGCGCCGAAGAAAGCCAGTTCGCCCGCTTCGGTGTAGGAAACTTCGTCCAGCGTGGCCGCGTTGGGAACCATGCGCGGGTCAGCGGTGAGCACGCCGTTGACGTCCGTCCAGATGATGACTTCGCTCGCGTCCAGCGCCCCGCCCAAAATCGTCGCCGAATAATCCGATCCGCCGCGGCCCAACGTTGTTGGGATTCCCTTTGCGGTTGCAGCTACGTAGCCGGTGACCACCGGAATTCCTCCAACTTCGAGCAAGGGAAGAAGCGCCGCCTGCGTTTTCTCTCGCGTCGGTTCGGCCAGAGGACGCGCGCCGCCGTGCACGTCATCGGTGACAATCAATTCCATGGCATCGAAGGCCACGCCGCGAAGGCCCATTTCGCGCAGCACTGCGGCGGTCATTCGGGCGGTGAGCCGTTCACCCGTGCCGGCAATCACGTCCAGCGCGCGTGGCGAAAGTTCCCCGAGCAGCGCGCAGCCGCGGCAATAATTCGCCGCGCGCTCAATCAGTGCATCGATTTCAGAGGTCAGTTGCCTACGGTTCTCGACATCGGAAATCAGTTTGCCGATAGCCTCGTGGTGCTTTTCCTGCAGCGATCGGGTCAGCGCCTCGGCGGCAGCTTCATCGCCGGTGGTTGCTTTTCCGGCGGCGGCGATCAGCATATTGGTCACGCCGGACATCGCCGAAACCACCATGACCACGGCGCGCTCTTTCGATGCTGCCGCCGCTATCGCCGCCGCGTTGCGAATGCGATCGGCGCTGCCTACCGACGTGCCGCCGAATTTCATTACCTGGATCGGACGGCTCATCGAACCCTCGCTTCGGCAGGCGTTGCGCTTTCGCGAGTCGATTTTGCATGCAAGCAGGCCGCGCGCTTTCAGCAACTCGGCGTTCAAAATGGCCGCGCCGGCCGCGCCGCGAATGGTGTTGTGGCCCAGCACCACGAAGCGATAATCGAACACGCTGTCCGGAAACAGCCGCCCCACGGTGACGCTCATGCCGCCGCCCGCGTCGCGATCCATGCGCGGCTGCGGCCGATCTTTTTCGGAGCGCACAAGCACGGGATGTCTCGGCGCCGTGTGCAGTTTCAGTTCTTGCGGCACAGAGGTGTAGGAAGCCAGCGCCTCGCGAACCTCCTCGATCGTCGCGCGTTTGGAAAGCTTCACGCGCACGGCCACCATGTGTCCATCGGCCACATTCACGCGATGGCACTGTGCGCTCACCGGGAATGCCGCGTTCTCAAAGGAATTAATTCCGAGCTTTCCGAGAATTTTGCGCGTCTCGCTCTCCATCTTGGGCTCTTCGCCGTCGATGAAGGGAAGCACATTGTCCACCACGTCCAGCGAAGGCACGCCGGGATAGCCCGCGCCGGAGATGGCCTGCAGCGTGGTGGCGATCACAGCTTCCAGGCCGAATTTTGCCTGAAGCGGCGCCAGTGCCAGCGCCATGATGATGGTCGAGCAATTCGGGTTGGTGACAATGTAGCCCGTGGAAAAGCCGCGCTCGTTCTTCTGCCGGTCCAAAACTTTTAAGTGATCGGAATTAATTTCGGGGATCAACAGGGGAACGTCGGCGTCCATGCGAAAGGAGGAGGCATTGCTGATGACCGGATAACCGGCGCGCGCAAAAGCTTCTTCCGAGGATCGCGCCACGTCCGAAGGCAAACTGGAAACCACAATGTCGCAATCCAGCGGCGGCTGCGGCGGCTGCACGACCATCGATTTCACGAAGGCCGGCATGTCGCCCACCAGCCGCCAGGTACAGGCCTCTCCATACGGTTTTCCCTTGCGAACGGTCCGACGCCGCCAGCGCCGAAATTTCAAATTCCGGATGATGCTCAAGCAACTGCACAAATCGCTGGCCAACCATTCCGGTCGCGCCCAAAATTCCAACTCGCACTTTATGATTCGACACTGCCCCTCCCGGTGAGATCGTGATGTGGATGCTGCAAAGCAAGCTGCAAAACTTCCTGATCCAAATTCTTTGAAATCGTATTTCCACGCGCGTCCACTGCATACGCAGCGGCGCCCGCGACCATGCCGATAACCAGCAGCGAAGGCGACGCCGCCGGCGGGCACTCCTGCAATTGCCCAACGGTGGTTAGAAAAATGGTTTCGTCCTTTGTGGTCGCGCGCGAAATCACGGCGCAGGGAATTGCCGCGCCGATTCCGGCCGCCTGCAATTCCGCGCCAAGCTCGGCGTAGCGGTTGCCCGGCATGTAGATCACATAGGTGGTATCCGCCGCCACGTGCCGTTCATTGCCAAGGCCGATGCTGCCTTCGCGATGCGCCGTGACGAATACTACGCGCGAAGCGTGCCGCCGGTCGGTCAGCGCAATTTGCGCCGAAGCCGCCGCGCCCAGCGCAGCGGTAACTCCCGGAATCACCTCGAAATCGATGCCAGCCGCGCGCAAAACTTCCATTTCCTCGCCTGCGCGCCCGAAAAGCAAAGGGTCGCCGCTCTTGAGCCGCGCCACAATCTTTCCTTCGCGCGAGAGCTGTACCATCAGCGCGCCAATCTCAGCCTGCGAAATTTTCTTGTCGCCACATCGTTTTCCGACGTTCACAATTTGCGCAGTCGCAGGGAGCACGCTCAAAATTTCCTGCGGCACAAGGTCGTCGTGCAGCACGACGTTCGCGGATTGCAGCACGCGCCACGCTTTGCGCGTCAGCAATTCCGGATCGCCCGGCCCCGCTCCCACAAGATAAACTTTTCCGGCCATCAAGTAGTGCTCCGTTTTTAGTAGCACAGGCTTCAGCCTGTGGGTTTTAGTTCTTGCGAGGACTAAATTCCACAGGCTGAAGCTCGCGCTACTCTACTGCGCCTTCGGGTCCAAGCTCGCGTACTGGTGCAGCAATCTCTTGCGCTGCTCCGGCGGCATGGGAATGCTTTTCAATTCATCACGCGTGCGGCCGAGTTTGGCCACCCACTCTTCCCACTCCGGGCCAAACTGCTGCTCGAGTTCCTTGCGCAGTCGCTGCGCGAGAGCAGGGCTCAAGCCGCCCGTGGAAATTGCAATTTGCAAATCGCCGCGCCGCACCACGGCAGGGAAGTAAAAGTCGCAGCGCTCCGGCTCGTCCACGGCGTTGCAGAGCACGCCCCTGCTCTTGGCCTCGGCGTAGATTTCATCGTGCACCGCGGTTGAACCCGTCGCGGCGATCACCAGAAATGCGCCAGCGAAATCCGACGGCTTGTACTCGCGCGCTTCCCACTCGATGCGGCCCTCGCGCGCCCACTCGCGCACGCGCGGCGTGGCCTGCGGCGCGACCACGCGCACGGAAGCTCCCGCCGCCAGCAGGCTCTCGATCTTGCCCTCGCCCACGGGCCCGGCGCCGACCATCAGCACCAGTCGCCCTTCGAGTTTTACGAACATGGGAAACAAGCTCATTGCTATTCGTGGCTCCAAGTCTCGCTCAATTTCCAAAGAATGGCGCGCCTTTCAGTAGCACAGGCTTCAGCCTGTGGGGGTTTGGCCTTGCAAGAACTAAATTCCACAGGCTGAAGCCTGTGCTACCCAGCCTACTCCGGCGCGTGCAGACCGCATTCCTTTTTCGCGAAGCCTGACCAGCGCCCTGCGCGCGGATCTTCTCCCGGCTGCACCTGGCGCGTGCATTGCACGCAGCCGATGCTGGGATAATTCTGCTCGTGCAGCGGGTTATAAGGCACATCGTGATCGCGAATATATTCCCACACGCGGTCCCAGGTCCAATCCGCCAGCGGATTGCATTTCACCAGGCCAAACGATTTGTCCCACTCGATTTTTTTGGCGTTGGCGCGCGTGGCTGCCTGATCGCGGCGAATGCCGGTCACCCATGCAGAGAGCCCGGCCAGCTTGGCCTTGAGCGGCTCGACTTTGCGCAGCGAGCAGCACTGGTTCGGATCGATGGTCCAAAGTTTCACGGCAAATTTCTCGGCCTGCTGCTCCGGCGTATAAAGCGATTTCACTCGCTCCACGCGAATCCCGTATTTCTTCTCGATCTTGTCGATCAACTCGTACGTTTCGGCAAACAGAAAATCGGTGTCCAGCGTGAAGACGCGAATGTCCGGGCGCACGCGCGCGGCGATGTCGATCAGCGCAACGTCCTCCGCGCCGAAGCTCGAGGCGATGGCCGCCTGCGGATGAAACTCCGCGAGGCCCCAGCGCACCACTTCCTCGGCGCTCCAGCTTTCCGCCGCGCCTTGCACTGCGTCGATTTTTTCCTGCGCCGTTGCGCTCATGGTTTGCTCTCAAACAGTAGGACAGGCTTCAGCCTGTCTGGTTTTGATTATCGTTAACGCTACAAGCAAAGCAGACAGGCTGAAGCCTGTCCTACTAAAAAAATCAGCCCATAAACAAAAACGCCCGCGAGCTTTTGGCTTCGCGGGCCGCATCTAAGAGCTTGAAGGATGTCTTGCTACGCTTGCATATCCTTGGCTCCCAAGGGGGTCCGCACCGCCCCAGGACACTTGGGCGTGCGCGTAATAATCGTAATTCCCTTGAGAATCGATGTCATCATTGCCATTCCAGAGTAAATCAACCGCCGGAATTGTCAAGCCAAAGTTCCGAGGCGAATCGCTTGCCAGTACTCGCGATGCCGCATGCCATTCATCCGCAAGCATTTGCAGGCGCTCCACCGGCAATCGAAGGAACCACCAGCACGCGGTCTCCCTCTTGAAACTTATAGGTATTGCCGCCCAGAAAGCGAATGTCTTCTTCGTTGACGTAAATGTTTACAAAGCGGCGAACCTGCCCCGAATCGTCGCGCAAATGTTTGGCGATGGCCGGGAAGCGGCCTTCAATCTCGCCCAGCAAATCCGGCAGCGTCTCCGAATTGCATTCCAGTGTTTGCACGCCGTCCGTAAATCGCCGCAGTGCCGTGGGAATTTCGACTGTAATTTTCATCGTAATCTGTTTTTCCTGCCTTCCAGCTTGTGGGTCGGCGGATCATTGGCCGACGGAAAAGTGGCACAGGCACTCTTGCCTGTGCGGTTTTCTCAAAATTTGCATATCGCCCGCACGGATGACTTGCAAAAAGCGCACAGGCAAGAGTGCCTGTGCCACTCAGTCCTAATTCCCGGCCACAGCCACCATGCGATCGTTGATGAAACTTTCAAAGACCGTGAGGCGCGGCTCGATGGCCGGAGTGACCGTGTATTCCTGCGAAATCGCGTCAATCGTCTTGAGGCCGTTGCCGGTAATGCAGGCCACGGTCGTCTCACTGGGATTGATGTATCCCTGCTCAAGCAATTTCCTGGTGACTCCGGTGGTAACGCCGCCGGCAGTCTCCGTGAAAATCCCCTCGGTTTCGGCAAGCAGCTGAATACCCTTGACGATTTCCGGATCGGAAATGTCCTCGGCCCAGCCGCCGCTTTCGCGAATGGCGCGCGTGGCGTAAAAACCGTCCGCGGGATTTCCGATGGCCAGCGAACGCGCAATGGTCGCGGGCTTTTGCGGCTCAAACTGTTCGAGCTTGCGCTTCACGGCGTCCGAAATAGGCGAGCATCCGGTGGCCTGCGCGCCAAAGAATTTCACTTTCTTTTCCTGGACCAGGCCCAGCGCGATCAGTTCGTTGAACGACTTGCGAATTTTGGTGATCAGCGAGCCGCCGGCCATGGGGCAGACAATGTTGTCCGGCAAGCGCCAGCCAAGCTGCTCGGCAATTTCGTAGCCCACGGTCTTGGAGCCTTCGGCGTAGTAGGGCCGCAGATTCACGTTCACGAATCCCCAGCTGTATTTCTCGGCGATCTGCGAGCACAACCGGTTCACTTGATCGTAGTTGCCGGCGATGCGCACCAACTTCGCGCCGAAGACTTGCGTGCCAATAACTTTCGCTTGTTCAAGGTCGGCGGGAATAAAAATCCATGCGTCGAAGCCTTCGCGCGCGGCTTGCGCGGCTACAGCGTTGGCCAGATTGCCGGTGGAAGAGCAACTCACTACCTTGAAGCCAAAACGCCTGGCCGCCGCAAGCGCGGTGGCCACCACGCGATCCTTGAAGGAAAGGGTGGGGAAGCACACAGCGTCATTCTTCAGATAGAGATTCGTGGTGTTGAGCTGCTTGCCCAGGCGGCGCGCCTGCACCAGCGGAGTAAAACCCGCGGGAACCGTGGCTTGATAGTCCTCCGGGAGTGGAAGCAGAGCGCTGTAGCGCCACAGGTTTGTTGGTCCCGCTTCAATATTTTTGCGTGTGAAGATGGGACGAATGGCTTCCAGATCGTAAACCACTTCCAGCGGCGAAAGGCACTCGTCGCAAAACGAGCGCGCCTGATTTCCCCAAAACTTCCCGCATTCACGGCATTTCAGCTGATAATGTTCGGCCATTTGGCCTCCTGCGTTCGGCCCGTATGCACATCAGATGCAGCAGCGGTCGAATCGTATACGTGCAATTGTCTGGGAAACTGCCGCAGGTTTGGCGGCGTGAGAGGGGGTCCTAAAAAAACAAAACCCTCCACGCCAAAGAGGGGGAGGGCTCAAAAAACTCGATCTGAGTGCTCGTCCGACTCTTTAGCAGTTTTTTACGTGGAGCAAGTTGCCTTAAATCGCCACGTGTCCAGCAAAGACAGTCTAGACTTGGTTCCCGCCCGTGTCAAGCCGTTTTTCACATGCCGATTATGGCAGTTGCAGTCACTGGATAATTTCACCAGGAGGCTTCGGCGGAGGAGTCAGTCTGCCAAGCTCCTTTGTTGAATCGATCAATTTCTGCCGGAGGGAGCTACATTCTTGCTCGGTAATAACTCCTTGCTCCTTGAGCCATATGAACTTACGCAGCTCAAGCTGCGGCGTGTTCAGCGGGTCGATGACGGCTAGCTTGTGTAAGGCGCGTAAACGGCGTGATTCCAGCGCCTGCAAAATCTCATCATGTTTCCGGTCGCGCATTACGAGGATCTTCCGATTATTGGCGGGGATTGAGGTGTAGGTCTTCCGCAAGAACCGACGAAGGACTAGCGAGCAGATAATTCCGATTGCCCCAAAAATGACCATGTAACTCAGCATTTCATCTGGGTTCTGACGATAGATGAGGATCACGAGCAGTGTGATGGCCATCAAAATAAGGACTTGGTTCAGGAACACAGGACGGCGCGCTGGTTGGTAAACCCCATATTCGACCTTTGACGGAAGGCCGGCATATTTCGCGTTAAATGAGACTATGCCACCCATGCGGTCATGAACCATGTACTCGACGTAATCGGAGAAGAATCGATACTTGATCCTTGTTCCGATCGAACCCTGCTGGAGTTCCAGGTCAGGCTTCTCCGTCTGCAGTGGCTCTCCGTTCATGAGTGACCCTCTATGATTGAGACGCGTGTTACCAATCGAAATATTGAGATTACTATCTCAATAATCTCATGAAAGATGGAATGGTCGAAGAAAAATGTTGAGGGCACTTGCGGATCTTGATTTCGACCTTTGGCCTTGCTAGAGGCAAACGATTCGGTTATTCTGAGCGCGTGAGGATTGCTCTGCATTTTGCAAATCGTCAGGCTCGCTGTTGTTGTAGTGTGCTACTAAGCGAGAATCTGCGGGGTGGTTAAGGGATTGAATTAAAATAGGGTTACGGGAATCTGAATGCCTCTGCCCACCGCTGCTGGAACTGGCCGGTGGGTTTTTTGTTTATGAATGTGTGCACAAGTGGGCCGAATCGAGCGGCAGGAATCGACATCCATGGCTGAGACATCCAAAGAAGCTATGAAGGCTTCCACGACAAATGGCGGCGCCGAGCGGGCTGCGCTCCTGACGCCGCAGAAGATCAATTACCTCAGGGTGCTGGAGGCGGAGAGCATTCACATCCTGCGAGAAGCTGTGGCGGAGTTTGCCCGGCCGGTGATGCTCTATTCCATCGGCAAAGACTCTTCGGTAATGCTGCGCCTTGCGCAGAAGGCTTTCTTTCCCGGCAAGTTTCCGTTTCCTCTGCTGCACATCGATACCAGTTACAAATTTCCGGAAATGGTTGAGTTTCGCGACCGCTATGCGCGAGAAATCGGCGCGGAGCTCATCGTGCACAAAAATCAGGAAGCGCTGGATGCTGGCGCCAACCCCTTTGTGCTGGGCACGCAAAAATGTTGCGGCCTGCTGAAAACCAAATCTCTGCTGGACGCGCTGACCGAAGGCGATTTCACCTGCGCGTTTGGCGGCGCGCGGCGCGACGAGGAAAAATCCCGCGCCAAGGAACGCGTCTATTCCTTCCGCGATTCCTTCGGGCAGTGGGACCCCAAAAATCAGCGGCCCGAGCTGTGGAACATTTTCAATTCGCGCATCAACAAAGGCGAAAGCATTCGCGTTTTTCCGCTCTCCAACTGGACCGAAGCGGACGTGTGGTTCTACATCTACCTGGAAAACATTCCCATCGTGCCACTGTACTTTGCGAAAGAGCACAACGTAGTGATTCGCAACGGCTCGATTGTCGTCGCCTATGACAAGTGGGACTTGCTGCCAGGAGAAAAGACGCAGCGCATGGTGGTGCGCATGCGCTCGCTGGGATGCGTGCCCTGCACGGGCGCGATTCGCTCCACGGCCGACAGCATCCCCAAAATTATCGAGGAGATGATTTCCTTTCGCCGCTCCGAGCGCGAAAATCGCGTCATCGACCACGACGAGGAAGGCTCCATGGAGATCAAGAAGCGCGAGGGCTACTTCTGATGAGCGTGGCCGCAAATCAGGAAGCCTGGGGCTTTGAGTCCTTCATGCAGCGCAATCTGGAGAAGGACCTGCTGCGCTTCACAACTGCCGGCAGCGTGGACGACGGAAAATCCACGCTCATCGGGCGCCTGCTGCACGATTCCAAATCCGTCTTCGAAGATCAAATGGCGGCCGTGAAAAAGAGCCGCATCAATCGCTCCTCGGGCGCGGTGGATTTTTCGCTGCTTACGGACGGCTTGCGCGCCGAGCGCGAGCAGGGCATCACCATCGACGTTGCCTACCGCTATTTTGAAACGCCGCTCCGCAAATTCATCATCGCCGATACTCCGGGCCACGAGCAGTACACGCGCAACATGGCCACCGGCGCCTCCACCGCAAACCTTGCGGTGATTCTGATCGATGCAAGCAAAGGCGTTCTGGCGCAGACGCGGCGGCACACCTACATCGCGTCGCTCCTGGGCATTCCCAATGTGTTGGTGGCCATCAACAAGATGGACCTGGTGAATTACAGCGAAGAAATTTATCTGAAATTGCAGAAAGATTTTGACGCTCTGGCCAGACAGCTGGCCGTGCCGCACGTGGTGACCATTCCCATCAGCGCGCTAGCGGGAGACAACGTAGTGGAGCGTGGCGCGAACATGCCCTGGTACCACGGCCCAACGTTTCTGGAACATCTCGAAACCGTGCCCATACGTATGGAAACACCTTCGGACGCGCTGCGTTTTCCGGTGCAATACGTGATTCGCCCGGACGCCAGTTTTCGCGGCTTTGCGGGGCAGGTGGCCAGCGGAGTGATTCGCCCGGGCGATGCGGTGGTCTCGCTTCCATCCGAGCGCAAGAGCCGCGTAAAAACCATCGCCACGTTCGATGGCGACGCGCCGGAAGCTTTTCCGCCCATGTCCGTGACGGTGACGCTGGAAGACGAAATCGATTTGAGCCGCGGAGACATGCTGGTATCGCCTGCGCATCCGCCGCGCGTTTCGCGCCATTTTGACGCTATGGTGGTGTGGTTCAACTCCGATGCAGCCGAGCCGGGCAAGAGCTATCTGCTCAAGCACACTTCGCGCACGGTGCGCGCCAAGGCGCTGAAGATTCGTTACCGCGTCAACGTGAACACCCTGGCGCAGGAGAACGCGGATCGTTTGCAAATGAACGATATCGCCTACGTGGAGTTCGAAACCGTCAGCCCGCTGTTCTTCGATCCTTACACGCGCAACCGAATCACTGGCAGTTTCATTCTGATCGATCCGATTTCGAACGCCACGCTGGGCGCGGGAATGATTCGCGCCGACCTTGCCGACCAAACCACTGCTGCCGTCACGCAGGAACACGTCCCGCTGGCGGCTGCGGAGCGCTACAAGCGCCACGGACATAATGCTGGACTGATCGTCGTAGAGGATAATCCGGCGCTCGCTACGAGGCTGGAACGCGCACTTTTTGACGATCGTTTCGAAGTACTGCTTCTGAGCGGCGATGCCATCTCCGTTCCCGATTTGGAGAGCAGGTATGGCGCGTTCGAATCCGCAGGCCTCGTGATCATCTATTCCTGCGACAAGCTTTCCTCGGAAACAAAACGCAAACTAAGTGTGCTGGCGGCAGACGGCTTCTTCGATCTTTCCGCCGTGCCACTGCCCGAGGGCGAATCCGAAAGCGTGCGCAAGGCGCTTTCGCTCATTCAATCCTTGCGAAATTTTTCGGGTTAAGTAGCGCAGGCACTCCTGCCTGTGCGGTTTTCTGAGAATTCATCGCATTTACAAATTGATCGATTGCAAAAACCGCACAGGCAAGAGTGCCTGTGCTACCTTAATTCCCGCCCCATGTCCTTAGAATACGCAATCGTGCAGCCCGTCGAAGAAATGCTCCCGCTCACAATTCCCATTCGCAGGCAAGCGCAGTGAGCCAGGCCACGCCAGCGCTCACGCTGTTCGCCATGCCCAAGAACTTCCGCGGGCACATTGCCACCATCCAGCGCAACGCCATCGCCAGTTGGACGCGCCTCAATCCTCGTCCGGAAATTTTCCTGTTCGGCGAGGAAGAAGGCGTGAAGGAATTAGCCGGCGAATTGGGAATTCAGCATTTCCCAGATGTGGCCCGCAATGAATTTGGCACTCCACTGATCAACGGCCTCTTTCGCCAGGCCGAGAACCGCGCATCGTCTCCGCTTGTTGGCTACGTGAATGCGGACATCGTGCTGACAAGCGACTTCACGGCAGCGATTGGCCGGGCACGCAGCCTGCATGAAAAATTAATGGTGGTGGGCCGCCGTTGGGATATCGACTTGGATCAGCCGATTGATTTTTCGCAAGCAGATTGGGCTGAAATGCTTCGGGAACAGACGCGGCGCGCCAACGCCCAGCGCGTCGCGAATTTGATCGACTACTTTATTTATTCGCGCGGGGTGTGTGACGGACTTCCACCGCTGGCCATCGGCCGTTACTCGTGGGACAACTATATTCTGTGGCACGCCAGATCCAAGGGCGCGGCCCTCGTGGACGTCTCGCCGGAAGTCCTGGCTATTCACCAAAATCACGACTACGGCCATTCTTCGGCATTCGCGGATATACGCCAAAGCCCCGAAGTGAAACGCAATCGCGCCATTGCCGGCCCCTGGTGGCATCTGTACACCATCGAGGACGCTACGCACATCCTCCGGGAAGACGGCGAACATGCCTCTCACAGGCACTTGTGGCTTATGGCCAAACGCCTGTGGTCGCACCCGCTGACCATTTTTCAATTGCCATGGCTGGCGCTGGGCCGTTTGTTTGGCGGTAAATAATCCTGGCAAGTCAGCCGCGAGCACATAGCTGCTTCACGCTCAAGAAGCGCTCGGCTAAATTGCTGAGGGAAAAGTGATTATCTTGTCATTTCGCCTCTGGCGGATTGAACTTTGCCAAGTCGCTCGAATCGGGCGATAATCTGTTTGCTTGACGAGCGAGTCGCCGCCGTGATATTTGGTCTTGCTCACAGACGGACACATTTGGCTGTTCGGGGTTGCACGCCATTCTGAAACTATTACTGCGTGCTTGGCGTCTAACTGTGGCCAGTGCGTGATGTTTCCGGAAATAAGACTCGATTAAGGAGTTTAACTTGGCCGTACCCCTGTTTCTGAATACTATTGAGCAGACGAGCCTTAGCATCTGGCTTCGAGAGTCGCAATCGATTTTTGGGTTCTATTTCATCCTTTTGTTTCACACCTTTGGCATGGCTTTAGTGGTGGGCGCAAACATGGTGGTAGACTTGCGCCTGCTTGGCGTGGCGCCCAATATCCCCCTGCATCCTCTAAAGCGGTTGTTCGGAGTCATGTGGGCGGGCTTTGGGTTAAATGCAGTCACCGGGCTATTTCTGCTGACGGCTTACCCGACCAAGGAACTCACCAACCCTGATTTTTATATAAAGCTGAGCTTTATTGCCCTGGCCGTTTACACCATGCGGAAAATGAGCATCCAAGTATTTGGGGATGACAGTTTGAGTGATGCGGCTATGATGGCGAAAGGGAAGCTTATGGCCAGGTGGTCTCTGTTTTTCTGGTTTTCGGCCGTTTGCGCTGGTCGCCTGCTCTCGGAAACAAGCAGGTACTTTACTTACGGACACGTGGCCGGGGGATAGGCGCTGAATTCGTCGGCCAGATTGCCGACTTTGCATTGGCCCGAATCTGGTGTTTCCGGCCAGATGGCAGGCAAAATATTCGAAGTGCATTTCTCTTAGGGAGTCTATTGTGAATTACGCTCATTTGCACCTTCTGCTGAATCATATTCCGATAGTAGGCTGCTTAGTCGCAATTGGCCTCTTCCTTATGTCTTTTTTCGGAAAAAACCAAGACCTGAGGCGCAGCAGCTACATAGTTTTCGCCACCGTCGCGCTATTCACCATTCCCACATTCATGACCGGCTTTGCCGCAGTTGGAATGGTCAAGGGACCAGGCGTGGACGACTTGATTCGCAGGCATCAAGGCTCGGCATTACTTTCCATTTGGTTCATGATGATTTTGGGTACGCTGGCCTTGATTGGCTTGTGGAAGTCTCAGACCACTAAACAGCCGCCGCGCTGGAATGTGATTGCAGTTCTGATCTTTTCGCTCATGACCGTCGGCCTCATTTCCCGAACCAGTAATACGGGTGGAGACATCCGCCATCCGGAAGATCGCCCAGGCAATTCCATCACCGTGAAGGAAGGACCGGTCGGCTCCATGATTAGCGCGGTCGAGCCGGATCCGGATAAATTCAACGCCGCCGTGACCATCAGCAAGTGGGGATGGACGTTCATGATGGCCATGCATTTCATTGGGCTCATCATGATCGTTGGGACGGTGGGACTGCTGGACATCCGCATCATGGGTTTTGTGAAGCAGATTCCCGTCGCTCCCATTCACCGGCTTCTGCCTTGGGGAATGGTTGGATTGGCTATCAACATCCTCACAGGCCTTCTGGCTTTTGCCAGCAGGTCCGACGGCTACATTTTCAGTATCGCCCTCTGGCTAAAGATTCTCGGGCTGATGCTATTGGGACTGAATGCTGCGGCATTCTATTTGACCGACATTTTCGGCGATGTCGAGAATCTCAAGGCCGGCGAAGATGCCGTAATTTCCGCCAAGCTGGTGGCCGCGAGCTCTTTGCTTTTGTGGTTTTTTGTGATCGCCATGGGCCGCTATATTCAGCCCCTGGTGGATACGCTGCTTGCCACCAATTAACTTCATTGCAGCTTGACGAATTTCAGAATCAGGCTTGTCGCATCCGATTGAATGGCGCGCGCCAGGCCTTTTCTGGAATCCGTTGCAAGCCCCGCTCCTCAAGACTGCCCATTTGGAACCCCTGCCATAACAACTCGATGCAACCTTATGTTTGGCGGGGGAGTCAAAAAGAGCGAAAATGGATTAAGATGGATATGGTCTGCTGAGCTTGTCAGACGAAGCCTCTTCATTTCCGTTTCATGCGGCCACGCCGGGGGGATGGCAGGCATGGGGATCTACCTTATGATCCGTTTTGATGTATCTTCCCCCGCAGCCAACCATCTAATCGGACAATAACGGGGAATCGCCAGCAAAAGATCAGGGGGGGAATTGTCGTCGAAAATCCTGCAAGGCAGGGCGCGTAAAATTCACTGGTTTGTTTTGGGAGCCGTTTCCTTTTTTCTATTCGCCTGCGCGATTCCCGGATTTGCGCGCGATGCCGATGCGCTTCCTCAGGCCGCAACCGCTGCTGTTTCAGGCAGGGTGAGCGTCGCCTCGACTCAAGGCGTTAGCAACAATCTTTCCGCGATTACCGTGAAACTGACGGGGCCCGCGCCTGCTACAACTTCGCAAGAAGATGTTTCCGACGCCGAAGGGCGCTTCGAATTCAATCGCCTGGCTCCCGGCAGCTACAAATTGGAAGCTACCCTTGAGGGTTTCAAGCCGTGGTCCGCGACGGTCGATTTGGTTGCCGGGCAAGCCGCCATTAATGACATCGGCTTGCAATTGAATTTGGTCGAAGAGAATGTCGAGGTCAAAGGGGAAGCTACCGAAATTGCCACAGAGAGTGTAAGCCCAACCGCCACGGTCAGCGACGTACAATTGGAAACATTGCCCCTACGGACCGGCAAATTCACCGAGGCTCTTTCCGTCAGCCCCAGCGTCATCAAGACCCAGGAAGGCAGGTTGAATTTCAATGGGCAGGCCGAAAGCCAGGGCATGTTGCTGGTGGACGGGGCCGAAAATGTGGATCCCGTTGCAGGCAGTTTCGCAATTCCCGTGCCGGTTGACGCCATTCAGTCCATCCACGTGTTTAACACACCGGATAGCGTGGCTTATGGCGGCTTTTCCGCCGGTTTGACGCGAATCGACCTCAAACCCCCTTCACCCTCGTGGAATTACAAAGTGCTCGATTTCCTTCCGTCTTTCCGCGGGAAGAACGACCACCTCGTGGGCATCGCCAACATTACCCCCAGAGTCGAAGTGGGAGGCCCGCTGATCAAGGACAAGCTCAATATTTCGCAGGACGTCAGCTATGAGTTTCGCAGGGACCCCATACGCGGGCTGACCTGGCCTTTCAATGAGACCTATGTATACGCCTTCGACTCATTCACCAATTTGCAGTGGATTCTTTCGCCCAAGCACCTGGTCAATATAAATCTGAATCTTTTCCAATCCAGCAATAATTTCTCTAATATCGATTCCCTGATACCGCAGACCGCTTCGGTGGATTTCCGCCGCCGTGGTGGGTCACTTGCCGTCTCCGATTCCTACCAGTTCGCTTCCGGTATGCTCCTGAACACAGTTGTCCGCTACACCAATTTTCATACCGACGCTCACGGACAGGGCTCTCAGGAAATGACCATCAATCCCGAAGGTTGGGGCGGCAATTACTTCAATGTGTCATCGCGAAGAGCGGACCAGGTCCAGGTCCTTCCCACCCTGCAACTTCCTTCAAAATCGTGGCTGGGCCATCATGACATCCGATTCGGAGTGGATTTCCTTTACAGGACATTTTCGGGCAACAGTATTTCGCAGAACATAAATCTATTGCCTGAAGGCTGCACACTGGCCCTGCAACAAGCGGCGCCACCGCAATGCACGGCCGACGAAGTGATCAATTTTAACGGTTCAGGCGTGCTGAATGGAAACGACACAGAAGTTTCGGAATATGCCGAGGACCACTGGACGGTTACAAAGGCCTTGTCTTTCACACTCGGCGGGCGCCTCAGCAGCCAGACCATTGGCTTGGACGCTGCATTCGCGCCTCGCGCTGGCTTTGCGTACTCTTTACCGAGATGGAACACAGTCGTTCGCGGCGGAGCCGGCTTAATTTACAGCCATGTCCCGCTGCTCGCTCAGGACTTTGCCGACAATCAAACTCGCAACATCTCTTTTCCGGGCACGGGCCAGTCCTATACTTTGCAGAATGTCTATCTTCCCGGAGGCCAGCTGGCGAATCTCACCAGTCCGGAGCAACCTGGCAACAGCCCGCGGACGTTTACATGGAATATCGAGACCGAAACTGCCATCCGCAAGAACATCACCTTCCGCGCGGGCTATTATGAGACTCACACCGTCGATCTCTTCATGGTAAATCCGATACTTCCTGTTACTCCCGGATCGAATGGATTTTTGGCGCTGGAGAACACTGGTTCCTCGCACTATCGCCAGGCCCAGGCAACCGCGCGATACAGCCCGAGCGAGAAGTTGGAAGTTAATGTGTCGTATTCGTGGAGCCGCGCGCGCGGGGACCTCAACACGCTGTCGGACACTTTTATTCCGTTCCAGATTCCCGTGATCCGCCCCAATGTTTATGGCGTGCAGCCTTCGGACATTCCCAACCGCCTGCTGGTCTGGGGCTATGTCCACCTTCCGTTTTGGAATCTTGTGTTTAGCCCGGTCGCCGATATGCACTCCGGTTTCGCCTATTCGCAATTCGATCCTTTTCAGAACTACGTGGGCATTCCTAACAGCCTGCGCTTTCCCACTTATTTTTCTCTGGACGTAAAGGTGTACCGGGATTTTCCGATCCGCATTCCGTTCAAGGAACGTCCCTCCGGAAAGATTCGAAAGATCCGCGTGGGCGTCTATTCGCTCGACATTACCAATCGGCAGAATCCCCACGACGTTTTCAGCACATTCACCTCTTCCAAGTTCGGACAATTTGACGGTTTCCAACGTAGGTTTACCGGCCTCGCTCTCAGCCTCGGCGAGTGAGTTTCAGCAAAGCATTTGGCGATTCCATCGCGCAGGAATTTCGTGGCGCCGGCGTCTCGCCGGCGCCACGAAATTCGAAGATCGAGGATGGCGTTCGTAATCGCGCCATTTTGAATTCACCAGGAGAAATCGCGTGACGCGAGCCGTTTCCCATCCGCGCTGGGGCAATCCTCCGTGGTCCATCGATTTTTTGCCCACGCCTACAGCCATGCCAACCGAAGCCGATTTCGCCGTCGTCGGTGGAGGTTTCTCCGGCCTTTCCGCCGCGGCGTGGCTGCGCCGATTCGCGCCCGATAAAAAAGTGATTGTGTTCGAATCCGGAGGCATCGGCGCTGGATCGAGTGGCCACACCGGCGGGATGGTGCTGGCCGAAACGGCTGCGGGCGATCTGCCGGGACTGGGCGATGTGCTGGGCGGTTTTGCGGAAATCCTTCGAGGACCTGGCAGTTGATTGCGATCTGGCGCTGCCTGGAGTCTATGAAATTGGGCGAAGCGGCGGTCTGCCTGACTCTCCCATCGCATGGTCGGATTCGGGAATGGTGCGCGCAGTGAAGCAAGTGCCCGGCGGGATGATCGATCCTGGAAAAATGGTCAGCGGCTTGGCGCGTGCGGCGGAAAAAAGTGGCGCGCAAATTTTTGAAAACATTCGCGTCGAGGAAATTGAATTTGCAGCGGATTCCGTGCTCTTGCGTTTTGCGGGCGGGGAACTTCGCGCGCGCAAAGTTCTCCTCGCCACCAACGCGATGTCTCTCGAATTGAGCGATCTGTCGCAAAGAGCGGCAATCCAAATTCACACTAGCCGTGGCCACGGAACCTCTCAGCGCCGCTCAACTTCAAAGCCTGGGCCTGTCCTCCGGAAAGCCGTTCTACACCATCGATTTTCCCTATTTGTGGGGCAGGATTCTGCGCACAGCCGGCTTTGTCTTCGGCTGCGGCCTGGTGCACGTGGACGATTGGCGCGAACTCGTGGACCTGGACATCGAGGCAGGGCAGCCGGCGGAACTGATTGCTCGGCTCGAATCTCGCGTGCGCGGCCTGCACCCGGTGCTGCAGGATGTCCATTTCACGAACCGCTGGGGCGGCCCGATCCTGATCGCCAACGAGTGGCGCCCAGTCTTCGCTCAGCATCCGCGAAGCCCGCACGCCATCGTGCTGGGAGCCTTTAGCGGCCACGGCGTCGCGCAATCCGTATATCTGGGTCGCTGGGCCGCCGAAGCCTTGTGCGGCAGAAGAAGCCCTGCCAGATTGGAATTTGTAGCGACAGGCTTCAGCCTGTCCGCCTTTTGCCAGTGGCAGTGAATCAAAACCTGACAGGCTGAAGCCCGTCCTACCAATGCAGAACCCCCATTTTATTTACCAGGTATTGTAAGCGGTATTTTCGAACGGAGAGACTTGATCGGAAGCAGAATGCACGTCGGTAATACCCGGCGGAAGTCTGCTGCGGATCAGCAGAACAGGGTCGGAATCCGTATGCCAATTCTTGTTTGCCGAGTAATGGGATCGTTCGGAATGCTGGAAATATATTTCGCCTGCACCAGGTCGTCGAGCGATGACGGCCCCAGCCTCCTTGTCGAGCGTGTATTGCTGGATGGCCTTCCGCATGACGAACAGATCCTGCTTCAGCGTGGCTTCCTTGGCGCGCAGCACCGATTTTTCATAGCGCGCCGCCGCGATACCCGCCAGGATCAAGATGATCGTGATGACGATCATCATTTCCAAGCAAGCGTAAAGCCAGCCGCAGCGAATGCCGCTTCGACGCGAACCTACGGCAGCGCGTGTATTTCTGGAATTCCGGAAGCATGATGTGAAATGAATTCATTCGTGCGCTACCAGTCGGAATATTTCGTTTTCCCGTCGGACGAGATCGCCTGGCGATTGCGAGTAAACATCAAACACGTTGTGCCCGCCCCAGCTATCGGAATCCGGATCGTCCTGCACGGCGCGCAGACCCCAATCGGCTTTTCCGGTCATGGGGTCCACCGGAATTTTCCGCAAGTAGCGCACCTTGCTCGGCGTGGTCGAGCGACCCGCATTCGATCGCGTTGGTTCCCGGCTGCTGAGCCCAGTTGCCCGACCCCAATTGCGAGTGCTGACCTGGCGTGATCCGAACTGCGCCCGTGTTGCTCGCCGCCGGCCAGTGCCGAGGCGCTGATCCCGCCCGTTCCGCCGCCACCGGCTGCTGATATGGTCACGCCATCGACCAGAGTCTGCAAATCGGGAGGATAGCTCTGGCTGCCGACTTCGGTGCGAATCAAGTTCTTGTCCGCGGCGTCCTTGTAGCGATCGATGGCGCGTCTCGCATCTCGCGCAAGTCGTTGCGCAGTTCAGCGTTTCTTTGCGGTGCTGAATGGTCACTCTGCACCAGGGGAATCGCAGCGGAGGAAAGGATCAGAAGAATTCCGACAGGTGAGAATGAGCTCGAGCAGAGTCAGTCCCGCATCGCTGTTTCTTCGGTGCACGCCGGCAATGATGTGGTCGACGCATGGTGAACTGGCCCTCGAACTCTTTATTGGACCTTGATGGCGGCTTCGCTGGTGACCACCTGGATCGGGCCGCTGCTGGGAATCCTTGGCGTTCACCTGCACGATGGAAAGCTGCGAATTGCCCGGAGCGAGGCCTTTGATCACCACGCCCACAAGCGTTCCCGATCCGCTCACTCCCGGCGTATTGGGCATGCGCGTTGCCGAAATGATGGCCTGCCCGCGCTCCTTATCCACGCGCTCCACGATGGCGATTTCCTGCGTTCCGCCGGACAGGAAGCCTCCCTGGCGAACGTCTTCAACGGAAATCACCGCCGGATTGAATTGCAGGAGCATCGGAATCGAGTAAAGGTCCTGCACATTCTGGACGGACGACGCCAATCGTGGTCGTTTCGCCCACTTTCAATGCAACCGTTGCCGGGTTCGAATCGCAGCGTCGCATTTTGCGGAGCGGGAGCGTTGGCCGGCCAGGCGCAGGTGCGGTGCAGCCGCAGCCGCCGCGGGAGCCGCTGTGGCACAGGCCGCATCTTGCGGCTTCGGCAGCGTCAGGCAACAGCACTTCATCTTCCAGCCGCACTTCCGCATTGGTATCCGTTCCCGAGGAAATGCTGCGCAAATTCTCGGCCGTGATGGTGGGCAAGCGCACGATGTGCGGAATCAGGACGATCAGGACTTCATCTTTTCTGTGATCCACCGTGTTGCCGGAAAAGAAATTTCTGAAGAAGGGAATCTTTGCCAGGCCCGGGCATGCCGTTCACCGCAGTCGGTATCGGTTTGCTCGATCAATCCGCCAAGCACGTTGACTTCGCCGTCTTTCAGACGAATGTCATGCTCGATGCTGCGCTGGCTGATGATCGGCTGATTGATCCCGCCGATATTGGATGGAGCCGGTCTCCGACGAAACCACCACGTTCACCTTCATGCTGATTTCGTGATCCGGATGGATGCGCGGCGTCACGTCCACGTTCACGCCGACGTCCAGATATTGAAACTGCGTGTTCACCAGGGGATTGATGCCGCCGGCTCCCGTCCCGGTTCCGCCCACGCCGATGCCGGCCTGGAAACTTCCGGTGGCAACAGGGACGCGATCGCCGATGCGCAGCTTGGCGGTCTGTCCATCCACCACGCGAATTTCGGGATCGTCGAGAATTTGCGTCGAGGTGTCCGTCATCAGGAAAGAGGCCGTGCGCGCCGGGCACCGTAACGCTGTAGCCGTTGCTGAGAAAGCATGCTGATGAACCAGTTGATTGATGGTGGCCGCAGGATTCGTTGTGGTCGATGTCGAAGTGGAAGTCGTGGTTGAGCTGGAAGTGAGTCGTGCCGGGGTTGGCGAAAGTCGCTGCGACGCTGGTCGGCGGCTGAATGCCCATATTCCGCATGCGGTCGCGCCGCGCCTGCATCACCGCCACCTGAATCACCACTTCCGGCTTGGCCTTGTCGATGTCGTCGATAATTTTTCCCGCCAGCAGGACGCGGTCCGGCGTGTCGCGAATCACGATGGCGTTCTGCGCGTTGATCTGCTGCACGCGCCGCAAATCGAGCAATTGCCGGATGCTGGTCACGATTTCGGTGAGTTCCTGCGGCAGCACGGTATTGTGCAGATAAAACGTTTTTACGACTTCTTCTTCGTAATCCTTGCGCTTTTGCGGCTGGTCCGGAGCCACGAAAATAATGTTGGAGGTCACCGGGCGCCAGAACGCCTTGCTCTGCAGCGCCACGATATTCAGCGCCTGCTCCAGCGTCACGTTCGTCAACTCCACGGAAATGCGCCGCGAAGTGAAATCCGGATCGAAGATCACCGTCAGGCCGGCCAGTTTTCCGATGGCATCGAACACGGCCTTGGAGTCATTGGTGGCCTTCATGTTGATCGGCGCGCGCGAAAGCGGCTGAATCTGCGGCGGCCCGGTCATCAGCTTGGGCTCTTCTGCCGATGTCTGCCGGACGCGGGCACTGTTCTGCGTCGATCCCGTTCTTGGCGTTGATCACGTCCATCGTGGCTTGCACTTCCTGCTGCGCCACGGCGCTGGATGGATCGATCATCTGCGCCTTGCGGAATTCCGCCAGCGCCAGTTCCAGGTTGGCACTGCTCCCGGAAGCGGCGTCCCTGATCCACGTGCCACTGGGCAGCTTCAAATCGAGCGCGCGCGGCCTTCAACTTGTATTCCGTGTTGTTGGGTTCGGCTTGGAGCGCTTTGTTGTAATAGTCGAGAGCGGTGTCGTAATCCTTCACCGATTCCGCTTTTGCTGCCTGCATTGTTATCCTGGTTGCCCTTGGGGCAACCCGATAGAAGCACGACCGCTGACAATCAGCACTAGTCCAGACAGATTTCCGGAGATTCATCCGCGCTCCACTTGTGCAGTTTCAGCCAAATCAGTCTAGCATCCACACAAAACTCGAACAAGGTGCGTGCTTGCTTCTAGTTACTAGCGCGCAGCTAAGATAGCTTCCTGTGGCCAAACCGCCGAAAAAACAGGAAAAAACGTGGAAGAGCTGCTGGTAGCTCAAAACCGAGCCGCCTCCTACAATTACCACCTACTTGAGAAGCTGGAAGCGGGCATGGTGTTGCTTGGCACCGAGGTAAAATCCCTGCGCGAAGGAAAGGCGAACCTGCGCGACGCCTATGGCCTGATCCGCGGCGGCGCCGTTTGGCTCGTGAATCTGCCATATTGGCGAATACCTTCCCGGCGGGCCATTCAACCACGGACCGCTGCGGCCCCGGAAACTCCTGCTGCGCAAGGAACAGATTGAGAAGCTGGAACGAAAACTGGACGAGAAAGGCCTGACGCTGGTTCCGCTGCGGATTTACTTCCGCGATGGCATCGCCAAATGCGAAATGGCCCTGGCCCAGGGCAAAAAGAAATGGGATCGCCGCCAGACCGAGAAAGACAAAGAAGCCAAGACGCGAAGTCGGCGAGGCCATGTGCAAGTTTCGCCATCGCTAGTGGCAGTCAGCGCTACGGACCTGTTCGACTGTAGGGGCACGGCATTGCCGTGACTCGACATCTGCGGAGCTGGCACGAGGTAATTGACCGGAATCAGGTTACGGAATCATTGCAGGAAATTGAATTTTTCGCGCAGCCCGATTGCGGGCCGCGCTATCTTATTCTGAGAAGGGAACTTATGGAAATCACAGTAGATACCCGCGCGATTGCCAAGATTGAAGCCGATGCGCTGGTGACCTACGCGTTCGAGCAGGAGAAGCCCGTCGGAGGGCATGCTTGCCCAGCTCGATGCGGCCACGGGCGGCGCGCTCGCGAAGCTGGCCGCGTCCGGCGAACTGACCGGCAAGATGCTGGAGACGACGCTGCTGTATTACCCGGCGGGCCTGGCCGCGCAGCGCCTGCTGATTCTGGGAGCAGGGAAGAAGGAAAAATTCGGCACGGCCGAACTGCGCAGGCTGGCCGGGACGGCGGTGCGCACGCTGAAGTCGCGCCAGGTGAAGAGCCTGGCATTCCTGGTGCGCGAAGATGACCGCAGCGCGGCGGCCGCGCAGGCCATCGTCGAAGGCATGATCCTGGCGAATTTCGATTCCGACAAATACAAGACCGACAAGAAACCCGGCAATGAAATTATCTCCGCGTCGCTGGCGGGTTGGGAAGAATCCGTCGCGCGCCGATGCCGATCGCGGCCTCGCGCGCGGCCGCATCATCGCCGAATCGCAGAATTTCGCGCGCGAGCTGGGCAACGAGCCGTCCAACCGCCTGACGCCGCGCATGCTGGCCGATCGCGCCGAAGCCATGGCGCGCGAGGCGGGCCTGGCCGTCGAAATCCTCGACGAAAAGAAAATCGCGGAATTGAAAATGGGCGCGCTGCTTTCGGTGGCGCAGGGAAGCGCCGAGCCGCCGCGCATGATCATCATCACGTACACGCCCGAAAAAGTGAATCCGAAGGCGCGCCGGTGCTGGGCCTGGTCGGCAAGGCCATCACGTTTGATACCGGCGGAATTTCCATCAAGCCCGCGAACGACATGGAAAAAATGAAGTACGACATGTGCGGCGGCGCGGCCATGATCGGCGCGATGCGCGCCATCGCCGCGTTGAAGCCCGCGTGCAAAGTGATCGCCGTCGTCCCCTCGAGCGAAAACATGCCCGGCGGCCGCGCGCAAAAGCCCGGCGACGTGCAGATTCGCCATGTCCGGAAAATCCATCGAAGTCATCAACACGGACGCCGAGGGCCGCCTGGTCCTGGCCGACGGCATCGCCTACGCCAAGCAGCTTGGCTGCACGCACCTGGTCGACGCCGCCACGCTCACCGGCGCGGTCGTCGTGGCGCTCTCCAACGTAAACGTCGGCGTCTTCGGCTCCGACCAGGCCTTCACCGATCAGCTCCTGGCCAGCGCCAAAGTCGCCGGCGAAAAAATGTGGCCCCTGCCCATCGACGACGACTACCGCGAAATGATCAAGAGCGGCATCGCCGACATCCAAAACGTAGGCAGCGGCAAAGGCGGCGGCGCCATCACCGCAGCCATGTTCCTGAAAGAATTCACCGGCGACACCCCGTGGATTCACCTCGACATCGCCGGCACAGCCTGGCAGGACGACGTAAAGCCCTGGAACGCCAAAGGCGCAACAGGCGTGGCCGTGCGCACGCTGGTAGATCTGGCGATGAAGTTTGGCTCGAACGGCGCTTTCGTGAAATAACGCCGACACCGGTGCAAAGAGAGTCGGCAAACATCGGTTGGTTTAATTGCATGAGTACTTTTTGGGGCAGTTGCATTCGGTGAGGATGTGAAGACCAGGACCATGTTCGATCCGGCTGGGTCTTGCGATTTGTGCCAACACTAATGACCGCCCGAAAATCCTGCCGCACAATTCAGTCATGATATTGTCCGGAGTCCCGGAGGGACGAAACATCGTAGCCCACCACGTAAGTGGTGGGAGCCCCGCGTTGGCAGATAAGAACCCCGGAGGGGTGACACACTCTTTCTCTATCAATTTCTACGGCTGTTGTGCCGCCCCTCCGGGGCTTTTTTCCAACCGCACACCGCGCACCCACCACTTCCGTGGTGGGCTACGATGTTTCGTCCCTCCGGGACTTGGCGAGGGCTCAAAGGGACGCGCAATGCGGTAGGATGGGGCGCCGGAGGTGTGACACCTTCGGTGTCAGGGGAGCGGCACAATGGCCCATTCGTATTCCCGGAACCACATCCATTTGATTTTCAGCACCAAGGAGCGGCGCGATTTCATTTCGAAAGAGATGCAGCCCCTCTTGTGGGCCTACATCGCGGGGATTTGCAAAAGAGATGAAATGATTGCGGTGGCAATTGGCGGGACGGAAAACCACGTTCATATTTTATTTAATCTTTCGCCCAAGATTGCACTGGCCAAGGCCGTGCAGCGCATAAAATCAAATTCATCGAAATGGATGGGCGAGCAGGGAATTGAATTCGCGTGGCAGGAAGGGTATGGAGCGTTTAGCGTCAGTGCGTCCAATCTCGATCAGGTCGCGGGCTATATCCGCGGGCAAGAGGCGCATCATTACAATTTTAGTTTTGAGGAGGAGTTCCGGGCGCTGCTCAAGAAGCATGGCGTGGAATATGATCCGAAATATGTGATGGGTTAGAGGAATTTACCGTGGAATGCAAAATCGGCGCGAGAATTTCGGAATGAAAGCGGTACGAGTAGGGAATATTGTACGAAGAGATTGTGCCGTCCCTCCGGGACTTTTTTCGAGTTCTGGTGCGCTCCCACCACTTGCGTGGTGGGCTACGGTGTGTCGTCCCTCCGGGACTTCTGTCCCAAGAAGAGAACAGCTACGCGCATTGTGCGATGCACAAAAAGGAATCCGCAACTTCTAAGCCGAAACGACCCGTTACGTCGCAATGAAAAACTACATCACAATTGTGAATTACACCGCTGCCACAAATTACTTCGCATTGACAAATTACATCGCTACGACAAAGGTATTGCGCTTGATTAGCGACTGCATCTGATCGTCGGTGAGCGAGAGTTTTACGCTCGAGGCGATCGCCCGCGGGAGTGACGCTGGCGCTGTCCAGAAGCGCGCCGAGGTCTGGGTTGGAATTTCCGACCTGATATTTGCGGTACATCAAACCGGCCGTGAGCAGGGCGGCGAAAGTGTTGGCGTCGTCGGTGGAACCGCAGACGGCTTCGAATTTGGCGTCGACGCCGCTGCTTCCCTTGATGCTGATTGTCATGGCCTTGAGTTTGGACGTGAGCTGCGCGGCGGCCGGGAACTGAGACGTTTCCGGCACGAGTTGCTGCATGGCCAGGCGCGTATACGCGGGGTTGAGCACGGCCCAGACCGTGCCGCTGCCGTTGGCCTGATCGACCAGCGCGGAAAAGTCCGTGTTGGCATAAAGGCCCTGCGTCTTCTCCGTAGCGCACGCCAATCATTTTTTCAAGCTGCTGGCGCTGGCCAAATGCCGCGGTGTTGGAATCGATGAAAAAGAAAAAGAGGTCATTCGGTCCGCTGCCGCCGCCGAAGGCGAATAGCGAAAACGTGCGCACCTTGACGATAGGCAGTTTCTTGGAAGTGAAATAGGCTTCCGCCGAAGCAGGATTGAAATTGTCCGAGCGCCACGCCCACAATCTGGTCCATGGTGGGAACGGAGCCGCCGGCGCCATTGGCGGTGGATGTGCTGGGCACGAGCGCCCAGGCCAGTTCCGTCACCTGCGTGTTTGGATCGATGCCGGCCGAAGCCAGAAACGTTTCAAACTCGCGGAATTTCGCTGGCAGCATTTGTTCCTTGAGCTGAGTGAACCAGGGAAAGGCGCGCGCCTCCTTCAAGTTCGCATAGGCGAGTTCGCCGGAGTCCTTGGGAAACATGCTGAGAATGTCGGATCCCAGGCTGCCGGCGCGCGCAGTTCCGGGAAGCACGGATAAGATTGCAATCAGAGCGGCGGTCCAAATCATTTTTCGCGGAAACATTCATTGTTATTCCTCCGCCAAGGTCCCAGATCTTCGATTCGAGGTTCGATTCCCAACGGAAATCATTTTTCAGCTGGATATCGGTTTGCCTATCAATTTTGCTTCAATTTTCATCACATTGGCTGTAATTCTTGCGCCGTGCCCGCATCTTGTAACGAGGGAAGAAGGGCCTTCGCGTTTTCCAGTGCGGTGCCAGCCGCGGCCATGGCCGCTTGTTTGACTACCTGCCAAGTCCAAATGTATTGGACGGCGCGGAGACGGCTTCGAGTTGCACCAACCGCTCATATATTTCGGCAGCGGCCGCAGCCGCTTCCAGGTGTGCCTCGGCTGCCTCCTGCGGGCCGTGCTCTGCTGCGATTTGCGTGCCGCGCAGGGCGTTTTGTGCAGCGTCCAAGGCGCGCACGGCCATCTCCTGGACGGCTTCGCGCAGCGTGTCCACCAGCGGCTGCAGTTCATCCGGATGGTCCCCAGCAAGGCCGGCGGCGCGGGCATCGACAATATCTGGGGGATGCCCATCACTTCGGCCAAACGGTTTTCGAGGATTCGCGCCGGCGAAAAATTCTCAAGTTGCAGATAGTACCCCGCCGAAAGCTCGATGGCCTTGCGCGGAACGAGTCCGATGATTTCGCTTGCCAGGATGCCGCAGCCGCGCCGCTCGGCTTCCTGTTTGACCATCTCGAACACGCGGTGCAGCGGCGTCTGCTTCAAAATCCGTCAGGTTGATCGAGACCTGCGCCAGACCGCGCGCCTTCATTTCCACGCCGATGGCTTTCACGTGGCGCAGGCCGCCGCTCGAGAAGCGAATCGCCCGGGCGATTTCCTTGGCGATCGATACGTCGCTCGTATTCAGGTAAATGTTGTAAGCAATCAGAATCTTTCGAGCGCCCACGGCGGTCGCGCCCGCGGTTGGATGAACGCGCGGCTCGCCGATGTCGGGCGAACGGTCCGGATCGCGCAAGGCGTCTTCGCGCAGGCCTTCGAATTGTCCCTTGCGAATATTTTCCAGATTTACGCGTTCGGGCCGGGTTGCCGCTGCTTCGTAAAAATAAACCGGGATGCGGTAGCGCTCCCAGATTTCCTGGCCCACGTGCCGCGCCAGCGCCACGCACTCTTCCATGGAAACGCCTTCGAGGGGCATGAAGGGAATCACGTCCGTCGCGCCAATGCGGGGATGCACGCCCCTGTGGCGCGTCATGTCGATCAGTTCCGCGGCCTTGCCTGCGCCGCGAATCGCGGCTTCGGCAACGGCTTCCGGCTCGCCGGCAAGCGTAATCACCGAGCGATTGTGATCGGCGTCGCTGCGTGCGGTCGAGGACCCACGCGCCCGGCAACGCCGCTCATGGCGTCCACGAGGGCGTCAACCTTGGCCAGGTCGCGCCCTTCGGAAAAATTTGGCACGCATTCAATCAGGCGGTTCATGAGGCTCTGGGGATATGCGCAGGATCGATTCCTTGCGAAGTGGATCTAACCTTGCGCGCGGTCCGGCCTTTCCTTGGCGGATAACATCAGTTCATGATACGGGATACTCTCCGCAGGCCCTCAAATGGAAGATTGCAAGATTCAGCCTACTAGCCAACTGCGACTATCGGGCAGTGCCAAGTTAACGAAGTTTCATTGCGCGCACAGAGAATCGTGCGGTAATGTTCTGTTTCGCCATGGCCTTACGCCACACTTCACCGAAAAACTCCTGAACGTAGTCGAGCGGTTGCCCAATGAACGCGCGCTTGTCGCTGCGCGTCAATGGGCGCTGGGAGCCAATGTCGTCGCGGAATTTCTGCGGCGCATCGCGGGGCTTTCCAATGCGCTGGAACAGCTCGGTGTGAAGACCGGGCGATCGCGTGGGCTTGTTCGCGCCCAATCGGCCGGAATGGCACATCGCGGATTTCGCCATTCTGGGGCTGGGCGCCGCCGACGTGCCTATCTATTTCAACGAATCGCCTGATCGGATCGTCTACATCCTGAATCATTCCGGCGCGGAGGTTGTGATTGTGGCGGGAGAAATGCAAACGCGGCGCTTGCTCGAGTGCCGCGACCGCCTCACATCGGTGAAGCACATCATCTGCGCCGCCGCGCCGGCGGATCTGGGCGACGATATTCTTCGCTTCGAAACTTTGGTGGCCGCGACCGGGGACGCCGCGGTTGCCGAATACCGCCTGCGCGCCGCGCGCGTCACCTCCGATCAGCTTGCCACGATCATTTACACCTCCGGCACCACGGGCGAGCCCAAGGGCGTGATGCTCACGCACAACAATCTCAGCTCGAACGAAGAAACTTCCGTCGAGCCGTACCGGATGACCCCTGCCGATACGGCCGTGAGTTTTCTGCCGCTCTCGCACGTATACGAGCGCGTCACCGCCTACGCCTATCTGTTTCGCGGCGTTCCAGATCGCCTACGTCGAGCGCATGGACGATCTGCCGCAGGCGCTGCTGGAAGTGCATCCCACGCTGGCCGCCGCGGTTCCGCGCGTGTTTGAAAAAACTGTATGCCAATATCATGCAGAAGGGGCGCGAAACGACTGGAGTGAAGCGCCAGCTTTTCGACTGGGCCATGCGCGTGGCCCGGATTCGGTGCGCTGGAAAGCCTATCGGGAAGATGCTTCGCTCGGGCTGCGATTTCGCTGGAAGATTGCGGACCGCATCGTGTACTCAAAAATTCGCGAAGGGGTCGGCGGCCGCATGCGCGCATTTATTTCCGGCGGAGGGCCGCTTTCGCGCGAACTCGCTGAATTTTTCTGGGCCGTGGGCGTGCCTGTTTATCAGGGATACGGCCTGACGGAGACTTCGCCGGTGGTCAGCGCAAATTATCCGGGCGCCAACAAAGTGGGCACGGTGGGCAAGCCGATCGAACTGGTGAGCGTGCGTATCGCGGAGGACGGAGAGATTTTTGTGCACGGGCCCGTGCGTGATGAAGGGCTATTACCAGAAGCCGGAGGAAACGAGCGCCGTGATTTCCGCCGGACGGCTGGCTCGCGACCGGCGACATTGGGCGCCTGGACGAAGATGGCTATCTCTACGTCACCGACCGCAAGAAAGATTTGTTCAAGACGGCGGCGGGAAAATTTGTCGCGCCGCAGCCGATTGAAAATCATGCTGAAAGTGAGTCCGCTGATCCTGAATGCCGTGCTGGTGGGCGACAAAGCAAAATTTATTTCGGCGCTGATCGTGCCGAATTTCGCGAATGTGGAGGCCGCCGCGCGCGCAGCAGGGCCGCACGTTTGCCTCGCACGAGCAGCTTGCCGCCGATCCCTGGGTGCACGAACTGATCGGCAGGGAAGTCGCGCAGGTGAATGCGAAGCTCGCGCAGTACGAAACGATCAAGCGATTTGCGCTGCTCGATCACGATTTCACGTTTGATGGCGGACAGCTGACCTACACGCTGAAGCTCAAGCGCCGCGTGATTGACGAGCGCTACGCGAAAGTCATTGAAGGGCTGTATGCCGAGGCGCAGGCGGCATCGTGGCGCAGGCTTCGTAGCGCGGGCTTCAGTCGGTGCATTTGTGCCGAGCAAATGCTAGCAGCCTGACGAACCCGCACAGGCTGAAGCCTGTGCTACTGTCGCGCGGCGAGTTACAATAAATCCGGGAGAGGGACAATGAGCGACGAACTGGTGATTGCAGGGCGCGCATTTCGTTCGCGCCTGATTGTCGGCACCGGGAAATACCGCAGCCTTCAGGAAATGGCTCGCGCGCACGCGGCTTCGGGCGCGGACATGGTGACGGTTGCGGTGCGGCGCGTGAATCTCACCGACCGCACGCAAGGAATCGCTGCTCGATTACATCGATCGCGAAAAAATTTTTATCCTGCCGAACACGGCGGGATGCTACAACGCCGATGAGGCCGTGCGCACCGCGCGGCTGGGGCGCGAAGTGGGCCTGTCGAATTGGGTGAAGCTCGAAGTGATCGGCGACCAGCAGACGTTGTTTCCGGACACCGAGGAACTGGTTCGCGCGACGCAGATCCTGGTGAAAGAAGGCTTCGTCGTGCTGCCCTACACGAATGACGATCTGGTGGTCGCGCGCAAGCTGATTGACGCGGGCGCGGCGGCCGTGATGCCGCTGGGCGCGCCGATCGGTTCCGGCATGGGCATTCAGAATCATGCGAACCTGCGCATCCTGCGCGAGCGCATCACCGAAGTGCCGCTGATCGTGGACGCGGGCGTTGGCACGGCATCCGACGCCGCCGTGGCGATGGAACTGGGCGCGGATGGCGTCCTGATGAACACGGCGATTGCCGAAGCGCAGGACGCCGTGATGATGGCGGAGGCCATGCGCGAAGCTGTGTCCGCCGGGCGCAAGGCGTTTCTTGCCGGGCGCATGCCGAAGAAACTTTACGCGTCGGCGTCGAGTCCGCTTTCCGGCGTGGTGCGCTAATAAACTACGTTTCGATTTACGTAGCGCAGGCTTCAGCCTGCGGGGTTTATGGCCTTGCTAGCGACTAACCCCCGCAGGCTGAAGCCCGCGCTACAAGCCCTCTACAAGGTGCGAAACACCAGATGCCAGATCGTGTCCACCAGTGCGTGCACGATTGCGGAAGGAAAGATGCTGTTGGTCTTGCGCCACGTGCGGCCGTAAAAAATTCCGGCGATCGTTGCGAGCAGGGCGTAGCGCCAGTTGGGAAAGACGCCATTGTTGGTGATGTGCGCGAGGCCGAAAATTACGGAAGCGGCGATCCAGCCGCCGGTTTCGCTCGAGAACGTGCGCGAAAGAGAATTCTGCAGCAAGCCGCGAAACAATAATTCCTCGGGCCACGCCGTCAGCAGAAAAATGCGAAATCGCATCGACGGGCAAGGATTTCCAGTGCGCTTGTGCGGGATCAAATCGGATGAAGTGCAGCGCCGTTCCGAGCGGAATCACGATCACGGCAAGCAATCCGAAGTGAAGCAAGACCGCGAGCAGCGCGTCGCGTCCCCAGACGATGTTGTAGCCGATGCCGTCGAATTGCCGCACAAACAAAAATGTGGCCAGCGCCACGCTGATCGCCAGCAGCATGGTGGCGACGTAGCCGATCGTCGATCCGCCGGATAGGGCCAAAGAGCATTGAGCAAGTGCATTTTCAGGGGCAGAAAAATCGCGAGCATGGCGACGTAGTCCTGCCAGGCGCCTGGTTTCGCCGTGCCGGCGGAAATCGCGAGCAGCACGGGCGTTAACGTGTAAGCAGCGGCAATCGCGGCACGCCACCACGTAAAACTATTTGTTCCCGCAAGATAAATCAGGTATGCAAGAAAGGGAACGATGGCGATCAGCACGCCGCCGTGAGAGCCGGTGCGGCGTGCCAGGCGTTCGCCAAGATTTCCGGCGGCGAATAGCAATTGGATCGCCAGGAAAAATGCCAGCACGCAGAGCGTGACGACGTAAGCGCGGCCCGCTGTAACCATGCCACGTGCCGTAGACGCGCTGCGCCGGCGACGGCCGCGGTCCACAGGCCGAGCGCTGTCCAAACAGAAAGCTGGCGTTCACCGGACATGGCGCGATAGTGTATCGCACTCAACCAGCGCGAGTCCGTTGCGGCTGGCCAATGGAACGAATTGATGGCCGATAAAAGCACAAAACGAATTGCCTACATCGACTGGCTGCGAGGATTCGCCTGCCTGGTGATGTTCCAGACGCATTGCTACGACTCCTGGCTGGGCGGCGCGGCGCGCGACAGTGGATTTTTCAAGTTGTCGCAGCTGGGCGGGACGCTTCCCGCGCCGCTGTTTCTGTTTCTCGCCGGCATTTCCTTCGCGCTGGTGACGGACAAACTGCGCCAGAAAGGCGTCTCCGCCGATGAAATCGCGCGCACGACGATTCTGCGCGGCGGAGAAATCTTTCTGCTGGGCATGCTCTTTCGTTTGCAGGAGTTTCTTCTCGGCCAGCCAGTCGCGCCGTGGACCGACCTGCTTGCGCGTGGATGTGCTCAACGTGATTGGAGTGTCGCTCATGATGATGGGCGTGGCCTGCCGGATTGCGGCGGCGGGAGGCGCGGTCGACGCGCTGCAGTTGCGGCGACGCGACGATCGTGACGGCGATCGTCTGCGCGGCGGCCATCGCCGTATTCACGCCGCCACTGTGGACCACCTGGCAGCCGCACTGGCGCGCGTGGTGGCTGGAGTCCTACATCAACGGCGTGCACACCTTCGACACGCCGCAATCGTGGCTGTTTCCCTATATTTCCGTGGGCCGCATTTGCATTTGCGGGATTGGCGGTGGGCATCGCTCCTGCTATTCGGACTGGGCGCGGCGGAATGAAGCCCTTGCGCTGGCGCTTGCGGGAGCCAGCGGGGTTGCGCTCATCGCGCTGGGACTGTGGCTCGATGCGCGCCCGGTGCAAGCTCTACGCGAATACGATTTCTGGCACACCAGCCCGAATTTTTTTCTGGTCGCGCGTAGGAGTTGTGCTGATCGTTCTGTTCTGTGGCTATGCGTGGTGCCGATGGGGAGCGGGGGAGTGGGGTTTCAGTCCGCTGATCGAAATGGGCAAGTGTTCGCTGCTGGTGTACTGGGTTCACATCGAATTTGTGTATGGCGGACTTTCCATCGTGCCCAAGCGCAGCGTCGGGAATTGGAACGGCAACCATCGGATTGCTTGCAATTTTTGTGGCGATGACCGTTGCTGGCGGCCGTCCGCAACCGATTTCCGCAGTGGAAGCCGCAAATGCTGGCGTTGTTTCGCGGAACGCAGCGCGCTTAGCGTGATCTTGCGTAGCATAGCGCTTCAGCACTGCGAGGCTTTCAGTCCGGCAAGGTCTGATTCGCACAGGCTGAATTCCTGCTGCGATACATGAGCTCATTTTGCGGAGCAGCTACTTGCCGGCGGGCTTGGCAGAGTCCGGAAGCTTGTAGATCATTTCACCGGGACGCGCCAGGCCCATTTCTTCGCGCGCGATTCGTTCGATGGCATTTTGGGTCGGTCTTCAGCGAAGTGACCTGATCGGTCAGCGATTTATTCTCCGTGTTTATCTTGCCGATCTGCTCGCGAATCTGTTCAATTTCCTTCTGCGTGCGGCGCATGGCGATGAATCCGTGCGCGCCGAAAATGTCGTGCACCAGCAGCGCAAACAGCGCAAGGCCCAGAATCTGCCGCGCGTTTTTGCGCGCAGATACGCCATCAGCTTCGCTCGAGAGAAATTTCGAATTTGGTTCACCGTGCATCATGCCTTCGCTTCCTGCGCTGATATCCATGACCCAGGCCTGCGTTTCGCTTGCGATCTTCGATGATTCCTTGAGCGTCGCGGCCTCGGTGTAAACCCTCATGAGCGGCTCGGTGCCGGAAAGCCGCAGCAGCACCCACGAGCCATCGTCGAACTCCATTTTCAGGCCGTCGGTGCGATCCAGGCTGCTTGACGTGCCGGCCAAGAAACGTCGAAAAATCAGCCTTCAGCCGCTCCACCGTTTTCAATTTTACATCGTCAGGCAAGTGCAGGTTCGTGCGCAGCGGCCAGAATTCGCGGCCCACGCGCTTGAACAGCGCGCGCAACTGCTCCGCAAGCGAAGCGCGGCGCACCGCCACCATCTCCGCAACGAGCAGGCAGGCCAGAATGCCGTCTTTTTCCGGAACGTGTCCGCGGATCGACAGTCCCGCGCTTTCTTCTCCGCCCATCGCAATCTTGTCCTGCTCGATCAACTCGCCGATGTATTTGAATCCCACCGGCGTTTGAAAAACGGTGGTGCCGTGAAGTCGAGCGACCGCATCCATCAAGTGCGAAGTGGCCACGCTGCGCGCCGCGGGCATTTTCCATCCGCGCGTTTCCACAATGTAGTCGTACAAGCAGCGCCGAGAATGTGATTGGGCTGCATCCAGGTGCCGTCGGAATCGAGAATGCCGAAGCGGTCGGCGTCGCCGTCGGTTGCGAGGCCCACGGCGGCTTTTTTCGCCAGCACGGCTTCGCGCAACGGCTGCAGATTTTCCTCGGAGACATCCGGCCCCGAGCCGTCGAAGAGAACGTCGCGATTGGTCCGCAGGGCCGTGCACCTTGACGCCGTGAGCCGAGAGCGCGCGGTCCAGGTATCCGGCGCCGCAGCCGTGCAGCGCATCCGTGACCACGCTGCAAGTTTTGCGTCGCCGAATCGCCTTGAAATTTACGAGTTGCGCGAGGCGCTCGAGATAGGAATCGCGCGGATCGATTTTCTCGAATGGCTCGTCGTTTGGCTTTGGCGGCTGCGCGTTCGCCGAGTTTTGCCGCGCGCGCTTCGATGTCGTGCGTCACTTCCGGAAGCGCCGGGCCGCCATCAGGGCCGGAAAATTTCAAGCCCTGATACTCGGCCGGATTGTGGCTGGCCGTAAAATTGATTGCGCCGTCGACTTTGCGCCGCGGAATTTCGTAGGCGATCGCGGGTGTCGGCGTCGCGCCTTCGCAAAGCAGCACGTGGATGCCGTGTTCGCGCAGAATTTCCGCGGCCGTGCGCGTGAATTCCTCGGCGAAAAATCGCGTATCGTGCCCGACAATCAAGCGTTGGCTTCGCGTTGCGGCTGCGCACATGCTCGGCGATCGCCGCCGCGGCCAGGCGAACGTTCGCGAAGGTAAAATCATCCGCGATGATCGCGCGCCAGCCCGAAGTTCCAAATTTGATTGTTGCCGTCATTTTGCGAATAAAATATTTGCGCTCTCCGGCGGAGTATTGTAGCGTGGCATCGCAAGATAGCAGAACAGTTGCTGAAATGCCGCGTGAAGCGAGAAAGAGTAACGGGGCTGGAGGATTCCTTGACCGACAAATTCGTGGTTCTGGTGACCTGTGCGAACGCCGCGGAAGCGCGGCGCATCGCGCGCGCCGTCGTGGAAGCGCGCCTCGCCGCGTGCGTCAACATTCTTCCCGGCGCTGTCACTTCGATTTATCGCTGGAAAGGGAAAGTGGAGTCCGCGCGAGAGCGGCTGCTGCTGATCAAGACGTCGCGAAAGCGCCTGGCGAAGCTGCGAGCGGCGGTCGAGCGGCTGCATTCCTACGATGTTCCCGAATTCATCGCCCTGCCGATTGCGGCAGGTTCGCCGGCATATCTTGCGTGGATTGATGAGAGTCTTGAGAAGAATCTGCATGGCTCAAGCTGATTTCTGTGATTGAACGAGCAGCCATCAGTAAGCGGGCACGGCGAAGCCTGCTCCTCTACAAATCCATTCGCTTAAATTTTGCGCAGCGCCTGATCCAGATCGGCGATCAAATCTTCCACGTCCTCGATTCCGACGGAGATGCGAATCAGTCCGTCGGTAATTCCGATTCGCTGGCGCACTTCGGCCGGAACCGAGGCGTGCGTCATGGTCGCCGGATGGGAAATCAGGTTTCCACTCCGCCCAGGCTTTCCGCCAGCGAGCAGAGCTTCACGTGATTGAGCACGGTGCGCGCATTTTCCAGCGTGACCACGTCGAACGAAATCATGGCGCCAAATCCGCGCTGCTGGCGGACGGCAATCTCATGCTGCGGATGCGAAGGCAGTCCCGGATAGAGCACGCACTTCACGCGGGGATGGTCTTCGAGAAAGCGCGCGACCGCCCTGCCGTTGGCGTCGTGCTGCTTCATGCGCACGGCCAGCGTCTTGATCCCGCGCGAGACCAGAAAGCAATCCATCGGCGCGAGGCCTGCTCCGGTAGAGCGCTGCAGGAAATAAATTTTCTCCGCATCCGCCGGGCGCGTCAGAATCACCGCGCCGCCCACCGAATCGCTGTGGCCGTTCAAGTATTTCGTCATCGAATGCACGACGATCTGCGCGCCCAGCGCGATCGGCGATTGCAGGTAGGGGCTCAGAAAAGTGTTGTCCACCACCAGCGTTGTGTTGTGCGCGGCGGAAATCTTGGCGATCGCGGCGATGTCGGTGACGCACATGGTCGGGATTGGTCGGCGTCTCGACGTAAATCATTTTGGTGTTCGGCTTGATCGGCCGCTCCACCTTCTCGGGCGAGGAAGTGTCCACGAAGCTGAACTCCAGCCCCCATTGCACCAGAAATTGCGTCGTCAGCCGGATCACGCCGCCGTAGACCGCCTCCGAAATGATGGCGTGGTCGCCGGGACGCAGCAGGCGGAACACGGAATCGATGGCCGCCATGCCGGAAGTGAAGACGTACGCCGCGCTGCCGCCTTCCAGCTTGGCCATGGTGCGTTCGAGCGCGCGGCGATTCGGGTGCGTCGTTCGGGCGTAGTCGTAGCCCTTGTTCTTTCCAAGCTCTTCCTGAACGTAGGTCGAAGTCTGGTAGATCGGCGCGACGATCGCTCCGGTTGCCGGATCGGGCTCCTGCCCCACATGAATGGCATCGGTTGCAAATCCCATGAAAAAAGTCTCCTTATGTTGGCCAGCGGATCGAAAGTAGCCCAGGACCGCAGCCGAGTCAATGTCGATCGGGCTTGCGCAATCTCCTGACAAGGGCAAGCAATGGGGCATCTCATGCGCTGATCTCTAAAATAGTCGGGAAGTATCGAGACACGGATGCCATACGCGAGGTGCCGTACGGAGGTGCCATGAAATGATCGGAGCGTCAAATTCCGTGAAGACATTGCTGGCGTCACTTGCCGCATTGTCTTGTCCTGCTCATCGCGGTTGCGGCGAGCGCGCAGGACAAGGGCGCGGACTCCAAGGGCAAAGGCGATTCCGGCCTCGAAGGACTGTCCGACTGACGATCGTGGTGACCGGCGGGGAAGACAAGAAGCCCGTCGACAGCGCCAGCGTCTACGTGAGATACGTCGAAGAGCGCAAGCTGGGCAAGGACAAGAAGATCGAGATGAATCTGAAGACGAATCAGTCCGGGAGTCTGCCACGTGCCGGAAATTCCGCCGGGAAAATTCTGATTCAAGTGATCGCCGACGGCTGGAAGACGTACGGCGAGTATTACGAAGTGAATCAGACCGAGCAGACGATCAACATTGCGCTCGTGCGCCCTCCCAAGTGGTATTGAAATAAAAAGTTGGCAATGTGCCGGCTCCTCTCAGTATTGTTTCCGCAAACATAATTTTTCCTTTTGAATTGTTGAAATTCCCAAAGTGGTTGCATTCGAATTTCACGCAAATTTTCTGAAAATTGCTTCATCTTTGTGCAAACAGTATCAAGCTCCGTGTTTCATCAGAGCGATGCGCGATGTTCGCGAGCCTGTTTTCCACAAACTTTTCAACACAACTGTTGAAATCTTCCGCAGCGAATTCTTCGAGCGTTGCTTTGACCACGGCCGTGTGCGGTGTTAGATTGAGCGCACCGGAGAACTTCTCGCGCGAATTCGGACGGATGGAAGAAAAACCATACAAAGGTTTTGTGATCTGGCACCTGCTGTGGAGCAACCTGGGCGTGCGCCCGTTGCGCTCCGCGCTGAGCGTGCTCGCGCTGTCGCTGCAAGTGTTTCTGGTTCTGCTGATTGTGGGCCTGACCTCCGGCGCGCTGGCCGACTGGCGCACGCGCGCCGAGGGAGTTGGCGCGGACATCATCGTGCAGCCGCCCAACTCGTCCATTTTCTTTGCATTTTCAAGCGCCGTGATGCCGGAGATCGCTGGTGGATAAAATTGCCAGCCTTGCCGGGAGTCGATGAAGTCGCGCCGGTGTCTGATCGTGGTGGACCAGCACAACCTGGGAGTGGTCTACGGCATTGATTATGACCGGTTTGCCGGTCTCAGCAACGGCTTCACGTTTCTTTCCGGCGGCCCGTTCCAAGCAGCCGAACGAGGCGATTGCGGACGACCTCGCGGCGCAGTCGCGCAAGCTGCGCGTTGGACAGAACGGTAATGCTTCTGGGCCATGAGTTCACGATTTCGGGCATCGTCGTGCACGGCAAGGGCGCGCGCTTTTTCATTCCCATAAAGACGGCGCAGGATATTGCCGGCGCCGATGAGCGCGTCTCCATGTTTTATGTGCGCAGCAAAGGCGATACCGAAGGCCGTCGCAACGAGCTCGTCAAGCTGCTTCCCACCTATAAGATCCGTTCGATGGCGGAGTTCAGCACGCTGATGACTTCCTCCAACCTGCCGGAACTTAAACCATTTATTCGTTCGTTTGTGATTCTGGGCGTGGTGATCAGCTTTCTGGTCGTGCTGCTCACCATGCATACCATGGTGCTGGAGCGCACGCGCGACATCGGCGTCCTCAAGGCGCTGGGATCTTCCCGGCTGGAAATCTGCGGGATGATTGTGGGCGAGACGCTGGTCATGGTCGCGCTGGGCGTGGTCTTCGGATTGATCTGCACCTACAGCATCGTGGCGATCTTGCATCGGACCTCGCCGACGCTGCAAATCGACATCGAGGGCGGATGGATCGTTCGCGCGATCCTGCTGACGATTGGCGGCGCGATCGCCGGCGCGGTCTATCCCGCGTTGCGCGCCGCGCCAAAGCGATCCGGTGGATGCGCTGGCCTATGAGTAGCGCCAAGCCTTGCGCTTTCGGAAAACAATTTTTTCCTTGTTGGATATGCACTTTGCCGGGGAAATTCAATTGCCTCTCGACAAATAAGTCTGATACAAGATGAGCATAGGCTGCTCACTGGGCCCACTACGGCTTGAAATCCTTAGCGAATTTGTAAATTGGAAGACTTGGACTGTGGACTTAAGTCCTACGGAAAGTATCCTGGGAAGGAGTAATCTCTTATGAAGCTTAAGCAGACGATTGTCATGTTCGCCGCGCTTGCTCTGGCGCTGCCGCTGGCGGCGCAAATGGGAATGGGGCCGCGAACTCCGAGCCTGAGCGGCATTTGGCACCCCGTGGTGGGCTCCGGCGCGGCTTACGAAATGACCGACAAAGACGGAAAAAAATCGCAGATGGAAATCACCATCGTGGGGAAGGAAGACGTGGCCGGAAAACCCGCCTTCTGGACCGAGATGGCATTTGCGAATGCTCGCTCAGGCGGACAAATGTACGCCAAGAATCTTATGTCGGTAAGCGATACCGGCGTGACTTCCACAAAAATGATCATGCAGATGCCCGGGCAGCCCCCCATGGAAATGGATATGAGTATGGCGCCGGGGGGAGGCGCGAAGCAAACGACCCCCGCCACAATTGCCGACAAGGCTGAAATTGTGGGAACAGAATCGGTAACGGTTCCGGCCGGGACGTTTTCCTGCTCGCACTACCACATGAAGGATGGATCCGGGGACGCATGGGTCTCCGACAAAGTAGCTCCCTGGGGTCTCGTGAAATCAGTGGGCAAGGATAGCTCCATGGTGCTCACCAAGGTGATCACCGACGCCACGGACCACATCACGGGCACGCCGATGAAATTCGATCCCAGTCAGATGATGCGTGGCCGCCAGGGACAACCGCCCCAGTAGAGGGCTGGCTTCCCAGGCTGCGGAAAAAGTATTTATTTTGTCATTCCGAGCGAAGCGAGGAATCTCTCTTGGGGTTAGGCCCATGAAAAGAAAGAGAGATTCCTCGCTTCGCTCGGAATGACAAAATAGTGGAGCACTTTTTCCGCAGCCAGTTCCGCCTATCGAGTTTTCGGGAGATTATTCCGGGCGCTTTCTCCTAACTTGGGAAATTGGAGAGGCGCCCGGTTTTTTTCCAGGGCCGTTTGGCCGCGACTTGGCTTTGCCTCGATTTACAAAAATTTCTTGAAGGAGATTCGATGCCCCCTTCGGTCAGCAAATTTTATTCCGCGCGGATACTGGAACGGCGCAACATTTCGGATGACCTGTGGGCGTTTCGCGTCGATCCGGGCGGCGAGTTTCCTTATCGATCGGGGCAGTACGCAACGCTGGGAGTTGTGACGCCGGAAAAGCACCATGAGCGTCCCTACTCGATTGTCTCCGCGCCGCACGAAAAGACATTAGAGTTTTTCTTTGAGCTGGTTCCGCACGGCCAGGTCACTCCGCGGCTCAATACGCTCCGCGTGGGTGATGAGTTTACGATGCGCAAATCCGCCAAGGGCAATTTCACGCTGGACCTTGCCGGCGAGCGCACCAATCATTTTCTGGTTGCCACGGTTACAGGAGTCGCTCCATATGTCAGCTACGTGCGCTCGCTCTATCTCGAGTGGAAGTCCGCGAAATTTTCCGGCGCGCACAATCTCTTCATCCTCGATGGCGCCAGCCGCTCCTGGGAACTGGGCTATTCCGCAGAACTTACAAAGCTGGCCGCCGAAGTTCCCTGGCTGACCTACGTTCCCACCGTCAGCCGTCCGTGGGAGGACTCCAAATGGAACGGCGAAACAGGCCGCGTCGATGATTTGATCCGCAAATATACCGACCATTGGAAGCTGAAGCCGGCCGAACACCAAGGTCTACCTGTGCGGACATCCCGAGATGATCGAAAATACCAGAGGCATTGTCAGGCGGCGCGGCTGGCTGGAAACCGCCATTCAGGCCGAGGCGTACTTCGTTCCTCCACGGCAGGATTATTCCGCGGAATCGGAAGATTAAAAGGGACTCGATGTCGACGGCTGCGTAGCCCGAGTGGGCTGCGTGGGCTGCGGATAGGGTTCCGAAAGTCTTGTCATTCTGAGCGAAGCGAAGAATCTCTCTTTGGTTTCTTCCCGGTGAGCAGAATCAAAAGAAAGAGAGATTCCTCGCTTCGCTCGGAATGACAAAAAATTGAGGAGCTTTATTGAAGGCAGTGAATCGCGCGCTGCGAACTACCAGCGTTCGTGTTTGAAGTAGAAGCGGCCAGGGGCGGCAGCCGCAGGTTAATGGAATAGCGCGTGGTTGCCCCAAGGGATGGCTTCGGCATGAACGCCACCAAGATTGCCCACATTGGTCCCGCCAATATTTTTCCGCATCGGTATTCATGATTTCGCGGTAGAAGCCCGGCTCCGGAACGCCCACGCGGTAAGTCTTCCCGAAGGACAGGCGTGGCATTTGCGACCACGACAATGAAATTTTCGGGGTTCTTCGCGCGCCGCACGAAGGAGAGAACGCTGGCGTCCGCGTCATTGCAATCCAGCCACTCGAATCCGTGCCAGTCGAAATCCACTTCATGGAGCGCGGGTTCGTTCCTGTAGATTGCATTCAAATCCGTCGTGAGAGTTTGAAGGCCGCGGTGGGGAGCGTAATCCAGCAAATGCCATTCCAGGCTTGCGTCGTGATTCCATTCCTCGCGTCTGGCCGAATTCGCCGCCCATGAACATCAGTTTCTTGCCGGGATGCGCGAACATGTACCCGTAGAGCAGACGCAAGTTCGCGAACTGCTGCCAGAGGTCGCCCGGCATTTTATTGATCAGCGAAGACTTGCCGTGAACCACTTCGTCGTGTGAAAACGGCAACACGAAATTTTCCGTGAAAGCATAGAGCATGGAAAAAGTCATCCGGGTGTGATGATATTTTCTGATGTACCGGTTCCTGCTGCGAAATAGCTCAGCGTGTCATTCATCCAGCCCATATTCCATTTCAGGCTGAAGCCCAGGCCGCCGAGATAGGTTGGACGCGAAACCATCGGCCAGGATGTGGATTCCTCGGCGATGGTCAGAACGCCGGGGTGGCGCGCGTACACCACTTCGTTCAGGCGTTTCAGGAACGCGATGGCCGCAAGGTTCTCGCGCCCGCCGAATTCATTGGGAATCCATTCGCCTTCGCGCCTCGAATAATCCAGATACAACATGGACGCCACGGCGTCCACGCGCAAACCGTCGATGTGATATTTGTCGATCCAGAAGACCGCGTTGGAGATCAGGAAATTCTGGACTTCATTGCGGCCGTAATTGAAGACCAGCGTGCCCCAGTCCGGATGCCGCCCCTGGCGCGGGTCCGCATGCTCATAAAGATGCGTGCCGTCGAATTCGGCCAGGCCGTGTCCATCGCTGGGGAAATGCGCAGGCGTCCAATCCAGAATGCACGCCGATGCCCGCCTGATGAAGCCGGTCGACAAACGACATGAAATCTTCGGGAGCTGCCGAATCGGCTGGTGGCGGCAAAATATCCCAGCGTCTGATATCCCCAGGAGCCGTCGAAGGGATGCTCCATCACCGGCATCAATTCCACGTGCGTGTAGCCCATCTGCTTCACGTAGGGAATGAGCTGGTCGGCGATTTCCGCATACGTCAGCCATCGTTCCCGTCCTCCACCGACGCGCCGCCACGAGCCCAGATGCAGCTCGTAGACCGAGATGGGCGAGCCAGCCAATCCTTTCTTGGCTCGATATTCCATCCAGCCCGAATCGTTCCAGTGATGATGATCCAGGCGCGCAACGACGGAGCCGGTTTTGGGGCGCAGTTCAGAGCGGAAACCGTACGGATCGCTCTTCAATAGACGGTAACCCGCCCGAGATGTGGCCGAATTTCGTACTTGTAGATCGCGCCCTCGCTAATTCCGGGCACGAACAGCTCCCACACGCCGGAGGGACCGCGATTTCGCATCGGGTGCGTGCGTCCGTCCCATTGGTTGAAATCTCCGACCACGCTCACGCGCATCGCGTTGGGAGCCCACACGCCGAACTGCACTCCCGCAACTCCTTCATGACGGCCACGGGATGCGCGCCCATCTTTTCGTATTTCTGGTAATGCGTTCCTTCGCCCATCAGGTACAAATCGAAATCGGACAGCAAGGGGAGGAAACGCATAGGTGTCATAAATTTCGCGCGCCGCCTGGCCCTCATTCACAACCATCCAACGGTAGCTGTTCGCCGGGATCGGCAAGTGCGGTTGCAGCGGCAACGTGGCTTCAAAAAGTCCCTCTGGAGATATGCGACTTGCGGGAATCGTATCGGAGCGGTCTTTCAGAATGACGGTGGCTTGCGCGGCGCCTGGAAAAAATCCGCGGACCACCAAGCGTTGCTCTTCGTTTACCTCGACGATGTGCGGACCAAGCAAGCGAAACGGGTCGCGGTTCTCCGCCCGCGCAAGCAGTGCGATGTCGCGTTCGAACTCGTTCACCGGCTCGGTTTCTGCCGGAAGCTCGCCGGATGATGGGTTTACTACGCTCAATTCCTTGTTCCTCCCTTGAATAGTGACACAAATTGGAGTTGCAAACATTCTAGCAGGGTACGGGCAAAGGGAAAGGATTCATTAAACAGCGCGCCCAGGGCCCCTTTCTATGGCTTGGACTGCACCAAGTGTGAGAAAAAGGCTTCCATTCCTTGCCAAAGATGGAAACTGTCATTCACACAAAATGTTACCGTTTGTTTGCACGGCTTGCTAACCATAATAGAATCAGCGCGTTAATTGGTTACTCTTATGGCACAAAGCTTGCATTGTATATGGCTGACAGCGTTCCAGATGGCCTTCCGGGGGGCCATCTGGAGCGGAAGAGTTCAGGGCCAGAGGCTAAATATGAAAAAGATGTATCGACCACTTTATGGCTCAGCCAGAGTCATCGGCATCGCCGCCATCGTTTTGGCCTTCACCGGAACTCCGGTCCGCGCGGCCAGATCCCTCTCCGGAACATATAATTGCGTCTCCGTGGAAGTTGATGGGAAAACTCATCCTTGCAAGGCCCCTGCGCTGGAAATGAATTCAGACGGAAGCTATCAGATCCTTATGGAGCATGGAACGTACGAGATCTTGAAAGGGCATTGGCTGGTGCTGTCCGCCTCCAAGAATCACGGCAAGGCTCGTCTGGACGGCAGCAAGCAAATTATTTTCGAGTTTGAGTCCGGCGGCAAGAAAAGCAAAATCACCTATCGCCGCAAGTATCAACGGCCCCCCGACTGGGTTTATAGCTGAGCTTTGCAAACACAACATTGCTGGCCGCCACGCGCCACGCGCTGCCCACGCACCTAGCCTGGTAGTGGCGGTATGACACAGGAAACGAACAACTGTTCAGGTCTGACACAGTACAAAAAGTTCATTGTCGTAGCGGCGCAATCAGCCTTCACTAGCGCCCCTTTGCTGCAAGAGCTTACAACTATTTATTTCCGCTGGGTCAGCAAGGCCAATGGACCTCCAGTTGCCTTTAATGCAAGTGCTGCTGCACTCGGAGCCGCAAATTCTTGAAGTCTTGATAACTGATGACGGGGGACGAAGCGAATGAGCAAGATCCAAATTGAAGAACAAGTCGAGGAAATGCCGGAGCAGAAACTCTGGCGCGCTGTGATCGCAAGCACGGTGCAGGAATGGATTCACGGCCCGCTCCGCCAGCAGCGAGAAGCGGAACAATTCCTGTTCAACGATAATCAGGATTACCGAACCGTTTGCTATTCGGCCGGCATTGATCCCGCATATCTTCGCAATCGCCTGGAAAAATTTCGCTCCAGCAAAGACGCGTCGCGGCGTGAACGCAATTCACGAAAATTCGATTGTTTCACCCGTCAAATTTCGACGGCTCGACGCGGTTTGACGCAGCCCTCCGCATCCGCTATCATGCGTTCGCGGGGTGGAGCAGCCTGGTAGCTCGTCGGGCTCATAACCCGAAGGTCGTTGGTTCAAATCCAACCCCCGCAACCATTTTCTAGTTGATAAGAAACGGCTTGGAGGATGCTCCCTCGGAGCCGTTTTTGTTTTCGCGTCCAATTGCGTTCAAATCTCCCTGACGAGACAGAGTTTTTGTACCACGGAAACTGATACGACGCGGGAATTTCAGGTGGTTCAAACCTTGGGCCCACCAACAAAATGTTGATTGATCACGTCAATGGTGACGTGCAAAAACTCCAGGTTGAAAATTCCAACATGCCCGTTCCCATGGATTTGATCACCACGTCCGGTTCAGGACTCGATCGGCATATCTCACCTGCCCCTGCTGCTTTTCAGGCGCCGCACATCGCTCGCGAACGCAAGATGGCCGAGTCCGAACGTGAATGCCCTCATCGCCAGGCATACCGAAGGCCGGCAATTCGGTTTCTTCGGTGAGGCACGCATGAATGTAGTGGAACTAAATCTCGATCTCGATGCAAGCCACCCAATGCACTAGATTCTATTTTTTCCTTGTCTTCGCGGGAGTGGCAACGACGGGCTCGAAGCGGTATCCAACCCATGGGTCGGTATGAATATATTTGGGATGGGCAGGATCGGGCTCGATTTTCTTCCGGAGTTGGTTAATGAATACGCGCAAGTATTCGGTTTCATTGCCATAGTCTGGCCCCCAGACGGCCTGAAGAAGACGCCTGTGTTCAAGTGGTTTGCCCTGATTGGCCACCAGGAGACGAAGCAGATCGAACTCTTTGGGCGTCAGACGCTCGGCGCGGCCCTGCACGGTGAGCTTCCGCCTTTCAAAATCGATTTCCAAGTCGCTGGAAATAAATGTGGGAACGGGTTCGGCGGAGCCGGTGCGCCGCATTGCAGCGCGGATACGCGCGAGCAACTCTTCCATGCTGAAGGGCTTAACGACGTAATCATCGGCGCCGGCATCCAGCGCAAGTACCTTGTCGCGTTCCGTATCGCGCACCGTCAGCATGATAATAGCCACGTCAGACTGAGCCCGAATTTCGCGGCAGGCCTCAAGTCCTCCAATGCCCGGCATATTGACGTCCAGGAGGATGAGTTCCGGGTTTTCCTTTCGCAGCACCTCCAGGGCTTCTTCCCCGCTGCGCGCCTCGACAACAGCATATCCATTGCTTGAAAGCGTAGTGCGCATCACACGGCGAATCTGGGGCTCATCATCCACTACCAGGACGGTCGGTGTGCTCATCGATGTTGGGTCACTCCCTTTATAACTGGCAAACTGGCGGAAAATGCGGCCCCATGCTGCTCCAATCAACCGCCCCGATCATGCCCCAGAACACCTCGAACAGGATTATCGTGATCGGCAAACCCACATTCGGCCCTGCAGGCGCAGCGATGTGCCGCCCCTCACACGCATAAACAGAAGCGAGAAACCGCGCATGCAAGCGCGTCAATTAGAATACCCGAACACACGTGATCGAGTAAGCCCCATTCCATTTAGCAGAGCTTGCGGGCGCAAGGCTACGAGCAGCTAAGGGCGACCAGACCCATTTTAAAGGCTGGCGCACCTGGCGACATGTGCGACTGAATCTGATTGCATTATAGCTCGGTCCTTGAAATGGCGCCGCATTAGCGCCGAATTTTCCGTTCCTGAAACTCCCCGGTTGGAGTTTGGCAATTCCCTCAAAATGCTGTTGACATATTCCTATATGGGAATGTATTATGGCCTTCATGCCACGAGCCGCTACGACGTCGGATGCTTTCAACGCGGTCGCCGAACCTCGTCGCCGTGAAATACTGAACTATCTCGCTCTCCAGGAACGTCCCGTCGGAGATATCGTGGCCGCTATGAGCCTGGGGCAGCCATCGGTTTCCAAACACCTGCGCGTACTGCTGGACGTCGGTCTGGTCGACGTCCGGCGCGACGGCCGCAGAATGTTGTATCGAACCAACGCCGAAGCGATTCGTCCGCTGCACGAATGGGCGGGACAATTCGAGCGCTTCTGGCGGCATCAGTTGAATCAAGTAAAGGAACGCGCCGAGGCGAAGGTGAGTCGCGGCGAAACGAATCCAAATTCAAGGAGGAATCATGATCGCAGCAACGGCAACAAAGATTGAAGATCTGGCAATGAACATCACCGAAGAAATTCACGTGAAGGCGCCGCTGGATGTGACCTTCGAGGCCCTGCTGGAACAGCTCGGGCCGGGACTCACGGGCGGCGATAACAGCCCAATGCAAATGAAGATCGAACCCTGGCCGGGCGGAAGATGGTATCGCGATCTGGGGAACAGCAACGGCCACGTCTGGGGACACGTGCAGTCAATCAAGCGGCCAACGCTGCTCGAGTTCTACGGCCCGCTGATGATGTCGTTTGCGGTCACTTCCAACGTGCAATACAGGCTAAGCGAGGAACCCGGCGGAACGCTGATCAAGTTTCATCACAAGGCGTTCGGGGCGATTCAGGACGATCACCGCCAGGGCATGCCAAAGGGATGGGCCCAAATCAACGCGCGAGCCAAGGAGAAGGCGGAAGCCAAGCGTTCCAAGTAAGCGCATGGCGGCAGCGGGAGCGCCCCCAAATTGGAATCCGGGAAGGCCCCCAGAATCACAGGAATCTGGGTCTTCAATTGGGCTACAGGATTGGGTGCAAGTAAAAACTGGAAAGTGGTGCGGCTACCTTCGGAAGCAACATCCGGCGAACGGGTTATCGTTTTTTTATTTCGTCTCCGATAATCCCGCCTCGGAGGGATCGTTGCCTCAAATCCAACCTCCGCGATCACTTCTTGAAGTTAAAGGCCGGGTCGATTCGCCCGGCCTTTTTCATTTACTTCTGGCTTCATTTCTTCCTGCGTTCGGCTCGCGCGATTTGCAATTAAATAGCACCACCCTTGCTTCGCAATAGTGCGGCAACCGCAAGGTCAAACCTAACATTTTTGGATGCGCAATGGCAGGCGTCGGCAGCGGAAAGGGGATTACGCAGCAGCGACCGCTTTGATCGCAACGCGTTACGCTACGCGAGCTCTTCAATCGTCAGGCGGTTGTATTTTTCCGCGAACTTTAATCCTAAGGATTTTACGATAGCAACCGCACGTTTTGCGGCTTCGTCCTCCGGAGCGTGGAGGACAAGAAATCCGCAGCCTTGTTTGGCAAGCACAAGATACTGGTCAACCTTGGCGACTTCCTGGCCGATCTGAAGTGGGCTTTCTGATTGCCCCTCGCTCTTTCGCAGTTCCGTCATTACTTCGTTCTTGTCGTAATGCGTGACATCCTCTTGGGCAAATCCGTCGTTGATCAGCAATTGTCGCGCCCGTTCGGCATCTCCGTCAGTCTCAAACGCCATCACCACATGCCCGGTGGGACTAAATACTCCGAACGACGCTGGGAATTGTATTTTTGTGGTTTTTTTCATATTTCACTCCTTTCGATGCTTGTCCGGATATTCATTGCCACATTGAGAAGCCTGCGGAGTTTCCTCCAAAAAGATGCACTTAATTGCTTATGGAGTCCGGCATTTCGCTTACAATCGCCGCCCACATATCGTCTTCGGAAAGGAATTCTGGGCGATCGCTGAAATCTGAATCCGATTCTAGAAGATCGTCTCGGACGCCCTTGAGTGGATTAACGCCAAAGGAAAAGGCTGAAATCGCGTAGCGAACCTCATTCCAAGTCGCTATGCGGTCTAATCCCGTGAAGTTGTCAATGTTGACTGGCTTCATAAATAATCCTCCGGGATGGGGATTGCGCGGTTCTCGCCCGGGTGCAAACCATCCGCTTGCCATGCTAGACCCGACTGGATTGCCCGTCTGTTCACTTATGAACAAGTGGAAATTCGCGAATTATTACACCTGCCATCAAGCATCAACTCGTAGAGTTCAATGCAGCGGCATTGCGGGGAGGTGTGGCAAATTGCAAAAACAGTGGGGTTCGCACGACTCGTTTTTTCGCGCCGTGCGAACCCCACTAAAAACCACCCACTCAATTGCTTTTGCCTGGCAACAAACCCAGTTTAGAAAGCTGCGGCTCCGGCTTCTGCCACTGCGTGGTCCTGATCTCCGGACCCGCCGCTTACGCCGATTGCCCCAACTACCTTGCCATCCTTCTTGAGCGGAATACCGCCGGCAAAAATCATGATTTTCCCATTGTTAGAAGCATGGATTCCAAAGAATTGCCCGCCGGATTGACTGTGCGTGGCAAGGTCCTTTGTCATAATGTCGAAGGCTCTCGACGTGTAGGCCTTTTTCATGGAGATATCGATGCTTCCGATCCATGCTCCGTCCATGCGAACGTGAGACACGATATTTCCACCTTCATCGGCCACTGCTATATTCATAGGCTGCTTGATTTCAGCCGCTTTCTTTTCCGCTGCTGCAATTACTCGCCGGGCATCGCTTAACGTAACCATTGTGTTCTCCTTTGGGATTGTATTGAGCAAATCTACTCTTTCAACTGACCGGCCATTGTGTCAACCGGAATTCCTGAAACAGATTTCATCTCTTCGCGGAACCTCGGGTGAAAGCAGTCCCTGCGTCAAGACTCAACCTGATTTCGGATTCTTGATCGGACTTCGGACTTCCCACGATTCGTGGGAAAAATACAGATTTCGGGGGTCCCAAGCAAAGCGATCTGCAACGCTGGGCGCTGCTGAATCCAGATTCAGCAGCGCCCCAGGTTGGTTGCGTTTATTCGAGGGAGAAAACGACCAGGGTTCCTCCAAGATTGGTGTAGTCACCGAGCGAACGCGTGAGGCCGACCGCTCCTAGACCATCGGTGCCCTTGGTCAGTCCTTCCGCAAGCCCAAGCGCTGCCCATCCTCCAACTCCTGTGAGCACGGCAACATATTGCTTGCCGCCATGCATGTAGGAGATGGTGTTGCCGATGATTCCAGATGGCGCGTGGAATTGATAGAGAACCTTGCCGGAGGATTCATCGACGGCTTTGAACCATCCGTCCAATGTTCCGTAGAAAAGCACGCCGCCGTCCGTGGTGAGCGGCCCGCTGTAATCCTGGAAGGGATCGTTGATGGCCCACTTGGTCTGCCCGGTCACCGCATCGAATGCGAACAGCCGCCCGCGCGTATCGCCGTGATCCGCGGGAAACATGCTCAGGATGGCGCCGACGTATGGAAATCCAGCCTTGTACTTGACGGCGAACGCCTGGTAATCCATGCAGATGTGATTGGTGGCAGCGTAGAAGAGCTTCGTTTTCGGATCGTACGAAACGGGTTGGTGATTCTTCGCTCCCATGGCTGCCGGGCAGATGTCCTTGACGTTTACTTCGGCCTTGGTCATCTTGGCCGGATCCACGACAGGGCGGCCGGTTTTCATGTCGATCTCTTTCGCCCAATTGGTCGACGGATCGAACTTATTGGCCCGAAGCAGCTTGCCATTGCGGCGATCCAGAACGTAGGCGAAGCCATTGCGGTCAAAGTGTGTGAGCGTGGGGACTGTGGCACCGTCGATTTGAGAATCTGTGAGCACGCTCTCATTGATGCCGTCGTAATCCCATGCGTCATGGGGAGTCATTTGATAGGCCCACGCGGCCATTCCTGTGTCAGGGTTGCGGGCGATCAAGGTTAGAGACCACTTGTTATCGCCGGGCCGCTGCGTGGGATTCCATGTGCCGGGATTGCCTGTGCCGTAGTAGATCAGATTCAGATTTGGATCGTAGGTGTACCAACCCCAGGTCGTACCGCCGCCGAGCCTCCACTCCTCGCCCTCCCAAGTCTTGAGGCTGGAGTCCTTTCCAACCGGCTTCTGTGTCGCGCCGTCGAGGGTTTTGTCAGGATCGAAGAGTATTTCCTGGTCGGAGCCTACGCTGTTTGCGCGCCAAACCAGTTTCCCGGTGTTGAGGTCGTACGCGGTGATATACCCGCGCACGCCGAACTCCGCGCCCGAGATACCCACAAGCACTTTGTCGCGAATTACCAGCGGAGCGCCCGTCATGGTCTGCCCTTGCTCAGGGTCGCCATTCTTCACGGTCCACAGGACTTTGCCTGTTTTCGCGTCAAGGGCGTAGGTATGCGCATCGAGCGTGTTGACGAGAATTTTGCCGTCAGCATAGGCGACACCGCGATTCACAACGTCGCAACATGCCACGGTGGGCGCGAACTTATCCTGTTGGGGCGCGAACTTCCAAATGATGTGCCCGACGTTGTCCAGATCGACGGCGTATACGAAGTTGGGATAGGAACTCTCAAAATACATCATGTTCCCGATCGACAAGCGGCTGGCCTTCCTGTCCGCGGAGTGTGCCCGTGGACATGGTCCAGGCGACTTTCAATTTCGAAACGTTCGAAGCATTGATCTGGTCCAGCTTGCTGTGCCGAATCGCGGAATAGCTGCCCAGGGGTATGACCCATTGATTTGGGTCCTGGGACATCTTGTCCAGTTCCTGTGCGGAGGTCATTGTCGCAGTCATCGCAATGGACCCGCAGAGCGCAAATATCAGAAGCCAATACTGTCTCATCCGATTCATTTCTAGTCCTCCATAAGGATTTCGAATTTGTCTCTTGGTCCGCGTTAGGGCTGCTTGACGCCACCCAAGCGGACGACCACGACGCACTATCCAAAATGCCGGAATGAATCGATGAAAATAAAAATCTTCCAACACAACCCTTCAAATCCGAACTAATTTATTTTCACGTCCAATTTGCTCGGACCCCATCCTATAAATGATGAATCGAATTATGGACTGCACTTCAGTCTGTGTTGGACTCGGGCCTGCCGACAGGAACAAGTTCCAGGCTTCGCGCCTTCACATACTGATAAATTTGTGAAATTTCTTCCTGGCTAAAAAATCCCGCCCAACTCGGCATGCCTTTTTCCGGCCTGCCCGCCATGGCTGTGGCCAGAAATTCCTTCTGGGGCATTCCGCCGTTAAGGCTGGTGACGAAGATCAGGGGCGATCTCGCTGCCCGTCACATCCTGCCCGTGGCAGCGATAGCAATATGAGTTGTACAGCTCGTAACCCTTGAAAACGTCCTTAGTCACGTTTCCGCTCTGGCCTTGCTCAAATACGGGGAAGTCCACCTTGACGGCCTTGCCATCGGAAAGAGTATAGGAATACATTTTGACATTGGCTTTCGCCGCGGTTTTGGGAGCTGCCACGCCTTTGTTTGAAAGGACCCAGGTCACGATCTCTTTGAGTTGAGCATCCGTGAAACTAGCATGAGGTATCATGGCCACGGTACCCCAGACTCCCGAGCCGCCTGCGCGAATTTTCTTTGACAGCATGTCCACTGCCCCAGCTTTTCCCGCATAGCGATTGGCCACTTCCGCGAAGGAAGGTCCCACCACCTTGTGATCGACGGCATGGCACGCAGTGCAGTCACTTTCCTTTACAAGGCTCTCGCCCGCGGAAATTCCGGATTTTGCCTTGCTTGGCTGCTGCCCGGCGCCAGCCCAGGATATTGTCCCGATCGTTGCCATCGCCAATGCCACCATGAAAATCTTGCCGCTCTTCCGGTCTTTTCGGGTCAAGGTCCGATTTCCTTTACCAAAATTTGCCCACCGCGATTCAATTCGTACCACCGCTACGGAGCATTGGGATCTTTGGGCATAAACGGTTTCACGCCCTGCCTGTTCAAAATTGAGGTTAGCTCCGCCTTGTGTTTGGCAATTACGTCATCCAGCGCTTTTCTCAATGTTTCATCGCCTTCTCGGACTCCCATGGACATTGGGAAGGAAAATTGTTCGGGCGGCCCCAATGCCCGGTCGTTTGGTACGGGGACCACTTCAAAATCCGGGTGCTTGCCGAGAAAACCGCCGATGGCCGGTTCCCATGTGATCAAAACATCAATTCGCGACTGCTGTATCGCGTCCAACATTCCAGCCGGCGACTCTTCACTGTTGGTGGCAATGTCAAAGTGCGTTGCCTTGGGGTACATCCCCCGGATTTTTATGGCATCTTCCACCGGAGTGTCTTCTTCAAAACCAATCCGCAGCCGCTTCAAAACCGGGGAATCCATGCTTTCAATGTTGTAGTTATTTTTCTTCTTGAATACGAAAACGTAGGACGAAGTGTAATACGGTTGAGTGGTGTGCGCTTCCGCGCTTCCGTACGGCAGGCTCATCACTACGTCGCACTTGTTAGCTTCCAGAGTGGCTTGTAGAAATTGCGGAAATCCGCCCGTTCCCCGAGTACTCGCCCAGGTATATTCGACGGTTGTGCCCAGCATTTTAGCGACAGCTTCCGCAATTTTGTTTTCAAAGCCTTCCCCAGCCCGGTTCGAGTAGGGAAGGTAATCGGGGTCCGCGCAAACTCGCAATGGCTTGGTTTCGGCGGGAAGCCGCACGGAACATATTCCCAGGAATATCGCGGCGAAAAGAACGACGACGCTCCTGATCTTCATTGGGTTACCCTTCACCGCTACGCTCCATTCATGGTCATTACGGCCAGCGAACAAAATCGTGCACTTCATTGAATTATTAAAATGCCCGGCATGGCGCACCAGGGAAAACATCCATGCCCGCACCTGTCGTACGGGCATGGATATCTATATTTGCGCTCAGGCTCGCGCCACCATGTTGTGCGGATCCAGGACAAATTTCTTCGCGGCGCCCTTATCGAAGTCCTTGTAGCCCTGAACAGCTTGGTCCAGCGTGACCACGGTGACATTGACGGCCTTGGCGATCTTGATCTTGTCGTGCAGGATGGCCATCATCAACTGTCGGTTGTACTTCAGAACCGGACATTGCCCGGTTGTGAAAACATGGGATTTTGCCCAGCCCAGGCCAATCCGAATGCTGAGACTTCCCCTCTTGGCGCTATCGTCTTTTGCCCCCGGATCATCCGTGACGTAGAGTCCGGGAATCCCCAGGGCTCCGCCTGCGCGGCAAATCGTCATGACAGAATTCAGCACGGTGGCCGGCATCTCCGTCCCAGCGTCATGACCGTGGCCGCGAGCTTCGAATCCAACGCAATCAACCGCCGAATCCACTTCCGGCACCTTTAGTATTTGTTCGATCTGTTCGCCGATCGAGGCGCTCTTGGATACATCCACGGTTTCGCATCCAAAGCTTCGAGCCTGCGCCAGGCGTTCCGGAATCAAATCGCCCACGATCACTACGGCGGCTCCAAGCAGTTGAGCCGCTGCCGCGCAGGCCAGACCTACCGGGCCAGCTCCCGCGACGTAAACCGTGGAACCAGGACCGACACCGGCAGTAACGGCGCCGTGATAGCCGGTCGGCAAAATATCCGACAGGCAGGTCAAGTCCTTGATTTTCTCCATTGCCTGCGCTTTGTTGGGAAACTTCAGCAAATTGAAATCGGCATACGGAACCATGACATAGTCGGCCTGACCGCCAACCCAACCTCCCATGTCCACATAGCCGTAAGCGGCTCCGGGCCGAGCGGGGTTTACGTTCAGACAGATTCCGGTTGCCCGCTCCTTGCAGTTACGGCAACGGCCGCAGGCGATATTGAAAGGCACGGAAACTAAATCGCCAACCTTGATAAATTCGACGTCTCGACCGGCTTCAATCACTTCGCCGGTTATTTCGTGGCCCAGGACCAGCCCTTTAGGCGCGGTTGTCCGTCCTCTGACCATGTGCTGATCGCTGCCGCAAATATTGGTCGAGACAATCTTCAGAATCACTCCGTGCTCGCACTTTCTATTTCCGAGAGCCAGTTTTGGATAATCGATGCTTTGAATCTCCACTACTCCCGGCCCCATGTAGGCAACTCCACGATTGCTGGACATAATGTTGTTCCTCGCGTTTTTGATTTAGGTCCCTAAATCCACCACAGCACAATAATTCCACTAATCGAGCTAATGAAATTACTCCCGACAAAATGGCGCAAGCAATTGAGACGCAATAGTTTCGGCAACCTTGCGGGCGGAGCCCCCGACGAGTTTTGCGGACTACGCGTTACAGATCACAGCGTTTCTTACTTCACCCAAGTAAAATTGTTTGGCCCTTTTTATGCAACGGTCTTATCGGTAATGCTGCAAAATGTCAAGTGCGGAGTGAAACCATGCATGCCGGCGTTCGGTCTCTCCCCACTTTGCGTAAGCATCGAAAGCACGCGCCAGATAAATTCCTAATATGCAGATACATATATAATTACGCAATGTTTTAAGGGCTAGCTTGCCGCCGTCTTGACGCGCTGGCCGACAGAAACCAGTGTCGCGGCGGCATTCGCCATGATCTGCTCCTGCGCCAGAGCGGTGAACTTCCCGCCGCGCTTCAGGATTCGCCCGTCGACCACCACGGTGTCGACATTGGAAGGCTCCGCGGCCTCCACCAGCATGTGCGTGGGGTCGGTGAAAACGCCCATGGTGACGACATCGGTGCGCACCAGGATCAGGTCGGCGCGTTTTCCGGCAGTGAGCGAGCCGACCAGATGATCGATGCCCAACGCGCGTGCGCCGTTGATAGTGCCGATTTCCAGCGCGCGGCGCCCCGCTGAGCTTGAACTCGTCGAAGGCCTTGGCGTTTACGGCGTTGCGCATGAGTTTCAGAATTCCGAACAGGTGGCAATTGCCCGTGAGGGGCGCAGTGTCCACGGATACGGCAACATTGATTCCCGCGTCCAGAAATTCGGCAACTTTGGTCGAGCCGTAGCCAATGCGCAGCTCCGAACCCGGCGAGGAGCTGATCGAAGCTCCTGAGCTGGCCACCAGCTTCATCTCCTCGGGCGAAGTGGCCAGCATGTGGATGAGCAGCATATCCTTGCCCAGGTAAGCAGCCTGCGCCTGCACTTGTCCCTGCGGGCGTGTCCTCCCTGGAGGCCAGATGCATGGTGATGCGGGTTCCCAGGCGGCGCGCCGTTTCGATTTCCTTGCGTGCGTTGTCCACTCTCTCCTGCGGCGGAGCCGCACCGTTCCTGCCCGCACCTGGGATGCCTCCCCATGTGTACGCAAGCGTGATCAGTCCATCGGGAGAGTGCTTGGCCCATTCGCCGTGCAGTTTCTCAAAGCCGGCGAGATCGCGTGGCTGCCCCGGCGGTATTCCTCTGTAAGGCCCATAAGAAAATTGCGCGCGTATGCCCGTTTCGCGCAGCGCGCGGATATCCTCCACCGCATAGTCGACGCTGCGAATATTGTGGCACTCGTCGTTGAGCGTAGTGGTGCCGGAGTAGATGGCCTCGGCCGCCGCCAGCCGCGTGGAGTGGTACATGTCTTCGGGCTTCATGGCCTGGCCGTAGCGCGTGGTGACAGGGAAGTAGCCGTCTTCAGTCTTGTCCGCGGCCATACAGCGGAGATACGTGGTCCACATGTGCCAGTGGGTATCGATGAGCCCGGGAAGCACGATCATGCGGCGCGCATCGATGATCTGTGCGCCGGGGGCTTTGAGGTTTTTGCCCACGGCCATAATGTTGCCATTCTTCACATGCACGTCACCGTCGGCAATGTCGCCCAGCGCGGAGTCCATGGTGAGCACATAGCCGCCGCGAACGATAAATTCACCGCGCGCAGGCAGGCCGGTCGCAGGCCGGTTTCCTGCAGGCTGTGGAGTTTGTCCCTGGGCTTGCGGGATTGCCGACAAAGGAGACGATCCCATCAATCCTGCCGCGGCAACCCCTGCTACTCCTCTTACGAATCCACGCCTGCCAATTTTTTCTTTCATGGCGATTCTCCCCTGGTCTGCAGCGTTGTGAACTGCCCTTGCCCTCGGAATTGGCGCACGCGACCTGCACAGACTTTTCCCCACCGAGGCGGAGGAATTGTGCTACAGAAATACAGAGAGCTGTAGAGAAAAAATCCGCGACCGCCGATTCGCCAGCTTCAAAATCGAAACAGGCGAACCGGCGGCGCGGGAAGTTTAGAACTGCACTCGAACGCCGAGCTGCAATTGTCGCGATGTGCCAATCGTGCCCGTAATCTGGCCGATCGTGCCGTTCGGAGTGTAGGTGACCGTGGGGTTCGTCACGGGCCCGGTCGAAGCGGCAGTGAACGCAGTGGTGCTGGCAGGAGGCAAAAGGTTCGCGCGATTGAACGCATTGAACATATCCACCGAAAGCTGAACAAACATCCCTTCGCGATACTTGATCGGGATGCTGCGCTTCAAGCTAACGTCGGTGTTCACTGTTGATGGCGCGTGGAGGACCAGCGGTCCCATATCGCCCAAGTAACCCGGCGTGCTGGCCACTAAGCAAGAACTCTTGATGTAATTGAGCGCGTTTCCTTTTTGGATGATGTTATCCGCGTTACAGCCGGCAGCCCAGTCGGGATGGCCCGCGCCGACTCCCGTGCTGGCAGCTCGAGAGGTGTTTGCGCCTTCCCGGACATCAAATGGCACGCCGGAGAAGACGCCCGTCAAGCTGTTGATGAGCCAACCGCTCAATAGCGTCTTGGCGAAGCCGTTGCTGACCATATGGCCAAATGGAAGGTCATAATTCAGCGAAAGGTTGGCGGCATCATTTCCTGTAAATGAGCAAGGGTGGTAGTTGGCATTGACCCTCAGCGTCGGCGTCCAGGCAGCCCCGCCGCCGTTTGATTCGCCGCCCGCAAGATCGTCGGACGCGTCTTCGAAACATTTGGAATGCGTATAGTTGAAGCGCACGAACAAGCCCGAAGACACTTGCCGTTCCAGTGTGACTTGCAAGGCGTTGTAATTGCTGTTCGCGTCAAAATATACGCCCGTGGATGAAGAAGCAAAATTATTGTTGTTCAGGCAATTGGAAGTAACGGTGGCGGTACAATCCGTGGCATAAGCTAAGGTATTAGAATCCTTGGTGCCTAAGGTGTTGGCGTTCGAAAGGCCTGCGCCTGCAAAGTAAAGGCACTCGATCTGCCCTGCCTGGGTGCAATTGGGATTAACCGTAGCGCCGAAGACTGGAACACCATTCACCATCGGGAGTTGTCCCGGGACTTCCACCGCCGTGGGGTTGTATTCCTGCCAGGACTGTAATCGGCCCTGATGCCGCTGCGTCGCTCCCACATAGGCAATCATGACGTTGAAGTGATCCGGCAATTCCTGCTGGATCGTGAGGTTGTATCCGTATTTCGTGGGCGTATGCGGATGCGCTTCAAAGGTGCCAAAGCTTGGCGGCGCCGTCAAAGTTGCCACGGCGTTATTGAGAATCGTCTGATTAAAGGGGAATGGCATGGTGTTGGAAAGCGATACGGAAGTCACGAAAGGATATTGATTTGTGCCGGTGGTGAAATAGGTGCTGTCTTCAATTTCATTGAAGAACATGCCGCCTCCAGCCCGGACGCTGGTCTTACCTTTCTTGAATGGATCCCAATTGAAGCCAAACCGCGGTGCGAAGTTGTCCTTACGGGACGTAAAGTACGGGCCGATAACCGGTGCCGTCGCCGTAAGCGGGTTCGGCAGATTGGCTGTCTTGCCGCTTTTCTCGGTGGGACCAGGCACGTACTCCCAACGCAAGCCGTAGGTCAACGTCAAATTCGACTTTATCTTGTAGGTGTCCTGGGCATACAAGGCAATCAAATGTTGGGAAAAACTGCGGCCGTAGGTTCCTCCACCCGAGGAAGCGTTAGGCGGAGGCTGGAGATCGAAGCCGAACGTCTGGGCAGTAGTACCGTTCAGGAACGCGGCCAGGTTTGTGAACGTCCAGGCTCCAATGGGGCTACCGCGGTACTGCTCGATGTCGTCGTACCATCTTTTTCCCTCGATACCGAATTGGAAAGCGTGCTTACCGCGAAGGTAATTGACGTCGTCGCTGAGCAGGCCCGTCGTGTAGCCGATCCAGCGAGGAGCAAAATCAAACGCCTGTGCGGTACCGCCAAACGATGTCATTCCTCCGCCCACTGCGATGGTGGGAAGCGGTGTGGTGACGCCGGAAGGGAAGGCGGTGGTGGCACCCGTGCAAACCGTGGCGCAAGGCACTTTTTCCGTAATCGGAAAAATCATAGGGTTGAATCGGTCGGTGCCCGGGACATCGTTGGCGTTCAGCATGTCCTTCTGGTCGTTGTACCAGGTTCGGTTCACTCCGAAGCGGGCAGTGTTGACCACATTGGTGGAAAAAATTTGTGTGTCTTGAATCGTGAACGTCTGACGGTTATTGACACGATCATCCTCATTCGTGCCGATCTGATTTGGCGAGGTTCGCCACCCCTGGTCGATGTTATAGGTGGACGATAGAGTGTTCTTGCTCCCGAAGCTATGATCGATTTTCACCAGGCCGTAATTCTCGGAAGTGGTTGCGATGGGATTGCTGTTGTATATGCACAGCCCTACCGTGCCATTCTTGATTTCCGGTCCATTGCAAGCCGGATACAAAGGATTGGCACCCGAAAAGAAAAGCTGCTGGATAGTAGCCAATGCTGCTTGTTGCGTAGGACTGGGAGCAATGTTGACGCCGTTGATAAATCCTTGGCGCGCCATTGGGTCCGGCACATCGGCAACAAAGGTTTGCGCCTGGTTCAGCCGAAGCCCTTCAAAATTGCCAAAGAAGAAGGTCTTGTCCTTACGGATAGGCCCGCCAATGGAAACTCCGAATTGATGGCGATGCAGGGGCGGAGCGCTGGACGTGGCATCGAAAAAATTTCTCGCGTCCATGGCGGAGTTCCGGTAGAACTCATAAGCGCTCCCGTGCAGGCCGTTAGTCCCCGATTTAAACAGCGTGTTGACGGTTCCACCTGACTGCTCGCCATATTCCGCAGGCAAATCGATGCTCAGTACCTTGAATTCCTTGACGGCTTCGACACCCAGGAAAATGAAGCTGGCCAGATTGTACGGCGAGGTGCGGTACGTGGTGGTCAGGTCGATTCCTTCCTGCAAGAACCTGTTATTGATTGGCCGGTCGCCGGCCGCGGACATGGCTTTGCCGCCGTAGCCGCTAGTGTTCATCAAGAGCACGCCGGGCTGAATCACGGCCAGTTGCTGCACGTCACGGGAATTCAGCGGGATGGCACCGATCAGCTGTTCATCCATGACTTGGGAAACTTCCGTGCTCGTGGTTTCCACCGTAGGGATGGCCTCCGTTACGGTTACAGACTGGGAAGTAGAGCCTACCTGCAGCTTCAGGTCGACGCGCGAGTCCGAGCCGACGGCCAGCACCACATCCTTCACTTCGAATGGAGTGAATCCCTGCGCCGTTGCCTGCACCGTATACTTGCCCGCCAGAAGCGACGGGACGTTATACAAACCGTCTCCGTTGCTCACCACGTTACGGGCTACTCCCGTGTCCTGATTGGTGATGGTTATCGCGGCGTTTGGAACCACCGCACCGGAGGCATCTGTGACGATGCCCAAAATCGTGCCAGTAACGGTCTGCGCCTGTAGACGTATGGAACAGGAAAATAGCAAAGCCACAGCAACAACCAATCCCAGGCGGAAATATAAACCAGCGGTCTTCGCTTCTTTCATGCGACACCCCATTCTCGCAGGCGTACCTGCGGCAAGTTCCAACTCACGCGCGAAGCTCTCCTGCTCATTTCTAAAATTGACTGGCGGGGTCCGAGCGGCGCACAAGATGTTCAAAAGCGCCGCGAATAACAAGCGAGCTCCCGGTCTGAAGCCCTGGGGGCGCTCTCAAATATTCCAGTAGAAGTTCTCCGCACTTCCACATGGCTCACTTCAGTTACTCACTGAAGTGACTCGGCTAGTTATGTTCCGGAGCGAAAGATATGGGTAAAGAAAAAATAATGGCGAGATATTGGTCTCAGATGTCGGAAGTGTCAAGATAATTTTTTATTTTCATGGTCGTTAGCGTCTCGAGTAGGCTTTCAATCTGCGAGAATATGACAAAGGCAGAACCCCCCCCCCGAAATTTATTTTGCCAATTGCGAAGTCTGAGTGCCGGCGTCATACACAATTCTTCCGCCGACCATGGTCATCACCGGCTTGACGTCCTTAATCTGATCGGCCGGAATGGTAAGGTAATCGCGGTCCAATACGAGCAAGTCCGCCAATTTACCCGTTTGAATCGCGCCCAGGTTGTCCTCCTGAAAAACGAAGAAGGCATTGTTGCGTGTGTGCGCGATCAGTGCATCTTCGCGGCTGATCGTCTGGCGAATCACCTTGAGCCCACCAGCCATCTTGCCGGTGACGGCGAAATATAGTGTTGTGAATGGAAGATATTGATTGGCGGCAGTAGCGTCCGTTCCAAGTCCCCACAAGATTCCGCTGTTCTGTATGGTGGCGAACGGCGGCATATCGAAAGCTCCGTCCCCAAATTCCTCGTGCATGATTCCGCCATTGATGACTGCCCAGGGGCTGACGCGCGGCGTACATTCCCAGTTTCTTCATCCGCTCGAGCTGCTCAGCATTGATCTGATTGATGTGCACAAAAACCCAACGCAGATTTTTGATGGGGTGTTCCTTATTGACTGCTTCGACCTGGTCGAGAAACGCATCGATGGTATTGTGCAGTTCCGCGTGAACGTGCAGCGGCAGACCGGCCGCAGCGATGCCCATGGCCATGCGCCGCCACTGCGCGAGCTGATCGGGCGTGGGATTCGATGTCACCGCGAACATGGGATCGTGCAGCGGACCGTAAACGCTTTCACCGAAGAAGACGTCATTGATGTAGTCGTCGCCTTGAAACAGCTTCATCTTTGGCGATTTGCTGGAGCGACTTGTCAACCTGATCGGGAGTGCCGGCTGCGGCGCCGCCAATGCAGAATGCGCGAACATTGAGGCGGCCCTGATCCTCCCACTTCTGAAAAATTTCCCGCACATCGGCATTGCAGCCCGCCACGCCGAACGAGGTCAAGCCGGCGCGATTCATATCTTTGACGAGCGCCGTTGCGCTGGCCTCCAGTTGATCCGGCGCGATATGCGGCATTTTTGCCGCAAAGGGCCGCGTGGCCGCGATGTCGCCCTTGATTACTCCCGTGGGATTTCCGGAAGCATCGCGCTTGATCGACCCCTTCACAAATTCCGCCGGGTCGGGTTGATTGGCCGCGATGCCGAGCGATTGCAAGGCACGACTGTTGAGGAATATCTGATAGTAGGATTCCTGCAGCCCCACGGGATTATCCGGCGCGATGCGATCGAGTTCTTCGCGCGTGAAGGGCCGTGGATCGTCCGTGAATTGCTGGTGGGCCCAGCCGCCGATATTAAAAACCCATTGTCCCGCGCCCACCTGTTTGGCGCGTGCACGGATCATTTCAATGGCTTGCTTTCTGGAGTACACGCCGTCCCAGCGGAGTTCGTTGGTCCATGTTTCGGCCCCGCGCAAAAGGTGCATGTGGTTATCGATCATGCCGGGAACTACGGATTTTCCCTTCAGGTCGATCTTCTTGGTGCTGGGGCCGGCAAGTTGGGAAATTTCCTGGTTGCTGCCGACGCCCACAATGCGCTCACCTCGAATGGCCACGGCCTGCTCAATACGGAAACGCTGGTCAACCGTGATGATCTTCCCGTTATAGAGAATCACGTCCGGCGCGGCCTGCTGTGCGTAAACTGTAGCCGCGATAAACACAGTCGCAAGCAGCGCGGCGAGCGCGATCATTCTGGTCTTAACGAAGCGATGCATGGCTTCCTCCCATGAACTTGGCGGATAGGGGCGACCCTATTGTTCGACTTCACTAAAAATTTGTTTGACGGCCTGTCAACCAGGTTCGCGGAGCATATAACATTTGCTGTGAAATTGGACACTGAATAAATTAGCTCAGACAAGACTGAAACTTAATTCTGCCTATTGCCTTGAGATGACCGATTTCTTGACTTGGCAAGTAGAGAAGGGAAGAACCCATTTCGCGCTCAGAGTTTTTTTCCTGTAAGGAGTTTACCTGCCGCGGGTGAGATGAGTTTGCTTGTGTCAATTCAGTAAGAAGCGTATGATCCCCCGCACTAGAAGTCTCGGATCGCCAATTCTAGGAGCCATCCCATGCCAAATGCAGAGGATACTTCGCAGCGCTCGCCCGCAACCAAGTCTGGCACGGGGACCACAGCCACGGCCTTCATTACACTTTTGGGAAGAATTCTGTTTACCATTGTTTTCTTCGTCTCCGTGCCCGCACATTTTGGCCCGGTGGACCTCAAATTTGCCAAGGCTGCCGGCGTGCCGCTGGCCAATCTGGTGGTTCCCGCAACTGGCGTGTTGATGCTGATTGGCGCGCTCAGTGTTCTGCTGGGGTTTCGGGCAAAGCTGGGCGGCTGGCTTTTGGTTCTGTTTCTGCTTCCAGTCACTCTGACCATGCACGGCTTCTGGGGGGCGCCGAATGCCATGATGGCCCAGATGCAGATTGGCATGTTCATCAGAAATCTCTCCATCGTTGGCGGGGCGCTCTTTATAAGTCAATTTGGTCCCGGGCGCCTGGAGCATTGACGCGCTGCAAGGGCGTCAATAATTATTGAATGGTAATAGATTTAATCGGTATCTTTGTTTCAACTGGTCAATAATCCGTTCGAGTGCCAAGTGAATTTTGAATGATAGCCCGTTCTTGATGATGGATTTGCTTCTGGCCGCGACACGGATCTTCCGACGCGACCTTAATTCAAGGTGGATAAGGAGCTTTTGACATGCGAACCGCAATGATTTTCGTACTGGGGCTAGCCCTGGGAGTAGCCGTTACAACCAAATCGCAGGGAAACAAGGTCGCCGGAATTAACGGCGTGAATCACATCGGGATCAGCGTGGACAATTTTGACGAGTCGGTGGCGTTCTACGAACAGAAAATGGGCTTTCATGAGGTTGACAGAATCAAAAATGATAAAGGGGAGACCACGCTGGTGTTTGTGCAGGTGAGCCGTGATACCTTCCTGGAACTGGCGCCGTCCAATGCCAATCGGCCCGCCGGTTTTACACATTTCGGCGTGAATGTTGACAGCGCCGCCGCTGCTGCCAGCGCCTTGAAGGAGCGCGGCGTGACCGTGAGTGACCCACGCTCGGTTGGAACACAATGGAACATCGCAAGCGTAACAGCGCCTGGTGGAAGGATCGAGCTGACTGAACTCGGCCCGGAATCATCCCTGGGCAAGGCTACTAGCGGCTGGAAATAGCTGAGTCGCCCGGAATCGGCTTGTGGCGCAGTGCCGGGCGGCCGAATATATCGGTTGTCGGTGCGCTTGGGCTGACTCCATGCGCAATGCTTTTTCCTGGTAATCGCCCAAATCAGCAACTTGTAAAAACATCTTGAAACGCTGCAAGCAAAATAGCCGTTTCATAGATAGAAGCTCACGCGAATGCCGAAATTAGCGGTAGGCAATAGCGGTTGGCAATAGTGGAAATGATGGCTGGGGTAGATTGAGGGCGAAATGGAATTGGAGAGCGCGTGCCAGTGCGCACGAAACCCAGTGCGGGATCGCCAATTTAGTGGCCAGTTGGCCTCTAAAATTCGTTGATTATTCATGGCTTAAGCTCTGTTCCATCTGTTTTGCGCTTGACACTTCGTTCATTTTTATTATAGATAGAAGGTAATGCTAGTTATTCATTGGAGGAATCCCATGCAAAGGAATACATTTGCCCGCGTGATTTTGGCTGCGGCTGTTTGCTTCCTGTTGTCGCGGCCCATGCTCGCGCACCACGGTGCGGCGGGGTACGATATGGAAAAGGTGTCGATTATGAAGGGCACCATAACCGATTTCGAATGGACCAACCCGCACAGTCAGATCTATTTCGACGTTACTGACGATAAGGGCAAAGTTTCGCACTGGGTTTCCGAGACCGAACCTCCCGCCGTGATGCTGGAACATGGTTGGGCCCGCAGGTCCCTTAAACCGGGCGATCAGGTTACCGTCTATTGTTACGCTGCCAAGAATGGTGCGACTACCTCGATCCTTAATAAGATCGTCTTGCCGGATGGCAAAGAGCTTTTGGCGCGCGGCGGTCCTCCTGCCGGAGGCGCCAACGCCGCCCCCAATGCTGCACCTGGTGGCTACGGCCCGCCCAGCAAGTAACTTTGGTTTTTGACCTCATGGGACGCGCTTAGAATGCGCGTCCCATGAGGTTTGCTCAATTTGGAAGGCTGAAAGCGGGACGAGATCCCCAAGGAGGATTCCCTCAGATGCGTACTCGCTTCATGTTCTCCGCAATTGCATTGATAGCAATGGCGCCCTTTTCTGCAAATATGTTCGCGCAAGCCCCGGCCCCGGCTAAGGCTGACACAGCACAGGCCCAGACGAACTCCTCCAAAATTCCAGATCTGTCTGGTGATTGGGTGGCTGACGGCGCGAAAGGCGGGATCGGGCAAAGCCTGAGCGCCGCCGATCCGGGTGGCAAATTGAAGGGCAAAGAGCCGGACATCCCGTATCAGCCCTGGGCGCTGGCAAAAACAATGTCTGAAATTTCCAGCACAGCTCCAGGCGGCGACTACGGCAAGACCACCGACCCGCAGGTAAAATATTGCGACCCGGCCGGCGTGGGCAAAATTCTGATGTGGCCCGCAAAGTCGTACCTCATCCAGACTCCCAATATCGTTTATATCCTCTATGAATACGGCCCTAACTGGCGCCCGGTATTCTTGAATCGCAAGCATCCAGAAGATATGGATTCAACCTGGTGGGGCGATTCCATCGGGTGGTATGAGAACGGGGATACCCTGGTGGTGGACACCAACGGGTTCAACGGCAAGACTTGGCTCGACCAGCTGGGCCACCCTACCACGGAGAAGCTGCACACCATCGAGCGTTACAAGCGCCTGGACGCGGATAGTATGGTGCTTGAAATTACCATTGACGATCCCGGCGCGTACACCAAGCCCTTTACAACCCATAAGTATTTCAAGATCTCCAAGACCGGTTCCTACTATGCCTGGGTCTGCACCTTGCGAGACGAACAGCACTTCTTCGATAACCTGGGTACGCCTGCTTTCTCGGACCCAACGAAAGTTCCGGCGCCCCGAACTGATCCTGCTAAATGATCGAGTAGCGTCCGCCGCTTAGCGGCGAGCGGAGATTCAGAACCATATGGGCTTCGTTGCGAATCCGAAAATGGATTCCAGCGAAGCCCACTTTTTTTGATGCCCAATCATAGCCGGTGGCTCGAGAATCTGTAGTTTCCATCTTTCTATTTTGACTCACTGGGCTGCGGAAAAAAGCCCTTGTTCTGTCATTCTGAGCGAAGCGAAGAATCCCTCCTCGTCCTGTATAAGTAAAGAAATAAGGAGAGATTCTTCGCTTCGCTCAGAATGACAGTGCTTTGAGTTGTTCCGCAGCCTCTGTAAAGCCGCGTTGATTTTATGACCGTTACGGCACGGCTGAAGCCGTGCCCTACAAAGATTTGGTGATGCCACATAGGCTCTGAGGGCAGTCGCTACAAGATCGAGAACGGAGTTCCCACGCGGACTCTTCAGCCCCTGACGCATGATCAACTTCGCCGACGGGGCATTTATGAGGTGGCTTATATGTGGAATGCAGGGCACCGCGAGCTCCATGGTGAACTGGGCAAAGATGTCCGGCCTGCGGTCCAACCGCAGTTGTGGATGTGAGAACGACGTTTCGGGTATGGGCAATCTTTGGTCCGGCTGACGTCAAGCGGTGGTGGAGGCGTAAAAATGGTTGAACGAATGAGTTGGTGACCTCTCGCATGCCATTCTTGCTGCCTGAGGCTTCGCTCCCCGTCGTTTCTTCTGGTTCTGTCATCAGAGTGTCCATGTGCCGAATTCTTCGCGTATGGGCTTCCTGGGGGATATTTTCCTGCTGCCTTGCCGCTTGCTGAATTCGAAAAGACAGTTTCGAACAGGGAGCTATCGCGGGATGACGGTCAAACGAGAAAAGCGTTGGCATTCGAACTCGACTGGGGGGAATGCGCGGGGTGAAGGGAAGGAATAAAACAAAAGGCCTCCTCCCGTGAGGGAGGAGGCCTTTTGGCTAGCAAGCTACCGTGTGACTAGAATACGAAGCGGCCGCCGATTTGGAACTGGCGGGACGTGGTAACCGTTGCATACGGGTTGTTGAAGTTGATCGCGCCGAAGTTGCCGACTGGAGCACCCGTCGAACCGAAGGCGGCCAACGAAGTTGGCACGGAGAAGTTAGCGCGGTTGAAGGCGTTAAACATATCCGCAGTGAGTGTAAGTGACTTGCCCTCGCTAATTGCGATGGACTTCCGCAGGCTGATGTCAGTGTTAATCGTGCTCGGCCCCGTGAATGCGAGGGGCCGACGTCTCCGAGGTAGCCTGGTTTCGCTATCGCGAAGCAGTTTACGTTGACATCCACCAAGGTGCCGTTAGCAAGTGTATGTAGCCCAACAGCGCTGCTTCGGCTTGGACTTGGGCAAGCGGGATAGGCAGCTGAACAGGAGTGGAATTTGGCGCAGCCCAATCGGGGCGATCTGCTCCGCCTGTTCCGTTCGGTCCTGCGGTAGCAGCGTAGCGGGCGCTATCGGCACCGCCCGCAACTGTAAACGGAATTCCCGAAGAAACCAGGGTTTGGCTGGTAATTGTCCAATCGTTCACGACACCCCTGAGCAATGCGGAGCTGATGTTCTTACCCCAGTGCGTTGCATAGGTGAGAGTCAAGTTAGCCGAATGCGTTGAGAGATAAGCGCAACGGCCACGGCCCGCGGCATGGTTAGTGATCAGCGGGAATCCGGCTGAGCCGCCGTTTGTATACTGGCCAGGCAGGTTATCGCCTGAATCCGCTATACAGCTGGCATAGGTGTAATTGAATCGCACGAAGAAGCCCGGCGATATGGGGCGCTGCAGCACTGTCTGCAAGGCATTGTAATGGGAGTTCCCATCGGTAATGTTTCCGCCAACGCTGTTGGCCCAATTGGGGTTGTTATAGCAAGGTCCATCCTTCTGTGTCGGCACGCCCGCTACGATGCAATTGGTTGCGTATGACGAGAGCTTATATGGAGAAACTCCCGTAATATTGCTAGCGAACGCTAGCAGGATTCGCAAGAAGATTCGCGTTCTGCGCACCAATATTGGGATTTCCCGATATTGTCGAGCCTGCCCAGTAGTAGCAGGTGATCGACCCAGCGGTTGCGCAGTTTGGATTTATGACCGAACCTGGAATCGGGACTCCATTCACCATGGGCAACTGGCCCGGCGTTTCGATCGTGGTGGGGGCGAAGTCCTGATAGGCGAAGGTCCTGCCCTGATGGCGACCTTGAGATCCCACGTATGCAACCAGGAACGTAAAGTGGTCCGGCAATTCCTGCTGGACTGTAAGGTTATATGCATATTTGGTGGGCGTCTTGAAATTGGGGAACTCCGCGCCGCCATAGGTCTCATGAGTAAAGAGGCTGCCTGGCGCACTGAGGAAATTGTTCAAAGCAGTGTTCGAACAATTGGCCGTGCACCCTTGCCCGCTAAACGTTGTTTGGTTGGCTCCGGTTTGATTGTTAAACGGGAAGTTAACTAACCCGGGCAGGGCAACCGCAATCGTGAACGGAGCCTGCGATGCAAGGGACGGATACCAGAAGTCATCTTCCATCTCAGAGAAGAAGACGCCGGCTCCTGCGCGAACGCTGGTTTTTCCCTGCTTGAAGGGATCCCAGTTCAGGCCAACACGTGGAGCAAGGTTATCCTTGGGAGGATGGTACCAGGGCGCTCCCACTGTAGGGGACGCGCAGTTATAAGCTGTGCACCCTGCACCGTAGAGGTTCGAAATGCGGTTGGCCTCTTCGGAGGGCGCAGTGGCGTACTCCCAACGCAGGCCGTATGTAATGGTCAGGTTGGATTTTGCCTTATAGGTGTCCTCGGCATAGACGCCGTAAGACATCAGGCGCATGCCGCGGGCAAATGTGGAATTGTATGTTTGGCCGTTAACGGGGTTCGTATAATTCTGAACCCACCAGGCAAAGGCGGAGGCATTCTGGTTCTCGAGGAAGCCTAGCGCGCGTGCTATTCGCATTACCCGACAAACTTCCGAAGGTGTAAGCGCCGCGAGGTGTGGACATGTAGTTTTCGATATTGTCGTACCACCTCTTGATCTGAAATCCAAACTGGAAAGCGTGCTTTCCGCTCAGAATGTTCACGTCATCGGCGAAGTTCATGGAGGTATAGCCGATATAACGAGGAACGTAATTGAACCCCAGCGCTGGGGCGCCAATATTGGTCACCCCCGGTATGGTGATCGCCGGAAATTGCGGGAACGGACTCTGGTGAGCGATGGCCGGATTGGCGTTCACGAAGAGCCGCGGATCGATAGGCGCGGAGGTATAGACGTCAAGATTCCCAGCATAGTTAATCCTCTGCACACCTCCATGGAAGGTATTGACGATGTTGGGAGAGATAATGTAGGTATCCTGCAATGCGAAGACTTGACGCCGCATGTAAACGTCGTCCGCCGTAATTGCCAACTGGGTCGGTTCGAATTCAGTAGACTGATCTATGTTGTAACTGAAGGACAAAGTATCCTTGTCGCTCAAGGTGTAGTCGACCTTGGCTACGCCATAATTCTCGCGAACAGCTTGATTTGGCGAGCTGTTGAAGTTGCAGGTTTGATTGTTGTGCGCCGTCAAATAGTTCCCGTCGTTACAAGCCGGGATTAGCGGAGTGTTTGTGCCGACGGGGCCAGTTGCTGTAGCACCGAAAAAGATCTGCTGGATGGTTGGATCAGTCGTAAAGTTCGTGCCGAATTGGACGCCGGGCTGCAACAAAGGGTTCAAAATTGCCGGGTTATATACTGACGTCCTGCCGGCAAAACTGGGGACCGCGGCCTGGAACGATGCCGCCGCATCCGAGCGCAACGATTCGAAGTCCGTAAAGAAGAAAGCCTTATCCTTCTTGATGGGTCCGCCGAATTGGCCGCCATACTGGTGCCGGTGAAGCGGAGGAGCGCCAGTGGTGGCGTCAAAGAAGTTGCGGGCGTCGAATGTGCTGTTGCGATAATACTCGAACACGGTGCCGTGCCAGTTGTTGTTACCGGACTTGAAAGTGGTGGTCGTGATCCCGCCGGACAGCTCGCCATATTCCACGGGCGGGTTTTCGCTGATGACCTTAAACTCCTTCACCGCGTCCGCGCCCATGAGGATGTTGCTGGCCAGGCTGACGGGGGAAGTGCGGAAGGTCCAGGTCAGGTCGATTCCTTCTTGAAGGAAGCGGTTGTTGGCGACGCGGTCGCCACCGACGGAAACTTGCTTTCCGAAGGAACTCGTAAATGTCTGTTGAACGCCAGGCTGGATGACCGACAGTTGCTGCAGGTCGCGGGCGTTCAGTGGGATGTTCTTGATCAGGTCTTGGTCCATGACCTGAGAGACATCGGTGCTGGTTGTCTCGACCGTTGGAATGGATTCCGTAACGGTGACGGTTTGGGCTGTCCCGCCAACTTGAAGGTTGATGTCAGCGCGGGCTTCGCTTCCCACGTTGACCACAACATCCTTCACCTGTGTTCGATTGAAGCCCTTGGCATTTACCTCGACAGTGTAATTGCCGGGCAAAAGCGAAGGAACGCTGTATAGGCCGTCCGAAGAGCTAGTAGTGGTCCGAACGACGCCTGTTTCCTGGTTTGTGATTGAAATTTCCGCGTTGGGAACAACTGCGCCGGAAGAATCCAGCACAGTCCCGCTGATTTTTCCGCTCACCGTCTGGGCTTGGACACTAAACCCAGAAGCCAACAACAATGCTATCGCCGCGAAAATGAGCGCGCGCAGCACTGTATACCGAAGCATGGAATTACTCCGCATGTACCCCCCCTTAGCAGCCAGCCAGGTCCGACTCTTAGTTTTTTGTGGATGGCTTGTTGCCGGGGATATCATCACAGCGCCCGGCGATTGTCAAGGAAATTTGTTTTCCTGCAAGGACTTAGTAGTAAAATAGGGAATAAATTCTCTGAAACCGACGATCATCGTCAGGCCCGCGCGCGGCTGGCTGGAGTTGGCATTTCAAACGAAAACGCATTCAAATACGGGAATAATCGAGCCCCTGGTCTCAGGACTCGATGAGGGAGTTCTTGATTACTCCATCAGTGCGCCTTGGTGAGGTCCGTGACCCTGACTTCGCAAAATGTGTTTACTCTGCGTAGGAGCATATGCTATAGAAATCCAAAAGTTATCGAAAGAAACGCTTTTGCATTCAATTTGAACATCTATCGAGGTCCTGCATGCGCATCGGACACTTCGCCGTTTTACTCCTGGCAATTGGCTTGCTCCCGGTTTCCAGCCCGCTGTTGGCGCACCACGGAGCGTCGGGCTATGACATGGATAAGGACGTTGTGCTGAAGGGAACCATCACGGACTTCTTTTGGACCAATCCGCATGGCCGGGTCGAATTTAACGCCGCGGACGCCGCCGGCAACATGCAGGCCTGGATTGTCGAAACCGGCCCTCCCAGCAGGCTCGTGGAATCCGGCTGGACACGACACTCCCTGAGCGTCGGCGACAAGGTGACGTTTCATTTTCATGGGGCGAAAAACGGCTCGCCGCGCGGCATTTTGATCAAGGTAGTTCTGGAGAACGGGCAAGTACTCGAGAATCGCGCATGAGCGCCGGGAGGATTCTCAAAATGCGGGACCGATTTGGGGCGCCTATCATTATTATCACTGGAATATTGTTAGTCACCGGGTTGGCAGTTGCGCCGGCCCTGCGTGCGCAAGTGGCGGCGCCTTCTGCAACCGCCAAGGATCAAACTGCGGACCACGTGGACCTGTCCGGAGTCTGGGGAAATCTCGGCGGATCGGTTGCGCCTGCCGGAAAGGCGCAGCCGGAATCGATCTACCGGATGAGCCCCAAAGGAACCATGAAGGATGTGGGAACCGCGGCGGACGGCGTGCCGTACCAACCGTGGGCCATGACCAAAATGAATTCGGAGAGGCCGCCGGGCGGACCTCATGCAACGTTTGACAACACCACCGATCCGAACATCCAGTATTGCGAGTTGTATGGAGTGCCGCGAATCTATAACAGCCCTTCCAAATTCAAATTTGTGCAGACTCCGGAGGCCGTATACATTCTGTATGAATACGGAGTTGTGTGGAGAGTGGTGTGGCTGAATCGTAAACATTCGGCGGACCCCGATCCCTCGTACATGGGGGAATCGATTGGCCGGTACGAAGGCAAGGATACCTTCGTGGTGGATTCAATCGGGTTCAACGACAAAACGTGGCTCGATTCCAATGGCCGTCCGCACAGCGAAAAATTGCATGTGATCGAACGCATCCGGCGCGTGAGCCAGGACAAATTGGAATTGTCTCTTACCATCGACGACCCAGGCGCCTACACCGCAACCTGGAACTATCCGACTAGAACCGTGGCCAGCGCGAAGGATTTTGCCAGGGAAGTTTGGCCCTGCTCGGTCCGCGAAAATAACGAATTTAACGACTCTGCGATAAAACCAACCACGACTCCAAATAAATAGTGGAAGTTCGTCGCAACGCTGTTGGGACTTGCCGCTGAAATACATTATTTGGGTTCACTTGCCGGCTATGAAATTGGCCCATTCCTGCAGCTTCATGACCTTACCCTCGGGCAGCCGCAGCGTGTTCTGAACGAGCTCCATGCCGTTCGGGAGGGTCACTTCATCCAGGAGTCCGGCTGCGGAGAAATCCTTAGCAGGCCGGAACGTGAGCGAGATCACATCCCCAGTGTGAAGGGACTGGCGGGTCCAACCATGCTCGAGCAGCATTTCGGGCGGGTGCATTTCGACGCTCCAATGCTGTACGTTGTGGCGATCGTCGGTTACGTCGAAATGAATTTTGCAGTGGGGATTGGTCCAATCCCATTGGGTGACGGTCACGTTCTTGGCGACAACTGTTCTTGAATAATCGTAGGCTGCCACACCGTGATGAGCGAATGCGGGGATGGAAACGCTCAGAAGCGACGCGAGTAGGAAAAGAAATACTCCAGCTGGACGGGGAAATCTTTTCAAGCCGAGCAATCGCACACCCTCGCTGTTTTGTAAATTACACCGTGGCTGCAGGGGTGTCAAGACAGCGGAATGGCCGCTGTACTGCGGCACTCACGCCATCTGCCGCGCCTGCGCGAAGTTGTCCCGCAGACTGCCGGGTCACAAGTTGGAATTTATAGCAAACATACACTTAAACGATTGGCATTGAACTTGCCCTGTTTAACGCTTATGCTGTCCGCCAGCGTAGGGGTCCACGAGCCGAATCCAAGGGAAAGGAAACATCCATGCGCAATGCCCGTATTTTTGTGCGAACTTCCGTTGCTATAGCATCATTTGCTTTCGCCTTTGCAGTGGGCGCAGCAGCGCAGCAGCCAGCTGGTGCGAAAGTGAAAACTGCCAAAGAGCAGTTCAAGAATATCAAGGTTCTCAAGACTTTGCCGGCCAATCAGTTGAATCCGGCAATGCACATGCTTGAGGGAGACCTGGGCGTTACGTGCGGGTTTTGCCACATCGTGGGCAAGTGGGAAAAAGACGATCTGAAGCCCAAGGCGACTGCCCGCAAGATGATGATCATGATGATGGCTCTCAATAAGAATAATTTCGAAGGCAAGCAGATGGTGACCTGCTACACCTGCCATCGCGGCGCCCCCGATCCAGTGGCCACCCTGGTTCTGCCTCCGACCGGCATTAAGTTTCCGCCATACGATGAGGACTGGCACCCTGTGAAGCCGACCTATCCAGCCGCGGATGAAATCATTAGCAAATACATCCAGGCGCTTGGCGGCGAGGAGGCCATCCGCAAAGTCACCAACCGGTCGATCACTGCGGCGCTCGTCATCCCGACGGGGCCCGGAGGAACCAGCGAAGCGCAAGCGCGCGGCGAGATTTACGCGAAGGCGCCGAACCTGAGGCTAACCATCGCAAATACGGGCAAGGCCACAACAGAAGATGGATTTGACGGCACAGTCGCGTGGACGGAGAGCGCCAAGGGCGTGGTCAATCCGGCCGCGCAGTTGGCGCAGCCGGTCTATCAACGCAGCGCGGACTTCTTTGAACCTCTGAACATCAAGAAGGAATACACCAAACTGGAAGTTAGTTCTATCGAGAAGGTGAACGACCACGATGCCTACGCGGTCGTTGGCACACTACCCGACAATACGACCGAGACCTTGTACTTCGACACGCAGACGGGGCTTCTCTTGCGGAAAATTACAACCCTGCCGACGGTGGTGGGCAGAAGTCCATTCGAAGTGGAATATGACGATTATCGGGACACGGGCAGCGGCGTCAAGATCCCCTTCCTGGTTCGTTCCATCCCCGGGTATCCGCTTGGCGCTACTACCTCGCGCTTAACAATTCGGGTAGAGAAAGTTCAGGACAATGCACCGCTTGATGACAGCAAGTTCGTGAAGCCGGAGTCGAAACCTCAACCAGCGTCTTGATCCGGATTTTCAGCCGGTTCGGCAGAGCGCCGCGGACTCGTAGTTGTCCGCGGCGCTTTCCTTTTTAGCTTTCATCGCACAGCTATGCTGTTTCAGGGTGCAAGGATGCCCGCGTTCGGGGCGGGTGGCCCGGCCTTTGAAGTTGAACTTGGGTGCCCCGTCCTTCGCATTTTGAAGGGCGGGGCTTCTTCGTCCGCCCCTCTATGCGTAGCAAGTTGAAGCAAAAGCCCCGCCCTTGAAGAGCATCAAGGACGGGGCGTCCCAAGTTCAGAATCTTAACTGCGAGAAAACGTGCGGGAGTATTATCAAAGTGTAGATCGCGAAAAGGTGGGCCACCCGTCCGTGGCTTGGTTGCTTGCGTGAAAACCGTGGATAGTTCCAATTCCCGGTACGACGAAGCTGGCTCGTCTGGAAGAAAACATCGGAGCCGTCTCAATCCAACTTACGCCTGAAGACCTGCAAGACATCGATGCCGCCGCTTCCAAAATTACGGTACAGGGCAATCGGTATCCGGAACGTTTGGAAGGAATGACCGGTCTTTAAACAGCTCGAGCATATTCAAAGGCGGGGTAATACGGTAGCATGCCGCCATCATGGATGAGTCGCCTCGACAACTACGCGAACTGCTCTCTCAAGCTCGCTGGGAATCAGCAACCGAATTTCTTCGACAGCTTAGTACTGACAATGCAGCGAGTGCGATACTTTCATTGCCGTTTGATCAGCAGCGGCTCCTGTTTCGCCATCTTCCAACGGATTTTGCTGCTTCGCTCGCGGGGGCCTTCTCATATTTCCACGCCTACGTCCTTCTTCATTCACTGACGAGTCCTGAGATCGCGGCAATCGTCGACGCAATGGACTCTGCGGAACGCTTTGAATTTCTAGATGCGCTACCCGAGGAGGCCTGGCAAAGCCTCATGAAGACGCTGGAGGAAGCGCGTTCAGGGGCATTGCCGGGCGCAGTTAAGGTGCCGGAAATACCAGAGGAACCAGGGCTGGTGTCACAGCCTGCGGAACTGCAACCGATCATCGAAGCGCGCCAGATCGAGAAGGGATACCTGCAACCCGAAGGCAGGGAAATTCAAGTCGTTGCGCCAATCGATTTATCAGTCGAGCCAAACACAATTCTTGCGCTACTCGGCCCTTCGGGTTCCGGTAAGTCCACGATCTTGAGGATGCTTTCCGGGCTCCTCGCCCCCTCGAAAGGGGAAGTCCTCTGGCATGGCAAGCCTTTGCGCGGTTCGCGCCCGAACGTTGCAATCGTGTTCCAGAGCTTCGCCCTGTTTCCGTGGCTCAGCGTGCTCGAAAATGTGGAAGCACCGCTTCTTGCCCGCGGCGTGGCGCATCCCGAGCGCCACGAACGGGCCCTCAAGGCGCTCGATGTAGTGGGACTGAAGGGATTCGAAACGGCCTATCCGAAAGAGTTGTCCGGCGGAATGAAACAACGCGTGGGTTTTGCGCGGGCGCTCGCCGTGGAGCCGGAAATCCTCTTCATGGACGAGCCGTTTTCCGCGTTGGATGTGCTTACGGCGGAAAATCTGCGCCGCGAGTTGATGGAGCTTTGGACGGAGAAGAAGATTTCGACGCGTAGCATTTTTCTTGTTACGCACAACATCGAGGAAGCGGTGATGCTGGCGGATCGCGTTGTTGTTCTTGGCAGCAATCCGGCGACGATTCGCGCGGATTTTCGCATCCCTCTGGTGCAGCCAAGAGACCGGAAATCGGCTTCGTTTCTTCTTTACGTCGACTACATTTATAAGGTCATGACACAACCACTGCTGGATCTGGCGCCGCCGGACCCTGCCGGAGCCCAGGCCAAGCCAAAGTGGCAGATGCTGCCGCATACAAGGCCGGGCAGCATTGCCGGCTTGCTCGAATTGCTCATTGATCACGGCGGGGAAGAAGATCTCTACCACGTGGCGGAGCAACTTCTTCTGGAAGTCGATGATCTACTTCCGATTGTGGAGGGCGCAACGTTGATGGGGTTCGCCACCGCACATGAAGGAGATGTGAAGATTACGCCGGATGGACGGGTTTTTGCCGAAGCTGATATCTCTACCCGCAAATCACTGTTTCGCGAGGCTGCGCTCGGTCGTGTGGCCTTGCTTCAAAAAATGAAGTCGGCGCTGGAGAGTAGATCAGACCATGTGATGCCGCTCGAATTCTTCCACGACATCCTTGATGAACACTTCACTGAAGAGAATGTTGTGAATCAGATAGAGACGGCCCTGAACTGGGGCCGCTACGCTGGAATTTTCAGCTATGATCGCGAAAGCGGCAATCTTCGGCTGCGCATAAGCGACGACCAATCAGACGAAGACATCCAGGCACACGGATGACGCCGCAACCTGAACAACGTGACGCAGCAAAAAACCTGGTCTGGGGGATATTTCCTCAGGGCGCTCCATCGCTGCTTAAAGACTTGCCGATCCTGCTTGCCGCTTTTTCCGTCTTCTACGCTTTCCTGGCGGTGACGCGGTACTGGCTCACCCCGGTCAGTTCGCAAATCGAAATCGACCTGCATCCCGGCGCACTGCCAACCTACGCGATGTATTCCGTTCTGCGCATCGCGATTGCGTATGCGATCAGCCTGGTTTTCAGTATCGTCTACGGATACGTCGCTGCATACAATGCGAAAGCAGAACGAGTAATGATTCCGCTGCTCGACACGCTGCAATCCATTCCAGTGCTGAGTTTTCTGCCGGGCGTCATGTTGGCGATGGCGGCGCTGTTTCCGAAACAGCAATTCGGGATAGAACTTGGAGCCATACTGCTGATTTTTTCCGGACAAGCATGGAACATGACGTTTAGCTTTTATTCGTCTCTTAAATCCATTCCGAATGAAATGCACGAGGTCGCCGAGGTTTATCGCTGGAGTCCGTGGCAGAAACTTATCCAAATGGAGCTTCCGTTTGCCTCGATCGGGCTTGTCTGGAATTCGATGATCTCTGTCTCAAGCGCCTGGTTCTATCTGATTGCCTGCGAGATGTTCGTATTGGGCAAACGCGATTTCCGGCTCCCTGGACTCGGATCCTACCTGCAAACGGCGGCCAACGCTGCAGATACGCGAGCGATTCTTTGGGGCCTGTTCGCGATGATCGGCGTAATCGTGGCGATGGACCAGATCATCTGGCGTCCGGTGATTGCATGGTCCGAAAAATTCAAGTTTGAGCAGGTGGAGAGCGCACAGGCACAGCATTCGCCTGTCCTCGATCTGCTAAGAAGTTCGCGAGTACTGCCGTTAGTAGGCCGCATCTTCATCGGCCCGGCCAGCGAACGCCTCAGTATGCGTTTCGCCAAGTCGTGGGCGCGCCGTCCCGAAGATCGACGGCCGAGCCAGTCGGCCCGGTGGGCCTCATACGCGATCGGGATTGTTGGGTCGCTTGGCATCGCTTATGCCATCGTGAAAATGAGTGGGCTGGCAGCCATGGTGACTCATTCAGAGCTGCGCGGCATCTTCGTTGGCGGTGGCGTCACTTTCCTGCGAGTCGAGTTCACTCTGTTACTTGCGGCGATATGGACCATCCCGGCCGGAGTAGCGATAGGCCTGAATGCTAAGCTTTCGGCCGCTCTCCAGCCGATTGTTCAGGTCGTTGCCTCCGTGCCCGCTACGGCCCTTTTCCCGATTATTATTCTGCTACTCACCCGAATCGGCGGAGGACTGGCAGTTGGATCGATTGTGCTTATGCTTCTGGGAACGCAATGGTACATCCTGTTCAACGTCATTGCCGGCGCGATCGCCTTGCCAACAGATTTGAAAGAAGTCTGTGGAGTTTTTCAGTTTGGGAGTTGGGATCGATGGCGAGACTTGATCCTGCCGGGAATCTTCCCCTACTTGATCACCGGTTTTGTGACTGCATCGGGTGGCGCCTGGAATGCCAGCATCCTGGCCGAGTATTTTCACATGAATGGCCAGACGTACTCGACGACCGGATTGGGCGCCGTGGTCAGTGGCGCTGCGGACAAAGGGAACTACGCGGTTCTGCTCGTAGCGACTATGTTGATGGCGTTAATCGTCCTGACCATCAACCGCCTTGTCTGGCGCCGGCTGTACACTCTCGCTTCGACAAGGTATAAGCTCGAAAGCTAGATTCTGGAGATGGCCCAGTACAAAAGCTTCACCGTGGAAACGGAAGTGAAAGTCTGCTTCTGCGATCCGCAGAGCCCGTGGCAGCGCGGATCGAACGAAAACACAAACGGTCTGGTTGCGACAGTACATTCCGAAGAGAACCGGCTTGTACGCGTGCTCTCGGGAAGAACTCGATGAGGTGGCGCTGCGCTTAAATCAACGTCCAAGAAAAACTTTGGGATTTCAAACACCGGCAGATAGATTGCAAGCAATTGTTGAACTGACCTGTTGAGACTGCCCGACTTCACGGGACTTGGGCAACTCAGCTCCGCCGCGCTGACTCGATGGTAGCGATATCAATCTTCTTCATCGACATCATCGCCGCAAAGGCTCGCTTTGCCCCGTGGCCACCAGCCGCAAGGGCGTCCGTTAGCGCTCGCGGAGTAATCTGCCAGGAGAGACCCCAGCGGTCCTTGCACCAACCACAGGCACTTTCCTTGCCGCCATTGCCAACAATCGCGTTCCAGTAGCGGTCGGTCTCTTCCTGATTGTCCGTCGCGACTTGGAAAGAAAAGGCCTCGCTATGCTTAAACACCGGACCGCCGTTGAGACCAAGACAGGGAATGCCTAGAATGGTGAAGTCGACCGTGAGCACATCGCCCTCCTTGCCGCCTGGGTAGTCACCGGGCGCCTTATGAACAGCCGTCACTTTGCTGTCCGGAAAAGTGGCGGCGTAGAAGCGCGCGGCCTCATGCGCGTCCTTTTCAAACCAGAGGCAGATCGTGTTCTTTGGCTTCATTTTCGTGTCTCCTTATTTTGATTCACGCCTGGGCTCATATCCCAGATGATATGCGCAATTGGCTCTTCTGGGTTGCCGCGAGACTTCGTCTGGAGACCCAAGCCTCGAGCAACGGCGTTAGCTGAAAGCCTACTCGCAGGATTTTAAAGGGTTAAACTAATTCGTGAGCGTCAATTCAAAAAAACCAACTGCGCTGTTAAGGGGCAATTCTGGCGTAGATCCCTCGAATTTCCGAAGCAATGCAGATTGAATTGCGTAACGATGTAAAATGAGATCCATGATGAAAAAAGTGATCTCCGCTGGCGCGGTACACAGCGTGCCAGCGGATTTACGAAAAGTTCTCATTGCGGACCCGGCGGCGCGGGCAAAATGGGAGGATATTACGCCTCTCGCGCGCAATGAGTGGATCTGCTGGGTTATCTCCGTCAAGAAACCGGAGACTCGAAGGCAGCACATTGAGCGAGTACGCACGGAACTTAAAGAAGGAATGCGCCGGCCTTGTTGCTGGCCAGGCTGTCCTCACCGCTGAAAAGATTCCGAACTTTTCGAACGCTTGGCGTTCCGGCCCAATACCAGGGTGAGGGTCCATACCGCGTCCGCCGCCTCTCTGATGTTGCTCAACACTCTTGCAGAAAAGTGGTTTGCAAAGCGCCCCAGGGCCAACTCCCGAGAAACGGTATCGGTAATTGGGAAGTTGGCGATTCCCACATGACAGTACGAGGAGTTACCAGGACCAATCTGCTTCGGCCTGATCTACAGATCGAGCGGAAGGGGGTTCTTCCCTGTAATCAAGCGAGCGGAACGATCGTGGGTAATGTAGAGCCAGGCCCACTGCAGGAGAACGAGCAAACGATTCTGGAACTGCACGATGTAGAGAAGGTGAACGAATAGCCAGATGATCCAGGCCGACAGACCGGACAGATTAAACCATCCCAATTCTGCCACTGCCGCAGCCCGGCCAATCGTCGCTAGATTTCCCTTGTCCACGTAGTGAAATGGCTCGATTTTTTTGCCGGCGAGCTGCCGCTCAATTGCCTCTGCCACATAGCGTCCGGCCTGAATGGCAGGCTGCGCAACCCCGGGAAGCGGCTTACCTGTTTGATGGCTGAAATATGAGAGATCGCCGATGACGAAAATCTCGGGATGCCCCGGGACCGTGAGGTCCGGCATCACGACGACCCGGCCCATTCTGTCGAGTGTGGCGCCTGCCCCCTCAGCAAGCGAGCGGCCTAACGGTGAGCCGAGAACACCGGCCGCCCATAGAACCGTATGGGTGGGAATCTTTTCAACGCGTCCGCCTTCACGAATTGTCACGGCCCAGTCTTCGATATTCATCACCGTGGCGCCCGTCCGGACCGTCACGCCGAGCCGCGCAAGCATTTTTCGGGCAGCCTCGGAAAGCGCCGGCGGATAGGGAGGAAGCACGCGCTCAGTCGCTTCAACGAGAAGGATACTGGCTTGCGATGGGTTGATGTTCCGGAAGTCGCGCTTCAGAGTGTCGTGCGCGATTTCGCCGAGCGCACCTGCCAACTCAACACCCGTTGGCCCAGCGCCGACAACGACGAACGTCATCCAGGCGGCTAGTTTCGCGGGATCGTGTTCGCGCTCCGCAGCCTCGAACGCCAACAGAATTCGGCGCCGCATGTCCGTCGCGTCCTCCACCGTCTTCAAGCCGGGCGCGAACTTCTCCCATTCGTCATGCCCAAAATATTGGTGAGACGCCCCGGTCGCCACAATCGAGCGTGTCGTACGGAATTTCGCCATCGCTCAAGATCACTCGATGCCCCGTAGCATCAATCCGCGTCGCCTCGGCCAACAGGACCTTTGTGTTCTTTTGATTCTTGAGCACGTTGCGGAGCGGCGCCGCGATATTCGCCGGAGAGAGCGCACCCGTTGCAACCTGGTAGAGCAGTGGCTGAAATAGATGGTAATTGCAGCGGTCGATGAGCGTCACTTGCACCGGCGCATTCTTGAATCTCTTCGCCGCGCTCAGCCCGCCGAATCCGCCGCCAATGATTACGACTCGATGCCCATTCGCCACGTCTCAACCCCCATTTCCCACCCCCGGGCAGTCAATACCTCTATAGCACGAAACTGGCACTCGGCGAAAATCCGGCCGCGCGTGCGCAGGCGACCCAGCCAGCAATTCCAACTCCTGACGAGCGCTCTTCTTGGCTCTCACATTCCGAGTACCATTAGACTGGGCTCCGCCCAGACAGAGCCGGAAGAAAGTGGCTCTGCGCAGCCTCGAAGAATCAATAAGATAGCAGCCACTTTCTAAGGAGAGGAATCTGGTAATTTGCCCAAGCTGGCTCAAAAGTTTCTTGGACCCGCAATCTAGCCACCTAACAGTGCCGTGGCGCGCTCCTTGGCATGTGCGACGAGTGCGGAAAAACGGGGATCGGCATGCAAAGGCTGCAAATCGGGGTCATCGCCCATGACAAGAGCTACACGCGGGAGCAATCCGTGATCGATGGCTTGACGCAATAGGGAAAACGCTTCGTCGGCGTATCCATGTTTGGCTTTGAGGACAGCGAGGTTGTATGTGGTTTCCGCGGCTTCAGGACTGTCCGGGCCAAGAACGCGGTGCTCGAGGTCGAGCAATTGAATGGACAGCTTTACCGCGTCATCGTCCGCACCCATGTCACCTTTCATTTCGGCCACGTTCATCATGTAGTGGATGGTCGTGAGGTTTTCGGGACCGAAAACACGGCGTTGAATCTCTAGTGTGTCCTCCTGGAGTTTTTCTGCTTCTTCCACTCGATGCTCTTTGAGAAGAAGAGTGGCCAGGTTATTCATGGAGATCAAGGTGAAGCGGGCTTCGGCGCCAAGCACCTGCTTTTGAATCTCAAGAACATCACGCTGTATCTTTTCAGCCTCTTCGAGATGACCTTCTTCGCCCAGTGTTGTCGCCAGATCTCCCATAGTGCCGATCGTTTCCTCGTTTTTGGATCCGAAAACCCGCCGCTCGACCGCCGCTAAACTGCGCTGCTCAGACTCCGCTTCCGAAAGACGACCCTCTTGGTACAGTGTCCATCCCAGTTTCTGCCTGCTTTTGAGGGTTTGGATATTGTCCGGGCCGAGAGATGCCGTGGAAAGCTGGACGCCGCGCTCAAAGAGCGACTGCGCACGGGAGTACAAACCAAGATTCAGGTAGGCCATGCCCATAACGTGCATCAAGCGGCCCTGAAGTTCGGGATCCTTAGCGAGACCGGTGTCGATGTCGTGAGCGGCTTTATCGAGAACTTCACGCGCGGTGACATGGGTGGCCAGTGATTCGTAGGGATCGGAGATTTTGAACATACCGGTCATGAACTCGGCGATGCGGTCGGCGCGGTCGCGCTCGCGTGTGGTCTTGCGTAATTGAATGCTCTGCACCACGCCAAAAGTTACGAGCAGTGCGCCAATCGCCCCGGCAGCGGCCACGCCAATTCGGTGTCGCCCAACATATTTCTGAACGCGATAGGAAAGGCTCGCAGGTCGAGCCATCACCGGTTCGCTTGCCAGATAGCGGCGTATATCGTTGGCCAATTCAGTGGGTGTTGCGTACCTGCGGGCACGCTCTCTCTCCACCGCGGTCATCGTGATCCAATCGAGATCGCCGCGCAACAAACTTACAAGTTGCCGAGGCTCCGTTCCGCGAGCTGCGGCCGCCGTCTTGGCCGAATCGGTTTGTGTTCCGGCTTTGGTGCTTGGTCGAGGTGGATCGTCCTCCCGCAGCTGCCGCAGCGTATTTTCGAGAGGCTGGTGGCGTCCGTGCTCCATCTCAAATGGCAGCCAACCAGTGAGCAACACATAAAGGATCACGCCAAGCGAATAAACATCCGTCCGCGTATCGACGTCCTGCACGCTTGGGTCAGCCTGCTCCGGACTCATGTATCCCGGCGTGCCAAGAAAACTCCCCACCCGCGTGAACTGGGATTCCCCAAGCACCTCCGGATTTACTCCTTTGGCCAAGCCAAAATCGATGATGCGCGGCATCGCCTTGCCGTCCAGTTCGACGACCAGGATGTTCGCGGGTTTGAGGTCGCGATGAATAATCGCTTTTTGATGAGCGTGTTGGACTCCCTCACACACTTTAATGAATAGTTCCAGCCGCTCATGGATTTTGAGCTTCTTTTGGTCACAGTACGTGGTGATGGGAACTCCGGGGACGTACTCCATCACAAAGAACGGCTGTCCTTCAGACGTAGCCCCGGCATCGAATACTTTTGCGATCGCAGGATGGTCCATGATCGCCAGTGATTGCCGTTCGGACCGGAAACGCTGCAGAGCCGAACTGTCAAGCATCCCGCTTTTGATGAGTTTGAGCGCGACCCTCCGCTTCACGGGAGCCATTTGCTCCGCCAGCCAGACCGTTCCCATGCCGCCCTCGCCCAATTTTTCTATTAGGCGATAGGCCCCGATCGTTTTCGGCTCTTGGCTGCTCTCAAGGGGTTGTTCCAGCCAAAATGGACGCGACAGGTTATCCGCGTTTTGATAAGCGAGCAGCAAGGATTCGATTTCCGCGCGCATCTCCACGTCGGCCCCGCAGGCGACGCGCAGGAACGCATCCCGCTGGCTCGGTTCGCGCTCCAGAGAGGCTTCGAAGAGTTCTTTGATCCTGTCCCACTCACTCCCTCTTTCCATCTTCGCCCCTCCGAATTTCACGGGTGATCCAGGCTTTGGCCATCTTCCAATCGCGTTTCACGGTAGCCGAGGAAATTCCCAGGACTTTGGAGGTTTCCTCCAAGGTTAGCCCTCCAAAAAAGCGCAATTCCACGATGCGGCTCTGCTGCTGGTCACGCTTCGCAAGTTCATTTAGGGCCTCGTTCAGCGCAAGTACGTCCACCGCCGCTTTTCCGGGGATCCCAAGTCCTTCCTCCAATTCCACGCGGTACGCAGCCCCGCGTTTGGCGGCTCCATGGCTCCGCGCATAGTCCACCAGGATTTGCCGAATGAGTCTTGCGGCCACGCCGAAAAAATGGGCGCGGTTCTGAACCTCGGGAGGGCCCTGTTTCACGAGTTTCAAATATGCTTCGTGCACCAAGGCCGTGCTTTGCAGCGTGTGACCGACCCTTTCCGCCCGCAGTTGGCCGTGTGCCATGGCGCGGAGTTCCTGATACACCAGCGGAACCAGAGCCTGTAGCGCCTCCTGGTCTCCGGCCCTCCACCGGACCAGCAATTCGGTGACCGGTTGCTCAGGTGTTGCGGTCATATCACCCCTAGAGCGAGTCATTTATATGACAAACATAGCGGGGGGATATTACCAAGTCAATTTCTCAGGGCAGAGGAGGTGCTGGGTTTGTACCCGACAACAACAACTGAAATGTGGAACTTTTTTGAGCTATTTTGCGCCCATTTTTCGCATATACCAGTAGAGGATCCTGCGCCATCGGCGCTACAAAGAGAGGTTTTCCATGGGGACGTACTCAGCCAGCAAATCTGGTTTTAGGTGTTACTTGTCTCTGGATTCATTAAACCGGTACATGAGCATGCGCCCGTCGAAACGGTGCATCGTGAGCGTTGTTTTTCTAGCCGTCGCCATGCTGATGGTTGTTACCGAGGGAAGCGGGCAGCAAATTACTTTCATCCCCAACAAAGTGCCCTTCCTGAATCCTGGTGGAGCGTCCGAAACCTACAGCACCAACGGCGGCGGCATTGATTTAACTGGACCATTTTTCCAGAGCATGGGTACCAACGGTCGTTCGTGCGCTACTTGCCACCAGCCTAGTGACGCCATGTCGGTTTCAGCCGCTCACATCGCGGAGCGATTTTTATTTACGCGCGGGCAGGATCCGATTTTTCGCACAGTGGACGGTTCCAACTGCAACCACAGCATTGACGTGTCTACACTGGAAGGGAGACTCGCCGCGTACAGCCTGCTCCGGAAGCGCGGCCTCATCCGTATAGCGATTGCAGTTCCGGCAACCGCAGACTACCGGATTGTGAATGTAAGTAATCAATACGGCTGCAATGAGTCTGACATTATTTCCATGTACCGCCGGCCTCTGCCAAGTACCAATCTCCGTTTTTTGAGCACGGTCATGTTTGACGGACGAGAATCATCGCCCGCCACCGGAACAACTAAAATACTGTATTCAAACTATCCAACCGCACTTCTGAGCGATCTGGCACATCAATCCGTGGATGCCACGACCGGTCACGCTCAGGGCGATGGCACGAGGCCGACTGCTGCGGAGCAGCAACAGATCGTGAATTTTGAGATGGCACTTTTCACGGCCCAGTCATTCGGCTGGAGCACCGGCTCGTTAGATTCGCGCGGCGCGACTGGCGGTCCAATGCCTCTCGTTACTCAGCCGTTCTTCATTAGCATAAACTCCAGCGTCAATTTCTTGCTGCCGCTGCTGGAGCAGCCCGGTGGGCTCGTATCGCCGGGCGACGGAAAATTTACGCCGGCGATTTTCAACCCCTTTGACGCTTGGGCCGCTCTGCCGGAGCGGGATCCGCGGGCAGCGGTGGCGCGCGGGCAGGCCATTTTCAATTCCAGGCCGATCAATATCACCGGTGTGGCCGGTATAAACGACGATGTAGCGGCAGGCGGGCTGGTGGCCGGCGGAATTTCTTCGCTTCAGGGAACCTGCGGAACGTGCCACGACACTCCGAACGTGGGCAATCATTCGTTTCCGACGCCCCTAGACATCGGCACTGGCGACCCCAGCGATACCGCCCCCTCTGCCAGTCTGGGAGGACTTGATCTAAGTTACCTGCCGAGAATAACCGTATGCAAAAATGATTCTTCAGGTCTTCCGACGAGCAACTGCAAGACCACGACCGATCTCGGCCAAGCCTTGATCGATGGCAAATTCGATCACGTTGGCAAGATCAAAGGCCCTATTCTGCGGGGTCTCTCCGCCCGCGCCCCGTATTTCCATAACGGCTCGGCTCAAACGTTGTTGGACGCCGTTCGTTTTTATGAGAAACGATTTGGCCTTGTCCTGACGCCTCAGGAGGAATCCGACCTGATCGCGTTTTTAAGTTCTCTGTAACTGCACTTGCGAATCTATCGGCCATCGGCGAGCACGCGCAAACGACTGTACTTCGGTCCGTGGACGATTAAAGCTAGTGTCGGGAAACGGGAAACTTGTGCCGGGTTTATTATTTAAAATCGAACGAGAGCTTGCCGGCAAAGTAAAATCTGTGGCGGCAAAACGCAACTCCATCGTCGGGAATCGAAAGGAACTTCCATTTCTACTGTGCATTTCCGCTCAATCAATGGTGGAAAAATAACTCTCGGGCTTGACAATGGCACGAATGGTGTAAAGAATGCTGGATAGATCGTCACTCCTGTGTCCCCACCCCACAGTAAAACAGCAGGAGGAAACGCCATGTATGCACGCATGATTCAGCTCATAGCTAAACCAGGGAAAGGAAAGGAATTGCTTGACGCTATGGTTGATCGTCCTCTCTCGGTTCTTAAACAGCAGCCGGGGTTTGTGGAGGGCATCGCCTTAATTCCAGAGGCTGAGTCGGATCAATTCATAGGTCTCAGTATCTGGAAGAGCAAAGCTGACGCCGATAGATTTGCTCAAGGCCCCGGCCAGCAACAACTGGAGACATATAAACCTCTATTACAAGGGGAGCCAGCGTTCCGGTCATTCCAGTTGGCTGCATCCACACTTCAGAGCGCTGGTGCCAGCCGGGCTGCATCTGGTTAGCAGCTTGCCAGGCGCGTATCTGTCTAGTCGGCCCAGCCCTCAAACATTCTTCATTCATGGTTCCACTCGTCAATGCGCCCGGCAAAGGCACAGCTGCGGTGGTGTGGAATCGGCAGCACTTGACGGTGCAATTCCGGAGGATAGTAGTGGTGATGTGCGTCGCCGATGGTTTGCGTGATGACCGAGCCGCTGGCAACTGGCTTTAACTGCTCGGAGTGACCCACGTGGTCCTCTGCACGGAAGGAACAATGGACGTGACAGAGTCCGATGCGACGCCCGTGACCGTTGTGGAGGGAAACCATGGCGGAGCAAAATTGCCTTGCGAAAATCTGCGGTCGAAATACAAGTTTCGCGTAGTGGAATTAATATTCTGAATGGTGTTCTGGATACGCCCGCCCACAATGGATAATGTATTGATCGCATTGCCCGTGTTCACGATCCCGCCGCTGCCATTGTTCGATATTGTCGCGATGGAAGCGTCAATCTCGAGGTTCTGCCCTGAAACAGGCACATTCAAATTGACGTTGCCATTCGCCGTGTATATTCCCAGAACCTGGCCATTGTTGTTTCCCGGTATCAGCGTGTCCGCAGGAGTATTCGGAATCTGGTTCTGCGTGGTCGTGACGGGTTCCGTCTTGTAGAGGATGTTTCCTGTGACCGTAACGTCGTTGGCCGCGGTCACTGTGGTGGCGTAACCATCCTGAACTGCGGCTCCCGAAGAAGGCCCGGAAAGCGAGGTTACATTGCCGTCCACATAGAGCATGGTCCCCGGGACCGCGGATCCCGAGGAACGGTTCGCGGGAACACCGTTGATAATGGTCGTCGTGGAGCCCGAATTTACAGTGGTTGTATTGGCCGTGTTGTCGACGGTGACGGTCGTTATCGTGGAGCCCTGCTTAACTGTGTAAACTTGCACAGGATCCGAACCAACGTTGGACGCGGTGAGCGTAACGTCCGCGTTCCCTTCGACCAGGATGCCGCCGCCGGTCATGTTGTTAGTGGTCGTTCCCCCAGAAGTTGTCTGGTTGTATCCAAGATACACGCCTGTGCTCGCGCCGCCTGAAGGATAAGCCGACCCGCTTACGCCCCGCAAATTGGCGTTCAACGTGGCGTTACTGGGATTTCCGTTCGTTCCCACGCCATCCACTACAGCACCCTTTTGACTGTAACTGTCCGTGGGTAGAGGAACCTTGTTTGCTCCGAGAGTGAAGCCGGACTGGAAGCTCGGGGCGATGGTCTGATTACCCTGTTTGTCGCTGGATGCGTTCGATGGATCGCATTTATTGCTGAACTGGTAGCCGAAAGTTGGTGAGGCACTGCCCAGCGTATCCGTGAAGATGTAAGAGCCGCTTGTCCCGAAGGTCCAGGCGCCGTTCGTAAAAACAGGTCCGGTGATCGTGCCTGGAACCAGTACGGAGCCGTTGCACTCCGAATTTTGGTCGATGAACATGCCCCACGCGGAGAAAAATGTTTTCACGCCGCCGGAAGGCGCGACATGAATATTCAAGACCAGCTGGCCGGAGTCTTCCACCATCTGTTGCTCGACGCCCGTTGACTGTCCAATGGCCGTGATTGCATAGGGAAATGCATATTGAAAATCGGTGATCTGAAAATTGGTGCAGACACCGGCACACTTGGGATAATTTCCCCCGCAATCGTAAGGGCCGGCGGCCGGGCTGACGATTCCGGTGCCGGCGTTGGGAGACGTGAAGAGTGGCGTGCAACTGGGTGCGCCCAAAGTTGTGCCCGGCGTGTTCGCCAGAGTATCCACAATATAAAAACTGCCGGGCCAGGAGTTCGCTCCCTGTCCGCTGTTAATCTGGCGATTTGCGAACGCAGCGGCTGACTTGTACTGGTTCAATGTATACGTCAACGTGGTGGAGGCGTCGGTGGCCGAGAGCGGCGGCGGAGACGTATTGGAAAACGTGCTACCAACTGCAACAGTGGCATTTCCGACGAGCTGATTCAGCATGTATTGCCGCACGATATTCACGCCGGAATCGGCCGCATAGAACGATGACCGGTAGGTTCTGTAGAAACGCGTGATCAGAGTGTCCGACGTAACGGCAATGACCATCCCGAGCGTCATGGCTACCATGAGTGACAGCAAGAGCAAAGTAGCGATGAGGGCAACGCCTCGCGAATTCTGTCGGTAGAGCATCTTCCGCTGCTGGTCGTCAAGATTTAGCGCCGATTTTGTCATCGTCATCGTCGTTTTCCTTAACTAGTGGTTATTCATCGTCAGATTGCGCGGATTCACAACCACCGAGACGCTTTCGATCTGGTAAGGTCCTCCGTCGAATCCATTGCGGAAGCGATAGGCAGGGTCAGGCTTCGGCGTGGTCCTGCCGGTCAATTCAATCTGAACGGAGCGAATCAGCGAATAGTTGTACGCTTCCGCGACCCCGCCGCTGATATAAGTGGAAGCGTCGTAAACGTAAGTGGATCCGTCGTCGGAGGTGCAGGATCCGCTGCACGAATTCCAGATGATCGCGCCTACCTTGAAGCCGACAATCTGTTCCGCCAGAACCACGTCATTGGTGCTGCCGCTCGGCTGTTCTCGAATTAGTTTCGGGTCGGATGGAACCGATGTGTCCACCTTGTAGGTGATCGGCACAATTTTCAAAATCCAGTCCGCCGGACAAAATTGCGTGCCAAGTTTGTTGTTCGCGTAGGTGGTGATGCCTGCCGGGTCAGTCGAAACGTTCGATCCATCAGCCGCCGTCGGGTTATGTTGCAATTGAACTTTTCCTCCGGTGACCTGCGCATCCTTGCTGAGTATGGCCGTAGTCATTTGGGACCCATCCGACTTGACGACGAGAACTTCATCACCGTTGTGATAATCCGCGGCCAGCTGGGCATTGGTGGTGGGACTGACGGGATTCGCGAACAGGATCGAACTTGTGGTGCTCACGCAGTTGCTGCCGTTGTCCGAAGGATGCGCCGGCGGTGTGCTGGAGTCGATCGCGATGATGTTGAGCTGGTCGAAACAATTGGGACCGTAGGTGAACGTGGCCGGAGTATTGCAAGGAGTCACGGTATTGTTCTGAATGGTCAGGCCGATCGGAAACGCGGGGATATTAATCCCCTGGTAGTAGCCGCTTCCCGCGTTGATCACGTCAAGCTGTAACTGCGAAACAGCGTTGCGCATGGCGATATTGAGCCCGGCCATGTTTTGTTGCTGATTGAACAGCGGCTGGTGTTTTGCGAGAAGGGAAAGACCGGCCGCGCTGACGACGATGAAGACGATCGCGGCGATCAGCAGCTCCAACAGCGTGAAACCACGATCATTGCGCTTCTGTTTAAGTTTGTTCACGGGCGCACCATCGTCATCTGAAAGCCTATAGGTGGATGAATAACTGAATTTTGGAGAGTCACAAGAACAGTGATCCGGCGCAAGCCCGTGACAGGCTGATCCATTTCAATGGTCCAGCGCCGGTGAAAGACAGCCGCGTTCGAACCAGCCGCACTGGAAGATGCGCTGGTTGAGGTGGAAATGGTTCCATCGGGATTGTGCGACGTGGTCTTGAAAACCGTCGATCCCGCGACCACGGCGCTTACCGTTTCCGAAATCGCTCCATTGGAATCGGAGATGTCCACGTCGTCGTAATAGTTCACCAGCTCCGCCGGAATGCCGCCTGCGGTGACTGTGGCCGAGGAATCGGAAGTGAGACTGCCAACCGTCGTCCCCGATGCCGCAGAGATGTTCGGATCGAACGTCGGCCAGCGGCTCAGGTCCTCCAGCTTTTCGGTAGCCAGGTCGGCGGCAACCGCGGAAAATCTCGATCGCGAAGTGCCAGTCAACGATTGAGCCGCGAGGCTCCCGAGCGCCACGAGCCCGACGCACAGGACCAGAATTGCAATCATGGATTCAATCAGACTGAAGCCCGCCGCCAGCTTGCGGTTACGGCGTAACGGAAATGTTTCCATAGTTGGATACCGTGATTGATTTCGTGCTGCCGTTGTACGAAAGCGTGAAATTTAAGGTTCCCGTGGGCGCAGACACCGAGCCATTGGGCGAGAACCTCAAGGTTGTATCCTGATTCAGCGAGACGGATTCACCCGAAAGGGGAACAGCCGTGCCAACGTTCGCGTAGGCGCCCGCGCCCACCGGCAAATTCTGAATTTGATATGTGCTCGCGGCTTTGGAGAACACAACCTGGTACGGATAACCGGACATCAGGGCCTGGTAACGGGTGGATTGAATCGCCCACGTGGAACTGGCAACGGCACCCTGCAGGCGATACTGGTTTCGCATTGAACTGACCTGGGGAATAGCCATGGCCGTCAAGACGCTGGCAATCAGCATTCCCATAATCAGTTCAAGCACGGTGTAACCGCAAGCCCGCGACTTATGTTTTTGCCCCTGATATAAGTTCATAAGTCCGGTATGCATATAGTTAGTCTAAGCCTGCAAAACGCAGGTATTTCCCAGTGTTGCCTGGAACATTCATTGTCAATTTCATTGGGTGACGCAACTATTGGTGCACTCGTCTTGCCAATATGGCGACGAGCTATCCAACTGGGAAAGAGCTGGTTAGGGCTGTTTTTCGAGACGGGAAAACCTCTTCCCGTGGCCAATTCGGTAGTATCTACACAAAAAGCGAAAGCGCTTATCGAGGAATAGAATTACCACTATCTCCCGGGATTTTTGTGCCAGACGAAGTGAGAGAGAATCTCTTACAAGGAGGACGGCTGGATATGCGAATCAAGAGGTACAACGCAGAACAGATCGTTACGTTGCTGCGGCGAATCGAAGTGGGAATCGCGAATGGGGAAACCACGCAACTCAAATTAATTCCCAATTGACGATAAACGTTTATCAGGACTTGAGAATGCATTCACGTGTTTGCGGATTAGTGCGATGTGCCTTGAGACAATTGGGAGTGCGCCGCCATCCGCCAACGGTTGTATGCCACGAATACCAGAAGCAATCCTACTATTATAGTTGTCAGGGCTGCTCCACGTTGCCCGGTCTTGAAGTTCACCGCTGTGGCACCGATCATGATTATTACCAGCCCCGCTGCCGCTAACGGCGTCAAGCCCGTTCGAATTCGAAGAACCCCCGGCAGAAATAACCCGATCCCGCCAAGTATTTCGGCCGCTCCGATGAAATGCAGGAACCAACCTGGCAGCGCAATTTGCTTGGTCATCTCTTCAATCGGCATAATGAACTTCATCACACCGGAGAAGATGAAAAGCATTGCGAGCAAAACCTGCAGAACCCAAAGGAACACATGCAGCTTACGACTGGACGAATCCGCTGTAACGGGTTTCATAGGCTAATTGGTCCTCTCCTCGTAGTGTAGGAATTTGCGATTCGGGCGACATTCCGATAGTTCTTGTTTGTCTTCGGATTTCTATTCTTTATCCGGCACGTACGGTCCACCTGGCACTCCCCAACCCCACTTCGGCATGGGCGTCGCCGAATCCGCTACTGTGCTCGGCGGCTGCTTCGAATTTATAACCGCAAGGCGCGACCCCCACTCCAGGTACGCCACAAGCGCCGACCGAAATTCAGGGTCGCTGGGAAGCCCAATTTCATCCGCGCTGTCAAGCAACAAGCTCACCCAGCGTCGCCTCTGCGCTTCCGAAATATTTCGCCCGAAATGATGCGCGAGCATGGTCGCGTGTCCACCCCGGCTTACCGTGTATTCCTGCGATCCCCCCATTACCTCGCCCACAAAATCCGCTACGTGCTGCGGATGGTCCGCCGGCATTTCGCCGAACAATGGCCTCAACAATTCGTCCGCGGCCACGTGCTCGTAGAACTTCACCATCAACCCTTTGAGAACTTCCGCTCCCCCCAACCATTCATTCAGCGATGGAACTCGATTGTCTTGCGCTGTCATCGTGTTCACTTTCCTTTCGTATCGTCATTGAGTCCGAAAAGAACCCGGCTGGGGAGTTTTATTCAGAACGGATCATAACAATTAAATTTTTAAGTGTCGAAGCATCCGAACCGCGCTGCGCATTCGACCCTTAACCCCTCAACATATAGATGCGAAGAGCCGCGAAAAGCGTCAGGCCCCGGGCCCGAGTCGGCTACGTCCTAATAAGCTGTCTCAGCTGCTTGCGAGATTGGCCAGATTCCAAATTTCCGATAAGACCTGCCGGTTCAACCGGCAAATTGCCCAAAAAGCCGAGATTTGGAGTCTGGGCCATTTCGGGGACCGGTGGAGGCATGGGCGGGAAATCTACTCCAATCCGGAGTTGGGTGTGGGGCTTGCAATTCACAAGCATTGAACGAGAAGATGAGCGGACCCTCCGGGGATGGATTGCGGACCTGCTGCTCCGCACCGAACTGGGGGTAATATCTAGGAGGGGGTGACAGAACATGAGCGAGCCAATGGACGACAAGCAGGATCAAAGGCAAGAGGAAACTTCCAGCGAGCTTTCCCGCCGCGACTTCATCGCTATGGCGGCGGCCGCCAGCATTGTGGCCGCGACCGACTCCGCGTCAGCGGCAATGGCCGTTACGGAAACCGACGTGGCGATCAAAACTTCGGACGGCACCTGCGATGCCGCGTTTATTCATCCCACTTCCGGCTCGCATCCCGCCGTGATTTTCTGGAGTGACGCCTTCGGGCTGCGTCCCGCGATGCGTGACATGGGCAAGCGCATTGCCGCCGAAGGCTACAGCGTGCTGGTCCCCAATCCCTTTTATCGCGTGAAACCGGGCCCGGCGGTAGATAACATAAGCTCGTTCAATTTCCAGACGGACATGCCCAAGATTCAGCCGCTGATGGCTTCGATCAACGCGCCCGGCAATTGCGAGAAGGACGCCGCGGCGTTCGTCACCTGGCTGGACCAGCAGAAGCAAGTCAACGCGTCAAAGAAGATCGGAACGCAGGGCTACTGCATGGGCGGCCCGCTTGTGTTGAAGACCTGCGCCGCCCGCCCCGATCGCGTCGGTGCGGGCGGCTCGTTCCACGGCGGCGGACTGGTCACCGACGGCCCTGACAGCCCACATCTACTCGCTACGAAAATCAAGGCGCGCATGTATTTCGGGATTGCATCCAACGACGATATGCGACAACCCGATGCCAAAGACAAGCTGCGCGAGACTTTCGCAGCAGCGCATGTGCCATCGGAGATCGAAGTTTATTCGGGCGCGCTGCACGGCTGGTGCGTGCCGGACATGCCGCTGCAAAACGGCCAGCCGATTTATAACAAGCCGGACGCCGAGCGCGCCTGGGGCAAGCTCGTTGCTCTGTACAAAACCGGCCTGGCCTGAGCGCACGGAAATGAGGACACGCGAAGGGGTGGTTGCTTTACGCGTTCGACCGCGTGCGACTGAAATCCCGAGGCTCAGGTGTGTACACCCGCATTGAAATGAATGGGTACATCGATATCGATAAAGGTCTTTTGCGCTGCGTTTGATCCTGCTCGGCGCGGCGTAATCCGTCAGTTACACATGACGGAATGGTTCTTCGACATTCTCGGCCGAGGGTTCTTTGGCATCACGTTCGAGGGATTTGGTGACGAGTTCTTTGGAATTAAGAGCAACTGCAAGCACCAGCGTGAGCACGATTCCGCCAAAGAGAATGCCGAAGGCAAGGTCTACTATGCCCGGAGCAATTTTGAGGTGCTCCAAGGCCATGGCAACCGCCATGACGATCACAAGCCATTTCACCCCCAAGCTTAGAAGGCGCGCATACTGCAGATTCAAGTTCACGGCTCCGATCAATACGCTTCTCGCCAGAAAGCCGGCAACGATGCTGCCCACTAACAGAACTAACATGGCGCCGATAATGTTTGGAACATAGGCGAAAACATTCCTCACGAGCAGGGAAGTAGATTCCGCATCGAAGGCCGCTATACCGATCAGGAATCCCGCGAGGATGACAATGCCGGCGACGGTACGCGAAGCCAAACCTGTCGGGCTGTTCATTGGAGACCGCTCGCCGGGAAAAGTGAACCCCCAACGATTTAGCATTTCGTCGAAGTGAATGCCGGTAAGCAACCGCCTCACCACAATTGCAAGTATCCAGGCCAGCACCATGGAAATCAGCAGCGCCACGATAAGCGCCACTACTCCAGGTAACAGGCGTGCAAGCTCGGTAAGGAATTTCGTTGTTGACTGAATCAACTGTTCCTTAACTTGGTACCACATACAGTACCTCCGTTCTAAATCGCTACGGATTGAATCGGTCAGGCCACCGCCAGCGGGCTATCAAGTATGGCTTGGCCGCTTCATATGCCAGCGCCAATCGCTCGATTCGTTGTTCGACACTCGTCGCTCCAGCCGTCTGTACTTCACGCGCATAGGAGAGAACCCATGCCAGATAAAGGGGCGTCATCGACCGCAGCAGGTGATCGCGATTGATCGTTCGGAGGCGGTGCGCTAGCGCGAAGTCATAAACGATTCGCGCCCACAATTCATCGGGCATTTTGACCTGCTCCGCCGTCGATCGGGACACTTTCCTGATTTCAAATAGAGTTGCAGGTGGGAGCACGAGACTCCATATTTCTTCAAGGTCACGAACTCCCAGCCGGAACGTTTCCCACATGCGGTCCAAATCCAGGGTCCCGGTTTCCTGAGACGGAGACTGACATTCGCCGCGCACCGGCACGGAAACGGAGCCGCGCGCTCTTTGCCAGCACGCAGCGCTTCGATCCATCTCAAGAAAGATGGGGCCCAGGACTTGCGCCACCACAGAGCTAATGTTCGTCCAATCCATTGGCGGATAGACGCGATCTCCGACATGCACCTGGCAAATTTGCAGGTTATCGCAGGCGGCGGCCGGGGCAAGCGTTGCCAATGGATGTGCCTGATTCGAACTGGCATTAACATTCCGATACATGCCAAGAATTTTCTGAGCCAGCTTTCGCGAAACGCCAACGTCCGGTCCAAAAGGATTGCGTATTCTCTTTCCGTACAGACATCGGGTAAGGGGATAAATAATGCTGTTGTTGAGCAGGCCCTGCAACATGCGGGGCGCGTAATAGGGGGCGACCAAGTCGAAATCCGATTCGACGAGAGGAAGCAATAATTGGCAAATCCATTGCGGCGATGCGCTTTCCATCTCGCGATGCAACGAAGCAGCACGCTCGAGCTCCCATTTTTTCGGACGCCGCGAAAAGGGACTGGCAAGCAATCGATATGCTCTGCATGGGCACACCTAAAGGGTCAGGACCTACCGCGGACCAGGGCAGTAAGTAGGGCGAAGCATCTTCCTGGACCGTTTGTAAACTTGCCGCGGGTGCGTTGCCCACGGGATCGCGCTGCAGAACCACGATTCGAGGGGATCCGGGGAGAGCTCGAAGTCCTTCGCGCAGCGCCACGATGCCATCCTTACCGAGATCGGCGAGGATGCCAACCACGAGATCGGCGCTATCGATTTGCGCGACCTTTTCCTGCGTTTGCTGCGGGATGGCGTCGACTTCCACTGTTCAGTCCTCTATCGGTCTCTATCGGTACAGCTCGATCCTCATTTTTCGTCAGCATGGTGATTACGCCCGGAACAATTTATATCGGGAGTGACATCAGTCCCAACATCGGAATGCGCACCCATCCGGGCCGGCTGTTCAATTCATAGAGTATTTCATAGAGAGCCTTTTCCAACAGGAATACATCAAGCAACTTTCGAAAGTCAGCAGTGCTCGAGGGTAGAAAGGCTGCGCCATTTGCGGTGTCCCGGTAAGCACGCAGGAATTCCGCTGCCACGAATTGCTCCCAAAGCCGCGCCCATGGTTCGAGACGGGCGAGATCCTCAGGATGCCTCGCTGTATAGTTAATTAACGTTCCGTAGGCGGCATAACTGAAAGACCGCAACATGCCTGCCACATCCTTCAACGCGCATTGCTTGGAGCGCCGGTACTCCAATGAACGAGCGGGCTCGCCTTCGAAATCCAGAATCACAAAATCGGTTTTTACCCGAAGCACTTGCCCAAGGTGGTAGTCTCCGTGAATTCGGATTCGCTGCGTTTGAAGACCATCGAATTTGACGAGCCCTAAATAATCCAGAATCCGGCGACGTCGGCTCAGGGCCGAAGCGGCAATTTCAATTACTTCGTCCGGCAAATAAGACACACGTTCCTTCAGAACATCGAAGACGCCAACAGCTTGCCGTCGAATGTCTGCAAGCAAAGGAAGAAGGTTTTCGAGTGTCATGGGTTCGGGCGAGAACGCTGAATTGTCCGTCGGTGAGGCCAAAGCCAGGTGCATCTCAGCGGTTCGTCGCCCAAGGATTGCGGCGGAATCGAGATAAATGCCCACATGGTCCCGCGCGAGCTGTGAAGTCGGCCGTTCGGAAAGATCAAGCGGATCGCCAAGTTCGGCACTCGCGTCTTCCGGAAAGGTTACCGCGGCGCACGTTTCGTAAAAGCGGTTGAGTTCCTCGACAGTCCATTTCCAACCGTCACCCTCATTCGCGACCAGCCCTTGCAGCATCGCAAGCGTGGTTGTTTCAGTGGCCCCTGGCAGCGCGTACTCGATCAAACCAGCAAAAGGAGGTATTCCATTGAAGTTTGTCTTCTCGGTCAAGTATCGGCCAATCTCGCAATCCGGATTCACACCAGCTTCCAGGCGACGAAACAGCTTAAGAATGAACGCGTCTCCAAAGAGAATCGATGTATTGCTTTGCTCCGCCGAACCACGCCGCACCTGCAATGGTTCCTTCGTGAGCCTCAAGATCTCCTGAAAGGCCTCGCCGCACACTCCCTGGATCTGGCCATGGCGCGCTTTAATTTGACGGGCATTCTCGATCCATGAGAGCAATTCCGCGCACGTTTTATCATCAAACACCCCATCGTGCAGCAGTCCGCTGGCTCCCGTGGAGACGATGCCGGCAATACCCGCAGGTGGGGGCCGCTCGCCGCAATTCTTCTACTGCTTCACCAAACGCCATCGCCAGCGGCAATTGATAGGTGTCCGGCAATCCGCTATCGAACCGTACTTCCACAAGCGCCAACGCCGAATTCGATGTCTCCAACTTCACCGAATCCGCAATTCTAGTCGCCTCGATGTGGCGAGACTTCCCCGCGAACCATCGCTGCTTTGGCAAGTACTCGGGAATATCCACGGTCTCCAGCCGTTCACGGCTCCTGCCTTCGAGAAGGCTATCCCAGCCAGTAGCAAGATCGAGTGGAGAGTGTTCTTCAAGAATCTCACTTGCCTCCGTGGATTCGGGCTTCCGCTGAAGTTCCAGCCAAAAGAAACTGTATGGAGCCAAGGTAAGACGGTATGGATGACGATCCACGGCGGGGAATTCCACATAGCCGAGCATTTCTACCGGAATCATGCCTTCAAGTTTTGAAAGATCCAAATCGACCGGCTGCGCAAAACGAGAGAGATTTGCGACGCATAGAACCTGTTCGCCTTCATATTCCCGAAGATACGCCAAAACTTTACGGTTAGGCGGATTGAGAAACTCGATTGTGCCACGCCCGAATACACGGAAAAGTTTGCGTAAAGCGATCATGTTCCTCATCCAATGAAGGAGTGAAGATGTATCGCTTTGCTGTGCTTCAACATTGATCGCTTCGTATCCCCAGATAGGATCCATGATCACCGGGCTATACAATCTGGCAGGCGATGCCGTGGAAAAGCCGGCGTTCCGGTCGCCATTCCACTGCATGGGAGTGCGAACGCTGTTTCGGTCTCCGAGATAAATGTTATCTCCCATGCCGATTTCGTCTCCGTAATACAGAACGGGAGTGCCGGGAAATGAAAGCAGCAGGCTGTTCAGAAGCTCGATTCGCCGGCGATTGTTGTCCACGAGCGGGGCCAAACGCCTGCGTATGCCGAGATTTATGCGCATTCTCGGATCGGCGCTGTAGGCCAGATACATATAATCGCGTTCATCATCGGTCACCATTTCCAGGGTCAGTTCATCGTGATTCCTGAGAAATAAGCCCCATTGACACGAATCAGGAATCGCCGGGGTCTGCGCGACGATATCGGTGATCGGCAGCCGGTCTTCCTGTCGCAACGCCATATAAATGCGGGGCATTAAGGGAAAATGAAATGCCATGTGGAATTCGTCGCCATCCCCGAAATACGGGCGCACGTCGGTAGGCCACTGATTCGCTTCGGCTAAAAGCATTCGGTTGGAATAACCGGCGTCAATTTCCTGACGCAGCTTTTTGACGATGGCGTGCGTTTCAGGAAGGTTCTCGCAACTTGTGCCGTCGCGCTCGACGAGGTAGGGGACTGCATCCACTCGCAGCGCATCGACTCCCATGTCCAGCCAAAAACGCATGACCTTGATGATTTCTTCGACGACCCGCGGATTGTCAAAATTCAAATCCGGCTGGTGTGAAAAAAATCGATGCCAGTAATATTGCTTGGCGACTGGGTCCCAGGACCAGTTGGAACGTTCGGTGTCGGTGAAAATAATTCGGGCGTCTTTGTATTTCTTATCGGTGTCGCTCCATACATATAGGTTGCGTTCCGGCGAGTTCGGAGGAGCTTGCCGCGCCGCTTGAAACCAGGGGTGTTGATCGGATGTGTGATTCACCACCAGCTCGATCATTACCTGCAAGCCACGGTCATGAGCTGCATCCAAAAAAGTCTGAAAATCCTCAATGGTGCCGTACATCGGATGAACATTCAGGTAATCCGAAATGTCGTAGCCGTCGTCTTTAAGGGGCGAAGGAAAAAACGGCAGCAACCACACACAGGTGACGCCTAGATCCTGCAGGTAGTCCAATTTCTGTATCAAGCCTTGAAAATCACCGATTCCATCCGCGTTGCTGTCCATGAACGCGCGAACGTGCAGCTCATAAATGATTGCGTTCTGGTACCAGAGAGGATCTGCTGCGCTGCCCGGCCGTTTTGCCATGATTCCTTTCTTCGCCCCTTATTCATCGCCGTGAGGAGCTAACTGGAATGCGATAACTCCAAGAGGAGGAAGCCTCAAGTTTAAAGTGAAAGGCCGGCCATGAATCGGAAGCGGAATGGTTGACTGGCCGCCGAAATTTCCCTGCCCGCTTCCGCCATACAAGGGAGCATCACTGTTCAGGATTTCTTTCCAGAAACCCTCGAGGGGAACTCCCACGCGGTAATTCTCTCTGACGACCGGGGTGAAATTACATACAAAAAGAATTTGGTCAGCTGCGCTTCGGCCGCGGCGAAGAAAGCTGATGACGCTTCGCTGCGAGTCCTTGCAATCGACCCACTCGAATCCGGCGGGATTCGAGTCAAATTCGTAGAGCGAAGGCTGGCCGCGGTACAGGGTATTGAGATCTCGCACCCAGCGCTGCAATCCCGCATGCAGCGGATTCGTTCAGCAGGTCCCATTCGAGGCTCGCTTCATGATTCCACTCCGACCATTGCCCGAATTCATCCCCCATGAATAGGAGCTTGCCCCCGGGATGGCCAAACATGAAACCGTATAGGAGCCGCAGATTTGCAAATTTCTGCCATTCGTCGCCGGGCATCTTCCGCAGCATGGAGCCCTTGCCGTAAACGACTTCATCATGCGAGAAAGGAAGTACAAAATTTTCGGAAAACGCGTAGACCAGGCTGAAGGTGATCAAGTTGTGGTGGTAGCTGCGAAAGACCGGATCCTGCGACATGTAGTCCAGCATGTCATGCATCCAACCCATGTTCCATTTGAGGCCGAATCCGAGGCCTCCGAGGTAGGTAGGCCGCGATACTTGCGGCCAGGAAGTTGATTCTTCAGCAATCATCATTACGTCAGGAAAGCTTTCGTAGACGCGCTCGTTTACAGCTCTCAAGAATTGAATCGCTTCGATATTTTCCTTGCCGCCATACTTGTTGGGGATCCATTGCCCTTCGCGCTTTCCGTAATCGAGATACAACATGGAGGCAACCGCGTCAACGCGAAGCCCATCGATATGATATTTATCCAACCAGAACAATGCATTGCTGATGAGGAAATTCTGCACTTCATTCCGGCCATAATTGAACACAAAAGTGTTCCAGTCCGGCTGCTCCCCCTGCTTTGGATCCGCGTGCTCATAGAGGTGTGACCCGTCGAAATAGCCGAGTCCCGCTTCATCCTTGGGAAAATGCGCAGGAACCCAATCCAGGATGACGCCGATACCACGCTGATGAAGATAGTCGATGAGGTACATGAAATCGGAGGGCGTGCCAAACCTGCTAGTGGGAGCAAAGTAACCGATGATTTGATATCCCCACGAACCATCGAAGGGATGTTCCATGATGGGGAGAAATTCGACATGGGTAAAGCCCGCGTCGTGAACGTAATCGGCCAGAAGGGGAGCCATCTCGCGGTAGGTTAGCCAGCGGTTGCGCTTCCTCGGGCACACGCTTCCAAGAGCCGAGGTGTACCTCGTAAATGGAAATCGGAGAGTTGAGGGAATTATTGTTTGCCCGGTTTGACATCCAGGAATGATCAAGCCAGGAATAATCTTCCAGGTCCCACACTCGGGACGCGGTACGAGGGCGAATTTCCGCGGCGAAACCATACGGGTCGGCCTTATCCACTACATACGAACTGTCACGGGATACCACGTGATATTTATAGACGGCGCCCGGTCCGATATCCGGAACAAACCCTTCCCAAACACCCGCCGAGCTAGGCCGCATGCTATCTGCGGTTATGTTCCAATCGTTAAAATCACCGATTACAGAAACGCGCTCAGCATTTGGCGCCCATACGGCAAACTGCACTCCAAGACGGCCATCCCTTTTGCCCAGGTGAGCGCCCAGCTTCTCGTACGCGCGAGTGTGGGTACCCTCCGCGAAAAGATAAAGATCAAAATCGCTCAGTGTTGTTTGCATCGCGCTACCTCCATTTCCCGTGTATTGGCGCGACTGGGCTGAATTGCGCTACCTCTTAAAGATAATAATCAAAATTCTGTTCCGTGCGAACCCAGCGGCGGACTTGCAGGATGTGCGCCGGCAAACTTTCCGGAATGAGTTCCACGTAGTTTCGCGCTCCTTGCCACAGAAACCGGCCTTCGCCAAGCAAATCATGAACCTCAAAGGCTTGGGATGCTTCGAGTCCGAGCGAATTGAGATCCAGATCAACCCAGCCTGATTGGGCATGGAATGAATCGAGATTGGCGATGACAATGATGACACTCGAAAGATCGTCGGTCGATTTGCTGTAACAAATCAAAGACGGATTATCCGTGGCGTGGAAGCGAAGATTATGATTGCTCTGCAACGCGGGATTCTGTTTGCGAATCCGGTTGATGCGGGCGATAAGTTCTTTCAAGCTCCAGGCGGCATCGAGATCGCGATGCTTGAGTTCATACTTCTCCGAATTCAGATACTCTTCGCTTCCTGGTTGGGTAGGAGTGTTTTCGCATAATTCGTAAGCAGGCCCGTAGATTCCGTAGCTTGACCCCAGGGTCGCCGCCAGAATAAACCGAATCATGAATGCGGGCCGCCCGCCTATCTGCAAGAACTCCGACAAAATGTCGGGCGTATTCGGCCATAGATTGGGTCGAAAATATTCCCGCACTTCGGTTTGCGTAAGCTCGGCGAAGTAGTCGGTCAATTCCTGTTTGGTGTTGCGCCACGCGAAATAAGTGTAGGACTGGGAAAAACCAACTTTGGCAAGCCGGTACATCACGTGGGGCCTTGTGAATGCCTCCGCCAGGAATATCACATCCGGATATTCCTCTTTCATCGCGCTGATCAGCCATTCCCAAAACGCAATCGGCTTGGTATGCGGATTATCGACGCGAAAGATGCGCACTCCCTGCTTTATCCAAAGAAGTACAACATCCTTTAGCTCCATCCAAAGGGCATTCCATTCGGGATTTTCAAAATCGAGCGGAAAGATGTCTTGATACAGTTTCGGCGGGTTCTCGGCATACTGGATCGTGCCGTCGGGCCGAGTGCGAAACCACTCCCGATGCTGCTTGACGTAGGGATGATCCGGTGTGCATTGAAATGCGAGGTCAAGAGCGACTTCAAGTCCGTACCCATTCGCGCTGGCGATAAATTTCTTGAAATCTTCCAGTGTTCCCAACTGAGGATGAATGCAGGTGTGGCCGCCTTCTTTGGAGCCGATCGCCCAGGGACTGCCTACATCATCCGGTTGCGCAGATGTGGAATTGTTCTTTCCTTTCCGGAATGTTTGCCCAATCGGATGGATCGGCGGGAGGTAAACGACGTCGAAACCCATGGACGCGATGTATGGAAGCGTGGCCTGGCAATCGCGAAGCGTGCCATGCTGCCCCGGCTCGGGTGAGCATGACCTCGGAAATACTTCATACCAGCTTGAGAATCGCGCCTTTTCGCGATCCACCACAACGGCCAATCGCTTCTCATACCGTGTGACGAGATCACGCGCTGGATAGCGTTGAACGGCGTTCAGCAACTCCAAGTCAAGAGCGGCATTCTTCCCCGACTCTTTGTCCTTGTTTTCACGCAAGCGGTGAACGAACCGGCGAAAGAGATCAGCGTCTTCGCCCTTTGCCCTCGCGGCCACTTCGTCAATGACCTGGGCTCCAATCAGCAGTTCGATTCGGATGTCCTGCCCAGCGGCGATTCGCTTGATCAAATCGCTGCGCCATGTTGCGAATCGATCGATCCAGCCTTCTACCGTATATTCGTGTTGCCCCACGCTCTGGACTGTAAACTCGCCGCGCCACCGATCGTTTCCAATAGGGACCATGGGCGAATATTGCGCCGCGCTTTCGTTTTTAGGCCAGTGCAAAAGTTGACATGCGACTTGGTCATGGCCGTCGGCGAATACGATCGCTTCCACCACCACCTTTTCTCCAACCACCCGCTTAATTGGAAATCGGCCGCAATCGATTTGAGGCAAAACATGCTCGATTACGACACGACGCCGCCCATCAACTTGGCCTTCCATCACGCGCATGAACCTCCTCTTGAGAAAATGCCACGAGTCAGAAGTAACCTCTAGCCTTATCTTTCAGCCTTATTCTCCTTCATTTATTCTAGAGCAGCCCGTCTGCCAAAAGATCTCAACATTTCAGTTTATTTCGAGATTTATTTTGATGTACTTCCTTCAAATTGCATTTCAGGCAAGGCTAATGGCGGCCCGCAGTCGTCTCGTTCGGAATCAGCAGGGCAACCGGAAAGTCCTGAAACAAGTCTTTTAGCGCGATGCATGGATTACCGTCGCCAGATCCGGTCTCGGTGGTTTTTGCCGTGAAGACATTCCGCCAGGACTTCGGACTTGACGCGGGCAACGTTAAATTCGTTCCACCCCAAAAAGTTCTAAGCTCGGTAGTTTCTGTGCTCTTTGGAATATTCGTCGCCCATCTAGGAACGATGATGATTGCATGTTCCTCACCATGCCGTCTTAAGAACGCTAGAATGTGATGGGATTGATCGCCGGCCACTTCGAGAGGAATAAATTCTCCTTCCCTGAACAATGCCGGTTGCTGACGCCGGCAGCAGAGCGCCTTCCAGATCATGTAAAGCTTAATGCGCCCATCGGTCCATTCTGCCATCAGGCGGTCGGCGACCCCAAATGCATCGCAGTGCGCGTTGTCTAACAAAACTTGGAGGGCTTGAATTCGCGATTGAAAGTTGATGGGGCGGCGGTTGTCAGGATCCACGAGGGTGCGGCTCCAGAGTTCGGAGCCTTGATAAAAATCCGGGACTCCCGGGCATGTGATTTTCAACAAGGCCTGGCTGAGACCGTTGATCATGCCGGCATAAGCCACCTTTTCGAGAAAACGAGCGACGCTGCACAAAAATGGCGAATTGTCCTGAGCAGAAAGAATCTTCTGGATGAAACCGCACACCGCTTGTTCATGTGCATCGTTTGGTTCCGTCCAACGCGTGTGAACCATCGCTTCCCGAATCGCTTTTATGGTGTAAGCCTGGAGACGCTCCGAGATTGCGGGCAATTCGGACCTGTCCGCAGGCCACATGCCCACAAGGGACTGGTAGATCAAATATTCTTCATTGGAATCGGGCACTTTGCGGTCATCTACGACCGGTTTGTGGAGCTCATTGCCCTTTGACCAATTGGCAATTTCTTCCGCCCACTCGTCGGGAATCTCTGAGAGGGCATTCAGCCGGGCACGAACATCCTCACTAAGCTTCGCATCATGGGTGGAGGTGGCGTTCAGAGAATCCGGCCATCGCTTCTGCCGTTCACTTATAAATTCCACGAAGGACTCCCATCCCCGAACCTTTGACGGTTCCGGATTTCCCCCGACTTCATTCAGGGAAAGGAGTGGGTAGTAAACGAACAGCGCCGTATCTTCGATTCCTTTGGCTACTATAGGACCGGTGAATTGCTGCCAGCGCATCACAAAGGCAAGCCGTTCCTCACGCTGATCCGGCAGAATGTGAGAAGGGTTTGCGAGTGTGAGGACGTCGCGCAAGAAGGCGAAACTCGCCCGGTGAAGTCGCGGCCGCCGGCTTCTAGCTTCCCCAATGGCGCGCTCGATCATTTGCTTCGCGGATTCGGGTGCGTCGAGATTTCGAATGTAAGTCCGGTAAACAGGGAAGCACGCCGTTACCTCAATGAGCGCATCCATCAACTCTGGACGCAATATATCCCTGGCATAACGGTCGCGTGCCGCAAGATCGGCCAGTTGGCGCCCGAGTGAGCGCATTTCCACTCGCAGCAGGGTATTCATTACAAGCTTCTTTTTCGCGTAGGTAACGTCGTCAAAACTCACGTCTTTGGAGATAAAGTCTGAATAAACTTTCTGCAACTTTCGCGCGCCGGTGGGGCATACGAACAGGCCATTTGCGGCATTCAAGTATTCATATCCGGTAGTTCCGGAAACAGGCCAATCCTCGGGTAGAGATTCGTCCCGCGTGAGAATTTTTTCGACCAGCACATAAGGAGCGCCGGATTCCGGCGGCTGCGAAGCGACTAACCGCTCCCGCAGTCTGTTCAAGTAGCCAACCGGGTCCCGCAATCCATCGATATGATCCACACGCAGGCCGCGAATGGCTCCCTTGGCAAAGAGTTGGAAAATCTGACCGTGGGTGGCGTCAAAAACGAGCGGATCCTCGGCACGAATTCCAACAAGATCAGAAATTGCAAAAAAACGGCGGTAGTTGATTCCCTCGTTTGGATCTTGCCAGTACGCGAGCCTGAAGTGCTGTTCGTCCAATATATGCTCAAGTGCATTCAGGCTGGCCGCATCGCCTTTGCTGCCGTTAAAATCAGCGATATTTTCGTCGAGAAATTTAGCGATTCCGGGGTTCTCAGATACGAGCAATTGCAGCCGCTCGCGAACTGCGTCTTGCCGGACCCGCTTTTCGGCCTCCGATGTCGATCGCGTAGATTCCGAAAGTGACGATAAGGCCGCGATGATGCCTGAATACTCTTGAAAGGCGGCCGAATCTTCGGACAACTCGGTTTTTAGTTCGTCGATGCGATGCTTGAGCAGCCGACGATATGACCGAGGCATAAGCGGGAAAATCGAATCGAAATACTGAACAAAGAATTTTCCGTTTTGAAACAGGAGCCGTAACTCGCCGCGGTCCAAGGTTTCCCCAAAGGAGCGTCCGAGGACAGGGAGCAGCACTTTTCCTTCCAGATTTCGCGAGGGGGGATGCCAGTCAATATCGAAATAGGAGGCAAAAACGGATTCGCTGCCATTTTCCAGGACGTCCATCCACCAACGATTCTCACTGCTGGCGGCCATATGGTTCGGTACGATATCCAGAATCAGGCGCATTCCATGTTCGATGAGTTTATTTTGCAGCTGCTCGAATTCGTTGGGGCTTCCAATGTCGGGATCGATCTGGGTAGGATCCGTTACGTCATAACCGTGCGTGCTCCCTTTGCGGCTGGTCAGAATGGGTGAGGCGTAAATATCCGTTATCCCAAGCTTCGCCAGATAATCAACGAGATTGGCAGCATCCGAGAATCGGAACTCGTTGTTGAACTGGAGCCGATAAGTTGCTTGCGGAACGGAGGAATCGGGCATAATTCAACTCAGAGGCTGAATATTTTAAGCCGTTCGCTCAACTGGGACAGTTCGTCTCTCAAAGCTTTCTTCGCCGGATCTCCATTGTTCGAAATTCCAAGATCGCTATGTAGAGACTGTGTGAGGGGACCGTACAAAACATTCTGGGCGTCCCACAGGGCCACGGGGAATGGCAGGGACTGCACGAAATCGACGAGTTCCCGCAGCTTATGCGCTTTTTCCAGTTCATCAAGATGTGCAGTGGACTGCTCCGCTTCTTTTTCCAGCCTCTTGCGGATCACGAACTCCAATGTATCTACATCCAGGTTAATGTGGCTGGCGGACGCTTCTTTAAAATAACATTGAAGGCTTTTGGGATCGAGTTCGGCGCGCTCAAATGCCGTGCGCAACTGGTAGTTGATGGCGAATTCGGCGGCGGATTTCAAAGCTGCGGGAACTGGAATCGACAAGTCATGGAGAAATCGGATGAGGGGCGCCTGGCTCTCATAGATGGAACGATACGCCGCCGCCGACGCGGCAAGCGAATCCGCTAAAATTAAATTAGTAATCTTCCGCTGTTCATCGCGAAAGAGAGATCGCAATGAGAATGTACGCTTGTGGAATACTTCGTCGAAAACACGAATGATCTCCGCGGTGTCCGCGCGCAGGAAAACTTCCGAGCAGCGTCTTTCGCAACGTCTCATCTTGTTCGGGGTTGGATGGCAACACCCCCGCAATGATATTGTGCTCACCCAAATGAACCGTGGCAAAGGTGAAGGCGGCGCATTCTCTTGTAATCAGAGAACAAAAGTTTGCCTGCCCCTGGCCAAGACGCAACTTTCCATCCGCTTCGATTGCGAATTGTTCGCGGTCGACTTGATAGCAGTAGATTTTCGATTTCGCTTCATAATTCTCGAACAGGGAACTGATTGCAAAGTGCCCGGCCAAACGTTCATTGTCAACGAAGGCAGGCTTCACCCATTTGTCGTAAATGAGCGCGCCGTCGCCGTGCTCCGTCAAATTGCTTTTTGCGATTCGCAAGCGCTCGATGAGCCCGGGCTCGAGCTCACTTCGGTTGCACTCCGGCGCCAATCCCAGCGCGCGCGCTGCGTAATGGATCACCTGAACGGTTTCTATGCCGGACAATTCATCGAAGAACCAGCCGCAACTCGTATACATCAGCAATGCCTGCCGCTGCATTTCGAGCATTTTCAAGGCACGAACCTGCTCCGCGGAATCCAAGGACCGGGAAGCATGGACGCCGAAGAAGGCCTTCAATGATTCATCGGAACGGTCCAGAATCAGGCGGATATAATCGTCCCGCGCTTTCCAGGGGTCTTTCAAAAGTTCCGTCCCGCGCGCTTCAAAAATCGCGGCCAGGTTGTCTCGCAACCAATCCAAAGCGCTGCGCAAGGGCGCGCGCCATTCCTGATTCCAGTCACCGTGTCCCCCGGAATTGCAGCCACAGTTTGAGCGCCAGCGCTCAATGCCGTGGACGCAACTCCACGATGTATCCGGGATAATTTCGACAAAATGATCGGGAGGAAATTTCTCCAGAAACTCGCCGTAATTCGTCAATTCAGCAAGGTTGTTAGCCTCGATGTGGTGCAGGGCGTAGGTGAGAGCCATCTCTCCATAATGATGATGATGACCATAACTCTCTCCGTCCGTAGCGATGTGCACGAGTTGCGGCCAGGTCCTCGCCTCCGAAAAACCGCTTAACAGGCGATCGGCAAATCGTTGCCCGTCATTCAAAAGCCCTTCGAATGCGACCGCTTGGGAAATCGGGCCGTCATAAAAAAAGACGCTGATCGTCCTTCGTGAGGGGAGCTGAACCGTGTAGGCGCGGCTCGGGTCAATGCGATCGCCGCTTACGTCAACCCATTTCCGGCCGTTCTTGCGGCGCACGCGGCTGGCCTGCCGTGGAGCCAATATCGTGAAGCGAATTCCGTTCTCCGCGAGAATTTCGAGTGTTTCGATGTTTACGGCAGTTTCCGGAAGCCACATTCCTTCGGGTTTTCGCTGGAATCGATGCTCGAAATCTCGTATTCCCCATTTCACTTGCGTATTCTTGTCGCGGCGATTGGCCAACGGAAGAATCATGTGGTTGTAGGCCTGTGCGATCGCCGAACCGTGCCCGGAAAACTTTTCCTGGCTGAGCTTGTCCGCCTGCTGAATCGCCTCATAAACCTTCGGAGCTTTTTCCTCCATCCAGGACAGCAACGTAGGGCCGAAATTGAAGCTGATGTGCGCATAATTGTTGACAAGCTCAATAACTCGATCTTGGTCATCCAGAATTCGGGAAAGGGCGTTGGGCGCGTAACATTCCGAACAGACCCGCTCATTCCAGTCGTGGTACGGATATGCCGAGTCCTGGACCTCGATTGCTTCAAAGGAAGGGTTCTCTCGCGGTGGTTGGTAGAAATGACCGTGAACGCAGACATATCGCATTTCTACATCCTATAGGTTGACGTACCAGATTCGATGTACTGGATTCGCTGTATATCTCGGTCAAATAAACGGGATAGTTGAGACGCAAGGGCACAGCCGACTGATTCGGATCAAGTTGAATGTAGGCGGATGTCGCTATAGGCCGCCTTCGCGGCTGAGCACGACGAATGACTGGCCTGGCAGCGTAGTAGAGGCTGCTGGACCTGCCTGGCCCGGGAAATGGCGATTCGGTCCGAGCCAACGTGAGTCGGCCGAATGCAATTCCACAGTCCAGTTTCCCTCGCTCGCGACTGGCGGAAGTGCAGCTTCGCCGGCGTCGAAATTAAAGATCATCAATAGACTTCGGTCGGCCCCCTTCCTGATAACAGTCAGTATTCGGGGGCTGTCGCTTTCGGTAATTTCCAAGTCAGCGTCTTCGCCTAAATGATTCGCCCGGCGAAATCGAATCAGTTCCTGGTAGAAGAGCAGCAACGCACGATGCGGATCGGTATCACTTAGGTGATGTTGCAGCCTCGATTTCGCGAAAGTCGTTTCATCCTGAGGATCGGGCACCTCTTCGCTCCATCCAAATTCGGAGAATTCTTCGCGTCGGCCGCGTCGGACAGCCTCGATCAAATCCTTGTCCCCGTGACTCGTGAAATAAAGGAAAGGCGAAGGCTCCCCGTATTCCTCGCCCATGAAAAGAAGGGGCACAAACGGCGAGAGCAAGGTCACTCCCGCGGCCAGTTTTTGCGCCTCGAAATTTACCAAAGCGCTCAGGCGTTCTCCGCACGCTCGATTTCCTATCTGATCGTGATTCTGGCTGAACACCACAAAACGCGAGCGAGAAATTCCAGCAGGAGAATTTCCATGCCGGCGGCGGCGAAAATTGGAATATTGCCCATGGTAAAACCATCCGTCGCGGAGAACGCCCGCCAGATGGCCCACGCTGCCGAAATCGGAGTAATACCCCTGTGTTTCGTGGGTCAGGAGCGTGTGCAAGGAATGATGAAAATCGTCGCTCCATTGCGCCGGGCAATCCGTGCCCGCCCTTTTCGCCGGGCAACAAGACTCTTGCATCGTTTAGATCGCTCTCCGCGATTAAGTGGAGTTCACGTCCGAGCCGTTTCCCGGCGAGCTCAACTTGTTTTTCGAGTTCCGCCAAAATGTGAAACGCGCCAAAGTCAAATATGCCGTGAATCGCATCGAGCCTTAAGACATCGATATGGAACTGTTCGAACCAGAAAAGAGCGTTCTCGATAAAAAACCGGCGAACGGGTCCACTCTCGGGTCCATCGAAATTAATAGCTTGCCCCCACGGCGTTCTATACCGGTCGCTGAAGTAAGGTCCGAATTGGCCTAAGTAGTTTCCTTCCGGTCCGAGGTGGTTGTACACGACGTCGAGAGCAACAGCGAGCCCATTGGCATGCGCGGCGTTCACCAACCGCTGCAGCGCAAGCGGGCCTCCGTAACTATTCTGTACGGCAAATGGATAGACGCCGTCGTAGCCCCAATTACGCGATCCCGGAAACTGTGCGACTGGCATGAGTTCGATCGTGGTTACTCCGAGATTGGCTAACTCGGCTAAATGTGAGCACACGCCGTCCAGTGTTCCTTCTTCAGAATACGTGCCAACGTGGAGTTCGTAGAAAATGCTCTCCTGGAGGCTCGGGGCTCTCCAGTTGGCATCGCTCCATTGGAACGCAGCCAAGTCGACGATTTCTGAAGGACGATGAACACCATCTGGTTGAAACCTTGATGCTGGATCCGGATATTCATGTAAACCATCCAGTTGATAGACGTAACGTGATTTGGGCTCGACGTCTTTTAGAAGAACCTGATGGTAGCCATACTGATTTTTGGTCATTGGGATAAAACGCTCATGGTTCCCAACGAGATGTAATGCAACCTTTTTGTCGTTCCGGGGCCCAAACAGAAAATTCCCAATCTCCGTTTGCCAATCGGTTGGCACCTATAGGCATACGGCTGTCTGAATTCGTCGACCTCATTATCCATCGCTCCCAAGTACTGATTCATCTGATCGTAACACCTGATCATATTGTTGTTTATTCCGATCTGTAATCAATATTGTGGATTCCAATTGGCGGAATGAAATGTAGGTCAGAAACGGTCGAACGGAATCGGACTTGGAGCGGAAATCAAGCGGTTATTTGAAACATTGGCAGTTTACAACTCGTGTCCCGGATTCCTAATGTTTTCGCTCTGCGCCGTAAGGCAGACTTCCTCAGTGATTTGTTCAGCTGCTCGCGGCCTTGTGGGCATAGAGATGAGTCCTCGTGAATTCACTGATAAAATCCTGAACCTTGTCCCGAATCTGGTCCCTAACGCGCTCAAAAACTTTTTTTTCATCCTCAGTAGAGCCGTTCGCCAGCGCCGGGTCTTCGAGACTCCAATGGAGAAGGTTGGGCGTAAATGGAAATATCGGAGCACGCTCACGGGCCATGTCACAGACCGTAATCACATAAGTGAAGTGCTCTTTCAGAGATTCCGCAACATTCTTGGATTCGTGATGAGAGATATCGATTCCCGCATCGCTCATCGCTTCGACCGCCAACGAATTCAGATCGCCCGGCTCGATTCCTGCGCTCATGACTTCGAACTGATCTCCCGCCATGCTTAGCAGGAATCCCTCGGCCATCTGACTTCGCGTTGCGTTTCCAGTAGATAGAAATAGAATTTTTGGCTTCTTATCCATGGCTTCGACCTTTTGGTGCAGATTGGGAAGGCGAGTGCATAGCAGTTTCACCTTCTAAAGGGGATGGTTGCACTTACATCTGGAGGTGTCGATACAGGAGTTGACGTAGAACCTATCCGACGGTGTTTAGATCGGTTTATTCGCTCTGTTCGCCCCAAGTCCCGCAAGCCCCGTGGCTTGTAGAGTCTGTGTGAGAACTCGGTTTTGGTTCGCGTAGCGCCCGCCTTTCTTTACAGGCGGGCATCCGTCCGCCACCCCAACGTGCCCGCCTGAAAAGAAAGGCGGGCGCTACAAAAACGGGTTGATCTTGAGTTCTCCCACATACTCTGTAGCCCAGCGAATCGGCCCAGCCAAGATTCACAGTCCATTGCCGTGATATAAATTCTCTCAATCACCGTGGTACAAAAACTCGGCCTCGTCAGCAATGTCCGCTACACAAACACTCCTCAACCCAAGTACGTTAAATCCTTGACGGAAGCCATGAATTGAGATAAACCTCGGCTTGACATTCTGCATGTGCATAGTCTTATCCCGAGAGATCGCCACGCTCCGTCAGGGGTATACATAAATGAAAAACGCACGTGAACTCCGAAACGCGCAAGAACCGATCGCAAATCCATCCTCGCCTTCGCCAGAGGTACGCAAAAACCTAGCCCTCCCGGCGAGACCTGCTGCGCGGTGCTGCTATCGCCGGCGCGGCGACGATTGCAGGAGCAATCCGAGTCACAGATCTTGCCATGGCGCAGAGCCCTTCATCGTCTTCGACTTCCGCTTCTTATCTTTATGAGACGATCAAGGTCAACCCGTTCAAGGATCCAGCGTACGCCGAAGGCGCACGCCAGCGCCTGCAGGGGTTTATCGGCGGTGCTGACAGCGCCGAGGCCGAGGCGGGACGCGCAATCTTCGCCAAGATGACCAGTTTCGATCCCGTGCCCTGGGTCGCCGAGTGGACCAAGCTTGCTGTGCCGCACGAACAAAAGGGCGCCGAGCTTGAGTCGCAGGGCAAAATGGTCGAGGCGAATGAAGCCTATGAGAGAGCCTCGCGTCTATACGGAGTCGCACGATTCCCGGTGATAAATCATCCGGCCAAAGTCGCCGCGTATCGCAAGTCCATCGAGACTTGGCGCAAAGCCATCCGCACATTTGATCCGCCCATGGAAGTCGTCGAGATCCCATTTGAAGGAAAAACAATCTACGGCCATCTGCGAAAGCCCAAGGGCGTAGACAAGCCTGCCGTGATCATCCGCACCGGCGGCGTGGACGGTTACAAGGAAGGACGTAACCTGGCCGAAAATCTAAGAATCGGCTGTGCGGGCTTTGAAGTCGACATGCCCGGATCAGGCGAATGCCCCGTCTTCAATAAGCCCGATTCCGAAAAGCTCTACGTGGCGGTCATCGATTATTTGACCAAGCGTCCGGATCTCGACGGTCGCCGCATCGGTTTCGTCGGCGGCAGCTACGGTGGCTACTGGGGCGCCAAGATGGCCTACGTCGAGCCAAAGCGCCTGAAGGCCTGCATCGAAGCCGGCGGCCCGATTCACTACACATGGCAAGAAAAGTGGCTGCAGTATCTGCGCACCGACGAGAAGGAATATTTCTGGCCTTTCCCGGATTCCATGATCTATGCGAATAACCTCAAGAATTTCGACGAACTCATTCGCACCGCTCCGGCCATGTCGCTACAGGAGCAGGGTTGGCTAAGCAAACCGAGTGCGCCGATGCTTGTCGTCAACGGCGCCAAAGATCCCTGGATCTCGCCCGAGGAGATTACTTTGCTGTACACGACCGGTCAGCCAAAATTGATCCGCGTAATGGCGGACGGAAAGCATATGGGCCGCGAGAGCAAGGAGAGAGGGCCGGTTGGGCAAATGGAGAGCGATTGGCTTAAGCAGCAGCTCTCCTGAGTCTCTTTTCTTTTGTATGGCACAGCCGCCCCCGGCTGGGCTGGCACCTTTTCACGGAATGTCGGATTCTCCTGTCGGGCTGTTCTTTTTTAACGCGACCTTGGTTGTATCCTTTAAGTCGCGCATCGTCTCACCCCTCCGGCGTACCGTCCTGGGCATTCCACTCGCAATCGCTTGACACTTCGGACTGGGCACATTGGTACAATAACGATCACCCCCCAGCCTATCCTTTCACCAAGGTCGAATCATGTCAGATTTGTGGAAACGATGGGAAGGTCAACTCGTCAATGGGAAGTTCCGACTCCTTCGATACTTGGGCGGAACCGAAGATTGCGCAGTTTTTCTAACAGAGCGGTACGAGGGAGAAAGGCTTGTAAAAGCTGCAATCAAAGTCATCCCTGAGGCACCAGAAGATAGCGAACTCCAACTTTCGCGCTTGCAACAGGCATCCAAACTTTCACATCCTCATCTGATTCCACTCCATGAAATTGGGCGCTTCGAGTTTGACAACGCGCCGTTTGTTTATGTTGTTATGGAATGTGCCGAGGAAAACCTTGCGCAGGTTCTTCCTGGCCGGCCACTTACTCCTGCCGAAGCCCGAGAGATGCTTGAGTCGGTGCTGGACGCCCTCGCTTATATTCACCGAAAAGGGTTTGTGCACGGCCACATCAAACCGGCCAACATCATGGCTAGCGGCGACCAACTGAAAGTCTCAAGCGACGGGCTGCGCCGTGCCGGGGAATCGCCGGATGGTTTCGGACATCAGGACGCTTACGATGCGCCCGAATATGCGAGTGGTAACCTATCAAAGCCTCAATCGATGTCACCCGCGGGGGACATTTGGTCGCTCGGCATGACCCTGGTTGAGACTCTCACACAAAGACTGCCCGATGTGAGAATAGCGGAACAACAAAATCCATCGTTGCCGCCAACATTGCCGGAGCCTTTTGATGAGATTGCCCGTCACTGCCTGCTTCTTCAACCGCAGAGCAGGTGGACTGTTGCTCAAATCGCAGCCAGGTTAGAAGGCCGTGCTCCCATGTCCCAGGGCCGAACGGTGCTTCCCGAGGGTCACACTCCTGAAACCGCCTCACAGTCAATCGCTCCGCAGTCAAGGCGCGCTACAAAGCGTCCAACGCCCGCTGTATCTATTGCGGTCAGTTTCGTATTATTCATAACCGCAGTTCTGGTGGCGCAGAAGGTATTTCGACACCATGCAGGGTCTCCCGCAGATCCTGCCGTGGCGAACACCCAGTCGTCAGTTCCACTTACGCCGAAACAGGTAATCCAGTCATCGCAGAAACCTCCCAAACATCCAGAACGACACGAGCGCTTCCAAGGAAGAGCGTAATTCCAAAGCGCCCGTACCAATGCCTGCCTTGGCGCACCCCGACACGACTGAAAATGAAGAAACAAAGATTGTCGGCGAGATTGCCAGTTGCCTCGGCCGTTCTCGGCGAAGTCACCCACCAGGCGATGCCTGAAGTGCTCCAGTCCGCGAGAAATTCCATTCGGGGCACCGTGAGAGTAAGCGTGAAAGTGGATGTGGATCGCTCTGGCAATGTGGAGAACGCGGAACTCGAATCGCGCGGACCGAGCAAATACTTCGCACGAGCTGCTCTGGAGGCTGCTCAGGATTGGAGATTCAAGCCGCCGACGGTAGGTGGCAAGGGCGTATTGAGTAGTTGGACTTTACAATTTGAATTTACACGCGAGAAGGACTCGGTTGTTCCGATTCAACAGCTGCCATAGCGCCCTGGGTTGACGTCCTCTTAAAGGATGGAACATCCAAGCACTGCGGGTTCTTGCACTTGTCAATTACCATAAGCTTGTTTCCGGCTAGCGGATCAATAACTCTGTGCTGACGCGGTGGCGGAATTGTCGATAACCAACAAATTCAGGAAGCGAATGATTTGTGTCTGCTCGCGTTCTTGTTCAGGAGTGGCGTCCGTGTTTTTCGCGAGGTCCGCGAGCCGGACGGACAAGACTCGCAAGAGCAACCTCACGATTGACGTAAGCAGCGTCCTTGAGGGGACTCATCACCCAGCCTCTTTTGGTCTTCTCGAATTCCAGAGACTCTTCTCTCCAGCGAAGCTGCGAGCCCGTCTTGCGTATCTGCAGGAGCGGCTAACGATTCGATCCGAACGAGCGCAGTTCCGCGCTTGCCCTTAATTTGCACTGCCAGGACACGTAGCTCGCGGTAAACGACTATGGATTTGCCGGGACTGTTCAGATTGCCCGTCCGCAGGGATTCTCCGAAATCCTGATTCATTTCGACAAATGCGGCTACGACTTCTTCTGGTGAAGGGTTTTTCCCTGCCACTCGAAGAACGATTTCGCGAGGAGTCTCGACCGTCGTTGAACTGGAGGTGTCGGCCGCAGGGACCGGGTGCGATGCGCGCGCAGGTACCGGCTTGGACAGTTCGGAAGGCGGATCATTCTCCGAACTGCGGTTGTCGCCCTGAACCTGAAGAGGTTTGCGATCCGGGTGATCCGCAGCCTCGAGCGTGCGATCGGCATGGAGCGGCTTGTCGGTCACGTAGCGGAAGAAACGAGCGATACCGCGCGAACGCCAGTAGGGCGAGTCATAAAATTGCGTGTCAGGACCGGAACTCACGAAGCTGAAGAAGGAGTGTTGTTCGGGGATCGATGACGATGCCAACATGGCCGCGCCAGACAACCAGGTCGCCTGCCTGAGGCACGCGCACGCGTGTGAAATTCGTGCTGCCGATGTAGAGTTCGCGCGAACTGACGTACTCGTAGGGAAAGCCCGCTTGTTCGTAAATATCGTGAACGAGGTGGGAACAGTCCGTTTCGGATTCCGACTCGACGTCTACCATGGGAATGGCGGCCAGAATCTTCCGACCCTCCATTCTGGCGATGGCACGGGGTTCGTGTGTTTCCGCAGAAGCCGGCCGGACATTCTGGGCGAGCGCCGTCGAGGCCGTCGCCAGGTAAAATGCTGCGAAGATGAATCGACCCATCATTACTGTAAGTCTTACAGACTGCGGGACAAGCCGCACTGGCCATGCCGCGAAGACGACACCGTCCGGAGGTACAGGTCCCTTTTTTTGCTGGGCTGGAAAGGAATTACCGAGAAGCTTTGAAGCTGGTGGCCGTGAACCGCCCTTAGTGAGATGTTTGGGTGATTCCAATGGTTGCAGCGCGAGTGCTCAATTCTTCCATGGAATCAGTCCAATTAATTTTCAACCAGATTGAAGAGTAAGTCTTTCATTTGAGTCCGTGGAAACTCCACACAGTTGATGGGCGTGCGGCGCCGGCGAAAAGCAATAACGTGCCATTGGTCCAATACGGGAGCACCACCTGCCAACGAGACAACAGCGGGGAATGTCGGCGGTATTCCGCTCGCATGAATAACGAATTCTTTGGATAGAGAAACTGCGGCAATTAGCGCTGTGCGGTTGGGATCTCTTGCGGTTCCACCATAGGAATGCGTCCTCCCATCTGCCAAGTTCCTTTCGATGGGTCAAACTGCTTCACAACTCTGGCGGGGTTACCCGAAACAACAGAGTAGGGAGGCACGGAGCGGGTTACCAAGGAATTTGCTCCGATGACGGAGTGTTTCCCGATCACCAGTTCACCCTGACCACATACGATCGTCACCCCGAAGCCAATCCAACACTCTTCCTCAATTCGGATTGTCCCGCCTCCTGTTATTCCCTGGAAAGCAGTGGCAAGCGTCACATCCTCGAAAGCATGGTTATGATCCGTGATGAAAGAGCACCCGGCTACCATGACATTTTGCTCCAAGTGGATCCGGTTCTTGGCCGAGATCGTAACGCCCCTCCCGATCCCGCAGCCGTTTTCCACGATGATAGTGGGTTCGTCGGTTTGGGGAGGTTCCGGAATGTTAAACCAGGTGCCACGATCGACACGTACGGAATTGCCGATCTTCATGTGACTTGCGACTGATCGGTTCAAATCGACCGAGTAGTGGAACCAGACGCGGTCGCCCAGGGAAATAAACGGGTAAGTCAACTCCACCCACATCGTATGAAGTCTATTCCATATGGTGGGAATCAAGGAGAAAGGGTCTGGAGATACTTGGTGTTTTGGTCTGCCCATCGATATCTTTACTAATGATCCTTTGAATCTTGAATGTTCCCGTCCAGTAAACATTGCGCTCGGTCTGATTTACAACGAGCCTTGCTCACCGACGAGTAAGGGAGCAATCGGAAGACCATGTTAACGCGGCCCGAACTGATGTTTCGGTCGCATCACTACCGCGCAAGCCGCTGATATTAATATACATATCCAATAAAGCACCGCAATTCTTTGGAATTTCCGAGTCATGCCCGCAGCCTGGAAATCTTAGTGAGAGAAAAACTTGGGGAAAAAAGGGAATATATTTTTCACTTCGAAATCCCGCCCTTTCAAGGACCGTTTCGCCAGTCTACGGGTGATCGCCATTTCCATACCTGAATTTTAGGCGGTCTCAGCAGGGTATCCAGTTTTCTCGAGTTTTATGTCACCACTACACTAGGGAACGGAATCGGCGCAAGGTGCTGAAAGTGCGCGACTTTACGTTTTGCATCGACGATCGCATGCACCCTTTTCACCTGGTCCTCCTCATTTCTTAAAAAGGGCAAGAGTGCTGGGTGGCATCCCGTAATTCTCTCCAAATAGGTGCTTGCCGGTCACGATTTGTAACCGAAAGCAAAACATTGTCACAAAGAGGCAATGAATTCGCCTCGCCTTGTGCATTATCCGTGCGTTCAGCTCATTTCAAAAGAGTTACATCAAGGGTGATTGGCAGATTGAATGCTTCTACCCACGCCGTCCGGGCAGATAGATGCTTGCAGCAACTCGCGCCAACGGTGTGGACATGCGTCATAGACGTTGCCCGAGGGCGCGCTTAAAGGATGGAGAGCGATGAACACGCGCAAACACACCTTGACCTGCCCGCTGGCAAAAATACCAACAATGGAGTGTTTTCTTAAAAGCCATGCTTAACACAGTGATCATCGGCGCGGGGCCGTACGGACTTTCTGCGGCAGCACATTTTCGTGAACGTGGTATACCCTTTCGCATTTTCGGCCGCCCCATGGACAGCTGGCTTGCCAAAATGCCGAAAGGCATGAAGCTGAAGTCCGATGGCTTCGCTTCAGACATCTACGACCCGGCCGGCGCGTTTACTCTGAAGAAATTCTGCGCCGAGCGCGGCATCGAGTACGCCGACACGGGAATTCCTGTCCACATCGATACCTTTACGTCGTACGGGCTTGCCTTCATGGAACGCATGGTGCCCGAATTAGAGAACAAAATGGTCGTCAGCATTGATCGCGCTGAGGACGGATTCAAGGTGGCCCTTGATGATGGCGAAATCATAAAGGCGCGCCACGTTGTCCTGGCGATCGGTATCACTCATTTTCAATATATCCCCGACACATTTGCCCACCTGCCGGCCGAAGCCCTGTCCCACAGTGCCGCCCATTATGATCTCGAAAAGTTCCGAGGGCGGAGCGTCATCGTGCTGGGCGGAGGGTCTTCCGCGATGGATTTGGCCGCGCTGCTACATGAAGGCGGTGCGGATGTTCAGCTCGTCGCACGGCGCTCAACATTGAAATTTCATAATAAGCCGAACGGCAAGAAGCGTTCCTTCTGGCAGCAGCTTCGCAACCCGCAATCGGGATTGGGTCCCGGGATGAAGTCGAAATTCTACTCTGATTTTCCCAACATATTTCATTACTTGCCTCGGAATACCAGATTGCAAATCGTGCGCACTCACCTGGGCCCTTCCGGTGGGTGGTTTATTAAGGACATGGTCGAGGGCAAGGTGCCCCTCTCCCTGGGCTACGCCACGGAACGCGCCGAGGTGCGAGGCGGCAAAGTAACTCTGTCCCTATCCGGTAAGGACGGCTCAAAGAAAGAAGTTTCCGCCGATCACGTCATAGCCGCAACCGGCTACAAAGTCGACCTGGAAAGATTGAAGTTCCTCAGCTCTCAGATTCGCACTGAGCTCAAGGGAAATGAAGAAACACTTCCGCTTTCCTCGTCCTTTGAATCGTCTGTCCCGGGCATGTATTTCATCGGCGTAGCGGCCGCGGATAGTTTCGGACCCCTCATGAGATTTGCCTTCGGCGCCGGCTTCGCGGCCCGCTGCGTCACCAAGGCCGTTGGCAGATCACTTTCGCGGGGCCGAGACCTTGGCGCCGCTCCGAAGGCCTTATCAACAGAGAACAAAGAAGCAGAACAAGAAGCAGAAGTTATGTCGAGTCGCTAACCAATGGCTCCCCATTCAACTTGTCTTGCGGACATCAGTCTTTCTGGCAGGAAACGCGGAAAAATGAGAAGAGAGACGATCGCAATTCACGAAGGCTACGACGGAGATCCCACCACGAAAGCCGTGGCGGTGCCCATCTACCAGACCGTTGCATTTGAATTTGACAATGCGGAGCATGGGGCGGCGCTATTCAACAACGATGTCGTCGGGAATATCTACAGCAGAATCGGAAATCCCACTAACGCGGTACTTGAGAAACGAGTTGCCGCGCTGGAGGGTGGCGTCGAAGCGCTCAGCGTCAGCTCTGGGATGTCGGCCATCGAATATTCGGTGAACAACATTACCGAGGCGGGAAATAACATTGTTTCTCTTCCGCAACTCTACGGCGCAACCTACACATTGTTCGAGCACATCTTCCCGAAGCGTGGAGTCTCCTGCCGGTTTGCAGAGTGCGATCATCCCGATGCCGTCGAGAAGCTGATCGACGAGAATACACGCCTGGTTTACTGCGAAAGCGTTGGCAATCCTGCCGGCAATGTCGCGGACATCGAAGGTTTGGCGCGCGTCGCGCACAAACACGGCGTCCCTCTCATCGTCGATAATACGGTCGCGACACCCATCCTGCTTAGGCCGATCGAATATGGCGCCGACATTGTTTTGCATTCCATGACCAAATTCATGGGCGGACACGGCACAACGATCGGGGGGATGATCGTCGATAGCGGGAAATTCCCCTGGAACGACTATCCGGACCGCTTTTACATGCTGACCAAGCCGGAACCCGGCTACCACGACCTCGTATATACGGATCATTTTGGCGCCGCTGCCTATGTCGCGCGCTGCCGCACGGTTGGCCAGCGAAACACCGGGGCGGCCATGTCGCCCTTCAATGCATTCTTACTGCTTCAGGGCGTCGAGACGATGGCCTTGCGCGTGGAACGCCACGTGGAAAACGCTCGAAAGGTAGCCGAATTTCTGCGCGACCATCCCATGGTGGATTGGGTCAATTACGCGGGATTCCCGGACAGCCCTCTATATCCCATGGCCAACCGGTATTTGGGAAAGAATTGTTGTTCCCTGCTGACGTTTGGCGTGAAAGGCGGCTTTGAGGCCAGTCGGAAAGTCTTCGACGCCCTGTGCTTGTTCCAACGAATGGTGAACATGGGCGATGCCAAATCATTGACGTGCCACCCCGCATCGACCACGCACAGGCAACTCACTCCCGAGCAACAACTGAAGGTGGGCGTAAGGCCGGAAATGATCCGCCTCAGCGTGGGGATAGAGCACATCGACGACATTCTGGAAGATCTCGCTCAGGCATTGGAGAAGGCTGCTGCTTAAGGTCAATCGAAACGCGACTCCGCGAGGTACTTAATGCTCGTAATGATGGATGAAACACGAATTCCAACTCATTGGGCCCACCGAAATCAATACTCTCGCCGATCTGGTGTTGCAAATCGCAGTGCTGGAGCGGATTGGATCAATATCGCGCTTGTCAACAACATGCCGGACGCGGCGCTGGAAGACACAGAGGCGCAGTTTTTTGAGCTTTTGAATTCGGCTTCGGCAAATGTTTCCGTGCGCCTGAGTCTCTACTCGCTCCCCGGGATTCCTCGAGGTGATCGTGGAGAGGAGCATCTGAATCACTTCTACTCCGAGATCACTGATTTGTTGAATCGCCGATTCGACGGCGTCATCATTACGGGAACCGAGCCGCTGCAATCTGATTTGCGGAAAGAACCCTACTGGGGCTTCCTGAGCGAAGTCTTGCGGTGGGCTGAGTACAATACCAAATCAACCCTATTATCGTGCCTGGCGGCACACGCATCCGTTCTACATGCCGACGGCATCGAACGCCATCCGCTGGATGATAAGAAGTTTGGTTTATTCAACGATGCAAAGGCGATCGATCACCCGCTGACAAGCGGCACGCCTGATCACATGCCGTTTCCTCATTCTCGCTGGAACGAAGTGCGAGAGGAGGCGCTGGTCTCTTGTGGTTATACCGTGCTGACCAAATCGGAGCACGCAGGCGTGAACCTCTTCGTGAAACCGAAAAAGAAGAGCCTGTTCGTTCATCTCCAAGCCCATCCGGAGTATGAAGCCGGCACACTATTGAAGGAGTACCGCAGGGACGTTAAGAGATTTCTCAGGCAGGAAAGGGAGACGTACCCTTCCGTGCCTTACGGTTACTTTGATGAAGCCGCGATGCAGGTTCTGAACGAGTTTCGAGATACGGCACTCGCCCATCGAAATGCGCAACTCATTTCAGCATTCCCTGAGTCCGTCGGTGCCAATACGAAGCCAAGCGCCTGGCATTTACCGGCCATTTGTCTTTATCGCAATTGGCTGCACTCTATAGTATCCAAAAAACAGGACACCCTGGCGCTTCCACACGAGGTTGGGGTCGGGTTGAATGAAGCCACCGACTTTTGATGTGCATTGGCAGAAGCATCTTAGTTGCGTTGCGCGGTTTTGAGTTGTCCGAAATGGCTGAATCATGAGGCACAGCTAAAACATTGGCGACTTTTCAGTGGACCACATGATTTTCTTTCGCGAACACCGGCTGCAAGCGCGGCCTCATTAACTGAAAATAAATTGGTTGCAGAATCGACTGCAGTAATCAAAGAACGCACGGTTGGCGCAATGCTCACCAGGGTCGCGATGAGAATGGCTGCCATCCGGAAGAATGAAATCTTTTACTAGAGGTCGATTCGCCGATCGTAAATCAAAACGAAGGGATATTTGATTCATGGACACAATAGACATTGAGCGTGATATCCGAAGCTTTCTCGTAGACGAGTATTTCTTCGGCCGCGCTGAAGAACTACATGACGATGCTCCGCTCCTCGGTACTGTGATCGATTCTAGTGGAATCCTGGTGCTAGTCACTCATCTGGAGGATCATTTTGAAATCTCCGTGGGGGATGAGGAAGTGGTGCCGGACAATCTCGAGTCTGTAAACCATCTCGTCGCATTCGTTACGAAAAAACTGCAGAGCAAAAGATGAACACGGCCAATGGACTTTCATTTAAGGTTTGCTGAAAACCGCGGCGCAGTTCAAGCGTTCACCAGCCGGCCTGTTTCCCATGACCATCGGCCGAACTGGCGCACCCGGAAATTTTCCGTGGACAGGTGTATGCCTGTTCAATAAGCGCTGATGTTTTTTCAAGGATTAAGATGTGCGCTCAACCGCGAACCTTCTTAGGAAACCATGAGGCTTGAAGATCAAATACCCGCCATTTTGAATTCGCTGCCCGATCGCATCAGCGATGTCGTGGAGCCGTGGGCGGAGCGCTCGCCTGATCACCCGGCGCTCATTGAAGCGGCTGGCACATGGACCTACCGGCAATTCGCTTCCGCAATTGCAGCGGCCCGGCCTTGGCTGATGGGCCGCGGTGTGCGTCCCGGTGATCGGGTCATGATCGTGTGCGAGAATTGCCGGGCATTTGCCGCGGTTTTCATGGCGCTGGCGAGTTTCGACGCCTGGCCCGTGGTCGTAAATGCCCGCCTCTCGCCGCGCGAGATCGATGCCATCCGGGATCACTGCGGCGCCCGTCGCGTAATTTACACCACAAGCGTGTCACCCCATGCGATGGAGCACGCCCAACGTCACGGCGCCCTGATCGAAGAGCACGAGATGCTGGGGGGCTCGATCGGCATAGGTCCCCTCAACGAAGAAGTGAAACCTGAACTCATCGACGAGAATCCTTCGAATAAAGTCGCTGCCTTGATCTATACGTCCGGCACTACGGGTCTTCCCAAGGGCGTCATGTTGACCCACCGGAATCTGCTCTTCCTGGCGACTGTGTCGGCAAAAATACGCACGCTGACTCCGGACGACCGCCTTCTCGGCGTTCTGCCCATGTCTCACGCCGTAGGCCTTTCCGTCGTTCTACTGGGTACTTTGGTCAGTGGAGCGACGCTGTACATGTCGCCACGTTTTGATCCAATGACGGCTCGCAAAATCCTGGAACAAGTTACGGTCGCGCTAGGTACGCCGGCCATGTTCTCCCAGGTGCTCGACTACGCGAAGCTAAGGGGCCTCGCGACGCTGAAGTTTCCAGCGCTCCGGATTATTTCGTCTTCAGGTGCGCCTCTTCACGCCGATCTCAAAGCAAGGGTGGAGCAACTTTTTGGCCTTCCCCTGCACAATGGCTACGGTATAACGGAATGCTCGCCCACCATCGCTCAGGCAAATGTGGAATTCCCGCGCAGTGATACTTCCGTTGGGGAGATACTCCCTGGAACCGAAGTCAAACTCGTGGGACGCGATGGCCAGCCGGTAGCTGCGGGAGAGGTAGGGGAATTACGGGTTCGCGGGCCTCACGTCATGAAAGGCTACTATCGCGCCCCGGAAGAAACCGCCGCCGCAATCGATACCGACGGATGGTTCAATTCTCGCGATCTGGCTCGTTTGGAAGGCAAGAATCTATTCATTGTCGGACGCACCAAGGAACTCATCGTTCGGTTTGGATTTAATGTTTATCCCGTTGAAGTGGAAGCGGTGCTCAATAGTCATCCTGGCGTCGCCCGCTCTGCCGTGATCGGCAGGCCGAGTGAACGAAATGACAACGAAGAAGTTGTGGCATTCGTTCAGCTTCAGCCATCGACACAGGTTACGATAAGAGAACTGGCGGAATACGCCGCGGCCCAGCTGGCGCCCTACAAGCGTCCTTCAGAAATCATTTTTGTCCCTGAAATGCCGGTGACGCCGACGGGGAAAGTAGCTAAGGGTGAGCTTGCGAAATTATTCGCCTGCATTGCCGAGAAAAGTTGAAGATCAGCGCCCCGCACAATCAGACTACAGACCTACTTCAATCAGCTTGGGTCCTTCCCCCTCAAATCCCTCCCGCAAGGCCTTTCCAAAAGTATCTAGCGAATTAATACGCACGCCGGGCACTCCCATTCCTTTCGCCAGGGACACCCAATCGAGCGCGGGATGGCCAATGTCGAACAAACTCCGCGCGCGAACGCCGGGCTCGCCGATATTCAGGTAGGAGTACTCGCGCTTCAAGACTCCATATTCATGGTTGGCATAAATAACTGTTGTGACATTCAACCCCTCGCGCGCCATCGTCCAAAGGGCTTGCGCCGTATACATGCCGCTGCCATCCGCGGACAAGCACAAGACGCGGCGTTCAGGACAGGCAACAGCCGCACCGACGGCCAGTGGGAGCGCGATCCCGATCGATCCCCCGGTATTCGCCAGCCAATCATGAGGAGGCCCCAATTTCGTCGCGGCGAGCAGGCTGCGACCCGAAGTCATGGATTCGTCGACCACAATGGCATGTTCGGGCAACAGGGCTGCAATCATGGTAGCGAGTCCGGGCAGAGTAACTTCACCAGTCGGCAATGGGGGACGCTCTATCTTTGGGGCCACCGGTGAAGAGCCGCGCAAAGACAAGGCTGACACGAGCGCTTCGATAGCAGCGACGCAATCTTCCCCCGCACGCGCCAGCTCGTGAACCTCACAACCTGGGTCTACTAGCGCGCTATTCTTTCCCTCGGCCGCAAAATATGGGAGGGGAGCGGGCGTTCCTACGAGAATGAGTTGACGAAACACTTTCAGAAATTCAACCGCCTGCTCCAGGATGTACGGAAGACGTTCTACTGGAGCGGCTCCGGCACCTCGCTCCAGGCGCGCAAAAGGGTAGGGAACAATTATCCTGGCGCCGGTGGACGCAGCGATGCGTCCGGCTGCCGCCAATCCTTTGCCATAAAGTGTGGGGCCGCTGATCAATAAGCCGGTAGGCAATCCGGAACGAAGCATGGCTGCGGCATGCTCGACAATGTCACTGGCGGGAACGGGAGGCCTCGGCGGGGCAGGAGTCTTGACGACGGTGCCGCCCTGACTCCAGGCCACATCCGATGGAACGATCAGTGTGGCGATTTGGCCTGGCGCCGTGCGTGAAGCAACGATAGCGTCCGCCGCATCGTCGCCGATCGTGGAGGCAGCCGAAGCTGTGCGTACCCACTTCGAAAAGGGCCGCGCAATCGCTTCGATGTCGGAAGTTAGCGGAGTATCGTGCCGCAAATGAGAGGTGGCATGTTGCCCCACAATGTTCACAATGGGCACTTGCGCTCGTCGTGCGTTGTGAAGGTTGGCGAGCCCATTCGCGAGGCCTGGCCCGAGATGAAGCAAGGTACACGCGGGCTTGCCGGCCATACGCGCGTACCCGTCCGCGGCTCCCGTGACAACCCCTTCAAAGAGGCCCAGCACACATCGCATTTCCACAAGCTGGTCCAGCGCGGCGACCATGTGCATCTCTGACGTGCCGGGGTTAGTGAAACAAGCATCTACGCCACCGGCAATCAAAGTGGAAATCAGGCTTTCTGCTCCGTTCATGTGTCTATCGCCTCGTTTGCGTGCATACAACTGGGCAGCCGTTCCCTCAATGCATTCACATTTCTATCCATTAGCTTCGAACTGACAAACAATGTTCTTCGGATCGTCGGCCAGCAGGAGTTACTCCTGACACAGTGCCTCATGCAAAAAGCGTGAAAGGACGGAACCGAGAAAGTCGGAGTGGGCGCTGATAACTCCCTGGTGATCCCCAGGCGCGGTTTCGACAACCAACTCAGCTGCCAGGTCATTCCAAACCGCAATGGCATTGTCAGGGAAGTCTATGCTGATCTCAGCTTGCACGAAATTAATTTTGCCGGGGTAAGGGTGCGGCCGATAGTGAGCAAGCGCCTTATAGCCGGCAGTAAGCATTCGTTGCATTGCCTGATCCGAGTGATGCGGAAGGCGCCGCGATGAGACTCCCTGGCGATTTCGAGAAATGAACTCGGCTCGATAAGATGAACGAAAAAAGTAGGACAGCGCATCTCGCAGGGACAATTGCCTCACATTCGACAAATGCTTTTTCAAAACGCGCGGCATAGATGCCCAGGAGTTGGTTCATGGGCAAAAAAGGTCTGTCAGGATAGGATTCGATCATCGCGAGCAGGTCGACCTTCTCACCTTTTTCACGCAGGCGCTGGGCCATTTCGAGTGCCACCATTCCTCCCATCGAATATCCGATTAGAATGTATGGACCCTGCGGCTGCCTCTCCCTGACGGCATTAAGAAAATACTCCGCCATGTCCTCGATTCGTTCATGCGGCTGATCCACTCCATCAATGCCCCTTGCTTGCAACCCATAGATCGCGCGATCCGTTTGAATATGCCGTAAGAGTTGCGAAAGCTCGAGAACGTTGCTGCCAATGCCGTGCGTGATGAATACAGCCGGTGGTTCGGCGCCAGTTCTCATTTGAATTAAAGGAGGGAGATCCGGCGAATGGGTCCCCTCCAGGAGAGCAGTCAAACTCGCGATAGTCGGTGCCCGAAGAATGGTTTCCTGAGGCAGCTCTCGTCCACAAACCTTGGCAATTTCCACAAAGAGCTGGCGCGCCGTGGAGGGGTCACCTCCAAGATCGAAAAAGTTGTCATTGACACCGATTTGCGATCGCCCCAACACACGTTCCCATATAGGAATGATCGCTTCAGTCAGGGGAGCCAACTTTGTATTCACTAAGAGAGACTACAACACTTGCGGACGCTGCAATACAAAACCTGAATGAGTAGTTTACGATCAGTAATCTGGGGCACGAATTCACGGGACCATGGCGGCAGCATAGGAATCCGCATCGTGCCTCGCCGAAGTCCCTCGATCAGCCCACCGTTGTAGCGATTAGCGGGCTCATACACGCTGCGGAAAATGTATTTGTTTTGTCATCCCGATCCGCCTTGCAGGCGAGGAATCCCTCTTGGTTCTCGGCTTGGAAAAGAAACAGAGATTCCTCGGCGAACCCCGCCCTTCGGAATGACAAAAATAGTGGCGCGAGTTTTTCCGCTGCCTGTCATAGCCTCATTTTGTTGAGTTCAAAATCAACGCGGGGCTGTCCTTCTTCTGCGAATGCGCAAAGGCCCAATAGAGCTCCCGAGCTTTCGTATAGAGAGGGCCAAAGGGAAGCGCCCTGCCTTCAATGCTCGTGACGGGGACCACTTTCGAGTAGTTTCCAGTGGAGAAGATCTCATCGGCTGTCTGGAGTTCTCGATAAGAAAGAGTCTTCTCAATCACTTCCACTCCGTTCTCGCGCAAGAGTTTGATCACGCGCTGGCGGGTGATGCCATCCAGGAATGTTCCATTCGCGATTGGCGTGTAAACCACGCCATCCCTCGCCATAAAGATGTTGGACGTGGCAAGTTCCGCCACATTCCCGAGCAAGTCGCAAACCACACCGTTGTCATAGCCTCGTGCTTGCGCCTCCAGGAGCGCGCGTGCGTTGTTGGGATAGAGGCAGCCGGCTTTGGCATCGACCGGCATGGATTCTTGCGTTGGCCGCCGAAAGGGCGACAAGGTGATCGAGAATCCTTTCGGGGGCCGCATGGGAGCTTCGTAGATCGACAGGCACCATCGAGTGGACTCGGGATCGTGAGCCTGTATCCAGGGCCCCTCTTTTTCAGCCCAGTACATTGGCCTGATATAAAGAGCCACATCACCCTTAAATTTCGCTATTCCCTCATGCGTCAGACTTGATCCAGGTCTCGACCGAGACCACTGGTTTCAAGTAAAGTTTTTTGGCCGACTCGTTGACTCGCGCGCAATGAAGATCCAGATCGGGTGTCACCCCCTCGAACGCTCGCGCCCCGTCAAAAACCACGGAGCAAAGCCAGGCTGCATGAGTGCGAGGCCCCATGATCGGCACATTGCCCTCGTGCCACTCTCCCTCCAAAAATGTCACTGTTTTTGACCACTCCACCGCAGCTGGCATTTTATTTCTCTCCCCTCGGAAGCTCGTCGCCAATAGGTCAAGCCTGGGTCGCGCCGTGCAACGGAGTGCAGGGCAGGGATGCTGTCTCAGGACTAGTTATTCGCTGAAAGATCTTGCTTACGATTGCTTAATTACGGCACTTAGATTTTCCTCGGCTAGAATCTCGCTTACAAGATCTAATACATGGTTGTGTGACGTAAGGATGATTCCAGAAACAAGAAACTTGGAAGAATTCCTCAAGCTGGAGCAAGGCCAATGGAATCTCGATTGCACGCGGCTGTGAGCATGATCCGTATGGTTTTACGGGGTAAGCGCCAAAAGACTGGCTCAGGATGAGTAGCCACCAGATTTGAGAAGGTGTTTTCCTCGAAAGGTGAATACCCTTCCGCTCCTCGGGATCCTGGGTTTCAACCAACCGCCAATAGGTCATGTAACTATTGTGTTTTCAATGTGATGACAAGGGTCTGAATGTTTGTTCCAAGTGCCTTGTTTGCACATTGTGGTAGGCCAATTGCTCGTATAACCGACGGACTGCCTCTATTCTGAGGTTGCGAATCGGAGGATATTGGGCGCACCTCGTTTTTTACACCCCAGTGCAAAATGATGAGACCAACAGTTCTCTTAGCCATGACGACCCGCTGGATTCCGATGGTTCGGTTGGCGATGGCGTTAAACAATGCAGGATTTACACTTGATGCAGTATGCCTTCCTCGCCATCCACTCCTGAAGACCAAGGCTGCTCACAAAACATATACTTACGAACAGTTTGGCACCGATAAGGTCGCTTGCATCAGCAATCACTGCGTCCAGGCCGGATCTCATCATTCCGGGTGACGACCTCGCGACCATGCAGCTCCATGCTCTATATGAGCGAGAATTCAATCGCGGCGGAAAGGGCTCTTTCATTTGTAGTGTCATTGAGCGTTCGCTCGGATCACCTTCAAGTTTTCCTCAGGTATACGCAAGAACCGGACTCTTGAAAATTGCGCAAGAGGAAGGTATACGCGTTCCGAGAACCGAAGTCCTCACAAACGTAAATCAACTCAGAGAATGGGGGGCTCGGATCGGCTTCCCGGCCGTACTCAAATCGAATGGGAGTTCGGGTGGCGAGGGCGTGAGCATCGTCCACTCGCTGGAACAGGCTGAGCGCGCTTTCCGAACACTGCAGGCTCCCCCGCTATTGGCACGCGCCGTGAAACGGGCTCTGATTGATGGCGACAAAACCCTGATTTTGCCGTCGCTTCTTCGAAGGCGTTCCGGATTAAACATTCAAGAATACGTCCCTGGGCATGAAGCCACCAGCGCAGTTGCATGTTGGCAGGGAACTTTACTTGCCGGGCTTGCATTTTGAAGTCCTTTGCAAAACTACTCCCACCGGGCCGGCTTCCGTCATGCGCTTAATCGATAGCTGCGAAATGTCGATCGTCGCTGAAAAGATTGTCAAGAGACTCAATCTTTCGGGGCTGGTTGGTTTCGATTTCATGTTAGAAGAGCAAACAGGTAATCCCTACCTCATCGAGGTTAATCCACGAGCCACTCAAGTCGGACACTTGACCTTGGGCCCAGGGCGCGATCTTCCAGCGGCTTTTTACGCAGCGCTGACCGGAGAGGCAATCCGGGAAGCCCCGAAGGTCACTGAAAACCGGACCATCGCTCTATTCCCTCAGGAATGGAAACGGAATCCAGAGAGTTCCTTTCTTGAGTCCGGATATCATGATGTCCCATGGGAAGAACCGGAACTGATCCGTGCCTTTGCCAACAGCGCTGGAAAGCATCCTGCGCTGAATTTTGATAAGGAAAGAGTCCAGGTGCTCCCGCCGCTTGAGCTCTCCAATCGATGAGGCTTACACCGAAGAGTTTCCTCACACCGATGGAATCTGCAGATTGGATGGAGCCCAGACCGATTGCAACAGCGCATCAATCCAATCTCTTAGACCCACTCTTGGAGTTCCTTTCATGGACCCGTTAGGAAAAACTATTCCTTCCTTCGGCGGCCCGGCTAAGCGCATAAACAGCCGCCTTGTCCGCTCGCACGGAAACGGTCGCCTAAATAGTTCGTTAACGGATCATAATGTGAACACATCGGATATTCTCTTCGAGGATTTACAGCGGTGTTCTCCAAATCATGGGCAGACCGACAAAAAAGCGGGTCAATTTCTTCGTGTCATGAAGTTTGGCGGAACTTCAGTAGGTGATGCGGATTGCATCGAAAGAGTGGTTGAGATCATCCAGTCCTCTTCCCGAGAAAGCGATCTGGTAGTGGTCGTCTCCGCAATGAGCGGAGTGACGAACAGGCTGACGGAAGCGGCGACGCAGTCCGAAGCGGGAGACCGTGAAACCGTCACGACCATCTTTGACGGTCTGCGCAAACAACACATGGCGGCAGCCGTCTCACTGATCCATTCGGTTGAAGAGCGTAATCAGATCTGCTTTCAAATCGAAGAAATCCTTCAAGAAGGCGAACATCTCTGCCTCGGAACAATTCTTACGCGTGAGCTGACGCTCCGCGCACGAGATGCAATCACCTGTCTTGGTGAACGCCTTTCCACGCCCCTCGTCGCAGCCGCGCTCGCCAGCCGAGGCCTAGAGGCTGAGGCGATTGAGGCTACGGAATTGGTAGTGACCGATTCCAATCACGGTGCTGCTGAGCCGCAGATGGAAGCAACTCGCGAACTCTGCGAAGCCCGCTTGCGTCCCCTGTTGCAGCGAGGAATTGTTCCGGTGGTCACAGGCTTTCTCGGCGCAACCGCAGAAGGCGTGCTCACGACACTTGGCCGCGGTGGGTCAGACTATTCAGCAACGATCATTGGTGCGGCTCTTGAAGCCGATGAGGTCTATCATCTGGACTGATGTGGACGGCGTTCTGACAGCCGATCCCCGCCTCGTTTCCGGCGCGAATACGATCCCCGAGATTTCATACAGCGAGGCAGCCGAGCTTGCCTTCTTCGGCGCCAAGGTTTTGCATCAGAAGGCTCTTCGTCCCTTGATGCGATCGGAAATCCCAGTGTGGATCTGCAACACGTTTGCGCCCGAGCGCCCGGGTACAAAGATCACCCCATCTGGCTCTCAAAACAGCAGCGGCGCAAAGGCTCTAACTGCGATCAGCGACGTCGCCATGATCACCGTCGGCGGTCCGGGCATTATGGGGGTTCGGGACCTGTTGGGGCGCACCTTCACGACGATCGCTGCAGTTCGAGCCGACGTGCTGCTGATTTCACAATCCTCGTCGCAAAACAATGTCTGCTTCGCCGTCCCCGCTGCATTTGCCGGGTGCGCAGTTGAGGCGCTGCGGCGCGAATTCGCAAAGGACCTGGCGCAAGAAGAAGTGGAACATATCACCTTAAATCCAACCGTAGCCATCATCACGGTTGTTGGGGAAAACATGCGTGGAACTCCCGGCATTGCCAGCAGAACCTGCGATGCTTTGAGTCGAGAAAACATCAATGTGCTGGCGATTGCACTTGGCTCTTCGGCGTGCAACATCTCCCTGGTGGTTGGCAAGAAGGACATGAAAGAATCTCTCGTGGCCGCGCACGAAGAGTTCTTCACAAGAGTTCATCTGTGTTCCCAATGATCTGATTGTCAGCCGAAAATCTCGAACGCATTCCACAGTGAATCAGGCGATTAAATCAAAGGATCGTTCATTGCGTGGCTGAAACAGTCGCAAGAGCTGTGCTAAACTTCGGTGTTCGTAAGAGCTTCGAAATTCATGAGTTGCAATGACGGTCTGATGAGCCAAAACTACCGCCAAATTCCATTCAAATCTACAAATGGAAGTAAGCCTTGAAGGACTGCCGCCAGTTCTACATAGGTGGGAAATGGGTTAATCCTGCCGAAGCACGAGACTTTATAGTCATCAACCCGGCCACTGAGGAAGCAATCGCGACGATTTCTCTCGGTAGTGCGGCTGATGTTGACATGGCCGTCGCAGCAGCAAAGGAAGCTTTTTATTTCTATTCGGAAACAACTCCTGACGAGCGTTTAGCATTCCTGCGGCGCATCATTGAAAACTACCAGTCAAGAATGGGAGAGATGGCCGAGGCCATCTCGCTGGAGATGGGAGCACCCCTCACGCTTTCCCGGGCGGCACAAGCTCCGGCAGGTTTGGCGCATTTTAAGGAAATCGTCAGGGTTCTTGAACATTTCAAATTCGAGGAGATTAAGGGTTCGACCCTAATGCGGAAGGAACCGGTCGGGGTCTGCGGTCTTATTACTCCTTGGAACTGGCCAATGAACCAAATTGCGTGCAAGGTGGCACCGGCACTCGCGGCTGGATGCACGATGGTCCTGAAGCCGAGTGAGCTAGCCCCCCTCTCAGCCTACATTTTCACGCAGATTCTCCACGATGCGGGTCTGCCGCCAGGTGTTTTCAACATGGTGAATGGCGACGGGCCGACTGTGGGTAGTGCGATTTCTTCGCATCCTGACGTAGCAATGGTGTCCTTCACCGGCTCCACGCGTGCAGGAGTCGCCGTGGCTACAGCCGCGGCTCCCTCCGTGAAACGGGTCACACAGGAGCTCGGCGGCAAATCCGCCTACATCATCTTGGATGATGTGAATTTCGCGGAAGCGGTCAAAGATTGCGTTCAGGCCTGTATGCGCAATAGTGGCCAGTCTTGTAATGCCCCTACTCGAATGCTCGTTCCACGGTCAAGGATGGCAGAGGTCGCTTGGTTAGCCAAGGAAGCAGCCAACAGTATTAGAGTAGGTGACCCCCTGGTGGAAAGTACCGGCATGGGCCCCCTATCTAGCAGAGCACAGTTTGAGAAGGTACAGGGGCTTATCCAGGAGGGAATTGAGGAAGGTGCGGAACTTATCGCGGGTGGTCCGGGCCGCCCGGAAGGAATGACCAAAGGCTATTTCGTCAAACCGACCGTATTTGCAAATGTTTCTAGCGATATGAAAATCGCGCGCCAAGAGATCTTTGGACCGGTTCTTTCCATCATCTCCTACGAGAACGAAGAAGATGCTGTCCGTATTGCGAACGACACCGTATATGGGTTGTCAGGATATGTGACTTCGGGCAACGCCGAGCGAGCACGCCTCGTGGCCAAACGAATCAGGTCTGGAAATGTGCACATCAATGGTGCCCGTATTGATTTTGCAGGCTGCTTCGGCGGATTTAAACAATCTGGAAACGGCCGTGAATGGGGCGAGGCTGGACTGAATGAGTTCCTAGAATTGAAAGCCATTTTCGGCTACGCCACGCCCGGGAATTGACATTGCAATCTTGGCTCCTAAGGGCCGTCCTTCCTAGCTTCTGTTGCCGGAGATCGAGCGTCAACAGGCGGAAGTCCACCGTGGCTCAACTTTGGAACACTTGCGCGTAATTATTCTGTCACATTTGGCGCAGCCGCCCGCCGGCAGGAGCAATGGTGCGTGATATCATTGATAATCAAATGGGTAATCAAATGGCGCGATCATGCGGAGACAAAGCGAAATCTGCCGCCAAATCCCGCAGGAGCATAAAGTGACAGGTTCTCTTGGTCATGCAGATCGCTACGGAGTCGTCCCGCTGGGCACAGTAAAGACCATGTCCGGCCTGCAACTTTTGACAGCCATTATGGAAGGTCAACTACCTGCCCCTCCAATTCAGCAAGCGCTGGACTTTCGCCTGGTGCAAGTTGAACGAGGGTCTACCGCTTTTGTCGGTAATCCCAAATTTGAATATTACAATCCGATCGGATCCGTTCATGGCGGATTTACCGCCGCCCTTCTCGATTCCTGCATGGCGTGTGCCGTGCACTCCACGCTTGAGGTTGGATTTAGTTACGCGACAATCGAGATTAAAGTGAACTATGTGCGAGCAATCACCTCGGATACGGGTGAGGTACGAGCGGAAGGAAAAGTCATCAATTCAGGAAAGCGGATCGCCACGGCGGAAGGGCGACTTTTTGACTCACAAGGGAAGCTGTACGCGCACGGAAGCACAACGTGCCTCATCCTCACGCTCTAATCTCCTGAGTCAGTAGTTTCTTACATCCTGTTCGTGCCTTAAGTTGTATTTTCATGAGGGCGAATTACTTCCACAAACTGAGAACAACACTGTTCTGGTCCCTCTCGAACAGGATAAGAGAAGCCGCGGATGCGTCTTCATTCACATATCCCGATCCAACCGTGTTGGGGAATCGTGCCTTGTGCGTGGATATGGACATTGCTGTCCTTCACGCACTAGCCGACCGTTTTCTTGTGAACATCGAGCCCGATGTAATGGATACTATGCATCGAGGAGTCCCCTTGCCTGTTTCTGAAACTGCACGCTCGCTGAGTTCGGCTTTTTTTGGGCTTAGCGCTCCTCCACCGGCTTATTCGTTCGAATACATCAGAAGTTTGAGTCAGAAGCCCGGGTGTCATTTGTCGTGAAACGCTGAGCGATCCGCACAACTCGCAATCGGGAATATAGGCGTGCCGCTTCGATGCCGTGTAGGCGCTTTTCGACGAGTAAAGGTACACTTCGCGGACATAGAATCGAAAGGAGAATTGGGATGAGAACTGCAATTCTAGCGATGTCCGAATTTATCGCCATTTCAGCTGGTATATTCGGGCACGCAAACGACAAACTTGTGGGCACGTGGAAACTGGTGTCTGCCTCGAGCACAACATCGGCCGGGGAGCCAAGCAAAGCTCCTTATGGTCCCAGCCCCGTGGGTTTTCTCAGTTACACTGAAGATGGCAGAGTAAGCGTCCTGATCAGCTACGACGGGCGAAAGCCACTCTCTGTCGGAGGTGCGGCTCTCGCGCTGCAGGAAGAACAGGCGGAGGCGTTTAAGACATTTCTTGCCTATGCCGGACGGTACACGTTCAGCGGTGACAAGGTGACCCATCACATCGAAATCTCATCGATTCAGAACTATGTAGGTAAGGACCTGGTTCGTGGCATCAAATTCCAGAGCGACCAAATCGCTTTGGTTACACCGCCGACGCCGGTGAACGGAAAAATGCAGACCGTCGAATTGATTTGGCAACGTCTGCCGGCCGGCTCCTGATCGGCGAGCTTCCTGAATTCGCACGCAACGCCCGCGCTCTGCGGGTCTATGTGGAGAGTTCTGATTTGTGAAGGAAAACTATGACAACGAATTTGGAAGGCAAAGTTGGGCTCGTGACTGGCGGGACTTCGGGTATTGGCCGTGAAACCGCCGTACTTTTCGCGAAGGCGGGAGCCAAAGTGGTGGTTGCCGGCCGGCGCGAACCGGAAGGCGAGGAAACCATTGAACTGGTCCGTGCCGCCGGCGGCGATGGCCTGTTTGTGAAAACCGACGTGTCGAAAGCCTCCGAAGTTGAAATGCTCGTTCAGAAGGCGGTGGAGAAATTTGGCCGCTTGGATGTCGCCTTCAATAACGCCGGGATCGAGGGCGTTTGGGTACCCCTTACCAAACAATCCGAAGAAGACTGGGATCGGACCATCAACATCAATCTCAAGGGCGTCTGGCTCTGCCTGAAGTACGAAATTCGGCAGATGATCAGGCAGCGCGGTGGCGGAGCTATTGTAAACATGGCGTCGATTTCAGGCCTGGTCGGTGTTGCTGGGGCAGCAGCGTATAGTGCGAGCAAACATGGAGTGATAGGGCTGACGAAGTCCGCCGCGCTGGAAAACGCTAAAGGTGGGATTCGGATCAACGCGGTGTGTCCCGCGGCGGTCGAAACGCCTTTGGCTGACCGGGTTTTTGGCGCTCCGGCGGCTCACAAATACGCTCTAAGTTGCCATCCCATCGGCCGTTTTGGAAGACCGGCGGAAATCGCCGAAGCCGTGGTTTGGATGTGCTCGGATCGCGCATCTTTCATGACGGGCCAGTCCCTGGTTCTCGACGGCGGCTTCCTGGCGGGGCAAAATTCTCCGAGCTAGCTGCGCACAGGGAGAAATTTTGGCGCGCCGCATGGGTGGCGACGACGTGTCGACCGCGGAAGCTCTAATCGCAATGGCGAATGCCCAAGCCGAATCCTTCAGTCAGATTCACGACGGCCGCCAAGTGCGTCGATTCGCCCGGAAGTTTTTCAGCAAAGAGAGCTAGCAGAGCTGTCCTGGAATCCCGCTGACGAGAGTCAACCTGGAAGCGCTCTCGGACCCTTTGCCGCCGATGCCAGCGCCGAAGGCCATACCGGCAAATCGCAAGAGCCCTTCCATGCCGGCGCTCTTTCAGCGCAACCTCCAAAAAGACAATTCTTAATCCAATAGCAGGAGCTGGTTCACCGCAACTAGGTAAGGCACGACGGACGCACTCGCAGGTAGAGGGTTTCCCATAAGGAGAGTGAAAGTTCCTATGGCATGGGCATTGAAACTATATCTATCTAATTATAGAAGATAACACCGTGGAAGCAGATGGGATTTCTGCATCAGGAATCCGGGTTTCTATAAGCCGACTCGCCGTCGCTGTGACTCAACCGCTCGAATGAGGTTTTCACACGATTACCGGAAGACTTTTCAGGCCCCTCAATCCAAATGTAGGAGCCCACTCTGGCTGCGGGCCGGCGAGCTTCATCTCCGGAAAGCGCTGCACCAGATTCAGGAGCGCAATTTGTCCCTCTAGTCGCGCGAGTTGGCTTCCAATGCAAAAATGCGGACCCGCGCTGAACGCCAGGTGCTGGTTGTTCAGCCTCTTCAGGTTCAACTGATTCGGTTCCTTAAATTGTTTTGGATCGCGGTTCGCCGCGCCCAGCATGCATAGCATCGTCCATCCCTTCGGTATGCGCTGACCGCAAACCTCGATTTCTTCCTTCAGTACGCGAGCCGTTAATTGCACGGGGCTCTCATAACGCAGAATCTCCTCCACGGCCGTGCGGATCATGTCCGGGTTGTCTCGTAATTCCGCCGTCTCTTGCGGGTGCTTCAGGAGCGTGTACATTCCGTTGCCGATCAGATTTCGAGTGGTCTCGTGCCCGGCGAAAAGCAGCGCAATGCACTGCGCGAATAGCTCTTCTTCGGTCAGCACTTCTCCTTCTTCCTCGATGTCGATGAGAAGACTAATCAGGTCGTTCCCTTTGTTGCGTCTCCGCTCCGCCACGGTCTTTCGGAAAAATTCGGTTAACCCGATCAGGGCGTCTTGCGCCGCCTGCGCGTGTTCCACCGTTCGATTCGGACTGCCTCGAAACACGGCGATGGCGCGCGACCAATCGAGCGAATGTTTCATTCAGCTCCTGCGGGATTCCGAGCATTTCCAAAATAATGCGTACCGGAACGGGGTTGGCGAATTCGCTCATAAGGTCAACTTCGGAGCCATGCCGCAAGGGCTTCAGCATTCGATCGACGATGGCCTCGACTTGCGGACGCAAGCCTTCTATCGCCGCGGGCGAAAATCCCTTGTTGAGAAGCTTGCGCAGCCGGGTGTGTTCCGGCGGGTCCATGAAAATCATCCACAAGCTGAACATGCGCGCGAGTTCGCTAAACTCGGCCTGGCGGCTGATTGGCAGAGGCAATAGCATCTGTCTGCGCGCGTTTGGCGGAAAGCCTGGGATCTTTGGCAATCGAGGAGCACTCGGAGTGGCTGATAATCGACCATACTGCAAACTTGCTGCCGACATCCAGGAAATGCAACGGACCTTCCTCGTGTAGGCGGGCGTAGGTGGGATACGGGTCCTGCAGAATTTCGTCGCTGAAAACCACTTTTTTGGCCGGAGCGAAAACCTTGGACAACCCAACCTCCCTGCACGATCAGAATTTCAGTCACACAGAAGCTCGCAACCTAATGGGCGTGAGTTTAACACAGTACAATCCGGAAAAACCTCCAAAGTCAGCGCGCAACCATGATGGATTCAGTATGATGGGAAGACAACGACGCCCAATTATTCGCTCAATCACGAACGCTCCGGATCGTACTGAAACTCGGCCTCGACTTCTCCAATGTAGGTTCGATCTCGCCGCTCCGCTGGGCCGTTGCGATCTTATCTTGGACTAATTTTCATGAGCTATCGCGAGCCGGAGGCCCTAAAGGACTGAAACGAGAACGCCCAACTGGCACCGAGCGACAATCGCTCAACAAAGAGTGCGGATGGAAGGATGGCGACGGAGGCGGCCCGGCTCAAACGCAAAACCCACTGGTAAGAAAACCCGCCTTGACACTAACCGACCTTCTCATGGATGGACTTGACCTACAAGCTGCCCCTCTTCGTTGACTTGCCTCCGGTCGCGCCCCTATGATGGCGTCGCTATGGTAAACACACAGATTCGGAACGTAGCGATCGTCGGTACGGGCTTGATCGGCGCGAGTTGGGCGGCGCAGTATCTGGCAAGCGGTTTCGACGTCATCGCGACGGATCCCTCGCCAAACGCGGAGGCCAACTTACGCAATGGCGTCGACGAGGCATGGAAGTTACTCACGGTCATTGGCCTTGCTTCCGGTGCAAGCCGCGACCGACTGAGCTTCACTGCCGATATGAAGGAGGCGGTGTCGAAGGCCGATTTTGTTCAGGAGAACGTTCCGGAACGACTCGTCTTGAAAGCCAAGGTGTTCGCCCAGATGGACGAATTCGCTCCTCCGGACACGATCCTCGCTTCGAGCGCATCCGCTATCACCATGGATAACATTCAGTCGGGCTGTAAGCATCCCGAGCGCTGCGTGATAGGACATCCCTTTAATCCTCCTCACGTTATTCCCCTTGTTGAAGTAGTAGGCGGGGCGAAGACGTCCGAGGCGGTGATCGAACGAGCCATGGCGTTCTACGCATCTATCGGCAAGAAGCCGATCCGTCTGCGCAAGTCTGTCCCGGGCCATGTCGGGAACCGGCTTCAAGCGGCGCTATACCGAGAGGTTCTCTATCTCATTCAGCAAGGCGTCGTCAGTGTGGAGGATGCAGACATCGCCGTGTCTTATGGGTCGGGGCTTCGGTGGGGTGTGATGGGCCCTAGCCTGCAGTGGCATTTGGGCGGCGGGCCCGGCGGAATCCGTCACTTTGTGGAGCAATTCATGGATGGCTTCGCGGGCCTAATGAGGAAACTCGAAATGCCCGACGTCACGCCGGCACTGATGCAGACGGTTATCGATGGCGTGCTGAAGGAAGCAAATGGCCAATCGGTTGAGCAGCTTGCTCAGGCAGAGAACAACGTCGTGTTGGAACTTCTCGCGCTACGCGCAAAGGCGGGCAGAACACTCCCATAAAAGATTGCCAGCTCAACCGGTCAACGCAACACCTCACGACCAATTGATCTGACAGCGCTTCCCATCGAAAATTGATCTGTGCAACCGTACTCAATCAAAACCTATACACAGGGCTTTTGTTTTGTTTGAATTGATGCCGGCGCACAAAATAGGCCTCTTAGACTCGTCTAGGGTGCCTTTGAACAAGTGTTGCGTTGAACCATTGAGACTGTCGACCTTATCGGAATATGGCTTTTACAGGCAACAGACGTCACGATACTCGAACCCCGGTCTCGCTCAGGTCTCCCTCAGGATATCCAACTGATTTCGGGGGCCGCTGTCCTGGTAGTGTGTAACACCAATGGCGGGTATCTGAAATGTCAGATTCTTCATGTCGGGTTAGATTAAACCTTCTCGCGCAACTCGTTGGCTTTTCAATAGGAATGTAGAAAGCCAACTGGAGCCTGCCCAGCTGCGAAATTCATTGTGGAGGGTGCAGGAGAGGAGTTACGATGCAACAGAAATTGAGCCATATCGGAGATCCCAGCTGAACCGTAAAGGCAGGAGAATCCATGAAATTCATTCAGGTCTTACTCGCTTCGTTTTTGCTCTTAGCCTCTACCTTGCCCGCGCGTGCCGATTTCAAATATACCGAGACGTCGCAGATGACCGGCGGCTCCATGCTCTCCATGATGAAGTTCGCTTCCAAGTTCGCTCGCGGAGATGCCAAGAAACAGGAAAAAGATATGCTGAAGCCGACCAGCACAACGCATTACGTTAAGGGTGATCGCCTGCGAACCGATAACGAGGATGGCACCTCCCAAATCATTGACGTCGGCGGCCGGCGCGTGATCTTCATCGACAACAACAATAAAACGTACGCTGTGGCGACCTTCGATCAGATCAAAGTCGCAATGGAGCAGGCGGCGCAGCAGATGCAGCAGAATCCGCAGACGCCGCAGGAGAAGGCCGTACCTCAGGACGTGCAGCTCACTGTTAAGCCCACCATCAAAGTCATGCCAGGCGGCGCTGGGCGCACGATCCTGGACCAGGCCACCAATGAAACCAACGTGGAGATAGACCTCGCTATGCAAGGCACTGCTTCCGGGGCCAGCGCACCGCCGCCCGGCCAACCTAACTCCGCTACCTTTACCTCCACCATGAACATGGACACTTATGTGGCGCCAAACGTTACTGGTTACAAGGAATTCGCGGAGTTCTACAGGCGCATGGCCCAAGAGGTATCCTGGATGAAGATCCCTTCGATGCCGGGCATCCAAATCGATCCCCGAGCCGCGGAGGGCATGTCTGAGCTGCAGAAGAATTCCGGCGCCCTAAAGGGTTTCCCGATGCTCTCATACGTCAGCATGACTATGTCTGCAACCGCCGATGGGCAAACCCAAACTCTGGGATCGCAAAACGGCAGCGCGTCTAACCCGAAACCGTCGAACCCTCCACCATCACAGACCGACAATTCTCCGAGCTCGCTCGAATCGCAAGCGGTGTTGAAAGGTTTGGGCGGCCTGTTTGGCAAAAAGAAGAAGGACAATGATTCCGCGCCTGCGGCTAGTACTCTTCCTCCGAATCCCCATCCCGATCCGAATGCGCTGATGGAAATGACCACGGCGGTAACTTCGTTCTCGACGTCCTCGCTCGACGGAAGCCTGTTCGACATTCCTTCGGGCTTTCAGCAGATACAAGAAGATCCTATGCAGGTTTTTAGCGGAGGCGTGAGATCTTCGCAGCAGCCGGGAACGAAAAAATAGCCGGTTTTCCGCGGGCTGCTCACAGGAAGTTCTTAGATCTTTTCGCCGATTTTGGGTTCGGGATCGTGCTTGCCGGTCTGGGTCGCACCGTTCCACTTGGCTCTTTTTTTGGCCTGTTGCATCAGGTTCTGGGATGCCAGGCGGCTGGTCGACCATTCCCCAATGATTACCCGGGCCAAATGGCCCCATTCGGCCCCTTAATAATTCAGGCATTTGGGCATGGGCGAAGCCGATTCCGCCTGTGAAGCGGGATCATCGGAATATGGGAATTGACTCGCTACCCGCGCAGCAAAAGTTCCCGCCGGATCGCTTGGGCAAGTTGCTGCCCTTCGTTGCCGAAGGCCCAGTGGATGGCAAAACTCTTTAATAGGCCGTGTCGTTTATTTAGTTTAACTACTGCGCCGTGCCGGTATATCCATGCCGAAGTCGAGTCCTGGACCGACTGTACATCTTCAATTGGGATGCAGAGTTTTTTAAGCGGTGCAATTATGCGGAGTGCCCTTCCACTTTCAAGTTCAACCGCTACGGGGGTTGCCGCAATAAGGTTGCCGGGAAACATTGCCAGCAGCGTCACGATGATTGTAAGGAACAGAGCCAACCCATACATTCTTCCCGTAGGCCCCACAGAATCGAAGATGAGAATTGTTGCAACCACCAACATGACGAGACCACCGCCGATACCTCCGACTATGGCTCCCCAAACATTGAACTCCCAAATTTTGGAAGCCTTGAAAATTCGTGCTGCGTCATTATTTGCTATCCAAGAATTTTGTGTCATCGCAACGTCACCGTGATTAACCGCGACGAAGTGTAGCACTTTGAAATCTAGCACCGCCCTCACATTTCCCGAGTCCTGAGAAACGGTCTTCACTGAATGCGGGATCGGAGGGGAAGTCACCCAAAAAGGTGTGTAAGCCTTCATTAGCGGAGGAAATTCATTTGTGAATGCGACTTTTACTCCTGCCAACACTGTGTTAATAATTCCACGTGTCAACTGAAGCCCGAGAACGTCGCCGCTATCCTCGAATTGATCTTTCACAGGCGACTCGCATTCGCCCCTTCGATCCGAGCTTGCCACCAGAATATTGCACGATCTTGAACGGGTCACAGGACGGTCTGTATTTTTCCACTGATGCAAGTCATTACGCAATTGGAATGAGCGTCTATGTGACGACTGATTTTCAGCCCGACAGCCCATTGAACTCTACATTTGTTGGAGTTGTCGTCCGAATCGACAAGCTGGAATCTGACAATTTGGGAATAGCGATCCACGTCCTGTCTCCGTCGTCGGCGCCGGCCAACTGATTCCAGCTTCAGGAAATTGATATAGAGGTGCGCCTGCCCGGAATTCTCGGAATGTGGGTTTTCGGGTGTTGCCCCGCTCTGACATGCCCACTTGATTATATCGAGCCGAGGCAGTGCAGATCTTCTGCGCATCATTTCCTGGACGCGGCAATTTCGATTACCGCCGCGTTGAGGAAGGCAATAAATTTTCCGAGCGCGTCGATGGACACACGCTCGTCGTTCCCGTGCACTCGTGAGGCGTCTTCCTCAGTTCTGGGAATGCCGACGCCATAGGCCTGCACGCCCTTGGCGCGGAGTTGTGCGGAGTCCGTAGCACCGGGAAGCATGATCGGCAAGGTGACCGCGCCAGGAAAGAACCTGGCTTGCGAGCGTTCCAGCGCTTCAAACATCTCGCTATGAATGGAAGATGGCGCGCCTGCCGGGCGGTCCGGCTGAATGTTGCTGGCTCGCTTCACTTCAATTTCCGGATCGGCAATGAGCCGGGACAGCGTCTCCATAAACTGCTCGATGTTTTCGTCTGGCAGC